>JBAXNG010000014.1:0-121268 GCA_037133875.1 Verrucomicrobiota bacterium | reverse complement strand
GGACATACTGGGATTTTACCCCTACGTCCCCAATCTTTGATCAAGAGCCCAAAAAAGTACCCCACTTATGCCAGCTTTTCTCGCGCGTGCGTGCGTGGATGCTTTGCAAAAGTACCCCACTCGTACCCCGTTCCCTCGCGCGCGCGTGGAGTTGTCTCGAAACTCCTCCATTCACTCTTCCAGCCCCCTCGCGCGCGTGCCTGCGCGTATTGTGCTTCAAAGCATCCGCCACCATCACCCTCGGACGAAAATAAAAAGCCAGCAATTACCTTATAGGGAGTCGCTTGCAACATCAACACACAGCACTGATTCGGCCCGTTCCTCCATACGTACGTAAAAAGGAAATTCATCTATCACTAGGTTATGCAAATAAAGCGTCTACGGGGATTTCTCCATCAATGATTTCTGTCTTTAATGTAGCGCCAATTAACCCAACCCAGCCCGTTCTCTCGTCACTTGGGTCTAGTTTAGCATCAAGTTTCCTGCCGGCTCTCCAACTGACAAGCTGCCCAGGCTTTAATAGTGGCCCTGTTGATCCTGCTGTTAATGCAATACTAAGGAATCCTCCATCATCTGACGCGACGGAAATTACCGCGCGCTGTGTTTTATCGCTGTTAATTGCAACAGGTGTTTCCACTCCAAAGTTTCTTGCGTCCAATACAATGCCAAGAATGCAAGCGCCCTCTTTGAGCTCAAAGCTCATATACCTACAGGCATACTCAAAGAGCCCAAGCGAGTCCTTAAAATAAAGAGGAAGCGTGCTCGGAGATGCGTCGGGTTGCTTTATATTTGTGGGCTTGGGCTCTTCGCTATCAAGCGCTTCTAGTGATCGAGAGAGGCTGACCCCAATCATCGCCACGAAGCAGAAAAATGCCCCAGCTCCTGCTATTTTTGAAATCAACGCATAGTCTCCATCAAACGCCATGCGCTTCCATAGCGAACAACGGCAGCGGATCGCACGCAAAATGAAACACTATACCTCTTGTTAATTGCACAATGCTGATTCGCCCCCCTTCCTCCATACGTACGTAAAAAGGAAATCCATCTATCAGCAAAACGTCCGCTATCGTCCCCCTCGGGCGCAAACAAAACGTCAGGAATCGGCTTATAGGAAGCCACTTGCAGTATGCACGTCCGCGCTAATCATTCCCCGCATCATGCCTTAATGGTTCCGCCAAGCCTTCCGCTAGTGTCAGTTCACCCTTCCACCTAATCCCCAAGGTTGATCTTAATGTTCAGCCCTCCGGCTCCCTCTGTCTTCAATTCGGTTGGAATGATCTTCGCCAGCAATGGCACGAACGTCTTCGGATCGGTCTTCGCCAGATTCACGAGATAATCCACGCCCCCGGCTTCGTCGAATGCCTGCTGAATCGCTTCCCGGATACCTTGGTTCACCTTGTTGGGTGTTCCCTTGGCTCTACCGCCCCAGCGTGTGCCCTTTGGCGGTCTTGGTGGCAGCGGACGTTCAACCGATGTCATGCCACTACTTAAGCACTTCTTTAGTCGGGAATCCATGCAGGTGTTCAATATTTAAACACACTGCACCTGGCTCGAAAATTGGATTGGACGCATTCAGGAAGACCATTGTGTGGTCGCAGCTCCACGGTGCTCTTTGGCCTTTCGCGTGGGATTCTATGTTCATGCGTCAGGATAGACTCGAGACCATCGGAGCGACCTGTCAAACATTGGCAAAACCGATCCTATTCTGACTTGTTTTGGGGGGCATTCCTGACGTTCGGTTAGAGTAGACTTAAACAGGACGCCACAAATCGGGCTGAGGAATCATGAAACTCACTGGACTCAACCAACGCTCGGGGTAGCCTCCCTCGGACATAGCGAAATTCGCACCCGCCAAGGTTGACGAGGACGAACACTAGACGGGGGGGCCTGTGTGTTGAGGTGTCCTCGTGGAAATTGAAAGACGACCGCCACTTGTTTGCCGGCCCTCAGTAAAAAGAAGCTGCATTTCGGGTTCAGACTAAATAGGCGCTATCTGCGGCCTAATTGGTTGCCTCATGCACGGGATGGGGGGAGCGCTTTGATTGAGAGACTCACCCATACATGCGATAGACCGAGCGAAGAGTTGGCTGCTAGCATTGGCCTCGAGTCCCGTTGAATTTTGCCCCCTTCCATCATTCATCGGTTTGCGTGTGGTGTTGGGGCCTGACTGATTGTCCAATGAAACGTCATATCGCCCCCTTTGTTGCCTTGTTCTTTGTTCCTTTGGCTGCGCTTTTCGCAGCGGATGCGCCAACCGGAAAGCCGAATATCCTCGTGATTTTGGCTGATGATCTCGGCTACGGCGACCCGCAGTGTTACAATCCCGAGCGCGGAAAAATTCCAACGCCGAATATCGATCGCCTCGCAAAACAAGGGATGCGATTTACCGACGGACATTCTTCCTCGGGTGTGTGTTCTCCCTCCCGTTACAGCTTACTCACGGGACGCTACCACTGGCGAACCAGCTTGCAGAAAGGGATTGTGGCTGAATGGGGCGCACCTCTTATCGCAGCCGACCGGTTGACGATTGGAGGGTTGGCAAAACAGCATGGCTATCGCACGGCAGCGATTGGCAAATGGCACCTTGGCTCCGATTGGCCTGTGACCAAGGAGGAGCTCGTACTTCTGAGGGGGCCGAAAAAGGCGCACAAGGGGGACGGCAATGATGATGAAGCGCCTTCTGAAAATTCGCAGGCTGTTCCAACGAAGGAACAGCTCGCCGCCTGGACATCCGTGTTTTCTAAACCAATTGCAAACGGACCAAGCACACGCGGGTTTGATACTTACTTCGGCACGGATGTTCCGAACTGGCCTCCGTATTGCTTTATAGAAAATGACCACACTGTGGGCATCCCCAGCGAATTTCTGGCGCCGAAGAATTTGATCAATCATCTCGCTAGCAAACAGGGGCCGGCTCTGAAGGATTGGAAGCTGGAAGACATCCTGCCCACGCTCGGCGACCGAGCATCCGCATTTTTGAAAGATGCAGCGACGAAGCCGGAGCCCTTTCTATTGTATTTGCCCCTCACGGCACCTCACACGCCGCTTGCTGTGAATCCCGAGTGGCAGGGGAAAAGCGGGCTGAATACTTACGCCGATTTTGTGATGGAGACCGACAGCGTGATTGGGCGTGTACTGGACGCTCTCGAGGCGAGTGGTGCAGCGGAAAAGACACTGGTGGTGTTTACGTCCGACAATGGGTGTGCGCCGTACATAGGCGCGAGTGATCTTGAAAAGCTGGGGCACTATCCGAGTGGTCCGCTGCGTGGTTACAAAGCCGATGCGTGGGAAGGGGGGCACCGTGTTCCGTTTATTGTGAAGTGGCCTGGTGTTGTAAAACCAGAAAGCCAATCGGATCAACTTGTACAGCAGAGTGACCTGATGGCGACGTTCGCCGAAATTCTCGGGACGAAACTTCCCTCAAATGCGGGAGAAGATAGCGTGAGCCTGCTTCCGATTTTTAAGGGACAGGAAGCCCCCGTGAGGGGCCATGCGGTAAACTGCTCCGCCGGAGGGGTGCCTAGCCTTCGTATGGGATCGTGGAAGTATATTGCGGCGCCCGGCTCAGGTGGTTGGGGCAAAGGAGGCGACCAGAGTCAGCCCGTACAACTTTACAATCTCTCCTCGGATCTTGGTGAAACCAAAAACCTCGCCGCCGAACAGCCAGAGCGTGTCGCGCAGATGCAGGAGATGTTGGAGAAACTGATTAAAGACGGCCGCAGTACACCGGGGGAACTTCAGCAGAACGACATGGAGGTTGTCCGTTTCCCAAAAGAAGCGGCCGCCAAGAAAGGG
The DNA here is from genome assembly GCA_037133875.1 of Verrucomicrobiota bacterium. Classification (GTDB taxonomy): domain Bacteria; phylum Verrucomicrobiota; class Verrucomicrobiia; order Chthoniobacterales; family Chthoniobacteraceae; genus Chth-196. The sequence goes on along the minus strand of JBAXNG010000014.1, from coordinate 117,473 downwards.
AAAGCACCTGTCGCGAAGTGATCTGCCGATCAATAAGTGCAGAAGCGTTTTAGATGTGTTTGGGTAGGGTGAATTGTTCCACCACTCGGCGTAATCCTACCGCAATCCGTACCAGTTTCTCGGCCGCTTCTGCGGTGAGGCGTGCTTCGGTGTTTGTTTCTGTAGCTACGGAGGCGACTGCGCCAATGCGAGAGGAAATACTGATAAGAAATCCCTTTTTGCGTACGTATGGAGGGGAAGGCTGCATTGCCGCGGCGCGTTAAGGGAGAATTGCTTTTTGACCCCTTTTGCGGCGTTCGTCTACCGGAAAACGGCACCATCGCTACAGGCGTTCTGGCTTTGTGCCTGATTGCGTTGCGTCTACTGCACGGCTGGGCGAGAACGGGCGGCCCCGGGCCTATTTGGGCAAACGCCAGCACCTCGCTGCGGAAATCCTCAGCGTTTGCGTGGAGAGAAGATCAGCCCGGTCTTTGTTTCGACCTTAATCCGTGAACACGTTGTCGCAGTCCGGCATGCGATCACTCGCATAGTACGGCGAGTCTTCCTGCTGTGTAGGTTTGGCGTTAGGTGGCGCACTCGAGGGAGCGACCTGTGGCGAGCCACACCGAAGCCCCTTGTGCCGAAGAATCTTTTCGATCACACCCGCTTGCTCGATTACTGCAATTACCCGCATCCGATTTTGGCAGTGCGTACTCCCAGCGAAACCGCACGAGGACTCCAATTGTTCAAGTATCAAACCCTGCGCCCCCTCACGGATCGTTCCGGCGTCGGTCTGATAGACCACAGCGGATAACCTGCCTGTACGCAAAAGAGACGGCAGGACTTGGGGGATAGTCCAACCGTCTCTAGTTCGACAGCACACTGAGCCACCGCACACCTATCAACTCAGCTCGCCGTCGTGATGGAATCGCTTGGCGTGTTGCTGGTGGATGTGTCGTCCGTGCTTCACTACTTGCTGAAAAGTACGAATTTAACGAAATTAGGCATCTTTAGTACTTAACTGACTGCATTTCAGCCTACTGTGAAATAGTGGCGTTTTTAGCGCGTTACGAATTTAACGAACTCTCCGCTTCTGGCTTCGTTAATTTCGTAGCGCCCCCAAACATGCACTAAAACCCAAGGTGCTAATTTCAAGAGTGTTAACTTCGATTATCCGCAATGTTCGTTAAATTCGTGCATTTTGAATGGAGAGGCTAGGAACCAGTGATCCACCTCACCGCGTTGTCCCTGTCGCTGCTCTCTCCTCGCTTGTCCGGCTTGCTCCAATGCTTTCAGAGTGGCATTGAGCTTTTCGGCCGGACAGTTGTTATTGAAAGCGTCCTTTTGAATCTGTGTTCGAGTCAATCCCTCCGGCTTGCCTCGCAGCGCATCCAGAACCTTCCGGCTCATTGGATCAGCTTGCGCTTCCCCAAAGATGAACTGTGCAGACTCTCCGCAATACTGCCAGCACGCCAACGCCGCCCAAAGGTGACAAACACGGATCTCATCCGAACAATCCAGAAGGGCAAAGATGAGTGAAAGCCTTACCACTTGCGCCTCACTCCGGCTCACTACTCCGCCAAGTAATCCCGTTGGCTCATACGCAAGAACGCCAGTGTATACGGTGGCCCAAAGTGCTTCCGCTGCCTCGTCCCTCCAGATTGCTCCCTGCCGTTTAGCAAACGCCACCGCTTCCGCGATTCGCTGAACCTCTGCTGAAAGATAGCCAGCGGGTATCGGTGCACTTCTTGGCAACATCTTGCTCCTTGTGGCGTAGACCCACAGGAACCGATTGGCGAAACCGTTGAACATTTCCGCCGTGTCTCGGATCTCCTTCTTAAGTTCCTCCACGGTAATTTGACCAACGATTGAGCCATGCGCCCCGGTGGCTTTCATCGGGTTGTTTTTCACCAGCGTTTCGAGCGTCTTGCCGTCCCACAGATTCCGCAGCACAGAAGACAGAGTGTTGCAGTCACGCTTCAACACCCTAAGCACTAGGGCAAACTCAGGCTCAACTAAAGCCAACCGCTTGTCTTTGATCCCTTCAATCACCTCGCCGTCTTTGTCAAATCGGTCGTCCTGTACTTGGGCAAGGATGCCTTCACCGCTCGAACATCCACCCTTAACCCTATTACTGGCCCAATCTGGATCCACTTCTTGAAAGATGGAATGAATCCGATCCCATGACGTGCCCTTTCTTGCTTTGGCACTCTGTCCAACAATCACAGCAAACAAATTGGAGTGGTGTCTGGTTGCCTCGATTGGGAAATGCGCCGTCCGTCCAATCACTGACCCAAAGCAGGCCAGAAACTCGAAAAGCAACGCCGCCTGATCCGCTTCCGTGTACGGATCAAGTTTCCGCACTATCTCACCGGCCACGCCGTATAGAGCTGCATCCGGCAGCTTCGGGGGATTTGCGGTTAAATGTGAGGCTTCAGCATCCAGCTTTTCCGGCTCAATCTTACGGTATGGCTTGTTCCGGTCGCTTCGTGCCGTTGGTGGTGTTTGTTCTGTCGTTTCGTTGGAGGCTTCCGCCCCCGGTTGTTCGTGAAATTCGTTCATTTGAGAAGCCCCTCCAATTCCGCTGCATCGCCGGGGTGAATGTCGGTGCAGTCGTTTAAGTCTTTGATTGGGGAACCGTCACTTCTACGGAGTCCCTCAAGGTTGAATGTGCTTACATCACATCCGATCCGATCAAGGTCTTCCGCCCATTTCTCTGCCGCCTTCTGGCCTGCCTCGTTGGGGTCAACGTGGTGGGGGAGCTTCACGCGCTTTCCCCGAAAGAGTGGATACGCTTCCGGGTGAATCCGATTGGACGCCCCCAGCATCGCCACAGGAAGCCAACTCTGGCCTTCCTCGCCTCCTTCGTGTGCGAAGTGATACGCCGCCACCAAATCCCCCGAACCTTCGCAAAGTAGAACCTTATGGAATGATTCGTGGAGTTTATCGGGCAGCATCAGTCCCACAGGCCAAGCCTTGGACGATCCTTTAAGCGTGTGTGCCTTGCGTTCGCTTCCACCGTCAAACGCTGGAAACAACCTGCCATCCATTCGCCGCGCCTCGGCTATCAGCCCGGAAGTGTCTGTGACAATCCAGCAAGCCGAACCGCACACCGTGCCGAAGCGCAAGACGCAGTTTTGCTGCATGGTAGCTACACTCCAGAAGCTCACCTTGCGAAGTGTTGCCACGGTTTGCAGTTCGCCACGGTCGCCTTGGTGCAAGTCATCAGGAAGCTTCAGCTCTGGACGTGGTGCGGATATGACGGACGCCTTAGGAGCTCGAGCGGGGGCGCGATAACTGCCACCAGATACGCCAGAAAGCTGGCTGTACCGCTCCAACGCCTCCGCCCGTGAACACTTGTCCAAACGTTCAATGAAGTCGATTTCGTCACCGCTCCCGCATTGGGAGTGGCATTTCCACTTCCAGCCTTTGTCGGTCTGATAAACTGAGAACGCCCGTGTTTTTTTGTTCTCATGGAACGGGCACCATGTTGGGTTCTCGGTGTGTTCTCCGGCCCCAAGGAATGCCATAAGGTCAGGAAGCGGTAGCCGCTCCTTCATGGCCTGAATCATAAGAGAATCGAATCTCATAAGGTGCGTTTGTTGCGCGTGCACCTCAAGGCGTGGTGCAGTGCTTTCATTAGCGTATTCCCTCCGGGTTTTTCCAAACGGCCCTCGCCGCCTCGATCGTGAAATTGAACCCGTGTCTCTTAGCAAACCGGACCATCAACCATTGGATCGTTGCCGCCGTCGTCTTAGATTTTATTCTCATCTGGTGCGCGTGTGTTGCGCGTGCACAGGGGACGTGATAAGCTGAAAGCCCTTGCTAAGACTTCCGCCCGTGTACGCCGCTCCTTGGTGTGCACGGGCTTTTTAGTTGCTGGCTCCCTCCCCTCCGATGTTCGCCATAAGCAGAGCCCGGACAGACTCCACAACGTAGAGTCTACGTCCGCGGAGTTTGCCCTTTTGGCGGAGTGCCACGGACTTGATTAGTCCGGCTTTGTCCAAGTGGAACAGGTGCGTGCGCCCGATTCCAAACATAGCCTTAATCTCGGCGTGCCCAGCAAATTCTGGGTTCCACGTGTGGAAGTTACCCGCTGCGACTGTGGGGGTGTTGGTTGTCAGTTCAGACCCACTCTTGCGAGAGGTCATGTTGTTTATTACGTTTTCTTTATTCACGGCGCTAAGCGTGCCGCCGCCCCAAACTATTTCCGAATTGGGTATGAGACTTTAATGCCCATTAAACATATCAGATTCACGATCAACTAGAAGCACGCTTTGGCTTCGGGCATTTTCTCATCCGTTTCCCTTTACTCACCCCCGCTTTTTTGGTCTGCGATTGCAGCAAAGGAACCCCCAATTCCATAGCCGCCTGACTGGTTTCCTTAAGGTCAAATTGCCGTCCAAGTAACCGCTGAAGTCGATTGTGCAGCGTCGAAATAGAAAGCTCTGGGTCGGGTTCTGTAAGCTCCTCGAAGTGTTTTTCCCACCCAGTAACCAACTCGCGTTCGGCTCTAAGTACTACTGAAGCGACCAACTCTAAATGTTCTCCAACAGAACCAAGCGGAAGGTGCTCCATGTCATAGCGTGGACGCCGAGAAAAGAAGAAGACCCCTGCATGGACAGGGTGAACGGCCAACAGGCTACGGATTAAAACCGCCTTGGCTACAAGGTAAGTGATTCCCGCCAGTCCCCGTTGAGCGGAATCAATTTCTTGAACTTCCTTCCATCTATTGCCCCAACACATCTTCGCCAGTGCCTCAAGTTGGCTATCGGTCAAATTGTTGCCGTCTAGGTTGAGTGCGCGCCCAGCTTCCATTTGCCGGACGAGTTCACGGAAAAACTCTAAATTACAATCTCCCCACGCATCATACAGACGGTCACGCATTTCAAAAAAATGTGCTCTGATCTGATCCTTTGTCCCTGTGGCTAGGAGTGCCTTATTAGGCAGAAGATTCAACAGAGGAGAATCAATACCCCACACCAACCTTTCAGCCTTCTCCGCAAAAGGCGCATCCACATCCAACCCCTTCAATGCACTTCGTTTCGGCCTCATAAAATCCCTGGTATTCCTGCGATAATACCCCGCAAACGGTCATCTTTGTGGTGGGTGTAGTTTCGATGCACATCAACGGAGGAGTGGCCTACGATCTTCATTCTCAGCTCCTCCGGTACGCCTTGGGCATCCAGCCCCGAAACAAAGGTGTGCCTCAGCGAATGGAATGTAAGGCCGCTCAGGTTGCGTCCCGCTTCCCCTGTCTTTTTGCGGATCAACGCGCCAACCACCCCGGCCCGCGCCATAAAACGCGTGAAACTCCGGCTTAGATGGGCTTCTGAAAGGCTCTTGAGTTCGGGGAGCACGTACGTCTTGGGGAGCCCTTGCCCGCGTGCTTTGAGCCATTGCAGGAGGTTTGGGTGTAACTCCCACAAGTTATGCTTCCCGGTCTTGCGCTCTTTGCAGGACACCACCTCGTTCTCCAGATCGACGTTTTCCCAAGTCAGGTGTGCGATGTCCTGTAGACGCATCCCGGTGAAGTATCCGAAAAGTATCAGCCCCTTCCATTCGGTATCCGCGGCACTGAGTAGCGTCTGAATCTGTGCCGGGGTAAAACACTCCTTCGGCTTCTTCTCACGATCCTTGAGGGAGGGAACGGCTTTACATGGATTGTGAGGAATCAGCCCCTGTTTATGGGCTTGCTCGAAAGCTTTTGAGATTGGTTTGAGTAGTCCCTTAATCGTCCCCGGTGTCCGGCCCATGCGTGCTGACTTATCCCGAAAGGCCGTGACATCCGCTGAACTCACCGCCCCCAAGGCCAACTTCGATCGGTCTCCAAGCGATTCGATAAACTCGCGGATGGCCTGCGAGTATTTTCGAAACGACGCCAGCTCAATGGCCCCGTCCTGCGTCTTGATCCACTCGGTGAGATAGTCCGCAGCGGTTGCAAACTGCAAAGGTGTTCCAGTGGCTTTCTCGACGATTTCCGACACCACCTTTCGCGCCTGCGTCTCCGTCAGGGAACCCTTTCGTCCGGCATCGGCAAGCTCTTCCCATTCCACTGCCAATCGGTCAGCTAGTTTCTTGTCGGTAGTCTTCGTGCTCTTTCGCACCTGCCTCCCGTCTGCTCCAAAAAATGAGACATACCAGTAGGGGGAACGTCCCTTGGGGTCTTTGTAAGTGCTCGCCATAAAAGTCATCATCAAAGTCATCATGGTGCACCTTGTAAATGACGTTCTGTAATGCTCTGGCAACAGAGTAAATGGCAATTCTAAGAGGGTGGGATTCGACTCGCGGGTTCGAATCCCGCACCCTCCGCCACTGCTGATTTGCAGAGGCTTACGTTTTTTTGGTTGGGTGAAAAGTGAGGAGAGCTAGAACAAGGCCTATAACACTTCCCCTCCCGTTTAGTGCTGTCTCAGCACGGATCAGGATGTTTTCTGGAGGCCAATATCGTGAAATACGGGGCAGTATTCCGTTGGACGTACGCCGCACAACGGTGCAAAAAGTAATTCTTCTTTAGTTCGTAGCGGCGTTGATACTCATCCCCCCGTGCGTATGAAAAAACGGATTTGAGGTTCCCTGCGAGAAAGTTAGGGGTCAGCGGAAAGCGTACCGGGATGCGTTTAAAAGGAAGTGCGGTCTAAAATGAAGAATTTCGATCGCTGAGAACTCCTGTGACCATTGTGTACGCAATGGATGTGGAGCTTGTGTTCCAAGGATGATTTTGCTGGGTTAAAATAGCATAAATATCAAGTTGCCTTAGTCTTAAATAAGAAAGCCCCGGCGATTGCCGAGGCTTCACTGGAACAAAACCGAGGGCGGGTCCTCGGTTGAAAACAGGAGGAGATTTCCCCGCCTGTCGCTTTATTCAATATAAACTAACCTAGGCTGCAGCGGGTGGATGAGAGTAGGTGGAATTTCCGAAGGCTAGGATTGGATAGAAGATAAACGGAAGAACTAGGAGGCCGAATCCAAAACCGGTTCCTTTACCAAATCGAGCCGCCATTCCGAAGGGCGAGATCAAGAAGACGAAGAAGTTTACAAAGGGAACAAACACAAGCCATGGAGGAGTAGGTTTGCCGGCGATTTTAACCAGCAGGTACATTCCGTAAAAGGGAACAAGTATTGTCCAGCCTGGCTGCCCAGCCTTCGTTAAGATTTTCCACATCGCCGCCACTAAAAATAGTGTGATGAGCAGTCCGAGAATAGTTGGAATAATTGCAGCGGCGCCTAACGAATCTACCTGTTCGGGTTCCATAATATAATTTGTCGTTTTTTGCTTTCTGAAGCCCCTAGGTAAGCAGTGATCGCGCCAATATATCGTGTATCTCCAGTTCAATGGGCGGAATTATCTATAGATTATGTTTCCTGTTACGATGTCTCGCTGGTTTTGTTTGAGATAATTTGGGCATTCAGATCCAGGTTCATTTAGCAAGTTGTAAGTGATTTTTAAAAAGACTTAATTAGTGCATTATTCTGCCTAATAATATTGGAGATGCTAAAAAAAATACTCCTTTGTGCCGTCCTAGCCTTCACCGTAGGGACAGCTTTCGCCAAAAACTTTGAACTTCCTGAGAAGAGCCCGGTTCTCTCGGTCAACATTCCCGACTCATGGAAGCCGGAAGAAATTGAGAAGGGCGTTCACGCTCAGTCGCCCGATGACGGCGTCTATCTTTCGATTGAAAGCGCACGGAGCGAAAAGGGAATGGACGCCATTCTCAAGAGCACTTTTGAGATGCTCGAAGAACACAAGGTTGTGATCAAACAAGACTCGCAGAAGTCGAACAAATTTGAGCTGGCTGGTGCAGAGGCTGAAGAGCTCACCTTTACTGGTAAAGATGAAGACGGTGCTGCCTCGATCAGCATCACGATTGTCCCCATCGGAAAGAGTGTGTTTATCATCACTTACTGGGCGACCACCGAGAAGGCTGAAAAAAATCAGGCGGCCATCAACAAGATTGTGAAGAGTATGAAGCAGCTGTAATCCGGCTCGCAGATCTCAAAACCTTCTTAGAATAGAGAACACACACCCTTGCTGGTTCGTCCGGCAAGGGTGTTTTTTTGCGCCCGTACCTTTGGGGTTATGCTCTGAATCCATCTAGGAGAGATGAGGCGGGGGGCGATGCGATATCGAGGGTTTTATTGACGCGCGCAATGCTGATTCGGCTTCTCCCCTCATACGTACCAAGAAGGAATTTCCTGGCATATTTGCCAGAATCGCAATGGGTGAACGCATCACCAAAAGTCTAAATAGGGAACCCTATTTGTACTGCGGGCGATTTCTTTAGAATCAATGCCAATCAATTGTACTTGAGAGGTACTCGGGTGCACCACTCGCAGGAATGCCCAAAACAGCGGGGGGCATGCCCCGATGATTCTTGTGTATGCATCGGATTGGGAGCTTCTCGATCCCTGTTCCTCACTTGGGGGCGATGGTCTCCAAGTGCCGTAACGAAAACCTCACCGGCCCCAATTGCCGTAGTCCGTTTCTTCATGCGCGAAGTGGATTCGTTGCGCGACTGAAAATTCGCCATCATATCGAATGACTATGATGGCGTTTCCTTCAGCAGTCGCACTCCTGCTAGTGGGCCCGTCGCGTAATGTTTCGTTCCATAATACCGAGATGCCTGATCAATGATGCACGCACCACGAGGGAGACATCGCGAGAATAGAGCAAAAACGGAGGATGGTCGTATACTCCCAAATCCGAACGGATAACAATGAGTCGAAGCAAACCAAAAAGAGACGGCAGGACTCGGGGGATAGTCCAACCGTCTCTAGTTCGAAAGCACCCTGAGCCATCGCACACCCAATAACTCAGTTTGCCGTCGTGATTGAATCGTGTGTCGTGTTGCTGGTGGATGTGTAGTGCGGGACGGAAATATGGAGGTCTCATCCACGCTGGTATCGAATACGGCCCTCATTTGAAGGCGAAAGTTGGGGGCGGGTAACGCGAATGCAACTTAGACGAAATCCCAAGCGAGGTGCCCTCTTGCCAGTCCTCAGGGCGGCTCTGGTCGCAACGTGATTTCAGCCTGAGAAACGAGGTGTTTTAGCGGCTGACAGTTCCAATTGTTTCACGCTGGCAAATGGACGCAGCAGCTTGAATCGACCACCTTCGGTCAGCACGAAGAATCAATATCACGATCAGCGTAGGCGCGATTTAGTGGAATTGCGCATGAAATGGGCGCGGTGGGTGCCTGCTTGAGGGGGGGCAAAAATACGCTTGAAAAGTGGCGCTGCTAATAAAAAGGTAACTACGTGAACACGAGATGTTTTGATGCTGTTGTTCAGTTTGTTTACATTAGCAGACGGGTGCCCTCTTTTGATGATCAATCCCTTCATGCCATGGTGCAAAAGGCGCAGGCAACCAACGCCTCTGTTGATGTGACTGGTGTGCTCCTACACCGGGGAGATTGGTTTATGCAATTGTTGGAAGGACCGAAGGTGTACGTGGATTTCATTAGGAGAAAAATCTTGGCTGATCCCCGGCACACCTCGATTCGGATACTTGGTGATAGTGAGGAAATCGGAGGCAAACGCATCTTTGCTGGCTGGTCGCTGGTCTACAAAAAATTAGACGAAGACACTTCGGAATTATCCGATTTGATGGAGCAGCTGATTCAGCTCAAAAGGAAGTGCACGCCCTTTGAGTTAATGCAGTTGATGCAGCGCTTCCATTGAAGCAGGACCATACAATGGGTTACGTGGGCTCTGGGGAGGTGTATCATTCGATCACTGTTATCGTGAGACTTCCCCACAAAGGCGACCGGATCCGGTCGCGCGGCGGATGCCTCGCATCATGTGGGCGCAACACAACTCCCAGCAGCAGGGTCAATGTTTGAGCGCTGCGGCTCCTCGCAAAACCTCTTCCAGACTCAAATGCATCGGCGCCTTGCCGTGCTCTTTTAACCAGACATTCACGGCGTGCCAGGAAACATGGTCGGTCCCATCCAATTCGGGCTTTGCGATCACCTGATCCTTTTCATCCAACAAATACAGCTGCGGATAACCCATTTGTTGCAAGCGCTCCTTAATAATCGCGATCGCGGGATCGCCGTACTTGATTGCCCCCCAAGGCATCTTGGCACTCTTCATATAGCGCTCCATTACTTCACTGCTTGGATCCTCGCTGATGAACAAAATCTCAAAGTCCCCGCCCCGAGCGTATTTGTTATAGAACTCAATCAGACGAGGCGTGAATACTTTGCAGGGAGGACACGCCTCGCCGGAAAAGTATAGAAACAGATATTTTTTTGAGGCCAACGTCTGCGGATTGAGACTCATGCCTCCTTCCCGGACAAGTGAGGTTGGGGAAAGGATTTTCAGTAATGGCTCATGCGACGGCAGGTCGGCGCGCGCAGAACCGCCACTGCAGCCAAGGGCAGCGGCGAGGAGAATAACAGCGATTGGGGGAATGTTCATGGGGAGATACTAACGGACTGAGGTGAGTTCCCTCTTCGTGTACCTTTTACGATAAGGCCGCAATTTGGTGACAGGTTGAGGGAGAGTCGCTTTTTGCGCCTTCCCAAAGCCTGCGTCCACCCCAAAAAAGGCCCCTGGCTCAAGGGAATCGCAGAACACCTCACCGCTGAGTTTTAGGAGCGCTATGCGCAATTCTGCGGTCTGCGGTTTCCCATTTCCTTCACACCCGTGAAATAGCAGCAATCTCGTGGACTCTCGGAATGACCCGCGACATTCGCCTGCGGGGAGCAAAAGATCGCAGGTTAGGAAATAGGGTAAGCGTCAGAAACGGGTTTGGGGCGCACGGTTCGCCAGCCCCACCAGAGGGCGAATAATGCAGCACTCCAGGTGACACCAAAGATGCCCCACCAGACGCCACTGATGCCCATTCCGCAAACAAAGGCCAGAGTGTAAAAGACGCAAACCGGTGCGAGGATCTGCCGATACAGTCCGATCCACAATCCATACGCAGGTCGTTTGAGTCCCTGCATCATAAAGACTGTGACGAAGAGGATGGGATAAGCGGCGAGCGTGATAGAGGCAAAGCCAAGGTAATACACACCGTGGTCGATCACCGTTGGATTGTTTGTAAACAGACGCATCGCCGGATCTCTGAGGGTCCAGACAAGAACCCCTCCGGCCAACATTAACCCGACACCGTATTTGAGATTTGTGAGCCATGCTTCCCTCACACGATGCGGCAATCCGGCTCCATGATTTTGGCCGACAATACTGAGAACTGCTGTATTGAGACCGATTGCAGGCATAAGCACTACCTGTTCGATTCGGGTGGCGATTCCTGATGCGGCGATCGCTTCTTTGCCAAAGTGTTTCACAAACCAGGAGATCACAAATATCCCGAGAGCGACTGTCATCATGTTGAGGGCCGCTGGAATGGATTGTGAGAGGATGAGTCGAATCGTGGGTAAATGAGGCCGAAAAAGAGTTACAGGAAGGTGGCGAAAAAGTTCGGAGGAAAACACTTTATAGGCCAGCCATAGGACACCAAAGAATTGCACAATAACCGTAGCGAGCGCGATACCGGCGACTCCCATGGGCGGCAGTCCAAGCCAGCCCCACATCAGGAATGGATTGAGGAATAGGTTGGCGAGACATCCGGCGATCAGAAAATTGCGGTAGATTCGAGTTTCGCCCTGCGCGTTGAGTGCAGAGCTAAGGGTCATCGTCAGCAGAAAAAAGACTCCGCCACCCAGGAGCGTGTCGATGTAGGCGAGTGCAACATTGAGGTACTCACCTTCGGCTCCGAGCTGCCGGAAAAGTGTAGGCGAGATCAAAAGCCCAATCGCAGAGACAGCGATTCCCACGAAGAAAGTGAAGCCAATCGATTGTGCGAAGACGAGCCGGGCAGCGTCTGGATTCTTCGCTCCGAGCGCATTGGCGATTAATGCGGTGGAGCCTTGGCTGAGGCCACTTCCAACCGCGAGGAGAAGAAAGAATACAGGAAACGAGAGGGAGAGCGCGGCAAGAGCGTCGGTACTCAGAAGGCCGGCGCAATACGTGTCTATGAAATTGAACATCGTATTAAAAAACATCCCGATGCTCGCGGGCAGCGCGATACGCCACGTGAGCTGGGAAATGGGATCGGAGGTTAGCGAAATGGCCCGGCTCATCGTAGGAGAGTTGTGAACACGTTAGTGGAGCTGTTCAAGAATGGCCTCGATCTGTTTTCGATGAATGCGCATGTGAAGCCCTGCGAGAAGATGCCAGGATTCCGCGTTCATCGAGCCAAACCAGGGATGTGCGAATTGTACCGTGGTATCGAGGTTTGGGTTCTCCTGAATCACTTTCAGAAATTCTGAGCAGGAGTCTGTGTATGCCTGTAGAACAAGGGAAGTGGCGTGGGGAGACGGTTTCACGGCGGCAGTGCTTGCGACACCCGAAGGGACCACGTTTTGAGCGAGGTTGCGGATGATGTTCGCGAAAGCTGTATTGGTAATTCTGAGGTGATCCAAGGTCATCCAAATCGACCAATCGCGGGAACTGTCTTCCAAGCCTCGGAGTCTGGGAATGAGAATACGTCGGTTTTTGGAATCAGGCGGACATTGTGTAAGCAGAAGCTCGATGTTGTTCTGCTCACGCCGGAATGAATCGGTTGCGGTTTCGCGTTGGTAAGACCAACGGGAAAATGAAAAGAGGAGACGCGCAATCCAGAGTTCGGGGAAGGGGAGGCCGGCGCCAGGTGGGGCGAGAGAGGGTGTTTCGGGTGAGGTGGAAGGCATGACTTATCTATTTTCAAAATACTTGTGATTTGCAAGTGAGATTACTTGTGGTTTGCAAGTAACACCTTTGTTAATGTGTTTGTATGTCTCCTTCAAAGACCCCAAAAGGGCGTGCTCCAGTTGCCTCCGGGGCTCGACGTTCCCCTTGTCCCGTGTCCTGCTGTCTCGATTTGCTGGGAGATAAATGGTCGCTGTTAGTGGTTCGGGACCTGATTCTTGGGCGGACCCGATTTAAGGAATTTGTGGCGTCTCCCGAAGGGATTCCGACGAATATCTTGAGTGAGCGGCTTGAGCGTTTGGGGCAGGCCGAGATTATCCGGCAGATCCCGGCCGAGGATGGAACGAAGCGGATGGCTTATCAGCTGACAGAAAAGGGGGAGGCATTACGGCCCGTGATTTTGGCGATGCGTGACTGGGGATTGCGTTGGCAGGAAGGGGCAGAGGCGTTGCTTCAGCCAAAGTCGCACTAAGAGTGCGCGGCTTGGAATGTGTGGCGATTGGAGGTTATAAAAAAGGAATGGCTGACCTGACCTGCATGCGGGGCAAACTGCCACAAATGAGTAGGGTGTGGATATTTTGGAAAGATCTACACCTGGGTGGATGTGGCTCGTAGATCATGGTAGGGCTGCAAAGGGCGGCATTATTTGGGTTTGAGTGCGCCTTAAAAGGGGAGAATGAAAAGGCGGTTGTGACTTGCCTGGCTCGGACGACGTTGGTTCATACACGGAGGCGAGCGGCTTCGTGCAAAGTTTTCGTATCGAGCTGGACCATCGATCGCGACCTCCATCCGACAGTTGTGCTTCCAGAAATCAGCAAATACCATCGGGCCTTTTTTTTGAGGAACTTATGGAATTTACCGATTCAACAGGCGAGGTGGTGTGCCACAGGCACAGGGGTGTGATGGGACTCGCCTCCGTGAATTTCGGCATTCGATTAGGTCGATTTCGCAAAATCCAGCACTTGCTGCTGGCCTTCCTGTTCACGTGTTTTGTTGCCCAAACCGAGGCGTCGTCTGTGACCGTTATCGTAGGCAACACAAATTTTAGCGGCACCATTACGAACGTCGGGGTTAGCGGAGGTGTCGTCAAACCAGGGACCATCACGATTGGCAGCGGCCCAGTGATCACATTCGGGAATCTTGCTTTGGCGAATGCAGCACCTGCTAATGACTCGTTTGCCCTCGCGACAGAAATGCTGCCGCTGGGTGCGGGCCAATTCACGGGCAGCAACTCCGCCGCCTCATTGGAAAGCGGCGAACCTTCACGTCATATGGGCGCCTCACTTTGGTACAAGTTTACCGCCCCTTCGAACGGCCCTCTGCGGGTGGACACCAACGGCAGTAATTTTGACACCTATCTCTTTGCCTATAATGGTGGACCTTCCATGGGTGCCCTGAATTTCCTGGCCGGGAACGATGACGGTGGCAACGGCGGTGCTAGCGCTCTCACTGTGACGGCTACCGCCGGTACCACTTACTATTTTGCAGTCGATGGGTATCTGGGGAGGCGGGGGAACGTAACCTTCAACTGGTCGTTTACCGGCCCAATCCACATCGCGCCGAAAGTCTCTGTCCCGGCCGGACTCACCGTCCCTGCCACCGATGAAAGTGGCGCTTTGGTAAACTACGAGCCAGCCACCGCTATCGTCAGTGACGGTCTTGCGGCTTCCACGCTCACCTATTCCCAGGTAAGCGGGACCACATTCCCCATCGGAATCACCACCGTCACAGTGACGGCTACCGACAGTATGAACAGCGTCGGCACCGGCACGTTCACTGTCACCGTGTCGCCCGTTTCGAATGTAACGTTTGCGCAAAGAAGTGGCACCGGCCTGGTGGATGTGACCTACGATTTGGTCGGCACGGAGGATGTCGCTCTGTCTATTTCAAACGATGGCGGCGCCACTTTTAATATTCCCGTCGTCTCGGCCAGCGGCGATACGGGCGCTTCGGTGAGTGCTGGTACCGGAAAGCACATCGTTTGGAATGCTGGCGTGGACTGGCCAAACAATGGTTCCGCAAACCTCGTCGCACGCGTGACGGCCACCAAACCAACGCCCAGCTCCCCCATCCCGTCGGGCTACGCTCAAATCCCGGCTGGGACATATCAACGCGGTGATAATTTGGAGGGGTTTGCCAATGCACCGGTGCAGACCATCACTCTAAGTCCCTTTTTGATTGCGATAAACGATACCACCAAAGCGCAATGGGACACCGTCCGAAGCTGGGCCAGCACCCACGGATATACGGATTTGAGTGTGGGTGCAGGTAAGGCGAGTGATCATCCGGTTCAAACCGTGAGTTGGTACGACGCCTTAAAATGGGCCAATGCGGCGAGTGAGATGGACGGATTAACACCATGTTATCAGTTAAACGGCATGGTGTATCGGGTGGGCTCAAGTCCGCTTGTTGTGTGTGACTGGAACGCGAATGGCTACCGATTGCCGACGGAATCCGAGTGGGAAATTGCGGCGCGTGGTGGGCTGGTTGGAAAACGGTTCCCTTTGGGAGACACCATTTCGCAGGACCAGGCAAACTTCGATACCAGCTACGATGTTCACAGCTACAGCTATGATTTGAGCCCGGTGGCCGGCATTTATCATCCCACTTATTCGACCGGTGCGTTTCCGTATACGAGTCCGGTGGGGAGTTTTCAGGCCAACGGTTATGGCCTGTATGACATGGTCGGGAACGTGTCTCAATGGTGTTGGGACTGGCAGTCATCGACCTATCAGGCGGGCGCAGACCCAAAGGGGGCATCCACTGGTGTATCCCGAGTTGTGCGAGGTGGGAACTGGCAGAACGACGCGAGCTACGGCTGTTGTGGCCGCCGGAACGAGACGGCTCCAAACCTTGCGACGAATTACATTGGCTTCCGCCTGGCCCAAACGCGTCAGGTGCCGCTGATCGAATCCATCCGGGTGTCGTCCGCTGTAGGAAGTGTGGACACCAAGGCTCCAGCCTTAAGCGTCCCTTCTAATATCACGGTCAACGCCACCAGTACGCAGGGCGCTACAGTGAATTACCCGCTCGCTACAACCACTGACAATGTGGGTTCCCCGTCGCTTACCTATTCCCAGGCAAGCGGAACCATGTTCCCCATCGGCAGCACCACCGTCACCGTGACGGCTACCGACAGTTTGGGTAATGCGACGAGCAACACGTTTACCGTGACCGTGATTCCAGTCTCGAACGTGACGTTTTCCCAAAGACCCGGCACCGATCTGGTGGACGTCTATTACGACTTATATGGGAATAGCCCGATCGAGCTCTCCGTTTCCAAAGATGGCGGCATCACATTTGACGTACCCGTCGTCACGGTAAGCGGCGACATCGGCGTGTCTGTCAACGCAGGCGCAGGCAAACACATCGTCTGGAACGCGGGGCTCGATTTGCCTTCACTCGAAACAGGGACGCTCCGAGTCCGGGTTGCCGCATCTCCCACAATTGCGGTGGCGTCTAGCGTCGGCAGTCTCGATACAGCGGCTCCTTTTATTACACTCATCACGGACAGGCTGGTAAGCGCTACCCATCCGACGGGAGCGGTTGTCACTTATTCCGATTATTCTGATCTCTTTGCCTTTGATAATCAGGCTATCTCGCCGCTCACAGTTTCGCCTGCCAGTGGCTCTCTGTTCCCGGTCGGAACCACCCGCGTCACTTTGAGCGCCACGGATGCCTTTGGGAACACCAACTCCGGCACGTTTAACGTGACCGTGACACTTGGCCAGATCACCAGGCAACCCGCTTCCACGGCTGTGATCACTGGCGGCTCCGTCCAGTTTAGCGTGGAGGCTCTCGGCCTCGGTAATTTGCGTTATCAATGGCGAAAAGGTGTTCCCGCTCTCCCGATCGCAGGAGCCACAAACCCTGTGTTACGACTCCCAGCCGCCCAGGTCGGAGACGCCGGGATCTACGATTGTCTGGTGACCAATGCCGACAACACCGTGATTCCGAGTAATCCGGCCCGGTTACTTGTGTTCACTAAATTGCCGGTGGACGCAGTGGTTATTGCGGGTGAACAAGCGCACTTCAGTGTGGGCGCCGCCGGTGTTGGTCCCCTGAGTTATCTTTGGTGCAAAAACGGGAAACCCATCCGTGATGAGTCCGCCGACTTGCTTGCGACGTATGAATACGTGACATCGAGTGTCGAAGATTCCGCGAATTTCACGTGTATGGTGACGGATTCTTTTGGAAGTGAGACGTGCCGTGCAGCCCGGCTGAACGTGATCCTACCACCGCTCCCGACCATTAAAACGCAACCGATGGGAGTTGGGTTACCGGTGGGAGGGACCCTGAAACTACAGGTGGTCGCCACAAACGTGACCACGCTGCGTTATCAGTGGCGCAAAAATGGCGAGATAATCGAAGGCGCTACCACCTCTAGCTACACGCGGAAGATGGAAAGTGTGGAGGACTCGGGGAACTACACTTGTTTAGTAAGCAACACCGCCGGAAGTGTGGAAAGCGGAGTCGCAAGTGTTGTGGTCCAAGTGCCAAACGTGTTTGCAGCGGCAAGCGGCTACTACAACGGCCTCATCAAAGCGTCGACATCAGCGCCCTCTGAGCAAGGCACCGCGCCGAGTCTTGGGACGGAAGGGGTGTTCACAGCGAGTGTTGATAAAGCAGGCGCTTTTTCCGGAAAACTGACTCTGAACACACAGGTAATTTCTCTGACTGGGACCTTTGACGGCGCCGGGATTGCGCGCTTCGGCGCAACACAGGAGCCCAGTTTCCTCGTAAAACGCACAGGAAAACCGCCGCTGGAAGTGCGCCTTACGTTGACCGGAACAGACGGGGATCCTGACCGTGCAAGACTGACCGGTACCGTCACACAATCAGGCGGCGGCGCAACCGTCCTCGTTTCGAGCATTGAGGCGGATAAAGCCTTTTTTAATGGCACCACCCGCGTTGTGCCCGACGAATATCTGACCCTCAACGGCTCCCGTAAGAGCGACGGGATCTTTACCGTCCTGTTCAGAGCTCGCACGCGTTACAACCCGGATTCTCCGGAATCCACCCAGGTCCCGGGATTCCGCGAAAACGATTATCCGAAGGGTGACGGTTTTGCGACAGCGCGAATCAGCCCGAGCGGAGTCCTTTCCCTGTCGGGAATCCTGGCGGATGGCGCTCCGTTTACATCCTCCACGGTGGTGTCGAATGCATCTGCCGAGGGGATTTTAAGAGCCGGTTTGTTTGTGCCGCTTTACAAAATGAGCGGGTTTGTGAGCGGTTGGGTGGAACTGGATCACACACGGGACGAATCTGACTTTAGCGCCTCCGGGTTGTGTTGGAGCCGGCCCGCGATGAGTACAACCGCATATCCGGCTGGATGGCCCGAGCTCATCCGAACCGATCTAGTGGGCGCCAAATTTACGGCGATAGCAAACCAAAGCGTGTTGCCAAACGTTCGCCCAACCAGCAGCCCCATCACCAGTAATGCAGTGCTGAATTTTGAAGAGATCGCCTACGGTGAGCAGAAGATCACGAGTGATGTGGTGAATATCAGCCCAGCAGATGTTGTCACAAAAGTGACCGCCAAGGGGCGTATTATCGATTTGGCAATTGAACGCGGGACCGGTCGTTTCGGCGGACATCTCACAGGAGGTGATTCTACCAAACCGGACTTTCACGGCGTGATTTTTCAGAAGGGATCGCTGGCGGGCGGGCACGGCTTTTTGCTGGACCCGCATCCTGTATTTAGCGAGGTCCGGAGTTTTGGAGTGAGCCTGACAGCAGCAGAAGCACAAGCGCCCACAAGCGGTCTGACTGTGCAGGCCACCTTTGCGGGCAGTTACCTTGAATCCTTAAACACCACCTCTGCCTCCAGCTCAGGGGTTACCTCTTACACAAAACTCGCAAGGGAATCGACGACCTTCACGGTGGTGGGAACGCTGAAGGAAGGATGTGTTCCTGCGATCACAGAAGAAACCACGGTCGGATTCACATTGAATAAGGTAACCCACAACGCTCCCTTAAGCAGAGCTTCCAGCTTTTCACTCACGGCGCACAAAGCGGTGTTTCAGATCACGGAACTCGATCCAAACGATCCCGAAGGTGTTGCCAGAATCCCCACTGGGACACTTACCTACACATGGACTGGCACCACCTTCACCGTGACGGGTGAACAGAAATCCAATGCGATCGACGTTGATGTAAGTAATTTCTCCCCCGGGACCCGTAGCGGTGCGTTCCATGTACAACTTGCCCTCGGGGAGACGTCCGGGAGCGGCACCCTGTATATGACCGTAAATTCCGCTCCCACCACCAAACAGTTGGGCACTAAGGATTTTCCAGAACAGATGACCCTCGCAAACGTTTCACTCAAAGGAAGCACGGATAACACTCCGCCCGTTTGTGCCATTCAAACACCCCCTGATGTCCCCTTAGTTATCACCCAAACTCAAGATCCAGTCTCCCTCGGGTTCAGAGGAACGGCTTCTGACGACATAGCTTTAAGCCGCGTTGAGGTCCGGGTGGATTACGGCAACTGGTTTGAAACCGAGCTGACCCGCCGGCAGGTGGGCGTTGATGGCGAACTCAACCCCATCCTGTCGCCCACTCGCGGGAGCTGGTTTGCGACTGTTAATGCAGGGGATTACGGAGATCACCTGGTTGAAATCAGAGCGGTGGACGCCGCCGGGCATGAATCCATCATCCAGCGTCGTTATTTTAAGGTGCTCCCGGCTGTGACTGGGACTGCGTTAACAATCGACGGTCAGGGAACTGTGTCTTCGGATTCCGGAGGTGTGCCGCGTTGGGTTTCCGGGCGGACTTACACCCTCACAGCCAAACCGAAGGACGGCTTTCTGTTTGATCGCTGGCAACCCACCATTCAGGGACTCGATACTTACAGTGTGTTGTCACTCATGCGTCTGCCTGAGGAGGATCTCGTCAACCCAGTCCTGAAGTTCACCTACGCGGGAGCCAAACTTACCGCTCATTTTGTCCCAAACCCGTTTACTACGGTAGCTGGGAGCTACAACGGCTTGGTGAAAAGCCAGGATGAGAGCGGCGCTTTTGCGCGACTCACCACGGAGGGTGTTCTGAATCTGACGGTGACCACGGACGGTGCGTTTAGTGGGAAGCTGACTCTGGACGGCAGCGTGCTGAGTCTCGTGGGCGAGTTTGACCACTCGGGCGTGGCTCGCTTCGGAATATACCGCCAACAGAGTCTAGTGATCCCACGTTTTGGAAAACCCGCGCTGCAGCTGGCATTCAACCTGGATCTCACGCCGCTGCCGGGAGGGAGCGCAAAAATCACCGGCACCGTAACACAAGTTCTGCGTTCGCAAACTACAGCGGTCTCTGCGATTAACGCAGATCGTGTCGGTTATAATGGACGCAGCGTGGTCGTACCCGACGACTACCTGAGTGTCGAAAATAACCGCCGAAGTGACGGAGTGTTCACGGCTCGGATGGGCTGCCAGGAGCCGGACTCACAACCCGGCGGGTTCACAACGGCTCAATTTCCGCAGGGGAAAGGGTTCGCCACAGTGGGTGTCACGCCGGGTGGAGTGGTAACGTTTGCAGGCACTTTACCGGATGGGACGGTCATCAGTACGTCGTCCCGGTTGTCGAAAGATAATACGTGGCCATTGTTTGTGCCACTGTACAACAACGGTGGACTGCTGAGCGGCCAGGTTGGGCTGGAAGTCACGACGGAGAGCGACATGAGCGCCACGGGAATCTGGTGGGTGCGTCCGGTGCTGGACGTGCCGGTTTACGCCAACGGCTGGCCGACTGGGTTAAAAATGGATTTGGCGGCTGCAAAATACGCTGCGCTGCCGGGGGCCAGTGTTATGGCCGGTCTTTCTGCAAGTGATGCCGATGGGAACGCGACGCTTGCCTTTAGTCAGGGCGGGCTCGCCGAGGTGCAGCACAAGGCTGTGAATATCACTACGGCGGATCGTGTGAGCAAAGTCGTGGACTTGGACACGAGCTACACTCTCACGATTAACAGGAAGAATGGGCTGTTCGGCGGATCGTTCACTCACACGAATGGCACAAAACTCCCGTTCCAAGGGATGATTTATCAACGAGGAGACGCTCTGGGCGGACACGGATTTTTCATCACCCCGCCGCTGACGACACGAGACGGCTCAGGCGAAAGCGGCGAAGTAAGTCTCCTATTGCAATAAGGAGAGCCCATCCATCACGTTTCAGTCATCACACCCTTTCGCGCCGCCGGGGCCAATCATTGCGACTGACAATTGCTTTCGCCTGACGACGCTAGACAGCTATTGCTTACCCTCGGTGGAAGAAGGGAAGGGGATGCTGGGACCCATGCTCGGTGTCGTTAAAGTTACGGCTATCTTTTCACGCTAGACTTCATCGTCTTGGCATACTGCTGATAGAGCTCGGAGAGTTGCGTCGGAGTTACGAATACGACATCAGAAGGTGCGTTCTTTCCGACATACTCGAGGCTGCTCATGTTGAAGGTCCAATTCGGCACGATCATATTCAGGAACAGCGGACGCCGGGTTTTGCCAATAGCGGCTAGATCAGCCACTAGGTCTTTGGCCGGAACCAATGGATCGGCTTTTGTACGTTCCTTTTGATCACTGGATCTGACCAGCATTGCGGAATCAAAGCCCGGCATACCGCCTGGCATGGTGTAGGCCAGTGATTCCAGTTTAGCCTCAGACTCTCGAGTCCAGCCATGCACCAGCGAATGGCAGAAAGGTAGACCGAGGGAAAATGTCTCCATCGAATCTCGGGATCCAGGTGTCAGGTTGAGCGTGCGCATGCCCATCGATTTCATCGCCCAAGCGGTCCATTTTAGAAACCCCTTCTGGGCAGTCGAAGGCTGGATGTATCCGATGCCAAAGTCGCTGGGTGCGGTATAAGTAATACCGGACACTCCACAAATGAATTCGGTATTCGGTGCAGCGTGATCGTAGAACCAGCGAGCCACCAACGGAGTGAGTTCGCGCAACTCGGGCCCCATCGTAAAAGCCAGCGGCACCTTACCGAATCCGGGATGCGTAAAATATTGCTGAAAGAAACCGGCTTCCCAGCAGTTCAGGTTATCACCGTCGGACAAGGTCATGGCCACATAGATTTTGTTCGGATCAAGCATCAGTGGGGTTTGCCGCGGCTGTGTGAGTTGCTCCAACCAAACCCCGCTGGTCACGCTCATATTGGCTAGGGTATTAGTACAAACCAAGCCACGTCCGTAACGGCTTACCAATTGTACACCAATCGGTTCACCGGCTCCTAGTTCGCCTTGTGCGGGGAAACCGAGCACGGCGGACTGTGGCGCCATTTGCGCTAGTATGGTCCCGATCACGGAGAATTCCTCGGAGGCGTCAGCCCCCGGCTCGCGGGCATCTTTAGTCCCGGCAATCCAAAACACCGGGGCTCGCCACTGAAGGTCGTAGTCGAACACACAATCCGCCAAGCGCTTTGGATACATGAAGTCGCACACAAAGCGGTTGAACTTACTTTTGTAGGTTGCCCAGACCCATCGCATCCCCTCGGCGTAGGTTGTGAATCGCCTCCGCAGATCGGCCTTGATCGGAATGTCGAGCTGCCTAGCAAGGTCCGGGGAGGCAAGGATGAGGTCCTCGCACATCGCCACATTCAGCGCCAGCAAATCGCTGCGGTAGATCCCCGGATCGGCCACTACCGCCCCACGGAAAACGCTCTTGAACTGCTTGAAGAGCGCTTTCCAGTCAGCAACTTCTTCCCAATCGTCAATCACTCCGGCTTCCTTGTGCTGCTCCAGCCAGAAGCGGTCTTGTTTGTCCCGGACGGAGCGAATCAGCCAAAGCTGCGGCTGTTCTCGGGCAATAAGCCCTTGCAGGCAGGTCAACGCGATGCGTTCGTCTTCAGTCAACTTGCCGGTGTTCACCACTAACAGCTTTCGCGCCGGGATCGCGCTCTTGGGCAAAAAGCTATCCCCCCAGGGGCGCGGCTCTTCCGTGTGGGTCACTTTCGCCGGCAGCTCTGGAATTGGCTTACGCTCATCGAGGATGCGCATCCGTTTCCCATATAGTTCGTTGTTCAGAACACCCTTCTCTTTCAAACACCACAAAATCCCCCGGCAGAAAAGCTGTTCGGTCACGTTGCGGTCTGTGATGTCATTATAAGATTGGAACCCCCCCAACCATAGATCGCATGCACCGCGGAATTCTTTGCACTTATGCCGAACCAGTGCGGCCGCTGCGCGGTCCACTCCTTTGGGGTCCACAATAGTGAGCAATGGCCACAGCTCATCCCCTGGCGACAATGAGGCTGGGTCCATCCAGGTGATTCGCTCCCGATCGCCATGCGGTTTGGTACATTTAAATCCCAGCGGATTATTCGGAACTTTCATCGGCGGATTCGAGTTCGGTTTGAGCATCTGGTAATAACCGGTTCCAACCCCGTCCGGTCCGTGCGCGAACGCCCGGGGTCTCACCGTTGAGTCCGTGCTTTCGCTCTCCACTTTCTCTTCAACCGTGTAGAAGGCGAAGCTGCTGGTCACTAAACATCCTCCCGAGGAGCGAAATGTGTGCAGGTTCGTCAACGCAGCTTTTGGGTAGCAGTTACCAGTGGTCATCACTAGAATGGAGTACCTTCGTGCGTTGAATCGTTCCGGATCAGCCAAGTCCTCCGGCGAGATCGTTACCGCTGGAATTCCCTCACGTTCGAGAAGACGCAACATCACCGGGACTGGCAGGTCCAGCGGCACCCCTTGACGTGGTACCTCTTCGTCCAGAAGAACTGCGACGCGCGCCGCACTATGATCAACTAAAGCGGTGCTACTACGTGTGCCAGCAGGGACCTCCGCCGACTTTGCCGTGATTGCTAACCACAATCCGAAGAAGGCCGATAGTAGGAGTATGGGCCTACGCAGCATAAATATTCTGCGAGTGAAGAGTGATCGTTCATGCGGCGCTCCGCCAACAAGCAAGCCATCAGCAACACCAGGCGCACCAATTCGATCGTAACCATTGGGAACCATTTCTGAGTTTGAGAATTCAGCGCAAACAATGGGCGTGAAGGTTCGTGTGATCCGCTGGACGTTTAAATCAAGAGAACGGTCAGGCTTCGATGTCTGCGTGAATTGCATGAGCAATAGCTAGACCGCCTGGCACTAGCGGCAAAACGAAAGGACTGGTAATAATTGTTTACCAGACAGACCGCAGCGAGATGCTTCCTCGCGTTGCCTCCGGTGTAGATGGCGTAAAATCGAGGCAACGTTATCTTTGCCAGTTTGAACCTAGAGCACGAGCGGGATCGGGCTTCAGTAACCAATCCAAAGGCAGCCGCGCGATGGAGAGCATTTTCTTGCGTTCACTTTTGGCTCCGATTTTGACGTCACAAATACGTTCGTAGAAACAAAGCACTGTCCCATCGGGTAACTGAGCTAGGTCCGAATAGGCACTGGATCCATCCTCAATCGTCTTTGGGGACGCCCATGTCTGACCATCGTCTTTACTGATGCGGATCGCGAGGTTCTTCCGAGGTGCCCAAGCTCCAGGCACTTCATGGCCCTGCTCGTCCAGTTTAAGCGAATCAGGATTGCAAAAAAGAAGACATCCTCGTGGCAGCGGGGCAGGAATACGGAGGAGGCTGCCCATACACTGAGGATCAGGGAGGGCAGAATCAAAGCTCGGTGTTGACCACTCTGCCGCACCGTCGGAGCTGATCGTTACGAGGCGCCGATTGGCTAGAGAACTGGAACGAGCGTTTAACATGACACGACCGTCCGAGAGTTCGGCAACCGCCGTTTCATTTGGGTTTTTCGAGTCCGGTGTGTTCCGAAGCGGGATTTCGCCGGCATGCCAGGTGAGACCGTGATCATCACTGTAAATGGTGCCGCTCGCGGAGGGATCGTGGGCACCGACTTTTCCGTAAGCCAGCCACACCGGCACAACGAGGCGACCATTCTTGAGCTGCAGACCATGGCCCGGTCCTGTTGCGATTGCGTTCCAGTCATAGACTTTCCTGAACGATTCGAACGCCTGCGTAATCTCAACCGGTTTGGTGAAAGTGACCCCGTCGTCGTTACTCTTCATGTAAAAACATCGGGCGTAATTGACGCAGTAAAGAAAATGAATCGCACCAGTTTGATGGTCTACGATCGCCACTGGGTTGTGAACCGTCTGTTCGTTTTCTCCACCCGCAGTCTTACGTGGCGGACCGGGTATCCGTTCGCCAAAGTGGGCTATTTGATGGGCGGGTCCCCATGTTCTTCCGGAGTCGACGCTGCGGCGAAGGAGGACCTGAATTTCCCCCCAGTCGGAATTGGCTTCACTTCGTGCTTCGCAGTAGGTCAGAACCGATCCCTTCGGAGTGACAACCATTCCTGGAATTCGATAAAGGGCGAATCCTTTTTCGCCGCCGATAAACAGGTCGGTCTTTTTCAAAGGCTGCCCTTCAGCATGGCAGGCTAGAGGGATTGAGCTGACGAGGACTGCAAGTCTAAGGGTGCGACAATAGGCGGTAAGGGACTTGAAAGACATAAGGCTAAAAGTGCGTTCTGTGGGGCATTTTTCGACGTTAAAGTGCTGGTTACATTTGTTGACCAGTCGACGTTGCCGGTATGCCCAAAAGGCCGCGTAGCATATAGCTGTTTTCTCGCAATACCTGACGGTAAGTGGCGCGCCGCGAGTAGATGGAGTTCGTGTTGAACTCCCAGAGAAAGGAACCAGCAATCGCGCTAATCATCCCAATGGTTCCATGGAATCCATAGCGCCGCCAGGCTTCAGCCGCTGATAAAAGCGGCTTCTATTCGGCTGTCGTTAATTCCCCTAACATCTCTAAAAGCTGCTCGGTGAGAATCACCGAAGCGTCCTCCTGGACATAGTTGGTTCCCAACCATGTCTCGTATCCTCCCAGCTTGTGTTGCTCTGGTGTCGGCAAATATCCATGCCGGCCGTTGGCCAATCCCACGACAATCGTTTGAGGAAAGGGGCTCCGTTTTTTCAACTCCAGACCCGTCTCCACAAAAGTCTCAAAGGGAACCCCGCAGATGGCCAAGTCACCGATCCGGATCGCCTGAATCTGAACCTTTAGTTTCTCCTCCGTGCGATTCGCACTAGCGATCACGTTCCTCGCATAATTCTGCGCAAGCCGTGGCAGCTTTTCCACAGCATCCTTGTCTTTCACCGCAATGACTTGATTCGCTTCATCCACCTGATCTTCGGTTGGACGCCGGTACATCAATTCCACTTCCCGTTGCACCATTCTTAACGCCACATCCGTACGGTGCTTTCCGATTTTTCCAAACGCGAACCATGCTGTATCCGCCGCCTTTTGAGCTACAATACGGATCTGCTCAAACGGTTCACGAGGGGGACGTACTACATTAAACGGGATGTTGTTGATGTCCCCCGATGGCCCATTGGACATCATCGCCACAAACGTATCGTCAGCTCCAAATCGAGACGGTGCCAGCCGCGCAAACTCGCCAAAGTAGTCTGCCGACATCTCTCCCTTCGGTGAGCCTCCGACGTAATGGAGTGAATAATTGGCGTACAGCGCGAGTGGCTTCTTTTTCAGGGTCTGCAGCGAAATGATGGAGATGTCGGGGTCGGTGGGGCCTGCCGGTTGATCTAAGGTGTTAGGATCAGTTCCCGGATTCATTTTCACCGCATCCAATTTTCCGAACGGATTAAGCGGCATCTTTCCCGGTTTCAGGTACCAGCGCCGGTTGAAGACTTCGTCCGGGAGAGGGTGGAAAGACGCGCCCACAGCAGCGGGTTGCAAGGCTCCGAATGCCTTCACGATGGATTCCGCTATTCCTGCCACCAACTGTTGCCGATACGTCCCGTTCCTCGCATCTGAAGAAGGTCCCGTGTGGGTATGTGTCGACGACACCATCATGTTCTCCACAGGCACGCCTGTACTCTCGGTCGCGACCTTTTTTGCTTCGTTCAACAACTCCGGTCCAAGACCCAGACTGTCTACAACGACCATCGCTAGTTTCGTTGTCCCGTCGTCTAAAACTATTGCTCGGGAATGAAGTGCATCGTGCGCCTTCGTCGCCATGTTCCCCGTAAATCCCCCCGGCATATTCTGCGGAAATTCCGTTGGCGTAATATCCACCGCCGCCGCTCCTGCTCGCAATAGGTGGGGTGCGGTCGATGCGGGGGCTCCAAATGCGGGGGCCACCAAAAAACACGCAAACAGAAGCGACGTAGATTTCATCACGACGAGTAAACACTTCTGTTCCGGGAATTGCGAGAGGAGGTAAACGTGGGGTTGAAGAAGGAATCGCGAGCCCACAGCAGGGGGCTGCACCAAACTGCAGCGCGTGAGTGTCGGATCGCGAAGGTGCAAGGGAAACCATTCGTAGAGGGGCTGCTCCTTTTCTTAGAAGAAAAAGTTGTTGGTGGGATTCGATCCGTTCTTGCCGAGGTTTAGGGCATTTCGCCTACTCGAGAGCTGCATATGTCTTCCAGAACTTACCTGCCGTTAACCGTTTTTTTCATGCACACCTCCTTCGTTTTTGCGGGTGATGCACATCAGGTGGAAGTTGCTAAACAGGGAGGCGCGGTTCCCAAAATCGCAGAGGCTTCCGACGAGGGACAAAACGCGATCAAACAGTTTACGTTGGCGGAGGGATTGTCTGCGAGTTTGTGGGCGGCCGAGCCGCTTTTGGCAAATCCGGTGGCATTCGCAACGGATCGCCAAGGGCGTTGGTTTGTGGCGGAAACCTTCCGGTTACATGCGGGGGTAAGCGACATTCGAGCGCACATGGACTGGCTGGAAGCGGAGCTCGCCAGTACGAGTTTGGAAACGTGGATGGCGATCTTGAAGGGCGATCCCAAAGTGGACTTTGCCAAAAATGCGCTCAATTCGGAGCGGGTACAGCAGTTGTGGGACAGCACCGGTGCAGGGAAGGCGGATAAGAGCACGATCTTTGCGGAAGGCCTGAATGAGGCTCAGAGTGGCATTGCGGCGAGTATCCTGTCACACAAAGGAAAGGTTTACCTCACAAATATCCCTGAGCTGCTCCAGTTCCAGGACACCAAAGGCACCGGCATGGCCGACGTTCGTAAAACCCTGTCGCGTGGATTCGGAATCCGGACGGCCTTCTTGGGGCATGATCTTCATGGATTACGGATCGGACCGGATGGGCGGCTGTATTTCAGCATCGGTGACCGGGCAACAAACGCTACAGCGCATGACGGCAGCAAGGTTTACAATCCGGAAACCGGAGCGGTGTACCGCTGTAATTTGGACGGTTCCCAATTGGAAATCTTCGCATTGGGACTTCGGAATCCGCAGGACCTGATTTTTGATGAGTACGGAAATTTATTTACTGGAGATAACAATTCCGACGGCGGGGATCCGGCCCGTGTCGTTTATGTGATCCAAGGAGGCGATAGTGGGTGGCGGATCGGCTGGCAGTTTTTAAATAGTCCCTCCCGTGGGCCGTGGCTCTCGGAACGCATGTGTTATCCTGCGTTTGAGGGTCAGGCAGCTCATCATGTCCCGCCGTTGGCGATTCTCGGCAATGGCCCCAGTGGCATCACTTATTATCCTGGGACGGGTCTTTCTTCCGCGTGGAAGAATCATTTTTTCCTCGCGGACTTTCGTGGAAGCGCCTCGAACAGCGGGATCCATTCGTTCACGGTTCAGCCTAAAGGGGCGAACTTTGAGCTCATGAATCCGACCAAACCCGTGTGGGGTGTGTTGGCCACAGACGTTGAATTTGGAGTGGACGGCGGGCTCTATGTTGCGGACTGGGTGAATGGGTGGGGGATGCCTGGAAAAGGTCGTATTTACAAGGTTCTGGATGCAGGCACCACGAAGGATGCGCTGGTTGCAGAGACGAAGACGCTGCTGGCTGAGGGTATGGAGAAACGTTCGGTGGACGAGTTGCTGAAGCTACTGGCCCACGCGGATATGCGGGTCCGACAGGATGCACAATTTGAACTGGTCGATCGCGGAAGCTCCAAGGAATTACTTGGGGTTGCAAGGGATTCCAAAATCCAGCTTGCTCGAATCCATGCGATTTGGGGTGTGGGGCAACTGGCTCGCCAGAAACCAGAACAGGCCTCGGGCCTTTTGGAATTCTTGAAGGATTCGGATGCAGAGGTCAGGGCGCAGGCGGCGAAGACGTTGGGGGATCTCAAAACAGCGGCTGCGAGCGAAGGATTGACGACGCTGCTCAAGGATTCGAGCAGCCGGGTTCGCGGGTTTGCGGCAATTGGGCTGGGCCGCATCGGTTATCCTACGGCGGTTTCAGCGTTGTGGGATGTGCTGCGGGAAAATCAAGATCAGGATTCCGTGCTGCGATATGCGGCGGTATCAGGCCTTGTCGGTTGTGCCACACCTGAGACCTTGATTGCTGCATCCAAAGACCCTTCAAGGTCGGCGAGGATCGGAGCCGTGAATGCATTACGACGTTTGAAACATGCAGGGGTTTCTGAGTTTTTAAAGGACTCGGATCCCTTGGTTTTGGCGGAGGCTGCTCGTGCAATTTACGACGAGTCGATCGAGGCCGCTCTTCCGGAGTTGGCGAAGTTGTCGGAGCATGTGTCTTCCCTGTTCGCGCTTCCTGTGGGAACGAAGGAGCTGCCTGGCCAGTTGGATGCGGTGCTGCGGCGGGTTGTGAATGCCAATTTCCGGGTGGGACAGAGCGTGCAGGCAAAAGCGCTGGCACAGATCGCGAGTCTTTCCGATGCCCCCGAAGGGATTCGAGTCGAGGCGTTGACGCGTGTCTCTGAGTGGGAGCATCCCTCGAATGTAGACAAATTGATGGGACTGTATCGTCCGCTTCAGGCGAGGGATGCGGCGGTGGTAATCGAGGCCGCTGGGCCTGTGTTGTCTCAGCTGATCACGGAGGGACCGAAGGCTGTTCGGTTGGCGGCGTTGCGTCTGGTGGAGCAACTGGGTTTTCAGAAAACCGCGTTGGATCTTCTGGGGGTGATTAAGGACACGAAAACGGATGCGGGAGTGCGTGTAGGCGCTTTGAAGGCGCTGGCGGCACGAGGGGACGGAAGTTTGGCGGAGGCTGTTTCATTGTGCGCAGCGGACGGCTCCGAGGCTCTGAGAAAAGAGGCGACTGGGCTTTTGGTGAAATTGAACCTGCCGGGTGGAGTGGTCCCGGCGTTGGCGGCGGTCTTTGAAAAGGGGACGATGGGAGAAAAGCAGACGGTCTTAATTACGCTGGGAGACTTGAAGGATCCGGCGGCGGACGAGGCGTTGGTCCGGCACTTGGATGCGATGTTAGGCGGACATTTTGCGCCGCAATTGCAGCTGGAGCTTTTGGAAGCTGCTGCGAAACGGTCCTCGGAGCAGGTGAAGTCCCGCGTGCAAAAATACGAAGCATCGCTGGATCCCAAAGACGTTCTTGCGCCTTACAGGATCGCTTTGCAGGGGGGAGATGCGGCTGCGGGGAAAAAGGTGTTTATGGAGAAACCTGAGGCGTCCTGTGTGCGCTGCCACAAGGTCAAAAACGACGGTGCTGAAGTTGGGCCGATTCTAACCGGGGTGGGTGCTCGGCAGACTCGTGAGTATTTATTGGAGTCTATTGTGGATCCGAACGCCAAGATCGCTGAGGGTTTTGAGCCGTTGATGATCACCTTGAAGGATGGATCCATTCATGCCGGAATCTTCAAAAAGGAGACGGAGACCGAGTTGTCGATTCTTCCTCCGACGGGAGCGTTGGAGACTTTGAAGAAGAGCGAGATCACCCAGCGTACCAAGGGGCTCTCTGGGATGCCTCCGCTTGGTGCTGTGTTGAGCAAACGCGATCTGCGGGACTTGGTGGAGTTTTTGGCTCAGCAAAAGTAGCCGTGTTTGTATTCAAAGGGGAGGGTGTGGATTCACCCTTCCCGAGGTGCAGTGCGCCCATGGTTTTGTGTACAGGAAATGTTCCTAAGGACCCACCTGCGAGTTGGGTTTCCCTTGAGAACTCATTCTGCTCCACTCGCTTTCCTGTATGAAAAACGCCCCCCTTCGGTTCCTTTGTATCCTCTCCTGTTCGCTCGCTGCACCAGCCTTACACGCGGAGTTGAAGCTTCCGGGTGTCATCAGCAGCCACATGGTTTTGCAGCAAAAACAGACCAATCCAATTTGGGGATGGGACACGCCGGGAACTAAGGTGCGTGTTGAATTCTCCGGCCAAACGAAAGAGGCGGAGGCAGGCGCCGATGGGAAATGGACGGTTAAGCTGGATCCGTTACCGGCTAATGCGAACCCCGAACATTTGATTGTCACAGCCGGGACACAAAAGGTGGACCTTGAAGATGTGTTAGTGGGAGAGGTGTGGATTTGCTCGGGCCAGTCGAACATGGGATTCAGGCTGCAAGAAGATTGGAATGGTGATCTCGAAAGTATCGCGTCCCATTATCCAAACCTCCGACTGCTGAAGGTGCCTTTGGCCGGAACCCAAGAATTGCTCACTGATTTTAAACGGAAGACAGCTTGGACCGAGGCCAATCCTGAGACATCGAAAGGGTTTAGTGCCGTGGGGTTCCTTTTTGGCCGATATATTCACCAGGTCATTGGGGTTCCCGTTGGGCTGATTGACAACGCTTGGGGCGGATCTGCGGCAGAAGCTTGGGTTCGACGTGAGAGTCTTGAAAAAGATGCCCGGTTCACTCCAATGATGGAGCAGACGGTTAAAAACGAAGCTTACAGCGCTAGCGACAAAGCAAAGGAAGATGACGCGCTTGCGAAGGAAAAACACAAACTCGCGGTGGAGAAAGCAAAAGCCGAGGGCAAACCAATCCCTCGTGAACCACGTCCGGCTGCGGAATGGTTGAATAGCCAGTACCGTCCGGGAAACCTCTTTGCAGGCACACTTCACCCTATCCTCGGGTATGGAATCCGTGGCGTCGTTTGGTATCAGGGTGAACACAATTCCGGGCGCGCCTCAGAATATCGGACTCTGTTTCCGTTCATGATCGAGCAGTGGCGCAAAGAATGGAATCAGGGCGATTTCTCATTTTATTGGTGCCAGCTTGCCGACTTTCAGCCCGAGGCTTCTGCCCCGGGAGAGAGTGCTTGGGCGGAATTGCGCGAGGCTCAAACCAGAACATTATCGCTGCCAAACACAGGGCAGGCAGTGATTACCGATCTGGGGGAAGGCAAAGACATTCATCCAAAGAATAAACATGATGTCGCGGCGCGGCTTGTACGCTGGGCGCTCGCCAAAGACTACGGAATCAAAATTGCCTATCGGAGCCCTGAGTTCAAAAGCCTGGAGATCCAGGATAACAAAGCCATTGTAAGCATCGAATGTTTCGGAAGTGCGTTGCGCCCATTTGATGTGGAGGAAGCCGTTGGATTTGCTGTCTGTGGGGAGGATCGCACGTGGCATTGGGCGAAAGGAAAGGTTCTCGGCAAAGACAAGGTTGAGCTCACTTGCGCCAATGTAGCGAAGCCCGTGGCGGTCCGGTATGCGTGGGCAAATAATCCAGTTTGCAACCTCACGAACACCGAAGGGTTGCCTCTCACCTCCTTCCGGACGGATGACTTCGATATGATTACGAAGGACAAAACAATGCCCGCATTGTCGAAGTAAAATCCCAGCTCTCGTAGTATGGGGAGCTCGGCAGGCTTCCTTATGACGCGTCGCGGATGACGCCGATGCGTTCGGTGGTCTAGTTCCCCGGTTTTGAGAGCGACCACTCTCCGGTGTCGTTCTTCCAGAGGTAAAAGCCGCGTGCTTCTTTTTGTGCCTGTAAAACTACGCCTGTTAGGGGACGCCGCGTTCTCGTTCTTGTGTCAACGATCGAGCCGCTCATCAACCCTGTTACTTTTTGAAGCGTTAACGTGACTTTGCTTCTGCCTGGTTGTGTCACGATGAAATCGGTCCCATTTTCGAGTTTCATCTCCACATTCGTTCCACTCAGGGAGTCTGCGGTGAATTGCAGTTTTTCGGTGTTGTCCCAAACGATCGTTTTACCCTTCACGATGTTGTAAGCCGAGCCCTCCGCTTCCAACCGCTGATCAAACAAGTCGGTCCATAGGTCTGCGCCTTTCTGATAGGGTTTATGCCAATGTAACTGCCCGAGCACCGCCTGCGTTCCTGCGTTGGGTGTAAAGCTGAGCGATCCGGCCAAATATCCCGCACCTCGAGGTGTTGGGGAGTAGAGCGGTTCGTAATATGCCGCTGAGCCATCGTGCTGCAGAATTGCCGTGCCGGTTAACACCGCGCCATCCGGCAATTTCCCAAGGACGCCGACAACCCCGAGCGGATTGACTTCCACTGACACATATCCCGAGGTCTTCGGTACATCACCCGCCGTGTTCGTGGGGTTAAACACCGCGGTATATCGCCCACTCTGCGGGGCCCGGCTTCGCGCTGAGTAATCGGGTTGGGCCACCATCAATGTAGTGCTCTCGATCCAATTATCCGTTTCACTAACAGTCGCACTCAAAGTCAGCGCGTCGGCATCAAACACCAGCGATATTTCCAGATTCGACTGCCCCGCACGGGTAATCTGTTTCTGATACAGTAGATGCGAACCCAACGTCCCGCTGAAGCGATACGTCATCCCGCGGTAATCCAATTTGCCACTGAACAGGCCTGTACCAGCCAAGGCTATGGTCAGCCTGCCTGGATATATGGATTCTGCTGAAGTCGTTTTTTTAGGAATCAAAAGGCCCTGATAGAGACCGTCTAGCAGAGTGCGATCGACAAAACTTAATTGTCCTGCGGTACTTTCCACACTTCCAAGCGAATTGCTCACAACCACCGTGTATATCCCCTGCGCATCAGATGTTACAGTGATTAGATCTAACGTGCTTCCGGTTGCATTGGGGATAGGCACACCGTTTTTCTTCCACTGGTAACGCAGCTCGCCGTAGCCCTGAGCTTCGACGGTAAAGCTCCTATTCGCCTCGTTCCATACTTTCACAGGCTTTGGTTGGTTTATGATCTGGGGAAACTGGCGAACCTCTATCCCCAGCGAAATGGATGCCCAGTTACCTGTCTCGTTCAGTCCGCTTAGAATGACTTTGAGGCTTCCTGGGCTTACGAGTGTTCCCGCTGCGGGTATCTGTGTGATACCTCCTGCAACGTTCTCTTTTGTGACTGCTTGAGCGGCGTAATTTGGCAGCTCTACTAAATCGTCTGTATACAACACCAATGGCGAAAATGGACCATCAATAGATGGAGGGGGATCAGCTTTGACGGTCACTGTGAACGTTCCCGTAGCCGTGTTGCCGGCGCTATCCGTGGCGGTCACCGTAACCGTCGAATCGCCCATCTCAAATCTGCTACCGCTCGCCGGGGAAAATGTAATCGTTGGAGTCCCCGCATTGTCCGTCACTGTTATCGCTGGATACGACACAGTCGTACTTCTCCCGCGCGGCACCGTGACCTGCAAATGCGAAAGAGGTCCGATCACAGGTGGTGTGGAATCCACAGTCACACTCACTGCACTGCTGACTATAGTGGAAAAACGATCCGGCACAACACACTCATAAATCGCCATGTTATCAATGCTCGCAGCCTCTATCGAATACGTGGCTGATGTGGCTCCACTGATATTCGTCGAGCTCGTAATCTTACGAATCTTGTGCGACCTATCCGTCACGAACACGTTTCCGCTGCCATCCACGGCTATCCCAGCAAGAGAACTGAAAGTCGCGTCTGATCCCATTCGGTCGGCTGAACCTTCGGTTCCAGATCCTGGCAGAATGCTTGCCTTTCCAGCCTTCGTGATTTTCCGGATCTTATCGTCATCTAAATACGCGACGTACACGTTACCGGCCCCATCTGCAGCCACACCCTGAGGCGACTCAGCTCCATACCAGGCCTCCGCTGATGGTGTGACCGCGTCTGCCAGGGTAACCACCGGGGCAGCCTTTCGCCACTGATAGGTGAGCGGGCCAGTTCCCGTTGCACTTACGGTCAAGGTTACGGGGGCCCCCACGGGTACCGTCACCGATTTGGGCGAGCGTTCAATGAATGGTGTCGCTAGGACGCTCTGCGCAAAAACAAAAACACAAACAAGTGCCTTCAACGCAACCGATAGGACCGTTTGGGTGCGCGTTATTGAAGCCGGTTTGGGCAGAACTCGTTGTTCTGCTGCTTGGATCATAAAAGTGGTGAAATGGCATCGGTGTCTCCCTCTGGCCCGGCCTTGTGTAAGTAGCCAAGAAGCCCATTTGTAAAACGCCTCGGACGTCTCCTAATCGTCTCCCCAAGGTCATCTTAAACCACAATGAATCGTTCACTGTGCCGATTCGGAAACGAGAAAGACCAGCGAAAATGCGCAATCAAGGCGCCTTTTGGGTTGTCTGGCTTTTGTAGCGTGACTTTCCTGTGAGGGAACGGACCGCAGCGTTGTGGCTGTCTGGTTTATGTCGGAAAAGGTGGGTGAGAAGGATGCGAATTACGGATCTGCGGAGAGTTGTCTGGGAGCGTTGGTTGTGGCAGGGTGATCCCATGCAAATGATCGCTAATGCACCTCGTCGTGCCCAACCTCCACAAAGCTATGGCTGGTATGTGGTGGCTTTAGGAGTTTCCTTGGGGATGCATGCTGCATTTTTGATCTGGTCTAAAGGTTTTCCGGTAAATGGATTACGCGAAGCGACGACGCCAATGTTGCTGCCGCCACGGTTCGTGGTGAAGCAGGTGACCGTAGACCCGAAGACGCTGTTGGATGCGCCAGAAGCCCAAAAGGTTCCAGATAAGGTCACCCCTCCGGTAGAGGCACTTGTTTTCTCAGATGCGAAACCTCAGTCGGTAGAGATGAAAATAGAGGCCAAGCCGGTGGAGCCTTCCAAGCAATTGGTGGAGGAAAAACCGCGTACCGCGCCTGTTGCTGGAACATCGACGCAGATTCCGGCTTCCAAATTAGGGGCGTTGGATGCGGAGTTAAGTTCACTTGCCGGTGGTTTTTTACAGGCGACAGCCGTCTCCAAAGCGCAGCCAGTGTTGGCCATGGGTAAGGGGGATCCTCTCGGTTCACGGGTGGGATCGAATGAAGGAATCCCCGGGCGTATGAGTATTGATAAGGCGCTGGAGGGAATCGGTCAGATTCCTACCAAGGAAACACCAGTTGCAATTCCTGGGAATGCTTTGTTTGGGCATGACAGCGTCGATTTGGGGCCGGATTCGCTTCCGATTCTCGAGAAAATCGCGGATTTACGTCGTCGGTTTCCGGATTACGTGATGGTGATTATCGGCCACACGGATGCCACCGGAACTCCCGAGTACAATCAACGACTGAGTCAGCGTCGGGCTGAGGCGGTGAAAGAATGGTTGGTGAGACGGTACGGAATGAACGCGGCGCAACTGGAGACGAGCGGAAAAGGCTCGTCCGAGTTATTGGTGGATTCTTCACGTTCGGTCGAAGAACAGTCGCCGAATCGTCGTGTCGAGGTGTTGTTGCGGCCTTTGAAACAAACACCTGCAAAGCCGGTCAAAAAGCCGAACTGAGAAAAGTCGGACATGGGACCTTCCCCCCGTGTTGTTCGTTCTGCGGTTGTAAAAGCTCAGGCAGGGAAACTGTCGGGCGGTTTATGAAAACGGCCTGCAGTGTTCGAGCGTATCGAGACTACAGGCCGCTTTTAAATAGGCTCCGTTGGTTCACAAACGGACCTTTGCTTGTCCTTATCGGATGGATGGGTGCTCCGGATCCGATGGGAGGTCGAGGACTTGGATCTGGTTGATTGTACGGAAATGGGTGTGGTCGTCGAATTGCCAGACGACTTTTTTGTCCGGTGTGATCTCCATAAATTGGGGTTGTCCGCCGAGATGGCCGTGTCCGAGGTAGACGCAGAAAACGGTGTTCCCATTGGGTAGTCGATTTGCCCCAGCCATCAAACGGAGCGGGGTACCGGGGATATCGTTTTCGTTGAGCTCCCAAACCGTTTTCCCATCGGGTGCAACTTCAACGACGTTATGACCGTCACCGCAAGTGATGAGGATATTGCCGTTGGGAAGGGGCAAGGCTTCGTGCGGATCCCCGGTTACTGGGATTTCGCGGACGGTTTTGCCTTCACTTGTGACCTCGATGACTTTGCTCTCGCCTTTACATGCGACGAGATAGTTGCCGGAAGCGAGTTTCCGAGTGCCACGGAACTGATTGTGGGTGTTGGTGACGGTGGTTGGGAGGGGGATTTCTTTCGCAACTTGTCCCTGCCGATCAACCTCGATGATCCGTTTTGTCCCGCCTTCCACCACTAACACCATGCCACTTGGGAGCGGTTGGCAGGCGTGGCATTCGACGTTTTGCGGTGCTATATATTCCCAGACGATGGTGTGATCCCGGGTCATTTCGACGGCGCCTCCGACATGGCAAAACAGAATGTTCCCATTCGGAAGCAGCCAGCAGTCTTGGGGGGATTTGGCGAAGGTCTGCCACTCAATTTCGCCCTTTGTGTTTACGAGACAGACTTTGCCACCGGCGTAGTCGGTGCAAAGAAACCGCTTCGCTCCAGCGAGACTGTCCGTGGCTGCTTCGGATTCGAGTCCCACAGAATTGATTGCTTTGATTCGATAAACGGGATGGGTGAGCCCTGCGATTTTGTCGATAAACCACATTTGCGGCACCGGTCCTTGTTTGGTCTCCGGGGTGTCGCCGTACGACATCACTTGGAAAAGAGGGCGGCCATATGGGCTGGTTGGTTTTTCCGGGATCCGGGCGATTTCGGCTCCGTCCCGCTCGATGATGAATCCTGCGAGGCCGCTTTCGAAGTCCGCTTCCGCTTCCCATGTTAAGGTATGGCCGTCGGGCGTTGTTGTGACTTTTAGACCAAAGGGACGAGGGGGGGGAGTGGTGTCACTGGTTGCTCCTGTCTTAACGTATTCGCTCCAAGCTTTGGCAAATGCTTCATTTGGGAGCCAATTGGAGACTTCGCCTTCGGGTGTTTGTTTGGCAAATGTGTCGCCAAGAAGCGGGGCATAGAAGGCCTTCTTCAAATCGACAGACCGCAGCTTCTGGTCGGTGGCGTTCTTGGCTGGCAGGCGTTGAGCGAGGCAGGCGTCGAAGAAGGGGATCGCGAGATAACGCGAGTCACCGCATTGGTGGGAGGTGTTCGGGTCCGGAGCGAACAGAGCTGGGGCTCCCTCAGCGCGGTAGGCTTTGAACATACTCAATGTTCCTTCCCATGCTCCGTTGAAACGTTTGTCGCCGTTTTCTTTGGTCCCCGGATTCATCGCCATGGGAATACCGTAGGCTTCTTTGGGGATGACGGGTTTCGTAATCTCTCCTTTTTCCCAGTAACTAAAGGCCGTTCCCGAGCGGAACCAAATGGCCACGATTCGTTCGGGGTGAAGCGTCTGCATGATGCTGGACCAGAAACCGCCTCCGCTGTGCCCCCAAAGACACCATGGAACTTTTTCTAATTCGGGATGGTTGGATTTTGTCGCGAAATCCTGGAGCGCTTTGAGGAATGTTGCGTCTGATCCATTACGTGGATCGCACCAAAGACGGCAGTTGTCTTTTTCGCTTTGCTGATAGGACGGTCCGAGGAGGGCGCAATCCCACTTCTTTGCGAGGGCCTGCCAATGGAGGTCGTCGGCGGCGGTGGCGCCGCCTCGGCATGCACCTTCGCCGCATCCGTGCTGGTGGACAATGATACCGCGAATTTGAGTTGTCGTGTCAGCGACCCAGAGCCGATAGGAGACACCGAGAGTCAGTTCACCCGGCGTGGCCGACGGCGGGTAGTCGACTTGGTAAGAAACGGCTTCGCTTAGCGATGGGAAACAAAAAGCCGACGCGAGTGCGAGGAGGGGGAGGAACTTCTTCGTCATTCACCGATTGAAGAAGAAAACCCGGAGAGGTCGAGTGTTTAAGCCGTCGGTGCGGGGGGCATTTTAGAGGAGCTCCATGGAGAAATCGATGGAGCCGGCGGAGTGTGTGAGTGCTCCGATCGAGATGCGATCGACGCCAGTGGAGGCAATAGCGGCGACGGTGTTGAGGCTGACACCACCGGATGCTTCGAGGAGAACCTTCCCCGCGTTGATTTGCACGGCGGTGCGCATTTCCTCAAGAGTCATGTTGTCGAGAAGGATCATGTCGACGCCTTGCATATTCAGAAAGGAGCGGACTTGGTCGAGTGTGTCGGCCTCGAGTTCGACCCGAATGTTGGGGTGCTCGGCGCGAAATTTGGTAATGGCGGCTTGGAGTTGTTCGGGGGTGGTTCCGGCTGCCAGATGGTTGTCTTTTACCATCACCATATCGTACAGGCCCATGCGATGGTTGGTGCCGCCGCCCGCAACGACGGCAGCTTTTTCTAAAAGACGGAGTCCCGGAATGGTTTTACGTGTGTCGAGGATTTGGGCGCGGGTTCCTGCAACGAGATCGACGAAGCGGCTGGTGAGGGTGGCGATGGCGGAAAGATGTTGGAGGAAGTTCAGAGCGACACGTTCCGCCGTGAGGAGCGAGGGGAGAGGCCCTTCGACTTCAAGAACGGTATGGCCTGTGCGCAGGTGGGTCCCGCTTGGCGCGTTCACCTTTATTGAAATAGAGGGATCGACGCGGGTGAATGTCTCGGCGGCGACTTCGACACCTGCTGCGACCGAGGGTTCCTTTGCAAATAGGCGTGCTCTCCCGATGCGCTGATCTACGAAATAGCGCGATGTGAGGTCTCCGGAACCGATGTCTTCAGCGAGAGCCAGGGCGATGTGATCGTGATGGGAGGCGGGAGTCATAGCGGCGAAATGGAAAGTGAAATGGGTGGGCTACTGGGAGCTTGGCCAGAGGATGAGTCCCTCTGGAGCCGTGAGGATTTTACGAATGTCTGAATCTTTGGACGAGAGCAGAGTCTGTAGGGAGGGGGGAATGGAATCGAGGTGGACTGTTTTTGGTACTGGCTCTTTGGGGGCGGGGGTACGTCCGAGAAGCCCTCGGAGTAGAGCGAGGCGAAACCAGCGTTGGTCGGGGGGCGTAGAGTCAGCGCAAAAATCGAAAATCGCTGAGATGGTTTCGATGGAGCCGGATTCACGGAGGGAGTTCGTGGCTAACTCGAGGAAGCGGCTTCGTCCGATTGAGTCCTTTTTCCAGGACGGCTCAGTGTGGAGCTTGAGTAAAGTGGGCCAGAGGTTGTCTTTGAGGGATGCTATGGCAATCGGCCAGGCGGCCGGATTTTCGATTTCGGCGCTTAGGACCTGGAGAAAGAGGACGTTACTTTTGGGGTTCGGAAGTTTTGGGAGGGAGGAGAGAAGCTGGAGGCGAACGGGAGCGGAACGATCGTGTGCTAGAGCGAGGAGACGGAGTTCCAGCTCAGGGTCTTGTACGGCCAGGGCGGTGCCAACTCGGAGAGCTTGGGCTCTAACGAGGGGAGAGGTGTCCGTGATGGAGCGGATGATTTGTTGCGCGTCGAGGGTTCCGGCGGCTTCTAGTTTGGAGAAGGCGGTGAGGCGATTGGATTCCTCCGGAGCGGAATTGAGTGCCTTCTGTAATTCGGCCGAGGCGGATGCAGCCAGGCTTGGCTGTGGGCACAGGGGTGAAAGTGCGAGGATAGATGCGAGGAGGGGAGCCGTTGAGCGCACAGGAAGATAGATATCACAGAGGCAGGATTGGAAAACCCCGAAAGGTGGCGCGGAGGTTTTATAGAATAGGCGTACGGTTGATTTCAGCGGTGTTTGTCATACTCTGGAGAACTTATGGCCTGTTCGAAGATCGATCCCGCCTTACATCAAGCGAAGAAACCCGACTGGATCCGGGTGAGACTTCCTTCCAATCCGGTATTCTTTTCGACGAAGGCGCTCGTGTCGGACTTGAAGCTGCATACGGTTTGTGAAGAAGCCCAGTGTCCCAACCGGTGGGAGTGTTGGAGTCAGGGAACGGCGACATTTATGATCGCTGGAGATCGATGCACCCGGGCGTGTGGATTTTGCGCGGTAACAACAGCGAAGCCGTTTGCGTTGGAGGCGGATGAACCGCAGCGCGTGGCGGAAGCCGTGCGCCGGATGAAACTGAAACACGTGGTGGTGACGGCTGTTGCGAGAGATGATTTGCGGGATGGCGGGGCCGAACATTTTGCACGGACCATTCGCGAGATTCGGGCGGTGGACTCGGCGATTGTGATCGAGGTTCTGACGCCGGATTTTCATGCCAAAGACGAATGTCTTGAGGCGGTGTTACATGCCGGGCCGGACATTTTTAACCACAATCTGGAGACGGTCGAACGGTTGACTCCGATGGTGCGTTCCCGGGCCAAATATCGGTTGTCGCTGAAGGTTTTGGCGCGGGTCAAAGAGCTCGCTCCAGAGGTCGTCACGAAGAGCGGGATGATGCTTGGTCTGGGCGAAACGGAGGTCGAGATTTTGCAGGCGATGGATGATCTGCGTGCTTCTGGGGTTCAGAATCTGACGCTTGGGCAATATTTGCGCCCTAGTGCGCAGCACTTACCGGTGCTGGAGTATGTCCGGCCTGAGGTGTTCGAGCAATACAAGGAGATCGCGTACCAGAAGGGATTCGAGCACGTGGCGTCCGGTCCGTTGGTTCGGAGTTCGTATCACGCAGCGGACTACAAACCGGTGCGTGTCTCCCAGCCGAATCTGTAGATTACTTGTTCAGTCTGCCTGGCTTTCGATTTTTTGAATCGCGGCTTGGTAGGCTGCCTTGAGTGGTGCGAGGGAATCGATACTCAGGCTCAAATCGCGGATGAGGCCGTCTTGCAGGGAGTAAACCAGACCATGGACGGTGAGGTCTTGTCCGCGTAGCCAGGCATCTTGAACGATAGTGGTTTCGCAGACGTTCACGACTTGCTCGATGACGTTTAGCTCACACAGGTGGTGGATTTGTGTGTCTTCGTCTGGGAAACGCTCGAGAAGGTTTGCGTGTTTTTGGCGCACGTCCTGAACGTGCCTCAGCCAGTTATCGATCAGTCCAAAGCGCCAGCCTTTCAGAGCTGTTGTGACTCCACCGCAGCCGAAATGACCAACGACCAGGATGTGCCGCACTTTGAGCACATCCACGGCGTATTGCATTACGGATAAACAATTCAGGTCGGTATGAACCACTACGTTGGCAACGTTGCGATGCACAAAAACCTGACCGGGCAAAAGTCCGACGATTTGGTTCGCTGGTACGCGGCTGTCCGAACAGCCAATCCAGAGATATTCGGGCGCCTGCTGTTTTGCCAGCGTGCTGAAAAACTCGGGATCCTGTGCCTTGGTTTGTTCGGCCCAGATCCGGTTGTTTTGGAGGAGGTGACTAACGTGAGGCATAACGTGTGGTTTGATGGCAACTCCGTTGCGGAGATGTTGAGAACCTTATGTGGGTACTCCGCAACGGAATGAAACAGTGGAATTGTTACGTTAAGGCTTCCTGCAGGCGTTGAAGCTCCGAAAGTTTTGTCTGCCAATCGCTTTCGCGCTGGCGGTGTTCGGCTACCACGTTTGCAGGGGCACCATTCACGAATGTTTCGCTGGAGAGTTTCGCGCGAACTTTGGTGAGCTCTTGTTCGATTTTCGTGATTTCTTTCCCAATACGTTCCCGTTCCGCATCCATGTCCACGAGACCTTCCAATGGAAGGAATAGCGGGCCGAACGGTGTCAGGCTCGTGGGAGTTCCACGGGGAGGTGTCCAACTCGTATCGACGATTTCGAGAGACTCCGCATTGAGCAGGAGCTGAATGACGCCACGGTCGTCGTCTGAGAGCGGGGTCTGTGCTTTGAGGACGAAGGTGATTTTTTTGTTCGATGCGATGTTGAAGTCGCGTCGTAAACCGCGTCCGGCGAGAACCACGTCGAACTTCGCATTGGCACGAGTTTCGTCTTCGGGAAGGAGACCGTAATGCGCGTGGAAATCGTCACCGAGAGGCTTGGGCCAGGTGGCGCGCATGATGGATTCGCCGCCTTGATCCGCAGGGAGATCTTGGTGGAAGCCGAGTCCATGCCAGAGTTCTTCCGTGATAAATGGCATAAACGGATGAAACAGGCGCAGCGTATGAGCCAGAACGAAGTCAATCACCGCCAGGGTGTTTTCTTTGCGGGCTGAGTCGGTTCCGGTGAGCGCGGCTTTGGATGATTCGACGTACCAATCGCAGTATTCGCTCCAGAAGAAACGATAGAGAGCCTGGGCTGCATCCGAAAAGCGGTATTCGTCGAGGGCGGTTGAGACTTCAGCGATAGCTTTGTCCAAACGGAGGAGAATCCATTTGTCTTCGGTCGAGAGGAGCTCGCTGCGGATTTCGCCTTCAACTGAACCTCCTTGCATTTGGCGGAAGCGGCAGGCGTTCCAGAGTTTTGTGCAGAAGTTCCGTCCGAGTTCGACGTTCTTTTCATCAAACAGGACATCTTGTCCGAGCGGAGCGCTGCGCATGACACCGAAGCGAAGGGCGTCGGCGCCGAACTTGGCGATGAGATCGAGCGGGTCCGGCGAATTGCCAAGGGACTTGGACATTTTGCGGCCCTGTTTGT
Source organism: Verrucomicrobiota bacterium (assembly GCA_037133875.1). GTDB lineage: Bacteria > Verrucomicrobiota > Verrucomicrobiia > Chthoniobacterales > Chthoniobacteraceae > Chth-196. The sequence goes on along the minus strand of JBAXNG010000014.1, from coordinate 74,515 downwards.
CCCGAATGATGCCGGTGAAATAGACGTTCTTGAATGGCAGCTCACCGATGTATTCGAAGCCGGCCATGATCATTCGTGCGACCCAGAAGAAGATGATGTCTGGGCCGGTAACGAGATCGGTAGTGGGATAAAACGTCTTGAGGGTTTCGGTGGATTCGGGCCAGCCCATGGTTGCGAACGGCCAGAGCCAGGACGAGAACCAGGTATCCAGAACGTCGTTGTCTTGAGTCCAGAGGGTGGTGTCGGATGGGGTTTCCAGACCGCAGTATGAAATCGAGCCGTCTTCGAGAACTCGGAGTGCCTCGGCTGGGATCTCAAAACCAAGGGCGGCGCGCGCTGCCGCTTCATCGCTGCCGTTAAAATACCAGACGGGAATGCGGTGGCCCCACCAGAGCTGGCGGGAGATACACCAGTCTTGGATTCCTTCGAGCCAGTGATCGTAAACTTTGGCCCAACGATCCGGATAGAAGCGCATTTTGCTGGAGCTGACGACTTCGCGAGAGGCTTCAACGGACGGGTATTTGAGGAACCACTGCTGGCTGAGCCGAGGCTCAATGGGAACGTCGGCGCGTTCCGAGAAACCGACGTTGTTTTGGTGCGGTTCTTCTTTGTCGAGAAGTCCTAGTTCGGTGAGTTTTGCAATCGCAATGGTGCGAGCTTCGAATCGGTCTTTGTCCGCAAGCCCCTCGCCTGCGAGAGCGTTCATGGTCCCGTCCGGGTTCATGATGTCGATGGCGGCGAGGCCGTGACGGAGGCCGATATCGAAATCGGCTTTGTCATGAGCGGGAGTGACCTTCAGAACTCCGGTGCCGAATCCGAATTCGACGTGAGCATCACCGATAATTGGAATGAGACGCTGTTCACGGGGTTGTTCGGACGGGAGCGGCCGGACGACGTGTAAGCCGATGAATTCGGCGTAACGCGGGTCGGCCGGATTTACGGCGACAGCAGAATCGCCCGGGATGGTTTCGGGACGAGTGGTGGCGATAGTTAAAAAAGTGCCGGGACGTTCGGCGATCTCGACTCGGAAATGGGTGAGTGAGCCGGACTGGGCTTTCATCACGACTTCTTCATCTGAGAGAGCCGTGCGTGAAACAGGGCACCAATTTACCATGCGTTTTCCGCGATAAATTGCGCCTTTGCGGAAGAGATCAACGAAGACGCGTTGGACACAGGCGGAATATTCCGGGTCCATCGTGAAGCGTTCGCGGTTCCAGTCGCAGGAGGCGCCGAGTTTTTTGAGCTGCTGGATAATGATGCCGCCGTGTTTGTCTTTCCATTCCCAGACCTTCTCTAAAAATTTGTCGCGTCCGAGGTCGTCGCGATGGCGGATGGCGCCCTGTTTTTTGAGGGTTCGTTCGACGACGGTTTGAGTGGCGATACCTGCGTGATCGGTTCCAGGGAGCCAGAGGACTTCTTTGCCGAGCATTCTGGCGCGACGGGCGAGAATGTCCTGGATGGTGTTATTGAGGACGTGCCCGAGAGTTAGAACGCCGGTGACATTTGGGGGAGGAATAACGATCGAGTAGGCAGGGCGGGTCGGTGAAACGCGCTCTGGGCGGCCCTCGAAACTGTGAGAGGCCAGCCATTGGCTGTACCATTTTTCCTCAATAGCTTGTGGTTCGTAGGTCTTTGGAAGCTCGGACATAACAGGTCTGGCAATGTCCGAGGCCTCGAAGGAGTTGGCAAGCTTGACGGCTAGGATGGCGGATTTTTTTAACTCTTTTTACCCCGAGCTGTATTTTTGTTTCTAGTAACAGCAAGGGGACGAGCTTATTGCCCTGAATGCGGTGTCTAGGGCTGAAAGGAGTACGGTGGAGCGTGTTACTTTCACGCGGGTTTTGGCCTCGAGGGAAGGGGTGCGACTGAGGGTCTCCAAGGTCTTTTGTCCTAAGACCCGAGGAAGACTGACGCTAAATTTGAGGGCAGGGTCCTGGAGTCTTTCTTCGTACCGGGTGCCAGCTTCAAGCCATTCGGAGGCTGTGTTGAGCCAGGTTAAGAAAACGGGTCGTGCCGCTTCTCCGGAGGAAAGCAAGGAGGCTGGAGTCAGACCAAGGGCTACGAGTTCTTGAGCGGGGAGGTAGCATCTGCCGGCTCGGAGGTCGTTTGGGAGATCCCGCAGGATGTTTACCAATTGTAGCCCTTGACCGAATTTGCGTCCCTCTTCCCGTAGGGTTGTTTGCGGGCCAGTTGCGAATTCAGGGAGGCTTAGAGCGCAGATGCGGGTCCAAAATTCGCCCACGCATCCTGCAACAGCGTATGTATATTGCTGGAGTTCAATTGGGGTTTGAAGCGCCGCTGGGTTTTCGGCGGAGGCTTGACCGAACCGATGGAGGTCGTCGCGCTGGCCGCCGATGATGGTTTGCATGACCTGGCGGAGTTCTGCTCGGACTTCCGGTGGCTGGGAAAGAAAGGTATCTTGAAGCTCAGAGGAATGTTCTAGCAACTTTTGTTCGCCTGGGTGGTTTACGCAGAACTGAGGGAATTCGCGTAGCAGGCAGAATGCGGTTTCGTTTTGGATGGCGCTGTCGAATGCGCTTAAAGCATCCAAACGCTCATTCAGGGGGCGTGATTCGGAGTCTGCTAGAGTGTCACTGGTGCGGGCGAGCAGGTAGCCTAGAGCCAACGGGCCGCGAGTCGGTTCCGGAAGGAAGCGCAGGGACAGGTAGAAGGAGCGCGATACTGCCTTCAGAAGCGCGCCCGGGTGTGTCAGAGGGGGTTGGGTCATGAGGGCGTTCACAGCCCTAGATCTGCAAGCAGGACGGCGTCGATGCGGCCAGTGACATCTAGACAGCGGTCGAGCTGGTAGGCCCGAATGGCGGCCTGAGTTGCGGGGCCATTTAACCCGTCGACCGAGCCGGCGTAGTATTTGCGTTGTCGAAGGGTTGCTTGAACACGGACGACGTCAAGATTAACGGGAGGAGGTAGGGGTGTGTAGACGGGCTGGCCAGGGTAAATTGGCGCGACTGGAGGGGCGTAATAAATCGGGGCAGGAGGGGGCGTGTAGACTGGTGTGGTGTAGATTGGGTAAGGTGGACAGTGTTGGCTGTAGTAGCCAGGGGGGGAATATCGGGGGTAGCCTGGGCCATAGTAGCGACTGGAACTAATGCCGATACCGATGGAGACGCTATCCCTAGCATTGGCCTGAGGGAGGACGGCAATCGATGATGCGATGGCTAATAAGGGTAAATGCTTCATGGGCGCGAAGGTGAAGACACGAGGAGGATAGAAGGCGTTCAATGCGGTGAGGTGAAGTCGAATTATAGCTCGATTTTAGTTTTGTGTTGGTGTTTTACACAGATGAAAAGGGTGGCACGGCCCATGCTGCGAGTAATGGGAGAATGAACGTCGGCATCTACAAAGGCGCGGCCGCAATGGCGGCTTATGAACACTGGCAGGAAGCGATTTCTCAAAATCTCGCGTCTTCTTCAGTGACGGGGTATCGTCGGAACGAAACAAGTTTTAGCGGTGTGGCTGGTGATTTGATGAAGTTAAAGGATGGAAATAGCCGCGTTTCGAAAGAGATGAAGGGTGTTTTGCCCGATACGCATAACGGATTAAGCAATATGCCTGGGGCTATCGTTGCCACTGGGGTTGAGACCAATTTTGCGATCGAAGGAGAGGGGTTCTTCAGAATTCGGAAGCCGGATGGAACTATCGGATACACCCGAAACGGTAACTTTCGTTTGAATGAAGGACGGGAATTGGTCACGCAACAGGGCTTTACTGTCGATGGGGAGAATGGATCGATTAAATTTCGTCAAGAGGGCGGTAAGATCCTGTTGAATGCGGAAGGCCGGCTTGTGCAGGGAGATCAGCAACTTTCCAAGTTGCCGATTTATCGGTTCGAGAAGCCAACGCAGATGAAGCGGATCGGGGATGGACTGTTGGTGCCAGATGCCGAAGACCGTGCTCGAGAGCCGGAGAAACCGGTGATAGTTCAAATGGTATTAGAGGGAAGCAATGTTGCCCCGCTGCAGGAAATGGTGAGTCTGATCAGTGTCGGACGTGCATACGAAATGGCTAAGAAGGTTGTTGAAGTTCATGATGATACGCTTGGAAAAGCGATTCAGACATTGGGGGCGCCCCTAGCTTAATTAGTTAGTGGCTTGAAAAACTCAAAAAACGCACATTAGTAACGGTTAATTACATCAATTTATGATCCAGTCTCTTTACGCCGGCTCATCCGGCATGGAAGCGCAGCAGTTGAATCTGAATACAATCGCGAACAATCTTGCGAATGCGAATACCACAGGGTTTAAGCGCAGTAAGATTGAGTTTCAGGATTTATTGTACCAGAAGCCACGTACTGCTGGGGCTGATGTGGGGAGTGGTAATACTTTGCCAACAGGTGTTGAGTTGGGGCATGGTTCGCGTGTTGTTGCGACAGCCAAGGAGTTTACGCAGGGGCAGTTGAAGCAGACGGGTGGTTCGTTGGACGTTGCAATCGACGGGGATGGCTTTTTCAAAGTGACAAAAGCAGATGGTACGGATGTGTACACTCGGGACGGTGCATTGAAGATTGATTCGACTGGCCGGTTGGTGACAAGCGATGGCTTGCAGCTCGCCGGGCTACCTAATCTCAATGGTGTTAAGGATGTCTCGATATCCCCGTCCGGACAAATTTCAGGAATTAAGGTGGGCTCGCCTAAGTCCGTTCCAATTGGAACTGTGACTCTGATTACTTTTCCTAACTCTGCGGGTCTTCGAAGCTTGGGAGGCAACCTTTACGAAGAAACTGTTTCGAGTGGCGCACCCGAGACCGCGACTCCAGGGTTGAAGGGGGCGGGCGTCTTGGTTCAGGGATTTTTGGAATCATCGAACGTCAATATAGTCGAGGAGATGGTGAACATGATTCAGGCGCAACGTGCGTATGAGATCAATTCCAAGGCTATTACAACATCGGATGAAATGCTAGGCCAGCTGGCTCAGCTTAAGAGATGAGTTATTTGAGTAGGAGTCTTCTGCTCGCTGTAGTGCTGCCTCTTATGGGGGCGGAGCAGATGATTTCTGCCGAATTGAAATCTCTTCTCGAGCCGGTGCCGGGAGCTGTTATTAGGAAATCCGTGGTAGTCACTGAGAAGGCTCAGGTTGGTGGCGGTAGTAGCGGTAGCATCGCTGATAGCGGTGATGTTAATCAGGTTGGGTTGGTGCTTTCGGAGGTGGAATTGCTGCGCGCGATCCAGCAAGATTTGCCTAAGAGATTTCCAATTAAGGGTGATTTGCGGATTCAATTAACGAGGCCGTGGGTGCCATTGCGGTTGCCTGGGCAGGATTTTTTTGCCGAGTGCTTGCAGACTTCTGGAAGCGGGTTGTCGACTAATATGTCGATGACTGTCCGAGGAGTAAGTGGCGGAAAGATAGTGGGTGAATGGCCGCTGCAATTTCGGGTGGAGGTTTGGCAGGAGGTTTGGGTTGCATCACAACGATTGGATCGAGGGCAGGTTTTGTCGCCGGGAATGTTGGTACCGCAGAAAATTGACTTGCTGAGGGAGCTGGGGCAAACGCTGTCGACAGACGCGGACATTTCGGGTCTCGAGCTGGCCCAGATGGTTCAGCAGGGGCGACCGGTGAGCCGGCGTGACCTTATCGAGAGATCTTTGGTGCACCGAGGCCAGTTCGTGGACGCGGTGGCTAACGAGGGTGGATTGAGTATCCGAATGAGGGCACTGGCTCTGGAGGCGGGAGCTGCTGGGGCGGTGATTCGGGTGAAAAATTTGGACAGCAATAAAGAATTTGTGGGGCAGGTAATTAATGAAAACCAAGTTCAGGTTCGGTTCTAAAGACCCTATGCGTATATCGGCTTTTAACCTTTCGATGATTCTCTCGCTTTTGGCATTCAGTGCTCAGGCGGGGTCCTTGTGGCGTGAGGCAGTCACCGACGAGAGGGGGATGTTCTCGGATAAAGTGGCGCGCCGGATCGGTGACATTGTCACAGTAGTTGTGGCAGAGTCTGCCGTTACTTCGAATTCTGTACGACTGACCACGGACAAGTCCAGTGACGCCACAGGCGCGGGCGGTATTGTGAGTAATGTGGTAGGGCAGTTCGTAAAGGGGGCCAACGAGAAGCTCAAGGGGTCTTCAAAATTTCCATTGAATATTCTCCCTACTCCCAACGGAGGTATTACCTTGCCTACACCTGCTGTTTCAGGCGCATCTAAGTTTGGTGGCGGTGGCGAAATTACCGATGCTCAGAAAATGACCGCATCTATGGCAGTGCAGGTCGTGGATCGTCTTCCTAATGGGAATCTGGTTATTGAGGGAATACGTCAAATAGGCTTCGCCAAGGAGAGGCAGTTCGCCTCACTTCGCGGCATTATCCGGCCTTACGATATTTCTATTACAAACACTATTTCCTCGACTGCAGTTGCGGATGCCCGAATCGATATCGTGTCGGAGGGGTCCCTGTCTTCTGCTCAGAAAAAGGGATGGCTTCTACGCCTCGACGAAAAAATCAGCCCATACTGATCTTCCATGCGCAATCTGATTATATTTTTAACGACGCTCTCGTTGCTGGTTAGCAGCACTCAGGCTGCTAGGGTAAAGGACCTGTCTCTTATTGAAGGCGGACGTGATAACCAGCTGGTTGGTTACGGTTTGGTTGTCGGTTTGGCTAACAAAGGAGATAGTAAATCGGATTCGATCGTTCGTACTGTGGCGAATGCTCTGATGCGTTTTGGGATTAACCTTGGTAACGCACAGCTTAAATCCGATAACGTAGCGGCTGTTATGGTGACTGCCGATATTCCCGCCTTTGCGCGTAGTGGCACTCGGATCGACGTAACGGTGTCGTCTATCGGTGACGCGAAGACGATTCAGGGTGGCATTCTTCTTCAGACTCCATTGTTAGGAGCGGATGAGGCGGTTTATGCGGTTGCGCAAGGGGCGATTGCGGTTGGTGGTTTCCTAGGAGGAGAGGGGGGGGCGGGAGGCGCCACGGTTCAAAAAAATCATCCAACTGTAGGGATTATTAGCGGCGGCGCCTTGGTGGAGCGCGAGGTTCCAGCACATTTTGTGCGTGATAAGTCTGTGGAGTTGATGCTGTTAAATCCGGATTATACCTCTGCTGCCCGTATGGCTCAGGCTATCAATCAAGAGTTTCCTCAGAGCGCGATGGCCAAAAATGCAGGAACTGTAAGTGTCTGTGTGCCAGATGACTTTGAGGGTTATGAGGTGAATTTTATCGCAAGGATGGGATCGATTGAAGTGGAACCTGACGTTCCGGCTCGGGTTGTGATCAATGAAAGAACTGGGACGATAATTGCAACCTCGAACGTGAAGGTGTCCACTGTTGCGATCAGTCATGGCTCCCTGACGATCACGGTGGCGTCTACACAGGCCGTGAGTCAGCCTGGACCATTTGCAAGAGCTGGAAACACACAAACCACAAACAGTACCCAAACGGGAGTGGACGAAAAGGCGGGATCGTTTCGTGTTGTGGAGGAAACTCCTACAATTCAGCAGGTTGCCTCCGCGTTGAATGCCCTAGGGTTAACGACCCGAGACATGATGGCGATATTCCAGACGATGAAACGGGCTGGAGCTTTACAGGCTGAACTGATACTCAACTAGTTATGAACATTACGTCTGTTGCGGGTGCATCGGCAGCTGTAATGCCGACTGAGGGTGTTGGAGCCGCACAAGGATTTTCCCTTGGGGGAAGTAAGACGCAGCCTGATGAGGTTGCGCGGCAATTTGAGGCTATATTAGTCCGCCAGATGCTTTCTGAGAGTATGAAGCCACTTTTGGAGAATGGGAAATCGGGCCAAGTGTATGGCTATTTTCTAACGGACGCTTTGGCCGACGGAATCACTAAAGGAGGAGGCCTTGGGCTCCGAAGTATACTGGAGGCGCAATTGCGTCTTCGCGAGCACGCTCTCGAAGGCGGAAAGCCCGATGTGAACTCCAGTTGGTTGTAATGAATCTTCATGGCTAATCCCCCTCCATTCAGACCGCGAGTGGGTGTAAAGACGCCTGTTTCTTTCCATGAACAGCTGATTGCAGCCATGCGTTCTGAAATACAGGAGCAGGGTGCCTTGTTGGGGTTGTTTGAATTACAGCAGAAGGCGATCGTGAACCGAGACAGTTCTAAAGTTTTACTTCTAGTTGGCGCCATCCAAAAGCAGGTGGACGTAGCGCAGAATGCTAGAAATAGACGAGAGTTGCTGATGGCGCAGGCGCTCAAAAGAGCTCGGTTTTCGCCGAAAACGCCGTTGCTGGCGCTCGTGCCGCAGTTTCCACCCGCGCTGCAGCCAATGCTCCGTGCGTTGATTGAAGAAGTTATTCGGATAGCGGATCGAGTCCGCTCTAAGGCGAATCAGAATCAGGTGTTACTTGCGCGTTCCATTGATCTGATTCGCGAGCTCCTTGAGGAGGTTAGTCCTCAGCCAGGAGGTCGGATTTATGATGAAGGTGGAACGTTAAAAATTAAGCTGTCAGGGACAGGAACCGCATATATTACTTAACATAGAGACTTATGCCCGGACTTTTTGGAAATCTTACGCTTGCGGCCAAAGCACTTCAGGCCCATCAGGTGGCTCTAGAGGTCACCGGTAGAAACATTGCAAATGTCAACAACGCCGAATATTCGCGGCAGCGGGTGTTGTTAGGGGATCGCTACTCAGTTGAGACTCCAAACGGCCCCGAAGGTAGTGGTGTTGAGGTTCTTGAGGTGCAGCAGCTTAGGGATGCGTTGTTGGATCGTCAGGTTATTCGGCAAGCTTCTGACAAAGCTTCTCTGGAGGCGCAGCATGGTGCTTTAGGCGATGCTGAATTAGCTTTGGGAGATCGCGTGGACAACTCGACGACCCCTACGTCGATTACAGACACCACGTTCTCCAGTTCCGGAATAGGTGGAGCTTTGGATGACTTTTTTAACAGCTTCGAAACGTTAGCGGCTTCTCCATCCGAGGTTCCGACTCGTGACGCAGCAATTCAATCTGCGCAAATCTTATCAGATCGCTTGAACAATGCAGATGGTCGCGTTGCTTCGCTCCAAGGGGATATGGAGACGCAGATCAAAGCTGATGTGGATCGGGCAAATGCACTTTTGGTGGATATCGCTCGGTTGAATGCGGAGATCCGCCAGGGCGACACACGCAATAGCGGCGGCGCTTCGGATTTGATCGACCGTCGTCAGAGTAAACTTGAAGAGCTGGCCAGTATTGCGAAGTTCGATTTGAGCTCCCCTGTGGATGCTCCGAACATGGTGGACGTGTCGCTTGGAGGATTCTTGCTGGTTTCTTATGGGAAGAATCCCAATGGAGCTACGCCTCTACAATACGAGGTTGCTACCCCTGCCGCAGACGGTTCTTATCCTCGTTCCACTACAGTAGACGCCAATGGGAATTTGGTTCCGACCAAAGGCAAGTTGAAAATCAATGGTGTCGATGTGACGACAAATCTGACATCGGGTGCAATGTATGGACGATACACTGCGGTTACTGGTTCGATGACCTTGTTGCGGTACCAAATTTATAATTTGGCCAAGCAGATTTCAGAATCAGTGAACACCGTTTACACTCCTGCGGTACCTGCCGGAACGGGTTCGTTTTTTGTGAACAATCCGACCAGCGGGGTTCTGTCTGTGGATGCCGGGATTACTGCTGCGACGTTGGCTACTGGGGCTAAGGCCGATCCAACAGGGGTGAATACGAACTCAGGTGACAACTCATTTATTAGGGCCATCGCCGACCTTCGGAAGAGAAATTATTCTAAAACGGACTTAGATAACGTTACCGGCATTACCGGGAAACTCGGTGATTATGTACGCACCACTGTGAGCACATTGGCTCAGAGCCTGAAGAGCGTGAACGCGCGGGCGGATGAGGCCAAGGTAATCGATACATCGATTCGCGCTCAGCGAGACGCTGTAAGTGGTGTGTCCCTTGATGAGGAAACCACCAACATGATGCGGTATCAACGTGCGTACCAAGCAAACGCAAAGGTGATTTCTGTGTTAGACTCGATGCTCGATTCCGTTATTAACTCGATGATTCGCTAAGGGAGCTGATTTATGCGTATTCCAAATCTCACTGTATCTGATGCTGTTGTAAATCGGCTCAATGTTCTCCGCGGTAAGCAGAACAAGCTGAATGAGGAGCTCGCGACGGGGCAGAGAATCACCTTTGCTAGTGAAGATCCTGAGGCTGCAAGCCGCACGATGAATCTTCGTTCACAGGTTGCTATTACACAGCAATATGCGCGGAACGCGAATTTGGCCCTTGGGATTTCGGAATCCACCAGTTCTGCCTTGGCAAGTTTGAATGATCTGTCAGATCGGGCTGGCGAGTTGGCGGCAATGGCAGGCAGCGGGGTGGCATCCGTACAAGAGCGGTCGGCGTATGCTGTTGAGCTAAATCAGATTATCATTCAGGCGATTGAGTCCGGCAATTCTCAGTTTAACGGTCAATACCTGTTTAACGGTACGAATACCGCGACCGCTCCGTTTGGTCCCGATGCTACCGGAACGAATGCAGCCACAGGCCAACCCAATACTGCGGATCATCCAGGTGGAGTGACTTCGACGTTGCCAGCGGATCCGACGACTGGAAACGGTCTGGATATTCAACTTTCTGACACGCTAAAAATTTCGCCCTATAACCGCGGTGCAAATAACGCCAAATTGCCAACGTTTATCAACAACCTCATTGCGCTTCGGGATGCGATGGAGCGGAACGATACCAGCGCAATTTCTGCCGCTCGAACCGGGTTGAAGACATCCGAAGTCGATATCGTTAACTCAATTGCGGAGGTCGGAGCGGGGCGTGCACGTTTACAATCAATCCAGACCGCCGCTGAAACGCGGTTCTCGGATCTTAATACATTGATCAACAGTGAAACCGACGTGGATATTGCCCAGTCAATGGTGGACTTAACAAAGGTGCAGACCGCGTACCAAGCGGCCTTACAGGCTGGTGGCGAGGTTCTGAAGATGTCGCTGCTTGATTATATCCGTTAAGTTTACGCTGCTTAGCGGTGTCATTTAGTGGCAATTTTTGAGTGCTATGAAACGAGCGATTGGGTTTATCCCTCTCGCTCTTTTTTGAATACAGCGAGGGATACACTTTTTTGATTACTCGTTGAACAGCACTACCGAATGAGGCCTCGATGAATGGGGGAAACGCCCCGAGTGTTTCGCTTAACGTGTTTCATGTTTGCCTCGAGCCTCTGCTGGCCAAGGGGGGCCAAGAAATTCGGGAGCCGGCCCGATAAAATTTGGATCTCCAACAGCTGGAGCCGGTGGATACTTTGGCTTTGTCAGATCTTCGAAGAAAAAGAGCTCTCCATTATATCCCCCCAGTTCCTGAAGCAGGGAATCGCATCGCGTCCACCATTGTTCGAGGTTTGGCGCGACACGAGGGTTTGTTGCTGTGCCTGGAAACACAAGGTAAGTGACTTTGAGATCACTCTCGGGACGCATCCCGGAGGAGGCTTTGGCGGCGATTTCACGGCAAACTCGTAAGGATGCTTCGCCCGATTTGTAACTCGGGCCAGCATCACCTACGACCGCTGGGAAAAGGCGTTTATCGTGAATAATGACGCAAAAATCGCCGATCTGCGCGATGGGTGCTCCACCCTTTCGTGAAACCATCGGGAGCGGCAGTACGACGAATGGATCTGCGCTTCCGACTAGGAAGCTCTTTGTCTTGAGCTCAGCGAGTTCCAGTTTGAGTTCATTTTGTTGATCCTTGAGTTCCTTTTGACGCGATGCAGCGAGGTTTGGTGCCGAGAGTTCCTTTTCGTTGTCTTTGAGGCGTTTCTCCCAAGTAGCGAGAAAGGGGTTCGGTTTCTTTGTGACCTTGGGCCACTTATAACTCGTGAACGGCTGAAAAGTGGAGCTGACCCCATCCATAGTCGCGACACGATCCCCGTCTGAGCCGTCTGTATCGACGTCCATGTCGGCTTGGACAAGGATGACTTTGCGGTGGGTTTCCGAGTGTTCCATCTCAAGGATGGTTTCAGTGTCGAAGAAGTTATGGCGGGAAAGGAGGGAATCGAGTCGGTTTAAGTTGGTCTGAAGATTGGCGACTTTGCGCTGATAGAGCTCTTCATAGAGCGGCGAAACTTTCCCATTACTGACCATGGACTGTAGCGATGGAAGGATCAGAGGTAGATCGGGATTGAGCTTTACCAGTTCTGAAAGGCTCTGGTGTGGTTTGGGAACTCGCACACGTAGTTGAAGATCGAGTTCGTAGCTGGATGGATCCTGGCGTTCGGTGGTGGCCGTAGTTCCGATGTCGGCCTGAAAATGAGTTTTGACCTGAATCCCGCTAAAGAGGCGGGTGGTGTCCAACCGTTTATAAGGGATGGTCGGTAGCGGCGGGGGCGGCGCCGGCACAACTGGCGTTTCTGGAGTCGGCGGTACGGGTGTATCGGAGTGGTCAGGTGGCTGCTGGAGTTTTTTCTGGCAGCCGGTCGAGATCGAGATCACCAACAGTCCGAGGAGTGGCCGAAACCAAAACGCCGCCGAGTCCCTAAAGGAGGGAAGCTGGGCGGCGATGGGTGGCATGGCTGAAAATGGGAGGACGATCAAAGACTAACGGCGCACTAACAATACCACGGAAAGAAGAATCGCAATGGAGCTGAGTATGATCATTGGAACAGCGGGCATCACTGCGCCTTTTTTCAGGTAGGCTGGGAGGAACCGGCCAAGAAGGAGTAGCGATGTTACAAGCCCAACGATGATGCCCGGAGTCGTTTTCACTGGCATGAGATATCCGGCAACCGCCAGTAGAAGGCCCGAAGACACTCCGGCGATCAAAGACGCCATACTGTGAGCTTTTAAGTAACCCATGAGTCCTCCGGCAGCGGTCAGTGCGGCGAAGAGATAGAAATAGAGACTGGCGAAATTAAGCATATTTGAACGTTAGATCAGATAATGGCTCGATCGAAAGTCTGAGTAATCATTCCCTCGACGATTCTCGTGGTTTCCGGAAGCTGTGTTCGTTGCACACCGACGATTCAGAAGCCAAGATTGGTAATGGCGTCTTCCGATCCACAATTCACTTCATTCCACATTGAAGAGTCTGTGCGTCGTTTTGCCCGGGTGGTTGTGGATGACTCAGGGAGCCGCATTTTTGATTATTTAGTGCCGGATGGGGTGGAGGTTCATGTGGGCTCAAGGGTTCGCGTTCCGGTAAGGATGCGGAATGTGTTAGGGACCGTGCTGGAATTATCTGATAGATCGGATATTTCTGGGGTAAAGCCTATTGCGTCAGTTTTGAGCGGCGAGCCGGCGCTGAATCCTGCTTTGATGCAATTGGCGTCCTGGATGGCTGATTATTACTGTTGTCCGCTGGATGCGGCGTTGCGGTCGGTGTTGCCGCAAGTGATCCGGAAGTCGGAAATGAGGCATCAGGAGCGGCAGGTGGTGCGGCTGTTGAAGCTGCCCGACGCTGAGGAGCTTGTGGCGTTGGGAAAACGTGCGCCGTTACAACTCGCGGCCCTGAAGGTGTTGGAGAATGCGAATGAGCCTGTTGCGGTAACGGAGTTGGCGAAACTGGCGGATGCAGGGCATTCGGTGGTTCGTGCTTTGGAGAAGAAAGGATGGGTTGTGGTTGAGATGGAGCGTGTCGAGCGGGATCCTTTTCGAAACGAGCATTTTGTAGAGGCGCCTTCGTTAAAATTGAATGACGAGCAGGCCTTGGTGTTCCGTAAAGTTTTGGAGGCGCTGGAGCCTAGGAGTGAACCGCTGAAGCCGTTTTTGTTACACGGGGTTACGGGAAGCGGGAAGACGGAGATTTATTTGCAGGCGATTCAACGTGTTTTGGAACAGGGACGTACGGCAATTATGCTCGTCCCGGAGATTTCGTTGACTCCCCAAACGGTGGAGCGGTTTAAGAGTCGATTTGCTGCAACACAACATGAAGTGGCTGTTTTGCATAGCCATCTTTCAGAGGGGGAGCGGCATGATGAGTGGCATCGTATTCGGAGCGGGCGCGCGAGGATAGTGATCGGAGCTCGGAGTGCGGTTTTTGCCCCTGTCGAAAATCTCGGGCTAATCGTTGTCGATGAGGAGCATGAGCCGTCTTATAAACAAGAGGAGGCGCCCCGGTACCATGGACGCGATATTGCGGTGTTGCGGGGGCATTTGGAAAAATGCGCGGTGTTATTGGGGTCCGCCACGCCTTCGCTCGAGAGTTATCAAAATGCAGTAAACGGCAAGTATGAGTTATTGCAGATCTTTGGACGTGTAGATGATAAGAAGCTGCCGTATATTCGGATTATCGATATGCGAGCGGAATCCGCGAAAGCGAATCCTGTGATTTCGTCGCGGTTGATGACGGCCATGGAGGTCCGCTTGAAGAAGAGAGAGCAGACGATTTTGTTTCTGAATCGGCGTGGTTTCTCGACGTCCATGCTGTGCGAGAAATGCGGATACGTCTGTGAATGCCCGAATTGTTCGATATCGCTGACGTTTCACCGGGGCGCAAATCGGATTATCTGTCATATTTGTGGATACCAAGCTGTGGCTCCGGCGAAGTGCCCTGAGTGTAAGGATCCGGGGATTCGCCAAAAAGGGACGGGTACGGAGCGTGTGGAGGACGTGGTGAAGAAGCTGTTTCCGAAAGCGGTGGTGCGACGGATGGATGCGGATGTGATGCAGCGGAAGGAGGCTTTCCGAGAGACGTTGTCCGCTTTCAAGGCTGGGAAAATCGATGTCTTGGTAGGGACTCAAATGATCGCGAAGGGTTTGCATTTTCCCAATGTCACCCTGGTTGGGATCATTAATGCGGATCTAGGCCTGCATATGCCGGATTTTCGTGCCGGAGAACGGACCTTTCAGTTGCTGACTCAAGTGGCAGGTCGGGCTGGGCGAGGGGATGTAGAGGGGGAGGTTTTTGTCCAGAGCTACACGCCGTTTAGTCCGGCGATTCAATTTTCCCGGCACCACGATTTTGAGGGTTTTTGGGAACAGGAGATCGAATTTCGGAAACAATGGGAGTACCCGCCGTTTACGCATCTAGTGATGATTCAGGTGCGTTCGGTTCACCAGGCGAAGGCGGAGTTTTCGACTCAGACATTGGAGCGCCGTTTGCGAGAAGCGCTACCGGCGGATGTAGTGCTGAGTGAGCCGGCTCCGGCGCCGTTGGAGAAATCACACGGACAGTTTCGTTACCACCTGATGCTCCGGAGTAAGGGAATATTGCGTTTAAGCCGCTATGTGCGCGGTATTTTGGACAAAATGACGTTCCCCGAGGATGTGATCGTCACAGTGGATGTGGACGCGTACCAACTTTTGTAGGTACATCACGGCAAACAAAAGGGGGGCCGTGTAAAGGCCCCCCAAGTATGATCCCACTGATGATACGTGTCAGCGTTGGCGGGCGGACTGTTGAACGGTGAACGAATTTTGCAGCACCTCGCGCACTCTGTTGGCGTGAAGTGTTTGTTCGGTCACGTAATCAAGGTTTCCGTCGGCTCCAACGATTGCAATGGCAAACTTCCCTTTAAGATCGTAGGCGGTGCAGGCTGCGGTGCCGGAACTTGAGACAACAAAAGGGATGTTGGAACGGACAGGGTCGGTGCTGCCGTCTTTGAACGCTGCGACGAACACCACTTTGCTGGCGGCAAAATGATCGTACATCGTTTCGAGTTCTTTGACTTGGCTCCGGAAGGTTCTTGATGAGGGAGACTCTGCGAAGAGTGCTACGACGGCTTGGCCGTGAAAGCTTCGGAGTGGGACCGTTTTGGCGCCGAGCTGTAGGGCGATTTCCGGAGCTGGGCGGACCACAGCGGCCCAAGTGCTTCCGATGAGTAAGGCTAAGGTAAGGGCCAGCAGTGGTCGTGTTTTCATGATCGTGGTTCTGGCGACTAGACCTTCATCAGGTCTGCTTCCTTGAGGGAGGTAGCGTCTTCGATTTTTTTCACGAAAGTGTCGGTCAGCTTTTGGATTTCTTTTTCAAAGCCTTCGAGCGCGTCTTCAGTAAAGCCGCCATCTTTCCCTGCTTTCTTGATGTTATCCAATCCATCGCGACGGGCAGAGCGGACGCGGATTTTCGCTTCTTCCGACATTTGTTTGACGGTTTTGGCCAGGTCGCGGCGACGATCTTCTGTTAGCGGAGGAATAGGCATACGGATGAGTTTTCCGTCGCAAATCGGGGTGATTCCGACCTTGGATTCGCGGATTCCGCGTTCTATGTCTTTGGTGGTACTCGTGTCGAAGGGCTGAATGACGATGAGGCGTGGCTCTGGGGTCGTGATTAGAGCCAACTGTTTCAGTTTCATCGGAGAGCCATAAGCTTCGATGTCGATGTTTTCGACCAGAGCAGGAGAGGCTTTGCCTGTACGGACCGACGCAAATTCGTGGTTGGCGTACTCGTAAGCCTTTTCCATGGCTTCTTCGGTTTCGAGGATGATTTCTTCAGGATCCATAAAAGAGAGAGCAGATTTTATTCAGAAACGACCAGGGTGCCAACTGGATGTCCGAGGACGGCGTTCCGGATATTGTTTTTGGGCATCATGTCGAACACAACGATAGGGACGCGGTTGTCCATGCAGAGCGTAAATGCTGTGGAATCCATGACCTGGAGGCGCTTGGCGAGTGCTTCGCTGTAGGTGATTTTGTCGTATTTTACAGCGGTAGGGTCCTTCTTTGGGTCCGCAGTGTAGATGCCGTCTACTTTGGTTGCCTTCAGGATGGCTTCGGCTCCGATTTCGCTGGCACGGAGGGCGGCGGTGGTGTCGGTGGAGAAGAAGGGGTTCCCTGTTCCTGCGACGAAAATGACTACACGTCCGTGTTCGAGGTGGCGCATGGCGCGACGCCGGATAAAGGGTTCAGCGACGCTTTGGATGGGGATCGCGGTTTGGACTCGTGTGGGGACGCCAAGCGCTTCGAGGGACGATTGAAGGGCCATTCCGTTGATGACGGTGGCAAGCATACCCATGTAATCGGCAGTAGTACGTTCCATGCCTTTATGGCTGGCGGTGAGGCCTCTCCAGATATTTCCGCCACCCACGACGATGGCGAGTTCCACGCCCATGGCGTGTACGTCTTTGATCTGTTGGGCGACCTGGGCCACGATTTGCGGCGAAATGGATTCCAGGCTGCCCGGTTCCTTAAGGGCTTCTCCGCTGATTTTGAGTACAATACGGCGGTAGTGCGGGACGGTCGGAGTGGAGTCGGTGTCAGGCATCGTGCTATATGATGCACTGATGGGATGTGGTCTTGCAAAGGGCAAAGAAGAGGCGATGCACTTGCGTGGATTGGATCGGGTTGGCAGAGTGGTCGCGTTATGGCCGCAAACCGCCTCCAGAAGATTTTAGACGTTAAGCAACAAGAGGTCGCCCGTATTTTGCCCAGAGCGGAGCATCTCCGCACGGCGGCTTTGCAACGGAATGATTTTCGGCCATTTGCCAGAGCTATTGATCGCGGACCTTATGAGCTCGGTTTGATCGCTGAAGTAAAGAAGGCGAGCCCTTCGGCAGGAGTGATAGCCGAGAATTTCGACGCCGTGGATATTGCGCGGCAATACTCTGTGGCGGGAGCTCATGCGCTGTCGGTTTTGACGGATGAACAATTTTTCCAAGGGCACCTCAAATACCTGAGTCAGATCCGGAAAGAGGTGGGGTTACCCATTTTGCGGAAGGATTTCATGATTCATGAAGTCCAGATCGCCGAGGCCGCTGTAGCTGGTGCGGATGCGATATTACTGATTGTCGCAGCGTTAGATCAGAATCGGTTGGAGGCGCTTTATAAGGAAGCGCAGCTCTTGCAATTGGATGTTTTGGTAGAGGTCCATACGGCCGAGGAGTTGGACCGGGCGCTGGATTTGGGGGCGGATCTTATTGGGATCAATAATCGAAACCTGACCACGTTTGAGGTCGATTTGAAGACGACTGAGGAACTGAGCGAAGAAGTGCCGGAGGGGGTGGTGCTGGTGTGTGAGAGCGGCTTAAAAACCAAAGCCGACACGCAGCGGGCATTTGATAGCGGCTGCAATGCTATCCTTGTTGGAGAGAGCTTGATGCGCACGAATGATATCTCGGCGCAGGTGGAGGAGCTTTTGTCCGTAGGCTAACTCCTCCACCCAGACAGGACTGTCGGATTTACTTGGCGTTAGTGAGTTCCTTTTGGAACTCCTTACCCAGGTCCTGAATACGTCCCATCATTGCAGGCATCATTTTCCCCTGCATGATTTCCATGGTTTTTGTCATCAGCATCGGGACTTTTGAAACATATGCCTGACCGACAGGAGATTTGTGAAATGCGATGATCCCATCGATCTCCTCTTGGGTGAACACACCCCGGTAGATTTCGAGGAACATCGGTTCCATTTTTGTCCAACTCATCTCGTCGCGAATGATTTGGATGGATTTTTGTTTAAAGCGTTCATAAGCCGCTTTTTGTTCCGAGGTGAAGTTTTTCAACGCCTCGGCAGGTACGGACTGGTCCATGAGGCCGTCCATCATGCCGTAGACGCTATCCATGGTTTTGGCCGCACCGGTGACGGTGATTAACTCACGAAGCGACGCATCACTTGCGGGCTGGGCGCAGAGGGGAAACGCCAGGGAGGTCAGACAGAGGATAGATAGAAGGTGTTTTTTCATAATGTTGTACTGAGACGATGATTTGGACAGAACCAGAAGCGAATCGGCACGTAGCTCCTGAAGATATTTAAAAAGCCTGAAGCGCTCTGAGTTTTTCGAGCGCCTGACCGCTTTGGAGGAGTTCGGTTGCCTTCGCTAGCCCTTCTTCCAAAGTGTTAGCGAGACCCGCTACTACAAATCCTGCTGCTGCGTTTAGAGCGACAACGAGGCTTTTTGGGCCTTTTTCGGTGTGACTCAGAATTGCTTCGAGAAGCGCAGCGTTTTCCGATTTGTCT
This sequence comes from Verrucomicrobiota bacterium, assembly GCA_037133875.1. Lineage (GTDB taxonomy): Bacteria > Verrucomicrobiota > Verrucomicrobiia > Chthoniobacterales > Chthoniobacteraceae > Chth-196. Next base: position 55,688 of record JBAXNG010000014.1, on the reverse strand, counting down.
CCTCCTTTGAGCGCTTCGACTGGGGCGTATGGGAGCCCGAGTGTAGCGGGCGAAATCTTGATTGGAGTCAGTGAGTTACGATCAATCGCGATGGCTTCCGCTGGCCCAGCTAGAGTGAGTTCGTCAGCGCCTGAGCCGTGCACGGCCCAAGCTCGAGAGCGGCCGAGATGACGCAGGACTTCTCCGTAACACAGAAGACGCTCTTTAGCATAAACACCAACCAACTGATGATCGGGGCGTGCGGGGTTTAGAATGGGGCCTAAAAGGTTGAATACACTTGGGATACCGCGGTCAGCTAGCCCGCGACGTACGGGGCCTATGACTTTAAATGCGGGGTGGTAGGCAGGGGCGAAAATAAAGCCCAGACCGTGGCGTTTCACACATTCGCGAAGTTCGTGTGGAGTTAACTCGATGCGAACCCCAAGCGCTTCAAGTACATCAGCACCACCACACTTCGATGTGATGGCGCGGTTCCCGTGTTTCACGACTGTGGCACCTCCAGCTGCGAGCACGAACATAGAGGCGGTGGAGATGTTAAAGAGCTCCAGCTTATCGCCACCGGTTCCGCAGACATCGATTGTGGGGCCGGGGAGCGTGCTTTTATCGAGTTCGGGATCCACCGCGATGCTCAGGAGGGCTTCGACGAAAGCGGCGATTTCAGCGGAGGTCTCCCCTTTAAAATGAAGTGCTTCTAGGAATTGCCCTTTTTTGGAGGATTCGAAACTGGGATTGGCGAGCCAAGCGACGGCGACCCTGACCTGATCTGGGGAAAGTTCTTCTCCTGCCCTTAGGGAATCGATGAGCAACTGCATGCCATTGTTTCAGCCCAAGGAAGATGTGGGAGCAAGCTTCTCTGGAGAATAGGAGGGAGTGTGTTTCGGGTTGTTCTCACAATATATGGTGGTAAAATGGCCGCGAATTAACGCTAAAGCACAATCTGATGTATTGCTCCAAGTGCGGAACGCTCGAAGATAAGGTTATTGATTCCCGACTTTCCAAGGACGGGAAGAGTATTCGGCGTCGGCGGGAATGTGTGGGTTGTGGGTTTCGATACACGACCTACGAGGAGATTGAGCGTACTGAGTTGCGAGTTTTGAAGCGGGATGGCCGGTCTGAGCCGTTGGATCGCTACAAGATTATCGGGGGAATGATGAAGGCGTGTGAAAAGCGTCCGGTGAGTCGGGCGGAGGTGGAAAAGGCGGCGGAGGAAATTTTGGCGGAGCTGGAGTCTGGCTATGATCGGGAGCTTCCCTCGCAGTTAGTTGGTGCCAAGGTGATGGAGAAGCTGCATGCCTTGGATGGCGTGGCGTATGTTCGGTATGCGTCGGTTTATCGTCAGTTTGCGGATATTGGGGAGTTCATTGACGAGATTCAGTCGCTTGAACGGCGGCCGAAGAGAAGTGTCCAACAACCGGAACTTTTTAAACCATGATTAATTTATCCAACGAAATGCCTACGCTTCAGTTGGGAAGTGGAGTGGTGGCCATTGAGGCTCGTTGGTTGGAGCAGTCACTGGTTCAGGCGGCGGCGGCGGCGGGTTATCCCCAGTGGTTACCTGCGCAAGATATCGCTAAAACGGTGACCGCGCATTTGATGGCGAAGAGCACGCGTGATCCGGTTTCACTGGAAGGGTTTGCGTTGACTGTACGGGGGGTACTGGAGGGGGTTGGGTACGGGGAGGTGGCGCCGTTTTTTTTAAAGAGCGGCCTGGAGTTAGGGGTGTCGTTGCTGGACGTTGCAGAGAGGACGATGCCGGGGTTTGAGCTGGGTTTCTTCAGAGAGTGCGAAGGTGCGATGGATCGTGTTTTTGCTTGCGAAGTTCTTGGGCGTTTGTCGTTTGTGGATCTTGTTCCTGCTGTGAAACAAGTGATGCAGGCCAAGCGCTGGAGCCGCTCGTGTGAATTTCTACGTGGGGAGATCGTGGCCTTTATCCGGTCGCAAGTGGCGAAACGGGCTACGCGCGAGGAGCTGATTTTTTCGATCTATTAGTTATGACAATTTTTGAGAAAATTATCGCCCGGCAGATTCCGTCCAACATCGTTGCTGAGACGGATGCGTGGATTGCATTTCATGATGTGTCTCCTCAAGCCCCTGTCCATGTTTTGATTGTGCCGAAGCGCGTGATTGCAAGGGTTGGAAAGGCGGAGGCTTCTGATGCGGCTCTCCTTGGCCAACTGCTGCTGGCCTCGCAGGACGTTGCCCGGAAGCTTGGGGTGTATGAAAGTGGTTACCGGCTCGTGATTAACAACGGGGATCACGGCGGGGAAACCGTTCCTCATTTGCACATCCACTTGTTGGGGGGGCGTGCTTTAGGCTGGCCCCCAGGTTAGTCGGAAGGCTCCCAGGGTGTAGCGTTTCTTCGGCAAGAAACGCATTTTTGAGGTGGCGGATTTCGTAATCCCCTTCGTGGTGAACGATTTCGATAATATCAAAACGGGCGATAACGTCGTTTCGGTCTAGCATTTCTAGCCACTCTTGCGCCGCTTGTACGATTCCTCGTTGTTTTTGGTAATCCACGGCCTCGTGCGGAGCGCCGAATTTCTCCGAGGAGCGCGTTTTTACCTCCACGAACACGAGTTCGAGTTTGCGGCGGACACGGCACACCAGATCCACTTCGCCGCCATAGTGGGGATGAAAGTTTCGGTATAATATCTTGTATCCGTGCTTTTTGAGGAAGCGTTCGGCGAGACGTTCGCCGTGTTTTCCAAGTTCGTGGGCCTGTTCTTTGGGTGACAGCTCACGAGAGGTCCTAGAGCGACAGAAGAGTCTGTGCCACAGGTGCGAAGCTTCGGCGATGAATTGGGCAAGGTCCATGGGTTCGCAGGCGTTCCAGATGGAGCGCCGTCCCGTATCCCTTGTGCTTGGCGAAGGCGTACTCTGGGTACTCGCGGTCGAGCACCTGCATTCTTCTATCGCGTGTGACCTTGGCGATCACGCTTGCCGCGGCGATACTTAAACTGCGGCCGTCGCCACCTACGATGGCAGTTTGTGGTGTGGGAAAGGGGTGGACCGGGAGCCCGTCGATGAGGGTGTGTTGCGGGGCGATGGAGAGGGCTGCAACGGCTCTGCGCATCCCTTCATGGGTGGCGCGGAGGATGTTAAGGTGATCGATTTCTGATGCTTCGATCTCAATTACGGACGAAAGAATCTCGGATTGAGCGGAGAGTTCTTCGAAAATTTTCTCGCGGGCCTTTTCCGAGAGTTTTTTGGAGTCGTTGAGCTTTGGGTGGGAGAATCCGGCGGGAAGAATCACCGCAGCCACCACAACGGGCCCTGCCAAAGGGCCTCGACCGGCTTCGTCGACACCGGCTGTGTATAAAACACCAGCGGCTCGGAGCGAGTCCTCGAATTCGAGGGTGCACCGAGCCGCCATAAGGCTTTTAGAATGTGTTTAAGGACGAGGCTTAGCGAGTTTTCTTCTCGCGAACAGCCATAGCCTGCTTGCCTTTACGCTGACGTAGATACGTCAACTTGGAGCGGCGTGCAGTGCCCTGAGTTTCGACTTCCACTTTCGCTACACGTGGGGAGTGAAGCGCGAAAACGCGCTCAACACCTTCACCATAGGAAATACGACGAACAGTGAAAGACTGGTTTAAAAGAGTGCCTTTACGGCCAATGACGATACCCGAGTAGATCTGAATGCGCTCCTTATCGCCTTCCACAACACGTGTATGTACTCGTACGGCGTCACCCACGTTAAACGGGGCGGCGTCTTGTTTCATCTGTTCCTGATTAATCTTCGCGATAATAGCTGACATAACAAATCCTCCAGCGAGGGTTTCAAAAGGGGCGAAATTGATAGCCTAATGCTGGACCGACGCAATCAAAAATCCCCAAACTCTTCCACAATCCACATGAGCGAGCTGATCGATTTACAAAGCGATGATTATTTTATGGGCGAAGCACTGCGTATGGCTCGCCGTGCATGGGAGCAGGAAGAGGTTCCAATTGGGGCGGTTATCGTCAGGGATGGGCGAGTGATAGCCCGCGCCTTTAATCAAGTGGAGCAGCTCAAAGACGCTACGGCTCACGCGGAAATGCTTGCCGTAACTCAAGCGGAATCTTCCGTGGGTGATTGGCGTCTCACTGACTGTGACTTGTACGTAACCAAAGAGCCTTGTCCCATGTGCGCGGGTGCACTGGTCCATGCACGGTTGCGGCGTGTCATTTTCGGCTGTCCTTCCCCTAAAGATGGTGCGGGTGGGAGTTTAATGAACATTCTACAGCATCCCCAGCTGAACCATCAGTGTCAGATAACCCAGGGGATACGGCGGGACGAGAGTCTGGCGATGTTGCAGGCATTTTTTCGCGAAAGACGTGATGCGAAGTAGTTCAAAATCAAATCGCTGTTTTCGCATCTGTTGGGGTGGCTGGCCGGGTTACTGAAACTTCAGGCGGTGCATTTGAGGTGCTGGCGCGGGGGGCGGCCGGAATTTCGTGCTCCGTTAAAAAAATGAACTCGCAGTGACAAAGTCAGTGGGGGGTGGCGTTTCCTTAAACAGAGCCTTGTGGGACTTGTTCCAAAGGCACTAATCCACTTAACAAACTATAAACCAGAATCATGAAAGTTTCAGGTCAAGTAATACACAGGCCCATTGAGGCATCTGTTCCCCGGGTGCTCTCCGGCTCTATAGCCGCAGGGCTCGCAATCGTATGTTTTCAGTCCAGCCTCTTTGCTCTGCCGGTTGGCGGGCAGTTAGTCGCAGGTAAAGGCGGGATTGATACAGCTGGCAAAAACATGACGGTGACGGCTGGAGATCGTTCGATTTTCAATTTTACCAAATTCAATATCGCTGCTGATGAAAGCGTGAAGTTTGTTCAGCCCTCCTCAACGAGTACGACACTGGCTCGTGCGACCGATGGAACTCCTTCGGAAATTTTCGGGAGCCTGTCATCCAATGGGCGTGTGGTTCTCGCCAACGCGGCTGGGATCTACTTCCGGAGTGGCGCTTCTATCTCCGTAGGGGGGCTGGTTGCTGCGGCAGGTAATATCAGCGACGAAAAGTTCCTCAACGCTCCTTCCTCTTACAACTTCCAGGTCGATCTGACCGGCGCTGTTGAGAACGCTGGGAAAATTGAGTCCACGGGTGGGGTTGCTCTTCTCGGTCGTACCGTTGTGAACAGCGGGTCTATTGTTGCGCCGAATGGGACAGTGACCCTAATGGCTGATGAGTCCGTTTTGGTCTCGGAATTAGGTTCCGACATTGCAGTGGAGCGGAACTACAAGATTGTTTTGGATGACCCTATAGAGGTTGCGTCGAATGATGGTGTGGTGAAGGCAATCGCCAAAACCGCGGTAAAACCAGCGGCAAAAGCGGCGCCCAGTGAGAAGTTGGGTGTGGATCATTCCGGATCGATTACTGCGCGAAATGCGTTCCTGGGAGCAGGGGACATTTATGCAGTCGGTGTTCGCCATACGGGTAAGACGAAAGTCACTTCGACTGCCGTCGTGCGCGCAGCGACAAAGGTTGAGGTTTCGGGAACGATAGACGCCTCTTCGAGTGAACAGGTTGCAGCTACCGTGGAGCCCAAGAGTGACGTGCGTGATGGTATAGTCGCTGTGGAGTCCAAGGTCGAGGTTGTTGATGCGAGCGGAACCACGCTAACACTAACGAGCGGCGTGTCCTCCATCAGGCCGCTGGTTGAGTCGGGGGCTATTTCGATTTCAGGTGAAACGGTTGAGATAAAAAGCGGCGCCACTTTAAGTGCACGCGGTAATCTCCAGGGCGGGGGCGTTGCCATTAGCGGCGCTGACGTGACGCTGGAGCCGAATGTGCTTTTGGACGTTAGCGGAACGGGTAAAGGTCACGCGGGTTCTATCTCTATCGATGGTTGGAATTCTCTGAATGTGGATGGTCGTCTGGTGGCACGTGGTGGAGATGACGCCGGTAACGGAGGTAATATATCGTTCAGCAGTTCCAATTTGATCACGTCTGCGCCGAGCCTTGAATCGGACGTGGCTGCTCCCAATGGCGAGAAGGGTTCTGTTGAGAAATGGGATCCCAGCCGGGTTGTTACCATTGACCCTGGGGTCATAGAGAGACCTCCAGTCGTTGTAGATGATAGCGGGTTGGTAGTGTTCGATAAGGACGATTCTGGCATTACCCCAATCTATTACACGCTCGGCGGAGGTGTTCTTCGGGGGAACGTAAGTGAGCAGAACTCGGGTGTGTTGAGTTTGGAAACGTCGATATCCGGCACGGTTGCGAGCCTGAATTTTAGGGGAGTTTTGACCCTGGATCGGGGAACATTCGAGCTGGAGCGTCCACGTTCTGGGTTCGTTACCGGTGCACCGGTGTTCCAGATGGCGAAGGCGACGGCCTTGGCCGGATTCACGGGGGCAGAGCTTATTTTTGCAAGTCGGAGTGATTCGTTGGCTGCTGGAGACGCGTTTTCGGGCAGCGTCTTCGGATTAACATCTGGCGTGACTGGGGAGTCCACGTCGGGTCAATCGTCAACGGGCGAATAGTTCGGACTGCAAAACAAAGAGGGGGAGCACGGTGGAGTGCTCCCTCTCGTCTTTTTTTCGCATGAATAGGTCGTTTTTTGGGGCAGTAGCCGTGGCGGTTTTAGGTCTGATGGTTCATCCATCGAGAGGAATTGCCGAGTTGCCAAAGGGGGGGGTAAGTGTCCAGGAGCCAGCTTTTAATGTTTCTAGGTTTACCTTTGCTTATCGGGCTCCGGAGGGCTCTGAAGGGGTAAATGCTGACTTGCCGGCAGTAGAAGAGTTTTCGAATCTTTCAGTGGCATTGGTTCAGGACAACGGGGTCTTCCGAGCTCCGAAAGCTGGAGAGTCGACTCAAAGTGTGGCCTTGGGAGGTGATGGAAAGACGCGGAAGTTTGGAATGAGTGCGATTGTGGCGGTGAGCCGGGTGGTTGTTGGGCAGCTGAATCGGCGTGGAATTTATGGGGTGCTGGCAATGGTTGACCCGGATGCGATTGATTTGGAAGTGGTGCCTCCGGTGGATGCTCGCAGTGGCCGGATTGAGTTGCCAATGTTCGTTTATTATAGCCAGATCGCGAAGATTGAGATGCGGCAACGGAAAGGGAAACTGCCTTGGTGGGAGCGTTCTCCTGAATCGGTGGGACGCCGAATCTTGGCGGGGGCGCCATTACATGGGGGGGATTTGTTCAAAAAGGACGAGCTGCAGGCGTATCTGAATAGGGTTAATCGATTCGATGGACGTCGCGTCGAAAGTGTGATCGGAGCGGGAGAACAGCCCGGAACGGTGAATGTTGCGCTTCAATCGAATGAGCAGAAACGTATTTCTACGTATGTGCAGACTGCAAATTCGGGGAGCAAGGAATCAGGCGAGTGGCGGAGTCGAGTGGGCGGGCAACTCAGGCAATTGGCTGGTTTGGATGATGTCTTGTCCGTGGATTACAGTACGTCGGATTTCAAGCGGTATCAGGCTTTTTCGATTTCTGAGGATTTCGGCATTGTTTTTCCTGAGGTGCTTCGAGGGCGTGTTTATGGTTCTTGGTCGGACTTGTCGTTGGCGGATTTAGGGCAGACAGGGTTGGGCTTTCGCTCGAGTTCGGAGAGTCTTGGATTCCAGCTGACTGGCATGGTTTTGGACCGTAAAGGGTGGCCTGTTTCGCTTACGGGCGGTGCATATTTGATGGATGCGACCGTGACGAACGACGTGCTGGGTTCGCGTGGTGAGTCGGTCTTTTTCGTGCCGTACATGAGTCTCTCAACGGAGCATCAGGGGGGCTGGGGACGTTTGTCTGGTTCTGTGCAGTTGGACTGGATTTCGACTGAAGATAAGGCTCGAGACGTGTTGGGGCGGATTGGGACGGCACGTGAGGCATGGGTTACGCACTGGAATGTGAGCGGAGCGCGACGGGCTGGACGATTTTCTGATTTGTTCCATTCGAAACCAGGTAAGGCAGGAAACACGCATGAGCTATCGTTAACACTTAAGGGGCAGGCAGCGTTGGATTCAGCGCGCGTAGTCTCGCAGTTTCAGGGGGTTGCAGGAGGCGTGGATACCGTTCGCGGATATCGTGAATCGTATGCTGCGGGGGACAATATTGCGGTCGGCAGTTTGGAGTATCGCCTCAGATTAAATGATGTGGTGCCGACTGTGAGTTTGCGGAAAGGAGCTGCACAATCGAAGGGGGAAACTGAGGGAGCTGAGCAAGGGTACCGGCTTCCAGGGGTAGGCACCACGCAGACGGACAGGGAAGCTGCACGTGGAGGGACTGCAAAACGGCTGCTGGCACCCGTTACTTCACCTGTAGAGGTGGCAATCCGTGGATTCATTGATGGTGCTTTCGTGCACGCAAACGGCGTTAAGGCGGGCTCTGGTGACGTCGAGAATCGCGAGCTGCTTGGAGCCGGTTTAGGTTTAGACGTACTGTTTCGCGGAAAGTTGACGGGGCTTGTTCGTGCGGATCTCGGATTTGCGCTTAAGGAGCAGCGAAATGGCGGAATGACCGAGATTGCGGCGGGATCGTCCCGGCTGCACCTAAGCGTAATGCTGTTGTGGTAAGATGGGGCGTGTTGGCGGGCTGGAGATCGGGAAACATCAAGAGGCGAATGTTTCCCGCTTCCATTCTCAGCCGCAGTACATCATGCCTCCAGTGTGAAGCTGCTCCTTGTTGATGGTTTTTATTACGCGTATCGGTCTTACCATGCGATTCCTCCCTTGAAGAATGCAACGGGAGAGCCCACTGGTGCGATTTATGGATTTTTGAAATCGCTCCGCCGAATGTTAAGGGATTTGCAAGCGGATCGCGCGGCGGTTGTCTGGGATGAAGGTTTGCCAGAGCGGCGAACACTTCTGCAACCAGCTTATAAAGCACAACGCGAGGAGATGCCTGAAGAATTGTCGGCCCAGATTGAGCCGATGCGCGAGCTGATTCGATTGCTTGGTTTTACTAATGTGTTTTTGCCGGGAACCGAAGCGGACGACTTGATGGCGTCCTATGCTGTGGCCGCACAGGCCATGGGATGGGAGACTGTGATGGCTACTGCGGACAAAGATTTGTTCCAGGTAGTTGGTCCAAATGTTCGTGTCTATACGACCCAGAAGCCTACAGCGGAGAAGCCCGATCCCTTTGTTCTATTGGAGGGAGAACATGTGCTGCAGAAGTGGGGCGTGTTACCTTCGCAACTTGGGGACGTATTGAGTCTCGTGGGAGATTCGGCCGATAACATTCCAGGAGTAAATGGCGTGGGCCCAAAGGGCGCTACTGCACTGGTTTCCCAGTTTGGTTCGGTGGAAGCGATGTACGAGCGACTCGCGGAGGTAAAGAGCGAGCGCTTACGAGAGAAGTTGGCAGCGAGTCGGGATCAGGTGTTTCAGAACCGTGAGATGGTGCGTTTGGATTTGGATCTAGCGTTGCCAGTCACGATCGACGAGCTGCGGATAGCTCCGATTTATGAGGAGTTGCTGCCGGCGGTAGCACGGTGTGCTTTCAAATCTCTTTATGCAGAGCTGTTGAATGAGGCTCCGAAGCCGCCAGGATTAAAACAGCAGGACCTGTTTTAGCTTTATCGGCTTAGTGACGGATGTGGGTGTACTGTTGCCTGAGCAAGCGGGGTTCTATGTGTGCTGAGAGCTGACGGCGGTGGGCTCTGAGATGAGTGATTTTGTTCGCACTTAAATGAAAACGAAAAGCGGACGAATTAGGAGAATTCGTCCGCTTTGAAAAACACCGGTGTCACCTCTATGGTGATTACTTGGCTAGTAGCGAGTCGAGCTGCTTGTCGATCTCTGCTGCTTTGGTTTGGGCTTCTTCCAAGGGGAGCCCCTTAGTCGTTCCGGGGCGTTTGTGACCTGCGGTCTGGACGTAGCTGTCGCGGGTAAGGGATACGCGCTGCGCGATCAACTTGGCCACTTCCGAAGGGACGCGACGTGTTTCCAATAATGACTCTGCGGTCGGGGAGTTGGCTGCCTCGGTGTCGCCTAACCAGCCTAGAACTTGGCGTGCCATGAGCCAATGGCCTTCAACACTCGGATGAATTCCATCCGGCGACATGGTGAAGTTTGGCTCGGTCTGACGATGCTTCTCGACCGCAGCCTTCATTGCCGTGTGTAAATCGATTACCTGCCAGCCGGCGTCACGTTTGGAAACGAGCCATGCCGCGTATTTTAGCATGACCTCCGGATAATAATCCTGCTTGGGTTTGCGTGTGGCGTCGAAAAAAGGAGGCGTGATGTGGATGATTCGAGCCCCAGTTTTCTCGACCTCGTTATGTAAACGTTCCATGCCGTCTTTGAAGGCCTGAAAACGGGCATCGTCAAACGGCTGATAGATGCCGCAGTTGATCCCGTAACATGCAAAAACGGTGTCAGGTTTAAGCAAATCGAGTACGCGAGTAAGACGTTCGAAAAGGTAAGGACGAGGGAATGCCTTTTCGCCGGCACCGCCGTGACCTTCTTCGGAAAGACCGGAGACAGTTTCGCTCGATAGTCCGGCACTGAGGACTTCGGGGCCACCGTTTGGGAGCCGCATACTTTTCAGTGTTTGCGCTACACCGATTACATAACCCGCACCCGCGGTGATGCTGTCTCCGAGAAAAACGATGCGTTTACCTTGGAGGATCTGTTGCTTGAGGGACGCGGCTGCAGCAGTTGGCGCTGCAGCGCTAGACTCAGCCAGCAGTGGCAGAGAAAGCGCCGAAAGTGAGAGGCTGAGCGCGAGTGAAATCGTGACGCGACGGAGTTTGGGGGGAGTGAGCATGATGTTAGTCGATGAACGCGGTTTCGTTTGTGATGAGCAGCGCTTGTGCAAGTGCTAGCCACGGTTTTTGGGGATCGTTTTGGAAAGCGGCAACCAGAGCTTTGCATGCCTCTAGCTCCGTGGAAGAGGGAGGGCGCTGATGTACGCGTTGGAAAAGCGCATGAATACGCGCGGGCCCGGCCTCTGCGTACTGGATCTCGGCGAGCTGAGTGAGTGCCTTCGCGCGAGTGAACAATAGATCATTGTTCATTAGAAACAGGGCCTGTTGCGGTACAGTGGTTTCGAAGCGCTGTCCTGTCGTGATGTCGGGATTTGCGAAGTCGAAGTTCCGGAGTACAGACGGAAGGTCTTGTCGGTCGATGTATCCGTATACGCTGCGACGTCCTGGATAAGGTGCCTTGGTGAGCTCAACTGGGCGTCCTCCCATGGTTTTGTCGAGACCGCCTGAGATCATTAGGAGGGTATCCTGCAGGGCTTCATAATCGAGACGGCGTCTGCGCTGGCTGTGTAATAGATCGTTCGCAGGATCAGCGGTTGCTGCATCTGGCCTGGGGGCGCTGCTTTGTTTGTAGGTATTCGAAAGAACGATTTGTCGGATGAGGTTTTTGGTGGACCAGCCGCCTTCAATGAACCTGCAAGCGAGGTGGTCTAAGAGCGTTGATAGAATAGGAGCTGGCGTTTGAACACCGAAGTCGTTTGGCGTTTCGACGAGTCCTTTCCCAAAAAGGTGCAGCCAGATGCGATTGACTGCGACACGAGAGGTAAGGGGATTGGTTGGCGCTGTGATTGCTTCTGCCAATTCGAGCCGACCGCTCCCTTTTATGAAGGGCTTTTGGTCTTTCGGCGCAAGGAACGAAATGAATTGGCGAGGTACTGCGGGGCCGCGGTTGCCTGGATTACCGCGGACAAAAACAACGGGCTCTACAGGTTTGGCTTTGTCGAAGATCGCCATTGCGCGTGGCGGAGCTGCGGGGTGCTCGGCGTCAAGCGCGTCGACTTTGTCCTGAAGCTTGGTGCGAGTTTCAAATAAGGCGCGGCCGAAAACGGATTCGGCATCTTTACGATTCAGATTTGCGGGGCCCCCTTCTCGGTGGACGATGAGGCGGATTTGTTCCAAAGCTGGATCAGGCAAAGCGAGCGGAGCGGATTTCTCCGCGCCGGGCTTTTTCATTTCAAGCCAAGAGACGGTGGCCTCGGCGAATAAATTGCTGTAGATTTCCGAAAGGTGCTTTTTTGAAATCGGAGGTGTCTCTCGAAGCGCTTTCAGCACGAGGGGATTCCAGGGAGGCAGACTTTCGGTGGCCCAGAGATCGATGTCCTCTTTGGCTTTCGTTTTGAAGTCTTCGTCTGGCAGAGCGGAAAGGATTTTCCAAGGGCCGAGCACAGGATCCTGTTGGGCATCCTTTAAGAGCGTAACCCAGCGATTGAGAGAGATTGCAACGAGTTTTCTCTGTCCGGCAAATGTTTGGAGTTTTTTAACTTCTTCTTCCGAACCCTTTTCGAGAGTCGCGAGCAGGTAGGCGCCGCTTTTCTTAGCGATCTCGGTCAGGTCTTTTTGGATTTCATCATTAAGACCGTCTTCAATTTTCTGCAGTAGTTCCGCACGCTTTTGAAGATATTCTCTATAAGCGGGAGTGTCCAATGGTTGCCCCAGAATAGGCCTCTCCTTGGGCTCTTCGGAACTCATAAAGATCCCGTGAAGGGAGTAGTAATCTTTGGTTAATATAGGATCAAACTTGTGATCGTGACAGCGCGCACACCCAACGCTGATGCCCATCAGCCCACGGGTGACGACATCGATTCGATCATCGATGATTTCATGAATCTGGTTTTGAAAACAGCGCCCCACTGTGAGGAAGCCGAGTGCCGCCAAGCTCCTAGGATCGCCGGAGTCAGGGAGCTGATCAGCTGCGAGCTGTTCCATTAAAAAGCGATCGAATGGCTTGTCCTCGTTGTATGAAGCGATCACGTAGTCCCGATAGCTGAATGCAAAGTGGAAGCGCCTGTCCGCGTTGATAGGGGCGGGCAGTCCTTTGGTGTCGGAGTAACGTGCCACGTCGAGCCAGTGGCGGCCCCATCGTTCGCCAAAGTGAGGAGATGCGAGGAGGCGGTTGACGACCTGTTCGTATGCATCCGGAGACTGATCCGTTAAGAATGCGTCGATTTCACTTTGAGCCGGAGGCAGTCCGATCAGATCGTAGGAGAGCCTTCGGAGGAGTGTTTTTCGGTCGGCTTCCGGAGATGGGGGTATGTTTTTCGCTTCGAGTGAGGAGAGGATAAAAAGGTCGATGCTGGTCTTTGCCCAGTTGCTGTTTTGCACCTTTGGTAACTCGGGCTTTTTGAGAGCTTGGTATGCCCAATGTTTGCGAATGACCTCCGGGTCGGGGCCGAGCGCTTTGCCTTCGCGTGGATCAATGGCCCCGCGGCGAACCCATTCCTCGAGGATTGCGATTTTTTCCGGCGGAAGCTTTTTGTCTTCCGGAGGCATTTGTGTGTCTGGGTCTTTGTAGCGGACGGCGGTTATCAGGATGCTCTTGTCGGGATTTCCCGGCGTTACCACGGCACCGCTGGAGCCGCCTTTGTGCAGGGCAGCAGAGGAGTCCAATGCTAGGCCGCCTTTGGTCTTTCCCTTTGCTGCGCTATGGCACTCCAAACAATGTTCTTCGAGAATGGGCCTGACGGATTTTTCAAAGAACTCCACTTCCGCTGCTGGCAGAGGAGTGCCGGATGAAGCGCAGACGAATCGAGCCGGCAGCGAGAGGAGGACAAACGCTCCTGCAAGAGTAGGCAGGGAAATGGAGGGCTTCATAGGGGCTTAAGCGAGGAGGCCTTCAACAACTTTTCCATGGACGTCCGTGAGTCGGAAATCGCGACCGGAATGACGGAACGTGAGTTTTTCATGATCCATTCCGAGGATGTGCAAAATGGTGGCGTGTAAGTCGTGAACATGGACGGGATTTTCCGTGGCTTTAAACCCGAACTCGTCCGTGGAACCGAATGTGGTGCCCGCTTTTACTCCTCCACCAGCCATCCACATAGTGAACCCGTGGTGATTATGGTCGCGTCCGTTGACCTTGCCGGCATTGGAGCCGGGGGCGGGGAGTTCGACGGTTGGAGTGCGCCCGAATTCACCGCCCCACACGACGAGGGTATCTTCCAATAATCCGCGTTGTTTGAGATCGATGAGAAGCGCAGCTGTGCCCTGGTCGCTTTGGTTGGCAAGATTGCGATGATTCAGTTCTAGGTCGTCGTGGGAATCCCAAGGTTGTCCGGGCGAATGCCAGACTTGGACGACTCGGACACCTCGTTCCACCAGGCGTCTAGCCATGAGGCATTGGCGGCCATAGGTGGTGTCGCCGTAGAGGTCGCGTATGTGTTGGGGCTCTTTTTGGGTGTCGAATGCGTCAGTGGCCTCCATTTGCATTCTGTAGGCTAATTCGAAAGATTGAATGCGAGACTCGAGCTGAGTGTCTCTGGGACGGGTGGACTGGTGCTCCTGATTTAGTGTGCGTAACAGGTCAAGTTGGGCACGTTGTTGCTCCGGGCTCCATGACGTGTTTCGGATGTTTTCGATGAGTTTTTCGACCTTCGTATGTTTGGTGTCGATGTAGGTTCCTTGAAGGGCGCCGGGAAGGAAGGCCGATTGCCAGTTCGGCGCGCCGCCGGTGGGGTAGCCTCCCGGACATAGGGTGACGAATCCGGGGAGGTTTTGGTTTTCGGTTCCTAGACCGTAGGTAATCCAAGAACCCATGCTAGGACGTGGAAGGCGAGCTTCCCCGCAGTTCATTAGGAAGAAGGCAGGCTCGTGGGTTGGCAAATCTGCGCGCATGGAGCGGATGACGAGGAGGTCATCTGCACACTTTGCGAGGTTAGGGAATAGGTCACTAATCTCGAGACCGCTTTGGCCGTGTTTGTCGAATTTGAAAGGTGTGCCAAAGGCGGCGCCGGTACGTCGTTCCGTTTTTAGGTTTTCCACGGGGAGTGGTTTGCCGTGGAGGCGCGAGAGTTCGGGTTTGGGGTCGAACGTGTCGATGTGGGAAGGGCCGCCGTTTGCGAAGAGGTGGATGATGCGTTTGGCGCGTGCTGGAAATTGCGAGGGGCGGATTGACAGGGGGGATCCGGACGTGATTGCTGCGTTTGCGGATTGGGAGTAGTCCAGGCCGGCGAAGCCTAACATACCGAATCCCATGCCGCAGTTTTGGAGAAATGAACGTCGGGATAACGGTGAGTTTTGGGCGAACATAAAAAGGAGTGAAAAAAACTGGATTCCAGAATGGTCGAAGGTCAACCCCGAATGGGGGGGGGACCTTTGAGGGAAAACGAGGATTGGAGGGCGTTTGATGTAGGCTTCCGGAGGGCACCCTGGATAGAAATGCACCGTAGCATTCGCCGTTCTCAATGGGTGATGTGAATGAGACTTTGGGTGATCTTTTTGAATTCGTATTTCTCCGTGAGCACGGAGGATACGCCGAGAAAAGCGGTGTTTGATGAAAAGTTGTTTGCCAACCTTGCGAAGATTCCTACAATACTCGGCTCACAAAGTTAAATTATGGCCAAGACGTGCTGGATCGAAAGAGAGAAACGCAAATCGGCGACTGTCGCTAAATATGCGGATTTGCGTGCGAAGATGAAAAAAGAAGGAGACTACATTGGTCTATCCCTTCTCCCGAGGAACGCTTGCCCTGCGCGTTTGTCCAAACGGTGTCAGCATACTGGTCGTAAGCGGGCTTATATCGGCCGGTTTAAACTTTCTCGTATCTCCTTCCGCGAGTTGGCTTCCAATGGGTTGATCCCAGGGGTGACCAAGTCGAGTTGGTAGGATTTTACATTTTGAATTTCTAAGTCCCGAGTCGCAGGTAAGCCTGCGGCTCGGTTCTTTTTTTGTACCCAAACATGACACCAGAAACCGGAGTGGATGCAGGAAGCGTTCCCCTCTTTTTGCAGTTGTTAGTGGTTGGCGGCCTGGTCGGGCTTAACGGGTTCTTCGTGGCCTCCGAATTTGCGATCGTCAAGGTTCGCTCTAGTCAGTTGGAGGCGCTCGAAGCTGTAGGTGAAAAAAACGCCAAGCGGGCTTTGGCTGTCACTGAAAACTTGGAGGCCTACCTTTCCGCGACGCAGTTGGGGATAACCTTGGCTAGTCTGGCTTTGGGGTGGGTGGGGGAACCTGTATTGGGACATTTGATTGAGCCGATTCTACATGGCATTGGAATTCATTCTGAAAGGGTGCGCGAGACCCTAACCGTCGGCTTGGCGTTCGGAGTGATTACGTTCCTCCATATTATTCTGGGTGAGCTTGTCCCAAAATCGATGGCGATTACGAAGCCGGTTCCAACGACCTTATGGGTCAGTGGCCCTCTGGCATTTTTTTACCAAGTGTTCCGTCCTGCGATCTGGTGTTTGAATGGAGCGGCGACTTGGTTTCTGCAAAAAGTTTTACGAGTTGATCCTCTCGGCGAACATGAGCTTGCTCATTCTGAAGAGGAGCTACGCGTGATCTTGACTGAAAGCGAAGACGCACGGCAGGTGACGCCGATCGGGCGAGAAATCCTGATGAACGCATTGGATTTACGCAAACGTGTGGTGCGCGATATCACCACGCCTCGTAAAGACGTTGTCTTTTTGAATACCGAAGACTCCTTTGAGGAGAATATTCAACGGGCAATGGAGTCTCGGCACACGCGTCTGCCGATTTGTGAAGGGCATTTGGATCACGCAATTGGAGTCGTGCACATCAAGGATCTCTTATTGCAAATGCGCGAACCGCAGCCTGATTTGATGCAGATCAAGCGCGATTTGTTGCCTGTTCCGGAAATGATGCCGCTGGAACGACTCTTGTCGTTCTTCTTGGCTAAACATGCACACATCGCACTCGTGGTTGATGAATACGGCGGGACCGTTGGGATCGTGACTCTGGACAACGTGTTGGCAGAGATCGTGGGGGATATTCAGGACGAATTTGATACCGACGAGAAGGAGTTCAAGCGTGTGAATGCCGACGAGTTTGTGGTCGAAGGGGCGCTGGCTCTTTATGAACTAAAGGATTTGGCGGGCTTGGAGCTGGAAAGTGAAGATGTGAGTACCGTTGGCGGATACGTCACCAATCTAACGGGCCACCTTCCAACCAGTGGCGAACAGGTTCGTATTGGACCTTTTGAAGTGACCGTTTTAAGCGCGGATGGCAGGCGTGTTGAGCAGTTGCGGTTTCGCCGCATTCCTGTTTCTGCCGAGGATAAGGAACAGGGCGAGGAGTAGTCGGGCTGTTTTGTGCGGGGGGCTTTTAGGCCACTTACTTTAAGGGAAGAGTCTTTCAGTTCTCTGCTTGGCAGAGAGTAAGCCAATCGGGGTTTGAGTCTGCGTGGGCGGCGATTTCTTCAAACAACCTTTCCTTCGAAATGACAGGCCGCCAATTCCACGTCTCTGCAGCTAGACTTGAGTCCAAAACAAGCCAGGGAAGATCGTAAGCGCGACTCTCTTCAGACACGTCTACATCATGTGGCCCGAAGCGAGTATGACACCACGCGCTCAATTGTTGCAGGGAACAGGCACTGGCCGAGCCGCCGCTCACGTTTAGCACGCGCGGCTTTTCACTCGCCATGCCTACATCGTACTGGCGAAGAATAAGAGGAGTGAGGTCGACAGGATGAAGGCAGTCGCGAACTTGCAGGCCTTTTCCTCCGAATCCGATGTAGCGTAGTGGTAATCGTCTGGCCCACCGGTGGATCCAATATGAAAAAATGCCCTGGTCCGCTTTTCCAAATTGGCCCGCCCCAGCGAGAACACCACAACGATTGATCCAGACGGGAAACTGAAAAGCGTGGCCGTATTCAAGCGCAAGGAGTTCGGCGCATCGTTTCGACGTTCCGTAAAGGGAGAGTGGCGGGTCTTGTGAAAACGTCTCGGTGATCCCTTTTGAAAAATCGTGCGACTGTCCGGTGATTGGCCGAAATGCACCGTTGTGCGCTTCAAGAGGAATTCGTTGGAGGGCGTCGATTCCGTACACGCGGCTCGTCGACAGCAGTGTAAACGGAATGCCAAGTTTCCGGCATATCTCCAGCATGGGAATTGTGCTGGTGAGGTTAATATCCAGAAGATCTTTGGCGGTGGATTGTGCATTTGTGCCGGCTAAAACAGACGGGTTGGCAGCAGCGTCGATTAGCCAGTCAACGGGACAGTGCTTCGCAAGCGCGTCCGGAGAACGGAGATCTGTGACCTGGATGATACATCCGAGCTGTCGGAGGGGCTCCAGATTGGTTTCGGAACCCGGGCGCGAAAGGTTGTCGATGCCATAGATCGTCAGGTTTTCACGACTCAGTAGCAGCGAGCGAGCCAGTGCATTCCCTGCGAAGCCACAGATCCCGGTAATCAGGATTTTCATTTTTAGAAGGGCCTGCGAAACGGTTTTATTGCGCCGGGTGCACGGGCTCGATGAATGGCTTTTGATTGAGGTAAAGATCTAGTCGTTGTTGCATCGCTGCAGCATTCCCCGGAATATTTTTGCTCATTTCGACGGCTTTTTGAGCGTTGGCCACGGCTTCCTCGAAGTTCCCGATTTGAGCGTATGCTGCAGCCAGGCTGTCGAAGAGAGGCGCTTCTTTTCCTCCAGTCATTTCGATCGCTTTAAGCGAAAGATCACGGGACTCAAACGGGCGGCGGATGGATCCGTCCGGGCACGTCGCCAGAATCCAGGCCAATCGAAAAATGGATTGAAGGTCGTCTGATTTACGGTTGAGGATCTCCCTCCATACTTGCACGGCCTCTGCGTAAGCGTTCACTAGGGCTAATGCTTCGGCGAGATTTCGGGCGGGTTCTATGTAGTTGGGGTCGGCTGCCGCCGCTTGTTTGTAGAGGGGGATGGCTTCGGTGATCCGTTTCTGTGCGGCAAAAATCGCGGCGAGATTGTTCGCTGCTTTGGCATGGATTGGGGCGAGTTTCAGGGTGGCCTGATACGATCTGATCGCCTCGTCCATTCTGTTCAAGCGATAGAGACAATTGCCCCGGTTGAAATGAGCTTCGGTGGCGTTGGGTTGTCGGGTTGTGATGTTTTCGAAGTGTTTTTCGGCTTCTTCGATGTTTTCTTTGCCACCGATATATTCACTCAACAACAAACCTAGGTTGAACTCGGATTCGAGGTCCGGGAATTGTGGGTTTGCAGAAATCGCGAGCTCCATTGCTTTTTCAAAAGCAGCTTTAGCTTCGGGGAATTTCTTTTGCTGGATACGGGCTGTGCCCAGATTGCGGTACATCAGTCCCCAGGTGGGATGCTCGTTGACTGCTCGTTGTTGCAGTTCGGCGCCTTCGTCGAACAGCCCCTTGCTCCTGACAATGATACTTAGGTTGTTCAGCGATCCGACTAATCTCGGGTTTAATCGAATGGCTTCTCGGTATAATACTTCCGCCTCGTCCTTCTGCCCTAAAGTCTGAAGCGCAGTCGCTAGTTTTTCATTCGCGTAATCGTTGTCTTTTGTAACCGCGAGAGCGTGAGTCCAAAGGTCTTTGTCGGTTTTCCAGTGATCGGCTTGTTTATAAGCGGCGACAGAGAGAATGAGAATTGCGCAGGTAGCTATGGCACCTGCGACAGCTTTGCGAATGGGAAGGATACCGCGTTCCATCCAATTGGAGATTCCCCAGACGAGTGCGACTGCGAACCCAATTTGTGTGAGGTAAGTATAACGATCCGCCATGATCTGAATCCCCCCGGGAACCAGACCGATTACCGGTAACATCGTGCCAAGAAACCAGAGCCAGCCGACCAGAAAGTACGGATGCTGGTTTCGGCGATTCCACGCCAGGAATGTCACTAGCAGCAAAAAGAGAGTACATGCGACGACTTTCCATGTCTCGGGTCCTTGCGCCACAAACGGGTAGTGAGCGGAGAGATTAAAGGGGTAGAAGAACTGCCAGACGTAGGTGGTGTAAGAAAGCGGGATGTATTTTAGACGTGGGAGAAGGTCTAGAATCGGGATCGGACGAAACGGAGTGCCAACGGCGATAATCGCACCTGCGGCCGAGGCAAAGGCCATGAGAAAAATCGGGATTTTTTCGCGAACCAGCGGCCAGAGGCGGTGCCAAAATGCGAGCCATTCTTCGCTGGTGGTTGGTACTTTTTCCCAACTGAGTCGGTTGAGTGGCCAGATATCGAGTAGCAAAAAAACAAACGGCAATGACACGAGCATCGGTTTGGACAGCAGGCCCAACGCAAAAAGAATACACACAATCGTGTAGGGGGCCCCTGCCCACATAAACGAAAGTACGATGATCGGTATTAAGAGAATAAATAAAATGGCTCCAACAAGTTCAGGCTGGAGGGCGCTCAGCGGTTTTAGAAAGGACGGGATCCGAGACTGGAACAGAGCGGATTGGCCCGCAGAGTAGCACAATGTAATGACCAGTAGTGGTGCAAGTAATGCGCTGATCGTGAGGTGCCTCGACTTCGGAATAGTGCACTTCGTGTAGAATGAATAAGCCCATAACGTCGCCATCAAAAAGACGCCGCTGAGAACATCTTTGCGTTCGGTTACCCAAGCGACCGATTCGGCACGTAGCGGATGAATCGCAAAGATTGCCGCAGCGATTGCGCTGCGCCAAATGGAACCTGTGAGCGAGCGCAGCGCGAAAAGTAAAAGCACCGAGGCGATGGTTTGGTGCAGGACGTTCTGGATGTGAAATCCCGAACCGGTTTTGAGTCCATCTAACTCAGAGTCCAACATGAAGGACATACTCGTGAGCGGATGCCATTGGCCTACGTGGCTGTGGGTCCACGCCCACTTGATGCTAGCCCAGTTTAATCCGGAGCAGACTTCCTGAATCTCCTGAATGTACTGGTTGTCGTCAAAATTCAGAAAACCGAACGTCTTCGTGTGCATGAAAACTCCGCACACCAACACGAGCAACCCCAGCACCGCCAAAAAGAGCGCTCCGTCGCGATCGTCTTCCGGATCGAGAGCTTCAGGTTTCTTGGGGCCAGGCCGACTGACCGCTGGCCTGCTGGCTGTGGTTAGGGCGGCGTCCGCTTGCGGTGCTTCGGGTTTAATGTTTCCCGGACGGCTTTTTTGCTTATGCCGTTTTGACCGTTTTGAATTGGAATCCATGGAGTATGCAGTTGCGACAGTTCTGGTGCCTATTGGGACTAACCATTACAACGAACTCTTCTGCATCAAGGAAGTCTCACCTTTGAAGTCAGAATCGCTGCATTGTATAGGTTGTCACCGCAGACAGTAGTTTAAGAATAGCCTTATTGTCTCGATATTGTGGTGTGATTGTCTTGGTTTTGCGTCGGATTAAAACTGGCAACCGCTTTCTCTGCTCGGGAATTTCTAACGAGCCCTAGATTGTTGCGTCCCGGTAGCTAGGATTGATCCTCCTCATTGCCACCTATGGAACGTCGCCTTTCCGCTGCCTCGCCTGAAGCCATTCATATCCGGGGCGCTCGCCAGAATAATCTCAAGGGATTCGATCTTGAGCTGCCACTAGGCAAATTAATTGTCATTTCTGGACCCAGCGGAAGTGGAAAATCCAGTCTCGCCTTTGATACCCTCTACGCTGAAGGCCAGAGACGTTACGTCGAGACGTTTAGTCCCTACACACGGCAGTTTTTCGATCGGATGGACAAACCAGCGGTGGACGAGATTCACGGAATCCCTCCGGCGATTGCGATCGAACAGGTGAATGCTGTCAAATCGACACGCTCTACTGTCGGAAGCATGACCGACATTAATGATTATCTGAAACTGCTGCTGCCACGAGTAGTTCAGTCGTTCTGTTCGTCGTGTCAAAAGGTCGTGAGAGCCGAGACCACACAGTCGATTGTGGAGACGATTCTCGGCTTCGACTCGGCTCAAGCGATCCTGATTACTTTTCCGCTCAGTGTTCCTTCGGACGCGGCGCCGGCGGATTTTTTGTCGTTCCTTCAGCAACAGGGGTATCAACGGTTCTGGTGTGACGGCAATGTCGTTCGTACCGATGCACCGCCGCAAAGTTTGCCCGCGCAAATTTTTGTGGTGCAGGATCGTATCTTGCCGGAGAGCAATCAAAGAGCTCGTTTGACGGAGGCCGTAGAGACGGCGCTACGGTTTGGGAAAGGAAAACTGGTGACGATCACAGGGGAGAAGAGCGAACGCTTTTCGACCGGATGGCACTGTTCGGAGTGTGACCTTGATTTGCCGGAACCATTGGCAGGGCGTTTCTCGTTTAACCATCCGCTGGGCGCCTGCAAGAGTTGTCGTGGTTTTGGGCGTATCATTACTTTGGATTTGATGCGGGCGATTCCCGACACTTCGTTGAGTATTGAAGATGGCGCGATCAAACCGTTTCAAACGGAGAGCGGCCAGGAGTGCCAGCGTGACTTGATGAAGGTCGCTGCAAAACGAGGTCTGAAGACGAAGGTGGCGTTCGCCAAGCTTCCGAAGCGGGATCAGGAGTGGATTTTGCAGGGAGAAAAACCTGGAGAATCTGGAGAGGATTTATGGAAGGAGGGCTTGTGGTATGGGGTTCGTGGATTTTTTTCCTGGCTGGAATCGAAGAGCTACAAAATGCACGTGCGCGTGCTGCTTAGCCGATATCGTTCGTACACGATTTGTCCCGACTGTAACGGAAATCGATTTGCCCCGGAGACTTCATTCTTCCGCTGGGAGAATCACACGGCAGCCGAGTTTATGAAGATGCCGGTGGCAGCTCTTCATCAGTTTGTGACCGATCAAAGACCGAAGTTCGCAGCGGATCCAACGGCTGACCTTCTGCTAAACGAGGTAGAATTGAGGCTGAGATATCTCCTTGAGGTTGGTCTGGGTTATTTAACCTTGGATCGGCCCACACGTTCTTTGAGCGGGGGAGAGACGGCGCGAGTCAACTTGACCACGTGTTTGGGGACATCGCTTGTGGGGACCTTGTTCGTATTGGATGAGCCGAGTATCGGGCTCCATCCGCGAGATACGGGGCGATTGATTCGATTAATGCAGCAGCTCCGCGATACGGGAAACACACTGGTAGTGGTGGAACACGAAGAACTCGTGATCCGTTCGGCAGATCATCTTGTCGAGATCGGTCCGGGACGAGGTGAGGCGGGGGGGGATCTTGTGTATTCAGGAGACCTTTTGCCGATTTTGAATGGCCAAAAACAAACGCTTACGGGTGATTATCTCACGGGAAAAAAGAGCATCGCGGTTCCCCAAAAACGGCGACTTCCACGAGGTTGGATTCGAGTGGAGCAGGCTTCTGAAAATAATCTCCAGAGCATTGATGTATCGTTTCCTCTTGGCGTCTTAAGCTGTGTGACGGGCGTCTCGGGTTCTGGAAAAAGTACACTCGTACATCAGGTGCTCTATCGTCACTTGGCGAGGATCAAGGGACTCGAAATCGACGAGGCTCCGGGCGTATGCCAATCGATTGAAGGTGCTGAAAAGGTGACCAGTGTTTCTCTTGTGGATCAATCACCGCTCTCTCGGACCCCCCGATCCAGTCCAGTGCTTTATTTAGGGGTGTTTGACGGTATCCGGGATCTTTTTGCAAAAACCCCGGAAGCAAAAGCTGCGGGGATGACCGCAAGTACGTTTTCGTTCAATTCCGGAAACGGCCGGTGCGAGCGCTGCAGTGGAAGTGGATTTGAGAAGGTGGAGATGCAGTTTTTAAGCGACGTGTATGTTCGGTGTCCTGAGTGTGAAGGGCGCCGCTACCAGCCGCATCTTAGGAAGATACGCCTGGGCGGGTTGTCGATAGATGAAGTGCTGAAGCTGACAGTCACTCAGGGGGGGGAATATCTTTCGAGTTTGGGGCGCCCGGAGTTGGCGAAGCCATTGCGTGCGCTGGAGGATGTTGGGCTGGGGTATTTATGCCTCGGGCAGCCTCTCAGCGGGTTGTCAGGAGGAGAATCCCAGCGTCTGAAGCTGATCGAAAGGCTGTTGGAGCATTCCGCTCAGAACAGTCTTTTGATCTTAGATGAGCCCACGACAGGGCTGCATTTTGATGACATTGTTCTTTTGGTTCGAGCACTGGAACGGTTGGTTGAACAAGGGCATTCGGTGATCGTCATTGAGCACAACCTGGATGTGATTCGGTGCGCGGATTACGTGATTGATCTGGGGCCGGAGGCCGGTGAGCACGGTGGATCGTTGGTAGCGGTTGGGACACCCGAGGAAATTGCAGGTGTGAAGGAGTCGCACACCGGTCGTTTCCTGGCGGCGCTCGAACCGGCCAATCAGGAGAACTTGCGGGCACAGGAACCGGGTGGAATCAGCTATAAAGCGCAGAACGCGAATATTTCGGTGGTGGGTGCCAGACAACACAATCTAAAGAATTTGTCGTTCGAGATTCCTCGGAACGCGATGGTTGTTGTGACTGGTCTCAGCGGATCCGGAAAATCGTCGCTCGCTTTCGACCTGTTATTTGCGGAGGGCCAGAGACGCTTCTTGGACAGCATGTCGCCCTACGCCAGACAGTTTGCAACCCAACTAGAACGGCCTGATGTGGACCGGGTGAGTGGCCTGCCGCCTTCCGTCGCGATTGAACAACGGATTACTCGGGGGGGGGGGAAGTCGACAGTCGCGACCGTGACTGAGGTGTATCACTTCATTCGGTTGCTCTTTGCGAAAGTTGGCGTTCAGCATTGTCCCAACTGTCGGGTGCCGGTTGAAAAACAGACTATCGCGGCGGCAACCCAGCGAGCGGAGGTATTGGTGCAGAAAGGAAAAGTGCGGGTGTTATCACCGCTGGTTAAAGGAAGAAAAGGGTTTCACACAGACGTCGCAAGGTGGGCTGAACGTAATGAAACGCCCGTTCTATTGGTTGATGGTAAGTGGGAACGAGCGGATGCGTTTCCAAAATTGGAACGCTTTCAGGAGCACACAATTGAGGTGCTTATCGGTGAGCTCTCCGAAAAATCAGAGGTGCGGCAGGTGGTCGAAAAAGCCCTGCGAATTGGGAATGGGACCGCGATCCTTTTGGATTCGCGTAGTAGGCGGCACGTCCTCAGTTCGGAACGAAGTTGTCCGGATTGCGGGCTATCGTTTGAGGAACTCGATCCGAGGCTCTTTTCCTTTAATAGTCCGCATGGATGGTGTGTCAAATGTAACGGGTTCGGTGAAGTATGGGATCCGCATGTGAATCCGAAGCTGGAGTCCGCGATTGAGATTGAGTTGGATCTGGAACGGCAACATGAGTCGCTGAGCGGGGGGGATGCCAAGTGCTGCGGGGGATGCGACGGAGCGCGCTTGAATCCGACTGCCCTCGCTGTGGATGTGAATGGTACTTCAATTGGGGATATTGTCGGGTTCACAACGGAACAAACGTTGGAGTGGCTCAGGGGGCTGAAGTTTACCGGGGCTCAGAAACAAATCGCTTCTGATATTCTTCCGGAAATTGAGCAACGCTTAAGCTTTCTCGAGAAAGTCGGCCTCGATTACCTTTCGCTGAACCGCTCTGCAAAAACTCTCTCCGGTGGTGAATCCCAGCGAATCCGTCTGGCTGCGCAGCTTGGCTCGAATTTGCGCGGGGTATTATACGTGCTCGACGAGCCCACGATTGGGTTGCATCCGAGTGATAATAAGGCGTTGCTGGATACACTGGATGAACTCAAGGCTCGAGGGAACTCTTTGCTGATTGTCGAACATGACGAAGATACGTTGCTTCGTGCGGACCATATTCTTGATTTGGGACCGGGGGCTGGGCGTCATGGAGGACAACTGATAGCACAAGGAAACTTGGAGGATTTGCGCAGTTCAATGGAATCCGCAACCGGTGCATGTTTACGCGAGCCCATGAGTCATCCTACCCGTGGAATGCGTAGGGAGTTTGCGAGTGTCGAGTGGATCGAGATCACGGGGGCTTCGCTTCACAATCTGAAGAATATTGATGTTCGGATTCCGATCGGTCGCCTAACAGTGCTGAGTGGTATTTCAGGATCGGGAAAAAGTACACTCATGCGTGGAGTGTTGAAACCGGGCGTGGAAGCCGCTCTGGCGCGAGGTGGTTCAGCGAAAGCCGATGGTAAAGGTGCGATTCGGGATCGAGGTTACAAGTCAGTAAAAGGAGCGGAGGCTCTCGAAACGGTTTATGAGGTGGATCAATCGCCGATTGGTAAAACCTCACGTTCCACGCCAGCAACTTACCTAGGTATGTTTGACGCTATCCGGACGCTGTTTGCGTCTACGCCTTTGGCGCGGATGCGTGGATACAGTTCCGGGCGTTTTTCATTTAATACCGAGGGAGGGCGATGTGAGACGTGTCTTGGGCAAGGGACGTTAAAAATTGAGATGAGCTTTTTGCCCAGTGCCTACATCCAGTGTACGGATTGCCATGGGCGCAGATACAATCCCGCAACGTTGGAGGTTCTGTTTAATGGGCGTTCGATCGCTGATGTCATGGCGCTTCCAATGGAAGATGCAGCGGCGTTCTTTTCAGCGCATAGCGGCATTGCCCGGACGCTGCGACTTTTGTGCGACACGGGGCTTGGATATTTAACGCTGGGCCAACCGAGTCAGACGCTGAGTGGAGGTGAGGCGCAACGGCTCAAGTTGGTGAGTGAATTAACTCGAGGGATCGGGCGGTCTGAACACGGTAAGATTCGGAAGGGAAAAAAGACGAAGTCGATTTTGTATTGTTTGGAGGAGCCGACTATCGGGTTACATCAGGCGGATGTTCGCTTGTTGATAGATGTCTTGCACCGACTGGTCGATGAGGGGCACACCGTGGTGGTGATCGAGCATCACACAGCGGTGATTGCCGAAGCCGATTTTCTGCTGGAGATAGGGCCCGAAGCCGGAGTCAACGGCGGGCAGGTGATTGCCCACGGGACTCCTGAGGATGTGTTGAAAACGAAGGGGAGTCGGATTGCACCTTTTATTCGCACCTTGGTTGGGATACCGAGGAAGATGTGAGCAACGCGCGCGCTTCTGCAGGGGGGGGATCTGCGGAGCAGGGTGCAGTAAAAAAGCCGCGCGTGTTTGAGCACGTGCGGCTTGTTAGGAGGGGTTAACGTACGCTCCGTTCGGATACTTTACTAAGTCGAAGTTGCAACGGAGGAGCAGATAGCGCAATCGTTGCGTTTGATGATCCGGAGGCGTCGGAATTCCATTGTGCCTAGATCCATGGATAGAAGTACGCCAGTCAGTGGACTCCCTAATCCGGTTAATAACTTAACGACTTCTGTGGCGGCCAACGCACCGACGGTTCCAGAGACTGCGCCAAGAACAGGAAAGCGGCGTTTCCATTCCGGCGGTTTCTCGGGGACAATACAGGCCAGACAAGGCGTCTGCCCCGGAACGATGGTGGTAAGTTGAGCCTCGAGCGCGTACATCGCCGATTCAACCATGGGTTTGCGTGCGAGGACTGCGGCCCGGTTGAGCGCGTAACGTTCCTCAAAGAGTGGGGCGGCATCCACAACGACATCGGCCTGAGCAACGAGGCCTGGTGCGTTTGAATCGGAAACGTTTTCGGCAACAGGGACTATGTCGAGGCGTGGGTTCAGTTCGAGGAGGCGTCTTTCGATGTTCTCCATACGCAGCTTACCGATGTGGGTGTGCGTCTGAAGAAGTTGCCGGTTGAGGTCGCTTGGTTGTACGACGCCTCCGGACGCCAAAATGAGGCGGCCGATTCCGGCTGCTGCGAGTTGTAATGCAACCATGCCTCCAACACCACCGACGCGTGAAATAAGAACGCTAGAGCTCTTGAGCTTTCGCTGGGCTGTTTCACCAAAACCAGCGATGTCCATTTGCCATGCATAGGCAGCGGCTTCGTCGGGAGTCAGTTCATTGGAGTTCATTGGAAAGGGGAGCTGCCTGGACGACGCCAGCCTCAATCCGGAAGAGGCAGTCTGCGAGTTGCAATGCTTCCTGGCGATGATGGGTGATGTGGAGTGCGGTGATGGAGAAGCTGCGTTGGATTTCTTTTAGAAGTTTGATCAGTTCCAGACGCATGTCGTCGTCGACGGCGGATAACGGTTCATCTAGGACAAGGGCGGCGGGTTTCGCTGCGAGGGCGCGCCCTAATGCGACTCGTTGACGTTCGCCGCCTGAGAGGTGCTCCGGACGGCGCTCGAGCAGATGAGAAATCGACAAACGTTCGGCGAGGGCTTCTACATTCGATGCAATTTCAGAACGTGGACGGTTACGGATTCGGAGAGCGAAGCCGATATTGTCGCGAATGGACATCGTGTGGAAGAGAGCGGCGTCCTGAGGGACATAGCCGATGCTGCGATCGCCGGGGGGTATTTCGGTGATATCTCGGGTGCCTATAAAGAGTCGCCCTGATGCCGGGGTTCGAAGGCCGCAGAGCATTTCGACGATACTTGTTTTTCCACAGCCGGTACGCCCCATCAGAACAGCATAAGACCCGGTGGGGACAGTGAATGAGATATTCTCCAAAGAGAAGTCCCGTGTGCGCCAGAAAATGTTTTCGAAGCGGATCATGGATTAGACACGTTCTCCTGCGCGGCGGACTGCAACCAATACGAGCACTGCAAACACGACCATCAGGATACTGACCGACACGGCGGCCTCAAGATTGCCGACGCTTAGTTCGAGCCAAACGGTGGTTGGCAGGACTTCGGTTTTCATGCGGGTGGCACCGGCGAAAACGAGGATTGGGCCGAATTCGCCGAGGCTACGAGCCCAGGCCACGCTTGCGGCGGCAAACATGCCGCGGCGGGCCGCGGGAAGCGTCACGAGCCAGAAGGCTTTTGCGCGCGAGCAACCTAGGGTCATTGCGACCGCCTCCGGGCGTTCCGACAAATGATCGAAGGTGCCGCGCATGGTGCGTATGGCGAAGGCTGCGCCGATAACGAGTTGTGCGAGCACGACGCCGTAAACCGTGTAGGTGAGAGGGAGGATGCGTTCGAGGAGGCGGCCGATTGGGGTTTGAAAAAAGATGAGAAGACAAAGGCCGATGACCATTGGCGGGAGAACAATGGGGATGTCCAGTATGGCTTCGATCCAGGATTTGCCCGGAAAATTGGAGCGGGCGAGCAGATAACCCGAGGGGACAGCGATGATGAGAGAGAGAATCGCAGTGATGGTGCAGGTGATCAGACTGAGCTGGATGGAGTGTTGGATTTCACGGGACCGCAGGGCTTGAAGCATGTGGCCCGGTGTCGTGTAGAGGGCGGTCGCGGCTAAAGTGCCGAGAAGGAAAAGGACGTAAATCCCGGTGAGAGCTGCCAAGCAGCCCCAAAAGAGGGAGAAACGCGGGAGCTTCATTGGAGAACGGTGTTACTTATCCTTAAGCCAAGACGGAATTTCGATCGACTTGCTTTCGATGGGAGCTTCGTTGCCACGCCATTTGAATCCAGCCTTTTCAAATTCGCTGCGATTGTTTTTGAGATAGTCCAGAAGTCGCAGCGCGAGCTGGCGATTAGGCGAGTCTCCACGTACGGCGAAGGGTTGGATGGCTTTTGCGCCTGCGTGAAGGATCGGGTGAAACTCAAGCTGGGCTGACCCCGCCTTTGTATTGACGCTGTAAACGATGGCGGCATCGAGGGCACCGGCGCGCATCTGGTTGACGAGAAAATCAGCGGTGGGGACTTCGACGACCACATTTTTGTGAACGCTCTCCCAAAGCCCCGACGATTTGAGGATACCCCGTGTCATGTATCCGAGGGTGCTTTGTTCCGCATTACAAAGCCCTACGCGAACGTTGGGTTGTGCAAGATCTGCCAAGGTGCGGATTCCTTTTGGATTTCCTTCGCGAACGACGATCCCAATCTCGGTTTCCGTGAGGAGAATCGACTCGGGGAATTGTTCTGCCACTGGTGGAACGAAACAGAGATCACAGGCGTAATAGGCGTCCGGATATTTTGGGTTCTCGGTTGAGCCCATCGTTTTCATGGTGGCGCACAAAACCCCGCATCCGTTGATCACGGTTGTGATGCCGATCCCTTCCCGTGTTGCAAAACGAGTGAGCAGGGCTTCTACCGCGGGACGGTTTACCCCGCCACTATAGAGCGTGAGTTCGGGCTTTGGGGACCAGCGATCGCCGGATATTGGCTTATAGCCGGCCGTTGCTAGGATGGCGCCGCCCTTCTCTGGGGCGGCAAGGAAACGCGCGAATTTTAATGCGTCCGCAGGATGAGTGGACGCGGACAGAACCGCGGCACTGGCGCGTTCGGTTTGGGCGTCGAGTTCGGGAATGTGAATGCCCTCGAGATCGCTGAACTGGGTAGTGAGGGAGTCCCAGATCACGGCGGCATCGACGGCACCGAGGGAGAGGTCTGCGGCAATTTCCGTGACTGTGGGTTTCATCACGGTTGTTTTTGTGGCGAGAGCCTCCCAGCGGTCGGCTGCAGCTTTGCGGACGCTTTTCCCGATACTGGCGGCTTCGGGGTTTGCTAGAGCAAGGCGGAGAGCGGGGGCGAATAGGTCTGAGAAGGTTTTTAGGGATTTAGGGTTCCCCGTTTTAACGGCGATGACTGGGGTTTGTGTTGCAAAAGGGATGACTTCGATTGCGGTTTCGGCTTTGCGAGCGATGTCGATGGACGAGTCGTCGGCGGCGATGAGGAGGTCTCCGGATCGGGAGACTTTAATTTGACTTAAAAGGGTGCCGCTTCCTCCGAACTGAAACTGCACCTTGATGCCGCATTCCTCCTGGAAGGCGGCTGCGACGGACTCGAGCGGGTTTCTAAGTCCAGCCGCGCAGTAGATAGTGAGGGCTGGTGGGCTTTGTTGTGCTGTCTGATTTCCACAGCCAACGAACGAGAGGATTGCCGAAAGAGTCAGGATCCGTCGAAGAAGCGGGTTCATTTGCGATTACGAAGTTTTCGAATGATGACACCCGCGACGATGCCGAATGCGGCGCCGAGAATCCCGGCGAACCCTGTCGACGGGCGGCGCGTTTGCGGGGGGGAGTCGGGAGCGGGCGTTACAGAAGGGGCCGGGGAAGGGTTGATTTGGACGGTTTCAGGAGTGGGCTCGGAGTATTTCGGTTTGGTTTCGTGGGCTGGGAGAGAAGAGCCGGGTGGAGCTTGGGCGAGAAGAGCCTCGTCCCAATCGACATGGAGGAGGAGATCCCAGCCCGGGTTCTGGCGTTTGACCTGACATGAACAAGCGCCTGCGAGGAACAGGGCTACTTCTTCGATTTGTTCGTCTCCAAAGGTGGGAGACGGCCAGGCGCCTAATACACGGCCCCGGCCAAACACGGCTGCAACCCAGGGTTCGGTGGATTCTTCCAGGCCTGACTTTGGGCCGGCAAGCATTTGGAGAAGGAGGTTGTCGGTGGTGGAGCCGATTTTAGGGGCGGTATGACGCCCCGGGATGCGGAGAACCGAAAACTGGACTTTGAGTTCAGGACCCGGGCCGGGTTTGCTGCTCGGGTCAGTGGGATCCGCCGCAGGGATCTGGACGACATTTTGGAGGAATCGAAGACGCTTTTCGAGAGCCTCGGCGGCTTTGTTGTCGGCGATGGCATCTTCGGATTCGACGAGTACAAAAACAGCGGAGTCACCTGCGAGGATACGGCGGACAATCTCGTCGCGGTATTCGGATTTGGATAACGATTCGAGGAAGGGGTCGGTGATGGAGCCGGTCCAGAAAGGATTGGGGGTATTGATGGGAGAGTCGGGGCGCAGAAGTCTGGAAGGTGTTTCCTGGAAGCGTGAAATGTCGAGGTTAAGGGCTGAGGCTGCGGAGAAGTTGCGCATGAATTTGGCGACTTCGGGTTTCGCTGCGTCTTCCGGACTGACTTTGAGATGAAATGCGTCTGGGGCCCAGCGATCCAATGCGTAGCGGAACACGGGGAGCGTGCAGGCGTCAGCGGCGATCGTGAGGATAGAGAAAGCAGCGGCCAGAAGGGCGTGGGATTTCATGAAGGAGTGCGGCCTGGGAGGTGGATGCAAAAAGGGGCGATGGGTATTCCACCGCCCCAAGTGTAAGGCTTGCCGACGGTTTTTATTGAAGCGGTTTTTTCAATTCAGGGTCGTCTTTGCCACCGTAGCAGATGATCTTTCCGTCTTCGGTGGCCACGAAGACTCGCCCCCGAGCGACCGACATTCCGTCCCAGACCGGGGGGCTGGAGAGCTTGATTTCCTGTCCCACTTTGCCGGATTCGGTGGAAACGGAGAGCAGGGTGGCTCCGCGTTTCCCATCGAGGGCTGCATCTTGTTCCTTGAGCTGTTCCAGGATGGCCGGATCTTTTTTGGAGATCTGTTCCAGAGCGTATTCTTCGTTGATGCTGTCCTGAGGCCCCGACAGGAAGACGTTTTTGCCTCCCATCGCCATGGCGCGAGGGAACATGCCAACCGGGTGTTCCCAAGTGTGTTGAACTGCGGAGCCGCTCTTTGGCATGGGTGGTAACGCGCCTGCGCCGCCCGGTGTGGAAGCTGCCAGGGCAGAATCTTTGGGACTGGGTTTGCGGAACCAGAGGCCGGTGGCAACTTTGCCTTTTCCGAAGTCGACACCTTTCACCAAACCATCGATGCCGTGTCCGGATTCGTCGCGGGCGCTTCCATTATCGAAGCTGACAGCAAGAAGAACGTCTTCTGCGTCTTTGAAGGACATGGCGCTGTTTGCGTGATCGACGATTTCCTCTTCTTTCAAAGCGCGTTTGTAGATGGCGAATTGATCGATCATGCCAAAGTACGGCGCGTTTTTGCCGTAATCCGAAACGGAGGACGGGTTGGGGGCGCCGAGTTGAAGGCCGAGTGCGGGTTGTTTGGTGATGAGGCCTTTTGCGGAGGTCTCGGCGGCCAGTTGACCGTCGACGAAGAGGCGGAGCATCAAGTTGTCAGCGAGGACACCTGTGAGATGGTGCCAGCCTTCGTCGAGGGGGCGCTGGGCTTGTGCGGAGACGATCTCGGAAGCTTCACTGCGGACGGTGAATCCGGGACGTCCTTCCTGAATGGCGAGGGCATAGCCCATTCGTGCGCCGCCTTGTTGGGCGAGCACGCCATCTTTTCCGTCTACGAGAACCCACATCTCGACAGAGAGCGGAGTGTTCGCGATCTGGAGTTTATCGGCACGGAAGGCGACAGATGGGAGCTCCGATTTTGCTGGCGCTGCCTGTGTTTGCTCGGATGGATTTGCTGTCTTCGCTGTTTTGTCCGTGGCCTTTTTTGCGGCTTCTTTGGCTTTGGCGCCTTCGGTGTCTTTGACTTCGACGTTTGGTGCCTCTTTGGTGGAGCAGAAGAGTTGGTGCTCCATCGTGGTGGTCCACTTAAGGTATTTTGCGTCCCGGGCGAAGCCATAGACGTTTTCGTCGTCGTGAACGAGTAGGCGACCTTCGGGGGTGTATTTGCCGGCCTGGTAATAACCGTTGTGCCCGCCGGCGAAGTTTTTGCCATAGACCCAGTAGCTGCGATGAAACCAGGAGTCGTCTAGGAATCCCATGGGGGCGAACAGATGTCGGCCATCTCCCTTTTGTGCCCCTCCTTGTTGGGCGGCGTTTCCGCTGACTGGGCCGATATCCACGCGAACACCGTCCGATCCGATTTTCTGAGAGCGCAGATACATCGTAGTTCCATCACTGGAGAGGATGTCGTTTGAGCCTACTGGCATCTGGAGAGTCTTGTGCCGATCCTGGAAGTCGCCGCCGGTTTCGGGGTCTTTCTTGTCGTAGATTTGTTCGGCTAGCTTTTTGCCGGTGAGTGCATCGAGGCGGATAAAACGGAGTCCGCCATCGAGGAATACAGAGCGTCCAGCGACGGCGTTGACCGTTCCATTTTCGACCAGGACGCTGCCATGAACTGGCCAGACGGATTCCATTTGTTCCCAAGCGCCGTGTTTGCGCTCTGACGGGGCAGCGAGGAATTTCCAAATGAGAACGCCGTCCGTGGCGCGGACGCAATAGATCCACCCGTCGTTGCCACCGAAGAAGACGCGTCCTTTCCAGAAAGTGGGCGGTGAGTCGATGCGTGCATTAGCTGTGAATTGCCAGAGAGATTTTCCTGTGGCGTGATCCAGGGCGTGCAACGTGTGAGTGTCGATTTGGGAAATAAACAATTTCCCTGCGGCGACGGTAATGGCGGAGAGACGGCCAGGAAGGCTGATTTCCCAGGACTGTTTCATGTCCGCTGCGACCGGTTGGTTGCTGAAGCCGCTACGAGCGTTGTCGTGACGAAAGGTCGGCCAGTCTTTGGGGTCCGCTTCTGTTTCCTCGATCGGCTGCTTCCATGCGAGACCGAATACGAGCCGTTGGTCGTCGGGCAATGGTGCGGGATGCGGGCTTCCTAGGTTGGGCGCGAGGGCGTTCATGCCGTCGAGTTTGGCTTCGGGATAACACGCGCAATTATGGGGGCCGGCGTAAGTGAGGCCGTTAGCTGGGAGAACGCCGTAGAGACACGCGCCACGAACCCAGTGGTTCAAATTCCAGTGTTCTTTATCGATGTCGACGTATTCGATACCTGTGCGAGAAGGCATGATGAACTTTTCCGTAGCCTTGGCGATGTAGCAGCGGTGGTGAAACCAGTACGTGCCTTTGGGGACATCGGGTGCGAATTTCTTTTTCACTTCACCTGTTTTTGGGTCGCGTCCTGTAAATTCGCCGGTCTGATTGCCGCTTGTGGTTCCTGCACTCCATACGAGACCGCCTGCGACGATCATGTCCTCTGGGGAGCGATAGGCGGAGTTTTCGCGGGAACCACTCCAGAGGGCTTTGCCTGTATTGAGATCTAGTGCGCTTTCGACGCCACCACCTCCCGTGTACATGACGGTGTCGTTGTAGATGACGACGCGAGGACCGAAGCTGTATTCGAGCTGGCGTGTTTTTTGCGGCGCGCTGTCCCAGCGAGGTTTCCCGTTGGAGGCGTCGAGGCAGATGACCTGGGAGCCATTGTAATAGACGATGGATTTCCCGTCGGTGCCGAGTGTGATGGGGGCGCAAAGTGCTTCTTGTTCCCAGAGGACTTTGCCGGTGTTGGTGTCGACGGCCATGAGCTGGCGTGGCTTTTTGTCCCACTGAAACTCATCATTTGCGCGTTTCTGATCGTTCTCTTGTTTCGGTGCGTAGTCTTTAAGACCCCAGTCGTTTTTGTTTACCAGAAGGTACAGAACGCCATCTACGTGGAGGATTTCTTCAGTGCCTTTGGTTTCTGGGAATTCCCGAATGACGTTTCCTGTGGCGCCGTCGAGGCATCGGACTGGGCCGAGTAATTCACTTGCGACAAAGATGCGGTCGCCATCGCCGACGAGACGGCGGGTGAGTTGGGTGGGGCCGGATTTGAGCGGCCAGAGGTGATCGGACCAATTTGCTATGGGCTTTTTCCAGAGGATGGTGCCGTTAAATGCGTCTCGAGCAATGAGCGACCATTTAGAAGGGAGAAGGATCGAGACACGCGAACCTTCGTCCATGATGTAGAAAAGTCGGCCATTGGAGGACACCTCGGCTGAGACACTGGACATGCGATCGTGATGCCGGGACCAACGAGGGTTGCCCACCCATTGCATTCGTTCTGGTGGGCCGACTTGTTCGTCGCGGGAGACGGCGTTGCCTTTTGCGCTGTAGTAATAGTGGGTCCAGTCGTCGAGGCCGGATGGCTTGGGTTTGGTGGTCTTAGTCCAGACGCCGTCTTTTTTAAGCATGAGCACGCCATTGGGAGTCAGGACGCGGAGGACTTCTTCGAGGGGAATGGCGCCGAGGGATTCGACTACGGCGAGGTTGATGAGGTTGTCGATGTACGGAAGTTGTTTTCCGTTAAATGTAGCGGCTGCAACTGGGCCGTACGTTGTGGTGGCCTTGATTGCGCTTCTGGCGGCGATGACGTTGGCCTCGTCTGGGTCGATCGCCTGAACCTGGAACGAGTCGTTTATGCGGAGTGCGGCGGGCAGGTCTTTATTGGAGAGCCCGATTTGGAGAATAATTCCGCCTTTGATGCCGGAGGATTCGAGAATCGCGGCTGCTTCATTGGCAGCCGCCGAGGGTGTTTGGGCGATGAGTGGAGTGGCGGCGGGAAGTGAAAAGAGGCAGATGGCACCAAATAAAGATCCGGCGTATGCGGTTCCAGATAGAGTGCGAGTAATCAGGGGGGATGGCATAGGAGTTTTGAAGGGAACACCGAGACCGGAGGGAAGTTGCGGTTCTCCGACAAAACGGGAGATTTACGGGGGGGGGAATGGGGGCTCAACTGGGGAAGTTAGTGAGGGCGATCCATTGGGCAAGAGAGAGTTCCTCGGCGCGAATGGTTTCGGGAACTGCCAGATGCGCGCAGAGTTCGCTCCAATTTAGATCGCAGTCGGCCAGATTATTGCGGAGGAGTTTGCGGCGCTGGGAAAAGCCGATTTTGACCAGGCGACGGAACCGTGCACTGTCACAATCAGGGAGTTCTCCGGGGGGCCGTGGGGTGAGGCTGACGACGGCGGATTCGACGTTGGGTTTTGGGAAGAATACGGATCCTGGGAGGGTTTTGAGGTATTTCACGCGCCATTGCCGACCGATCAAAAGAGTCAGAGCACCGTAGGCTTTGGTGCGAGGGGACGCGCAGAGGCGTTCCCCCAAGTCTTTTTGGAGGGTGAATACTAAGAGGCTGGCAGGGCTTGGTGGGGTTGTGAACTGAAAGAGGATTTGGCTGGAGACGTTGTAGGGGAGATTACCGAGGACTTTCAGCGGTGCGCGTCCTGCGAGGGTGCGCATGTCGAAAGTGAGGGCGTCGCCGTGAAAGATTTCGAGAGTCGGATATTGTGAGCGTAGGAACTCGATTACCCGGTCGTCTTTTTCGATGAGTAAGCCGTTTTCGGAACGTAAAACGGTGAATTGCGTCAGGGAGCCGAGTCCTGGGCCGAGTTCAATCCAGGCCTCATTAGGTTTGAGGGAGAGCTGGGCCACCATCCACTCGGCGGTGTTTTGATCGTGGAGAAAGTTTTGTCCAAGGGCGCGAGAGGGGTGAATGCCGACTTGGGTTAAGGTGGATTGGAGACTGGAAAGATTCATGAGGATTTAGGGAGGCGGTTACCTGATGGCCGCGTGTTTTACGATAGCGCTAGGGGCCGGGGAGGGGGATTTTAGGTGGAATGGTTGGTGCGAAAGCTGCTGTTTTAAACGGGCCTTTATTGTGAAATGGAGGAGAAGTTCCCAAGAAATGTCATGAAAGAGTATTCCCTGCGTAAGAAACTGGTTGGTCTCGGTATCGGGATTTCATTTTTGCTCGTTGCAGCAATGTACATTGGGTTTTTCTTGCAGTCACAAGCTGCAGCTAAAGCCACGCTGAATTCGTTTGTGGAAAAGGCACGTGCAATTTGTCTTACGGCAGAGGCATCTCGCGAGACGATGGATGATAAGTGGGCTTCCGGAGTGTTCACTGTGGAGCAATTGAAGGAATGGGCGCAGCAAGGGGCCGATGGTCGAGATAAGATTCTTTCGGTTGTGCCTGTGGTATCGGCGATGGAAGGCTTGGCTAAAAAGGCTGGGGAAGGAAATTACAAGTTCAAGGCGCCGAAGAATAAGCCCCGTAATTCGAAAAATACGCCTGACGAGTTCGAGAGCAAGGCGCTGGCAAAACTGGAGAGTGGTGAAGTGAAGGAGTATTATGCGGTGGATCCTGCGATAAACGCGGTGCGTTATTTTCGACCAATCAAGTTGACTGCGACTTGTTTGTATTGCCATGGAGATCCGAATAACGCGAAACACAACATTTGGGGGACCACGAATGGTAAAGATATCACCGGGGGACCGATGGAGGGTTGGAAAGAAGGGGAGGTTCACGGTGCGTTTGAGATCATCCAATCGTTGGATGCGGTGAGTCATGACCGCGTGATTCTGCTTTGGAGTGCAGCGGCGCTGGCGCTGATTGCGTTGGTGGGTGCCGGTTATCTTTATAGCGCTGTGATTGTGCGTTGGGTGGAGGGGCCGATTCGGGGATTGTGTTCGCACATGCGTGGAGGAGCTGAGCAGACGGCGGGAGCGGCTTCGGCGCTTTCCGAGTTGGGGCAAATGATTTCTCAAGGAGCAACGGAGCAGTCGGCCGGGTTAAGCCAAGCTGCAGAATCGTTGAAAGATATTTCTAATCAGACTCGCGAAACATCTGAGATCGCAAAACGTGCGGATGTCTTATCGCGGGATGCGGCGCAGGTTGCCCGGAATGCGATCGATAATGGGCACGAGATTACCGCGAAGTTGGATGCTGGGTTTGTAGGGCTGAAAGATGCAGTGACCGAGATCCAGACGACGATGGCGCAGACTGCAGCGATTGTGAAAAACATCGATGCGATTGCATTCCAGACAAATCTCCTTGCATTGAATGCGGCGGTGGAAGCCGCTCGGGCCGGTGAAGCCGGGATGGGTTTTGCAGTGGTTGCGGACGAGGTGAGAAGTCTTGCAAGTCGAAGCGCGGAGGAGGCGAAGCGTTCGGCGGAACGAATGGAGGAGTCACATCACGCGACGCAGCGAGTGATGAAGGCGATGGAGGCGATGGAGCACATGCTTGGCAACTCGCTTGTGCAGCACATGGAGGGGTCATTTAATCAGACTGTCGAGGCAGCTGATAAAGTGACGGCCTTAATGGGCGAGGTGGCGAGTGCGGTGAATCAGCAGTCGTTATCGTTGGAATCCATCAGTTCTGCAGTGATGCAAATGGATAAGGTTACCAAAGACAGCACATCCACGGCTGAAGAGTCTGCTGCTGCGAGTGAGGAGTTAAGCGCTCAAGCCGAGGATTTCTTGCACATTGTTGATGAGCTGGAATTGCTCGTAAATGGAGACGAAGAGGTTCACGAAGCGCCAGAGCCAAAGCGGAAGTCGTCGCGAAAGGCTAAGGAATCACCTAAGCAGATTGAGCGCGGCAGTGGGGCTCGTCGTGGTCGGGACAAAAGCCGCGAGATAGTACGTGTCCGTGAAAAGAAGCGCACTTCATCGACTCCGGCCGACAGCTCCTTTAAGGACTTTTAGGCTACGCTAAAAAGAGGGCACCTTCTTTTGAGGGTGCCCTTTTTTGTGCGGCGATGGCTCATTAACTGACGTGTACGCATTAAAAAAGAAGGGCGATCCTTTGGAGATCGCCCTTCTTTTTTGATTTGGAAAGAGACTAGAGGGTGTCTTTGACCAGAGCTTTTGCGTAGTCGCGGTTTAACTGGCCGATCACCGTGGCTGGAATTTCGGCGGGGCAAACGGCTTCGCACTCGAGGTAGTTGGAGCAGTTTCCGAAACCTTCTTTGTCCATTTGTTGCACCATCGATAGGACGCGCCGTTCGCGTTCTGGCTGGCCTTGTGGAAGGGATGCGAAGTGGGTGACCTTTGCTCCCACAAATAGCATGGCGCTGGCGTTTGGACAGGCTGCGGCACATGCACCGCAACCGATACAGGCGGCCGCTTCCATTGCGCGATCCGCGTGGGTTTTGGGAACCAGGATGGCATTGCCGTCCTGAGCCGCACCTACGTGAGCGGAGATGAACCCGCCGGCTTGCTGGATACGATCAAATGCCGAACGGTTGACTGCGAGATCCCGCAAAAGAGGGAATGCACTTGCGCGGAAGGGCTCGATGAAAATCGTGTCACCGTCCTTAAACTTGCGCATGTAGAGCTGGCAAGTGGTGGTTTCACTGGGCCCATGAGGAATGCCGTCAATCGTGAGTGAACATGCACCGCAAATGCCTTCGCGGCAGTCATGGTCAAATGCGATGGGTTCTTCTCCCTTTGAGAGCAGGGTCTCGTTGACGATGTCGAGCATCTCCAAAAAGGAGCACTCTGCTGGAATATTGCGGGCTTCGTAGGTAACGAGCTTGCCCGGGCTCTGACTGTTTTTTTGGCGCCAGACTTTGAGTTGAAAGTTCATTTGTAACTACGGGTTGCGAGTTTGATGTTCTCGTAGATCAAAGGCTCGATGTGACGGATTGGGGCTTTGTTTTCGCCCTGGAATTCCCAAGCAGCGACGTGTGCAAAGTCAGCGTCGTTACGAAGCGCTTCGCCGTCCGGTGTTTGGTATTCTTCGCGGAAGTGACCACCGCAAGACTCGCGGCGTTCGAGAGCGTCGAGGCACATGAGTTCTCCAAACTCGAGGAAATCCGCAACACGACCAGCACGCTCCAGTGACATGTTCAGTGCTTCACCTTCGCCGGGGACGTTCGCGTTTTTCCAGAATTCTTCGCGGAGTGAAGGGATGCGAGCCAACGCACGAGTGAGGCTCTTTTCGGTGCGTCCCATTCCGCAATTGTCCCAAAGCAAAAGTCCCAATTCGCGATGGAACGATTCCACGGAGCGGCGCCCTTTGATTGCCAAAAGTTTTGCGATCCGGTCACGGACTTCAGCCTCGGTCTTTTTGAATGCAGGATGATCCGTGGTGGGTCTGTTGCCAGTGTTCGGAACGAGATAGTTTCCGATGGTGGATGGAATCACGAAATAACCGTCCGCCAACCCTTGCATGAGAGCACTTGCCCCGAGTCGGTTTGCTCCGTGGTCAGAGAAATTGGCTTCTCCTAATACAAAGAGGCCATTGATGTTGGACATCAAATTGTAGTCCACCCAGAGGCCGCCCATCGTGTAATGCACCGCCGGGAAAATCCGCATCGGTGTGTGGTAGGCGTTGTCTCCAGTGATCTGGTTGTAGATGTCGAAGAGGTTGCCGTAACGCTCCCGAACCTTGCTTTCGCCGATTCGTTTAATGGCGTCCGCGAAATCGAGATAAACACCCAGACCTCCAGGGCCCACACCTCGTCCTTCGTCACACGCTTGTTTTGCTGCGCGGGAAGAGATGTCGCGTGGCGCAAGGTTACCGAAGCTTGGGTATTTGCGTTCGAGATAGTAATCGCGTTCTGAATCCGGGATTTGTTCCGGGGGACGAGTATCGCCTTTTTTCGTTGGGACCCATACGCGACCATCGTTACGCAGCGACTCACTCATCAACGTGAGTTTGGACTGATAGTCTCCAGCGACTGGAATACACGTCGGATGGATCTGCGTGTAACAGGGGTTTGCGAACGCAGCGCCACGTTTGTAAGCCCGGTAAGTGGCAGAAACGTTGCACCCGATGGCGTTGGTTGAGAGATAAAAGACGTTGCCGTATCCGCCCGTTGCAAGGATTACGCAATCAGCGGCCCAGGATTTTATTTCACCGGTAACGAGATTGCGTGTGACGATGCCTTTCGCGTGGCCATCGACGAGGACCACGTCGAGCATTTCGGTGCGCGAATGCATTTCCACCGAACCCGCTGCGATTTGTCGGTTGAGTGCCGAATAAGCGCCTAGGAGGAGCTGCTGGCCGGTTTGGCCACGAGCATAAAAGGTTCGGGATACTTGGGCGCCTCCGAAGGAGCGGTTATCGAGGAGTCCACCGTATTCACGAGCAAACGGAACTCCGAGCGCGACGCAATGATCGATGATGGAAACGCTGACTTCCGCCAGACGGTGCACGTTGGCTTCACGGGCGCGGAAATCGCCCCCCTTGATAGTGTCGTAAAATAGGCGGTGAACTGAGTCGCCGTCATTCTGGTAGTTTTTCGCGGCGTTAATTCCGCCTTGGGCGGCAATGGAGTGGGCGCGGCGTGGAGAGTCTTGGAAACAGAACGCTTTTACTTTGTAGCCCAACTCACCGAGTGTTGCTGCGGCTGATGCGCCGGCGAGTCCGGTGCCGACCACGATGACTTCAAACTTCCGCCGGTTGGCCGGATTGATGAGTTTGGATTCAAACTTGTGGCGTTCCCATTTCTTTTCCAGCGGGCCTTCGGGGATTTTGGAGTCGAGGATGAGGCTCATAGCAGCTCGTTGGGGTTCAGGTTATTTCAGGACGCCCAGCAGTACGGAGACTGGAATGGATGCGTATCCGAGGAAAATAAGTGCGGCGATTGCTTTGGAGTAGCAGTCCACCTGGTGGATGGATTTTTTGGATTCGATTCCAAAAGTGATGAAAACAGACGAAATCCCGTGGCTCAGGTGAAGTGAGAGGAGCCCTACTGCCAGGATGTAAAATCCGGAGATGAGTGGGGTTTGGAATCCCAGAATGACCATCTGGTAGACGTCATTCACGTTTGAAAGTTTGCCTCCCTCGGCGACGAGTTTGAAGCGGGGATCGGTGACCCGGAGGGTGTAATGAAGAAGGTGAAATACTACGAAAGCGAGAACCGTGAGCCCGCTGTATACCATGCTTTTGGTGGACGCTTTCGATTGGACGCTGCGACTAATCGAATACTTCTCGGGACGCGCGGCTCTATTTTGGCGGACCAAACAAATCGTGGTGACGATGTGGCCAATGAAACAGGCGATGAGCCCGATTCGCATAAACCAGAGCGGCTTTTCGTTGTGATGCAGGAATTCGGCGTAGGCGTTGATTTTGTCGGCGCCCGCGAACATTTGGAGATTT
Organism: Verrucomicrobiota bacterium; assembly: GCA_037133875.1. GTDB lineage: Bacteria > Verrucomicrobiota > Verrucomicrobiia > Chthoniobacterales > Chthoniobacteraceae > Chth-196. The sequence goes on along the minus strand of JBAXNG010000014.1, from coordinate 13,801 downwards.
CCTACGAGATGTCCGACGACAAATCCTATGAGGGCGAGTCCGGTAGCGGCGACGAGCCACTTCTTGCCGATGGAAGAGTTCCAGAACTTAAAGAGAAGATTCACGGGCTTTCAGGGTTGGAAATAGTGACCCAGCGGATGGTCACTCCGGGTTCAATATTTTTGCGTTGTATGAGATTTGCTTAAATAATGCAAATGAAGAACTGATATTCGCTTGTATAAGATTTGCTTATGGGTGCGCAGTGCTTCGGGGGGCGGAGCCTTCCACTGGAGCGTTTAAAATGTGTGCCACAGTGAAGGAAGCTCCCGAGTGTAAAATTACTGCGTCGTCTGGGATTGTCGGGCCTGACATCGGTCCCAGAGGCATAGGCCGTTCTCCTCCCATCTGAGTTGGGAGCCCGGGTCTGTGAGTAGGGGGGGCGCTCCCGCCAGGCGGAATACCTTCAGGACGGGCGTGTATGGTGGGGGTGTTTTGAGCCAAGGGAAATCCGGGGGGCGGCATATTTCGGAGCATCGCAAAGCCTCCCATGGCTGGTGGGCGAAACGGGCTCGTTTGTTTCAGGTAATAGATCGAAGTGTAGCGTTCCCAGTCGGTTGGTTGAATGGCTGTGGGTTGGGCGATCTTGGTGTGTAGCGTCCAGGCTGCCCACCATTCGAGACCGTGGCGGGCCACTACAAGCGACGTTTCCGGGGACTGAATCTTTCCTGCGACGGATTGAAGCTCTGTAAAGTCTGCTTCTGAGATGTTCGGTGTGCCTCCATTCCTGATCAGCGAATATGAGGGAACCCATAATCCGGCGAGAAGGGGAACAACCAGAGCCCCCGTAATCCAGCGTCTGTTGAGGTGTCCTGATGAGAATCCCGTTAAAACAATTGCGAGAGGGATCGCCATTAACTGAAAGCGCATCATCTTATCGCCTTTGACCCAGGGCCCGATGAGGATGGCTAGAGTAAGTGCACCCGAAAGAACCGTGATTTGAGTCAGTTTTGATATTAGGTGGCGTTTTCGCCACAGAATAACGATCGGCGAGATTGCTAGGATGCCCAAAATGACGTTTGGCAGAAAATAAAACATGGAGGCGTCTCGCGGGCCCATCCCCGGAGGCGGCCCCATCTGTAGTTGCGGGGCCCCCGTAGAGGCGGCTACTTGTGGGATCTTTTGGGATTGGAGGAATGAAAGAGGATGCGCAAACGCATTTGCGAGTCGGTGAACACGAGCAGGATCAAATTTTAGAAGAACTGCGGTAAGGGTTAACGCGCATATCAGTAGAACTCCCAGCGCGAGTCTGGCGGTTTGCTGTCGAGAGGTTTGTTTTTTCAAAAGATTGACGAGCAATGTGACGCTAAAGAGGAGGCACATAGTTCCGAAAACACCGATGTGGGTAATGCTTCCAAGTCCCATAAAAAGAATCACGACGGAGGCGTTTTTAGAATCGGGATGATCTAGCCAGCGATTGAGGCTCCACAGCAAAGAGACAAGCCAGACAAGGCCGATGGAGTTTTTTTGAAATTCCCCTGTCATGCCGAGCGTGGTTCCTCCGAGAACACAGGCCAGCGCAAGTATCCACGGAAGTGTTAGGGGGCGGTTTTTGTCGCTCCATTGGCGAATCAGTCCAAAGACGGGAAGTGCCAAAAACGCCGGCAGAATCGCATCCGAGAATTTAACCGCGTAAAGAATGGCCTGATCCGAAGGCAGATTGCTCAGGCAGAGGATGAGTTTTGCGACTCCTGATTGAATGAGGAATGTCAGCGGTAAGTCTGGAATCCCCAAAGTGCTCTTTTCTAGAAGCGAACGGGTTTGAACGAGATAATAGGCGCCGTTGATCCCTGGAACGAGCGGGGTGCTAAATAGGAGCCAGGCGCGTGTGATTATTGCTGTAAGCACAGCGATCCAAATGACCCAGATCGCAGGTCGTTGTTCCGTGCAAGAGGTGCTTGGAAGCATAGGTGTAGGGGAGTAGGTGAAGCGCAGTCGCTTTTCGATTTGGCGTACGCCTAGGGTTGTTGATTTACAGGTCGCCCCGCACGAATTGGTGAATCTTACCGATCGTCCGGAGCATGCCACAAAGGTGAAGGAAATGATGGCGTTGCTGGAGCCTGAAATACAGGCGTACGGTGACGCCGCGCCGTTGGTCGTGGCGAATCCGGCGCCGTCGAAATGGGAGCCACCGGTTCAAGGTGCACCGCGACAAAAGAAATGACCCCTGCAGGGGGAATCCCAGAGCCTCACTTCGCCAACGGCGCTGTTTTGCGAGTGAGCGGTTCCTTCAACAAAGGACAGGTTGATTTGCCGGCTTTGACTTCAGCTTGGAATTTGCGCCAGCGGAAGGGTTCTACGATTTGTCCCCAAAACGATTTGGGCATTGCGTCACGAATGCCGATTTCGACGGGGGGACGCCGATCCGGGTCGTTGTAGAAGGTTCCAAAAACGAGGTCCCAGAGCATGAGGTTTTCGCCGTAATTTTTGTTTCCTTCCCGCAGATCCATGGAGTGATGCCACCGATGGACCGCAGGAGTGTTAAAAATGTAATTGAGCCAACCAAACTGCATTTGGACGTTACAGTGGGTCAAAAAGCCGATGTAGGCGGTCAGGGCGCCGAACCAGAGGATTACATCTTTCGGAGCGCCAGATAGCGCGAGGAGAGGCGCTGAGAAGACGACACTTTTGAGGGTGTCGATGATGTGGAAACGGCCTGTATTAAAGAACCAGAGCTTTTCGGAGCTGTGGTGGACGGCGTGAAACCACCAGAGAGGCATCCATTCGTGGGCTACCCGGTGGGCCCAGTAGAGCCCAAATTCGGCAATTACCATTCCTAAAAGCACCTGAAAAAACATGGGCCAATGGTTTGGCCATAGACCGGAGCCTTGGTTTGCGGGGGCGATTTCGGCTAACCCCAGCCATGTCAGTGACACAACCAATAATTGTACGAAGACTTTGGTGAATGCGGTGTGAGCTAAGTCGGGAAGTTCCTGGCCATCGGAAGCGAGCCAGGTTTTTTCATGTGGATAGGCCCGTTCCAGAAGGAAAAGGAATCCGGCGAGGCTAAAATAGGTGATGTTAAATGCAAGTGGTCCGTAGCCATGGGAGATGCCAATGGCGGTTGGGATCGAGGCGCAGAGCAGGATCAATGGCCAGAGTAGATAATCAAGCAGGGTCCGAAGCATGGCTAGTTCATCATATTGTAGAGATGAGCGGTATTTGTGGAGTAGGATGTTCTGTTAATGCGAGCAAGTCCCTAGTCGGCAACGTTAGGCTTGCGGATTCTAATCAAAGTCTAACACTCATCCTTCGCTCTTACTCCGGCACCATGACGCCCCCTTCCTCTCCTGAATCCAACTCCCCTGCGGCGCCTCCTTTACTCGAGGTTGTGGCGGTGCATCGGAACTTTGATGACGGCCATGTGCAAGCCTTACGCGGAGTGAGTCTCGCGATTTATCCAGGCGAGTTCGTTGCGATTATTGGAAGCAGCGGGAGCGGGAAATCGACGCTTCTGAGTTTGCTGGGAACTCTCGATACGGCTGATCAGGGACAGATCCTTTTCCGTGGCCAGCCCATTACGAAACTGTCGGATCCAGCGGCGTTTCGCTCGCATAACATCGGGTTTATTTTCCAGTCCTTTCACCTCCTGCCTACCTTGACGGCGTTGGAAAATGTACAGATCCCGATGTTTGAGATGGGGTGGTCGGTTTCCGAACGACAACGAAAGGCTAAGGATCTTCTGGAGGCGGTCGGAATGAGCCATCGATTGGGGCATCTTCCGACGAAGCTCTCGGGTGGTGAACGGCAGAGAGTTGCGATAGCTCGAAGTCTGGCGAACTCACCGCAGATCCTTTTGGCCGATGAACCGACTGGAAACCTGGATAGCCGTAACTCGACGCAAATTTTGGAGCTCCTTCAAAGAGTTCACCGTGAGAGCAACATGACGTTGATTTTGGTCACCCACGATATGCATATCGCGCAGATGGCGGATCGAGTCATTACGATGCGTGACGGAGCGATTTTGTCCGATGAACGAAAAAGCCAATCTGTAACCCCAGCCGCCTGATGACTTTTCTGGATTTTACACTCAAAAACCTGCTTCGACGTCCGATCCGGACCATTTTAACGGTGATGGGGATCGGTGTGGGGATCGGGGCGGTGGTGGCGCTTTTGGGATTGGCCCGTGGGTTGTCTCAAAGTTGGAACGATGCTTACAAGGCGAGAGGAACGGACATCGTTGTGCGAAAAGGGAGCGGACTTCAGGCCCAGCCATTTGATGACAAGCTGGTGGAGTCTGTCCGTAAGACGCCTGGGGTGGATATTGCGACCAATCTTCTGGTAGAGACACTGAGCATTGAAGAGGTCCCGTTGATGATCATTTCGGGGCGGGAATGGGGGAGCTATTTATGGGATTCGCTCAAGGTAGTGCAGGGGCGTTTGCCGAATGGTCCGGACGAAAAAGCTGTCGTTCTGGGGACACTGGCCGCTGAAGCGTTAAAGAAAAAGCTCGGGGATACCGTGATGATTGAAACGGAGGAGTTCGCGGTGGTTGGGGTTGTGGATGGAAAAGCGTTTGTGGAGAACGGATCGATTTTCTTAAACGCTCCACATTTGCAGCGGATCATGCAGAAGGAGAACCGCACGAATTTTATCAATATTCGCCTGGCGAAGTCGGCTGATCCGCAGGCCGTTTTGAAGCAACTCAAACAAGAGCTGGCAGGGTATCGGGTCGATACCGCACATGATGATACGTCTACCAACGATGGCGTTAAAACGTTTGAGGCGATGAACTGGGGGACAAGCGCGATTGCGCTTCTTGTGGGTACGTTTGGCGTCATGAACACGATGTTCATGAGTGTGTTCGAGCGTACCCGAGAGATCGGTATTCTGATTGCGCTCGGATGGCGACAGGCCCGCATTCTTCGGATGATTGTTTTTGAATCCGTGGCGCTTTGTGTGGGCGCTGGTGTTATTGGGATTCTTTTCGGAATCGGGCTGCTCAAAGTCCTGGCGGTGACGCCCTGGATGTCTGGAAAACTGGAGCCGTATATCGGGTGGGATTTGAGCGCGGAGGCGATGTTACTCGCCGTAGGTGTTGGCTTGTTGAGTGGGATTCTGCCGGCGCTACGGTGTAGTAAGATTAATCCCAGTGCTGCACTTTTACAGTAACCTACCTCCCCCCCCATGCGACTCGGAATTTTTCTTACGACGATTGTTTGTGCTCTTTCTGTTCATGCTGAGGACACCAAAGGCTGGAGTGCGTCTCAGTTCATTGCTGCGATGAAAGAGGCGAAACCTAAAGGAGGAACCCTGATCCGAGTTCGGATCGAGCAACGTAACGGTGGAGAGAAGTCGACGATTCTAGCGCAGATTAAACGGCACGACATGGGAGATGGGGGGACTGAACAGTTATACCAGATCACATATCCGAAAGATCGGAAGGGGGAAGCGTTGGTCCTCGTGACGAAGCCGGGGGCACCGTTTAGCGCAAAGACTTTTATTCCCGGGAAGGGATTTACCGCCCTGACTGCTGCAGATAAACGGTCCCCTCTATTTGGAACGGATCTGACAGTGGAAGATCTTTTGGTGGATTTCCTAGACTGGAATAAACACGAGATTGTCGGGGGCGAGAAGGTGCGCAGTGGGGAGTGTACGATTATTGAGTCGAACGCGCCGAAGACAGGGAGTTTCCCGAGCAAGGTGAAAAGTTGGATCGATAACACGCGTTTTGTTGCGTGGCGGATTCAGGTTTTTGATGGAGGCAACCAGCCAGCCCGTGAAGTCGAGGCTGAGGATGTGGTGCGCACGTCTGGCGGACATTGGGTTCCCCGGACGTTTAGTGTCACGAATTTGGCAAAAGGAACAAAAACGACTGTTGCGGGGACGGGTTCGGATGAGGACAAACAGTACGCTGAGAATGATTTTAGCGAGGCGACGATTGCTGCGTTTGCGCAGGGGCCGGGAATCAAATAGTGCTGGATTTGCAGCTCACGCCGGGATGCCAAAATCTCTAGAATGGTGAGTGAATTATGAAACGTCGTGTTGTTCTCAATGTGGTCGGATTAACGGCACGGGACCTTGTTGGAGCGGTTATGCCTCGGCTCAGTGTTTGGGCGGGGAAGCATTCGGTTTCAAAGATACGGCCTGCGTTTCCGGCGGTAACATGTACGGCACAGGCGAATTATTTAACGGGAAAGACTCCTTCCGAACACGGCATTGTGGCGAACGGTTGGCATGATCGGGCGTTGGGGGAGGTCCACTTTTGGAAACAGTCCAACCGGCTCGTAAATGCTCCGAAAGTGTGGGATGTATTACGTGCGAAACACCCCGGGTTGCGTGTGGCGAACCTCTTCTGGTGGTACAACATGGGTTCAACCGTGGATATCGCGGTGACTCCCCGGCCCATTTACCGTGCGGATGGCTCGAAGTTTTTTGATGTCGCATCTTATCCACAGAGTTTGAAGCCCGGGTTAAAGGCGGCTTTGGGAGAGTTCCCGTTCCATACCTTTTGGGGACCAAAGGCTGGGATCGCTGCGACACAATGGATTGCCGATAGCGCGAGATGGGTTGAGGAGAAGGAAAAGCCCGACCTGAGTTTCGTGTATTTGCCGCATCTCGATTATGATTTGCAGCGGTTTGGCCCAGCGGATGAGCGTTCGAACAAAGCTCGGCGAGAGATGGATGTACTTGTGTGTGATCTGATCGAGTTTTTCGAGGGACGCGGAGTGGAGGTGACTGTGCTATCGGAGTACGGAATTACGGCGGTGGATCGGGCTGTCCCGTTAAATCGTGTTTTACGTGGAAAAGGGTGGCTGGAGATTAAGGAGGAAAGAGGGTGCGAGGTTTTGGACTACATGGCGTCGAAAGCGTTTGCTGTGGTGGATCATCAGGTGGCGCATATTTCGGTGCAGGATCCGTCGATTTTACTTCAGGTGAAGGCGCTGCTCGAAGCGACACCGGGGGTCGGGAAAGTGCTGGATGCTCGATCGCAAGAAGCTGCGGGCATCGCGCATTCGCGTTCCGGAGATTTGGTTGCGGTCGCGGACGACCACAGTTGGTTTAGTTATCCGTGGTGGGAGGATGATTCGAAGGCGCCGGATTACGCTCGGACCGTGGATATTCATCGGAAGCCCGGGTACGATCCGTGTGAGTTGTTTTTGGATCCGACGCTTCCGATGCCTGTTTTGAAAATCGCGCTGTTTTTGTTGAAAAAGAAACTGGGGTTCAAAGGGCTATTGGAGGTGATTCCGTTGGATGCGTCGCTAGTTCGAGGGTCGCATGGACGGGTGCCGGAGGACACGCTGGACTGGCCGGTGCTGATTGGGGTTGGTGCGGAGTCGGTTGGTGGGGAAGTGGCTTCAATGGAAGTGTTTAAGGTGTTGGTTGGGAGCTGAATTGAAAGCTGTACGTGGAATGAAAAGTGGAGCGATCCTGTTTTTGGGGTTGCAACTGGGCCTAACAAAGCGCACTTCCCGTTTTTTGTTATGATGCAGTCCATCCATTCCCGCATGGAGACGCTGATTGAGGCGCTCCCTTATCTCCAAAAATATCGTGGCCAGACTTTCGTCATTAAGTACGGAGGGAGCGCCATGGATGACGACGAAGTGGTGGCGCGGATGCTTCAGGACGTGGTGTTTCTGGAGGCCGTTGGAATTAACCCGGTGCTTATTCACGGAGGTGGCAAAGCGATCACTTCCCGGATGAAGGAATCGGGGATACCAGCGCGGTTTGTAAACGGGTTGCGTGTGACCGACGCGGCATCGATTGGGATTGTGGAGGAGGTGCTGGATACGGTGATTAATCCGGCGATTGTGAGCCACTTGAACAAGAGCGGGGGCCGGGCCGTTGGGATTCCGGGGAAACGGGTGATGGTTGGCAAGAAGCTGCCGTTACAGAAGGACAAGGAGGAGATGGTGGATTTGGGGTTCGTTGGGGAAGTGCTCGAGGTGCGCCTGCATGAAGTGGAACGTGCTATTGAAGCAGAGGCGGTTCCTGTGATTTCGCCGCTGGCGCTTGATGAGTCCGGGGCGGTTTTGAATATAAACGCGGATATTGCGGCGGGAACGATTGCGGGAGGGTTGCGGGCTGCGAAGATGATTTATCTCTCGGATGTCCCCGGATTGATGCGCAATCCATCGGATCCGAGCTCGGTGATTTCGTCGGTGAATCGGGCGCAAATTCGCCAGTTGGTTACGGAGGGGGTGATTGGCGGGGGAATGTTGCCGAAGGTGGATTCGGCATTAAACGCACTTCAGCGGGGTGTGAGGAAGGTGCATTTTATTGATGGGCGTACGCCGCATGCGCTTTTGATGGAGGTATTTACGGACGCTGGGATTGGGACGGAGATCGTCAGTTGAAAGGCTATTTCTGACCGGCCTCTTTGAGGCGTTCTACGAGAAACTGAAACATGTCCGGATGTTTTACGTCCGTGGCGCCTTTGAAGTTAAACTCGTATGGGATCCCGACGGTTTTGAGTTTTTCCACTAGCCCCAATCCGAAGTTTGCGGAGTGGGGAGGATCGTTGTGAGGATGCCCAAGAGCCGGTGTGGAATCGTAAAATAAGTAAACGGGCGGGTCATCGGAAGTTGCCAGTTCGTATGGAGAGAACTCCTTGATCCACGGCAGCAGAGCATCGCGTTTATCCAAAAAATCTTGATAGGACGGTAGGGAGAAGGCGTGGTTTCCGTATTCGTTGTTTGGGATCCAGTCGCGCATTTGCTTGGGATCGAGAGATGTCTGTGGCACGAATACCAGAGCGCACTTTAAACGGGTCGACTGGCGCGAAATCGGGTCCACGCTTTTTACATCCGCCATGTCGTCGTGGAATGCCAGCCACAGCGTATTAAACCCGCCAGCAGAACCGCCGCATCCCGCAATTTGCGCTGGGTTGATTCGCCATTCACTCGACTGATTCCGCACGAATTGTAGTGCACGGGCGACGTCATCTAAACACGCCTTCACTGGTGGGAAAACCTGTTGTGCGATTGCATCAGGGAGGAGTCGGTAGTTGACTGATACAACGGAGATTCCTGCCCCAAGGCATCTTGCGAGGAAGTCTGGGTTTGCTTTGTCCCCACTCATCCAGCCTCCGCCGTGAATAAAAAAGAGCAAAGGTGCGGCTTCTTCGGTCTGTGCTTGGTAGAAGTCGAGCACCTGTCGTTCATGAGGACCGTAATGAACGTTGGCGTGGGTTGGGGTGAAGGGTGTTTGGGCTAAAAGGCGTTGTGACAATCCGCAAACGGCTGCGATCAGCAGAACCGGGCTGAGTTGGATGGGGCGAAACATGGGCCCACGGTAGGGAATCGGCTGCGTGAAAGCGAGGTGTGCTGTTCTGGCGGGAACCGACGGAAGCAGGACGAGCGCTCCATTAATCAACTGCGGTTTTGGGGGCGGCAATCACCACCGGAGGAGGAGCGTTCGGATTGGGTGCTGGGGCAGGAGGAGGCGTGAAGTCCACGAGGTAATCCTGCGGGAATGTGAAAGTGAAGCTGGGGTTGTCGTAGATGTCCCAGCTTACTGGGAAGCCAACAGCATCAACAATGTCGCGAATGGCAAGATAGGCGGGGATAGAGTCTCGGCAGACGTGGAACCATAGGACCGCATCCTTGTTCGAGCGGAGAGCCGCGAGCCTCGAGCGGAACTGCGATGTGACACTTTTAACCTGATCGAGAGCTTCACCGCCGTCGGGTTTTGCCAACAGACGGAGTTGGACATTGGATGAATTGGGTTGCTGTATGACTTCGACTTTGGTGTCTCGATTTCCAAGGTTGGCTGAGTTGAAGAAGGAGGTCATTTTTGGACCGTCGAAAATGAGCTTTTTCTGCACCACATTCATCCCGCCGGAATCCTTCTTCATTAGCGGTTTTCCGTTCGGATCTTTCAGGACGTCCTGACGAACTGTGTAGTCTCGGCGCGCTTTGCGAAGTTCCATTTCCACGAGTTTCTTGAAGTCCTCATGGGCTAGGAACATCACGCGTCCTTCGGAGATGAGAAAGTGTTGTGGGTCTGCCTTCTCGGGAAAAGGTTTAGAGAGAGGAAGGCGCACTCCGATCGACGCAGGAGGAACATAGGCGGGAGTGGAGTCCAGTTGGATCTTGAGTTTGTCAATTTCCGCAAGAAGGAGGTCTATGGTGGATTTGCGTTCGTTTCTTTCCTTCTGTGCCGCTTCGAGCTTTTTTGAGAGGGCATCGAGATCCACTAGTACCACTGGATTTTTCTGTTTCTGAGTTTCCAGAGTGTTGAGTGCTTCCGTGATTTTTTGGAGGTCTGCTTCTCGTTTTACGATGTCCGTCTGGATGTCGGCAGGGTCTCGCAAGTCTTTAAATTGGGCCAGTTCTGCCTTGAGTGCTTCGTGTTCTTCGATGCTTACCAAAGGAAGGTCGGAGAGAACTTTTTTGACGCTCTTTGCCAATCCTAACCCGATTAGCACCAGCACGATGATGAGTACGCCGACGACATTAGTCATCGTGTCCATCAGCGCAACAAAAGGCAGTTCTTCGTCGTGCGGCCTGGGTTTACGTGCCATAGCGGGTGTGATCTAAGGGCTTACTGCTTTGGTGCAGGTGCAGGTGCAGGTGCAGGTGCAGGTGCAGGTGCAGGTGGGGGCGGAGAAGAAATCGAGCCGCGTAGGGGGCCGAAGAGGTTCAAATCGAGATCGCCACGGCCGGGTACGGGTAATTTGCTGATCTGATCGACGCGGAATCCAAATTTGGACTGAGCCCAGCCTGCTGCCAAGTTGTACGCGTACATACCGTCTTCTCGCAGGAGAAAGATTAGTTTGCTTTGGGGTATCGCTTTTACGGCTTCGAGGAACGCGTTAAACGGTTTGTCTGCCACAATAACCTCAGGGACTGAGCTTACCGTATATTTGGCTGTTTCGTTCCAATAAAAGGTGAGCTTTCCACCTGTTGCGTCGATGAAGAACACTTTGGAATCTCCGCCGAGACCCGAACCTGTGGGATTGACCCTTACGGAGGCTTCCTTTTTTTCGGGTGGTTTGAGTTTGGCAATAGCAGCCAGCAGTTCTGCTTTCTTTTGTTTGAGTCCGGGTTCTTGTGTCGTGAGTCCTCGAATCTCTGTCATCAAGTCCTCGAGCTGTTTTTGAAGTTTGACGGCTGCCGATTGATTTTTTTCCCGTATGGCATCTCCGTTGGTTAAGAGGTCTTTGATTTCATCGCTGTTTTTCTGGGCGGCGGCGATTTGTGTTTCCAGCTTGGCGAGAAGCTCCGTTTTTTCGCTCACGCCGGTGTACTTCAGTTCGCTTTCCTGTTTGAATTTCAACAGCCTTAGATGCTCTTGTGCACGGTGAATTTCTTCGGGGGTTCGGCCCTTAATTCTCTGTGTCTGGGCCACCACGAGGACGACAATGATCAGCGCCAGCACCCCGATGAGAGAGCACAAAATATCTAGGAAGGGGATCAACATGATCTCCTCGGTTTTGTGAGCTCTTCGCTTTGCCATGGGGCAGGAAGGGGGGCTGGAGGAACGGTGGCTTGGCGATTAGCCGCGGCTAAACCATCCCTTTTTCTGTACTTGTTGGATGATCACCTGTTTTGCTCCAAGTTTCTCGAGGACACTGTTTAATTCGCGCACCCCGCTTTCCAGGCTGGAAATGGTTGAATGTGTGAGATCAAGAGAGGCTTTGAGTGATTTTTCAGCAGTAGAGGAAATGTCGCCTATGCGGTTTGAGAGAGATTCCACGGCACCCAAGTGTGCTGCTTTTGTTGTTTCCTGATACTTCTCGGACAGGGATCCGATTTTGACAATGTGGTCTGTGAACCCTGCGATGGTCTTTTCAGTCAACTGTAGAGAGTTGGAGAGAGACTTTGATGCTCCTTCAGTAACGCTTTCCAATTTTTCAGAGAACTGAATGAGTGCGGCCACCTGGCCTTTTTGTGCGGCCTCCGTGACCGCTCTCGAGGACGACTCGAGTTTCGCGATGGTGTCTGCAAAGCTTTGAATAGCAGCCTCATTTTTTTTCTGTAAGCTGGCAAAGTGTTCTTCGGTGCGGCTGTCGATCGATTGAAGGTGTTCTGCCAAGTGTTGCAGAGCGGTTTGTTGGTACTGCTCATTCCGTTGCTGTAACTGGTCCGCATATTCGAGCATCTCCGCGGATAGCGTATTGAGGTCCGTGAGGAACTCGCGCTGAGAACCGGTGAGCGCTTCTACAACCGCAGAGGCTACGTCGCTTAGAGACTCCAGAGCGGGTGTGTCTATTGATCGTTCTTTCTTTGTCGAGGCACCATCGTCGAGCCGAGGAAGAAGCACTTCATTACAATAAGCATCAATATCGTTGAGCGCTTCTTCCTCGTGTTTACTCAGAGAGTTGAGTGGGAAGTTAAGGGTTACTGCGAATACCAATCCTAGGAGTGTGGCGTCAAAAGCGGTTCCCAAGCCGCTTGTGACGTTGTTGATAGAGCCAACGATTTTGCTGACGTCTTCGACGTTGGAAAAGCTCATGCCGCTGATGGCGTGGGATAAGCCGATAACCGTTCCGATGAATCCGAGGAGAGGAATCGCCCAGAGGAACGCCTTTGGCATAATGTAGCTTCCAATGATTCGGGAGCCATCAATTCCGGATTGGCTTGCCATTAAAGTGCTTACATCGGCGACATTTTGACGTACTTCAAAAAATTCCAGCGCCTTTCGAATGCGGTTGACCATGAGGCTGTCGCGAAGTGAGACAGGGAGCCCGTAAACATGATCGATGAACCGCTCAACATTTTGGGCATTGATGGTGTTTCCGAGTTCCCTAGGTAGAACATCTAGTAACATCGCGCGACGTTGGTGGCGCAATTTGAGGAGCTTTAGGTAACAGATGGCGGCGGCCCAGAAAAAGAAAAGTGTGTTCGCGAAACTGACAGTGAAGTGCTTGTAGAAGAGGTTTGCCAACACTTCCCCAGTTGTAAACTCACTTGATGCTTTCCCGGGAGGTGCCTGGAAAAAATAGATAATCGCAAACCACACGAGCGTGAACCCAATTCCGATGCCGAAGCTCAGACCTGCATTCGGATTAGTTGGGTCCTGTTCTTTCCAGACGTTCCGTGGAGGTTTGCCCTCTGTTGGTATCTTGCCGTTCGCGTAGCTGGTGGTTGCGCTAGGGTCAAATGCAGGGATCTGGAGTTTTGTGTTACAGCCGGGACATTTGACGATCTGGCGAGCCATTTGCGGCTCCGCCATGAGCTGCATTTGGCAACTGGGGCAGTTGAAGTTCATAAAGGGAGCGGGGACGGCGCACGTTTTATGAAGGAACTGCATTTGTCAATGATGTGTCCGCTTAAATTTAGATATGTCTAAGTATTTGCTCCCGAATAGCCCTGGAAATGAGACGAATCGGAGGTTGGGTTGCTGCTTTTTGGGGATTTTCATGGGGCCTTGGTTGATTTGCGGAGTGGCTAGCCGTGCTGGGAATTGGCTTGCTGTCGTTTCTTTCATAGCCGCGGGTTCGCGCGTGTCCCTCTATCGGGATGTTTTGTGAACGTTTTTTTAAAAATCGCTTGCCGAAAGGCGGGGATTAGTTACTCTCAGCACCCCTGACCCTATCGTCCAGTGGCCTAGGACACTCCCCTTTCACGGGAGTAACACGGGTTCGAATCCCGTTAGGGTCGCCACTCTCATTTTCAGAGAGTTGCGACCGGTGTCAGGAGAAAGTAACCCCTCAGGTAACCCTGTTGCTGCCTTTGTGTTCTTTCGTTCGTGTGTGTGGAATCGAGGGCAAATGCTCGAACTCTCCACTTCGACCGGGCTACCGGCACCTAGGGCGAGTGCTCTGGGTCTACGTCAAAGTTTGGGGAGGGGCGTGTTTAATTGTGGATGGTTGGGT
>JBAXNG010000013.1:0-123393 GCA_037133875.1 Verrucomicrobiota bacterium | reverse complement strand
CAACCCAACCATCCACAATTAAACACGCCCCTCCCCAAACTTTGACGTAGACCCGCTTGCGGTTAAACGTTCCCCCAAACCAACCATCCACAATTAAACACACCCCTCCCCAAACTTTGACGTAGACCGAAACTTTGACGTAGACCCGGTTTTAGAGGGGGCTTCATCTGTAAGAGTAACAGGATGAAGAGTGGTGGCTAGACCCGGAATCGAACCGGGGACACGAGGATTTTCAGTCCTCTGCTCTACCAACTGAGCTATCTAGCCCCAATCAGGCGGACGGGCAGATTAAGCGGCTTACACTCGTCCCTGCAAGATTCTTCGCGAACTTTTTCGCGTTCTCTGTGCTTTGCCCTTTGCAATCTCTCCAAAAACGAAGTTATGTTGCACCTCCCGGCGGTGTTATAGGCTTTCGCAGTGTCGAATGCCCACAGTCGGGAAAAATGGAACCCGTGGTTTGTTACATATCAATCAAATGATCGACATGAAGGAATTGCTCGCGTCACGCCAGTTGCGCGAGTTTAAAGAGGGCAGCATCGTCAAGGGACACGTCCTCGAAGTGAGAGCACGCGAAGTGCTTGTAGATATCGGTTACAAGAGCGAAGGCGTGATTCCGCTCGCCGAATTCGAAGACATGGAAGACCTCCAGGTCGGCGATGAAGTAGAAGTGCTCCTCTGCCGTCTCGAAAATGACGAAGGCATGGTCGTTCTCTCCAAAGAACGCGCTGCTTACAAACAGAACTGGGAGAAGATCGTTAAAGTCTTCCATGAAGGTGGAATCATCAAAGGGAAAGTTCGTTCCGTTGTTAAGGGCGGCTTGACCGTCAATATCGGGGTGGAATCGTTCCTTCCTGGTTCTCAGATCGATATCATCCCTCCGAAGGATCTTTCTGTATTCGTTGGTAATACGTACGATTTCAAAATCGTCAAAATCAACGACGACCGCAAGAACGTGGTGCTTTCCCGCCGTGAACTCATCGAGCAGGAACGCGCCGAAAAACGTTCCCACTTCCTCGACCTCACAAAGGCCGGCGATATCGTCAAGGGGCAGGTCAAGAACCTCACCGATTTCGGTGCGTTCATCGACCTCGATGGTATGGACGGTTTGCTGCACATCACCGACATGACTTGGGGCCGTCTCGGTCACCCAAGCGAATTGCTCAAGGTGGGTCAGGAAATCGAAGTGGTGGTGCTCGACATCAACCGCGACAAGGAACGTGTTTCTCTCGGTCTCAAGCAGACTCAGAAAAACCCATGGGAAGAAACCGAAGGCCGTTTCCCAATCGGAACCAAGCTCAAGGGCAAGGTTACCAACTTGGTGCCTTACGGTGCATTCGTCGAAATCGAAGAAGGAGTCGAAGGACTTATTCACGTTTCCGAACTCTCCTGGACCAAACGTATTACACGTCCAAGCGACGTTCTCACCCTCGGTCAGGAAATCGAAGCCGTTGTGTTGGGCGTCAACAAGGAAGAGCAGAAGATCAGCCTCGGCGTGCGTCAGCTCGAACCAAACCCATGGGAAGAGATCGAACACCGCTACCCAATTGGCAAACAGGTCAAGGGTATCGTTCGCAATATGACCGCTTACGGCGCCTTCGTGGAGCTGGAAGAAGGCATCGATGGTATGATCCACGTGTCCGACATGAGCTGGACACGCAAGGTCAATCATCCTTCGGAAGTCATCAAAAAAGGCGACGAACTCGAAGCAGTGGTTATCGACATCGACAAGAACTCCCAGCGCATCAGCCTTGGGATCAAGCAGCTTGAAGATGATCCCTGGAAGACCATCGAAACCCGTTACAAGATCGGTGATCTCGTTAAGGGCAAGGTCAGCAAGATCGCTAGCTTCGGTGCATTCGTCGAACTCGACGGAGATATCGATGGCTTGGTGCACATCTCGCAGATCAGCGAAGAGCGCGTTGAGAAGGTTAAAGACCATCTGAAGATCGGTCAGGAAATCGAAGCTCGCGTGATCAAGGTCGACAAGACCGAGCGCCGTATCGGGTTGTCCATCAAGGCAGCTGCTTACGACGAAGAAGAGATCAAGCGTGAAGCTGCAGCATTCGATACGCTGCGTCCGGGTGAAGACATGGTAGGACTTGAGCAGGCGTTTGCCGCTGCTGAAGAATACCGTCCCGGTGAAGGTAAAAAGCGCTAAGTTAGCCGAAAGGCGCTAGTTGCGACTAGAAGCAGGGCCGATGGAGAGCAATCTCTGTCGGCTCTTCTTTTTTTTGTGTATAGTACCGGTCGACTTATGGAAAAACCTCAGATTACCGCTTGGTTAAAGACCTCATGTGGATGGAGTAGAGGTGTGCGTGCGATCATGCAAAAGTATGATCTTCCCTACACCGACAAAGACATTATCCAGAACCCAGCGTTCCGTTGGGAGATGGAACAGCGCAGTGGCCAGCCGCTGAGCCCCTGCGTGGAAATTAACGGGGTGATGTTGCCTGATATCTCCGGGGAAGAAGTGGAGCAGTATTTGCTCAAAAACGGACTCGTTCAGAGCAGCGACGCACCTGTAAACGTGCCGATCAATTCCGCCTGCTCGGATGCAGAGCACGCTGCAATGTTGCGTGGCGAGCCAGTTCAATTGCGCCCTTAGTTTCTGTCGCGCGAATTAGATCGGAAGTGAAAAAGGAGGCGTTCGGAAAATCCCGGAGCCTCCTTTTTTCGTGGGCTGACGTGCCCTCCCTACGGTTCAGATAACCCTCTGTCAGGGAGTCTACTTCTGTTTCTTGAGGAACTCCTTGGCCAAGGCCCGGTAGGCGGTTGCCCCGAGTCCATTGGTTTCGTATTCAAGAATGGTTTTCCCATGGCTGGGTGCTTCTCCAAGACGGACCGTTCGTGGGATAATGGTGCGGAAAATAGTTGAGGCGAAGTGCTTTTGTACTTCCGAGATCACCTGCTGGGCCAAGTTATTCCGCATGTACATGGTCATGAGGATGCCTCCGATTTTGAGATCAGGGTTTGCTCCGCAGTCGCTGATCTGTTCGACCACGCTGTGAATTTTTGAGAGCCCTTCGAGAGCAAAATATTCGCATTGAATGGGCACCAAAAGCTCGTCTGCGGTAGCTAACGCGTTCGTCATCAGGATGCCGAGTGACGGCGGGCAATCCAGAAAGACGTAGTCAAACGGAGCAGCGGCTCGGAGGTGTTCAAATGCGCCTCGGAGACGGGTCAGGTGATCGTCGAGGCGGGCGACTTCGACTTCTGCACCGGCAAGATTGATGTCGCCGGGGATGAGCCAGAGATGTTCCCGGCGGGTTGGGATGACGGCATCCGCGAGGGATGATTGCCCTAGGATGGCACCGTAGACGCTATGATCGTCAATGGGGTCGTGTCCTAACGCGCTTGTGGCGTTGGCTTGAGGATCTAGATCGACGAGGAGGACGCGTTTTCCAAGTTCTGCAAGGGCAGCAGCAAGGTTGACGGAAGTGGTTGTTTTTCCCACTCCACCTTTTTGATTGGCCACTGCGATAACTTTCATGCGACTGACCAATGTAAGGCGTAACTGACGTTTGAAAAGTGCGGGTTCCCAGTTGGTGCGTCTTTTGCAGCACAAACTTGCAATAATACGGTTGCAGATTGCCTCGCAGAGAGGCTCAACGTTGAGTAGAGCCCTGTGAGTGAGAAAACTATAACGGTGGAGCGAGTTTTGGCTGTTGATCCCTCCCTGAGGGGGACGGGCTATGCCGTTTTAGAACGATCGATAGCGGGGCGGCAGGTTAAGGCGCTAAAGTGGGGGGTGATTAAAAATGCGCCAAGCCTAGCGCAGAGTGCGTGCCTCGTTGCGATCCACGAAACGATCCGGGACTTGATCGAGGAATTTCAACCTACGCAGGCGGCTTTTGAGTCGGTGATTTTTGTTCAAAGTCAGAAGACGGCGATAGTTTTGGGGTGCGCGCGGGGGGCTGCAATTCTGGCGGCAGCTCAGCGAGGGCTCGAAATATTCGAATATCCGCCGAAGCGTGTGAAACAGGCCGTTGCGGGGAGAGGCGGCGCGCAAAAAGATCAGGTCGCATTTATGGTGCGTGCGGTTCTGGGGTTAACGGAGACACCTGCTGCGGATGCCGCAGATGCATTGGCGGTCGGGTTAACCCATTTCCAGGCGATGGACGCGGCGCGGATTGGGGTGGCACAATTGGAGCGGATATGAGCGGAAAATTACGTGTCGAATGGCTGGGCCGGATTGAATACGCGGAGGGTTTACGAATTCAGGAAGAATTGGTGCTTAGAAAAGCCGAGGATGCCTCATTGCCGGATTGCCTGTTCCTTCTAGAGCACGAGCCTGTTTATACGATTGGGCGTTCGCCGGATCAGAGCAGCCTGCGTGTTGCGTCGCAATTGCCCTATCCCGTGGTGCAAACCAATCGCGGAGGGAAAGCGACTTACCATGGGCCGGGGCAGCTTGTGGGGTACCCGGTGCTTGACTTGCGGGTGCGTGGCCAGGATTTACACCGCCATTTGCGTTGTTTGGAGGAAGGTATTGTGGAGATGAGCCGGAGGGTGGGGGTAAACGCTGAGATTCTGGAGGGACTTACAGGAGTGTGGGTTGGAAAACGGAAGTTGGCATCGATCGGGGTTGGGGTGCGGCGCTGGATCAGTATGCACGGCTTTGCTCTTAACGTGTGTGGTGAGCTCGATGGGTTCGCACATATCACTCCGTGCGGATTGGATGGAGTCGAGATGACTAGCCTTGAGAAAGCGGGCGCGACAGGGCTTTCAGTGGAGCAAGCAGCGGCATTGGCTGGGGAGGTGTTCTCCGGACTTTTATCCGCGGCAAAATAACTGGCGGGACAATAGGGGGCAACAGGGCATAAAAAAACCAGGCTCCTTGTGGAAGCCTGGTTTTCAAGATCGGTCAAAGACCGAGGAAGACTACTTCTTGAAGCCTTTTGTGCTCTTGGAAGCCATTGGCTTGGAGTCGTGATTGCAGGACTTGGATTGGCAAGCGCCGAGACCAAAAGCAACTGCTACGAGGGTGAGAAGAGAAATGGATTTCATAATAGGCTTCCTTCTATGCCCAAAGGGCAGGGCGTTTGTCTAGCTCGAATATTTTCTCAATTCTGTTGGCAGCCGGGTTATTTAAAATGAGTTGGGGCATTACTCAGAGGTGGGCTCGGCGACGCTCTGGCTCGGGATGTGTGTTGAAGCACTGCTGGCGTACCTCGGAGGCGCCGATAATCGCACACTGAGTGGCTAAAAAAAGACAGTTTTGTTGTGGGGGATGGGCCGGTGGAGCGGAAACAGGGAGTGGCATGGGAGAGCTTTTTGAATCAAATCAGAAAAAACTTTCATGATTTTAATGAATGAATACGCCGCTGAATTTTCGCCTAAACACCGTTTTTTTGGGTATGGATTCCGAACAAATCTCGGGCAACTGAACGGCATAAATCTGTGAAAAGGCTTTCCGCTATCGTTAAACGGTGTTGGCGCTGATGCAGCACGACCCACGTCCGAGTTAGTCGTTTGCGCCCCAGTGGAATGGAGCAGAGCTCGCCGTCGTTGATTTCGGTGGTTGCTGTCCACTCTGGGAGGATTCCGATTCCTATCCCTAAGCGAACGAACTGCTTAATCGCCTCTTCGCTGCTTGTTTCAATAAACGTGTTTAGCTCGAGTCCAGCGCTTTGGAAGTGTTCGGAGATCAGCTTTCGGGTGTCACTCCTCCTGTCGGGCCCGATCAGAGTTTGTTCTTCAATATTCTTCGCACTGTTTCTGTGGGTCCAGGGATGCGCTGGCGGTACCAGAAACCGGAGTTCATCTTTCCCAATCGGAATGGCGTTTAGTAGTGGAGTTGACTCGGGGGCAGGGCATAACGCGAGGTCCGTGTCGTCCTGCAAAACCTTCTCGACGGCTTCGGCCACTCCGCATGGATCCATGGTAATGCGGAGTTTTGGGAAGCTCTCCACAAACTCCCTGAGCACATTAGGCAGGAGGTACTGGCATGCGGTCGATGTGGCCGCGATGCGAAGGGATGTTTGTACACGTTCAGTGGCCTGTTTGGCGTGATTACGAAGACTCCGGACATCCGATAGAACCTTCAATGCCATCGGTAAAAGCGACTCTCCAGCAGGGGTTAGCTTCATGGAGCCTCCTCCACGCTCAAAGAGTGTGCATCCCAGATCAAGTTCAAGTGCGCGCAGAGAGTGGCTTAATGCGGATGGAGTGACATTGAGCTGTTTGGCTGCGATGCCCATGTGCAGGTGCTCTGAAAGCGCAACGAATACGGCGAGCTGTTGGGATGAAAGAAGCGGGTCCATATTCGGGTGTTGTTTGTGTGTGAATGAAACTCAATCGGCATGTGAATTCAATTCACATATTGTTTCGACGGCCTGTTGTGAATCTGTGGGCATGGCCATTGCTAAAGGCCAGTCCGTGATCAACGGGCATACAACTGCAACGCGGCGGGCAAGGGTCAGGAGTCTGACTGAGTCCGACACTTTTCGCATCGGCTTTGTTCCGATGATCGATTGTGCGCCTGTGGTGGTGGCCTATGAATTGGGGCTGTTTGATAAGTTTGGTGTATCCTGCCAACTCAGTCGCGAGATCGGGTGGGCGAGCGTTAGGGACCGGTTGTTGCATCAGGAGCTTCACGCCGCTCATGCACCAGCCGCGATGGCGTTTGCGCTGAGATGCGGCCTAGGCAGTCTGGCGGTTCCTTGTTTGAGCGCCATGATTTTGGCTTATGGCGGAAGCTCTATCACACTCTCGAGTGAGCTTCGCGAGCAAGGTGTTGTTGATGATGTATCGTTCGGTGATTTCGTGCGTGCAAACAGGGGGCGCCGGAAGTTTCGCTTTGCCGCCGTTTTTCAATACTCCACGCAGCACTATAACCTGCGCAATTGGTTAGTGGAATGTGGGCTGGATCCCGTGCGTGACGTTGAGATCGTTCTCATGCCTTCGCCTTTGGTCCATCGGAGTTTGGCGGCTGGGCACATTGATGGATTTTGTGTCGCTGAGCCTTGGAATTCCACGGCTGAAGAGGAGGGGAGTGGTTGGCTCGTACGCTCTAATTTGGCTCCAACGGAGGGACAGGTTGAGAAGGTTTTTCTTGTGATAGAGCGGTTTGAACGTGAGTTCAGGGATCAGCATCTTGCCATGGTCCGAGCATTGCAGGAAGCCGCCGTATTTTGTGAACGGGCGGAGTTTCGCTCTGAGTGTATCCGAATTTTGAGCGGTGCGGCATATCTTGATACACCCATTGGAACGCTGAAGAAATCGCTTGGAGCCGACATCGGTGGAGGCGTTGGAGCGATTCGATTTGGTGCCGGTAAACTCGGCGTGCCGACTCGGGACCGAGGGATCGAGGTGTACAAAATGTTGAGCCGCATCGGTGTGCCAGAGGGATGCCGCGGCTTCAGAAGGGACATTATACCAAAACTTTTTCGGGAGGACCTCTATACCAGGGCTGCAGAGCGCCTCCCTTTTTATCCTCCCGCCGAGGTCGCATTCAGGGCGACCCCGGTGAACCCACTGCTCGAAGATCCCGATCGGTCTAGAGCGGCTTAACACTGGCTGGCCGCGAGTGCGTTCAGCCGTCTGCAAACCCGTAGAAACAACCATGCCAATGAAAAACACAACACACAGTAAACCCTGTCTAGTGCCCACTGTGGCGAGCTCAACCATGGCGACGCTGCGAAGCGGCCTGTTCACCGCCTTGGCGGTCACTGCTTTAGCTGGCAGTACCGTAAGCTTAACTGCCGCTGACGTAAACACGACCGGCTTAGCCATCACGGATACCACCGTGACCGTAGGCCAGTTGCATTCGTCCACTGGAACCATGGCGATTTCCGAAACAGGCTCGATTCAGGCTGAGCAGCTTGCGATCGACCAGATTAACGCCGCAGGAGGGGTGCTCGGGCGTCAGATTAAAGTCATTAAAGAGGACGGTGCTTCTGACTGGCCTACCTTTGCAGAAAAAGCAAAGAAGCTGCTCGTTAAAGACAAAGTAGCATGTGTCTTCGGCTGCTGGACATCAGCGTCTCGTAAAGCAGTGTTGCCAGTGTTCGAGAAGGAAAATGGGATGCTGTATTACCCGACTTTCTACGAAGGTCTGGAGCAGTCTAAGAACGTTATCTACACAGGCCAGGAGGCGACACAGCAGATTATTGCAGGGCTCGACTGGATCGCAAAAGAGAAGGGCGCGAAAACCTTCTACTTCGTGGGGTCGGATTATATTTGGCCCAGAACGTCCATGAAGATTGCCCGGAAGCATGTGGAAAATGTGCTCAAAGGAACTGTGGTCGGGGAAGAGTTTTACGCTCTTGGAAGCACCAGCTTCGGTTCGCTTCTGAACAAGATTAAGCTCAAGAAACCAGATGTAATCTACACGGCTGTTGTCGGCGGAAGTAACGTATCGTTTTACAAACAGCTCAAAGCGGCCGGGATTACCGGTGATAAGCAGACGCTGTTGACGATCTCGGTAACTGAAGACGAAGTTCTTGGGATCGGTGGGGAAAACCTCGCCGGCTTCTACTCCTGTATGAAGTACTTCCAGAGCCTCGACAATCCTAACAACACAGCTTTCGTAAAAGCCTTCAAAGAGAAATACGGTGAGAAGAGTGTTATCGGAGATGTGACTCAGGCTGGATACCTCGGGCCATGGTTGTGGAAAGCAACTGTCGAGAAATGCGGCAGCTTCGATGTCGACAAAATCGCGGCGGCTTCTTCTGGAGTTGAGTTCAAAGGGGCACCAGAGGGCTATGTCAAAATCCACGACACAAACCATCACCTCTGGAGCAAGGCACGTATTGGAAAATGGAATGCAGACGGGACGGCCAAGGTACTTTTCGAATCTGAACTGATCGAGCCCGATCCGTTCCCCAAGGGTTACCAATAACCCCGGCGGTTTGTTAGGGGCCGCTCCTCGTTTTAAACGGAGAGGAACAGGAGCGGCACCCTCTTAGTTAGCGCAACTTCCCCTCGAGACGCAGATTGCGAATCACTCACCTTAACCTTCCTACCTGATGAATATTACTGAGCTTTGGTCGATATTTGTAATGCAGGGCTTTGCCGGCATTAGTTTGTTTAGCGTGCTTCTACTCATGGGGCTCGGACTCGCCCTGATCTTCGGGCAGATGGGCGTAATCAATATGGCACACGGCGAGTTCATGGCGCTGGGGGCATACACCACTTATCTCTGCTCCAGCATCGTTGAATCCCGGTTCCCTGCCTTCCTTCCCTACTATTTCCCTCTCTCCATTCTACTCGCGTTTGCGCTGTCCGCCGGGCTTGGCGCTCTCGTGGAGTGGTCAATGATCCGTTATCTGTACAAACGTCCGCTAGATACACTTCTTGCGACTTGGGGGCTGAGTCTGATTTTGCAGCAGACCTACCGGTCGATATTCGGAGCACGTGAAGTCACTCCGACATTGCCGGAGTGGCTTATGGGTTCATTCAAACCCACCGGCAACATCGACATCCCAATCAATGGTGTGTTTGTGCTTGGACTCGCATTCGCAGTTACAGCGGCGCTCACGCTATTTATGTTCAAGACCTCATTTGGTCTGCGCTTGCGCGCCACTGTGCAAAATCGTGCCATGAGTAACGCGGTTGGTATTAACACCAAGATGGTTGATCGCCTTGCGTTCTCGGTAGGTTGCGGGATCGCTGGGATAGCAGGTGCCGCATTCACAACGATCGGCTCGACCGGACCGGATAGCGGGAGCCGCTACATTGTGGATGCCTTTTTGGTAGTGGTGTTCGGGGGCGCGGCAAATCTTCTCGGTTCGATTGCATCGGCCTTCGGAATTGCTCAGGCACAGTCGATCCTGGAGTTCTTTCTCGAAGGTACAAAAGGAAAGGTTGCCACGCTCCTGTTCATCGTTGTGGTGCTGATGTTCAGGCCGCAAGGGCTCTTCCCAAGCAAAGTTCGCTCCTCCTAGGGCACACAATTTAACCCACGAATCCTGGATATGCTTTTCTTAAAGACTCTATTCAAAAATCGAACTGAGGTGGTGAGTGCCTCGGTGCTGGCGTTGCTTCTCCTTGTCATCTTTCCGTTGTTTCTGCCGGTCTTTCGGCTGAACCTGTTTGGAAAGTATCTCAGCTACGGGTTTGTCGGTGTCGGCCTCGTTTTGCTGTGGGGACGTTGCGGTATCTTAAGTCTGGGCCAAGGTGTGTTTTTTGGCCTCGGGGGATATTGCATGGCGATGTTCCTGAAGCTGGAAGCTTCGGATCCCATTACTACTAAAATTCAAAGTACACCTGGGATTCCGGACTTCATGGATTGGAATCAGATTACGGCACTGCCGTGGTTTTGGACTCCGTTTAAGAGTTTGCCGTTCTCGATAGCCGCCATCTTAGTTCTGCCGGCACTGCTCGCATTCATCATCGGCTGGGCGATGTTTCAGAGAAGGGTTGGGGGCGTGTACTTCGCGATCATCACGCAGGCAATAGCACTCATCTTTTCGCTCGGTATCGATGGAAACCAGGGCTACACCGGCGGCCGTAACGGCATCACGGACCTACGTACGCTGCTGGGTTGGGATATTCGGACAACCATGGCTCAGTACGTGTTGTACTTTGTTTGTGTGCTGTTGCTGATCGCCTGCGCACTGGTTGCGAAGTACATCATCAATACGCGGATGGGACGTGTTCTAATGGCGATTCGCGACCGGGAGGATCGGGTTCGATTCTCCGGATATGACGTCGCCTCGGTTCGCTCGTTTGTATTCGCGTTGGCTGCATTGTTCTCCGGTATTGGAGGTGCGATGTTTGTCCTGCAGGTCGGATTTATGTCGCCCTCGTTGATCGGTATTGTGCCCTCGATTGAGATGGTGATCTTTACCGCAGTGGGGGGGCGTTTATCGGCCATCGGTGCGATTTTCGGGTCGTTGCTTGTGAACCTCGGAAAGACAACCTTCTCCGAGGCGATACCTGAGCTTTGGCTCTTCCTGATGGGGGGCACATTCATTGCAGTCGTGATGTTCTTTCCAAACGGTGTCGCAGGCCTAATGGAGTCGCCGTGGGTGATGCGAAGATTTGAAACGTTGAAAGCGATGTTTCTCAAAAAGGGAGCGACGCCCAGTACACCCAGTGCGGTGCTTACCGAAGCAACAACCACTGAGGCTGTGACAATCAAACACGTAACGGAGGTGACGAAATGAGCGGCCACAAAGACTTTCTACTCGCGATTGAAGGATTGGGAGTCTCCTTCGATGGATTTAAGGCTGTTGACGGCTTTAACTTCTATCTCGATCGAAATCGGGTTCACGTGATCATTGGTCCGAACGGTGCGGGGAAGACCACGGTGCTGGATCTGATTTGTGGCAAAACCAAAGCCACTTCAGGCAGCATCAAATTTAAGGATTCAGAGATCCGCGGTTTGAAAGAGCATCAAATCGTTCGTGCCGGAGTGGGGCGTAAGTTTCAGAACCCGTCCATATACGAGAATCTGACGGTGTTCGAGAATCTGGAGATTTCGCATCCGAATGGCCGTGGTGTATTCGGTTGTCTCACGTTCCGGCGTACTGCGGAGGTGATGGAGAGAATTCACGCGGTCGCCGCGGATGTGGCGTTGCTGGAGTTTCTAGACACGGAGGCCGGTGTTTTGAGTCATGGGCAAAAGCAGTGGCTGGAGATCGGTATGCTGCTGATGCAGGATCCGGAGTTGCTCATGTTGGATGAACCAGTCGCCGGGATGAGTGTGCGTGAACGTGAGGCGACAGCGCGTCTTATAAAGAAGATTAGCGGTGATCGGTCTGTGATCGTGATTGAGCACGACATGGAATTTGTGAAGGAGATTGCGGACCGGGTGACGGTGATGCATCTCGGGAAGATTCTAGCGGAAGGATCGATGGAACACGTCCAATCGGATCCTAAGGTAATCGAAGTGTATATTGGTCACTAAGGAGGTAATATGCTTACAGTTAATGATATACAGGTTAGTTATGGTCAGAGTGTGGTGATCCCTAAGTTGAGCTTCCAGGCGGGGAAAGCTGAGATAGTCGGTATTGTGGGACGGAATGGAATGGGGAAGACCACTCTATTTCGAAGTCTGATCGGGATGCTACCGTTGCGGTCGGGGGCAATCACTTTGGATGGTGCTGACATTTCTGCCGACGAGTCGTACAGCAGAGTAGGCAAAGGGTTGGCGATTGTGCCGCAGGGACGGATGATTTTCCCGTACCTGACGGTGTATGAAAATCTCATCTCGGGCGCCCGCGGCCCGATTGAATCGAGTGAGATTTCCGAGATCTATTCATTGTTTCCCGTTTTGCGGGACATGAAGGATCGCAAGGGCGGGAATCTATCCGGGGGGCAGCAACAGCAGCTGGCGATTGGTAGAGCGCTGATGACGCGGCCCAAGGTGTTGCTTCTTGATGAGCCAACGGAGGGGATTCAACCGTCTATTATCAAAGACATTGCGAGGGCGCTGCGTGAGATCCGGGATATGCGGCAGCTGACCATTGTGGTGAGTGAGCAGGTGCTGAGTTTCATGCTCGATGTGTGTGACAGACTTTTTGTGATCGAAAAGGGAGCGCTTGTTCGTGAGGACCTGCGCTCCGCCGTAAATGCCGAAGAAATCCGGAAGATGCTTTCCGTTTAACCTAAACCCAACCCAACCCAACTGAGCAAACCATGGAAACGTTGATTAAAATTGATCTGAAATCGGCCCCTGAAACACAGGAGGTAATTCATAACCGCTGGCATCCGGATATTCCGATGGTGGCCTATGTAAAGCCTGGTGCGGAGTTCCGCGTGGAGTGTGTGGATTGGACTGGGGGCCAGATTCACAACAACGATTCTGCGAATGATGTCCGAGACGTGGATCTGTCGAAAGTCCATTATCTGAGCGGCCCGATCGGCGTGGAAGGTGCTGAACCAGGTGATTTGCTGGTTGTTGATATCCTCGATATCGGGGTCCTGAAAGACTTTGAATGGGGCTTCACTGGTATCTTTGATCGAAAGAATGGAGGCGGATTTTTGGTCGATCATTATCCGGATGCGAGGAAGGCATGCTGGGATTTTCACGGAGTTTACACTTCATCGAGGCATATCCCGAAGGTGGAGTTCGCGGGTATCATGCATCCTGGTTTGATCGGTTGTTTGCCGTCTAAGGATATGCTCGATATCTGGAATAAACGTGAGGCTGAGTTGTTCGCCACGGATCCGGATCGGACGCCGCCGTTGTGTGCATTGCCGTATGAGCCGACGGCGCACATGGGGAAAATGAAGGGAGCTGCGGCCAAGGCGGCTGCGATGGAGGCCGCGCGTACAGTGCCGCCTCGTGAGCATGGGGGGAACTGTGATATCAAGAATTTGACCCGTGGTTCCAAGGTGTTCTTTCCGGTCTATGTGAAGGACGGAGGGCTTTCGATGGGGGATATTCACTTCTCGCAGGGAGACGGTGAGATAACCTTTTGCGGTGCGATTGAGATGGCAGGTTATCTCGATCTGCGTGTGAATTTGATCAAAGGCGGGATGGCTAAATACGCGATCGTGAATCCGATTTTTATGCCGAGCCCGATTCAGCCGAACTACACCAAGCACCTGATTTTTGAGGGGATTTCGGTAGATGAGAAAGGGAAGCAGTATTACCTCGATCCGCACGTCGCTTATCGGCAGGCGTGTTTGAACGCGATCAATTACATGAAGAAGTTTGGGTACACTGGAGAACAGGCGTACGCGATTCTTGGTACTGCACCGGTAGAAGGGCGGATAAGCGGTATTGTGGATATTCCCAATGCTTGTGCGACGCTCTATCTGCCGACGGAGATATTTAAATTTGATATCACGCCGAATGCGGAAGGACCGACTGTCCAAGTTGGAGGGACGGATCTGGCGCTCACGAGCTAAGGAGGCTTGAAACACCATGCCTGTATACGATTTCGAGTGTCCTATCTGTGGACCGTTTACCGCATTTCGTTCCATTAATGAGCGGGATGAACCTCTCGAGTGTGCGGCTTGTGCGATGCCTGCGAGTCGTCTGATTAGCGCCCCAAATCTTGCGTTAATGAATCCGTCGATTCGTAAGGCGGTGATGGTGAATGAACGAAGTGCGCACGCACCGAGGGTCAGCACCGGCCATAGTTGCAACAACGGTTGCGGCTGTGGATCCAAGATCCGTAAGGGGCGAACGAAGCAGACTCGCGTGGGGTTAGCGCAGGCGGCGAAGGCCGGAGCGCGTCCGTGGATGTTGGGACACTAAAGATTGGGTAGGGTCAGTAGGGATTGCACATCCCGCCGGAGGGAAGCCGGCGGGATGCTGCATTTTCGGGCATTGCGCTCAAGTGATGTGCGGGGTTTCGATGGGCAGATTTGAACCGCTTGAATTGAGACTCTGAGGGAAGGGATAATAACTCGGGGCAAGGTGGGATCAGGGAGATGAGGCCGGTGAGAAGGGGATTATGGATTCTCTGCTGTACGGCGTGGAGAGAAGTCGGTTTGTTTGGAGTGCATATTTCCGACTTATGAAATCCCCTAAGATCGTTGTTCTCGATGGCTACACCACCAATCCCGGAGATGTTTCGTGGGCTGAACTACAAGCGCTCGGGGACGTCGAAATATTCGATCGTACCAGTCCTGCTGAGGTGCTGGAGAGAGCGCAATTTGCGGATGTGATTTTGAGTAACAAGGTGCCGCTGGACGCTGCAACGATCCAGGCGCTGCCGAATTTGAAGGGGATTTGTGTGTTGGCGACGGGGTACAATCTGATCGATGGAGTCGCTGCGCGGGCTCGAAATATTCCGGTCTGTAATGTCCCAGAATACAGCACGACGAATGTGGCTCAGGCGGTGTTTTCTCTGATTTTGGAGCTGGCGAATCGGTCGGGATATCACGCGCAGACTGTGCGGGAAGGGCGCTGGGCAGCGTCGAAAGATTTTTGTTATTGGGATTATCCCTTGGTAGAGCTTGAGGGATTAACGCTGGGGATTGTTGGGTATGGGCGGATTGGGGAGCGTGTTGCTGCGATTGCACATGGGTTTGGAATGAAAGTGATCGCGTACCGGCGCAATTTTTCGGGCACGAAGCTTCCCGTGTACGTCGAGGCGGTAGATTTGGATTCAGCGTTTTCGCAGAGTGATATTGTTTCGCTGCACTGTCCGTTGACGCCAGAGACACGGGGTCTTGTGAACGCAGCCAGGATCGCGACGATGAAAGCGTCGGCCTTTCTTGTGAACACGGCCCGTGGCCCGTTGGTTGACGAGGCTGACCTCGCTGCGGCTCTCAACAGTAGCCGCATTGCAGGGGCTGGGTTGGATGTGTTGTCGATGGAGCCGCCGTCGGCCGACAACCCTCTCTTTGGGGCCCGGAATTGCGTGATTACACCGCATATCGCTTGGGCGACGAGAAACGCGAGGATCCGTTTGTTGGCGCAGACGGTTGAGAACGTTCGGGGGTGCCTGGCAGGGAAACCAGTAAACGTCGTGAATTAGCTGGAAGGTGGCTGGGGGAGTCCCGGTTTTGGGCAGGGAGACCGGTTGCGCTGGACGTCCGGGGGAAAGGCTCGCGTATTGAGAAGAAAGAGGCTAAAATGCGGACAGGTCCCCCCCTACACAATGCTCCAACTTTCTTTGGATTCCCCACGGGTTCTGCTTATTGAGTCTGATGAACGATATGTTGCTCAAATTCGGGAGCTTGCTGAGTCTGATGCCTCTGGACACTTTAAGATAGTTGGGGTCGCGTTGACGCTGGCGGATGGTTTGACGCAACTGAAGGCAGCTGAGGTGGATGTGGTTATTTTGGATCTGGTATTGCCAGATGTTGTGGGTGTTGAGGCCTTTATGGCGGTGCATCATGCGGAGCCGGGGGTGCCTGTGGTAGTGTTGGCGGAGGAACGGAATGAGATGCTTGCCCGGCAGGCAATACAGTCCGGTGCCCAAGAATATCTCTTAAAGGAACGCATGGATGCGTTTCTTTTGAACCGGGCGACAACGCTTGCGCTGGAGCGGTCACGGTATCGATTCGAGTTTGCGCGGGAACGTGCGTATCTACGGACCCTTTTGGATAACATACCGGACCGGATTTATTTTAAGGACGAGCAGAGTCGGTTTATTCGGATTAATCGGGCGTTGACGGATTTGTTTGGGTTAAAGCGTCCGGAAGATGCTTACGGAAGAACGGATGCGGATTTTTATGGGGGCGGGCATGCGGTGGAAGCGATCGATGACGAGCGGCGAGTGATGCAGACCGGGGAGGCGATGATTAACAAGGTGGAGTATGAGGAGCTACAGGGCGGAGGGAGGTCGTGGTCATTAACGACGAAATTGCCGTTGCGTGACCGGAACGGGAAAATTGTCGGGACGTGTGGGATTTCGAGGGAGATTACTGCGATTAAGGAGATGGAGGCGGCGTTGGAAAGGGAGCGCAACTTGCTTCGGGCGGTGATTGATAACTTGCCGGATCACATTTTCCTCAAGGATATCGAGGGACGTTATCTGCTGGATAATCTGGCGCATCAGAAGTGGTTGGGAGCAACGAGTGCGGCGGATGTGGTGGGGCACACGCCTTATGATTTTTTCCCGAAAGAGATCGCGGACGGATTCTGTTCTGCGGACGAGCCGATTTTTGAAACGGGGCAAGCGCAGATGAATTACGAGGAGAAAGCATTGGATCCTCGGGGTGGGATGCGTTGGGCGATGGTGACAAAAGTGCCTTGGAAAGGGGATGATGGGAGGGTTTTGGGATTGGTTTGTATTAAGCGGAATATTACCGAGCAAAAATTGGCGGAGATGCAGTTGAAACAGGCGAATGTGGATCTGGCATCGAGTCGCGAGGATGTTTTGCATGCGATGGGACAGTTGCAATCGGCGCATACGGAGCTCAGAGGGGTGCAAATGCAGTTGATTGAAGCGGAGAAGATGAAGTTGATTGGACGATTGGCGGCTGGGATCGCACATGAAGTCAAAAACCCGTTGGCAATCATCAAGATGGGTATTGATTTTATGGATCAGGTGGACTCGTTGGATGATACGTCCAGGGAGATTTTGACGGAGATGCACGAGGCCGTGAGGCGGGCGGATAGTGTGATCCTAGGGCTGCTGGACTTTTCTAAGCCCAGTCAAATTGATGCAAAACCTGCTGATTTGAATAAACTTGTGGAGACCGCTCTGAAGGCTGTGCGTGTGGAGATGAAGGGGGCAGTCGAAGTGGTGCAGGAATTGGATCCGAGGTTGCCTGCGTTGGCTTTGGACTTGGAAAAGATGAACCAAGTGTTGGTGAATCTACTGACTAACGCTGTTCACGCTATGGAAGGGGGGGGGACGTTGTCGGTTCGTACCTATTCGAAGCAATTGACTGGGGTGGGAAGGAATATTGCCGGGATGGAAAGTGAGAGTTTTCGAGTGGGCCAGACGTTGGCTGTGTTGGAGATTGATGATACCGGGCATGGTATTCCAGAGGAGAAGCTTGCGAAGATTTTTGAGCCTTTTTTCACGACAAAACCCACGGGAAAAGGCACGGGTTTGGGCTTGTCGGTGGTCAAAACAATCGTGGATTTACACGGAGGGACTATCGATATTCGCAACCGGCCTGAGGGTGGTGCTCGTGCAACGCTGATGTTTCAGGTCCAGAGTGCTTAACTTTTTCGAAACTATAGGTCATTGTTTTCCTGTTCCGCCAACCACGACTCCTATGAGCACTATTCCTCCCAAAAAACGCGTTTTAATCGTCGATGACGAGGTGAGTTTTACGCGGCTCCTTAAGCTGACGCTGGAAAAAGGAGGACGCTATGAGGTTAGGATTGAGAACGATGGGACTAAAGCGTGGTTTGTTGCCCGCGACTTTAAACCCGACATTATCTTTCTGGATATCGTGATGCCTGAAATTGATGGCGGTGATGTAGCCCAGCAGATTCGTTCGGATAGCACACTGGCTCAGATTCCGATCGTGTTTTTGACGGCTATCGTGGCTAAAAAAGAAACGAAGACTGATATCGGTGGGTTCCCCTTCCTGGCCAAGCCGGTGAGTATGTCTTCACTCACGGCTTGTATCGATGAACGTACGGCAGGTGCTTCCGTTTAAGTTTGTTAGAAATACAGTGCGCTCTAATTGAGCGGTGTTTTTGCGGCTTAATGGTCGCCTTTTTGGGTGTTCTTTTTCTCGGCTGCTTCCGCTTCAGGAGGCAAACTTCCGAATTGTTTTCGGTAGAGTGTCCAGAACGGGTTCTCTGCAGCTAATGGTGCGTTTTCGTTCACCATCATCGGTACAACGGAAGTCCACCAGCTTTCGTAAGCTCCCTGGAGATTGCTCACAATGTTGGGATTGGCGGCTGCGATGTCAGTGGCTTCCTCGTGATCCTTCTGCACATCGAAGAGCATCCATTCGGGTTTGTTTTGTTTGGAGACGCTTACCAGATGGTATTGCGGGGTTCGGATGCTGCAGTTGACGTATTTCCCAGTTTCAGGGGAGGTGTCTTTATTCCAGCGGCCTACGTGGGTAAATAAAGTCCGTTCAGCCCAGGGTGCATTTGGGTTTTCGAGAAGTGGAACGAGACTACGGCCCTCGACTTGTTCGGTGGTTTTTGCGTCTAGTTTGGCGCCAGCGATTTCGGCAAGCGTTGGCAGGAAATCGATGTGTGCAGCCAGTTTATCAACGGCCGCCGGCTGGATGGAGCCGGTCCAGCGCCAGAATGAGAGCGCTCTTGTGCCTCCTAGAAATGGGGTGCCCTTGGTGCCGCGCATGCCGTCGTTGAAGATTTTGCAACCGGCGGTTCCTCCGTTGTCATTCATGAAAACGATAAGAGTGTCTTTTTCGATCCCCCATTCTGTGAGCTTGGCTAGGAGCTTGCCGATGTTGTCGTCGAGGTTGGCTAACATGCCGAAGAATTTGGCGGCATTCAGATCGCTGGTCTTATCCTTGTACCGGGCGAGGTCTTCATCCCTGACCTGCAATGGGGCGTGTGCGACGTTCGTCGCGAGGTGTACGTAAAAGGGGGCCTTCCCTTTGACGGATTCGATCCATTTTGTGGCCTGGGAGAAAAACACATCTGTGCAGTATCCCTCGGTCTTTTCGAACTTGCCGTTATGTTTGATCAGCGGCGACGAGTACATGTTTCCGGGGGCATCGCCACAGGAGCCGGGAAAGTGCTGGCCGATCCCTCCGGCTCCGTGGATGAAGACTTCGTCGAACCCGCGTTTTTCGGGTTGGTACTCGTCTTCGTCACCCAGATGCCATTTGCCGAAAATGCCAGACGTATAGCCAACGGTTTTGAGGATTTGAGGGAGTGTGATGGCGTTTAGCGCAAGCCTTTCGCGCTCCAGGATAGTGTGGGTGATGCCGTTCTTGAATTCATGTCTGCCTGTGAGCAGTGCGCTCCGGGTAGGGGCGCAAGTAGGGCTCACGTGGAAGTCGGTAAAGTGAACCCCCTCATTGTGAAGGCGATCCATATTAGGGGTTTGGAGAATGGGGTTCCCGTGGGCTGAAACGTCCCCATACCCTTGGTCGTCGCTCAGGATAAAAATGATGTTCGGGTGTTTGTTGGACAAACCTGCCGCGTGCAGATTGGTGACCAGAACGAACGCTGCGAGAAGGCAAGAGGGGAAGGAGAGCTTCATTGAATATGGGGCTGTGTAGACAACTGCACTGGGAGGCGATTGTTAGGAGGAGTTAAATGGATGAGTGTCAGTGAAACACCAGAAAGCCGGTTTTGTTTCAGTGTTTTTGACATCACAAGGGTTGCCTTGTGGGTGAACTTGTTTCTTGCGCGGGCTGCGTTTCAGCGGCAAGCATCCTTGCTGTGACTCGCCACCGTACTGATGACCTCCGGATTACCGGGTTAAATCCCCTGATTTCACCTGCTGTTCTCGCCTATTATTTACCGCTAACAGAACAGGCAAGTGACCTTGTTGCCGCAACTCGCCGTGAGGCTGGTGCGATTTTACAAGGGGGCGACGATCGTTTATTGGCGGTGGTGGGGCCCTGTTCGATTCATGATCCGGAAGCGGCACTTGAATACGCGGAAAAACTGAAGGCTGAGGCGGCCCGTTTGAGGGATGATCTTTTGGTGATCATGCGTGTTTACTTTGAAAAGCCGCGGACCACGGTTGGCTGGAAGGGACTTATCAACGATCCATCGCTGGATGATTCGTTTGATATTAATCACGGGCTGCGAGTGGCGCGTGGGTTGTTACTGGATTTGGCGAATATGGGGGTGCCTGCCGGTACCGAGTTTTTAGACACTATCTCGCCTCAATATATTGCCGATTTGATTGCCTGGGGGGCGATTGGTGCGCGTACTACCGAGTCGCAGGTTCACCGGGAGTTGGCTTCCGGGTTATCCATGCCGGTGGGTTTTAAGAACGGAACCGGTGGATCTATTCAGATTGCGCTCGATGCAATTCAGTCGGCGTCCAGGCCGCATCATTTCCTTTCGGTTTCGAAGCAAGGTGTCTCGGCAATTGTTTCGACGGCAGGAAATGAATCGTGCCATTTGATTCTACGCGGTGGAAAAACTGGCCCCAATTACGATCAAGCGAGTATTGAGGAGGCCTCCCGGATGTTACGGGAGCAAAATTTACCTGAAACGGTGATGGTGGATTGTTCCCACGGTAATTCACTGAAGGATTATCGGAACCAGCCGATGGTTGCCCGAAGTCTGGCACATCAGATCGCGGGGGGATGTAAGGTCATTACGTCCGTGATGATTGAGTCTAACTTGGTCGAGGGAAACCAGAAGCTCACCAGGGATGTAGCAAGTATGGTGCGAGGGCAGTCGATTACGGATGCGTGTCTGGGTTGGGATGCAACGGTGGAGACTTTGGATGAGCTCGCCGCTGCAGTACGCAAGCGCCGAACGCTCTAGGCAGTGCCTTCTGGCGGGATACTCCCTCGATTTCGACTTGGACGAACTGAAATGGAGCGGCACCCTGTGTGTTCCTCCATGAATACGAATTACTTTTCTCCGCATCAGCTTTTTAAAGGAGCGCTTTTACTCACTGGACTGGCGATCTTGTCCAGTTCGGCTCAGGGGCAGGCGCCGAAAACGCCGTGGGTACGCCCGGCTCCGCTGATTTCGCCGGAGGTCCAGGCTAGTGGAGATGTGATGGTGCGTTTTCGGGCGCCCAAGGCTTCGGACGTTAAAGTGGCCGGCCAATTTGGAGCTACAACGAATCTGACCAAAGACGAGCAGGGGATATGGTCGGTGCTGTTACGACAGGTTCCGGCGGGAGTGCATGAGTATCATTTTGTGGTGGATGGTTTGAGTGTTCTGGATGCTCAAAACTCCTTTGTGAAGCCGCAGCGTTATCCGAGTTCCAGTGTGATGCATGTGCCCGCAAACCCGCCTGCGCTTTGGGATTGGCAGGAGATCCCCCACGGCACTCTGCATATTCACGAGTACCACTCCAAGGCGCTTGGGAAAATGCGGCGAGTGTTTGTTTATACGCCACCTGGGGCGGAGGGTGCGGGGCCACTGCCGGTTCTTTATCTCTCACACGGCAATGGAGACAACGAGGCTACCTGGACAACTCATGGGAAAGCACATTGGATTTTGGATGCGCTGATTGCGCAGAAAAAAAGCCAGCTGATGATTCTGGTGATGCCTGATGCTCACGCAGTGCCTCCCCGAGGCGGCGTATTTGAGGAGTATTCAGTGGATAACACTGAGGCGTATTGCAGGGAGTTGGTGGAAGATGTGATTCCGCTTGTAGAATCTAACTACAAAGTGAACGCCGCTCCTGCTGCTCGCGCTTTTGCGGGGTTGTCGATGGGGGGGCACCACGCATTTTCTGTGGCGCTGAATCTCCACGAGAAATTTGCGTATGTCGGAGCATTCAGTGCGGTTCCACCAGAGCCGAAGTTTGTGGCTGGAGGACTGGATGACCCTGAGGCGACAAACAAGGATCTGAAGCTGTTTTGGAGCGCGTGCGGGAAGAAGGATTTTCTCCGGGAGCGTAACGAGGACTTTAATACGCTGTTGAAGCAAAAGGGGATTCGCTTCGAATTCGTGGAGACGGAGGGCGACCATTCGTGGCCTGTGTGGCGCCGGTACCTAGCGGAGTTTGCGCCGAAACTTTTCCAGAACCCGTAAAAGCGCCTAGAGCGTTGTCGCTCGTGACATGAAAAGGGTAGTGCCTTCCGACATTGCGTGGAACCAAACGGATGGATGGTTGGTCGACGCGAGGGGAAGGGAGGGAAGGTGCTGCCCGCTATTCTACAAGTACCCGGCTTAAACACCCCCCAAACGGGGGATATTTTTTGTGAGGCCGTTGGCGTACAGTGTGCACATTCGCATTTGGTTGGCATTTATTTGTGACGAAAAGGGACAGCCGCAGCGTTATATTTGATATGAAATTTCTAATCGTCGATGACGTCTCAATGGTGCGTCGAGTGCTGTGTATGTTGATCGACGAAATGGGCGAGAACCAGTGTGTCGAGGCCGAGAATGGTGCCGCTGCTTTGGATCTACTGAGGAATGGGCTGTTTGATTTTGTGATTACGGACATCAACATGCCTCAAATGGATGGCTGGGAGTTGTTGGCCGAGATCCGAGGGGATCTGCGTTTGAAGAACCTGCCTGTTTTGCTTATCACGGGAAACTTGGGGGCACAGGACCGGATCCGGGTGGAGAGTTGTGGTGCCGACGGTTTTTTACTTAAGCCGTTTACTCTCGCGACGCTCCGAGAAAAGGTTGCGGGTATCGTTGAGGCAGCGAATGACATCGCGGTTTAGCCGCGGTTCAACATTGCGGCTGGGTTGGCCCGGTGTGCGATGTCTGGAAAAAGAAAACCCGCTCGCTAAAGTCTGATAGACTTTAATACGAGCGGGAATGAGTTTGCGATCTGTCTGGATCGCAAGAAATCTCGATTAGGATTCTGTGGATAGCGCTTTGTAGAGCTCGTCTTTGAGATGCAAGCGCTTTGCTTTTAGCTCGTGCATGTGTGAGTCCGTATAACCCTCGGGGCTGTCTTCAGCGCGGCAAATGTGTTTATCCACTTCCTCGTATTGTTCGGCCAGATGCGCGAAGTGCAGGGACGTTGTTTTGAGGGTGTGGATTTTTTCGCGGTACTCAGGAAACTCCGTGATGAGAGGGTGATGATCAACGTGCATAAGATATGTGGATGGGACACCAGCGCTGTTGCTTTTTCGGTTACGCGAACGCTGGTGTGATTTCAGTTCATCAGGAACGTGCGAGGGCGTCTCACCACGGGTTGCTGAATACTGGCCGCAGTTTGTCTTTCTCCTCCGCTAAACGCAGTCCTATCGGAGGGATGTTCTTGGGCGTAGACGCAAAAAAACCACCGCGCTTCCAGGGAAGTGCGGTGGTTTTCGCGAAGTTTCGAGATTAGGTGGGCTATTTGGCTGCTCCGTCCAAAATCTCTAATTCGTGGATCGACCAGAAGCTGCCTTTGCTTGAGCCCGTCTGGGTAATCCGAATCGATTTGGCTTTTGCTGCGGGGAAACGGATTTCAGTGAGAGGACCGTCGCCTTTTCCTTGTGCTACAGGTTTGCCCCACGTGTTGCCATCAGTGGAAAGCTCGACTTTGTAACCCTGTGGGAAATCGCCGCGGGAGGTGCCTGCGTCGAGAACGAGGCCGGAAACCAAAGTCTCGGCTGGTAACTCGATGGTGATCCACATGCCGGCTTCCTGAGGCTTCTTGGTATCGTAGCGAGTTTCGAGTTTCCCATCGACTGCATTGACGAGTGCCTCAGGGTTGTGGCTAGCGGTAAGTTTCCAATCAGCTCGATTTTTGATTACAGCAGGACCGAACTCCGCCAGCTCTTCGATTGTGAATGCTGCTGTACGTGTTTTGAGTTTTGCTCGAAGCGCAGCGACTTGTTTGGGGCTAACCGTGCTAGCTTTGTTACCAAAACTGTTGCGGACGTAGGAGGCCACGGAGGCAATCCAGTTGTCGTCGTTGCTTTCCATCGTGACCATCTGGGCGTCGTACGTTTTGCCGTTGATGGGGCCACCGAGGCCTTTGAGAAGTACGGCCATAAGGCGCTCTTCAGGACCGGTAACGGTGCGGGATCCTGCAAGCGGCGGGGCCATGGTCACGCCGGGTTTGCCTTCCATCGGGGTCCCTTTGCCGTCGGGGTTGTGACAGCTGAAGCAGAGTTCGTTAAAAATGTCGTTTCCTTTGGTGAGCAGAGCTTTCTGTTCGCCGTTGAATTCTTTGCCCCATTTTCGCGTTGGCGCGAGCATCTGCATGGCAATTTCTCGCAAAGCGAAGTGCCCGGTAGCGCCAGTCAGGGTTGATTGGACCAAGGGTTTTGCTTCGTTGAAATCCAGCAGTCGGGCGGAACAAAGCGCCTGTAGGGAAACCGATGCGCTTGGATCTTTTGCGAGTGCTACGATGTCTGCAAATAGCGACTTTTCGCCGGCTTTGTAGAGCGTTTCGCTGACCCGAATCGCTGCTGCTCGCACGTTTGCGTCCGAGTCTTTCATCCGACTCCGGACGAGACCTGCGTCAACCGAGTTTAAGCCTTCCAACGTCCAGAGGGCGTGGATTCGGGTGAGTGGGTTTTTAGCTTCGACTGCGAGTTTGCTCAGGGCAGGAACAACGGATTTGTCCTGGCTGAGAACAATTAACTTCTGGGCTGTATCGCGCCACCAGCCGTTTGGATGATCCAGTGTGGCGACGAGCTCAGCGGGTTTGGCGTCGTACAGCTTGGGTTGTGGGCCCGGTTTGAAGTCGTCGTGAACTAGGCGCCAGATGCGGCCATGAGCAAACTGTTTGTCGAGAGAGTATTGCTCGACCACCTTGCGTAGATAACTCGTCGGGCCGACCCAGTTGCCTTCCTGAATAATCCCACGGTACATATCAATCATGAACAGCGTGCCGTCCGGTGCCGTGTTCATGTTGACGATACGCGAAAGTGGGTCGGTGGAGCGTAGGAATTCCGATTTGTCGTAGGCGTTTTTGAGGTAAGTCAGACCATCTTTAACTTCAGCCTTGGTACGACGGACGAGGCGTCCCACCGGTTCTGAGAACAGAAGATCCCCCTTGAGATCTGCGGGGAGTCGATCACCCCTGAAAACTTCCGCACCGCATGTTGCCGTGAAATGGTTGAGCGTTTTGTCCTCTGGACGGTAGCGTGGTGGTCCACCCTGAACGTCGGCGATTCCGACTAGAGGCCAGACGGTGGAGTAATCTTCGGAGAACTGATTTTTGAGATTAAATCCGCCGTAGAGAACGTGGGTTTGAAAGTTTAATGGTCCAATCTCTCCCCCTGCATTCACGATCCAGGGTTTGCCGTAATCGTCTTGGGTGAGGCCCCACTGGCCTCCATTGGCTGCAATGGGTTCTTTAAGTGGAGGTGCGCCACCCGGTTGCCAACGAAGGCGCCAGGCGTTGTAAGTCATGTAGAGCCAGTTATCCATGCCCCAAATAAGGCCGCTTTGCTGGTGCTCCATGTTGCCTCCACGCGGGCCGCCCTCGAACCAAAGTGTCTTCTTGTCGGCTACACCGTCTCCGTTGGTATCTTCATAAAGGAAGATGTCCTGAGTATCGGTTTCGTTGACGAGGAGTTGGCCGGGCCCGAGCGGCAAGATCATGCGCGGAAGCAGGAGTTTATCGATAAACACCGTATGTTTGTCGAAGTTGCCGTCGCCTTTGCTGGACCAGTGCAGCGATACACGACTCACGGGGTCGTGTTCTTTCGTGCCATCGATGTCCTGCATGTAAGTGCGCATTTCCGCCACGAACATCCGTCCGTTGGCGTCGAAAGCTGCGGCAACAGGCTCCTGGATATGCGGCTCGGCAAGAACCAACTCCAGATGGTAGCCCTTGGGGAGTTGCATCGTTTTCAGGGTTTCCTGAGGCGATAGCGCCTGAATAGGAGGCATCGGTGGAAATTCGGGTGCTGCAGGAGTGGGAGCTGGGGCATCTGCGGCATTCAGGGAAGACGCAATGGCCAGAGCGAGGATAGCCGGTTTAGGGAGGTTCATAATGTGAAGTGTGTGCATTAACTCACTTTGGGTGATGTTTAATGGGGGTATGCTGCGTTAATAGTAGAATATCTGTGGGGTGAACGTTTGTTAGGGGGATTACAAAAGCCTGAGGGGAGAATTTGAGTGCGGGGGTGGGATTCTACCCTAGGGCTCTTTTAACGGGCATCCGAAAATGCGGCGGGATCTTATTGGGGAATGGGGGCGTTGGGCATTCTTTTGGGATTGTTCCCAAAGCGGGAGTGGGTTGCGTGGTTGTCTTTAAAACTGTTAGCTGTCGCAAACAAAGGAGTATCCGTTGGAAAACCAAGTATCTCAAAATCCTGAACACCGTGTCTCACTACTCGTCTTGGGGGCTGCCGCCTTTATGGTTGCATCGGATGCACGAGTAATTGACCCGTTACTCAAAACGATAGCAGGCGATTTTAATGTGCCGCTTACGAAGGCGTCTCTTGCGGTGTCTGCGTACGCTCTGCCGTACGGGATGTGCCAGTTGATCTATGGGCCGTTGGGGGATCGCATCGGGAAGGTTCGGGTCATGGCGCTTGCGTTTTCGCTGTTTGCGTTGGGGACTGCTGCCTGCGCGTTTGTGCCCGAGGGGAGTGTGGGGCTTCAGGCGCTGATTGCGCTGCGCCTGATTACGGGGATATTCGCCGCTGCGATTATTCCGCTTTCGATCGCCTATATCGGGGACAAGTTTCCGCCTGAAAAACGACAGGCGACGTTGGGGCAATTTATGAGTGCCTTGATGATGGGCACGGTGTTTAGCGGTCCGATGGGAGGGGTTTTTGGGGATTATCTGGGTTGGAGAAAGATCTTCCTCGTGCTTGGGGGGATCTCAGGGCTGGTGATGTTTGCGTTCTTTCGTGCGGCTAAAAAAGAGCCACGTCCGGTACGTGACCCGAATAAACCCGCAACCCCTGGGCTGCAGTCGTATCGGATGGTTTTGGCGAACCCCAACGCCCGCGTGGTTTATCCGGCGATTTTCCTGGAGGGGTTATTTTTGTTTGGAGGGCTGGTCTATATCAGCAGCGCG
Organism: Verrucomicrobiota bacterium; assembly: GCA_037133875.1. Classification (GTDB taxonomy): domain Bacteria; phylum Verrucomicrobiota; class Verrucomicrobiia; order Chthoniobacterales; family Chthoniobacteraceae; genus Chth-196. The sequence goes on along the minus strand of JBAXNG010000013.1, from coordinate 96,520 downwards.
TTACAGGACAATTTTGGGATGAAAATCCTTCAGGCAGGCTTCCTTATCAGTTTCTACGGAATTGGAGGGCTGCTCTACAGCGTCAGCGCAAAGAGAATCTTGAAGCATCTTCAGCAGTGGCAAATGGCGTTGCTCGGAGGCACGTTGCTGATGTCCGGATTTGTGTTGGCTTCGGCATTGCCGACGTTGGCGGTTTGGTGGCCGATTATTCCGGCGGCGCTGCTGTTAGGGTTTGGGTTTAATTCCATACACAGCACCTTGCAAACGAAGGCTACTGAGCTCGCCGTTAAGGCGCGGGGAACAGCGGTTTCCTTGTTCGCGTTTTTCTTTTTCCTCGGGCAATCGCTGGGGGTTCAAGGAGGCGGGGCGTTGGGGCTGTTATTTGGAACCAATGGTCCTGCGGATAAAACCGTTCCTGGCTATTGGGTGGTGTTTTTGACGTCCGGATTGGGGCTTCTGGCGATGGCACTTTGGGTTGCATCGCGGTTGCCTGCGATGAAGCAGGAGAGTCCGTCTGCTGTACCAAGGGCGTGAATTTTATTCCCGAAGATTTAGGGGAGGTGTGAGGAGGGATTATATAATCGTTGCCGGGCGAACCCTTAACCCCGATAGGGATACCCTGTATGCCTGCGCCTTCTGTCACCCTTCGCCCTTATCAGAAGGAGGCCATTGATGCGGTGTTGGCCGCACGCCGGGCTGGTGTTCGCAGAATGCTGGTCTGTCTTCCCACGGGTGCGGGTAAAACCGTGATTTTTTCGGAGCTCGCGCGACTTGCTCGCAGGCAGGTTCTGGTTCTGGCCCACAGGGAGGAACTCCTGGAACAGGCGCGCTCGAAGCTAGAAACGGCCCTGGCTGGTCAGCACGTCGTCTCTATCGAACGTGGAAGCGAAGTCGCCGCGGCCGATGCTAAAGTGCTCGTCTGTTCGATTCGCTCGTTACACGAGGAGCGTCTTTCGCGTGTCCTGCAGGGGCGGGATATTGGCCTGATCATTTATGATGAGTGTCATCATGCAGCTGCGGAGGATAATTTGCGTGTGCTTAGGCAGATGGGGGCGTTTGATGAAGGGTGGAGTGGAACCCTTCTTGGATTTACGGCTACTACTTCGCGGGGCGATGGGAAGGGCCTCGACAGCGTTTTTGAGCGGATCGTTTATTCACGGCATTTGCCTGAAATGATCGAGGACGGTTATTTGGTGAAGTTGCGCGGATTTCGTGTTTCTACGGCTGCGGATTTGAGTCGGCTGTCCGCCGGTGGACTCGATTTTCGGGAGGAAGAGCTCGCGGCTGCCGTCGATATCGAGGAGCGCAATGCGTTGGTTGCGCGTTCCATTCAGGAGCTGGCCCGCGATCGCCGGACGATTGCATTTTGTGTGACGGTAAATCACGCGCGGAATCTTTGTTGGGCACTGAACGCCTTGGGTGTTCGTGCCGGAATGGTCCACGGAGAGATGCCGCAGGAGCAGCGGGCAAAAGTGCTCGCTGATTTTCGAGAGGGCAAAACGCAGGTGCTAACCAATGTGGCTGTTTTGACCGAAGGCTTTGATGACCCAGGGGTGTCCTGTATTGCGATGGCGAGACCGACCCGTTCAGAGGGGCTTTATGCGCAATGTGTGGGGCGAGGGACGCGTCTTTTCCCCAACAAGAAGGACTGCCTCATTTTGGACTTTGTGGATGTGTCGACGCTGAGTCTCTGTTCACTGCCGTCTTTATTTGGCATGCCTCGGGATCTGAATCTGATGGGAGGTGACGTCAGCGATGCGCGGAGAGCCTGGCAGCAGATTCTGGTGGATCACCCCGGGTTTGAATTAGAGGCTGGCGCGCTCACGCTCCCTGAAATTCAGGATCGGGCAGCAGCGTTTGATCCTCTGACATTGGAAGTACACGAGGATGTGCGCGCCATTTCTCGCAACGCCTGGTTTTCTCTCGGGCGTTATGGGGTCGGTCTGCACTTTGAGCGTTCTCCTGGAACGGTAAGTGAAGTTCTCGTCTTGCGACGTTCCGGTCGGGGCAAGATCTGGGAGGTGCGTATTGACGAGAAATCCATGGAGCGCTTTTCCCAATTAGAAGAAGCGGTAGCTGCCGTAGACTACGAGGTGGAGAGAAGGGGACGCGTCGCCGCGACGTCTGCTTTGCCGAGTGCGGCCTGGCGTACGCGCGCTGCAGCGGAGGGCCCTGATGCGAAGACACTGCAACAGGCTCTTTGGGACAAGGTCGCGTGGCGCCCGATTAGTACCCGTGGTGTTTCTTCGATGAAGGACGTGGAGGGGGCGTGATCAACGGAGCCGGAATGGGTGTTGAAGTGTGCGCTTAGACGGATTCTTTGACTGCATTAAGATAGGCAGTGACTAAAGCGTCGCCGTGGCAGCGTTCCGGATAACATTGGCAAACCAGTACCTTGCCTTCGAGGGTTTTGATCCCGTCGAGCAGTGAGGGTTTTAATGGGAGGTATCGCGTTTCGAAATGATCGCAAACTTCTTCTCGTGTTCCATCTTCGCCGAGGATGAAGGGGTTCCAGTATTTTGAGGCTCTGTCGATTTTCACCAGCCGTGATTCTTCTGTGGCCCAGAGAATGAGATTTTTATCGCGATTGGTATTCGCAACAACCGGGGTTCCTTTCTGCGCCAAAGCCTGGCGTTCTTTTTCGTCGTCACTCCACGGATTGGTTGGTTTTGCACGAACGACCTTGGATGCGTCCTGCATCGTGATGGTTCCCGCCTTCAGCTGCTCGAATACCTCGGGTGCGGCTACTTTGATCTTAGCAGCTTGGTTTACGTAGCTCTGGTTGGTGTTGAATACCTCAGCGATTTTCGCCGCCGCTTTTGGATCCTTCTTTGCAACAACAGGAGCTGGCAGGCTGGTTTCGGGTTCCGTGGTGTCCACTTGAACGGATAGTTTTTCGACGCGACCCTTTTCCTCCTTTTGCGCGATGGCGCTCATGATCGATTCTGCTTCGACCGCGATGGTTGCCCATTGGCCACTGCTGAGATGACGGCGCTTATTGGTGCGCATGACCAATGCAATTAACTCTGTATCGGTACCGGAAAACGTCTCGTAAACGCCTTCGACTCCGAGTTCCAAACAGGCTCTGTGGCGGTTCCAGCCGTCTAAAATTCCTCCGTCACAAACAATAATTGGGTATTTGGGGTCGAAGCCATTGAGGCGAATATCTTCTTTGAGGTGCTCGAAATTTTCGGGGTTCGCTTCTGGGAAGATATTATATTTGTGCCTTTGCATAGCTATGGGGTGGGCGGAGGCCGATTTCTCCACGATTTTGGGGAGAAAGGACCACCTGTGTAACTGCGAAACAATTTGGAGTCCGAAGAGAACGTGCGCGGCTTCTGTTTGTTGGGGGGCCAGTGCAGGCAACGGGCCTTGAGCGATGCTTAATCGATTAGGTTGAGATCGAGCAGGGCGTACTGTTTTTTCGAAAGCAAAAAGAATCCCGCGCTGGTGGAAATCTTTGAGATGAAGCCTTCTTCACCAAGGGGACGGATGACTTGAATTGTAACAGAGCTGCCGTCCTTGAGTGTTAGATTAAGGGCGAGTTCGGGGGAGTCTGTGGACTGTTCACCAGCTTCCTGAGGTGTTTGCCAACGGTTTGTTTTGAGGTTGGAAAGATTTGTGAGAAGGGATGCGACGTTTGCCTCGTTGATTACGCAGGTGGCGTCGGTGGACTTCCATTTGTTTTCCTTGCGATCGAGTTTGATGGAGGAACCGGCTTTGGTGACTTCAATGGAAGTGATGTCTTCGATTTTGAAAGACGCGACGCTCAGCGGCTGTAAATGAATCCGGTGGGTGGGTAGGGATTCGCCAAAGGCCCTTGGGGCAGCGACCACGAAGGGTTCGTCTTCGAGTTTGACGTAGCTGCTGTCACCTTCCGTGTTACCGAAAAGTACGGAGGCGATGGGGCGGTCTCCGGCTTTGGTTTCGGCAGTGTTTTCAGATGCGTAGGATGAGAAGGTGAGTTTGAGCTTTGGCTTTTCGAGGCCGTATTGCGCCAGATCGGATGCGATGTCCGTGATGAAATTGGTGACATTGGTAGCCTGAACGGTGGTGAGAATTTTTGCGGGAATACTTTCGTTGATTTTGATCTCGGTTCCGTTGTCTTTCTGAACCCAGCCTTCGCCTTTACGTGTCATGACAAGCTTCGGCTGACCGTTTGCTTCAATGGTGATGCGATCGATGATATCGTTTTCGACGCGTACCAATTTCCGATCACGGACGTCATTGGGACGCGCTTTGAGGAGCGGATCCAGGGCGGAGTTCGCCAAAACGGTGACGGCAGGGCGATCGGAGAGGCGGGTGAAAGATTTTTCCTTGTTAGCTTCGCCGGTTGGTGTTGTGCCGACCTTAAGGGTCACAGGGGATTTTTGGCCCTCGATGTTTAGGGTGATGAGCGCGCGAGGTTCTCCCAATCCTTGTTCTGGGGTGGGTGTTTCGGAGTAAAACTGGGAGACCTTCGCGTTTAGGACCCCTGCGATAAGGTCGTTGACCTTTTGGTCAGCAGCTCTGGCGCGTAGTGGTTTAACGATCTCCCAATGATTGTTTTTGCGTTCGAGCTCCAGTTCACCTTCCTGAGTTTTGACGCTCATACGTTGAATGTGCTGTGACGGGATATCGGAGAGCTTGGTGTCTCGGAAATCATCGTTCTTTTTGGAAAGATACGTTCTGAGGCTGCTGTTTATGACATAGACGGTGTTTGAGCCTTGTTGACGGACATAGATTTTCCCGTCGATGGCACTATCTTTACCCAAAAGGAGTTCCGTGGTTTTTCCTGAATCCGATTTGAGTTTCAGATGGAGGTCGGATTCGGCTACCCCGAACTCTTTGAACTTCTCCTTTTCCTGAGATGGGGAGATTTCAATTTTGGAGGAGTGGCGAAGAGACTCCAGAGAAGTCAGTAATGTCTGGATCAGCGCGCTGTCTGCACGGTCAGCGAGGGGATGTGTGATTTTCCAGACGCCTTCTCCTTTCTGTAACTCTAGTTTGTTGTCCCCATTTTGAATTGTAATGGCGGTAATGTCGTTTGCCTCCAATGCCAGAACGCGGGCATTCGAATCAGCACTTTCCCGAGTCGATTCTGTGTGGCGTTCGACAAACCAAATATAGGCGAAGATTCCGCAGGCAATGGTTGCCAGAAGGAGCGTGGTACGCGGTTTCATAGGAGCAGTGGGCGAGCAGGGGGCTTAATGGCGGCGCCTCCACCAGGCAACGCATCCGACGAGAGCGACGAGCCCGGGAATGATTCCCATAACCGTGAGGGCGATTTGGCCCATTTGGTTTTCGTTCAGGCTAAGGCGTACAGCTTGTTTGGGTTTTGGGGGAATTCCTGCCAGTTGTTCGCGGTTGATGAGCCAGTTGATCGAGTTGATCGCAAAATCCAAACCGCTTTCGGAGGCTCGCAGTCCTTCGTTGGAAACAAAACCGGAGTTACCTATGAGTACCATGCGGGAGGTTTCAACTTTAACCCGAGGATCTTCGATACCGCCTTTTTCGGCGGCGATAGCTAACGTTAAAGGTCCGGGATGATCTTTTTCAGGGTCTTTGACGGCGGCCTTTGTGTCCTGTGGGTTGTATTCGGTTTCGCCCCAATATTCAGCGGAAGATGTTAGGAGTGGTAGTACGCGGAGTTTTTCCTGGGCTGTTTTTGCGGGGTCGACACTGATGGACTGCGTAAAGCCGGCGAGTTCGAGGTCGAATCCGATAATATCTTTCAAAACCGATTTGGCGCTGCTGGGAACAACTCCCACGGCTTTGGTGACTGTTCCGGGACGGACTCCAAATTGACCGTTTTCGGTTACCAACATGGTGCCGACCCGCAGTACGACATCGTCTTGAGGAGTGATTCCCTGACTGGAGAGCCATTGGGTGAGTCGCGCGGTTTTATTGTTGGCGCCTAGGAAGAGAAATAGCCGACCCTTACGGTCGTTCCAATAATCCGAGACGAGTTTGATTTCACGTTCGGAGAGGTCGCCGCGAGGCCCCATGAGCACCAATGCGGCGGCATCGTTTGGAATCGCTTCAGCGTTATTGAGGTTCAGCGAAGCGAGCTTGATGTTTTGGCGGTCGATGAATGTTTTGAGTCCGATGAGGTCCTGACTGGTGGGCTCTAATTCGCCGTGACCTGAAAGGAAGTAGATTTTGTTTTGTTTTTCCTCGGTGATCTCTAGGAGAGCCGAGGTAATGGCCTCTTCTCCTTTGAAGGCGCGGACGATTGATTCCTGTCCCATCATCGCGCCGGAATTATCGATTTCGGCCATGTCCAACGCGTTTACGAATTTGGAACGGCCTTCGTAATCGAGAATGACAATGTTGTCGTTGGAGCCGAATTTGTATTTTTCGGAGAGTTCCTTTGCGCGGATGAGATTGCGGTAAGGGTCGACAACCTCGACGGATATTTTTCCATCGGAGGCGTATTCGTATTCTTTCAGCAAAGAACCGACGTCAATTGCGATAGCCTGTGCACTTGGGAAAAAGACGACGGCTTTGACTGGCTTTTTGAGGTTAGTCAGGAGGTTTTTGGTGAGTGGAGCCAGCGCGTACTTTTGGTTTCTGGAGAAGTCCCAGCGTTTGAAATGACGGAAACTGACGTAGTTAATCATCCCGATAATCAGGACAAAAACGGCGATTTGAGTGAGAACGTTGAGTCCAATGGACAAGCGTTTCATCGAGGGAGGAGCAGGTTGGTTAGGCTGGTTAGGCTGTTCCATAGAAAGCGTTGGAGCGAAGGTTTAGGCTTTCCACTTGCGGTATTGGAAGACCTGCAGATTTAGGAACAGGACCAGAATGGTCATGGAGGTGTACCAGACGATGGGGCGGCTATCGAGGAGGCCACGGGAGAAGTCGCCCATGTGTTCAACAGCCGAGAAGTAGGCAATGAAGTCACGGACTGCTTGACTTGGGGAGTTGAGGATAAATCCGAGAAGACCTGCTGCGAACGAGCCGAAAATTGCCACGAAAGTCATGACGGCTGCGTTGATTTGTTCGCTGGTGAGGGCAGAGGCTAGGCAACCAAGGGAGATGTAGAATGCTCCGAGGAGAAGGAGCAGGAGGTAGCTTCCACCGAAGGCGCCCGCAGCCAAAGCGGCCTGTTTCCCGGTGATATAGGTGAATGCGCTAAAGTATAGGAAGCTTGGGGCCCAGAGCAGGATGTAGAAGAGGAACGCGCCGAAAAACTTGGAAAGAACCACCTGCCAGTCTTGAACGGGAGCGGTTGTAAGGGTTTCGATAGTTCCCATGCGGAATTCATCGGCATAGGTCCGCATGGTGATGAGAGGGAAGATGAGGACAAACGGAAACCAGAAGAGGGCGGTGTTAAAAGCGGCTTCCACGACGGTGACTTCGGACGGACTCTGGTTGAGTAGGGAAACGCCTGAATAAAAATTGAATCCCGTCGCGAGTAGGAAAAAGAAAATCACGACGTAGGCGATAGGGGAGTAAAAGAAGCTTTCGACTTCGCGAGAAAGAAGAGTCCAAAAAGTACGCATAACGAGAGGTTGTTTTCTGGGAGAATGGATTATTCGCCTTGGGTGAGGTCGACAAAGACGTCTTCGAGCGTGGTTTTACGGCGACTTAGCTCAGTGAGGGACCATTGTTTTTCGGAGATGAGACGAAGGATTTCCTCACTGGGGTTTGCATCTGCGTCTGTTCGAAGATTGAAGCGAATGCCTGAGTCTGAAGGAACTTCCTGAACGCTTTTGACACCGGCAATCGTCGTTAAAATTTCGACTGTGTCATTTGGAGGATTGGCTAGTTCGAGGTGTATGGTTCCGGCGGCGCGGTGGTTTCGCAGAAGGTTTTCTGCAGTGTCAGAGGCGCGAATTTTGCCTTTGTGGATGACGATGACGCGGGAACACATGATTTCGACTTCGGGAAGAATATGAGTCGAGATTAGGACCGTGCGGCGTCCGGCCATGTTTTGGATGAGCTCGCGAACCTGTCGGATTTGATTCGGGTCCAGTCCAATAGTGGGTTCGTCCAGAATGAGTAGGTCGGGATCGTTGACTAAGGCATCCGCGATCCCGACGCGTTGGCGTTGTCCTTTGGAAAGGGTACCAATGATGGCGCGTTCCTTATCTTGAAGATTGCAGGCCTCTATGACATCGCCGACGCGCTCTTTGATTTCGTCGGAATCGACGCCTTTCAATGCAGCCCTGTAGCGAAGGTATTCGTTTACCCGCATATCGTGGTAGAGGGGTGTGCTCTCGGGGAGGTAGCCAATGTGGCGCCGAGCTTCGAGAGATTGGGAAAAGATATCGAATCCTGCGATGGTGGCGCGACCGGAGGAGGGGGGCATGTATCCGGTGAGGATTCTCATGGTGGTGCTTTTCCCAGCACCATTGGGCCCGAGGAAGCCGACGATCTCGCCTTTGTTGACTTGGAACGAGAGATCTTTGATCGCAGTGAAACCCGCGAAGCGTTTGGTGAGTTTCTCGACTTGGATCATAGGAAAGATGGTTTTGGGAATTCTCGGAGTGAAAGAAATGAGCGCGACGAAAGCGGCTTCGTTATAGAAGTCGTGTTTTGAGAGGAGTGCCGTGATTCGTGAGAGGGGAAGGAATGCTACGCATGACCGAGTGAATCGATTTCAGCAGGGGGTTCGTGTCCTTTGGACTCAAAAAAGGGTGAAATGTTCAACGGGCTAAACATCACTTCAGGGCGAGAATCGTTGCGCAAGGAATGATGGTGTCTTGGGGCTTGAGGGGCAAAAAAAAAGCCGCACCGTTGTCCGGAGCGGCTTTTTGAGAGAATACGGTTGCGGTTACTTCATCAAGAGCGCCTGACGGGAACGCTTGATTTCACGGGTAATTTTCCGGTGGTAATGTGCCGGCATACCGGTGAGACGGCGTGCAAGGATTTTACCATTTTCCGTGATGAATTTACGAAGAAGGTCTGGGTTCTTCCAGTCGATGGCATCCAAGGAGATGTCGATGCGACGACGTGGCATCGTACGGTTGGCGCGACGGAACGCAGAGCGACGCTCAGGAGTTTTAGGCTGCATATAGATGAAAGGTTATTTGGTTTCGCGGTGCAGGGTGCGACGGCGAAGGAAGGGGTTGTACTTCACCTTTTCAAGGCGAGTTGGGGTGTTTGGGCTCTTCTTGTTACGGGAAGAGATGTAGCGGGACACAGGCTTGCCTTCTGCGCGAGCTTCTGTGCACTCGAGGATAATAAAATCGCGGGCCATTTGAACGTTTAGTTAACTTGTTTTATTCTTTGGAATCAGAAACCTGATCATCTTCGTCTCCGTCTTGGGACTCCTCGTCAGTGAGTCCGAACAAGGAGGTCACAGGCATACGAGATTTTTGAAGTTTACCCTGCCGTTCAATTTCGGCTTGGCATTCTACAGTGTAACGGGCGAAGGGCATTGCTTCTAATCGAGCATGGCTAATTTCTTTCCCGCTCATCTCACAGATACCATAGGTACCTAGCTCGATGCGTTTAAGAGCCTGCTCGATTTCATAAAGGGCGTCCTGCTCCTGGCTTAGGAGGGATAACGCAAAATCACGGTCGTAAGCGTCACTGCCAGCGTCCGCCGTGTGCATTCCAAAGGCGCTTGCTTCGCTTCCTTCAGCGCGCGAACGCAGTGTGTCTTTAGCGACGCCATTCATGGAGTCTACGATCGAATCGTAAAGCTCGACTATTTTCTCCCTTTGCATTTCCAGCCAGGGAGTCATGAGGCCAGGGGTCCCTTTGATCTCTGGGGTCGATTCCGGAATCAGCTCAGGCCGTGGAATCACTTTCTTTGCATTGGGCTTAACCGGGATTTCGGGGGTTCTGTGAACCGCCGCCTGAGGCGAAGCAGGTGTTTTGGGTGCCGGTTTCTTGCTGGACGCGACTGGTGCCGGAGCCTTGTTTGAGTCGGCTTTAGACACGGGAAGAGATGCTGTCTTTGTCGTTGCGACTGGCTTCTTTTCCGAAGCAGAAGCAGGTGCAGAAGTGCCAGACTTTTTCGCAGGCGCTGCAGCCTTTGCGCCCAACGTTTTAGACGAGGGTGTGGCTGTCGCTTTAGCGGCAGGACTTGCTGGTTTTGACTTAGGCATAAATAAGGGGTCTCCTAGTCCCTTTGAGGGGACGGCAGAGAAAAAGAGGGGCTGGACATAATGGTTTGTGGGAGGCTCTGCAAGTTTAAAGAGATGGCTACTCTCTCTATCTTCGATTTGCGGGCTACAAATGGTGGCTTTCCCTCAACTTTCTTTTTTTAGTCAGTCCCGCTTTTATGCCTAGGATTCTGTCTTCGCGTAGTCTTAATCCGCGTTAAGCCGTTTAGTGCGCTGGCAAAATATTTCTGACCCTCTGAATCGTAGCTTTCTGCCTATGTTAGTCGAAGTCCAAAATCTCCATAAGTCTCACCCATCCCCTTCGGGCGCACAGGGTGTGGATATCCTCAAGGGCCTTGATTTTTCTTTGGAGGACGGGGCGACGACCGCAATCGTCGGGCCTTCAGGGTCCGGTAAAAGTACCTTTTTAAATATCCTGGGCACACTGGATACGTTTGATTCCGGTTCTGTCGTTGTTGGGGGGCAGGACATTCGCCAACTCAAGGACAGAGAACTCGCGGCTTACCGAAATCGGACCATTGGGTTTGTATTTCAGATGCACCATCTGCTTCCGCAATGCACTGTTCTCGAGAACGTCTTGGCTCCATCTCTTGCGGCTCCTTCTCTGGACCGTAAGGCGCTTCAAAGCAGGGCTTGCGAATTACTGGATTCTTTGGGCTTGGCGCACCGATTGGACCACCGACCAGGGGAGCTTTCCGGGGGAGAGCGGCAGCGGGTAGCCGTGGCACGAGCGATGGTATTGAGTCCAAAGGTGTTGCTGGCGGATGAGCCAACCGGTGCTTTGGATCGGGCGGCGGCAGAAAACTTGGGGGAGCTCCTGCTTGAAATGAATCGGAAGCACAAAGTTGCATTAATTGTCGTAACCCATTCGCGAGAGCTGGCGGCACATATGCAGGCAGTTTTTGAATTGAAGTACGGCAAACTCGTGAAAACTGCATGAGCCTCTTGACGCTCATTTTATCGGGAGTCCGGTTTCATTGGAGGTCACATTTTGGGGCCTTCTTGGGAGCCGTTCTCTGTTCGGCTGTTTTAACAGGCGCACTTTTGGTGGCTGATTCTCTTCAGGAGACGTTGCGATCGCAAGCCGCTTGTCGGGTTGGGTTTGTGAACTCGGCTCTTTCTGGTGGAGAGAAGCTGTTCCGAAGTGATCTGGCCTCGGATGTGGCCACAGATGTCGCGCCTGTGTTGTTTCTTCAGGGGAGCGTTACGACGGCCAATGGGACAGGGCGACTGAATAAGGTGCAGGTTTTGGGGGTAGACGGGCGATTTTGGGAACTGGCTCCAGCGGCAGATAAAAGGGAGTTGAAGCCTGGAGATGCAGTGGTAAATGCGGCAATGGCGGAGAGGCTGGGGGTTGCGTTGGGGGAAAGTGTAATTTTACGCGTCGAAAAGCCTTCGCTTTTTTCTCGGGATGCGCCGTTGTCTGGAGAAGAAGAGGTGATCGAGTCTATTCGGGTTCGTGTTGTGGCAGTGGCGGATGACGCCCATTTTGGGCGATTTTCGCTGCAAGCCAGCCAGCTCCCCCCCGTGACGATATTCTTACCGCTGGAGATGCTCCAGAAGCGCTTGGAGGTTCCGGGAAAGGCGAATTTATTGTTGAGTTCGTCTTTGGCAGCGCCCGAGCTCCAGAAGGCCGTTTTAGCAAAATGGACATTAGAGGATGCAACGCTTCAGCTAAAAGATCTACCGGGTAGTGCCTCATGGGAGCTCAGGAGTTCGCAAGTGTTTTTGGATCCCCAATTGGTTGCGAAAATTCCGGTCGGGGAAATGTCCCTGACGTATTTTGTGAATTCCATCGGAATAGAGGATCGTTCAACGCCCTATTCGATGGTGACTGCGGTCGCTCCGGGGAGTCTTTCCTTTGTGCCTCCTGACCTGGCTGAAGACGAGGTGATTGTCTCCAAGTGGCTCGCTGATGACTTATTGCTGAAGTCTGGTGACCTTTTGGAACTGAAGTATTTTGTGATGGGGGAGCGGCGAGCGTTGGAGGAGAAAAGGCGTTCTTTGCGAGTAAGAGCCATTGTTGAATCGGGAGACGCTGCTGCTTGGGACGGTTCTTGGATGCCCGATTTTCCGGGCCTCGCGGATGTCGGTAACTGTCGAGATTGGAAACCTGGTTTTGCGTTGTCTCTGGATAGGATTCGAGACAAGGATGAGGTTTATTGGAAGCAGTTCAAAGGAACCCCAAAGGCGTTTATTTCGATTAAAACGGGGCAGGAGATATGGGCGAATAGGTGGGGAAGTGTGACTGGAATCCGTTACGCAAAGACGGCGGTAACTGAACGCGGAATTCAGAGTCGAATCTCGCCAGCCGATATAGGGTTCCAAATATTTGCGCTTAGAGATCTGGCTTTTGCTGCGACTGAAGCGCCGGTGGATTTCGCAGGTTTGTTTGGGGGCTTCAGCTTTTTTCTGATTCTAGCGGCCTTGGCGCTGGTTGGCTTGCTCTTCGGATTGATGATTGAAAAGCGGCGGGAGGAAGCTGGGACTTTGATGGCGTTTGGGTGGTCTTACACGAAGGTAAGGCTGTTGTTTTTGGGAGAGGGATCTTTGACGGTGTTCTTGGGTGGGCTGCTGGGCGGAGCGTGTGGTCTTCTTTACACAAAGGGAATTTTGTGGGCGTTGAAGAGTGTTTGGAAAGGGGCGACCTCGGGAGTTGAGATCACGTTTTTTGCCGCACCGGCCTCGATAGCGTTCGGTGTTTTTGGAAGTGTTATCGCTGCCTTGATTGCGATGATATGGGTTTGTCGGAAGTCCTGGAGGGAGCCTGTGCGACTTTTGCTTGCGGGAGAGTCGGTTGAGTCAACGCGGGAGGGGGCGGGTGGTTCTGCTCAAGGGCGCTTTGGCAAGTGGGGCACGATCATGCTTGGGAGTGCTGGGCTTTTGCTAGCTGGCGTCGCTTTTTGGCGAAGAGAGACTGATCCGGCGCTGTTCTTTTCTGGCGGAATGTTGTGTCTGATTTCTGCATTGGGCGGGTCTCGGCTATTATTGGCGCGACTCGCGACTGGAGAAATTTCGGCAATCCGTCACTTGGCTTGGCGTAATATTGGGAGGCGCTCAGGGCGTGCGTTAGTGATAGTGGGGGTGTTGGCTTCCGGCGCGTTTTTGATTTTATCGGTCGAGGTTTTTCGAAAAGGGGAGGTGGTTGGAGAGTTGCCTAGAGCTTCTGGGACAGGAGGGTTTGCCTTGGTCGGGGAGTTGGCCTCGCCGATTTATGAGGATCTGAATGCCCCAAATGTGCGGGACAGTCTTGGATTGCCGAAGGAGCCGTCTGTCCATGTCGTAATGCTTCGGGAAAAGGCAGGAGACGAGGCTAGTTGCTTAAATCTAAATCGAGCGGTGCGGCCTCGTGTTCTTGGAGTGCCGTCTGCTGAACTCGAGAAAATGGGCGCATTTCGCTTTTCGCGAAAGTCCGAAGGGTGGGCGAGTTTACGCCTTTCTCACGACGGAGTGGTTCCCGCAGTTGCGGATGAGGCGACTATTTTGTGGGCGCTCCAAAAAAAGGTTGGAGATGAATTAACGGTCCCAGACGGACGAGGCGGAAATGTTCGCTTGAAGTTAGTGGCGGCTTTGAGCGGATCGATTTTGCAGGGCAGCCTGATTATCGATGAAAACGCTTTCGCGCGGCTATTTCCAAGATTGGGGGGATATCGAATGCTCCTTTTGGATGCGCCAAATACGGAGTTAGACCAAGTGCGGGCTATTTGGACTCGTGCTCTATCGGATCGAGGATTGGAGCTTGTTGGGGCTACTCGGAGACTTGCCGAGCTTGATGCCGTGGCTAACACTTATCTTTCGATTTTCCAAGTGTTGGGCGGGCTGGGAGTGCTTTTAGGAGCTCTGGGAGTGGGGGTGGTGACAGCGAGGAACGTCGTGGAGCGGCGAGTTGAATTGGCGCTTCTCCAAGCCACTGGATGGCGGTTGGGGCAAGTGCGTCGCTTATTGGGGTGGGAACATTGTTTGTTAGCAATGATGGGGGCCCTCGTGGGCGGGATCTGCGTTGTGATTGTAACGCTTCCGGTTCAATGGATTCGCGGTGAGATCTTAAATTTCAGGCCTTTGCTGAATGCACTAGGCGTGTTGCTGGCGTTTGCAATGGGCGCAGTTTGGATCGGGATCCTTTCCGCATTGCAGGGGCGTATTGGAGGCACTCTAAAAGCCGAATAGCCAAGAGGACTCCACCAGCGTAGGGCTGCTGGAGTCCTCTTGGCTGTAATAAACGACAGTGGCGCGCTAGCGACCTTAAATTCCCTGAAGGGCGCCTGTTGAGTCGCCGAATTTGTCTGCTGTTACACCCATTTTACCAAGGAGCTGTAGGTGTAGATTCGACATTGGGGTAGCCTGTGCGAGCTTTACATGGCGACCTGGGTTTAAGGTCCCACCGCCGCGTCCCGCTAGGATGACCGGGAGGTTGTCATGTGCATGGCGGTTGCCATCTGAGAGGCCGCTGCAATAGACCACCATGGAATTGTCTAAGAGGGACATTCCGTTGGCCTCCTTGGTTTCCTTCATGCGTTTGAGGAAATAGGCAAACTGTTCGCTATAGAAGAGGTCGATCTTCGCGATTTTCGCGATTTTTGCTGCATCTTCTTGGTGATGTGAGAGTTCGTGGTGGCTTTCCGAAACACCTATTTGAGGAAAGCTTCGGCCACTTCCTTCGTGTGCGAGTAAAAAAGTAGAGACGCGGGTGGAGTCGGTTTGAAACGCAACCACAAGCATGTCCATCATGAGGCGAAGGTGTGCCTGATAATCTTGGGGCATGCCGTCCGGTACTGGGATCGATACTGTTGGGAGAGCGCCGAACTTCTCCATGTGGGCAATACGCTGTTCGATTTCACGAATTCCAGTCAGGTATTCGTCAAGTTTGTCGCGGTCATTGCGACCAAGTTGTTTTTGTAATTGTTTTGCGTCTTCTCGGACGAAATCCAAAAGCGAGTGTTTGCGCATTTGGGCTGCCGCGCGATTGGCTAAGCGATCGGACTGTTTTGCGCCCATTCCAAAAAGGCGCTCAAAAACAAGGCGAGGATTGGACTCTGGGGCGACGGGTTGGTTTTCCGAGCGCCATGAAAGGTTGAACTGATAAGCGCAGGAGTATCCAGAATCACAGGCACCCGATTTTCTCACGCCGTCACAGGACAGTTCCAAGGATGAAAAACGGGTGTTCCTTCCAAGGGTATTAGCTGCAACCTGATCGGCTGAAATACCCAAACGAATGTCGCTGCCGGCGGTCTTTTTGGGACGTGCTCCCGTGAGAACTGTGGCGTTTGCTCGAGCGTGATCTCCGCCTCCGTCACTTCCGGCGCGGCCATGCTGTTGTTCCAATCCGCTGATAATTTGAAGATCACCTTTGAAGTCCGCGAACGGCTTCATGGTTTCATTCATCTGAAAATCGCTCCCTGTACCTGTAGGGTCCCAATACTTTCCAATGACACCGTTGGGGATATACAAATACGCCAAGCGTAAAGGTGCGCCAGTCGAAGTTGTTCCGGCAGATTGTACTGCCGCTGATAGGGCTTGTCGGCCTATCAGCGATTCAAGCGCTGGCAGAGCCAATGAGAGTCCGAGTCCTCTTAAAAAATGACGGCGGTTTAGAGATTCAATGGGGGGCATAC
The DNA here is from genome assembly GCA_037133875.1 of Verrucomicrobiota bacterium. Lineage (GTDB taxonomy): Bacteria > Verrucomicrobiota > Verrucomicrobiia > Chthoniobacterales > Chthoniobacteraceae > Chth-196. Next base: position 80,847 of record JBAXNG010000013.1, on the reverse strand, counting down.
ACGAGTCCTCTGAAGAAGAGACCCGTGCAGGGGGAAGTTATTAGAAATTTTCCGGGCCAGGAGGGCCTAGCGACGTATCAAGAGGATCCATCCCAAGATTAGGCAAATTCCCCCCAAAGGAGTAATTGCCCCCAACCAATGGACTTGGGTTATGGCCAAAAGGTAGAGCGAACCACTGAACAGGAGTACGCCAGATACGATCATGTGGAATGATTTACTGGGAAAAGGATTCGTTCCGGCAAGTACGAGCAGGACCACTGCGTGGATCAGGTGGTAGTGTGCTGCTGTCTGCCACGTTTGCGTTGTTCCGTTGACTGAGAGGGTGTCTTTCAGGCCGTGAGCTCCAAAGGCACCTAGAATAACCCCCAGTGCACCGATGCAGCCTGCGATACGAAATGCAGTGATCTGATTCATAATGATCCCAAGGACAGCACGCCTCTGTAATGACGGTATCCTTACTGGCGCGTTGCTTTATTCCCTTCCGGATGATGGGCTTCCGGTGTCTGGGTTATCCGGTTTGCAACCCATTCGAGAATAATAGGCTTTGATAGGTCAAACCCGATTTTGGCAACTGATAACAGCATTCCAGACGACAGCCATCGATGTCCTGCTCCGGAAGATGTCACGTGATCAGCTCCGGAAGGTGTTTCGGTCGCCTTTCGAGAACGAAACACCTTCGATATTAAAATGCCCCCCGAAGCAGCACCCAGAAGCCAGAGGCCAAGGTTGTTAGAGATATTATTGCGAATACGCCCGAGCAGATCTGTGGCAGTTTCAACCTGCCGAACTGCCGTTCGTATCTCACTTCTTGAGATCTCTATCTCCGCGATTAACGCGGCCTTCCTGCGGTCGATTTCAACCATGTTTCGTCCTTTCGGAATTCTTCTATCGTGGAGGGGAACATCGGTTTGCGAAGCAATCCACGCGCCCCGCGTAAAACCGCCCAAGCTCCGAATAGGTGGGTCAATCCAGTTATTGCAGCAATCCAGATCCAAGCGTTATCCGAAGAAATCAAACGGGCGAGTCCGAAAACGAGTGCTAAACAGAGGAGGAAATACCCAGCCATGATGAGGGTGATGGAAAGCACCGCCAAAACCAATACACCTCCAATTTGAGCGAATGCCTCTTTTCCTTCGATCCCCGCAAGCTCAAGGCGTGCACGAAGATAGCTGAGGGTCGCCAGTAGTAGATCTTGGAAATACCTCGTAATGCCGGCTGAATTTGAGGAGTCGGAATCCATTGAGTCAGGGTGCAAAGACGTGGCCAAGCTTAAGTGTTGCTATATGTTCGCTGGATTCCCTTCAGGCGCAGGAAAATAATTAAGCCGACAAAACCTTCTGGAGCCGACAATCTCCAAATCTCGATAGCGACGCCGAGAGAATATTGAAATGTCGGCTGAAGGGGCTAGCGGCGGGCCAAAACTCCTAATAAGAAGCCAGCCCCTACCGCTGCCAAAACCGCCTTCAAAGGATTGGCCCGGACATATGCTTCGGTGTCTTTTTGAATGGACTGGAGTTTTACCTTGGTGTCTGCGTATGCAACTTCAGCTTTCTCTTTAAGCTCGGCGGTTTTCTCGTCAGCGACGTTACGCCACTCCCGAGCTTTTGCTTCTGCTGCCGCTTTCAGTTCTTCTGCGGCCTGTACGGCGTGGGCTCCTGATGCGCGTAACGTATCCTTTACGGAATGGGTTGGCTCATCGTGGTGGCTGTCTTCGAGATGTGCGTCGAATGATTCGGGCTTCAGCGTAGTTGTTTCAGTGCTCATAAGATCCTTTCGAGGTTCTTCTAACGTTGTTTCTTCCTTTAGGGGGCTTTGATTAGTCTGACAACTTCGTCGTAAGACGTTTAAAAAAATCGTTGGTTGGTTTCTCGAAAATCGATGCCGTTCGATCTGCTCCGGTCGTACGCTTAAGTTGTACGCTCAAGTAATCGTTGGTTATTCATTTTCAAAATACACCTTCCGTTGAAACCTTAATCAGCACGTTATCAAAATGATCTGCGGAACGGTATGCAGATCATCCCCCCCTTCATCAATCGTTACGGAAGTGGGATCCTGTTTTGGCTTAAAAAAATGCGGAAACCTTACTTTGCTCGGAATGTGATCCGCGCCTTCGTGAGGTCATACGGAGATAATTCCACTTCCACATTGTCACCTGGAACAATGCGAATGAAGTGTTTGCGCATTTTTCCAGAAATGTGGGCGAGTACAAGGGTCCCGTTGGGAAGTTGTACCCGGAACATGGTTCCCGGTAGCACTTCCTTTACAACTCCCTGTGTCTTGATTGCGTCCTCTTTGCCCATAGACCTTCCAATATGGGCATCTCGCTTCTTGAAAGCAACTCCATGCGATATTTCAGCTGCGGGATCCCGGACTTAATCGGGAATCGAAGATTTTGATGGTTGCTTCAGAAGAGGGTTTGGGATGGTAGCGTTCTTTGTGTTAATTGGCTGTTTAAAAGAACATTGAGATCTTTGGTCGCCTGCGTTTGTGAGCGACCGTTCCATGGTCCGAGATGGACTGTGTTTTAATACCTCAGTTTGGAGCTTCAAAATTGGCGCTGATAGTGAGGTTCGGGTGGTTGTTACCCGCTTTTTCAGGGCTAAGTGAGTTCAAGTTGCGTATGGTTCCGGCAAATTCGTTTGATAAAGTGGCTTCAGATATCTGGTGCTGGAGGGCTTATGATGAGTCTGTTCGAACGGAGTTGTCGTCTTGCGCCTTGGCGTTGGCGGACGGCATTGTTTTGGTGGATCCTATTGATCTAACTCCCAGAGCTATGGATGAACTCAGCGTTCTGGGGGAAATAGCTGCGGTTGTTCTTACGAATGGAAATCACGCCCGTTCTTCCCTGCGATTTCGAGAACGCTTCGATGTTCCAATCTTGGCGCATGAACACGCTATGGCAGAGTTGGGCATTCCGGTGGATGGACTGCTGGGGGCCGAAAGTTTGGTGGCTGGGAGTTTACGTGTTATTTGTTTGCTAGGAGGAGGCCCGGGGGAGATCGCTTTTTATAATCCCAAAGGGAGGCTCCATGTGGGAGATGCTTTGGTGAATGTCGGATCGGTTGGTTTTTCTATTTTGCCCGACAAATACTGCGAGGATCGAGTTGTCTTGGAGGTGTCTCTTCGGCAGTTGCTGGCACTCGATTTTGAGATGCTTACGTTTGCGCATGGTGCCCCATTGCTAAATGGTGCCGGGGAACATTTAGCGAAATTGTTGGCCCCGGTACAGTAGGTGGCGTGATGCAATCTCTAGGAGCGTAGTGATATGCGCTTTTTTGTGAGGCGTCTGTAGCGATGGCGATGTCAGGGAGGATTTTCCCTTGGCATGGTGTGCTGGTCTGGATACAGTGCTTGGCTCAACTTATCTTTTTATGTCCCAGCACCGCAGCCTCAAAGGGGCCAGTACAATTTCCGCTAAACGCAACGTTCTGAAGCGCTTTGAGCGTGTGGAACTGCTCAAGAAACGTGGTCAGTTCAAAGACGGTGACAAAGTCATCGGGCTCAAAAAAACCATGCCTGAGGCTTAAGCCTTAGCTGTTTACGTAAGCCGCTGGCAGAATTCGAACCTGCCGAAATAAAAAAGAAGCCGAACCGTTCAGGTTCGGCTTCTTTTTTTTCGCTTCAGGGGGGCTATGAGATATTGAGCTCCCTTGTGATGCCGAAGATTTCGAGGCGTTTTCGAAGTGTAGCTCTCGTAATTCCAAGAAGTTTTGCTGAACGAACCTGATTTCCGTTGGTCATTCGCATCGAATGTAGTGTGAATTCTCGCTCAAGCCAGGGGAGCAGCTGGAGTGTCGGATCGGCTTCGGCCGCTTTGAATAAGGCGTCAATAGCCATCTCCTTGGTGACAACCCCAGCCAGGCTGGGGTTCATCGCAGGTAGCTCCGTTTCGGTCTGGGTCAATCCGAGGCCGAGGGGAATGTCTTTTGGCAAAAGTACGTCTGAGGTAGCCAGAACACAGGCTCGTTGGATCGTGTTTTCGAGCTCGCGCACATTTCCGGGCCACGAATATCCTTCGAGCACCTTCATCGCATCCTCGGAAAGCTTTAGCTTCGGGAGGTGCAATCGGATCGCGACTCGCTGGAGGAAGTATTCAGCCAAGAGGCGAATGTCTTCGGTTCTCTGGCGAAGCGGAGGAAGTTGAATACGAACTACATTCAGTCGGTAGAAAAGGTCTTCTCGGAATTTCTTTTCGGTGACTTCCTGTTCCAAATTCTTATTGGTCGCAGCGACAATTCGGACGTCGGACTTGAGTGTCGCTGTGCCTCCGACTCGGCTGAATTCACCATCTTGGAGGACTCGAAGAATCTTACTCTGAAGCTGAATCGGCATGTCGCCGATTTCGTCCAGAAAAAGGGTCCCCCCGTGGCTTTGCTCGAAGCGTCCGGCGCGCTGAGTGACTGCTCCTGTGAAAGCCCCTTTTTCGTGTCCAAATAATTCGCTTTCAAGGAGTTGTTCTGGAATGGCGGCGCAGTTTATAGCGACGAAACTTTTCCCGTTCCGTTGGGAGTAGGTGTGGACAGCTCGCGCGACTAATTCTTTCCCTGAGCCACTTTCGCCAGTGATCATTACCGGGGCGTCTGAGAGAGAAACGCGGCCCACCATTTTGAACACCTGGGCCATGGCCTCTGATTTGCCCACCAAAGAATCCTGGTGCTCTTCGACAGTGAGTTGCGGCTTAGCGGACGTGGCCGCTTTCATTTCAGCTTGTGCCTTCAGCGCGGCATCCATCACCGCTCTGAGGTTGAATGGAAGCGTTTCCTTACGGACGAAGTCAAACGCACCGAGGCGCATGGACTCGATTACTGCTTGAGTTGTTCCAAATGCACTGGTGAGAACCACGACCGCATTCGAGTCGCGCTGCCGAATTCGAGCCATTAATTCCATGCCGCCGATCGGAGACAAATGCGTCTCAGCCATAAGCACATCGGGCTTTTCTTTCATGAATAGGCGGTACGCCTCTTCGGAATCCGATGTGGTAATGACCCGAGTTGTCGACGAGGAGAGCTGATGGGTTGTCCAGTCGAGGAAGTCTGGGTCTGGATCAGCTATGAGGATGGTTTGTGGTCTAGCCATGGTTATATGCCTCCGTAACGGCGTTGTCGGCGTTGAAATTCGGCGATCGCCTCGAGAAGATCATCTCTTCCGAAGTCGGGCCAGCGTTTAGGAGTGACGTAAAGTTCGGTGTAGCTCAGTTGCCAGAGTAAAAAGTTCGAAAGTCTCATTTCACCGGATGTCCGGATGAGTAGGTCGGGGTCTGGCCAGCGACAAGTGTAGAGGTGTTTTTGTAGGTGCTCTTGAGTGAAGTCTTTTGGGGATAGCTTCCCATCAGCGACTTCCTGGCATAATTCCCGAACTGCGTCTTCGAGTTCTGCGCGCCCGCTGTAGTTGAGGGCTAATACGAGGGTCAGGCCGGTGTTTGACGAGGTTTGTTGGATCGAGTGTTCGAGTGCCCGTTGTGCATTTTCGGGAAGTTCGTGTAATCGGCCGATCGCTTGGAGCCGCACGTTATTTGCCTGCATCGTCGGTAGTTCCGACGCTAGGAAATGTTCAAGAAGCCCAAAGAGGGCGAGTACCTCTTCTTTGGGGCGTTTCCAGTTTTCAGTGGAGAACGCGTAGACCGTTAAGTATTCGACGCCGAGTTCACCACAGGCTTCGGTGATTGTTCTAACCACATGGGCACCGACTTGATGGCCGTGAAAACGAGGAAGGCCGCGTTCCTTTGCCCAGCGGCCATTGCCGTCCATGATGATCGCCAAATGTCTGGGGACAATTGGTGTAATCGTGGGTTCCAGATGGGATTGCTGTGGACCTGTGGGCTGCGCGATCATTGGCGAGCCCACTTTGTACCACTTTGTGCTGACTTTGCAGCACCTCCTTTAGAGAAGGATCGTCTGTTCACGGTTCGGGCCGACACTTGCGATGACAAGGCGGGCGCCCGACAGGTCGGCGATTTTCAACAAATAATCCTGCGCATTTTTTGGAAGATCCGACCAATTACGGATAGCATCGGTGGGAGTTTGCCAGCCGGGTAATTCGGTATAAACGGGTTCGCACTGAGATAATTGCGCGTAGTCCATCGGGGGGGTCTCGAGCAGCCGCCCGTTAAGTTTGTAGTGGGTGCAAACTTTGATCGATGGCAGGGAGTCGAGTCCGTCGAGGTTGGTTACCGCGAGTTCATCAATGCCGTTAATCATTCCAGCGTAACGGACTGCAACAGCATCGAACCATCCGCAACGACGTGCTCGGCCAGTAGTCGCACCGAATTCGCGTCCCATTCCGTGGAGCATGTCGCTGAGCGGACCGTCTTCGGTGGGGAATGGGCCTTCTCCGACACGTGTGGTGTAGGCTTTCATGACACCCAATACGCAATTGATGCGGTGTGGTGGTACTCCGGATCCAGTGCAAGCGCCTCCTGCGGTCGTGTTTGAGGAGGTGACGTACGGGTAAGTGCCATGGTCGATGTCCAGGAAAGTCCCCTGCGCGCCTTCAAATAACATTTCCTTCTTTGCCTGAACCGCTTGATGGAGGAATACGACTGTATTTCCAACGAATGGTTTTAGCAGTTCCGCAGAAGCCTGGACTTCTTTCTTAACGGTTTCAAAATCCAGCGGTTCGATTCCGTAGGTGGAAAGGATGCTGTTGTTTTCGGCGACTCGCGCTGCAAGTTTCTCGGCGAAAACTGTTGGGTTTAATAGGTCCGCGACACGAAGCCCAACCCGCGAGATTTTGTCGCCGTAAGCTGGTCCGATCCCGCGTTTTGTAGTCCCGATCTTCCCGCTGCCTTTGGCGATTTCACGCGCTTCATCAAGCTTACGGTGGTACGGCAGAACCAGATGCGCCGCGTCGCTAATGAGCAGATTGTCCGGTGTGACGGAAACGCCTTTGGCTCGGAGGCCTTCGATTTCGCCTGCGACAGCAACTGGATCCAAAACGACTCCATTGCCGATAACACATTTGGTTCCTGGACGTAGGATGCCAGACGGAATGAGGTGGAGGACGTATTTGGTCCCGCCGACGATGACGGTGTGGCCGGCGTTATTTCCGCCCTGACTACGCACGACAATTTCGGCGCGTTCGGTAAGAAAATCGATGATTTTGCCTTTGCCTTCATCGCCCCATTGGGCGCCTACGAGAATGGTGTTAGCCATGGATGCGGTGGAATGAGAGTGGAAAAAGAGCCTGCCAACTGTGTCAAACAAGTGGCAAGACAGGGGGCGAAAGCTAAGGAGCGTGGCGGAAAGTGCAAAGAAAAACAGGTCTGTTTTTCTCATTCCTGGGATAGAAATGGGGTGTTTACAGTGAGAAATGCGTTCGAGGCTGTTTTTGCCTTTTCGCTTTTGCCTCGGGAAACAAGAATCGTTGTTTCCTTAACCAACTTTACATGAGCATTCCCAAAGTACTCGTAGCTGACCCGATTTCGGAGAGTGGTGTAGCTGAACTCGCTGAAGGTAAACTTTTGCAGGTCGACGTAATGATCGGCAAATCTGAGGCGGAACTTCTTGAAATCATTGGCGAGTACGAAGGCTTAGTGGTTCGGAGTCAGACCAAGGTCACTGCACGTCTTTTGGAAGCCGCTCACAAATTGAAAGTCGTCGGTCGCGCCGGTGTGGGGGTGGATAACGTGGATGTGGACGCCGCTACAAAGCGCGGTGTCATTGTGATGAATACTCCTGGTGGCAATACTGTTTCCACTGCGGAGCACACGTTCTCCCTCCTGATGTCCACAGCGCGGAGCATCCCTCAGGCTGACGCATCGGTGAAGGCCGGTAAATGGGATCGCAAAAAGTTTGAAGGTGTGGAGCTGTACGGCAAAACCCTCGGTATATTGGGGATGGGTCGTATCGGGGCTGAAGTCTCCCAGCGTGCGATCGCTTTCGGAATGCGCGTTTTGGCGTACGATCCCTATCTATCCGCTGCACGTGCAAAATCACTTCATGTGGAACTTGTTGAGCGCCTCGATGACCTCATTCCTCAGGCTGATTTTATCACGGTTCACATGCCGCTGACTCCCGAGACGAAGCACATGCTGAATAAGGAGCGTATTGCGCGGATGAAAAAAGGCGTGCGCCTCATCAACTGTGCACGTGGCGGATTGATTGACGAGGCTGCTCTCTTCGACGCTCTCAAGAGTCGCCAAGTGGCTGCAGCTGCACTGGATGTCTATGAAGTTGAGCCTCCGCCTGCGGATTTCCCGCTCCGCGAGTTGAGCAATATTATTTTCACCCCGCATCTTGGTGCCTCGACTGCTGAAGCTCAGGAAAGCGTTGGGATCGAAGTGGCTCAGCAGATCCGCGCGGCTTTGTTACAGGGCGAAATCGTTAATGCGGTGAATATGCCGAATGTGGATGCCAAGACACTGGCTCAGATCGGGCCATATATCAGTCTTGGAGAGAAGCTTGGACGCTTCCTGTCCCAGATCGTCACCAAACGTTGCGATACCCTGAATATCAATTTCCAGGGCAAGATTAATGAGATGAACACGAAGCCCGTGTCCCGTTCGGTATTACTTGGGTTCCTTCGTCAAGCGGGTGGAAATGAAGTGAATATCGTGAATGCGATCGGATTTGCTCAGGAGCTGGGCCTTAAAACCAGCGAATCCAAGGAGTCTACATCTGCGGATTTTGCTGAATTAATGGAGCTTACGGCTACGGGTGAAGGTGGCTGGGTCTCGGTTGCGGGAACCTTCTTCGGAAGCACCCCACGTATCGTCAAAATCAATGGCTGCCATGTGGAAGCGAAGCCAGAAGGTGTGGTTTTCATGTTTGAGAACAAGGATCGTCCTGGAATCGTAGGCGAAATTGGTACGCTGTTCGGAAAACATGGCGTCAACATCGCCAGTATGTCCCTTTCCCGTAACGAAGTGGGGGGACGTGCTTTGACCGTTCTCAACTTGGATTCCGTTCCGGGACCGGATCTCATCAAGGAGCTGCTCTCCAATTCTGACATCTACAGCTGTCAGACCGTCAACTTAGGCGAGTAAAACAGTGAAAGTTCGAGTCGCCTCTGAAATTCCTTCGGGAGAATGGGTTGTTGTTCGTCTGATCCCGAAGGATCAACGGAGTAAACTCTCACCTCCTCCGACGGATGCGGAGTTTTCAGGGGCGACCGGATCTTTGTTAAACGAACGATCTGAGCGCACGCTTTATGTGGGCTTGGGCGATCGTTCTCGGTTGGATGCGACTGCTGTGCGATCGGCGGTTAGCTCGGCGGCACTGACTCTACGGAAACGATCTGTGTCCAAGGTACTCTTGGATTTAGAGTTGTGGACTGAGTTTGCCGGGGCTGCTGTTGAAGGGTTGATCATCGGGGGATATCGCTACGAGGAGTTTCTTCCTCATAAAACGAAGGGTGCGGATGAAGTTGTCCTGCTGGTTCGGCAGGAAGATGTGGCCTCTGTTCGCAAGACGGCTAATAAGGCCGGAATTGTTGGCGAATCAGTGAATTACGCCAGAGGGCTGGCAAACTCGCCGGGTAATGTGCTGTATCCTGAAGCGTTGGCCAAAGCCGCACAGACAGCCGCCAAGAAGGTTGGCCTGAATTGCCGTGTATTGGATGAGTCCGCTCTGCGAGCAGGCAAATTCGGCGGTCTTCTTGCGGTCGGTGGAGGAAGTGTCCGGGGCCCCCGTTTAATTGCGCTAGAGCATCGCGGCGGAAAGAAGGGTGAGGCGCCGTTGGTCCTTGTTGGAAAGGCGATTACTTTTGATAGCGGCGGGATTTCCATCAAACCGGGAGCCGGGATGGAAGAAATGATTTTCGACAAGTGTGGTGGGATGGCTGTCTTGGGCGCGATGGTGGCCTTGGCTCGATTGAAGGTTCCCCGGAATGTGGTGGGGGTCCTTGCGGCGGCTGAAAATATGCCGAGTGGCAGCGCTTACCGCCCTGGCGACATCGTGACGATGTTCGATGGGACAACGGTTGAAATTGTGAACACAGACGCCGAGGGGCGGATGGTTCTCGGCGACGCCCTTGCCTGGGCTAAGCAGGTGTTTAAGCCAGCTTCCGTGGTTGATTTGGCGACTTTAACGGGGGCCTGCGGGGTTGCTTTGGGGGAATATGCGGCGGGTATGTGGAGTAACCACGATTGTTTTCAGTTCGAAGTCCAATCCGCTGCTCGAGACGCGGGAGAACGCGTTTGGCCGATGCCGCTTTTTGACGAATACAGCAACCAAATCAAAAGCACCGTTGCTCAGATCAAGAACAGCGGTGGACGTTTGGGGGGCGCGAATACTGCGGCGGCGTTTCTGAAGACGTTTGTTGGGGAAACTCCCTGGGTTCACCTGGATATCGCCTACACCTCACACAGGACGAAGGATCAGGACGGCCTTGCTTGTGGGGCGACCGGCTTCGGCGTGCGTACATTAGTGAAGTTAGCAGAGCGCCTGTAGGTCCCAGATCCCGCCTCGAGCCGCTGCGACTTTTGCTGCTGTCGGGTCTCTTTTCCGAGGGGGAAGCCGACTGAAGAGGATGTGTGTTCGATTTTGTATCAAACACTTAAGGGAACGACTTTTTTGTCTCTCCATGGCTAGAGTGCAAAGGTCGTTTTGTTTAACCCCCAACCTTTCTTATGAATCCAGCGGCCCGTATTAAGATTTCGATCCTGTTTTTCATCCAGTTCTTCATTTGGGGAACTTGGGGAGTTTCGATGGGGACGTGGATGACTGGGCTCGGTTTTACACCGACGCAAATCGGCACCGCTTTCGGCGCGACATCCGTGGCAGCGATGATTTCTCCCTTCCTTGTGGGAGCTATTGCCGATCGCTTTTTCCCAGCTCAGAAGGTTCTCGGTTTCCTGCATATCGTGGGAGGCGGGCTGCTTTATCTCGCGTCGCAAACGACGACATTTAGCTCGTTCTACGGGTTGTTGATTGCCCACACGCTTTGCTACATGCCTACGCTGGCTCTCGTGAATGCGGTGGCATTTTCACAAATGGAGGATTCGGCAAAGAGCTTCGGTTCGATCCGTGTGATGGGAACGTTTGGCTGGATTGCAGCTGGAATGCTCATTGGAGAATTCCACCTGGGATCTTCCTCGCAGCAGTTTGTGATCGGAGCCGCTCTTTCCGTTGTGCTTGGGTTTTACTGCTTGCTGGTTTTACCCGAGGTGCCGCCGAAGGCTAAGGGGCAGCCATTTAGTGTACGTGGCATTCTTGGGTTGGATGCACTGCAGCTCTTTAAAGATTCGTCATTTGCGGTATTTGCGATCGGCTCGTTTTTGATCTGTATCCCGTTGGCGTTTTATTATTCGGGAGCCGAGCGGTTTTTGACCCAGATTGGAGTCGATGCGGCGCCTTCCAAGATGACGTTTGGCCAGATGAGCGAAGTGTTGTTTATGCTGATTTTCCCTCTGATGTTTTCGCGTCTTGGAGTGAAGAAGATGCTCGTCCTGGGTATGGCCTGCTGGTTGGTTCGGTATCTCTGTTTTGCTTATGGAAACGCGACTTCCGGTATGTGGATGCTTCTTGCCGGGATTGTGTTGCACGGTCCGTGTTTTGATTTCTTCTTCGTGACTGGGCAGATTTATGTCGATCAACGTGCCCCGGATCATCTTCGCGCGGCGGCCCAATGTCTCATTGCGTTCATCACTTACGGTGCGGGGATGCTTGTCGGATCGATTGCTCAGGGCGCGGTGATCACGCGGTACACTTTGGCGGATGGTTCGGTGAACTGGGCGCCGACCTGGGTTATTCCTGCGGTTGGTTCTGGGGTGATCATGCTCGCGTTTATGGCGATGTTTCGAAATCCCGCCAAAGACGCTGGAAAAGTAGGAGCCTAACTTTGGGCGAGTGGTGTGGAGTAGCCGCTTTGTTCTGAGCGGCTACTTGTGTTTGAGGGTTAGGTTTGGTGCTCTACTGGGATCTACATGAAAACGATCCTGTGTTTTGGTGATTCGAACACCTGGGGCTATGATCCCGATGCGTCCTCCTGTTCTCCCTATCCGATTCGACATGCTTGGAATGTCCGATGGACAGGCGTTTTGGGGCGCGAACTTGGGAGTGAATTCCGCGTGGTGGAAGAGGGCCAAAACGGACGGACCACAGTTCACGAAGACAGCATCGCGCCACACCGTAATGGGCGTACCTATTTGCCGGCCTGCCTTGATTCGCATAAGCCGATTGATCTCGTGGTGCTCATGCTTGGGACAAACGATTTGAAAACGATGTTTCAGCTGTCCCCGGCGGAAATTGCAGCCGGCGCAGAAGTGGTCGTGCGAATGATTCTTCAAAGCGATGCCGGGCCTGCAGGAAAAGCGCCGAGAGTGTTATTGGTCTGTCCTCCGGCGGTTGGGAGCCTGACGCATTTGCCGGAGCTCCATGAGAAGTTTGCCAATGCCGAGGCCCGCTCAAAACGCTTTCCTGATTACTACGAGGCAGTGGCAGCGCGCCTTGGGTGCAGCTTTTTGAATAGTCAGGGGATTGTGACTCCGAGCCCTGTAGATGCGTTGCACTTCACTGCCGGAGAACATGCAAAACTGGGTGTGGCGATTGCCAACGCAGTGAAACGCATCTTTTTGTAAGGCGAACACACCTGTCCGTATCATCCCTATGTACTCTCCCGCACATTTTCGAATCGACGACCGGAACGCACAGATTGCGTTTATGAAGGAACATAGCTTCGCCTCGCTGGTGACGGTAGATGGCGGCTCGCCGTTTGCTTCGCATGTCCCAGTGCTGGTGCAGGAAAATCGCGGGCCTTGCGGAACACTCGTAACTCATCTGGCCCGGCCGAATCCGCAATGGCGACATTTCGAAAACGGAGCTGACGTCCTAGTCATGTTTAGCGGGCCTCATGCCGACGTGTCGCCTGCTTGGTATGTCACTACGCCGGCCGTCCCGACCTGGAATTATACGGCTGTGCACGTATACGGAAAAGCTCGGATTGTTGGCGATCATGCCCAGGTTGTTTCGATGTTACACGAGTTGGTTGAGGCGAATGAAGCGAATCGAGAAGAGCGTTGGTCTGGTGAGATGCCGGACGATTTTCGCGACAATTTGATACGGGGAATTGTGGGTGTGGAGATCGAGATTACGCGGATAGAAGCCAAGTTTAAGTTGAGCCAGAATCGTCCTGCGGATGTCTCTGGCGTGGTGGCTGCGTTAGCGACGAGTCCGAATCAGACGGATCGGCAACTCGCTGAAATGATGTCGCGGCAAGTGAGGTGAGCGCGGAGTTGTTGGTGGGGGTCTGACAGTTTTGGGCACCTATACCAAGGGTTAGGTAGACCACCGGCTAGGTAGGAGGGAAAGCGGGAGGTGTGTATTCATTTGTCATCGGCGATCCCAACCCAACCGTATGCAGTTTGTGCGGGAATTGGTGGCCGAAAAATTTGAACGACACCACACAACACTTTCGGAAAAGACAAATGAACACATCAAAACTTCTCTTGATTTCGGCTCTGAGTTCTTTGGCGGAGGCCTCGGCTGTTGCGCAAAACTCAGGCGTGGTTGGTAATCAAAACACCATCTTCCAGCAGAGTGGCAGTTTATCAGTGGGGCTGGTTTCTGGAGGAAGTGGGTACACGACTGCCCCGATGGTGATGGTTATGGGGGGAGGCGGAAGTGGGGCTGTGGTTCGAGCCGTTATCGATCCTAAAACGCAAAGTGTGTCATCGCTCGAGGTCGTTAATGCAGGCTCGGGTTATACGAGTGCGCCGATGATTGTGATCTCGGGTGGCGGTGGATTGGGAGCCACGGCAGTTGCGAAACTGAGTTCGGTAAGCGCCACTGGTCAGCAGAATGGCAATTTATCGGTAGGGTTGATTTCTGGGGGGAGCGGGTACACGAGTGCCCCGATGGTGATGGTTGTGGGTGGAGGCGGAAGTGGTGCGGTGGTCCGAGCCGCTATCGATCCTAAAACGCAAAGTGTGTCATCGCTTAAGGTCGTTAATGCAGGCTCGGGCTATACGGGTGCGCCTATGATTGTGATTTCGGGAGGAGGGGGAATGGGAGCCACGGCGGTCGCAAAACTAACACCCTCTGAAATTGACCAGAAGCCGGCGGACCAGAAGCTCAAGAGTACCAATGTGGATTGGAAACCTGTTAAAGGGCCGTTCCAGTCGTTGCTAACTCGGCCTGATGCTCCCAGCGGAGTTGCCGAAACTCCTGGGCGCGTCACTGTGACAATAGGCGGCAAAGGAGCGGTGAGTGTCAGCCTCGAATACGAGGGGGCGCAGTATCGATTTGCCGGAACTCTGAGCGCAGAAGCTCCCTACACGAAGGTGCTTAGTCGGAACGGCCAAGCTCCTCTCACAATCACATTATCACTGAAGACCGCTGCGGCAGCAGGTGCCTCTGCTTCGACTGAGCTCCGTGCCAGTGGTGTTGCGGTTGAAGTGGCCGAGGGGCAGGGTGAGCTGAGCAGTAACGCAAAGCTTGGAGGCGAGACTTCTACGCCCAGCCAGTCGCCAGTTAGCGACGGACGCTACACGATGGTGTACTCCGGAAAGAAAGGCTTACAGGGATATGCAGCTCTGGAGTCGAGTCGTTCTGGGATCGTGATGTTTTCCGGCAAAACGGCGGATGGAAAATTGATCAACTCCTCTGCCTTGAAGCAGGCAGATGGCTCGGTTCCATTCTATCAGAGCTTTTCAGGGAAGGGCGTTCCACTAGGGCGGCTCGCTGGGTTACTTTATATCGTTTCGTCGGTAGCAGAAAGCACTGGCGGAAGTGGTGTCCAAGGGGAGTTGGAGTTGCGTGTGTTGGGTCAAAGTGCTGATGCGGGGATCTCTCTTTTGGACGTGACTGGCTCTCGGTATACCCGGCCTAAAACGAGTGCTGGGGAGCAGAAGCAGACATGGGAGGTTGTGACTCCCACGGGCGTGACTCTGTCACAAGCACTAGTAGGACGCGCAAATGGGACGTTCAAAGTAGACGGTGCCAATCCGCTTAAGCTTAATATCAAACTCGACGTTGGAAATGGTATGATCACAGGACGTTATGTGGATGCAGCTGGTAATGAGCGCAGGTTTGATGGCATGTCATTACAGGATGCGGGAATCAGCGAAGGGTTTTCCCAAGGCGCAGCCGGAACGGATACCTGGAGCCTAAAATAGATTTACCAGACGAATTTTGGGTGAGCCTCGTGGTGTGCGAGGCTCCAACACGTGAGTAAGGCCACCGCAAGTCGTTGCGGTGGCCTTATTGTTTGAGGGGTGTTGCGGATCTCTCGGAATGGAAGCCTCAGCCGTGTGCGAAATTCGCGTGTTGGATTTTCCCGTTGCTATCGAAATTCGTCATTCTAAAGAGTTGGAAAGATCCCATGTACAACCTGTTCCGTACTCCTATTACCAAGCCGATTCTTATACTCGCCGGTGCTTTGACTCTGCCCAACTTGGGGGTTGCGGAGTCCAGCGGCAGCTCAAGTTACCAGGACCGGGTTAAAGCGGTTACGGAGGTGCCCGGCTTCGTTGCGCTGTGGGATTTTGTAAAGCGGGAGTCGGACGGTAACCATCGGTTTACCGCCCACGTTTCCCCTGCAGATTCTCATGATTACGCGTTGGATGCTGGGAATTACGTGAAGGATTTTTGGGGAGAAGGCCGGGACGCGAGTTACGCTGATTTTCCGTTGTTGGGGAGAGGGCCCTTTGGACAGGCGATCCAAATGCGGAAGGAGGAAGAAGCCACGTTTCGGCCTCTGCTGTTTGTGCCGCGTGAGCGTCTTCACGATTCGGCAATTGATCTGAAGGGAGCAGGGAAGTCAGTGACGCTAGTGGTTTGGGCGATTCGTGAAAGTGGGAATCACGCCTTGGCGGGGATCTGGCATGAAGGGACGGATCTGAAGCAGGATACCACGAAAAGTATTCAGAAAGTGGAGCGTGGGCAGCGGCAATATGGCTTGTTTGCAGGCTTGAACAAAGAGGGCTCAGCCTGTGCGCACGTTTCGGAAAATGGCGCGAGTTCCTTTGCCTACAAATACGCGATGCACAAAACAAACACGCTGGAGATTTCGCAGAAGTTCCCAGCCGATTCCCCTGCGGAGGTTTTGGATAAATCGTGGGAGTGTTTTGCGATGACTTTCGATAATGAGCGGGACGAGTTGGCTGGATGGTTGAACGGTACTGCGTCCGTTCGCTGGCAGGACAATGTGAAGAAATCGCTACCGCCGGTTTACAATGCCTGGTTGCAGGGAGAGCTACATCGGACTGGGGCGACTAATCCGGCAAAAGATGAATCGTATCCTCACGATCAGTTTTATAATCCGCCGGAAGGAACACCCGTTTCAGTCAAGGTCTTGAGTGAAACGGCGGACGAGCGTGTGGAATTACACGAGTTTCAGTACACCAAAATTAAGTTGACTCTGAGCAAGGATGCGGCTGGAAAGTTTGCGGTGAAGGAGCGGGATTTGAGTGAGATCAGCCTCAACCCCTGGTGGTTTCCTTACGATATGTATTCCCCTGCGGATGCCAAAACCGGGGGGCCGTTTACCATCGGCCGCGTGATTCACAGCAGTAAAAGTGTGGGATTCACGGGGTGGATTGGTGGTGTGGCGATTTTTAATCGTGCATTAACCGAGGCTGAGATGAAGTGTCTATCGGAGCTTGGTCGTCAGGCGCCAATCGCAACTCCAACGTCCAAGTAGGCTGGATAGCGCGAAGCAAGATGCCGCATTTCTCGACTGTTGGCTGCCACGTAGAGGGGTGAGCTTGTATCCTCTACGTGGGTGAGTGGAAGAACGCCGGTTTATTGCGCCTGTGGAGCAGGGAGAATGGGTTCGCCTTGGATCCAGACGAGGGAGTGCAGAAACTCATCTGTTTCGACAAGGGTGAGACTCTGAGTGGCGCCTTGTTGAAAAAACTGGTCCGACTTTGGGGTAAACGTGAGGTTCGCATCGTGCTCCACTGGGCTAACGTGTGTAACAGGTTAAAGAACAATGACTCTTGAGTGGGATTTGCTCGGTCTGTTAGTTTTCGTGAGAAGGGTTCTCTTGGAAAAAGCGGGGGCTCTTTTATTGCCGAAAAGACCCTCTAACTTTTACGAAACCGGTTTCATTGAGCACGATTCACGAAAGATTTTTGTCCCGAAAGGCTTCCTTGGAAGCTGAACTCGGATTCCCCGTATCCGTGAGTGGGTTGACCGGGCCTCTGCGAATTTTTCAGAGGGTCAAAGGGCATCGGCATGGAATCGATGATGCAACGACAGCTTGGTACGCGTTGCAGAAGTCGCCGGGAGTGAGCACTTGTTTGGATCTCGGAAGTGGGGTGGGGTCGGTGGGATTGGTGGTGCACTGGGGGTTGGGACCGGAGGCGCGGTTGACTTGTATTGAGGCTCAGGAAGTGAGCTACGGTCTGTTGCGGGCGAACGTTGAATGCAATGGCTTGGAGGCACGGGTTCACACCATCTTTGGCGACATTCGGGATGTGCATTTAGATCAGAAATTTCCGCTGATAACGGGGAGCCCTCCGTATTTCCCTGTTTCCGAAGGCACCGTGCCTGAGGACACCCAGAAGGCACATGCGAGGTTTGAGCTCCGGGGCCACGTCGGTAATTACGCCGAGGTTGCGAAGCGGCACCTGACTCCAGACGGGCTTTTCGTTTTCTGTTTTCCGTACCTCCAAAAGCTCCGCTGTATTGATTTGGTTCATGCGACTGGATTCCGGATTGTGACCGTGCGCGATGTGTTTCCCCGCAGGGATCGGCCCGCGCTTTTTTCGCTTTATTCGGCGAGGTTGGACTGGAGCGGGCCTATTGAGGAGGAGCCTCCATTTGTGGTTTCCGAGCCGGGTGGTTCGTATACTCCCGAGATGGTGGAGATGCAGCGCAGCCGGGGTTTCGGGGCGGATGGCACCAATCGCATCCAGTAAGCGGTTTTGTCTTCCCGGAAGCCTGACGGGAAAAGATGGGGACAGATGTGCGCCGGGGAGCTGAAGTGGTTGGTTGGGCGAGTGTGAGTATTTCGTGAGGTCGCTGGAATCCCTCGCGACAAATGCAGGGAGCAGGAGTATACTGGCTCTATGGAAGCGAATGAATCCCGCATCCACGAGCTGGGCAACGAGCTCTTCCGCTCCATGCGCCGGTGGGCTCCCGAGCCGTGGCAAAAGATGTGGTGGCATGACTGGGGGATGGCTTTGAGCCTGAGGCGGCCTAGGGTTCAGAGACAGCTCTTCCGTTTTATCGATACGTTACCCGGGTTGCGGCGACCGGAGGCGATTCGGGATCATTTGCTGGAGTACATGAGACCAGTGGCCGGTGAGTTGCCGGAGGCCGCCCGACTGCTGCTAAATGTTTTGCCGAAACTGCCAGCCTCGTGGATTGCTGCGTTAATCAGACGCGGCGCACGTGAACTCGCAGGCCGTTTTCTTTTGGGAGCGGATGGGGAGACCATTAACCAGCACTTGGGGGCATTACAGCAACAAGGGCTCGTATATACGATCGATTGGCTGGGCGAAGCGGTGCTCACAGAAGCGGAGGCTGATGCCTACCAAAACGAGTATCTCCGTTTGCTCCCCACATTGGCGCGCAGTTCGAGGGCAGTGAGTGGGCGGGATGTTCCTGCGGTGAATGTGAGTCTCAAACTTTCGGCCCTTACGAGTCGCTTTGAGCCTGCGGATGTTCCGGGAACAATGGAGCGAGTGTGCCGGCGGCTACGTCCGATTTTACGCGCCGCGCAGGATGCAGGTGCTTTTGTGAATGTGGATATGGAGCATGCGGCTTACAGGGATGTGACCCTTCGCATTTTTATGGCGGTAGCCGATGAAGCGGAGTTTCGGGATTGGCCAAACATCGGGATTGCGATTCAGGCGTACCTGATTGAAAGCGAGGCTGAATTGTCGGCGTTATTAGCGTGGGTGGAACGGCGGGGGACTTCGATTGGAGTCCGGTTGGTGAAGGGCGCTTATTGGGATTACGAGCAGGCTGTTGCTGCTGGAAAAGGGTGGCCGAGTCCTGTGTTTTCAGAGAAGGCGGCAACGGATCGCAATTTCGAACGGCTAACGCGGTTTCTGCTCATGAATTGGCGGATGCTGAGGCCTGCGATCGCCAGTCATAATGTGAGATCGATTGCGCACACGATTGCGTTGCGGGAGGCGCTGGGTATTGAGTCGCACGAGGTCGAGTTTCAATTGTTGTACGGCATGGCGGATCCTCTCAAACACGCGTTGGTGGCGATGGGTGAGCGGGTGCGTGTGTATTGTCCGGTGGGAGAGCTTTTGCCAGGGATCGCTTATTTGGTGCGTCGTCTTCTGGAGAACACCTCGAACCAGGGATTCGTGAGGGCCGGTTATCTTGAACATCGGGCACCCGAGGAATTGCTGAAAGCGCCGATGGTTAAGGAAAACGAGCAGAAGCCCGTACAATCGTGTGAGTTTTTGAACGATGCGCCGGCGGATTTTAGCCGTGAGGAAAATCGGCAACGAATGGAGGCGGCGCTCATTCGACTTCAACCGGTGGTCGTGGATGGATGTGGCAGTGATCCTAGTCGTTGGTTGGTGTCCACGGATCCGTGTGATTTTTCGCGAGAGGTTGGCCGGGTGCGCCTGGCGACGTTGGAAGATGCAAGAGATGCGATGAGCCGGTCGGAATCGATGGTTAGGATTTGGCGGGAGACGACATGGAAGGAGCGAATTTTGTGTCTTCGGCGTTTGGGGGCGGACCTGGATGTGAGGCGCTGGGATTTTGCTGCGCGTTTGGTCAGGGAAGTGGGGAAGACGTGGAGGGAGGCAGACGCGGAGGTGGGAGAGTTGATCGACTTTTGCCGTTATTACGCGGATCGGGCGGAGGTTTTGTCGCGTGGAGTGGCGGTCGATAAGCCGGGGGAGGTGAATGATACGTTTTATGAAGCTCGTGGGGTGACTGTGGTGATAGCGCCGTGGAATTTTCCGTTGGCGATTCTCGGCGGGATGACGGTTGCGGCCTTGGTGACGGGAAATCCGGTGGTGATGAAACCTGCGGAACAGGCGCCGATTATTGGTTGGGAGTTGTATCAGGCGCTGCTGGCAGCGGGGATTCCTGCTGGGGTGATTCAGTATTTGCCGGGCTATGGGGAAGAGGTGGGGCCTGGGTTGGTGAACCATCCTGCGACAGCGATGATCGCGTTTACGGGATCCAAGGAAGTGGGGTTGGGTCTGAATCGGCAGGCGGCGATGGCGCTGGAGGGGCGCCGGCAAGTGGTGCGAGTGATTGCGGAGATGGGAGGGAAGAACGCGATTATTGTGGATGCCTCGGCGGATCTGGATGCGTCGGTTTCAGGTGTTGTGGCGAGTGCCTTTGGGTATCAGGGGCAGAAGTGTTCGGCGTGTTCGCGGGTGATTGTGCACCGCGATTTGTACGATGAATTCAGGGACAGATTGGTCGCGGCAGTGGCGGCGTTGGAACTCGGCCCTGCGGAACATCCCGGACATTTGTTTGGACCGGTGATTGATGTGGAGGCTCGGGATCGACTGCTGCGTCAGATTGCTGAGCTTCGAAAGCAGCATCGCTGTTTATACGAGGGGCAACTTGGGGAATGGGCGACGCGAGGGAGCTGGGTGCCTCCTGTGGTTTTTGACGAGGTGGATCCGTCGTCTTGGTTTGGGCAGGAGGAACTTTTTGGGCCCGTTTTAGCACTGATGCGAGCGGAGGATTTGAGCGAGGCTTTGAATATCGCTAACGGAACAAACTATTGCCTTACGGGAGGCTGTTATGCGCGTTCACCGGAAGCGTTGGCGCGTGTGCGCCGAGAGTTTCGGGTTGGGAATCTTTATTTAAATCGGGGAATCACCGGGGCGCTGGTTTATCGGCAACCGTTTGGCGGGTTTGGCCTGTCTGGGATTGGATCCAAAGCGGGCGGACCGGATTATCTGCTGCAGTTTTGTGTGCCGCGCACTGTTACGGAAAACACTTTGATTCACGGGATGGTTATCGAGAGAGAATCCCAGAGCTGAGGGGGAAATCTGTATTCCGGGATCTATGAGGGAACAGTCTGGCAAATGACAATTCCGCCTCAATTGACCGGCGATGAAACATGCTTTATGGCGGACGCTCTCGTCGTGCGCGAAACGGATGATCGTCTATTTCAGACTCAATTTTGATCTCACTGTTTCTGCTGGGTTTCGTGTAATCCGCGCATTTCTATCGTCGCGATTTCGAGATCTTCGTTGGGGGGTAGCGCATCTTTGACCCGTTCTATTCGATGCAGAACATCGTGATGAACCCGTTCCAAACGCAATAACACGTCGCTCGTCAGACGGTCCATTTTCTCGTGTAAATGAGCGATTTCGAGCTCTGCTTTCAAATTCACATCATACTCGATATCGGCATGAACCCGATCTTTCGCGGCCTGCCGATTCTGACTCAATAACACGAAAACAGAGAGGAAAATTGCCTCCAAAGAAACTGCAAGGGTCAGAAAGCCAAATGGGTATGGATCGAACTGTGGAATCCCAGGAATCGGCACCCAATTCACAATGAGCCAAAACGCAAAGAAAAAGACGTGAATTAACAGAAACGGTATACTTCCCGAAAATTCAGCAATCCAATCCGCTGCCTTCTGGACTCGCGTCCTCGAATCCCCGTGCTCCTCGTTGACGTTGCGGGTGGCCGTGTGCCGTAGCATTTCGACTGTTTCACGATGGCGCTTTCCCATCGCCGCGAGCAAATCCATTGCGGCCTGAGGGCGCAACTCGAGGAACTTTTCCAGATCTCCACGATCCAATCGAAGTGCTTCCATTTCCACAATAGCCACCACCGAAGCGGTCCGTGTTCCATGATCGAGCATGGAAAGTTCTCCGAAGAAATCCCCTCGGGTTGCGATTTCCAACAAAATTTTCTCTCCGGTATCGTTCTTGAAAAACACCTCAGCCTCCCCTGAGCTAACCACAAAAATGGCATCTCCGGGATCGCCATAATTATAGACAGTTTGTCCTGCCGCAAAATGAACGAGATCTAATTGGGCAGCTAGTTCAGCGCGTTCGTGATCATCGAGTAGTTGAAACAGAGGGACTTCTTTCAGCAGTTGGGCTTCGAGACTCATATGAGTGAGGGCGTATCACATCCCAAACGGTTCGCGAGTCTAAATCAGACAATTCCCTCCGATCACTTGTTCCCTCGTTCTGAGATCAGAAGCGAAACTCAATAAGGTTTTTGGGCGCTTGATCAGATAACACCGAGGTAAGAATAACTGGCAGATGGCCCCCGACGGCGTCCACGTCGTGACAGGTCATGAGTCACTGCTGTTATCGTCAACTTTGGAGAATGAGCTGTTCGACAGAGGCGCGTAGAATACTCATGAAATCTTGAGCGTTGGTCACAATGCCTATCGCCTGATGAGTTCCCCTGTCTTTGAGTTTGGAAACAATGAATTCGCTCGCATCGACACAGAGGGTTGGGAGTTCGACGAGTCCCTTGTGCGGGTCCTGATAATAGGCCGGCAGCATATTTCCGACGGCGATAGAATGAAGTGCCGACGCGATCATGACGACCATGGTTGCTTGAACGGTATGAGCGCGCATGGCGTTTTGGGATTCGATGGAGTCTGTGATGACTCCGGGAAGGGGACCGTCGTCACGGATGGAGCCACAGAGTACGGTGGGAACCTGTTCTATGACACAGGCGTGCATGATGCCGGAGTGAATAACGTCAGAATGAACCGCGGCCTCAATGGAGCCGCATGCTCGGACTGTGTTGATTGCGCGCATATGGGCGGAGTGTCCTCCCGCGGTCGCGGAGCCGTCACTGCACATACCGAGGGTGGTGCCGACAATGGCGGCTTCAATATCGTGGACGGCAACTGCATTGCCAGCGAGGAGGGCTTGGACAAAGCTGTTGCGAATAAACCACACGAGATTGTCTCTGGCCCGCGAATGGACGAGGGCTGGGCCGCAAACCCATACGACGTAGCCGCCATGGCGGCGTTGTTCGATCAGGAGTTTTGCGATGCTGCGATAATCAATGGGTTTTTCACGGGAGACCGGACTGCTCATGAAGCGGAAGTTGTCCGCTTTTTGAGAGGTGGCGTTGAAGCCGGCTGTGTGTACGAAAATTCCTTCGGAGCCATCTTCTGCGTGGCCGACAACGATGGGATCTCCTGCGAGGACACGTCTTGGTTCACGGACTGTCCAGCCCGTGTCGGTTTGGACGATGCACCCGTCCATTCTGGGTTCTGTGGGCAGGGACCAAGTTCCGTTGGTGTTTTTGAGGTAAGTTGGGAGATTGGTAGTTGAGAAAAAGTGGGGCGGCAAAACGCCGTCGTTGGGTGCCGGCTGGGTACGGGCCACGGGCGCTTCAGCAAAGAGAGGGAGACTGAAGTCGGGTGCTGTGTAACCCATAGAAATAACCTCCTAGAGAATTCGTTTTCCGAACGCGCTTAAAATGAGACCGGTAGCGGTTTCTGCGGTGCGATTGTGTTCGTCGAGAACGGGGTTTACTTCCACTAGATCCATGCCGGCTAGTTTGCCGGTGTCGGCTATCATTTCCATCACGAGGTGTGCTTCGCGGTAGGTGATTCCACCAGGGACGGCAGTGCCGACGCCGGGTGCTTCGCTGGGATCAAGGCAGTCCATGTCGAAGGATAGCCAGAGGGCATCGGTATGATGGGCTGCGATTTCCAAGGCATCTTCGAGAACGGCCCGGATTCCGCGTTCATCGATGGCACGCATGGAGAATGCGTTGAGTTTCCATTGGTGGATGTGTTCACGTTCTGGGGCGTCCAGATCGCGAAGTCCGACGAGAGCAAGATGAGCTGGGACGATCGCTGGGCAAATACCCGCCAGGTTTGAGAAAGCGTGATCTCCGTGTCCGAGGAGAGCGGCGAGCGGCATGCCGTGGACGTTTCCGGAGTGGGAGGAGCCGGGGGTGTTCAGGTCGCCGTGGGCATCCATCCATAGGACGCCGAGGGTTTTACCGGAGCGGGCGAGGGCCGCCGCTGCGCCTGCGATGGAGCCAGCGGCGAGAGCATGGTCGCCGCCCAAGACAAGAGGGACGGTTTGTTCTGTGAGTGCGCGCTGGGTTTGGGCTGCCACGCTTTTGCACACTTCGGTAATGGCACCAAGGTAACGGGCTCCTCGTTGCGCTCCGCGTTCAGCGTCCTCTCGGAATGGGACTTTGACGTTTCCTGCGTCTTCGACGTGATGTCCGAGGGATTCGAGACGGGATCGAAGATCTGTGTAGCGGAGGGCGTAAGGGCCCATATCCACTCCCCGGCGACTCGCGCCGAGGTCCATAGGGACACCGAGCATGCGAATAGTGCTCATTATTTGATCGAGAGTATAACATGTTGTGATTGAGTTGCAAGCTGGCAGGTGAGGCCCGTGTTTTGCGGGAAATAGGCGTGGGTATTTGCAGGGCCCAGGGATTAATTGGGCGGCGATCCAGTGAGATGTGAGGGGCGCTGGTTCGGCACCGAGAAGTCAGCGGGAAAAAAACGTGCAACTTCCTCTTATCTACAGTTGCGGCATGGGTGAAATGGGGGCACTTTATAATCACTGGACGCAATGAACGGGAGACATCCATCTGATGATCGTGGCCCTTGGTTTGTTTTTAGGGGGCATGAGATTTACACGCCGGCGCTGTTGCTTGGCGCGGGTGTGGTGTCCATGCTCTTCACCACACTAGCGATTTCCTTTAACAAGGCAGGGATTCGGGATCTGGTGTCGTTTTCATCGGAGGCGATTTTACAGCGTTTAGAGTTGTGGCGGTTGTTTACGTATGTGCTGTGGAATCCGCCGACGGAACCGATTTGGTTTGCGATAGGGATGTTGATGATGTGGTGGTTTGGCAGGGAGTTGGAGGGGTTTTTCGGGCGGCGAGTATTTCTAAAGTTGTGTTTTGGGTTGGTTTTGGCGCCTGCGGTGTGCGGGGTTTTGGTGGGGCTTTTGGTTCCTGTTTATTGGGTGGGCATGCCGCGTAATTTTTCGTTGTTTGTGGCCTATGCCACCTTGGCCCCTGGGGTTTCTTTTTTCTTCGGAGTCTCGGCGCTTTGGACAGCGGTCATTTTTCTCGGGCTACAGGTTCTGTCGTGTCTTACGAGTCACGATTGGAGTGAGATGGTGCTTTCTTTGGGGGGGGCGGGGTTTGCTTATAGTTACGTTCGGTTTCAGCAAGGGCGGTGGGAGTTTCCGCAAATGCCGTCTCTGTTTGTACCCAATCGGAAACCACAGTTCCGAGTGTTGGATCCGGTGCCCAAATCTGAGGTGGAACGCCCTCGAGGGGTTCGAATAACGGAATTGGAAGGGCTTGAGGATTTGGAGGACGACGAGGCCTTGGAGGTTGCGGATTCGCTATTGGAAAAGATTGCGCGTTCGGGGCTTGGGAGTCTGACTGGGGATGAAAAAAAGCAGCTTGAACAAGCGCGGGAAGCGTTATTACGGCGAGAGAAATCCAACCACTAAAAGTTCGGGGGCTGATCAAACGGGGAAACGGTGGGAGGGCTTAGTGAGAGGTTTTGGCGGAGACCTTTTTTGGGGGAGTAGGGTGGGGATCGCTTTTTGAGAGTGCCATTGTTCGAATGACGGGAAAAGCTGTGCATCAAACGGAGATCTTATGTCGCAATTGCACTCTTCCTCATTCACTGAAGGAAATGCTGTATCCGGAAGTGGCGCGGGTAGTGTTGAGCATTCAACGAAGCTCGATTCGAGTTATGTGACGGCGATGTCCCATTTTTATCGGGGCGAGCTTGGACGGATCATGGCTTGGCGGTCCCGTTTGGATGCAACTACTAACTGGGCCATAACCGTGACATCAACGGTGTTCACTGTGGCGTTTTCTATTCGGGATGTTCCCCACCTCATTTTCTTTTTTAACATGGGGGTCGTTTGGATGCTGCTTTGGATCGAAGCCCGTCGGTATCGGTTTTACGATGCTTTCCGAGCGCGGGTGCGTCTGTTGGAGGCGCACTTCATCGCGCCAATGGTGATGCAGAATAACAAATTTCTCCAAGGAGACTGGCAGCGGCTCATGTGTGAGGATCTCTTTTTGCCGCATTTTAAAATCAGTCGGTTTGAAGCTTTGGGAAGGCGTTTGAAGCGGAATTATGTCTACCTGTTTATCCTTATTTTGAGCGCATGGTTGGCAAAAGTGTTTTTGCATGCACCGACTGAAATACATTCGTGGAGTGAGTTTTATGATGCGATTGGGGCGCGTCATGGAGCTCCGGCCTGGCTGATAGTGGGACTTGTGACTTTTACTTACGTGTTTGTGATTGGGGCCACCGTTTACATCGGTCGAAAGTCACCAGGAGAATTCAGCGAGTTTGGTCCCGAACATCGGGCGCTGTGGAAGCTGTGAGTTCTAATGAGTTTTTAACCTCCGAGTTGGATGCTTTCGTGTCCTAAGATTTCGTCTGCCTCCGCCCTAATATTGCTATGAGCCGCCCTAATCCGCCTGATTCCTCTTTGCCTCCGTTAGAACAGCTAAAATCTGTAGTCGCCCAGTTACGCTCCCCAAATGGGTGCCCCTGGGACAAGGAGCAGATACACGAAAGCCTTCGAGCTGGATTGTTGGAAGAAGCTTATGAAGTGGTGGCCGCGATCGATGCTCAGGATGAAGCGAATTTGAAGGAGGAATTAGGAGATCTACTGTTGCAGGTCGTTTTTCACAGCCAGATAGCAACGGAAGAATCGCGATTTGATTTTGATGCGGTTGCACTCGAGATCACCCAGAAGTTGATTCGACGGCACCCGCATGTTTTCGAAAACGAGTCTGCGAAGGATTCTGCGGAAGTGCTGGTCCGTTGGGAGGAAATCAAGCGGGCTGAGAAAGGCGCGGCTGCCACCGTTTCGGCCTTGGATGGGGTCTCTCCGGGACTTCCGTCTTTGCAGTATGCCGCGAAAATTCAAAAGAGGGCTGCGCAGTGTGGGTTTGATTGGGACGCGGTGGTGCCTGTTTTGGCTAAAGTACGAGAGGAGTTGGAAGAGGTGGAAGAGAGTTTGCGAGAAGGCGGCGCGAGTCTTGAAGAGGAGCTTGGAGACCTCTTGTTTTCTGTGGTGAATCTAACTCGTAAGCTGAAGGTGGATGCGGAGGTCGCCTTACACGGAGCCACGAATAAGTTTAAACGAAGGTTTCAGGCGGTGGAATCGCTCGCTCAGGAGCGCGGTATTGTCATGAAGGAGGAGTCACTTGAGTCGCTAGATCTGCTTTGGGAGCAAGTGAAGCGCGAGGCAAAGGCTCAGCTTTAGAGGACTTCGGCGATCGTTTGTTATGCGGATACTGTTTCTGACTCCGGGAACTGGAAGCTACTATTGCGGCGTCTGCATGCGGGATAATGCTTTGGCGAAGCAACTCATCAGCATGGGACATGATGCCGTGTTGTTGCCATTGTACCTGCCTTTGACACTGGAGGAGGATGCGGCTTCTCCGGATGTCCCTGTGTTTTTCGGCGGGCTAAATGTTTATCTTCAGCAGAAGTTCGAGTGGTTTCGACGAGCGCCGCGCTGGCTCGATCAATGGATCGATCATCCTCGATTACTGAAATTTCTGGGCCGTTTTTCAGGGATGACCCAAGGCGCCGAGATTGGGGCGCTCACCCTATCGATGTTAAAGGGAGAAGAAGGTGCCCAAAGTCGGGAGGTCGAGAAATTGGTAGAGTGGATGACGACAGGGGAGAAGCCGGATGTGGTTTGGTTGTCAACGGGCCTTTTGGCGGGTGTTGCGAGGCGAATCAAAGCGGTGACGGGGGTGCCGGTGTTTTGTTCGCTGCAAGGAGAGGATAGTTTTTTGGATGGGCTTCCCGATCCGTGGAGGAAGTTGTGTTGGGAAGAAATGGGGCGGCGTTGCATGGAATTAAATGCGTTGGTTGCGCCTAGCCGCTTTTTTGCGGAGCGGATGGAAGTCGCGATGGGTTTTCCGAGGGGCAGTCTGTGTGTGATTCCCAATGGGATGTCATTTGACGGGTATGAGGAGTTGGCGCATCGGCCGCAACTTCCTGTGGTTGGTTACTTGGCGAGGTTTACACACGGGAAAGGTCTTGGGACCGTGGTGGAAGCGTTTATCGAGTTGAGAAAGCGAGGACGTGTGGATGCGGTGAAGCTGCACTGTGTGGGAACGATGATCCCGGGGGATATGCCGTATTTGGAGGCGCAGAAGCAACGACTGCGGGATGCCGGGTTGGAACGGGATGCTGTGTTTGAACCGAACGTTTCCAGGGAGGAAAAGATCACATTTTTAAATAGTCTTTCGCTGTTGTCCGTACCTGCTTCGTATGGGGAGGCGTTTGGGTTGTATCTTATTGAAGCGTTTGCCTGTGGGGTTCCTGTTGTTCAACCGCGGACTGCTTCATTTCCTGAGATTGTGGAAGCAACGGGTGGAGGCGTGATTGTGGTGGATAGCTCTCCTGAGGCCCTGGCGCTGGCTTGGGAGGAGCTCCTTCTGAATCCGGACCACCTTGCCGAGTTGGGCGAAAATGCGCGGGCGGGGGTGAGGTCGCTGTATTCGATGGAAAAGATGGCAACCAGTTTTTTGGCGCTGATTCGAGATGTGGTTTCTTCTGGGGCGCAGTAATGGTGGACGATAGCTTTGTTTCGTAAAACGGCTTATGTCCCTCACTTTTGTACATCGAAAACAAATCGAATTCTCCGAAACGGACATGGCGGGCATTGTCCATTTTTCGAACTTTTTTCGAATGATGGAGGCTGCGGAACATGCGTTTTTGAGATCGCTAGGGTTCTCAGTTCACGCAGCTTCCGCGGACGGTGTAATCGGGTGGCCTAGGGTAAAAGTAAGTTGCGAGTATTTAAAGCCGCTCCGATTTGAAGAAGTCGTCGATATCGAGCTGCACGTGGCTGAGGTGCGAAATCGATCTGTGTGTTATCGGTTTGTTTTTCGGCGCGAGAATGGTGGTGAAAAAGTCGCGGAGGGTCAGGTCGTAGCCGTGTGTGCACACGTTGACCCTACGACTGGTGTCTTGGCCGCTGTGGCGATCCCTGCGGATTTACGTGTTGAATTAGAGCGCAGGCAGCAGCCGCACCTCGGCGCTTAAGCAAAAGCCGAGGGGGCGTTCGGCGGTGAGCCGCTGCTCTTTGAGGCGCTACGGCTGCTAAAGCTCCATGGTAACGCCAGGTTCGGCGCTGAGCAGTTCGGTTTGGGGAAGCAGGGGGCGCATTGTTTCCTTAAACCATTCCATTGCGTCTGGGTCGCCGTGGACGAAAACAATTTTGGCAGGCGCCGCTTTTTGAAGATATTCCACGGAAGTTTCTCGAGAGCTGTGGGCGCTAAAGCCGAATGTCTCGACACGGCAGCGCAGGACTTCCGGTTCGGACGTAGCCGAAAGCATAATGGAGTCCCCTTTTTTCGTTGAGCGAAGCCTGCCTGCAGGTGATTCGGGATCGGCGTATCCTACGAAGAAAATCGCGTGAGCAGGATTTGGAATGAACTGGTTGGCGATGACGTTCGAAAGAGTGTTTTCCGTCATCATGCCGCTCGAAAGCGCATAGATTCTGCCTGGGCGAATGGAGAATTTGTTCAACTCACGTCCGCTAATGGTAAAAGGAGCAACCGACTCAAGGAGATCGAGACCGGCATGTTGACGGTGGGATGCGGAGGCAAGGCGATCGTGGATTTCCGTGAGCTTTGTGCTGAGACCGCCGATGTAGATTGGGAATTCCGGGAGAAGTCCCTTTTTACGGAACTTATGGATCATCGTGAGAAACTCCTGTGTTTTTCCTAGCGCAAAGACAGGCATGAGGATGCTTCCACCTTGGGCAAAAACTTCCTGAATCGCGGTCACGAAACGGAGTTCTTCTTTTTCTCGCGAGAAGTCGGCTGCTTCTGGGGTGGCGCCCCGGGTGCATTCAATCACTACGGTCGTTACTTTTTGCTCGGGCAGTTTCGCACCGCACATAAGGGATTGATCTCGGAAGTTTACGTCACCGGTGTATAAAAGGCGTTCATAGCCTGACTCAATCAGAACGGCGACGGAGCCGAGAATATGCCCGGCATCTTCAAATTGAATTGAAAGATCGACCGAATCGCTGGGGCGAACACGTTCACCTTCAATTGTGAACTTTTGGTGCAGCGGAATGGGGTTGAACCGCTTGACGCAGGCTGTGGCTTCGCGGTGGGTGAATAGCGGGTAATCAGGTTGTCCCTGCTCTTTGCGCTTCATCATGACGTTCACCGAATTGTGTAACATCACATCCGCAAGCTGCATGGTAGGTTCGGTCAGGAAAACGGGCGCTTTAGGGTGGTGCCTCATGAGCACGGGTAAAGAGCCCAAATGGTCCTGATGTGCATGTGTGAGGATAATCGCATCCAAGGGGTTGTCCTGAAGGAGTTCCTTGAGACGGTCTAGGAGCGGGAGCGATTCGCGACCTTCGAGTTTTGGGTGGCCACCGCAGTCTAGGACGATGCGTTTACCAGCGGTTTCAAGGAGATAGCAATTAGCGCCAATTTCGATTTGGCGCGTGAGATTAGTGAAGCGAAATGCGGACATGAAAATACAGGGGCCCTACTATTGGGGGCAAAGAGGGGAAAAAGATACCGTCAGAGGAGTGCGACAAACAGGGTCAGACTACCGTTGCTGCCTTCCGGCCCTGGCGGGGTTTGCCCGCCCTAAATCCGCATCCCCTGACGGCAGGGGAGAGTATGGGCATGATTTTGCGAAACTCAACCGTCTCCAGCGGGAATTTTGCCGACATCACTCTTGCATCAGTTTATTAGAGGGGAATTATAGAGGAGTGAGATTGGTAAGCGTGTGTTTGCCTAGATCCCTCCAATTCGTTTCCTCCCCATAACCATACCTCCCTTATGATCCGCTTGCTGTTAGTCGCAACGATTGTGTTATCAATGATTTCTGCGCTGTTTGCGTACAAGACTCGTACGCGAGGAGAGCAATGCGTGGAGGAGCGGGAAAGCTTCGAGAATAAAGCGAAGATGTCGGAGGTTCAGCTTGGAAAGGAGCGGAAAGAAAAGAAGGAGATCGAAGTAAAGGCTCAGAAATTAGAGAAGGAAGGCAACGAGAGTAAGGATCAGGCAGAACGTGCAAAGACTGAACTTGCTAAACTTCAGGAGGATGCAACGAAGTTGCTGACCTCGTTTAAAGACAAGGAGACAGAAATTATTCACCTCAAAGAGGAGATGGCCAAACAAAAGGCTGACGAACCGAAGGTGAATATGGCCGAAATCGATTCGAAAATGGCTGATCTCAGAGCGCAATTGGAAAAATCTCAACAGGTCGCGCAGGAAAATGAGAAGAAAGCTGAGGCTTTAGCGAGGCAGATTGAAGGGGCTAGTAAAAAGAAAGAGCAGGAGATTCAGAAAGTCGTTGCAGCTAAGAAGCTTGCGATCAAGAATGCGGTCGGGCAAATTGTCGCCTATAACGAGGGTTGGAATTTTGTGGTTGTGAATCTGGGCGACAAGCAGGGTGTCACTCCTGACAGCCAACTTGAAGTCAAGCGGGATGGTAAAGTGCTTGCCAAGTTGCGGGTAAGTCAAGTGCAGCCGACTCAAACGACCGCTGGTATTGTTCAAGATTCCAAGGGTAAGACAGTCAAAATTATGCCTGGCGATACAGTGATGTTCGCTGCCAATCCAACTGCGGGATCGGCTGGTTTGGCATTGGATACAGCCAAAGTCCCGTAGACAAAGAGCGGGGAGGCTCTTCTGAGTTATGAATGTGATACGGTTTTCGTTTTTTCTGATACTTTTGCTCGGTGGATTCACCGGTTGCGCTTCGACCCATTCTTCGGAAGCGGACTCGGATAGGGTCAGCACGATACCTTGGAATCGTCCTGCATCCTGGGAGGGCCGTGGGGCTCTGGGAGGGATGATGATGATGGATGGGCGCTAGAATCGAGGAGGGGCTTTTTGGCTTTCGGAAAGGTAACAGCACAGCTGTTTTTGATGGTGCGTGAATCGAACTGTTTAATCCCATGATGAAATATCGCACGTATCTTATTTTTGGCGCTCCGGGTGCAGGTAAGGGAACGCAGGGAAAGATATTGGGAACAATCCCCCGCTTTTTCCACTGTGCATGCGGGGACGTGTTTCGTTCGTTGGATACTAGGACGCCCCTTGGGCAAACCTTCTTGGAGTATTCCAGTCGAGGGCAGTTGGTGCCGGATGAGTTGACTGTGAAGCTTTGGATGGCGGTTATTGGTGACATGGTTGGGATGCACAAGTTTAAGCCAGACATCGATTCGCTGGTGCTTGACGGGATCCCAAGGAATGTCGATCAAGCTAGGATTATGCGGGATATGCTTGGCGTCCGCCGGGTGTTTCACCTTTCGTGCCCAGACCGTGAGGCGCTGATTTCGCGTTTAAAAAAGCGTGCTCTGAAAGAGAACCGCTTCGATGACGCCAACGAGGAGACTATTCGTCGTCGATTGGTTACTTACGAAGAGGAGTCGAAGCCGGTTCTCGAATTTTACGGGCCCAAAGTCGTGGTGAATATTGATGCGACACAGGCGCCTGTAAAAGTGGCTTATGACATTCTGTCTGCGATTCTTTCCGAGGATCTGGGCGTCTAGGGGGTACTGCTGCGAATCATGCGAGTTTTGTTTGTCGGAACGGGCGACATCGGAGTGCCAACGTTGGAGTGGTTGTTGAAGTCGCGCCACGAAGTGCTGGGGGTTGTTACACAACCAGACAAGCCGGTGGGGCGGCATCAGGAGTTGCAGGCCTCGCGAATCAAGCAGATTGCGATTCGGGAAAACGTCCCTTTGTTTCAGCCGCGGAAAATTCGTGAAGCCGGCGTGATCGAAGAGATCTGCGCTTATGCCCCTCAAGTGATCGTGGTAATCGCTTACGGACAAATTTTGTCGCGGGCATTTTTGGATATTCCTTCGCTGGCCTGTTTAAATCTTCATGCATCCATGTTGCCTCGTCATCGCGGTGCGGCACCTATTCAGGCCGTGATTGAGGCGGGAGATGCCGAGACCGCAATGGCGGTGATGTACATGGCGGAGGGATTGGACACGGGCGATGTTCTGATGCAGCGCAAGATACGCTTAAAGCGCCGCGAGACTGGGGGCAGTTTGCATGATCGACTGGCTTTGATTGGACCGGAGGTCCTATCGGAGGCGCTTGATTTACTCGGGCAGGGGACTGCTCCCCGAACGCCTCAGATCGAAGCTGACGCTACATATGCAGGAAAGCTGACGCGTGAGCATGGCGAGATTTCCTGGAGATCAAGTGCTGAGGTGGATCGGAAAGTGCGGGCCATGAATCCATGGCCAGGTGCGTATACTTGGCTTCCAATGGATGGGGGGCGGAAAAAACTTAAGGTGTTTTCGGTTATCCAGAGCAGAACTCCTTCTGGAGGTATGGCTTCTGGGACGATACTGGCGAGTGAAAAAAGAGGGATTTTGGTGGCGGCGGGGGAACGTTCGGTCTGGTTGACCGAGGTTCAGCTTGAGGGGAAAAAACGGATGCGTGCGTCGGAGTTTATCCGTGGCACTTCAGTCAAAGTTGGGATTGTGTGCGGCACCAGCACCCTGCCTTGACCAAGCGGCGCCGGCGCGCATGATCTGGGGCGTATGTCGCAATCTTCTGTTTCTCCGGTAGTCCCGCTACATGGCTGGCATGTCCTTCATCTGTTTTATCGTATCGAACATGGTCAGTGGGCGATGCTTAGCTCCGAAGAGCAAATTGCCGCCAAGACGCAGTTAACTGAGCTTATTCAAGAGATTCGAGCCATCGAAAACACTCAGTTGATTGTGTTTAGTGTCGTTTCGCCTAAGGCGGACCTCGGATTTATGCTGATTACTCCGGACCTCCACACAGCGAATGCATGTGAGAAGAAGCTTTCTTTGGGGCTCGGCCCGGACGTGTTGCAGTCGGTGTACAGCTTCCTTTCGATGACTGAAGAGAGTGAGTATATTACTTCGAGCGAGGAGTATGCGCTGACACTTGAGAAAGAACAGGGTGTGGCTCCCGGGACTCCTGAATTTGAAAAGAGTATGGGTGAGTTCGCCGCCCGCATGGCCAAGTACACCAAGGACAAACTCTATCCCTTGATGCCAGTTTGGGAGGTTATTTGCTTCTACCCAATGAGTAAGCGTCGTGCGCCAGGCCAAAATTGGTATGGACTGAGTTTCGAAGAGAGGAAAGCTCTCATGGCGGGTCACGGTCGAGTAGGGCGCCAATACCACGGCAAAATTCTGCAGCTCATCACCGGAAGCACTGGTCTAGATGACCTTGAATGGGGGGTCACTCTATTTGCGCATGATTCTTACTACATTAAAGATATCGTCTATAAGATGCGTTTTGATGAAGTCAGTGTGAATTACGCCGAGTTTGGCGATTTCTATATCGGATTGCCTCTCCCTCTAGACGAGTTGTTCCGCCGCCTTTTGCTCTGAGGCGTTTGATTATTTTGAGGGAATTACAAGAGAGTTGAATCGCATATGGATCTGTTGCGTCAGAAACAGGAACAATTGCGGCAGATCCTCCGGGCTCACGCCCCCGTCTTGATTGCTTATTCGGGGGGCGTGGACAGCGCTTACTTGCTTGCAGAAGCATTCCATACGCTTGGTGCTCTGCAAATGCTTGGAGTGATAGCGGATAGTGCGAGTTTGCCTCGGCGAGCGTTGTCCGAGGCATTGGCTTTGGCGAGTCGCTTGGGAGTCCCAGTAGAGGTTGTTGCAACTTCGGAGCTGGAGAATCCTGATTATAACCAAAATCCGCTGAATCGCTGTTATTTTTGTAAGGCTGAGTTGTTTGGAAGATTGGAGCGATTGGCGGGCGAACGTGGGTTTCGGGCTTTAGCTTATGGCGAGAATTTTGATGACCTGAAGCAGATACGGCCGGGACGCTTAGCGGCATCAGAGTTTTCTGTTCTGGCGCCGCTGAGAGATGCAGGCCTGACCAAGGCGGAGATTCGGATCCTTTCACGTGAAATGGATCTTCCTACGGCAGATGCGCCATCGCAGCCGTGTTTGTCGTCTCGTATCCCCCACGGAACTGCGGTAACCGTAGGCGCCTTATCGATGGTTGAGTCGGGGGAAGAGTGGGTTCGCAGCCTTGGTTTTTCGGTGTTCCGAGTGCGACATATGGTTCAAGGCGACCAGAAATTTGTCGCGAAAGTTCAAATTGCACCGGAGGAAATGTCTGGGATTGAAGCTGTTCAATCAGACTTGGTGTCTGGCTTAAGGGCGGTTGGCTACGCTGAGGTGGAAATTGACCCGGCCGGATACAGGTCTACGTAAGCGTAAGTGTGGATAACAAAAAACGCACACGGATTGGTGTGCGTTTTCTGAGCGCTGTCGGATGGGGTACGGGTTATCCGCGGATTTCGCGCAGCATCTGTTCGT
Source organism: Verrucomicrobiota bacterium (assembly GCA_037133875.1). Classification (GTDB taxonomy): domain Bacteria; phylum Verrucomicrobiota; class Verrucomicrobiia; order Chthoniobacterales; family Chthoniobacteraceae; genus Chth-196. Next base: position 45,692 of record JBAXNG010000013.1, on the reverse strand, counting down.
TCGTTGGGAACTTCTTTATATAGAATAGCAACCGATCAATAGCGTCCAGAGGTCGACAACCTGCGAGACCGCGGCGGATGAAGTGAATCTTTTGAAGAGCATCTGCTGGAATCAGAAGTTCCTCGCGCCGTGTACCGGACTGAAAGATATCTACAGCTGGATAAATGCGTTGCTCGGAAATCTTTCGATCCAAAACGAGCTCCATGTTTCCTGTGCCTTTGAATTCCTGGAAGATCAGTTCGTCCATACGGCTTCCTGTTTCGATGAGAGCGGTCGCAATAATGGTTAACGATCCTGCCTCTTCGGTGTTACGAGCGGCAGCGAAGAGCTTGCGTGGAATTTCTAGCGCTCGAGCGTCGATACCGCCTGACATCGTTCGTCCCCCACCGGCCATTGCATTGTTGAAGGCACGTCCCAGCCTGGTAATGGAATCGAGCAGGATGAAGACATCGCGACCTGACTCTACGAGGCGTTTCGCTCGTTCGATGGCGAGTTCCGCGATTCTCGTGTGGCTTCTGACATCCATATCGTTGGAGCTCGCCATGATTTCAGCAGTTGGGACGGTATGTTTGATCTCAGTGACTTCTTCGGGACGTTCGTCCACTAGGAGCATGATCAATTTAACGTCGGGATGGTTTTTGACCATCGAGTCAGCAATGTGTTGTAGGAGAGTTGTTTTTCCCGTTCTTGGAGGAGCAACGATGAGGCCTCGTTGACCTTTACCGATTGGAGCAACCAGATCGATGACACGAGTTGTGTATCTTTCCGGTTTTGTTTCCATGCGCAAGGGCTCTTGCGGGTTGATGACAGTGAGTTCTTCAAATGCCGGCTGAAACTTGGAGCGATCAGGGTCTTCATCGTTGATTGAAACGATCCGGTGCATTTGTTGTCCACGGCCTCCACGCCGGACATCACCTTTGACCCACTGTCCGTCACGAAGATTATATTTCCTGACCATTTCCGGTGAGACGAAAATATCGGCTGGACTCTGGGCAAATCCGCGGCGTGCATCTCGAAGAAAGCCGAAGCCTTTTCCTGAAATTTCAATAATACCCTCACCAGGAGAGAGTTCATCTTCTCTGGGTGGGGGCAGTTCCTGTGTGAAATCCGAGTTTTGTCGCTCGTTCTCTTCGGGTCTTCCCCCTCGCCGACGATCGTGGCGGCCCCGGCGCTGATTCCTGTCATTTCTGTCATTTCGCTCGTGCCGATCCTGCCTGGGGTCGTGCTGGCGATTTTCGATCCGAGCAGGAGGCCGCTGGGTTTCCTCAACGGATGTTCGTTCAGTTGGACTGAGCGTGTTTTGATCCGTGTTTTTTGCGAATTGCTGAGCTGGGACAGCCGATCGCGTCTCCACGTAAGTCTGTTCTGAAACGGGAATGGCTATCGGGGCTGGTTTACCCTCCTGTTCCATCTGTTTGGCTACGTGTAATGGCACGTAAACGGGATAGGGTTTGCGAAGGCTTTCATTACCTGGAGACGATCCTAGAGAGTCGAGCGGAGCACTTTCTGTAATCTGCTGAATCACAGCAGGAGGCTCGGGTGATGGTTCCGGCATGGCCTCATCGGGACCTGCGTCAGGGGTAGGTTTTTTAGAACGTGTTGCCCGTTTTCCTTTGCTGGAATCAGGTTCAGTCTGAGTCGCCGCTGGGGACGGCAGTGAAATCAGTTCCGGCTGAGGTTCTGCACCTTCTGCATCAGTCTTTTTGGTTGTCCGCCGCTTCGGCGCGCTTTTTGTGGTGGAACTCTGGGGTGAATGAGAGATTGGTCCGCTTTCACTCGGCATCGTGCCGGATACGGTGGATTCGCTGCTTGGTTTTGAAGCGCGGGGAGAACGTTTGGTGGTTTTTTTCGAGGGGAGAATGTCCGTATCGATTGGGGCGGGCTCGAAATTTGTAAGTAATATCTCCTGGGAGGCCTTTTGCGTCCGCTTCCGGGCGGGCTTTTTTTCTGGAACAGCAGGCGATGATGTACCAATTGCGGAGTTTTCTGCGGCAGGCTCAGTCATAGGAAGTGAAAATAATGAAAAGCAGCTCCAAATTTGTGGGCTGTGCGAAATTTAGTGGGGGTTTGCTGTGATTCTCGGGACATCCGCCTGATTTACGGCGCGCTTCAGTTCGCATTAGTTTGGCTAATGGCGTCTTGGGGCGAGCTGCAAAATATCGAGGGAAGTACCGGGGACCACTCACGGTGGTCCGCTGCAGGGGCAGACAGATTGTGGGGATAATTAAACCACGGTCGCCAAGGATGCGCTGGTGGGCGCGGGGTTTTCCTCGGCGGCGAGGAACATCTATTCGGAGACAATTCCACCTCAGGAACCCGAACGGATATCGATACATTTCCAGAGGTTGGTGGCTCAGTCAAATGAAAACCTTTGTCGCGGCGATTGGATATTTTTTGTGAACCTCTTTTGGAGCTCGCCTTTGGTTTTCATCCGAAAGAAGGATCCCGAATTCAGACGGTTGCCTTCTGGGGCGTGTTTGCAGTTCAATACCGGTGACTTTTGTTATTTTCGATCCATGAAGCTCCGTAACCAACTCATTGCTCTCGCGTGTCTCCTCACATTTGCCATGTTGGGAGTCTTTTACGTGCGGATGTGGGTTGTTCAAAAACCGAGGCAAATCATTCTTTTTGTGAGTGATGCGATGACTTCTAGATCTTTGGCGGCAGCGCGGCTTTATGCAGGAGGGGCTGATTATCGCCTTGCTCTTGAGAGGTTTCCGAACACTGCTCTGCTTCGAAATTTTAGCGCTGAGTACGCGGTGCCCGATACCTCTTCGGCGGCGACGGCGGTTTCTACTGGTAAGCGGACCCGGCATCGTTCTGTTGCTACCACGGAGAAAGGGCTAGCGTTGGAAACGATCTTGGAGCGAGCCAAATCAACGCATGCGGTTGGATTAGTGACCAATGCGACTCTTGCGAGTCCTTCCGTAGCTGCCTTTTATGCTCATACGACTCGTCCTAGCGAATCGGAGGGAATCGCTTTGCAGTTATTCGAAAAAGATTGGGTGAAAGTTGTGCTCGGTGGCGGGGTTGCTGATTTTCAACCCGAGGACAGGGGGGGGCGACGCAAAGACGGCAGGGACCTCGTAAGTGAGTGGGAGGCGAAGGATGTCAAGGTTGTCAGGACGAAGGCTGAGCTTGAGAATACTCGGTTGGGGGATTCCGGTCGTTTAGTCGGCCTCTTTAGCAGTGGGCCAATGGCGTTTTCGAATCAAATGGAGTCTGGAAGTCAGCAGCCTTCTTTGGCAGACATGACGCGCCGAGCCATTAACCTATTGCGTTCTCAAAGAGGTGGTTATGTTCTTGTTGTGGATGCGGCATTATATACAGCGGCGTGTGAAGGCAATCAGGCAGAGAAGGCTTTGCGTGAGGTTCTGGCTTTAGATGAAGCGGTTGGGGTGGCGCTCAAGGAGGCCGGTGATAAAGCGCTTATTCTGGCTGTTGGTCGACACGGGACGGGAGGATTGACGCTAAGTGGCTATCCTTTAAGAGAACAGAAGCGCTCAGACTTACTCGGATTGTCTCCTGATGGGACCCCGTTTTTGACTTGGTCTACAGGACCTAATGGCCCCCAGTCGGGGACTGCTGCTGTACGGAACGAACCAGCGGCTGTTGCTCAACCTTCCGCGTTGAATTCTGCTGAGGATGTGTTGGGGGTGGGGCGAGGGCCTGGTGCGGAGCGGTTGAGCGGTTTCTTGGACAATACGGAAATCTTTTCGATTCTTCGCGATGCACTCTAAGTGGGATGCGTCCAACAGATTTTCGTTAAACGATTTAATTCTATAATATCATGGCTATTCTTGTGACCGGTGGTGCCGGATTTATCGGTTCAAACTTCGTGCATCATTGGCTTGCGACACGATCTGAGCCGGTCGTGGTACTTGATAAGCTCACCTATGCTGGTAACCCCGAAAATCTCCACGGTGCGCAGGGGGATAGCCGGTTTACGTTTGTTCACGGGGATATCGGGGATCTTGCACTTGTTGGCCAAATTTTTCAGGAACACAAAATACGCGCTGTAGTAAACTTCGCGGCGGAAAGCCATGTGGATCGCTCCATTCATGGACCGGGTGAGTTTATTCAAACAAATGTACTGGGCACGTTTAACCTCCTTGAGGCCGTACGGGCGTACTGGGGGGGAGTGAGTGAGGAGTTCAAAAAGGAGTTCCGTTTCCTTCATGTGTCTACGGATGAGGTATATGGTTCCTTGGGCGCTACGGATTCGGCATTTACGGAGCAGCATCAATATCAGCCCAACAGTCCGTATTCTGCGTCCAAGGCGGCGAGCGATCACTTGGTCCGAGCTTATCATCACACTTACGGAATCCCGGTATTAACGACTAATTGCTCGAATAATTACGGTCCGTTTCATTTTCCTGAGAAGCTGATCCCTTTAGTCATCCTAAATGCGCTTGGGGGTAAACCTCTTCCCATTTACGGGGACGGAAGCAATGTTCGCGATTGGTTGTATGTGACTGATCATTGCTCGGCCATTTGCCGAGTTTTGGATCAGGGTGCCTTGGGCGAAACGTACAACGTGGGAGGCTGGAACGAGAAATCGAACTTGGAAGTGGTTCAAACCTTGTGTGCGATTTTAGACGAATTGCGGCCACGCTCGGATGGACGCTCCTATCGTGAGCAAATCACTTTCGTGAAGGACCGCCCTGGGCACGATCGGCGATATGCAATTGATGCCACGCGTATTAGTTCAGAGCTAGGCTGGCGTCCAGCCGAGACGTTTGAGACGGGTATTCGAAAAACCGTTCGCTGGTACCTTGATAATCCGAAATGGGTCGAAGGGGTTACTTCCGGTGCGTATCGCGATTGGGTGAAGACCCAATACGGTGGCTAATCTCAAGGTGCCTACCGCTTGATTACTGGGAGGGGGATATTCGTCTTTTGGAAAAGATCACCCCCAACACCCGGCTCAGATCTGACTCGTTCTGAGCCGGATTTTTGATTCTAAGGAGCGTGTGATGATTTGTGGGCGAAATGAAGCTGGTTGTCGGTTCCGACGGTTACCGAAATGCTGTCACCTTCTTTGAATTGTCCTTCCAATAGTGCGAGTGATAACGGATCGAGTAGTTTGCGTTGAATGGCCCGTTTAAGCGGTCGGGCTCCGTAGACTGGGTCATAGCCTTCGTCGGACAGTAATTGTTTCGCTTCTTGGCTTAACTCAAGAGTCAGTTTCTGGGCGTCTAACCGAGAAAGGAGACGTTTCATCTGAATATCTACGATCTGTCCAAGGTCCGCCTCACTTAATCGATCGAACAAAATGGTCTCATCGATCCGATTTAAAAACTCTGGTCTGAAGTGTTTCTTTAACGCTTCCATTACGAGCGCCTCACACTGTTCGGTGTTCTCTGACTCGAGGATGTGCTGACTCCCAATGTTGGAGGTCAGAATCAAGACGGTGTTTTTGAAGTCGACGGTCCGTCCCTGACCGTCGGTGATCCGGCCATCGTCCAGAATTTGAAGCAACACGTTAAATATGTCGGGATGCGCTTTTTCGATTTCATCGAAAAGAACAACGGAATACGGCCGTCTTCGCACCGCTTCAGTGAGTTGTCCTCCTTCTTCGAATCCAACGTATCCGGGGGGCGCTCCAATGAGCCGAGCGACACTGTGTTTCTCCATGTATTCACTCATGTCGATTCGCGTCATTGCGTTGTCGTCGTTGAAGAGAAACTCGGCCAAAGCTTTGGCTAGTTCTGTTTTCCCTACACCAGTCGGACCGAGGAAAATAAACGATCCGATGGGCCGGTTCGGATCTTGTAACCCAGCTCGGGCGCGTCGAACCGCGTTCGCAACCGCCTTTACTGCCATCTTCTGACCAATGACGCGGCTACCGATTCCCTCCTCCATACGGATGAGTTTCGACTTCTCTCCTTCCCTCAAATTTGTCACTGGGATCCCTGTCCAAACCGAGACAACCTGAGCGATATTGTCTTCCGTAATTTCTTCACGAAGTAGAGCCCTGCCTCCTTGCTGCATGGCGGCCAGTTTGGCGCCGTGCTCCTGAACTTTGTTTTGTGCATCAGGTAACGAGCCGTACTGAATCTCGCTCGCTTTCCCGAGTTCACCTTTTCGTTGCGCTTGTTCCAACTCCAGTCGCAATTGTTCCACTTTTGCGTTTAATTCCCGTGTCTTTTGAATCTCCGCTTTTTCATTGTTCCACTGAGACTTTAAACGACTGCCTTCCTCTTTGATTCCGGCCAGTTCCTTTTCAATACGTTCCAGTCGTTCTATACTCGCGGGATCTTTTTCCTTCTGGAGCGCCTGTTTTTCCATCTCCAGTTGCATGCCTTGTCTCTCTAACTGATCAATCTCCGTCGGCATCGATTCGAGTTCGATTTTCAAACGGGCGGCAGCTTCGTCCATCAAATCGACTGCTTTGTCAGGAAGGAAACGATCGGAGATATACCGATTCGAAAGGGTCGCAGCTGCCACTAAAGCGGAGTCTGCTATCCGGACACCGTGATGGATCTCATAACGATCTTTGAGTCCACGAAGGATCGCAATGGTATCTTCGACGCTGGGTTCGTTGACAAACACTGGCTGAAATCGGCGCTCCAACGCGGGATCTTTTTCAATGTATTTTCGGTATTCGTCTAAAGTGGTAGCTCCAATGGTTCGTAATTCACCGCGAGCCAAAGCGGGTTTGAGCATGTTGGAGGCGTCCATGGACCCTTCAGCGGCTCCAGCTCCGACAATGGTGTGTAGTTCATCGATAAAGAGGATGACTTGTCCTTGCGAGTCTTGGACTTCTTTCAAAAAGGCTTTCAGACGGTCTTCGAACTCCCCTCGAAACTTCGCCCCGGCTACCATTGCTCCAATATCCAGCGCAACAAGCCGCTTATTCTTCAGAGACTCGGGGACGTCCCCGGAAACAATACGCCGAGCGAGTCCTTCCGCGATCGCTGTTTTCCCTGTTCCTGGTTCACCGATTAATACCGGATTGTTTTTCGTTCGACGGGAAAGCACCTGCATAACTCTTCGGATCTCGGAGTCTCGACCGATCACGGGGTCGATTTTCCCTTTCTGAGCGATTGCAGTGAGATCTCGACCGTATTTTTCGAGTGTTTGGTATTTTGCTTCCGGATTTTGGTCAGTGATTCTTTGCGAGCCTCGTACCTGTTGGAGGGCCGAGAGAAGTTTGGTTCGCGAGACGCCTGCCACTTGTAAAATCCGAGCCGCGCTTCCTTTGGCTTCGCTGAGTGCTAAAAGGTAATGCTCGGCGCTGAGATACTCGTCCTTGAGGCGGGACATTTCTGCGTCCGCAGATTCGAGCACTGTTAATAAATCACGTCCTAACGAGACCGTTCCAACCGCTCCCTGAACGGTGGCCCTTCGGTTTAATTCCTGTTCCAGTTGCTGGATCAATGTTGGAACCTCTACGTGTTGGGATTCCAATAACGGTACGGCAACGCTTTCCGGTTGCGAGAGCAGGGCACTTAGCAGGTGATCATTGTCCAGCTCGGTATGATGCCGTTTGGATGCAATCTCCTGCGCGGCTTGAATGGCTTGCTGAAACTTTTCGGTGAGGCGGTCAAATCTCATAAAGGTGCGATGTTCTCCCTTCCTTTATGCAATTCCCTTGCCACGTTCAGTGGGGGGGATCTTCTCTGAAAAATAAGGGTGGGTGTGACAATGTGACCCTTCTTTTGGGGGGGGTTTGACGCGCCTGAGGGAACTGTGTGTGTCGACTTGTCTCATGTGAATGCGGGGCTCCAACATTCACTACGGATAGAGTCTGAGATTCGCCGAAACTATTTTTTGGGACGCGTATTCTACGCGAGTGTGTCCTACTTCAGGTCCGAGGGGAACCCTGTAGGATCCCAACTTGAACCTGGTTTTGGAGAGCTCCAGATGTCCGAGCGGGAACTTTCGTACGAACCACCTGTGGACCCTGCTTTCGAGAGATCCGCGAGAAGTTGCTGTTGGCGCTCTAGAAGCACATCGGCGCGTTCACGCATTGCATCTCTCTGGCGAACAGCGGCGTCCCGTTCCCGTCGGAGGCGTGCCAGCTCGCGTTCAATCCGATCCCGTTGCTCGGAATCTCCTCTAAGCAAGTCGGCTCTCTCACGTTCCAGTGCGAAAGCTTGCTCACGGGATGAGGCACGAGCCGTTTCGGCTGCTGAACGGGCTTCGTCTCTCTGACGAATCAGACCGTCAAGTTGGCGGGAGAACTCTTCTGTTCGGTTGCGAAGTGTTTCCCGGGTTTCTTCGAGGAGGGCCAGCAGGGTGACTTTTTCGTTGAGTAGCGCTTCGCGTTCGCGGGCCAATTGATCAGAGCGGCGTCGGGAATCGCTTTCTGCGGCGGCCAGACGTCCGGAGAGTTCTGAAGTTTCATTGCGGGATGCGTCGAGGTCTTCCCGGAGCCTTGCGATCTCGGCTGGGTAGCGGCGTTCTGCGTCCCCAAGGGCGCCGCGGAGACGGTCGCAATCCAGACGATGCGTATTCAGTTCCTCGCGTAGGCGGGCGACTTCAGCGTCTTTATTCGAGTTAAACGTGGCGAGTGCCTGGCGATGTTCTGCTGTGAGTTGGGCGATGCGTCGATCGCGTTCAGCAAAGGCTTCGGCAAGTTGCTGGTCTTTCTGGAAGAACGCCGCATCGCGTTCTGCTGTGATCGTAGACAGAACCTGTGCGTGTTCTGTTTGGACAGTCTCAAAACGAGTGACCCATTCCGCGAGGCGACGTTCGCGGTCTGCGGTAATGTTGACGATCCTCTGGTCTCTTTCGCCGACAGCGGCATTTCTTTCCGAAAGGACTCCAGCCAGTGCCTTTTCCTGCTCTGCGCGAGATAATGCGTTCTGTCTTTCGCCTTCGGCTCGTACATTGGCAATTTCGCGGTCTTTTTCTGCGACAAGGTGTGCCTTTTCCTTTTCCAGCTTTGCGATGAGATGCTGAGAGGATGCTTCGAGGTCTTCGATTTCCTCGTCTTTGGCACGACGCAGTTTTTCAAGCTCATCTGACAACGTGAGCTTGGAAGCATCCAACATTTGTTGATGTTGGGCTTTGAGAAGTTCGATGTTGGCGGCGTGTGTTGCCTCGATCGTGGCCACTGCCCTCTTGTGCTCTGCAGTGCGGGATTCGAGGAGCGATTTCGCTTGTTCCGAAGCGCTTGCGGCATCCGCTTTTGCGGATTCCAAGGCACTCAGGGTCGCTTCCAAAACGGTTTGGTGTTCGCGTTCGAGCTGCTCAATGCTAAGCCGATGGGACTCTTTCAGGTCGTTGATAGTGCCTGAGTGGAGATTTTTGAGTTCGTCGTAAGCTCGCCCGGCTTCGCTCAGTGCGTTTTTGAGGGATTCGTGATGCTCTTCACGAATTTTGAGGAGAGCGTCTTCGTGCTTCTGATTTTGGTCGGAAAGAGCGCTATCCAGAGAGGAATTCTCCTTTCTGAGGCTTTCGATGTCGTTCTCGAGTCCCTTGCATCGCGTATCGAGAATGTTCCGGGATCGTTCTACATCCGTGAGGCGTGCCTCGACCGCAGCTTTTGCTTCTACTGCTCCTAAACGTTGCGCTTCAAGGTTGGAAAGTTGCTCTTCGAGCTCAAGGCGAGCGGCTGCAACAGCGCTCTCGGTTGCTGCACGAGCGGCTGCGATTTCGGCGTCGCTACGTCTGCGTTCCGCATCATGCAGGAGGGCCGCTTCGTCTGTTTTCTTTCGTAACTGGGCGAACTGGTCTTGTAATGCGGTGAGTTCGTTTTCCAGCCCAGTGACCCGTCCCCGTAAATGATCGCGTTCTTCTGTGAGTTCTTGAATCCGATCTTCGTCTGCGGATTTGATCCCTTGAAACTCAGCAGACTTGATCTCTGCCAGTTCGAGACGTGAACGAAGCCTATTAATTTCAGCGTCGAATGAGGTGCGAAGTGTCTCGATCTCTTCGCGTAGTTTGTCTCTTTGTGCCGTTAGTTCGTCTTTTTCCCTGGTGAGTGAAGCGACGGCTTTGGATTGAGCATCAATAGAGCGGCGGAGTCCCTGAACGGTCCGATCCCCGACGGCTCCGCCTTTTTCGGCGTGATCGAGATCTTGCTGGCGTTGTTCGAGAAGACGGCTGAGTTCGGTCTTCGTGTTTTCGAGTTCACGAAGTGTGTCCGAGTGAGTTTTCTTTAGGGACTCGAGTTCGCCGGATTTGGCTTCAAGTTCCTTAGGAACAATACCTGGATCCAATGGTACTTTCCCGGAGCGCACTTCTTCGAGTTGGCGGACTGCTTCGGATCGTGCTTTTTCGAGAACGGCGCGCTCCGCTTTCAGCTGAGCGATCCGATTTTGGAGCTCCCCTGGGTTAGCAGGGGTAACGCCTGCGACGTTGGGGGCCGTTACGGTGACAGCTGGGCTCGAAATCACCGTGCTTGCGATAGTTTCAAGGTGTGCGTTTTTTTCCTTAAGTGAGTCGCGTTCAGCTAGCAGGGATTTGATTCGTTTCCGATAGGATTCGATATCGGTTTCCAGCTGAGCGACGGCTCTTTGCTCCCACGCTGCACTGGATTCTTTTCCAGACTCGGGTGCATTTGATGTATCTCCAGCACTTTGGCTCGTTTTTGCTGCTTGAAGAGATTTTTCCAACGAACCGATCTGTCGTTCGGCTTTGAGTCGGGCATCTCGTTCTCTCCCTAGCTCTTGAGCTGAAACCTTCTGCATCCCCTCAAGGGCGTTGATCCGGCGTTGGAGTTGTTCGACTTGTTTTTGTTCTTCGGAAAGTGCCGGAGCCTCAGAGGTAGCAGTTTCTGGCTGCGCGCTCGTATTGTCCGGTTCGGGGGAGTTCGCATTTTCCGAATGAAGCGGTTCGACGACGGGAGCAGGCTCGGGAGCCGATGTGGCTACTTGCGGCGTAACGGTCTCAGGTAATGGCTCTGGTGGCGACGTGACGTCGGATTCGGTCTCGACTGTCACCGGCGTTGTATCGAGGGGGGAGCAGGGCGCTTCAGAAAGAGGTGTTACACTTTCCTCAAGAGGAGGATGTGCCGCTTCCGGGAGGCTGGCGGGAGCGGTTGGTGCCTCGGTGACGGGCTCTACTGGAGAGGGGGCTGCAGGGGGTGTTGCTTCTTCAATCGGCTGCGGAATGGTCGACGAAGGGACCACTTCTGAGACAGTCTCTGAGTCTGAGGGGGGGACCGAGACAGTCTTGGGCTTGGTTTGGGATAAAAGCTTTACGACCTTTTGCCAAGGAATGCGGATTGGAACCGGGCTTTCTTCGGAGCTTTTGTCCTTAAATATACTCGGCGCCTGTTTGTAGATCTCTGAAAGAGGAATGGTTGTTTCACCCCTATTGATACGCGACTCCATTTCACTCCGGTCGAAGACGATCGGTTGTGTGGTATCGTGTGGCGCGTCTTCCCTTACAACTCCTCTTGGGATGCGATGCAAAAAATCGCCTAATTCCAGAGTGAGCTTGTCGGGGCCAGCGATAGCGATGGCTGGCGGTTGCTCTGGGGAATTCTGTTCTTCGAGGCGGTCCTGAGTCATGAGCGGTTAAAGTAAGAAGGAAATACGCGGCGGCCCTGCGGGTAGAGCTGTTTTTGCGCCAATTCTTCTAACTTGCTAGAGGGAATCAGGCACTGCCAGCCGCTTTTTATACAGAATCGTCCACCAAATATGAAGCGTACTCGCCCAGTAGACGTGGCGACAGGGAGGTTGTGATGTGGACTGTGTCTTCTATGTAGTTTGTTTCCAGTATTTTGGATGCTCTGTGTAGCTTGGCAATCCGGTCTCCTTGGGATGCAGGAATCACAAGTTTACAAATTTTTGATCCGACCGAAACTTGTTCGGCCATATGCTCAAGCAAGTTGGTCATCCCTTCGCCTGTGTGAACTGAGACAAAATGAGCGTCGGGAAATTGCTGCCGGAGGGGTTCTAGTAGGGATTTGTCTGGAACGAGATCGATTTTGTTGAAGACCAAAATCATCTGTTTTGTTTCAGCACCTAGGTCAGCGAGCACTTTAAGAGTGGTTTCGTAAAATTCGAGAACTTCGGGTTGGGATGCATCCATCACGTGGATCAAGAAGTCGGAAAGAATAGATTCTTCCAGTGTGGCGCGGAATGCTTCAACCAACCGATGCGGGAGCCGTCGCACAAACCCAACGGTGTCTGTGAGCAGAAGCGGTTGGTTGTTGGGGAGCGAAACCTTACGCGTCGTGGTGTCTAGTGTGGCGAACAGTTTGTTTTCGACAAGCACATCGGCTCCGGTCAGTCGCTTCAACAAAGACGATTTTCCCGCATTGGTATACCCGACGATTGCTGCGTTTGGAACCGGGGCTCGTTTTCGGTCTTTTCGGCGGGTGGAGCGAGCAGACCTGACCTCTTCGAGTTCCCGTTTTAGCCGCAAGATATGCACGCGAATCCTGCGTTTATCTTGTTCGAGCTGAGACTCACCTTCTCCTTTGGCTCCGATTCCGCCGCCTTGACGAACCAAATGGCCCCAAGCGCGAGTGAGCCGAGGAAGAGCATACTCCATTCGGGCGAGCTCGATCTGGAGACGTGCTTCGTGGGTTTGCGCCCGCTGTGCAAAGATATCTAAAATAACTTCCTGACGATCTAAGACGGTGACACCGGTGAGCGTTTCCCAGTTGCGTTGTTGGCTGGGGGAAAGTTCGTTATCAAAAATCAGTGCGTCGAGGCCCTCGGACTTGATTCGCGCTGCGATTTCGTCCGCCTTACCCGTTCCAATGAGGAGCCGAGCGTGCATTTCCCTCATGTGGACCATCATCTTGTCGACCACGGGAATGCCCAGAGTATCTACCAGCTCTTCTAGTTCTGCGAGGAGGTTTTCCGCGGCAGGACGTTCTGCGGGCGTTTCGTAGGCACTGACCAATAGGGCCCTTTCCACCATTTTCCCGCGGATACTGATTTCAAACATACGCGGGTAAGTGGAGGAGATTGGACATCGATGGAGAAATGGAAAGCGGAACGAGTGACAAAATGACTGGGTAGAAACGGGGCTGAAGGTGCTTTAGCGCGGAGCTTACTTCTTTTCGGGAGTAGGAGCCTCTGTCTGCGTCTCGAAAAGAGGCTTAAATTTTCCGTAGCCTGCTTTTTCGAGCTCTTCAACGGGGATAAACCGAAGGGAGGCAGAGTTAATGCAGTAGCGCATTCCTGTGGGGCGGGGGCCATCAGGGAAAAGATGGCCTAGGTGAGCACCACTTTTGGTGGAAGTGACCTCCACTCGAACCATGTTGTGGCTTCGGTCTTCTTTTTCCGTAATCGAACCTTTGTTCAGGGGTTGGAAAAAACTCGGCCATCCAGAGCCTGAGTCGAATTTGTGGTTGGACGCGAAGAGGGGTTCCCCGTCGATGACGTCGACGTAAATTCCGGAAGCGTGATTGTTCCAGTAGGCGTTTTTGAACGGTGGTTCCGTTGCAGCATTACAAGTGACCGCGAATTGTTCGGGCGTGAGTTTGGTGCGGAGCTCTTCTTTATTCACTGTAGTAGAGGCAGGTGAGGATTGAGATTGGCTGGACTGGGGGGCTTGAGCCTTGGGCGGCTCTGCGTGGGTCGGTTGGAGTCCGGAAAGGAGCAGGCTGAGCGCGGACCCTGCGAAATAGAGAGAAGATGGGTTGGAGCGGGGGGATTTCCGTGGCGTCATGGCTTTTATGGTGGTGTGTATGGAGGCAAGGAGTGGCTGGATTTAATTAAGCCGTTTCATACGGTCGATATCAGGGGGCTGTGTTCGTCGTGTTTGTTGTGTCGAATCTGTGGTGGCTGAGTTGCGAGTTCTGTTCTTAGCCTTTTCAAAAACTTGGTTTGTTATAACTAGCACAAAAAAAAGCGGTGGCATTGCTAGCAAAAGGTATTTGATGGGTAATCGACACAGTAGTGCAGCGATGAAAAGAATCCCGAAAAGGGAAAAGAGGCCGAGCCTTGTGAGTAGGGATTTTTCACCTTTTGAGGTGGCTCGTCGCCAAGCTTTCACGGCGGAGAATGCGCCGGAAACAATCGCAAACGTGAGCAGGAGGAGAACGAGTAACATAACAGGGGGCCTTCGAAGCATGAATGTCGCTGGATCTGGCGTCGAGACTGTTGCTGGGATTGCTGGGGTTGCTTGCCAGTGCCCGCAATTTAACGTATCTTAACCGTTTATCCGTTCCTTTTTTTCCCTCCTTTATGAGTAATTCGTCTGCCTCTAAATCGAAAAAAGCTACCGCGGCATCCTTGAATCGCCATTGGTCGTCTGAAGTTGTTGATGGAGCCGAGCGGGCCGCCAGCAGGGCAATGCTCCATGCTGTCGGTTTTACCCGGGACGATTTTAAGAAGAACCAAATCGGGATCGCCTCTACTTGGAGCATGGTTACCCCGTGTAATATGCACATTGATGGCTTGGCTCGCCAGGCTGAGGCCGGAGTCAACACAGCCGGTGGTAAAGGGGTCATTTTTAATACAATGACCATTTCCGATGGTATCTCCATGGGTACCGAAGGAATGAAGTATTCGTTGGTATCGAGGGAGATCATTGCGGATTCGATTGAAGCGGTTACGGGTTGTCAGGGGTTTGACGGTGTTGTTGCCATCGGCGGATGCGACAAAAATATGCCAGGGTGCCTCATTGCTCTGGCTCGCTTGAATCGCCCCTCCGTCTTTGTTTACGGGGGAACGATCCTTCCTGGATGTATCAATGGCGTCTTGGCTGCAAAAAGACTTCGCAAAGAGCGCGCAGATCTCATCGCTGGCCGGAAGCTGGATATCGTGAGCTGTTTTGAGGCTGTTGGTGCTCATGCAAACGGTCAGGTGGATGAAAAGGAACTTTCGTTGATTGAAGAGGAAGCTATTCCCGGTGCTGGCTCGTGTGGTGGCATGTACACCGCAAACACGATGGCATCTGCGATAGAGGCTCTGGGCATGAGTTTGCCGAACTCCAGTGCTCAAAACGCCATGTCTGCCGCGAAACTCGCGGATGCCCGTGCAGCAGGGTTGGCTGTTGTGGAGTTGATTAAACGTGGAATTCGTCCGAGTGATATCCTTACCCGGCAAGCGTTTGAGAATGCCATTACGGTAGTGATTGCGCTTGGTGGCTCCACGAACGCCGTTCTACACTTGCTTGCGATGGCGCATGCTTCCGGAGTGAAGCTCGATCTCGAGGACTTCAATAAAATTGGGAAACGTGTTCCCGTGCTTGCGGACTTAAAGCCCAGCGGCCGTTTCCTGATGAGCGAGTTGGTTGATATTGGCGGCCAGACTCCCTTGATGAAGATGCTACTTGAGGAGAAGTTGCTGCATGGCGATTGCCTCACTGTGACAGGTAAAACTCTGGCGGAGAACCTCAAGAAGGTGAAGGCTTACCCCAAAAATCAGGAGATCGTACGTCCCTTCTCGAATCCTATTAAGGAAGATAGTCATCTCGTGGTGCTTCGCGGCAACTTGGCGCCCGAAGGAGCCGTTGCGAAGATCTCCGGAAAAGAAGGGCTTACGTTTAAAGGCAAGGCTCTCGTTTTCGAAAATGAGCAAGATGCCTTGAAGGCTATCTTGGACGGGACCGTGAAGAAGGGGCATGTTATCGTTATCCGCCACGAAGGACCGGTGGGGGGACCCGGTATGCGCGAAATGTTGTCTCCGACTAGTGCAGTGATGGGCAAGGGGTTGGGTAAAGAGGTGGCGCTGATTACCGATGGGCGATTCTCTGGGGGGTCTCATGGTTTTGTGGTCGGGCACATCACTCCGGAAGCCGCTCTCGGTGGACCGATTGCTCTCGTTAAGGATGGCGACGTAATCACGATTGACGCGGTTTCACGCGAGTTGTCGATCGGCGTTTCGTCTGAGGAACTCGCTAAGCGGAAGGCTAAGTGGAAGGCACCGAAGCCCAATTACACCCGTGGTGTATTGGCTAAATACGCGCGGACCGTTACAACAGCTTCTCTGGGAGCTGTTACAGATCTTCAGTAGGCGATCGAATAAAGTCAGATTTATGGCCCAAGGTGACTCCGGTTGCCTTGGGCTTTTTGTTGTGCCCGGCAGGGCGCCCTAACCTTGGGGTTCGAGTCCCCTGCACGCCAGATAAGAGGAATTACTAGCCGGATGGCAATGGCATCCGCCGTGAGGCGGAGTCTCCCTTTTGGGCTCGAACCTCGAACTTTGGAGTTCGGGCGCAATGATCACTGAGACAGGGGAAGGGCCGAGCTGTCAGGTATGATGTACTTATCAGTGGATCAGGTGGCTCTATTTGTCGCCAGTGGGACTGATGTTTCAAAGTGTGCTTCGCCGATGAGTCGCTTCGGTCCAGTCAGCCCCCTTCAATGCCCCGGGGCGCCTGACCCCGAGGAGCTTTACTGAGCCACTTAACGTTTCCGGGCGGTCGTGGAGGAATCGCCTTTTGTCAGATCAATGAAGTCCTGAAGTAAATAGAAAGTCTCCTGCTTCACTGGATCGAGCCGGAACGGAGGAGCTTTGAAAACAGGGCGGCCATCTTTGTCCGTTTGAGGTTCGCTAATCGAATCACTCGGGGCGTCGTCCGGATCTACGGCGCTATTGTCTTTGTCCTTTTCCTTCTCTTTGTCGTCTTTGGGTTCAACAAATTTGACTGGGACCAGTTCCTTCTTGGCGACGTTATCCAGTGTCAGGCGGTAAGCCTTCGGTTCTTTAGCGTTTGCTCTCGTCTTACGCTCCGTCTGCCGAGTTTCCTTGCGGGCCTTGTCTTCATCTAGTTCCGCCTGACGTACCTTTTCGTTGATGGAAATCGTGTTTTCTGCGGTGCGCTTCCGAATCCGTTCCAAGTCCTCCATGATATACCGGAACTCAGGGTTGTTTGGGATACGGGCTTGTGATCTACGGCGAAGTTCCTCGATGTGTAGCGGTTTATCCCACTTGTCGAAGTCCAATGGATTAAATGTATCGTAGGGAAGTGGATCTTTAAGGGACTCCTCCCCGATCTCCGGTTGGTCGTAGATCGATGGGATCACGATGTCACTCTCAACTCCCTTAAGCTGAGTAGACCCACCGGCCACCCGATAGAACTTCTGAATCGTTAGCTTCACTGCTCCTGCATCCGTCCCATTCGCAAGGAACGGAACAGCCCGGCTGAGCTCAATCATTTGTTGTACCGTGCCTTTACCAAAAGTCTTCGTGTCGCCGACTACCACTGCACGACCGTAATCCTGCATTGCTCCGGCGAAAATCTCACTTGCAGACGCACTTTGTCGGTTCACGAGCACTACCATTGGGCCGTCGTACTCGAGCTTCGGATCTTTATCCCGCGAGACCGCTACTTCGCCGTTCCAGCTACGAGCCTGAACCACGGGACCTTTCTTAATAAAAAGACCGGTGAGGTTTACCGCTTCGTCCAGAAAACCTCCGCCGTCACGCCGTAAGTCCATCACCAATCCCTGGATACCCTCCTGTTTCAGTCGGTTCAGCAGTGCTAAAACATCCCGTGTTGTGCTCTTTGCGTTCGGATTACCTGCGCGATCTGGATCGCCGTAAAACGAGGGAAGCACAATCCATCCGATTTTGGTGGTTTGCCCGTTCCCTTTTGGAATTTCGATCAACTCCGCTCTGGCTTCTTCGTCCTTGAGCTTAATTTCGTCCCGGCGGATCTCGATGGTATTCCGATCGGTTCCATTTGTTGCATCTACAGGGATCACCTGAATCCGAACCAGTGTGTCTTTCTTGCCCCGGATCATCCCGACAACCTTATCGAGCTTCAAATCCACACAGTCCACGAACTCTTTATCATCCTGTGCGACCGCTACGATCCTATCCCCCACCTTGAGTTTCCCACTTTTAAGTGCGGGTCCTCCGGGGACCAGTTCTACAATTTTGGCGTATCCGTCTTCAGAACGAAGCTTTGCTCCGATGCCAAAGAGAGAGAGGCGCATGTTGATGCTGAACTGTTCCAAATCCGACTTACTGAGATACTCGGAGTGTGGGTCATACGTTTGTGCCAAGCACAATAAGAACGTTTTTAAGACATCTTCCGAAGTCTGCTCCTGAAAGTTCTTCAAGAATTGGTCGTACCGCTTGCCTACGAGCTGGGCCGGAGGTTCAGGTTTCCGTTTACTGAGGCGTTCTTGTAGCAACTCCGATGTAATCCGGTCCTTCCAGACCTGTTTGGCTGCTTCTTCATTGGCTGGCCATGGAACTTTTTGGCGGTTGATCTCAATGCTCCGATCCGAGTCAAAATCGGGCTCCTCTTTAAGGAACTCTTTTGCCTGAGCGATTCGTGTTTCCACCCGTTGACGGAACACATCATGAATCTGATGGGCCGCAAGGGTGCGCCCGTTCAAAATCTCGTCGTCGAGTTTGCTGCTCCACTCAGCGGTGAATTTATCGACGTCTTCCTGGGTGAAAAACAGGTGGTTGTAGTCCAGTGTCTCTAGGTAGTTTTTTAAGACCCTTCGGGAAAGGGTGTTGTCTAGGCGCTGGTGCGAGTAGTGGATGTTCTCAAATAATCGCGCCACAGAAATCGTGATCTGGCCGGGATCCGGGTCGTTTGCCCCGATTAAGGAGGTCGAAAAAAAGCACAAAGCCGTTAGTGGAAGGCGAAGGGAACGAAGCAGCTTCATCGGATTTGTGAGTTTGCAGCAGAAATGGAAATACGGGTTCACCTTTACACAAAAGGCTGGCCGCGAAAAGCGGCTTTACTGGAGTTACGGATCTGGAGGGGAAAAGGCCTAAAAAAACTAAAATATCTATCCGCACACTGAAACAGGTTTGACCAATCGAACTTCTCGCAACATGGGGATACTCGTGACTATCGACACCTTTACCGGCGGTTTGTTCGAAACTAATTGTTTCTATCTTCCTGAAGCCCGTCTTCTCGTGGACGCCCCACAAGACGCCGCCGATTGGCTGATGCGTCGGGGCTACTCGGTAGATACTCTTCTTTTGACCCACGGCCACATCGATCACGTCTGGGATGCGGCTCAAATTCAGCGCCAGCATTCCTGCGCGGTTTATTACCATCCCGAAACCGAGCCCATGGTTTTGGATCCTCTCTATTTCAAACGCTTCGGATTTGCCTGGGAAGTGGATCCGATTCAACCAGGTATCCAAATCGACGCCGCTCCGTCCACCCTTATTGGTGGGATTGATTTTCAGGTCCTTTATGTGCCGGGTCATTGTCCCGGGTCCCTGTGTTTCCTCCATAAAGGCGAAAATGTCATCTTTGGCGGTGACGTTTTGTTTGCTGGAGGTGTTGGGCGCTGGGATTTGCCAGGGGGAGACCGCGACTTACTCTTGGGTGGGATCCGTCAAAAACTCTTTGCATTGCAAGATTCCGTCCGGGTTTTGCCGGGACACGGTCCTGCGACGACGATTGGGATCGAGCGTAAGACAAATCCTTACTTGCAGGATTAACCCGATTGGGAATCGTTGCGGGGGTGTGCCGCCAGGGGATTGTCGCTTAAGCGAGGTCCTCGGCTGGATAAGTCCAGATCTCGCTCAAAGTTGGGTGATAATGCGGGACCTGAGCCAAAGCGCCTGCGGTAGATCGGAGTGACATCGCTACCACAATCTCATGAATCAGTTCGGCGGCTTGTGGTCCCACGACTGCACCGCCCAGAATCTCGCGGGTCACCGCATGAACCGTCAGTTTGACGAAGCCGTCCACATGCCCCTCCACCATCGATTTTCCGTGGTCCGCAAATGGGTATGAGGAGGTCATGATCGGGATTTGTTGTTGGGCGGCTTCGGCTTCCGTGAGCCCTACCATGGCGACACCCGGTTCTGAGAAGACGGCGAGGAGTTTGAGCCGATAATCGATCGATTCGAGGTCCGCCCCCTTTTCTTCCAGTAATTTAGCGGCGTTTCGTGCGGCGATTTCGCCTTGCTGAATCGCGATATGGACAACTTCCAAGGGACCGCAGACGTCGCCCGCTGCAAAGATGTGGGGGAGTGATGTCTGTTGGGTTCGTTGGGTATGGATACGTTCGGAATTGAGGCGAATACCGATTTTTTCCAGATCTAGGCCCTCGGTGTTTGGAGTCCGACCCAGTGCGTAAACAATCTCTTGTGCATCAATATGCTGTGCGATTGTTTGATGTTCAAAATGAACACGTTTGAGATTGTTCAGGCGCTCCGTTTTGACGAGGTGAACGTCGGTAAGTAACTGGATCCCTTTTTTGCGCAGTCCCGCCTGAACAGCTTCTGAAACGTCGGCATCCGCTTCTTTGAGAACTCGGGCCGATCTTTGCAGGAGGGTTACCTTTGACCCGAGCCCAGCGTAGAATGTAGCCGCTTCCAACGCAATCGCCCCGCCGCCAAGGACAACCACGGAAGCCGGAATGGTTTCACTTTCCAGTAAAGCGTCACTGTCGAGGAATCCGGTGTCGGCAAGCCCCGAGATTGGGGCTGGGGAGATTCGAGAACCGGTGGCGACTAGGAATGAACGGGAGGCGATCTGAGACGTGGAGCCGTCGAATGCTCGAATTTCAAGCGTATACGGGTTCACAAATCGGGCATGGCCTCGGATGAAATCGAAGCGTCCGGATTCCAACTGGCCACGACGATAGGAGGCGAAATCCTCAATGAGGCTGCGTTTTCTCGCCTGCATCGCAATTGGATCGATGCCTGTAAGTTGGGCTTGGACTCCGAATTCGGATGCCTCACGAACTTCGGAAGCCCGGCGAGCCGTGGCCAGTAGCGTCTTACTCGGCATACAGCCTCGTAAAATACAGAGCCCGCCGACTTCTTTACCGCCTTCGATCACAACCGTTTTTAGGCCGAGACGCGCAGCTGTGGATGCAGCTGCGTATCCGGCACTTCCTCCCCCGATAACGGCGAAATCGTAGGAATTCATTGGTTGGGAGGATTGGATGCTGGGGCGCTAGTATATCGTTAGAGAATCTGCCCCTGCAGGTATGGGAGCAGATCAGCGATCCGGATTCGTTCCTGGGTCATCGAGTCACGATGGCGCAGAGTCACTGTGTCTTGTTTTTCCGGTCCGTTTTCACCGACGGTATCAAAGTCGATGGTGAGACAGAATGGAGTGCCAGCCTCGTCTTGACGGCGATAACGGCGTCCGATGGCGCCGCCGTCGTCGTAGAAGACGTTCATGTGGGGACGCAGAAGGTCGCGGATCTCGATAGCTTTTTGGACGAGTTCGGGGCGGTTTTTCAGAAGCGGGAAGATCCCAACCTTGATGGGAGCGACCCGGGGATGGAAGTGCAGCACGGTGCGGACTTCTTTCTGGCCCTTGTCGTCAGTGACTTCTTCCTCTTCATAGGCCTCGCAAATGAGGGCGAGGATGAGGCGATCGACACCAGCGGAAGGCTCGATGACGTGCGGGACGTATTTTGTAGCCGCTTCCTGGTCGAAGTATTCCATCGATTTGCCCGAGAACTTTTGGTGTTGGGACAAGTCAAAGTTTCCGCGGGCCGCGATCCCTTCGAGTTCCTGAGTGCCGAACGGGAACTTGTAAAGGATGTCGACGGTGGCGCGAGCGTAGTGGGCGAGTTCGTCGGGTTTCTGCCAGTATTCCTCGAGGGAGGAGCGTTTGAGGCCGATGCTGTTGTACCAGCGGAAACGTTCTTCCACCCAGTATTTGTGCCAGACTTCCCAGCCCCAGTTGGGTTGAGGCTCAACGAGTTCGGTGTTTTCAGCCAAACTTGCCACCTGACCGTGTTGTGCCGCGACGACCTCGTCGGGCTTGATGAAGAATTCGAGTTCCATCTGTTCGAATTCACGGGAGCGGAAGGTGAAGTTACGGGGGGTGACTTCGTTTCTGAAGGCTTTCCCGATCTGACAGATGCCGAATGGAACTTTGACGCGGCTGGTTTCCAGCACGTTTTTGAACTGCACAAAAATGGCCTGAGCCGTTTCGGGGCGAAGGTAAGCGATGTCGTCTTCGGTCGCCGCTGGGCCGACGTACGTTTTGAACATCAGGTTAAAGGGGCGAGGCTCCGTGAGTTCTCCGCCGCAATGAGGGCAGGGAGTTGAAAGAGGGCCTTCGTTCGCTGCTGTGGTGAGAATTTGGAAGATCGCCTGAACCGAAGTTGCTTCGGCGGATCTCGCCGCGAGGTTGGCGAGAATGGCTTCCGGATCCTTCACTAGTGCAAAGTTGGGCAACGACTTGAGACCTTTGTTTTTTGCCCACTTTAGAAGGCCTTCTGTATCCGCTTTGCCGTCCGGACAGAGGGAACGGATGGTTTCGGCCCAGGGCACGGTTTCGAGCATTTCCCAAACCTGATCGGAGCGGACGAGCTTTTTACAGGCTCGGCAGGTGCTCATGGGATCACTGAACGTATCGACGTGTCCGGAGGCGCGCCAGATTTCGGGGTGCATGATGATCGTTGCTTCGAGGCCGACGATGTCGTCCCGGAGGCGAGTCATGCTCTTCCACCAGAGTTCTTTGACGTTGCGTTTGAGCTCGGCGCCAAGAGGGCCGTAATCCCAGAAGCCATTGAGGCCTCCGTAAATCTCACTGGACTGATAGATCAACCCGCGTCTTTTGCAGAGGCTGACGATCTTTTCCATTCGGCTAACGGAGGACTGAGTAGACATAATTGAGAGAACTAAATTTGGAGGGGAAAAGAAAAAGGCAGAAGGGCTTCTGCGGCAAGTCGGGAAGGAGATCCGCCGTTTTCGGTGGGCTTAAGAGTGCGGATGTTTCTTTTCGCGTCGGTGCCGTTTGGCTCTTTGGGAGATGGTTCGGGTGTAGGCTTTGATGCGGCGAAGCCAACGGCGGGCCCAAGCGAATTCGATCGCCAAAATACCTAATCCAGCGGGGATTACGATAATTGCGGGACCAGGGGTGACGATCATTACGATCCCGATGACGATCACGGAAAAGCCCGTGACCGTGACGATGATCTTTTTAGCCATCCTCAAGGCAGGAGTTCTCGGCTCGAAATCGTAGGTTTCGGGCTGAATCCACCGTCGCCAGCCTGAGGGTTGTGGCTTTCGGGACATCGGGGTTTGGTAATTCCCTGACTAGACGGAAAGGAAGTTCTGGAGGAGCTTCTTTCCTTCCAGAGTCAGAATCGATTCCGGATGAAATTGCACGCCGTGAATGGGAAATTCGCGGTGTCTGAGGCCCATGATTTCTTCTTCGACGGTTTGGGCTGTGATTTCGAGGCAATCGGGCACGGACTCCCGGCGAACCAGAAGAGAGTGGTAGCGTGTTGCATCAAACGGATTGGGCAAGCCTTTGAAAACACCCTTCCCATCGTGGTGAATGGGAGAGGTTTTACCGTGCATTAGGCGTCCGGCCCGGACGACTTCACCGCCGAAAACGTCGCCAATACATTGGTGTCCGAGGCAAACGCCGAACACGGGCAGACGTGGCCCGAAGGTGCGGATGACGTCATTGGAGATGCCGGCTTCCTTTGGGGAGCATGGGCCGGGAGAGACACAAATCCTTTCGGGGCGCAGTGTTTCGATTTCGGCGATGGTGATTTCGTCGTTTCGTTTCACGAGGAGATCGGCGCCGAGTTCTCCGAAATACTGGACGAGATTGTAAGTGAACGAGTCGTAGTTATCGATGACCAGGAGCATAAGTCGGTCAGGGGTTAAGGGGTTGGACGGAGCGGGCTCTGGCGATTGCGGCCATCATGCCCATCGCTTTGTTGACGCACTCTTGGTGTTCGCCTTCGGGAGTGGAGTCTGCGACGACACCTGCGCCGGTTTGAACGTAGGCCCGATTGTTTTTCAAAACGACGGTGCGCAGGGCGATACAAGAGTCCGTGTTGCCATCGAACCCGAAGTATCCAACCGCACCTGCATAGACGCCGCGTTTGTGTTTTTCGAGTTTACCCAGAATCTGCATCGCTCGAACTTTAGGCGAACCGCTGACCGTTCCTGCTGGGAAGGTGGCGCGCATGACATCGAAGGCGTTGCAGTTCTCGCGTAATTCCCCGGTTACATGAGACACGATGTGCATGACATGGCTGTAGCGCTCGATCGTCATGAAATCGGTGACTTTTACGGAACCGAACTTGGCGATGCGGCCCACGTCGTTTCGTGCGAGATCCACGAGCATGAGATGTTCTGCGCGTTCTTTAGGGTCTCCCAGAAGTTCCGCAGCGTTGGCCTGGTCTTCTTCAGTGGTGTTGCCTCGGCGTTTTGTGCCGGCGATAGGGCGGATCTCAACGCGTCCGTTGGTGGCGCGGACGTGAACTTCCGGCGACGAGCCGACCAAAGCGAAGTTGCCTCCGAACTTGAGGCAGAACATGTAAGGCGAAGGGTTTACGTCTCGGAGAGTGCGGTACAGGGTGAGTGGATCACCGGTGTACTCGGTCTCAAAGCGCTGCGAGGGTACGATTTGAAAGATGTCCCCCGAATGAATGTACTCGTGGCTGTCCCGAACCATCTGCATGTACTCGTCCCGAGTGGTGTTACACTGGGCTTCGGCAGGTGGGATGGGGGCTGTAGGAACAGGGAGCTGGGGCAGGCTTGCGGGTTTCGCCAGGAGCGCGAATATCTCACGAACCTGTTTTTCCGCGTCTGCGTAGACAGCATCGGCTTGTTCCGGGGAAGGAACATGCGCGTTGATGAGGACCCGCAACCGTTTGGTCAGGTGATCAAAGATTAGAACGCTGTCACTTAAGAAGAACAGAGATTCCGGGATGTCCAGCGGATCGGGTTGAGGCGCGCCGATGGAAGGTTCGAAGAAGCGGACGGCGTTGTAAGTAAGGAATCCGACGGCGCCTCCTGTAAAAGTGGGGCCGGCTGCATCTTCGAGTTTCGGCGGTTTGACCCAGCGATAACGGGCCATAAGCGATTGAAGCTCGGCCAGAGGATCTGTGGTGGTTTCGAACTCGCGGGTCTGAGCGTCCTCTGTGATACGGATCGTGTTGCCCCGGCTTTCGAGGAGAATTCTGGGGCGGGTGCCGACAAAAGAGTAGCGGCCCGCTTTGTCGCTTTTTTCTGCGGATTCCAGAAGGAAGCAGGTGCCTCCGTTATCCAGTTTTTGGAATGCGGAGACGGGCGTTTCGGCGTCCGCTAAAACGTCTGCCCAGACGGGAATGAGGTTACCTTGTTGGGAAAGGGCGCGAAACTCTTCGATGGAAGGGGACAGAGCCAGGGAAGCCATAACTAGGGTTTGGGAGAATAGGTGTCTTTGGGATCGAACACCTTGGTTTCCTGAACGGGAAGGGGTTCGCCGGAGCGATCTACTTCCTGGAAAAAGCAGGACTCGTGACCGGTGTGGCATGCGCCGCCGGTTTGTTCGACTTCGAAGAGGAGGGTGTCGAGGTCGCAATCGACGTGGAAGTGGATGACCTTTTGGGTGTGGCCACTGGTTTCGCCTTTAAGCCAGTATTTCTGCCGGGAACGGCTCCAGTAATGCATCAGCCCAGTGTCTAGGGTGGACTGAAGGGACGTTTCATTCATCCAGGCCATCATGAGAACACGATGGGTGGTTGCGTCCTGAACGATTGCCGGGATGAGTCCGTCGGAGTTGTATTTGAGCTGGAGCTTCATGAGACAGAG
The DNA here is from genome assembly GCA_037133875.1 of Verrucomicrobiota bacterium. Taxonomy (GTDB): domain Bacteria; phylum Verrucomicrobiota; class Verrucomicrobiia; order Chthoniobacterales; family Chthoniobacteraceae; genus Chth-196. The sequence goes on along the minus strand of JBAXNG010000013.1, from coordinate 20,337 downwards.
TGGGATGAGACAGAGTGGGATGAGACAGAAAGGGAAGGTGATTTTAGAAAACAAAAACCCGGGGCAGCGCTAGGATGCTCCGGGCTAGGACGATGCGGCAAAGCAGCGTGAGGATCTGTGGAGGGATCCGGAGCCCGTTAAGCGGGGCAGCGCCAATGCACGCAGGTAAATTTCACTTGTTCGGTATAATCGGGCTAAGGCACACGAGCAAGAACGGCGTTTCTGAGAAACAACATCGGGAGCTGAGCGTCCTGTTTGGACGAAACGGGGAAAGCGAAATGTGGGCGCTTTAATTGCGCTAAGGGGACTGTTCCCAGCACGTTTTGCGAAGACTTCGAACTGACTTCCAAAGGGCTACTCCAAACTTGGCAAACTCCTAGCTGCTGGGAGTTCTGAACGGGATGGGGAGAAAGATCGAGCGGAAGGCCCAAGCTGCATGGATTTGCATCGGGTCAGAGCCCTTCGGCATGTAGAGGCGGTTTAAAAGTTCTCCTGCCAACACTTTGGCTCCGTCACTCAGGGGAATCTCGTCCTCACTGTTGGGGGTGATGAGCGAAAGTTTGTTTGGATGCGACAATCGGAACATGAGCGGTTGAGATGCATCCGCTGCGTCTAGAGCTGCCGTGACCTCATCCGAATGAACCAATGTTTCGCGGATGAGTGACGTTTGTAGACCAGTGAAGCGAGGTCCAATACCGGTCATTGGGTTTGAGCGGTAACTGGGAGAGTATTTTGCTAAATCGTTCGCCAGGGAAACAAGGCCCTGAATTTGATTCCAGCGGTCTTCCGTGGTCGATGGCTTAGATGTGACATCCGAGATGGGACGTAAGCTCGAGGGTTGAAGGAAGCTCATGAGCCGTTTTTATCACTAAGATGAGTTTTACGCCAATTTAGATTCTTAAAAATAGGCCTTTAAATGGGCTGCCGGGTACGCTGGGAGCATCGAGTTTTTTAATGGGGTTAAAATTGGCATTATTGTCTAAATAATTTGTGTAAGATTTCGGCCGTACTAAGAACAGAGACAGTTTGTTGTGCTTGGACTAGGTTGTTTCGATAAATGTTAGTTTTTGCTGGAATTTGACCGAGACAGAAATTGTGCGGTTGCTCACGGGCCCATTTCTCGCTCTGAACTATTTCATGGGCATGTTGCGTCGCATTCTTGGAAGGCTATTTGATCCGCCGTCGTCTTCGCTGGACGATATCGTATTTGAGCGCCTCGATGATGTACCTGATCCGGTACCTGCGCAGCGTGGGGTTGTCGTTTCGATTGAAGAGCTTACGCCTCGAATTCCCCCGGTTTGGTTGCGTTCCGGGAACTTGCCTCTGCAACAAACGATCGAGATCCCCCCAGCTGCCTTTATGGAAAGTAGCCCGGAGCGTCCGGCTGTGGCCTCGTTACGTTTCCTAGCCGGCGCATATCCCGATGTTTTCCGGGACCCTGGATTGGCGCACCCAGATCCAGGGGTGGATCTTCCGATGCCTCAGATTCGGGATGCGGCTGCAATGCCGTCGACGATTCCAGCCGAAATCGTTGTGGAAAGTGAAGAGGTGCGAGAAACGTTTGCGTCTCTGGCAGACGGAGAGCCCGACGAGCGAACTCCTGAAGAGCGCGCTGCGGAGGCGAAAGAGACTTCAGTGGCGTTGCGCGGAGTCCGTATGCCGTCGACTCCAGCGGCTCAGCGTGCGGTGCCATTTGAGTCGACATTGAGTGAGCTGCCGCCCGTTCGTTCGGGGGGGGCGGCACCAGATTCTGTCCCTGTTTCGGCTCCACCTGCCCTTACTCCGGAGACGTCGAGCCGCCTCCGGCGGATCCTTGCCGCGTACGGTGAACCAACGAGTGACGACCTCCAGGACGCGCTCAAACCCTATGTGCCTCCTGCCCGTGCAACTACTCCTTCGTTGCCGAATGAACCCCTCCCCATTCAAGCGCAGTTGGCCCGAGCCCGGGTGTTGCCTCCCGCTCCTGAGTTGGATCCGGTTTTGGATGCACCTTTTATCGAGGCGCTTGAGAAGCGGAGAGATACTCCGGTTGAAAACACACTCGCGACGGAAGTGCCTCGGGATTTGAGTGGTTTCCGGATGCGGTTTGAAGAGTTGGGCCTGTCGTTATCGCGCTTTTCGGAGGTGCGGGGTTTTGTCCTATGGCAGGGCGGACAATCGTCTCACACAGGGGATCTTGGCGTGGACCTCGATTTGGCGGCATTGCGAGTGCGTCTTGATAAAATGTTGGACGGAGGGATTCAGGTGCAGGGCGTGCAGGATGGCTTTTCGAGCGTGACCTTAAATCACGCGAAGGGTGGATTGTCTGTGTTTGGAAGCGGCTCCGCTTTGGTGGCGGTGGCTCATCAGCACGACGGGTTGCCGAGTCATTTGCGGTCGTGGATGTGCGGTTGGGTTTCTCAGCCCCTGCGTGCCTAGGATCGATTCAGTTGCACGTTGTCCCAACGGGGGTGGCTCGACTGTTTGTTATGGAACAATGCCCCATAAGTGCCGGTGCATCTGCAGCGAAACTTGACGTGTCTCAAGTTTACAGGCGGTTGAAACCCGATGCTGGTATTTCTCTCGCCGATAAAGCTACGGCTTTTCTGGACCTTTTAGTTCAGGAATCCGATGGGCCAGGCGTGAGTGCTGTGCGTCGGCAAGAGGTTCTTCGGGATATTCAGAGGTTTGGCTTCTACGAACATTCTCCGGAGGAGTTGTTGTGGGGGTGCCGCTTTGCCTGGAGACATAGTGTCCGGTGTATCGGGCGTTTTTTCTGGCGGCAACTGGAGGTACGAGACGCGCGCAGTTGCGGCACCGTTGAAGAAGTGGCTCAGGCCTGTGTGGATCACATATCAAGCGCCACGAATGCGGGAAGTATTCGTTCGCTTGTGACGGTTTTTGCTCCGGAACATCGTGCACGTCACTTTCGAATCGCGAACCGACAATTGGTTCGTTACGCGGGCTATCGGGGTGGTGATGGAGAGATTTTGGGAGACCCCGGGGAGGTTGAGTTGACTGAACTCTGTCTGCGGAATGGGTGGGCGCCGCCGGGGGGGAAAGGGCCGTTTGATGTATTGCCACTGCTGGTGTTCGATTCGGAAAATCGCTGTTTGGTTCGGGAAGTTCCCAGAGATGTTCTCTTGGAAGTGCCCTTGGTCCATCCGGAGTTTGCTTGGTTCCGAGAGCTCCATCTCAGGTGGTATGCGGTGCCCATAGTTTCGGATATGTTGCTCGAAATTGGTGGGATCCGATATCCGGCGGCTCCCTTTAACGGATGGTATATGGGAACCGAGATCGGCGCTCGGAATCTTGCGGACCGAGGGCGGTATGACCTTCTTCCGGTAATCGCAGATAAAATGGGAATTCTGGATTCAAGAGAGCGATCTCTTTGGCGAGACCGCGCGCTGTTGGAGCTGAACCGCGCCGTTTTGTTTTCCTACGGTGAAGCAGGTGTCCGGATCATCGACCACCATACTGCGGGACAATTGCATGTTTCCTTTGAGGAAGAAGAACGCGCCTTGGGCCGTCCGGTGACAGGCCGTTGGGATTGGCTCGTGCCGCCGTTGTCCGGTGCGACTAGCCCGATATGGGTCAGGAGTTATGACCCAACGGAGTACAGTCCGAATTTCTACTACCAGCCTGCCCGCGTTTTCTCCGAATAAGAAACGTGTCGGTCAAATGTCCGACATTACGGCTGCATTAGAAACGGATAGAACAAAGGGATGTTCGACTCCCCCCGTGTCCTTCTGTCTGTAGTGGTGAGCCTAGTGGCTGTGCCCGGTTTCGCTTCGTCTCCTGTCCACGTATCGGTCTTTGGCGAAAGTTTCTTTCCAAGGGCTGCCGGTGCCGTTTCGATTTCGGCCCAAAAAATTGTCGCGCAACTTCAGGAAAGCGGCGTGGAGGCCCGGAAGGTCGACGCTGCTGGCTTGGTTGATCCAACTTTTCTGGAAAATGCGTCGTCGTCGGTCTTGGTTTTGCCACGTGGCAATGCGTTTCCAAAAGCCGCTTTTGCGAACCTCCAGGAATACCATAAACGCGGTGGGAGCCTTGTATTAACTGGCATTCCGTTCACCCACCCCTGTGAACGTGTAGATGGAAAATGGAAGGATCTGGGGCATCAGAACTTGGTTGTTCACGGGGACAACGGCATGGGCACAGGCGGGTTTCTGTCAGCGCAGTCCAGTCAGACATGGACGATCCAAGTACCCGCTAGTCCGCTTGGTATTCCTGAATCGTGGTTCGCTGGAAGAGATGGTCGGACTCAATGGTTGGATACACGAACCTTGGACCCAATGGATGAAGTGCTGCCGATCCTTTCGACTGTGGGAGCCGATCAGAAGCCAAACCCAGCGGCGGCGTTGATCCGGCATCGGTGCAAAAGCTACTCCGGAGCGTGTGACGTGTGGTTGGGGCACATGGCCTACGGTGAGGAAGAGCGGAGTGTATTTCTGGCATCGCAGCTCCTGGTTCGAGGGGTGCTGTGGTGTTTGGCTGAAAAGCAGCTCATCTCTCCTGAAAACTTTGCGTCTCAGATCGAGGCACTCAATCAAAGGCGCTTCCCAGAAGCGCTCCCTAGCGGCCTCACGGCAATGGAGGCACCACGTCCTTGGGGGGATTCCTTTGTTCCCAAATCGAAGCCTCCGGCACGTCAGTTGACCGCTGTGAGTTTGGCAAAGTTAAACGCGGATGAACGTGTTGCGCTGACGTGTCTTCAGGGACTGACAAGTCGGCGTGAGCCTCAGATATGGCTGATCAATTCGCCCACGGATCGCTTTTGGTTGGATTGGCATCAGAAGCAGCGGCACATCGATGGTTTTCTGGAAGAGGGCAACTGGAAGGTTTTGTTTTCAAAGTATCGTGGTGAGATCAAAGGAGCGATTGTGCCTGACCCTGCGCTTTACCGGGGGGATCTATTGGCGGTGAATGTGGCTGCCTGTGAGGATCTGATAGTGGCGTCTCCTGAGCTTGCGAAGGAACTTGGACTGGAGGTGACGATGGACCTGCGTGGCAAGTTTAAGACGTACACCGAAGGGTTGGAGTGGTTGTGGGCGACATACAAGGATCGGCTGAATCAACACATGTGCGATTACATGCAGCCCGGAAGGCTGAAGCACGGGAACTTCGCTTATGCCTACCAGTGGAAGGCGCCCATGGTGTGGATCTCAGGTCAGGAGGACGAGGACCTTCCTGGAGCGGATCGTGGATCCGAGAAAAAGGCTGTGGCACGCATATTTGCGGATATGCCCGTGAATATCCCGATTTTCGGATTTCCAGCAGCTGGCGAAGGCGTGGGAATCGGGGAGCCTCCGGGGGTCGCTTTGGCAAGCCGGTATGGCAAGGGACTCATTTGCACAGACCACATGCTAAATGCGGGAGTCATGAGCGGCGTTGTCATCCCAGAGTTGAAGCAACCCGAACAACCTCCAGCCCCAGCTCTCGAGTCCGACAAAATCTATGTGGCGCTTGTGATGTCAGACGGCGATAACCAGAACGCGTGGCATAAGTTTTTTCGAGATTACTTTGAACATCCGAGTCACGGAAAGTTCCCGCTCGCATTCGGAATTGGGCCAGCGATCCGCGAGCTGCAACCCGGGTTGGCCCAATGGTATTATCAACATGCGACTCCAACGACTGAGTTTATTGCGGATGTGAGTGGGGTTGGTTATATGCAGCCCGATCACTGGGGAGAGGCTTACACAAACAAGGAACAAGTGCTTGGCGGGTTTCTGGACTGGACAGCGAAGGCGCTGCCACCGCTTGGTCTTCGAAGTGTCCGGACAGTGCACGGTGAGGACGCGTTCTTGTCGGCGTACGCGAAGGCGCTGCCGTTTTGCCACAGTCTATTTGCGGATATGGGCTGTTATTCGGGGCATAAAGGGTACGCAAATCTCACCTACGATTTGCCTGATGGGATGCCCGTGTTTAGGGCCATGACAACGTGGCGAAATTTCGGCACAGGTTTTATGGGCGAGATCCGGGAACAGGTCGGCACGCAAAGACCGGCGTTTGTGAATGGCTTCGTGCATTGCTGGACATTTTCGCCCGAGGCGGTCGCAAAAATTGTCGAGAACGCGGGGCCCGACATCGTGTTTGTGACACCAAGCCAGCTCGCAACTCTGTCTAAGCAGGCAAAAGCGGCGAGGTAATCGGATCGTCTATTTATCGGAATTTACCCTTCTGAATCCCTCTCCAGCAACCCCTCCAGCAATGAAACAAACGCTCTCCCTTTTCTCTGCCTTATTGTTTGTGCCGTTGACCACAATCCCAGCTGCAGAAACACATCCGAAGCCAAATATTCTAGTGATCCTTGCGGATGACTTGGGCTATGGCGAGCTTGGCTGTTATGGCGGCAAAGATGCGCCTACCCCGAATCTCGACGCGATGGCCAAAGCCGGTGTGTTGTTTACTTCAGGCTATGTCACGTGCCCCGTGTGCAGCCCGACTCGAGCTGCTTTAATCACTGGAAAGTATCAGCAGCGTTTTGGTCACGAGAACAATATCGATCAGAGTTGGGATATTGAGCACCCGGAGCTGATGGGTTTGCCTGTGGACGAAAAGACCGTCGCCGATCGCCTCAAGGACGTGGGCTACCGCACCGCTTGTATTGGGAAGTGGCATCTTGGTGTACACAGGGATTTTCACCCGCAGAGCCGTGGATTTGACGAGTTTTTCGGATTCCTTGAAGGCGGGCGGGCGTATTTATCCGATGATGATCCGGCTAATTTTTATATAAAATCCACCCCTCCATTCAAACAGGTGCATTTTAAGGAAAACGGCAGATCTCCAATTTACCGAGGACACGATATCGTCGAGGAAAAGGAGTATCTCACGGATGCTTTCACCCGCGAAGCAATGCGGTTTATCGACGCCAAGTCGGATCAGCCATTTTTTGTCTATTTGGCCTATAACGCGGTCCACACACCGATCACGCCGTGTGAGCGATGGGAGACGAAGTTGCGTCACATTGAAGATCCGGTGCGGCGCAGTATTGCTTCGATGACTGCTGCAATGGACGAGGACATTGGTAAGTTGCGTTCCCATCTGCGAGAGCGTGGGATCGAGGATAACACGCTCATTATTTTTCTTTCAGATAACGGCGGGAGTCCGGGTGGTCACAATACACGAGCCGAAGCCGAAGCGGTTAACTACTCGATCAACACTCCACTGCGGGGGTACAAGGGCCAATGTTGGGAAGGTGGCGTTCGTATTCCATATATTGTGGAATGGCCGGGGCACGTGAAGTCCGGGATGACAAATGACCATGCCGTCTCGTCGCTCGACATTGCTCCGACGGCGCTGGCAGCTGCTGGCGCTTCGCCGATGGAGCTCACGGACGGTGTTAACCTGCTGCCGTTCCTAGACGGCACTGCCCTCGGGGTGCCTCATGAGAAGCTATTCTGGCGGTACCATATTTACAAAGCAGCGAGGAAGGGTTCGATGAAGCTCGTGAAGCAACGCGCAAAGGCGGACGAGCTCTATGATTTGGCCACCGATCTTTCCGAGACGAAGAATCTGGCCGCTGATCATCCCGAGTTGGTGGAAGAAATGAATAAGGAGCTTGCCGCATGGGAGGATCAAATGATCCCGCCTCGCTGGAATCAAAGGTATCCGATTCGCCCCGATGGAAAGCCCTTGTTTCCTCGCCAAGTAACAACCGAAACGAACAAACGGTAAGCCCAGATTCGAAGTGGATGTTGCAAAATGCTTTCCCTGAGAAAACCAAAACCAAACAAATATCATGAAATTAGGACTCGCATCCGTAAGCCTCGCCATCACGGCATTCCTCTCGTCTCCTTGCTCGCATGCGGCGGACGAAACACGACAGCTTGCACCGACCGAACACGCTTATGCCATTCAAGTGGGAGGCGCGACGGTCGCCGTTATTCCGGCCGGTTCGGAATCAATTGAGAGCACATCTATAAGCACAACACATGACAGGGAAACCGGAGCAACTACACTTACCGGAGACGCCAAAATCATCATCAAGGTCGCCGGCAAGCCTGCCGTCACCATTAGCGCAGCCGAGCTTACTATGCGTCCGCAGAAATAGGTTGCCGCGCAGAGGTAATCCAGCCCCTTCCGCCATACGGGCAAAGCGGAGGGGCTTTTTCACAAGTAATGCGGGCATCGCAAAGATGCTCCGACTAGACTCGTGTGAAACAACGTTTCAAATGCGGGTCGGTATCGAGAAAGTGGATCACCTCTGGTAAACAGTCTTTGGTAGAAAGAATCGTGTAGAAATCTGATTTGATCGTCGGTGCCAACTGAACCGCCTGGATCCATTCTGCCCGATCAAAAGGGTCGGAAGCAATCGTGTCCCAAAATCCGGTTTCTTTAAAAACACGCGAAATGACATCCGAGTTTTGTCCCTGAACAAGGCTTATCAAGTAGGTAGCCACGCCGACTTGCAAACCATGCAAGCGGGGGCGGGCGCTGATGTCATCGAGAGCGTGTGAAATCAGATGTTCGCTTCCACTGGCGGGACGCGATGAACCGCAGATGCCCATGGAAACGCCGTTGAGCAGGAGAGTGGTGCCTAATAGTTTCATGCCTTCCAGATCCCGAATCGGCCTCCCAGCGAATTGATAAACACTCGCGTCGGATAGCAGTGCAGCGAAATCATCCACTGGTGTTCCGCACGCATGGAACGCTAATTTCCAATCCACCACCGCTGTGAATTTGGCGAAAAGATCACCCACGCCCGAAAGCCAAAGGCACTCAGGCGCAGCGAGACAGACCGCCGTATCAATGATGACCGCTAGCGGCATGGTTGCGGGCAAGGACCGGCGGCGCCCCGCGATAGTCAGGCTCGATTGCGGACTACAAATGCCGTCGTTAGAAAGCGAAGTTGGGACGGCCATGTACGGTAGCCTCGAAAGGAAGGCGACATACTTTGCGACATCCAGTGCTTTGCCGCCGCCGAATCCGATGACCGCATCTGCAGAAGATGGCATTTCCCGAAACAACTCCACCGCCTCTTCGAAGGACGCCGACGAAACGACAAATCGCTTTATAACTCTAACGTCTGAAGTCGCCAGAGCAGCTTCAAAACGCGAAACGAGAGTTCCGTTCAAATCTTTGCTTACAAAGACCAGCACTCGCAAATAACGGTGCCGCGCGGCGTAGATTCCGAGGCGGTCGAGGGCTCCCAGTTTGACGCGTACTGTGGCGGGAATCACAGTTTGTTTCAAATTTAGCATATGAGCTTACGGGCAATCTGAGACCAATGGTCAAAGGAGTGGAAACTTTCACCACGAGATTGCAATGCGTCAGCCAGCCAGCCACGAGCAAAGCGTAGGGGCGATTTTACAAGTAATGCGGGTTCGAGATCGGGACGTCCGTCCCCTGCAAAAGCGACCTTCTCGGCGCGAGCCAGTGCGTCCTTCACAATTTGAGCCTTATTGACGCCCGTCGTTGCGTCAAAAAATGGGGACTCGCGTGGAAGCCTCATTTGGAGCCCTCGCTCCGGATCGAATGAACCTGGATTGGAGTGGATCGGCAGATCCAGCCCAGCTCTGTTCAGGAGATGTTTAATGTACCACTCACAACCGGCGGAAGCGATGACGACAGTCCAACCGGCCTCTTTTAATGCCTGAACAGACTCGGTGAGATGCGGGTCTAAACCCATTTGCGCTGCCAATGTCAGGAGTTCGTGTTCGGTGGCGCGAATCCGACCAAAAATGGCTTGTAGAGCTTCGAAGTGAGTTAACCTACCGTCGAGATAGTGCGTCCAAGGATCATTGTCTGTGGGAATGGGCCAGCGCTCACGAACGAGATCATAAAAGTCACGTTGCGTCAGTGTGCTGTCGAAGTCGGTGACGAGGATTTTCATGGTGCCTGATTTCCTTTAGCGGACGTGCCTCTGCGGTTTGGCGATAATATTACTTTCCGCTGCTCGGCAATATGTCGCGAGCCGCTATTTTTCTACCAGCTCGATTCGGTCGAACATCAGGTGTCCATTTGTTGATTTGCCGCGCCAGTCGATGATGCTTCCAAAGCCTAATTTGACGAAGTTCTCGAAATCATCCGCATCCGGTTGATCATCAACTCCAGGGGTGACTTCTTGAGTCCCGTTTTTGAAAGACTTCTCACTGCCGCGTCGGAATTCTACGAACGGAATCGTGACTTGGGTCCAGGTAGCCGTGGTGGGTGGGTGATTTGCTCCGAAGACGATGTGCTTACCGTCTTTTCGTTGGATTGAACCGGTGAGGGTTATGTTGTATTGCGTCTCGCTATCACTTCTCACCCAGTATCGGATCGCCACATATTTTTGGGGATCGATAGTACGAGGAAGGAAGGTTTTGAAAAATGCAGGGGAGATGTCCGGTTTTCTGTAGTCCATAACCAGCTCTAGCGCCTTGCCGTGCTCGCTATCTTGAGTGTTCACGATTTTGGCTCTGGCTTCCCGGAATTGGAGCGTACGTGGATCAATCGCGTTGAGGTTGTCCAACACCTTCGTTTTGGGTATGTCCGCAGCGAATGCATTGGCGGCGATCATGCAGGTGATAGCTTGAATATAGCGAATGATAGTTTTCATAGATGGTTCATGGTGTTCTGAGAATCGGATCGATGGAGGTCGAAGCCTCATCGGGATACTGTCGTGCTGAAGGAAAGATGTGGATTTCACGAGCGTGAGCCGCTCGACGTGCAACGTGTTGGGCAAAGGGACTTCCCGATGGAGTTGTGTGAGTGGATCGGGTAGACTGTTTGGTCCGCTGGGAGCTAACGGGACGTGTGCTTAATAGGATTGTTTCATCAGCCAGGCTTCGAGGATCTGGTAGTCTCCTGGTGCCGCCGGCTGGATTCCAAATCGCAGGAATCGTGTTCTGTGGTCTACTCTGATGTTGGCGTGGTTACTCAGATATTGAGAGGAGAGACGAATCGACTCGTTGCCTGAATAACGTGCATTTGAGGCGCTGACAGTTTGGGTAAAGGATTCCTTAGAGAGGCGGTTTGCTTTTGAATCCAACTGTTCGAGACTGATGGAGATCGAGCCCTTTCCATTTGCTACACGCGCGTTCAATCCCCACGTATATTCTCCAGTCGTGATAGCCGCGCCCATAGCCACGTCCTGCCACACGACCGGTTCGGACGCGGTTTTCTCGGCCCGGATCTCTAATGCTTGTACGCCAGTTCCTCCCAAATTGGTCTGAACAAAGCGTGCGTCCAAAGGAGCAGTGGATTTGGTAATTGTGGATTGCAGGCCGGGCGCGGTCTGCCAGTTGGATAGAGACCTGGAGAAATGGAAATTCTTCAGCAGGTTCATTGGCGCAAAGGGCCACGCCGGTATGGCTAATGGCGTTGCTGGTATTTCGATCTCCGACCAGTCACGACATGCGGTGACGACATATGGTACGCCAAGGTACTGTATCTCGTCTTCGCAGTCGCAGCTCTCAGCGCGTACCCTTGCAGCTGCCTTACGTAATTGCTCGTCGTCGTCTAATTGGTTCTTGGGCACCCAAACTTCCCAGCGAGTGGATCCGTAGAGTTGCGTGAAGTACGTTGCCTCAACGTGTCCGGTTACCGGGATGCCATAGCCGTTGAAATGGCCATGCACCGCTCGGATGGTATCGATGCGTTTGCGTCGGGCCGGATTTGGGTCTATCCCGGAAAATAGAAACTGTGGAATGAATTCCCAACGGGTCTCGTAGGGGGCTTGTTTTGCCGGTGGTTTACCCGGAAAATCGTGGCCGTTGTGTTCCCAGTAGACTCCAGAGATTACGCACGGCGCAGTCCCTGAGGCCGGAGGGTTTTGTTTGAAAATGGCAGTCGGAAAGAATGTCCATCCATTGTATGGCTTTCCGCCCTCACCAAAAAAAGTGGTAGAGAATCCCCCTCCGTCCAGCGTATGAGGAGCTGAAACCCAACCTTCGCGCACTTGGTAGGCATCGTATCCATCACAAAAGAGGTTGAATTCGAGGTGCGGCTTATAATCGAAAGGGTTTACTACCCAGAGTTGTCCTGATGGATCACGCACTGGATAGGCATCTCGCCGCTGCATGCCCTGGGGTGTTCCCTTGTAATAGTCGCGGCGATAGTAAGGTAATGCTTCACCGGCTTGGAGTGAGCGCAAACTGGTTCCTGCTGGGGCATTGTATGGGTCGCACCGCAGTACGTGCCCCTGTTTGTCGACGACCACCTTTTGAACAAGCCAATCCCACGCCTTCGCCTCAAGGGCTGGATCGAGATCGATCGCGACCCTTTTCGGTTCCGCGGCAATAGTGGCTGCGGGTAGGGCTGAAGCTGAAACGCAGGCCGATAAAGCGGCTGCTGCTAAGGGAAGCGAAAAGGCTCGGCAAAGTTGCATGCCGGGCAGATTAAGCGAACGCGTGTGGCTCGTAATGTCGGACGTTTGCTCTACAAGACTTGGGTATAAGCGCATGATAGGATGCGCGTGAAATGGAACTGGAGAGGCTTATGGATTAGATTTCATAGACTCCCGCTACTCAGAATTCATGCACTTTTCGATATTCAACCGTTACAGCAGCGTTGGTCTCTTCATGGGCCTACTAGTTGCATGCGGTGGTTTTGCTGCGCAGCAGGAGGAACGTGATCGATCGCCCGCGCTCGGAATTGAGGTTTTTTCCATTGAGGTTGATAACGCCAAGTTGTCTCCGGGCGTTTGGAGCATTCAGATGCGGGATAGAGCGAGGCCTCTCACGCTCCCTGCCGGACATTCGCTTCGGTTCCATTTTCGGGATCGGTCCCTCGATAATGGTTCGTCGCCAAAATTAAAATATCTGCTCGCTGGATATGATTCCGATTGGCATCAGCTCCGTGCCCACGCGCAACTCAGCGTGCGTTTCCTCGACGCAGACGGGGCTATCATTGGCACGGAGGATCTAAACGCAAATGGTGAGAGCGCCGGCTGGCGTGGAAATATTGCGGACTCTGAATTCAGCCCGCGTTTGGCGAAACTTAGAGCCCCCGAGCGCAGCAAACGAATGCAGCTTGTGATCATTTCAAGCATTCCCGAAATGCTGGGTCAGTATGCCGTTTGTGACATCGGAGTTTCTATCTCTTCCGGGGCGGGGACGATGAAGTCCAAAACTTCGATTTCTACAGAACAGGGCGTCGAGATGGATAGCGCTCTTGGAAGTCCACTGCTTTGGGCGAGAAGCGGCACCCGCGCCCAGTTGGCCCAAGTCGTGACACTTCGTGACGGGAAGCATGCGCTTGCTCTCAATGACAACGAATCCAAAACATTCGGCGCTTGGCTGCTCAAACCACAGTATTGCCCCGAGGTCAGTGCTGGTGATGAGATGAATTTAAGTTGGAGCGAGTGTTTCAGTCTTGGTCGAGGAGGTGATGGTATTGCCTCCTACGAAAATCTTCCGCCGGGAAACTACAATCTGCTCGTTACCGGACAGACTATTGAAGGACGGGAATTTGCGGGAAATGCGGTTTTGGAGTTCGAAATTCCGCCGCCATTTTGGGAGCGGCCATTGTTTTGGATGATGGTAGGGATCGCGGCTACGATCTGCGCGTTTGTAATCACGAGAGTGGCGGCGAAACGGAAGATGCGGGTGCACCTTGCGGAATTGGAACGGCAGAATCTCGTTGAGAAGGAGCGTGCTCGTATCGCGCGCGATATTCACGATGAACTGGGAGCAAGTCTTGCAGCGATCGCGCTGATGAGTAGTCGTGCAAGGCAACAAGTTGGTGCACATCCCGAGGCTGAATCGCAGTTGGACGAAATCTCAAAACGAGCGATGCAAACTGCACGGCAACTTGCCGAGATCGTTTGGGCGGTTAATCCGGCGCGTGATTCGGTGGAGCACCTGGTTGATTTTGTCGCTCAATTTGCGCAGGAATACCTGGCGCTTGCGAATATCCGATTTCGCACTGAAATTCCTGAACAGCTGCCGGAGCTTTCTCTTTCTGCGACGGCGCGGCATGAGGTTTTTCTCGCAGCAAAGGAGCTCGTACACAATGCGGTTCGCCACGGCAAACCGACGGTGGTGTTTCTAAGGGTGGAGTGCGATTCCGAGTGGCTCGTAATTGAAATTGAGGACAACGGTTGTGGCTTTCACATAAACCAAACATCGGATTCTCGAGGGCTTTCGAATGTGACCGAGCGCATGACTCATATCGGCGGAGAGTTTGTGGCAAGCTCGATTCCCAGCGAAGGGAGTCGAATGCAACTTCGGATTCCTTTGGGCGCGCCGAATCGTTTTACTTAAGATGAGCGAACTTTCATTTCCTATTTCCGTTGCAATCGTGGAAGACGACTCAGGTCTTCGTGAGAGTTTGCATGCCATCGTTTCGAGTGTTCCCGATTTGGCGTGTGTAGGTACCTTTGGCTCTGCTGAAGAAGCGTGGCGGAGTCTTCCATCCACGAAACCCGCAGTGGTTTTAATGGATGTCAATCTTCCGAAGGCGAGCGGTATTGCATGTGTTGCGCGACTTGCGAGCGAGTTGCCGCAAACTCATTTTCTGATGCTAACGGTGTACGATGATTCCGAGGCTATCTTCGATTCGTTGGCCGCAGGGGCCAGTGGGTATTTGAGAAAGCCAATGGAGCCAGAGGAGTTAATCGACGCCATACGCGACGTTCATCGAGGAGGGGCGCCAATGAGTAGCACTATTGCAAGACGTGTGATTCAGGCTTTCCGGAAGCCGGCGGCTGCCACTGCACCCGAAGACTCAAAAGTATCGGTTTTTGAAAAGCTGGCGCCAAGGGAACGCGAGATTCTTGGGCTCCTGTCTAAAGGGCATCTGCAAAAAGAGATCGCGGAAGAGCTGGGTATCAGTTTTTCCACGGTGCGCACGCTTACGGGCCGAATCTACGAGAAGCTGCATGTTCACTCGAGAGGGCAGGCTGTTGCCAAATATCTCGGAGCCATAGATCAAAAAGCGTAGTTTGGCTCGTGGACACTGAAGTAGCCGCGTTCGGAGCGAACGCGTTGCAGGTAACAGGAGCGTTTGTGGAGATCAGGAGCGATTTTGGTTTTCGATCTCCTCCAAGAGTTCGATGTCTGTGGGGCTGAGAGGTTCACTCACTCGGTACTCTTCGTTCAGCCACTTGCCTAAATCGACCATCTGGCATCGGTTTGAGCAGAACGGACCGACCGGTTTTTCAAAATAATCGGTGGGTGTTTTGCAGGTAGGGCAGTGAACGGAGTGTCTTTTGGCCATGTCTTAAGGTGCTATTTTTTGGGTTTCTCCCCGGGTTTGCCACCGCGAAGGTCTTTCATTTTGGCGGCTTGTTCAGGGGTTAGAACGGAGGCGATCTCTTCGCGCTGCGCCTGCATGAGTTCCTTCAATTTGGCTTTGTCGTCTTCAGTTAACTTTTCGCGGCCCTTGCTCATGAGCTCTTTCATTTCGGGTGCGCTCTTCATGAAAATCGCTTTGATTTTGGATTGCTGCTCCGCGGTGAGGTCCAGTTTTTCGGACATCATTTTTAAGCGAGCCTCAGGATCCATGTGATCCCCGCCTGGACGAGGGCCGCCTGGCGGGCGTCCTGGTTTTGCGTCTTCGCCCAAAGCGAAGAGAGGAAGTGAAGCTGAAACGGCTGATAAAAGGAGGACGAGATGAGTTTTCATTCTGAGAAAATAAACACCGGCGATTGGGAGGAGTTGCGCGGTGGCGAAGGCTTATTTGACCAGGGGTTGGGCCGCGGCTTTCCAAGCATTGACACCGCCGTCGAGGTGGTAGATGTGCGAGAACCCGAGCTTTTTGAAGACTTCTAGAGACCGGGTGCTGCGTCCGCCCGACGCACAGTGGACGAGGAAGGGTTGGGTCTTATCGAGGGCTGAAAGCCCGGATTCGAATTTGTCGTCCAGAATATCGATGTTTTTAGCGCCCTGAATATGGCCGTCGGCAAATTCTTCAGGCGAGCGAACGTCAATGACGGTGATTTTCTTTTCTGCGATCAACGCGGCTGCCCCTTTTGGGTCTACGTGCGAGATTTTGAGGTCACCTGCCTGGGCTGAGGGAAGGGATGCTGCGAGGGAGGAAGCGATCACGATGTGGGATGATTTCACGAAAGGCATGTTATGGCTGGATTGAAGCTGAAACCAGATTGTAAGTGGCGAGATTCGGGCATGGAGGTGTTTGGATTTTGGGTCGGTGGCATTTTGACGGTTGTGTGTATTGTTGTGTAAAAAGCTGATGGTCAGTTGATAATGGTGCTGTTTTGGGCGTGGCTGAGGTTGTGTGGAGGCGGGTTCCCTAAGTGGCTTGTTTTGTGCTATAGAGTCCCGAGATGCACAGGGAAAAAGAACGACTCGCTGATGATAAAGCGGGAGGCAAAAGATGGAGGCGGTGGGGGCCGTATTTAAGCGAACGGCAATGGGGGACTGTGCGTGAAGATTACTCGGAGTATGGAGACAGTTGGGGGAGTTTTCCTCACGATCATGCACGGCGGCGTGCGTATCGTTGGGGTGAGGATGGGTTACAGGGGTGGTCGGACCGGCAGGGACGTCTATGTTTTGCTCCGGCTCTCTGGAATGGGAAGGATACCATTTTAAAGGAGCGTCTTTTTGGCTTAAATGGCCATGAAGGGAATCATGGCGAGGATGTTAAGGAGTGTTATTACTACCTCGATTCGACGCCCAGCCATTCGTACACTAAGGCGCTCTATAAATATCCACAGGAGAAATTTCCCTATACCGCTCTTAGGGAAGAGAACCAGCGGATTGGCTTAAATGGACCTGAGTTGGAGCTCGCCGACATGGGTCTTTTTGATGAGGGGCGTTATTTCGACGTTGTACAGGAAGTTGCCAAACGTTCGGAGGAGGACTTGTTGTGGCGGATTACGGTGACGAACAATGGCCCGGAGGCTGCCTTGATTCATGTGCTGCCGTCGCTCTGGTTCCGTAATGTGTGGAGCTGGGAAAACAATCGGGAAATGCCGATCACGAATCCGAGTATTGTCCGGGATGGATCGGGCGTGATGGCTCAACATGAAACGCTGGGCGAGTACCGGTTTATGGTTTCTTCCCCGGATTTTTTATCCCGGGTACCGTGGTTGTTTACCGAAAATGAAACGAACCATAACAGTTTTTCCGGGGCGGAAA
Organism: Verrucomicrobiota bacterium; assembly: GCA_037133875.1. Classification (GTDB taxonomy): domain Bacteria; phylum Verrucomicrobiota; class Verrucomicrobiia; order Chthoniobacterales; family Chthoniobacteraceae; genus Chth-196. The sequence continues at coordinate 3,334 of JBAXNG010000013.1, read as the reverse complement.
ATCCGACGCCGTATGTGAAAGATGCATTTCATCGGTATGTGATTCACGACGAATCGGAGGCCGTATCTCCGAAGGGGCGTGGGACAAAAGTAGCGGCCCATCTGAGATTCTTAATTCCACCAGGGAAATCAGTGGTGGTGCGTTGTCGTCTTCATTTAACGAAGGAATCGAATGGCGTAGAAGGTTTTGAAGGCTTTGATGAGACTTTTAATGAGCGGATTGCAGAGTGTGATGCGTTTTATGAAGGAGTGATTCCGAGGAATGTTTCGGATCACGAACGAATGATTTGTCGGCAGGGATACGCGGGATTGTTGTGGACCAAACAGTTCTTCTATTACGTTGTCGCGGATTGGTTGAAATGCGACAGAGATGAGCCGCCTCCGGAGTTTCGTTTGAAAGGCCGCAATGCGGATTGGGGGAATTTTTTTGCGAGAGACATTCTCTCGATGCCGGACAAATGGGAGTACCCGTGGTTTGCCGCTTGGGATACGGCATTTCACATGATTCCCTTTTCGGCTGTGGATCCGAATTTCGCAAAGGATCAGCTGCTGCTTTTATTGCGAGAGTGGTACATGCACCCCAACGGCCAGTTGCCGGCTTATGAGTGGAATTTTTCGGACGTTAATCCGCCCGTTCACGCTTGGGCCGTATGGCGTGTTTACAAACTTTCCGGACCGAAAGGGAGTCGTGATATTTTCTTCTTGGAGAGGGCGTTTCAGAAGCTGCTCTTGAATTTCACCTGGTGGGTGAATCGGAAGGATGTTGAAGGGCGCCATGTGTTTGGGGGAGGATTTTTGGGATTGGATAACATTGGGGTGTTTGATCGCTCGCAGCCACTGCCCGGTGGGGGACGTTTAAACCAAGCGGATGGGACGGCGTGGATGGCGTCGTTTTGTTTGACGATGTTATCGATTTCTTTGGAGTTGGCGCTGGTGAAGCCCGTATACGAGGATATTGCGTCCAAGTTTTTTGAGCATTTTGTGAATATTTGCGATGCTATTAACTCGCTCGGTGGGACAGGGTTGTGGGATGCGGATGATGGTTTTTACTACGATCAATTGATTATCAATAGCAAGGAGCCTATTCCTCTTCGGATCCGCTCATTGGTGGGGTTGTTGCCGCTCTGTGCGGTGAACGTGTTGAAGCAGAAAACCATCGACGCGCTGCCTGAGTTTCGTAATCGGATGGATTGGTTTTTAGTAAACCGGCCCGACTTGTTAAAATATATCACGGTGCGCCGTGCTTCCGGCAAGAACCCCGGGCGTTGTTTGTTGGCTATTCCATCGGAAGGGCGTTTGCGGAAGTCGCTGGAATACATGTTGGATCCCAATGAATTTCTTTCGGATTTTGGGGTGCGGTCTCTGAGTAAGGCGCATGAGGAGACGCCGTTTACCTTTGAGCATGATGGTCAGCGGCATGAGGTTCCGTACACGCCAGGAGAATCTACGACGGGTATGTTTGGTGGAAACTCGAACTGGCGTGGGCCGATTTGGTTCCCCGTGAACTTTCTCATAATCGAGGCATTGGAGCGGTATTACTATTTTTACGGAGAAACGTTTACGATTGAGTATCCGGTGGGGTCCGGCAACCAGGCTACGCTTCGGGAGGTGGCTGTGGGATTGTGCGAAAGATTGATCTCGCTGTTTCTTCCGAATGAGGAGGGATACAGGCCGTGTTTTGGAGCGGCTAAACGTTATGGAGACGTTTCACACTGGAAGGATCTACTGTTATTTCACGAGTATTTTCATGCGGAGACTGGGGAAGGGATTGGGGCCTCGCATCAGACGGGTTGGACTTCGTTAGTGGTGAGTCTGGTACGTGAGAAGCGTGATAAATTGCAGTTGGTGCCGCCCTTACCGTTGAGTACAGACGATGGATCGTAAAATCCCGGTTTTGTTCAGGGGCTGGACCGTTGATCTTGAGAAAGTGGACCTAAAGATGTGGGCTTTTTCTGACGATATTTAATTATGAGCGAACGCTTGGTACTACTTGATAAAAGTTCGCCAGAGTTTTGCTTCAAGGCTGGCGTCATCAATGGAGTACGTGGTTTGGGAGCGCTGGCTGTCCTTGTCAGTTTTTACGGAACGCAATCTGTTTATGCGGAGGCCGAGACATGGTCTGGTTTAACGTCTTTGCGTCCAGGGTGGTCGGTTTATGCGAATGGTTCCGGGCAGGGTGGGGGAACGCCGTCGAAGGGCGGTACTGGAAAGACTGGTGAGCCTCCTGCAGTGACTGGGGAACTCTCGGCTGCGATTATTGCGATGCTCAAATCGCAGGCAGATTCTAATGCGAAGATGCCTCCAGTTGGTGCGGATTTGGATCTTCGAATCCAAGAAGCGCAACGGGCTTTGGATTTGGCAAAGCGGCGCTTGAAAGAGAATGGGTTGGGCAGTCGAGCGGAGGCGGAACGTGGCGTTTCGATGGCGGAAGAGATTTTACGCGCGCTTTCCCGGCAGGCTGGAGCTGAGCCGCCTGAAGCTCGTAGCATTGCAAGGAGTGAGAATGCGCCAGAGGGAGAAGGGGCGGCTGCGGGCGCGGATGTCGCTGCCGTGAAGAGGAGCAAGGGGAATAGCATAGGAATGGTATTTGTTCCTGTTGGGGACGTTTTGTTTTCGATTTATGAAACCCGAGTGAAGGATTTCGCGGTTTTTGTGGAAGAGTCGGATTACCCAAAGACCCGTTGGAAGGCGCCGGGATTTGTTCAGACTCCGGAGGATCCGGTGGTGATGGTGAGCTGGAACGATGCGATGTCATTTTGTATGTGGCTTACGGCTAGAGAGCGTAAGTTGGGCCTCTTAGGACCGGCGGAATATTATCGGTTGCCGACAGATCTAGAGTGGAGTCAGGCAGTTGGATTGCCACTGGAACCTGGTAAGTGTCCGGCGGAGCGAGATGGCTCTTTCCCGGATCGCTTTCCGTGGGGGACGCAATGGCCTCCTCCGCCTGGAGTAGGGAATTTTAGCGGAACCTCCAACGTGGTGAATTTACCTGTGAATGCGTGTGCTGAGCCGTTTGCTGCAACGTCTCCAGCTGGGGCGTTTCGGGCGAACAAATATGGGCTCTTCGATATGAGTGGCAATGTTTGGGAGTGGTGTTTGGACACTAGTAGCAAGCAGCGAAAGACGAGGGTGCTTCGAGGCGGGTCTTGGTTACAGGGAGCCCTGCGAGAGGCGTTGTTATCTTCCTTTCGGCTGAGTGCCATGCCGGAGAGTGAATCGAATTCCTACGGTTTCCGCGTGATTCGCTCGACGGACGGCGGCTTGGTGGCCCAGTGAAAAGTAGGCTCTTGATCAAAGATTGGGGACAGAAGGGGTAAAATCCCAGTATGTCCCGA
>JBAXNG010000012.1:0-136389 GCA_037133875.1 Verrucomicrobiota bacterium | reverse complement strand
TCGCTTTCTGCGTCAGCAACGGCTCGTTAAGCACACTCACCGATAACGTCACACTCCCCCCATTTAACACCACCACACGATCCTCCGGTGTCATCACAATTTCAGGCGTCCCTTGCGACACCGACACAACCTCGCTAGAAAGCTGCAACCCGTTGTACCCCACAACCACCGAGTACAAACCTTTGTCTTCAGTCACCGCCACTGCCTTCGAATACGTCGCATTCGTTTCGCCAGGCAACGGTGAAGCATCTTTGTACCACTGATACGTAAGGGATCCCGCGCCCACCGCTCCAACCGACAAGTTCAACGATCCGCCGAGTGCGAACAACTGCGCCTGCGGTTGTGTTGTGATTCGCAACGGCGATTCAAACGGCTCCGTCGTCACACTCCCACCAGGCCCTGTAATCACACAGGTGTACAACCCGACATCTCCGAGATGCGACGATGTAATCGTGAATGTAGCTCCGTTTGCCCCCGAAATCGGCGTAGTCCCAAGACGCCATTGATACGTAAATGGACCTGTCCCACTTGCATTCGCCGCGTACGTAACCGAGCCGCCAGAAATCATGGGGGCAGCACCAGGTTGAACAACAACGGTTGGAGCAGCCGCAAGTGTAACCACCGCGTCGCCACTCGGAATCGACCCATACGCGTTGGCAACAACAACACGGTATATTCCCGGGGTTGTTGCTACATAAATTCCAGTATTTGCTCCGGGAATCGAAACAGAATCAAGATACCACTGGTAAGTCAGGGTTTCAGTTCCACTCGCCACGACTGAGAGTGACAGCGATTGCCCTGGCAGCAACAGTCCCCCAGTGGGATGCGATGTAATTGCCGGAGCCACACCAGGCATTAGCGTCACCGTTACGGTAAACGTGCCGTTCACAGAATTGCCAGCCGCGTCTGTTGCCGTCACGGTAACCGTGGTAACACCCACAGGGAAATTTGATCCACTCGGGTGCGAGTACGTGATTACAGGCGAAGGAGTGGTGTCATCTGTTGCTATCGCTGCTGGATATGTCACCACAGCGCCTTCGGGTTTAGTTGCCTGCACGCTGACTGGAGCCAGACCACTAAGAGCGGGAGGCGTCATGTCCGTTGCAACGGTCCAAAACACAGTGTCGCTTGTCACACTGCCGGCGGAATTGTTTACCACAACATTGTACGAGCCCGCATTCAGCGACCCCGCCTTCACGACGCTGTAACTCGAAGACGTGCCACCCGACGTGATCGATCCGCCATTGAAATACCACTGATAAGCCAGGGTGCCTCCGCCGGACGCAACTACACTCATCGTGAACGAACCGCCACTTGCTATCGAGCCACCTGTTGGTTGCGTGAGAATAGCAGGCTGACTAATCACTGTTACCGCAACAGTACCGCTGCTCACGGCTCCATACGCGTTGCTGACAGTTACACTATACGATCCCGTATTTGCCGTTCCAGCGCTCACGATCGGGTAACTTGAAGACGTGCCGCCCGTCGCAATTGAACCGCCATTCAAGTACCACAGGTAGGAAATTGGAGGCGTCCCAATCACGCCTACATTCAATGACATGCTCCCACCCGCTAATAGAGTGCCGCCCACTGGTTGCGCCCGGATAAAGGGCGCAAATGTGCCCGCATCAAACTGCACCACAGCAAAGTCGTAATCAGCCTCGTTTGTATTAACCTCACCAACCACCACAATGCGGCCCTCATTTGTTTGAGCCACCGCAAGCCCCGTCGCAGTTAAACCAAAAGGCGTCAATACGACCCCACCGACACCGAATGATCCATCCAAGGTCCCATTCGAATTGTAACGAATCGTCAGAATTTGACCATCAGCCCCCCCCGTAACCAAAAGCTTACCGTCACCCTCCAACGCGATTGCATAAACATCGGCGTTAAACGAACCGATTGCGGTGGTAACAACCCCACCAGATCCAAAGGTCCCGTCCAACGCACCAGTCGATGTGTAGCGGACTAACGCAACCTTGCTCTGCCCTGAAATTGTTGCTGTACCCGCGATGACAATCTTGCCATCCGGCTGCAACACACCTCCGTTGGCAATCGCAGAACTGCCAATCGCGGTATATTGCGCACCACTGCTATTGAAGGCGCCATCTAATGTCCCATCGGCATTAAACCGCACCGCTGAGAAATTCCAAGCACCCCCCAAATTAGTCGAGCCGGTCAGGACTACCTTTCCATCTGCCTGCACAAGAGTACCAGTGGATCGATGATCACTCCCGATCGTCAATTGCGCGACTCCAGCGGCACCAAACAAGGAATCCAAACTACCATCGGCGTTGAGACGAATTACTGTGTGCGGTGCATTGGCATTACCGGTATACCCACCCACCAGAATCTTTCCATCCGGCTGAAGTACCGCTGACTGTGCATAATCATCACCGGAAATATCAACACGCACACTTCCCGTGCCGTTAAACGTCGAATCCAAAGTTCCATCAGAATTCAAACGCACGACATAGAAGCTGTAGTTCGAAACAACGTTCGAATAACCCACAAGAACGATTTTGCCATCCGGCTGTAACAACACTTTGGACGCCCAATCGTTTGCCCCGCTATCGAACCAAACGCGGCCATTGCCATTAAACGAAGAATCAGCACTGCCATCCGGATTGTACCTCGCAACCACAAAGTCGTAAGTGCTCGCATTAAAGGCGTCGCCAAACACAATAAATTTACCGTCCGGCTGTACGACTACGCTTCGTGCGATGTCATCCCAACCGCCCCACGAAGCGGAAAACGTCCCGTCCCCACCCATTGCGGTATCGAGCGCGCCAGCACCCGCAATCACAACGGCCGGGCTGCTGGTCAAAGAACCTGCGATATTGCTTACGACGACTGTGTACGTTCCGGTGTTTGCGCTTCCTGCATTTGTAATAATGTAGCTCGAAGACGTACCTCCCGAGGCAATCGAGCCGCCGTTAAGATACCACTGGTAACCAAAAGTTCCTGCTCGGCCAGTCACGACATTTAACGTGAACGAGCCTCCTGTTACAACAGAGCCGCCCTGCGGTTGGGTTGCGATAGTCGGAACATTTGTGTTGAGCGGCCCGCTCGCCGAAGCCACACCGACATTGATCCCGGCAGACACGCCACGAGCGAGACGGAAGCCCTGATTGCTATACACATAGTTCTCTGGATCCGAATAACGCATCGCACACCGCGCATACTGAGCAGGGTCGTACCAGTTCCCCCCGCGTACCACACGATCCGAACCTGACACAGGCCCCCTAGGATCATTCCCTCCGGCATAAGCCGATCCCCCTAGATCCCAGCACCACTGGAATACATTGCCCGCCATGTCATAGAGCCCGTATCCATTCGCTGCAAAACTACCAACGGGACTCGTGTAAGGAGATCCACCGACTGCACCAATCGAGTTCGTTCCATTTGGACCAATGTCATACGAGAGATTCGTATTTCCATAATAGTTCGCCAAACTCTGCGAAATCGTGTCCCCCCAAGGAAACCGTTTTCCACTCAAGCCTCCGCGTGCGGCAATTTCCCACTCGGCTTCTGTCGGAAGACGATAACCATTCGCATTCCAATCACAGACCACAGGCGACCCCGAGCCCGTGCGGTACACAAAGCCAGCCACGGTATAACATGGCGTTAATCCCTCCAACTCACTCGCCGCATTGGCCCACTTCACAGCATCAAGCCAACTGACATTTTGAACTGGGTGCCCACTCGCTTTCCCATCACCTAACGGCAAATCCGTATACCCGTTACTGAGCCCCCACGTACGCACTGTATCCCACAGATCCTTGGTCGTTGCATTCGTCGCCATGTGATATGGGCTCAGCGAAACTGTGACCGGATTTGCATCCGTGATATCTCCGTCACCAGCCGAGTCCGACGCCACGTAATTCCCCATCTGATAGGTCCCGCTTGGGATCGGAGCGAATGTCTCTCCGAGGCCCGCCAAAAGAGGCGTCACACGCACTACCAGATTTGAAATGTTGCTATTTGGCCAATCCGTTACGGCATCCCAGAAAATGTGTTTTCCATTCCCTGCCGAGACGGACGATCCAACGGCACCTGTGAGTGAATTCACCGACTGAAAAGTCAGCCCGCCATCAAACGAGACGAGAAGTCCAACGGGACCGCTCGTAGCCAAGTCATACGAAATATCCACGATGCCAGTCCCATTCTGCTGGGCAAATGACACGTTCGTAACAGATGGCACCACAACGCTCACAATCGCCGGCGCACTCGTGACACTTACGCCATTTGCACCGTCAGTGATCTGACACGTATACGTGCCAGCGTCCCCACTCACAACCGAGCCAATCGTAAACGTAGGACCCGTGGGTACGCCGATGTTCGATCCGTTCTTTTTCCACTGATAACTCAGCGTTCCCTGTCCTGTCGCAGTCACACTTAAATTAAGCGCCCCACTTACCGTCAGAGTCGTGTATGCCGCAGGTTGGGTTGTCACAGTCGGCCCGCTCGTCACCAAAGACCCCGCACTCGAAACCGCACCCGAACCAGAAGCCGTGTTCGCAGAACGCGCCAGGCGGAAGCCGAGATCGGTAGAACCACTCGAGGGAGCGAATTGCCCTCGATTTGCACAACGAGCATTCGTTGCGTACCCATCAGAACCCCCGAAGTCACCACCCCGAATCACGTGGTTCGTGCCAGACGCACCACCCGCCGGATTACTTCCCCCCGCATAGCTCCCATACCAATCCCAACACCACTGCCAAACATTTCCACCCATGTCATACAAGCCATATCCGTTTGGAGCAAAACTGCCCACCGGGCTTGTTCCCGATACACTCCCGTACACCGGATGATTTTGAATACTAGGCCCACTCAGATCATACGAATAATTGCCTGACGTATAGTTCGCCTGACTCTGTGAGATGGTGTCTCCCCACGCGAAACGCTTTCCACTCAACCCACCACGCGCCGCAATTTCCCACTCCGCTTCCGTCGGCAACCGGTAGCCGTTTGCACTCCAGTCACACACCACACTATCGCTATTTCCAGTCCGGTACACAGCACCGCTTACCTTGTAACAAGGCGTCAGTCCGTCCATCTCACTCGCAGCATTCGCCCATTTCACGACGTCGTACCAATTCGCCCCCGACAAGGGATAAATCGATCCGTACCCCGCACCTGCGCTAAAACTATAAAAGTTATTCGCCGCCCAAGTCCGTACCGTGTCCCACTGAGCCTTCGTGGTATCGTTTATCGATATAAAATACGGGCTCAACGTCACGGAAACGGTTCCGGCATCCGTGATATCACCGTCTCCGATAAGGTTCCCCATCTGGTATGTACCACCAGCAATCGGAGCAAACGATCCACCCGCTCCGATCCGATCCCAAACCGACACACGTACCTGGAGTTGCGAAGTCATCTGCCCCGGCCAGTCGACTCCTGCGTTCCATGTGATGTGTTTGTGAGTGCCACCTGTGATAGCGCCCCCGATGTCTCCGGCTACGCTCGTCACCGGGATCGAAAACGAGCTTCCGCCATCAACCGAAACCGAAAGCCCCACTTGCGTCGAACCGTTTCCAGTCAGGTCGTAGAAGACATCCACGAGGTTTGTCCCGTTTTGTTGCGCCACGGTCACGTTGGACACCGAGAAGCCAACGAAAACGATTTTCGAATCACTCGGGATGCCGTTTGCAAACACCGTCACGAAGGCGGGGCCGTTGGGAAATCCGACGATCGGCTTGGAAGTAAAAGAGGTCGGTGACCAACCGGCGGTGGGGTCCGGGGTCAGGAATAGCGTTTGTTCATTGGCAAGGCTGCGGAGCTGGACCACGGGGAAGTTGGACGCGGAATCCTGATAATTCCCATTCGACGCATTGGAGGTGCCAGTGAATAGAGTACCCGTGAGGACGAGTTTGTTGCCCACGGAGAAATTGGCGGTGGTGATCTGCGGCTGCCACGCTGGACTAAAACCGAGCCCCGGATCGAAGAGCTCGCAGGAAGAGATAGCGGTTGATCCGTTGTTGCCACCCGCGACAAAGACATTTCCATTCGGCAGCAGAGTGGAAGCGAAGCTGAGCCGACCCGTCAAAAGACTTGGTAACGTCGACCAGGAATTGGAGGCCGGATCGTAGAGTTCAACGCTCGTCTGGACATTGGTCCCATCGGTCCCACCCAAGACCAACACCTTCCCATTGGGAAGCAACAAGGTGTTATGCTCCCAGCGCCCTACCGCCGAGCTCCCACCCGAGGACCAAGTCCCGCTCGCAGGATCAAACAGCTCTGGTGTATTCACTGGCCCAAACCCCTGCAGACCTCCCGTGACCAGCACTTTTCCATTCGGCAACAACGTCGCCGTATGATGCCCTCGAGGTTGAGACATCGATCCTGATGTCCAGGTCCAAGTATTTGCCACGGGGTCGTAGATTTCAGATTCGGAGTAATCCACAGAAGGACCATGTCCACCTGCCACCAACACCTTACCGCTTGGAAGAAGTGTCTGACTTGGCAAGAACCGGGCTTGATTCATTCCCGCCCGAGTCGTCCACACTCCCGAGGCGGGATCATAGGCTTCCACACTGTTAAGCGCGTTGCTCCCATCGTTCCCTCCTGCAGCCAAGACTGTTCCGTTTGGAAGCAGAACCAAGGTACCGACGCTCCTCCGAGCGACAGCAAGGCTGCCGGTAGCAGTCCAGAGACCCGCGGCTGGGTCATAAAGCTCACAGGACGCCACGGTGGATCCGTTGTTTCCGCCGGCCACGAGGACTTTTCCGTTGGGCAGAAGAATTGCGGAATGCCACTTGCGAGTAGAACTCAGACTCCCCGTGGAAACACTCAGCCCCGTGGCTGGGTCGTAAAGTTCACAAGAATTCACCGGGGTTCCGATGACATCGCCCCCCGCGATCAGGACTTTTCCGTTCGCAAGTGTCGTGACCGTCGCGTATTCCCGCGCAGCAGCAAGAGCCCCTGTGGCGGACCACGTCGGCGTAGCGGAATCGTAGAGTTCGCAGGAAGTAAGAGAGGACGTCCCGTCGTAGCCACCGGATATCAGCACTAAACCGCTAGGCAGGAGAGTTGCCGAATGAGCACGTCGAACTTGATTAAGACCTCCCGCGGAAGACCACGAATTAGTATTGGGATCATACAGCTCAGTTTCAGCAATATAGATTCCACCACTTATTAAGAGTTTTCCGCTCGGTAACAATGTCGCCATGTGGCCACTTCGACCACCACCCGAAAAGCTTCCTGCACTCGACCATGTTCCGGCACCCGGGTCAAAAAGCTCCCCGCTGGAGAGCGGACCGCTTCCACTATTGTAACCCCCAGCTACAAGAACTTTTCCGTTAGGAAGCATCGTCATCGAATGCGCACTACGCTGGGTCGACATACTTCCAGTGACAGTCCAGACGGCTGTATTGGGATTATACAGCTCCGCACTTGCATTCCATCCACCGCTATTGTCTTCGCCACCTGAAATCAGAACCTTCCCGTCGAGCAACAGGAGCGCTGCCGGAGCATATCGAGGGGCTGAAAGACTTCCAGTGGCAGTCCACACGCCTGTTGCCGGATCGTAGATTTCCGCAGTTGACCTAATCAAACCGGCACCTCCAGAACCTCCGGCCACCAAAACCTTCCCATTCGGCAAGAGCACAGCCACGTGGCAATAACGGGAAACGGAAAGACTACCAGTCTGTATCCACACGCCGGTCACAGGATCGTACAACTCCGCACTTACCGAAGGGTTGCTACCTGAAAGCAATCCACCCACGACGAGCACCTTTCCATTGGGCAAGAGAGTCGCAGAGAACGACTCCCGAGCGACACTGAGACCGCCCGTTGCTGTCCACGTTCCAGTGCTTGGATCATACAGTTCACAACTCCCCAGTTGTCCTGAACCTGTTCCTCCGATTGCGAGAACCTTACCGTTCTGCAGCAGAATCGATGCTTGAGAATACCTTGCAGCCGAAAGGCTTCCGGTGTTAGAAAACGTGTCGGGAGTCGCGAAGAGGGAATCCGGCACGGCGCACAATAGCACCGCCACCAGTAGGACAAGGCCCCGCAAAAAAGCCGCTGCTTTGGAGAGGTGCCGGAAGCCTCTAGTTTTGGCACCGCCCGAAAAATGTGTCACCGAGTCTTTGGAAGACACCGGAAGCGAGAGAGGAGATTCGAGGTTCATAACAAAAATTGCTCACGCACCCTGACGCTAGCCGGGGGAAATCAGCCTCGGAGTGACCGCGTATGTTAAAGGATTCTACAGAGTCAAGGAAAGCCTAAAGCATTTAGCGTGCCCCACTATTTCAATACAGCAACCCACTCAACACAAACCACCTCACGCTCTGCCAATCTCACACCCGATTCAGCCGCGCCAGAATACTCTCCACGTCGTAAACACACCCGCCCCACGTCCCTCCACTCACCTGCTGCAACGCAGCCCAAAGCCGAGTGTCGTCCGGCAACGCCTCGTGCGGCGCCAACTCGCCGCGCGTCTCCCTTGTCGCCAACAATGCCGCTCCTTCCTCCACACTAAACCGGCGCTCCCCTTCCCCAATCAGATCCACACTTCCCGTCATCGCAACACGATCCACCACAATCCGAATCCAATCCCCCTCTTGCACCTTCCCAATCGGCCCGCCAGCCAACGCCTCCGGCCCGACATGCCCAATACAGGCCCCAGTCGACACACCCGAAAACCGCGCATCCGTGATAAGCGCAACCTGTTTTCCAAAAGCCAAATGCTTGAGAGCGGATGTCACCTGATACGTCTCTTCCATCCCTGTTCCCATCGGCCCAATGCCCGCCAGTACCATCACATCCCCTGCCTGAATCCGCCCATCCCGAATCGCCGCAATCGCCGCCGCTTCACTCGCGAAAACACGCGCCGGGCCTTCCTTTCGATACACCCCATCCTCGTCCACAACACTGGGATCAATCGCGGTACTCTTAATCACACATCCTTCCGGAGCCAAATTCCCAACCGGAAACACCACCGTTCCCGTTAATCCACGTTCTTTAGCCAAGTCCGGCGACATAATCACCGAATCCGGATCGACCCCGTCTTTCTCCTTTAACAAGGCACGGAACAATCCGCGTCGCTCCGACTGCTCCCAGGCCTCCAGGTTTTCACCCAAAGTCCGCCCCGAGGCCGTCAGCACCGACAAATCCAAAAGCCCCAACGCGCGCAGATGCAGCATCACTTCAGGCACCCCCCCCGCCAAAAACGCACGAACCGTCGGGTGATACTGCGGGCCATTGGGCAAGACATCCACGAGGCGAGGCACACTCCGGTTCACCTCAATCCAATCCTGAACCTTGGGACGCGGTAATCCCGCCGCATGAGCGATTGCGGGAATATGCAGCAGGAGGTTGGTCGACCCCCCAAAAGCGGCGTGAACCACCATGGCGTTCCGGATACTCGCTGACGTGAGCAAATCCTTCATGGTCAGGCCGCGCTCCGACAAATCCGTCACAGCCTGAGCTGCCCGAACAGCCAATTCCTTCCAAACCAACTCCCCCGATGGAGCCAACGCCGAATGCGGCAATGCCATGCCCAAGGCCTCCGCCACCACTTGGGAAGTAGCGGCGGTTCCTAAAAATTGGCATCCGCCCCCAGCAGATCCACAGGCGCGACACCCCAATTCGGCCGCTTGGGTCAGCGTTAATGCCCCGCGCGAATACCGGGCGCCTATGGTTTGGACCGCCCCCAAATCCTCCCCGTTGGATGGAGGAAGCGTCACACCACCGGGCACCAGAACACTTGGAAGATCCGACATCGCCGCCAACGCCATCATCATTGCAGGCAATCCCTTATCGCAGGTCGCAATCCCCACAACCCCTTGCCTGCGGGGCAAGGAACGGATCAAGCGACGAAACACCAGCGCCGCATCGTTTCGATAAGGCAAACTGTCAAACATGCCATGGGTCCCCTGAGTCCGCCCATCGCAGGGATCAGAGCAATAAGCGGCAAACGGCACGGTGCCCAAACGACGCAACTCTTCCGCCGCCCCCTGAACCAGAAGACCGATTTCCCAGTGCCCGGTGTGATACCCGAGCGCCACCGGTTTTCCATCCGGAGCACGCAGTCCTCCCTGGGTACTCAGAATCAAAAACTGTTTTCCCCCGACCGTTGCTGGATCCCAGCCCATGCCGACGTTCTGTGTCAGACCGAAAATGTCGCCACTGGGACTTTGACGCAGCATTTCGTCAGTGAGCGGCAAAGCACCCGCAGGTCCGGGAGCCTGAGTGTGAATATGGTAAATAGCCGGATTGGAGGGGAAAATCGAGCGGTCCATGGGAAACGCACACTGACACAACCAAAGGAAGTTGCCCAGACGAAGAGGCCAAATCTGAAGTATCGACCAACGCTTCAATTTCCATCCATATTGGGCGCTTATGTCGCTCCCCACTGTTACTGTTTACCGGATCGGTTCAGGCCTCGTCGCCCAGCGCGGTGACACTTTCTTCCAGCTCGCAGGGGCCAGTCTGGACACCCTTTTCACTCAGGAAAACCCCGCACAGTGGCTGGCGGAACAGCTGACTCACGCGGAGGAAATCACGCAACCAAACACCTGGCTTTCCCCGATTGAAAACCAGGAGGTCTGGGCTTCCGGCGTCACCTACCTACGCTCCCGCGACGCTCGAATTGAGGAATCCAAAGACGCCGGTGGCGGCACCTTTTACGACCGCGTTTATGCGGCAGATCGACCCGAGCTTTTCTTTAAGGCAACCGCCCATCGTGTGGTCGCCCCGGGAGGCAGTATGCGCCTTCGATCAGACTCCAAATGGAACGTGCCGGAACCCGAACTTGCGCTGGCTATTAACTCACACGGAACCGTGTTTGGGTACACCGTCGCGAACGATTTGAGCTCCCGCGACATTGAAGGCGAAAATCCGCTCTACCTCCCACAGGCAAAGGTTTGGAGCCAATGTTGCGCCCTAGGGCCGGGAATCGTCGTCGGCCCGGCACCTGCGCCCACAACCACAATTCAACTCACTATCTTCCGCAACGGGACCCAAGCATTTTCAGGCGCCACCTCCTTGGACCAAATGAAACGAACCCTGCCCGAGCTCGCATCCTGGCTGTGGCGCGACAACGCATTCCCAACAGGCACCTTTCTTCTAACAGGCACGGGTCTGGTTCCCGGAGACGAATTTACTCTGCTCAGTGGCGACGAGATCCGGATCACGATTGCCGGAATTGGAACCCTGACCAACACAATCGCCTAACTCAACCGTTTCTGAATCATGTCACTTCACGGAAAAAGTATCCTCGCTGGCCACTTGGCCGGCCCTTCCTCGGCCACCTTTCAAGCCATCAGTCCGCTCACCGGACAGCCTCTGGAACCCACATTTCACCAAGGCACTCCAAGTGACGTAGATGCTGCGCTACAAGCGGCCGAAAATGCGTTCCAAATCTACAGCGCTCTTTCCGCACAAAAGCGGGCTGAATTCCTTGAGAAAATCGCCGAAGAAATCCTCGCTCTTGGAGACGAGCTGCTACAACGCACACATCTGGAAACCGGACTTCCACTGGAACGTCTCACCGGAGAACGCGGGCGCACAATGGGCCAGTTACGTTTATTTGCCGAAGTGATTCGCGAAGGCTCCTGGATAGACGCGCGAATCGATACAGCGCTCCCCGACCGCCAACCCCTTCCCCGACCCGATTTGCGGCGGATGATGCTCCCGCTCGGGCCCGTTGTAGTGTTCGGCGCGAGTAACTTCCCTCTAGCCTTCTCTGTAGCAGGAGGCGACACCGCCAGTGCATTGGCCGCCGGTTGCCCAGTCGTCGTAAAAGGTCATCCGGCGCATCCAGGCGCTAGTGAACTGGTAGCAGGAGCCATCACAAAAGCCGCGGCAGCATGTGGATTGCCGGCTGGCGTGTTTTCGCTGATCCACGGGACGACACCTGAAGTAGGGTTGGCACTGGCGAAACACCCAGCGGCTAGAGCCGTCGGGTTCACGGGGTCACACCGTGCTGGGCGGGCGCTATTTGACGCTGCAAATTCCCGACCGGAACCCATTCCGGTATTTGCTGAAATGAGCAGCCTGAATCCGCTGATTATTCTTCCAGGCGCTTTAGCTGAACGCGGGGCACAGATTGCAGAAGGCCTGAAGACGTCAGTCACCATGGGCGTGGGTCAGTTTTGCACCAAACCCGGGCTGATTTTTGCGATAGCCGGAGAAGACTTCCAAAAGTTCATCCCGCTTCTTCAAAAAGCGTTTCAGGCTGCCGTTCCCGCAACGATGTTACACGGAGGCATTTGCGCATCATATCATCAGGGACTAAAACACCTTGAAAGCATCACCGGGGTACAGAAAGCAGCGGCGTCCGAAGTCGAGCCTGCCATCGACAAAACTCAGGCTGAAGCGGTTCTCTTCATTACGGACTCGGCAACGTTCCGTAAGGAAAGCGCCTTACATGAGGAGCTGTTCGGTCCGCAAACCCTGCTTGTAACTGCAACAGACGAAGCCGATCTACTGGCGTTAATACAAAGCCTCAACGGACAGCTGACTGCCACCGTACATGGAACGACGACAGACCTGGCAGGTGCCGGCGCGGTGTTTGCAGCATTACAACAGAAAGCGGGGCGACTAGTCGTAAACGGCTTCCCCACAGGCGTGGAAGTCTCTCCAGCAATGCAACATGGCGGCCCGTATCCCGCTACAACCGACGCTCGGTTCACGAGTGTTGGATCTGCTGCGATCCAGCGCTGGGCTCGACCAGTGTGTTTCCAAAACTTCCCGGCAACCGCCCTCCCTGAGGATCTGCAAGATGCAAACCCGCGTGGAGTAATGCGCCTCTTAAACGGCCAG
The DNA here is from genome assembly GCA_037133875.1 of Verrucomicrobiota bacterium. Taxonomy (GTDB): domain Bacteria; phylum Verrucomicrobiota; class Verrucomicrobiia; order Chthoniobacterales; family Chthoniobacteraceae; genus Chth-196. The sequence goes on along the minus strand of JBAXNG010000012.1, from coordinate 123,615 downwards.
CTCACCCGGGCCGCAGTATAGAAAAGACATCCGGAAGCCCCCCGGACAGCAATCCGGGGGCGCTGCCTTTATTACTTGGAGAGCTGAAAAAGCTACACCCCAAGCACTTCGGACCCCAAAGCCTTGCGTAGGCAATGCAGCATGAGTGTCTCCCACTCCTGCTTCTGTAACAAGAGATGCTCTGGCAAGTTGGCCCTCGCCCTCTCGCATGCCATTGTGAACGATACCGGATCAAACCCCGGTAATTCTCGTAACACGGGCAAAGCTCCAGCCTTGCGAAACCAGTAACACGCGTTTCCAAAATCTCCTTCTCGACGGTGCATCATTCCGTGCCAGTAAGAGCCGAGGGCGGTATGGTTTTCCTGGAAAATGGCATGCGCCGGCCCCAGCGCATCGACGGCGTAAAATAATCCGCCGCGAACCAACTCCAAATGGGGGAGAGAGTGGACCTTCGCGCCATTCGCCAAATCAGCATGTGTCAACGCGCGGATCGACTCCACATCACCTCCCCGCGACTCCCCCTTGGGACAAATCTCAAGAAGGCGCGGATCCGGTCGCAAAAATCGCAACCAAGCTGGCAACAAACTTTCCACTTCTGATGCCGCTTATCGAAGGTTGGAGAGGGTATTTCTAGGGAGGTCGAATTCAGGATCCACAGCACGAGCCGGAAAGTTAGAGGGCGTTAATCCTGCCGATTCACGGGCGACTTTGGTCTGGAGTGCCTTCCTGGTGGCCTCATCTGCAATGGCCTCCCATCCGTTTAAAACAACGGGGTTAGCCACAAACCGCTGGGTTGAAACACCAATATCCTTCAATTTCGGAACTTTGGGCGGCACATCCCCTTCTTCCCACTCAGCAGTCGTAGCTTCCGTAACCTCCTCGGTATGAAATCCCAAGTTATCCGCCCGCTTGGGGTCAGCTAGAACTCCCCACTCTGGAGCCATCAACACCAACTGATTGCCCCGCCGTATTCCTCGAAACTTTGCCGGACTTTCAGATGCCGTGGTCAGCTGTTCGCGGTATTTTAACAAGCTGCGTTCCTTCACAATCTGCAAAATTTCAACCGTCTCTTGTGTTCGCGACGAAATCCAATCGTAAGCGGGCCCACCTGTAAACACGGAACCCCTATATGCGGCTATATTCGTGGTGTTTACAGTTCTACGAACTCGCGTACCGTTATCGTTCTCTGGCAAAATTGCGGTACGAAGCGCTGTATCACCAATATTAGCAATCAGACAAAACTTATAATGCCCTGGTCCGATGGAATATACACGATCAACCCAAGGTGCGAGTCCTGTCTGAGGTTGCCATGATGCAGAAGGCGGAAGCGGAGCCCAACCTAAGAACTCGGTACCATAACGCCAGGAAACCCAAGCAGGAGCCCATTCAAGGTCGGGTACCCAGAGCCAGCCTTCTCCCTTCACATCCATCCACCGACCGTAGTGGTACACAATCGCGCCAAAATCTTCATCGCTGACCCAAGTCCAGCCATAATTAGAATAAGCCCACTGGCCTACAGTATAAGGTGCCCACTTTTCTCCGACCTTGGGCTTCCAGCACAACCCATATCCTTCAACCTCAACCCATGCCCCATAAGGACGAAGGGCTTCGTTAAAGAAACGAACAGCCATTTCGGAAGGTGAAAACACTTTTAAAGGCCGTATTGGCGAAGCAATGCCGCCTTCTTTGATTGCAGGTGTTTTCACTACGGAATCAGCAGCAAACAGGCTGCCTGCAACAAAAACCGACGCAACAACAACAGCTCGTGAGTTCATGGGTAGACTTCCATCATGCCTTTCGATGGGAAACTAGTCACGACTAAGCGCACCCCGCCCTATTAAAATCCGCCCTGAAGTTTTCGGCAGATTTAAAAGTTTTATTCGGCCAAGCGTCCCCTTTCGTCCGTAGCAAACAGGGAAGGCATTACTCGAAGACGAACTATGAAAACTCTAACTGCTCTGAGCGCAGATACCGCTCTCCCTACCACTCTCCCCATTACACAAGCCATCTGGACTCTCATTGGCAACGCCGCCGAGAGTCCGCAAAGAAACACCTACGAGGATATCCCGCAAAGATCGATTGCCTCGCAGGAACTCCCGGATCACCCAGTCTCAATAACCACCTGGAAATACAGGGGTTTCAAGCTTCCGACCACGCTTTCGAACCCTGCAAATTCGAATGGCCCACGAAGTAGTGTTTCTATCCCCCGCAGCGTCCCTCAAGCAGCAATCGCCAAATCAGCAAAGCCGTGGGGGCTGTGGGTACTATCCGGAATGGTGGCACTGTGCCTATCGGGGTGCGCCTGCCCTGAATGCTGCGGAGCCCATAAAACCGGCACACACCAAGCCCACCAGCACGGAGATAAAGGAATGGATGACGGAACTGATAAAGGGAAATACGGGGCCCAGAAGCTTCATCACAAAGGAAGTGCCCGAGTCGAACCTAGTCACGAAACGACTGCTCCACCCAGAACATCCCCGAGCGCAGCACCTTATTTTAGGCCCGGCTACCGTTAAGACTAGATTGATTCCGCAGCGGCACATCTAAAGGTCGAGCCTAACGTGGATGAAGCACCTTAACCACGCCAACATAACGCAGGCATTAAGGCACTAAAAATACCCTGTCTTTAATTCATACTCCTACAGCAAGAACCGGTTCGCCCCTTCGGATAGATAAACATCCGGAGGGATCGAAACTTCGCAGGTGTTGGGGTTGACCCTCAAAGAGGGGAAGTCCATTCTGTTTCGCGCTATGAATTACGACCTGATCGTTATCGGCGGGGGACCAGCTGGGTATGTGGCAGCGATTCGCGCAGCGCAACTTGGCAAAAAGGTGGCCTGTGTTGAAAAGGAACGCGCTGGCGGAACCTGCCTCAACTGGGGGTGTATCCCGACTAAATCCCTCCTTCGCAACGCCGAGCTTTATCATTTGTTTGCACATCGTGCTGGAGAGTTTGGATTTAAAGTCGACAATATCTCTTACGACTGGCCCAAAATCATCGGGCGTTCTCGGGACGTTTCCGATAAAAACGCTGCCGGCATCGAGTTCCTCTTCAAGAAAAACAAAGTCGATTACATTCGTGCCGAGGCATCCCTCGAAAAAGCTGGCTCTGTCACGGTAAAAGCAGCCGACGGCAAAACAGAGGTACACACTGCCCCAAAAATCTTGGTTACCACGGGATGCCTCCCGAGACCCATGCCCGGCTTTGCATTTAACGGCAAAACGGTCATCTCCAGCAAAGAAGCGATGATCCTGCCCACTCAGCCCAAGAGTATGATCATTATTGGGGCAGGCGCCATCGGCACCGAGTTTGCATACTTCTACAACACCTTCGGCACGAAGGTCACCATGGTAGAAATGCTCCCAAACCTACTTCCTGTCGAAGACACTGAAGTGTCTCAGGCCTTGGAAAAATCCTTCCAAAAACAAGGCATCAAGGCGCTGCTTGGCCACAAAACAACCAAAACCGAAGCGACCGACTCCGGTGTTAAGATCACAGTTGAGGACACCAAAGGCGCTTCGCAAGTCCTTGAAGCCGAAGTCTGCCTCGTTGCAATCGGAGTTCAGCCTCTGCTGCCCGGCGGCAACCTCAAGCTAACGCTCACGGATCGCGGATATATTCAAACGAACGATCGTTACGAAACAAACGTCCCAGGCATCTACGCCGCTGGTGATATCATTGGGCCGCCTTGGCTCGCACACGTCGCAAGTTTCGAAGCCGTGCAGGCCGTTAACGGTATGTTCACCCCCGGATTCCACCCCAAAAAGGTTCAGAACTTCCCCGGGTGCACCTACTGTCAACCTCAGGTCGCAAGCGTCGGCCTCACCGAACGCGCGGCGAAAGAAAAAGGAATCAAATACAAAGTGGGCAAGTTCCCTTACATGGCCAGCGGCAAGGCACGCGCCATTGGCGAAATCGAAGGATTCGTGAAACTTATTCTGGGCGAACAACACGGTGAAGTGCTTGGCGCTCATATTATCGGAGCCGAAGCCACGGAACTCATTGCCGAACTCGGATTGGCCATCACCTTGGAAGCGACGATTGAAGACATCGAAGCCACGATCCACGCCCACCCCACCTTAAGCGAAATGGTACACGAGGCCACCGAACAGGCCCACGGCCACGCCATCCACATTTAACCCTCCATACGTTAGACTATTATGAGCAACCTCAGCCAACTCGAACAACTCAAGCAATTCACCAAAGTCGTCGCAGACACTGGCGACTTCGAATCCATGCGCGAGTTTAAACCCCTCGACGCGACAACCAATCCGTCCCTGATTCTCCAAGCTGCCACGAAACCTCAGTATGCAGCAATCACCGACAAGGTGATCGCCGATCGGAAAAACAGCGGTCTGACAGGGGCTAAACGCCTCGATGACATCATCGATCATATTCTCATCGCGTTCGGACTCGAGATCCTAAAAATCGTCCCCGGCCGTGTTTCGACGGAAACCGATGCACGCCTTTCCTTTGACGTGCAAGGAACCGTCGCCAAAGCTCGCGAACTCATTGGACTTTACGAAAAAGCCGGAATTTCTCGCGATCGCGTCCTTATTAAGATCGCATCAACGTGGGAAGGCATTAAAGCCGCCGAAATCGTTCAAAAAGAAGGCATCCACTGTAACCTGACCCTGTTATTCTCGCTTCCCCAGGCCGTTGCTTGTGCCGAAGCCAAGGTTCAGTTGATTTCGCCATTCGTAGGCCGCATCTACGATTGGTACAAAGCAGCGAACAAATGTGAATACACCGGCGCAGAAGATCCCGGCGTAAAATCCGTATCCAACATTTTCCACTACTACAAACATTTCGGGTACAACACCGAAGTGATGGGGGCCAGTTTCCGAAACGTCTCCCAAATCGTGGAGCTCGCAGGATCCGACCTCCTAACCATATCTCCAGACCTTCTAGCGAAACTCGCAGCCTCCACGGACCCTGTTGTCCGCAAGCTCGACGCTTCCGTCGCAAAAGCCACACCGATTGATCGTCTGAGCCTCGATGAGAAAGCATTCCGTTTCCTGATGAACGAAGACGCTATGGCAACGGAGAAAACCGCAGAGGGAATCCGTAAGTTTGCAGCGGACATCAACAAGCTTGAGGCCACTATCGCTGCCAAGCTGTAAATCTCCTTACAAACATTTCTGTTATTCAAAAACCCTCCGCCCGTCTCGGGCGGAGGGTTTTTTGTGCATTAAGGCCGCGCAAGTTACCAATTTCCCCCGAATATTCTCACCCGTGGACGGGTGCGTTACCGAGCAAAACACTCATCTTTCAAGAAACGCCCCTCCAGCCGCCCCCCACAATCGCCCCTCCATTTTCCATTCCTCAATCAGCTCACGAAAACGCCGTAATGAAGGTGTATCAGCATCTTCCTGCCATACGAGAACCAAAGGAACTGTCACCGCAGGTTCTAACGCAACAAATCGCAGTAGATCGTTATTAATCAACACACTATCGCTCACCACGCCTACGCCAGCGCCCGCTTCCACATAACTAATAACGGTTCCAATAAGACTCGGCGTGTGCCCTAAGCGGGGTATGAAACCGGCCTGACGGCACCCCGCAAGAACCGCATCATGCAACCCCACGCCCTCGCGTCTGGCTAAGATAATGAGCACTTCACCTTCGAGCTGTTCCCAAGAAACCGACTCCAGGGTGGCAAAACTATGCGACCTCGGGACAACCGCGCCCAATCGCTCTTCTCGGAGAAGGATCGTCTGGAGTCCCAAATCCTCCCCCATTCGCACTGGACGCGTCAGTCCTGAGGACAGACGTCCTTTTGCTACCATCTCCCACACACGCTCCGGCGTTCGTTCTTCTAAATGAAGACTCACTCGGGGATAGCGCCGCCGATATTCACCGAGCAACCTTCCAAGAAACGGCTGTGTCGGTGGACCAATATATCCGAGACGTAGCTCCCCTTCCTCTCCTGCAGCTGTACGCCGCACCCTTCTCATGGATTCTTCCCAGCGCTCCATCAAAAGAGCGCTCTCCTTTTGTAAAACCACGCCCGCCTCGGTGAGACGTACTCTGCTACGGTTCCGATCAAAAAGTAACACTCCCAACTCTTCTTCGATCTCCTTGACAGCTCGACTCAGTGCAGGTTGGGCTATCCGTAAACGTCTGGACGCTCTCGAGTAACTGAGTTCTTCAGCCACCGCTTGAAAGTAACGAATATGACGCAGTTCCATAAAACAAAGCCCCCTTATACCCTGCAGGCATAACACTGATAACAAACGTCTATTTCCGTTACAAGCCACACTACGGCTATAACTACAGCGTTCCCTATGAATAACCTCCACCTAGCCGTTCAATTCTTCCTGCAGCTAGCGATCATTCTGCTATTCTGCAGATGTGTTGGCGCTGTGGCTGCCCGATTCGGCCAGCCCCAAGTTGTGGCGGAAATGATCGCCGGGGTACTCCTCGGTCCCTCCCTTTTCGGACTGCTATTCCCAGAAGTCCAATCGTGGCTTTTCCCGTGGGACAAAACTCAATCGATACGTGACACGCAAAGTTACCTTTTTCCAGCATCCCAACTGGGCCTAGCTCTCTACATGTTCGTCGTCGGAATGGAATTTCGGGTCGATATTATTCGGAAAAAACTCAGGAGCTCAGTTGCTGTATCGGCTGCCGGAATGATCGCGCCTTTCCTTCTGGGGACCGCCCTTGGCTGGGTCTTTTTCCATCACACAGATCTTTTCCCGAAAAAAACGAGCCTAATGGAAGCTATGCTTTTTCTCGGAGCCTCGATGTGTATCACAGCGTTTCCGATGCTCGCACGGATCATCCACTTCAAGGGTCTCACGGGTACGACGATGGGAACGGTAGCCATTGGCGCTGGAGCAATCGATGATGCTACCGCTTGGTGTTTGCTCGCCGTGGTGCTCGCCAGTTTTGATAATAATTGGACACACGCGTTCATTAACATCGGCGGTGGAGCCGCTTATGCCTTCGTCACACTCGTACTAATCCGGCCTCTGTTAACGCGCTTTAAGCACTCACTAACCGCTGACAACTCACTGTCCGACGCCGGTCTGGTTATCGGACTAGCTCTGATGGCGCTGGGCGCATGGATTACGGATATGATCGGCCTGCATGCAGTGTTCGGCGCTTTCGTAATGGGGGCAGCCATGCCCCGCGGCATCGTCACACGTGACCTCATTGCTCGAATCCAGCCGTTAACCGTTGCCCTGCTTTTGCCGCTTTTTTTCACCTACTCTGGTCTCAACACAAAAATTGGCCTCCTGAATACTGGGTTTCTTTGGCTTATGTGTGTAGCCGTTTTGATCGCGGCTATTGTCGGAAAAGGTGTCGCATGCTGGTTGGCAGCACGCAGCACAGGCATCTCCAATCGCGAAGCGCTAGGCATCGGCGTCCTGATGAACGCTAGAGGCTTGATGGAACTCATCATTATCAACGTCGGCCTCCAACGCGGAATCATTTCGGAAGGGCTCTTTGCCGTACTCGTCATCATGGCAGTCGTCACAACCCTCATGGCCTCCCCAATTTTTGAGCGTTTGGTCGGACAAGGATCTCAATCCGAGGCCGAGCCTCAAGCGTCTTCAGATTCGCTCCCTGCAACCCCCTAACCAAAAACCACCCCTTATGGATTCTTACGACGTAATCATCATCGGAGGAGGTCCTTCCGGATCAAGTGCAGCTGCAATCCTGGGCGAATATGGGCACAATGTTCTGATTCTCGAACGAGAGAAGTTCCCACGTTACCACATCGGCGAGTCGCTCATTCCATTTACATTCGGTCCATTGGAACGATTGGGTTTGATCCCAAAAATGCGGGCCTCCTGCTTTACAAAAAAATTCAGCGTCAGCTTCGTACAACCCGATGGCAAACGCTCCCAACCGTTCTATTTTTTCAACCGTTACGCCCGCGAGACAGTTGCCCAAACATGGCAAGTCACGCGTGCGGAATTCGACCAAATGATGCTGGATCACGCGCGAGAGAGAGGCGTGGAAGTCCGTGAAGAAAGCACCGTAAATCGGCTTCTAATGGAAGATGGAAAGGTTTTCGGAGTCGAAGTGACCGACAAAACCGGACGAACGTATGAAGTCCGAGCCACAATTACTCTCGATGCGTCAGGAAAGGAAGCGTTCGCATCCAAACAACGTGGCTGGCGAGTGAACGACCCGTACCTGAACAAAATCGCGATCTGGACCTATTACAAAGGATCGAAAAGAAACTCAGGGATTGATGAAGGCGCCACGACGATTGCGTTTGTTCCCGAAAAAGGGTGGTTTTGGCACATCCCGCTGCACGACGACATGGTGAGTGTCGGAATTGTAGCTGAAGCAAAGTATCTCACGCGCGGCGGGATAAAGGATCCACAAACGATGTTTGAGCGTGAAATCTCTGAAAACCTCTGGATCAAGGATCGCCTCTCTGTAGGCAATTGCACGGGCCAGTATTGGGTAACGAGTGAATACAGCCGACACTCCAAATACTGCGCAAGCCCGGGGCTTCTGTTGCTTGGAGATGCGTTTGCGTTCCTCGATCCGGTTTTCAGTAGTGGTGTTATGCTCGCCCTCAAAAGTGGCGTTCTGGCAGCAGACGCAATTCACGCAGGAATCCAGAAGAAGGATCTGTCACCGCATCAATTCGCCGAATACGGACAAATGATGAGAGAAGGTGTCGAGAATATGCGGAAGCTCGTCTACGCATTCTACGACCAGAACTTCTCCTTCAAAGACGTTATCATGCGGTATCCCGAAGCCGGAGATTTGATCACGGACTGTCTATCAGGAGATCTCAACCGCAACTACGGTGACCTCTGGACGTGGATCAGCGAATTCGCACCGCTTCCCGATGCGTTACCTTACGGCATGCCGTTAGAGTAACGTCTACAGTAAAAGGGCCAAAATAAAAGGCCCGCCGGTCGATTAAATCCGGCGGGCCGATTCGTTAAATACAGACGGGACTAGTTCAAATAAGCCGCCTCATTACAGAACATCAGAGCCTGCACCAGCGTTTCCCACGGTGAAAGTGATCCTCGGTGAACGAGCTCACCGTAGTTCATGACCGCTTTCTTCGCGTTGTTGTTGTTTTGCTCCCGTTTCAATTCAGCCTCCGCGCGTTTTTGCCCCTCTGCACTCGCCTGTGCAGTCGACGCTGCAACTTCAGATTGCATCTTGGCTTCCTGCTGTAGGAACTGGGCTGCCATATCAAACTCAGCCTTGGACGGGGTGCGCTGGAGAACGATCTGGAAGACCGCCAAAATCCCAGCACGTGTATCCTTATTAGTGACCACGGCTTGAACCACCTCCGGGCGCCGAACAATTTTTTGAGCAACGCTGATCGTAAAGGGGCTGTTCATTAAAAACAGCGCCTGCTGGGGCACGATAGTAGATGTTCGTTTCGTATTCGGCTCCAACGGTGTTGCCATATCAAATTGCGCAAGCAGATCCGGCACTGCCAAACGATCGATGTAACCGTAAACGGACCTCCGGAATGAATATGGCTCACTCACAAGATTCACGGGCGGTCCATACAACGTCGAATCCATACTTCCTGACATCGCAAGCATCGAGTCACGGAACGCCTCAAAATCAAGACGCCGCACATTAGCTCGCCACAATAATGTATTTGCCGCATCCAACTCTTTCTGGCGGGCCATATGAATGCTTCGGCTGCTTTGTTGATAAGCATTAGAAAGCATAATCGCCTTATGTAGGCCCTTCACAGACCACCCGGGCTTGCTATCACCGTAATCGTCCATGAACCAAGACGTCAGGAAGTCGAGCAACTCAGGATGGCTGGGTTTCCCTGCTTGATTACCAAGATCATCCGGTGTCCGCACCAACCCCTCGCCGAAATGGTACATCCAAATCCGATTAACCATGACCCGCGCTGTCAGCGGGTTTTCCTTGCTTCCGATTGCTTTCGCAAGCTCGTAACGCCCACTGCCTTCTTTGAATGGTTCCGCATTGCCCCCCTGCGCCAGAACTTCGACAAAACGCCGGGGCACTATCTTCACTGGCTCTCCTGCTTTCGGCGCATTCCCGCGTGGGAAAATCGGTGAATCAACCGGTTTAGGCAAATCCTCCAAAACCATGGCCCTCACTGGTCCTCCTTTCGCCGTCAGCTTTAACTCATTGATCTTATTTATCCCCGAACGGTTATCCAGTTGGCCCCCCAATACGAGCCCCCATGCCCGCACCTGATCCTGTACCTTCGGAATATTGTTCACCTCCGCTGCTGTCACTAATGATAACGGAAAGACTGCTAGCGACATTAGTGATTTGTCACTTTTAGCAAAATCCGTCGCAGGGTTCGCAATTTCCCGGTGAATTCCCCCTCTCAGCAAATCCTTTTCAGGATCCGCCTTAGGGTCAGGTTTTGCCCCGACAATCGGATCAATTTTTTCGCGGCAGAATTTTTCAAACAACACAGCCACCATTCCCAAGTCACTCGGCAACGTTCCAGCTTTGCTTAAAAAATCTAAAACGATGGGGTTGTATTTATCGCGCTTGGACTTGCCTTCAATCATTTGGGCCAGAACCCCATCGCGATCTTCCTTAACCTCAATGAGCTTCACAAAAGGACCGAATACCGGGTCACGCTGGTTTACGTGCCGCTGAACGTGATCCTGAATATAACGGCCATCCAACTTATTCTGCGCAACAACGGCATCTGCCCGCTTCTTGGCCGCCGCATCTTCCCGATTGCGCAACTCGTACGCTGCGTGAAAATACGCTGAAGCATTGCTCCGGAATTTATCAGACGTTTCACGCTGCATCTGGAAAACCGTCGCATACGCAAACCTCTCAAGCGAATCCAGCTTCTGCTGGAATTCTTGATATTCTCTCGAATTCGGATCTCCCCCAATCACGGGTCCCTCTCGCGGCTCAACAGTACTCGCGAATACCCCTTTCAAAGCGTAATAGTCCGCCTGACTGATCGGATCGAACTTGTGCTCATGACAGCGAGCGCAAGCGAGCGTAAGCCCTAAAAAGCCCCGTCCTAAAACATCAATCCTGTCATTGATGATGTCATTTTTATCCTGAAACCGCTGACCAACGGTAAGAAATCCAAGTGCTGCAAGATTTTCCTTCGCATTTCCAGGAACCTTATCCGCAGCCAATTGATTAATCACAAACTGGTCATACGGCATGTCCTTGTTAATTGCCGAAATGACCCAGTCGCGATACGCCCAGGCGTAAGCATAACGATAGTCTGCACCACGATCGTTTCCGACTACCCCTGTAGTGTCGGAATACCTTGCGGTATCCAGCCAATGGCGAGCCCAACGCTCTCCGTAAGCTGGCGATGCCAACAGTTGATCGATGACTCTCTCGAACGCCTTCGGAGACTGATCATTCGCAAAGTCCCGAATCTGCTGCGGCGTTGGTGGAATTCCTATCAAATCAAAGTAAGCGCGCCGTAAAAGCGCTTCCTTCTTTCGTCGCTGCTCTTCAGAGCTACCGGTGTCGGGAGGATCTCCCGGCAACATCTCCTTCTCTTCAAGCTTCGCGAGAATAAATTTATCAACTGAAGTCTTACACCAGCCAGCGTTCTTAACCGTAGGAGCCGCTGGCCTAGACACCGGCTGAAATGCCCAATGATCTTTCTTTGTTACCGCTGGACCACCTTTTCCTTCGCGTGGATCAGGGGCTCCCATTTGAACCCACTCCTTTAGCGCCGCGATCTGCTCGTCGCTAAGCTTTTTCTTCGGAGGCATTTGCAGATCATCGACCCATTCCACCGCCTTAATCATGGAACTCGTTAGGTCCCCTGGCTTAAGAGCAACGCCATTTTCGCCGCCTCTCAACACATCCTCACGGGTGTCCATATTGAACCCGCCTTTAACCTTCCCCTTTTCTTGGGAATGACATTCCAAGCAATGGTTGGCAAAAATGGGGCGTATCTTGTTCTCGAAGAATTGGAGATGTTCCGGCGAAATCTCCTGAGTAGCAGCACCGTAGCTTACTGAACCAACGCCTGCGAGCGCTGCAGGCAACACTCGCAAGGAAAGTTTTATTGGGTTCATATTTATTCTGGGGGGACCCAACTCGAATATTAAGCAGCGTTAAGACACCCTCACGATTATGCGATGATGTCTTTTACGACGTTACCGAAGTTATCGGTGAGGCGGAACTCACGACCATTATAGTTGTAGGTGAGCTTCGTGTGATCAAAGCCCATCAAATGGAGGATCGTCGCATGCAAATCGTGGATGTGCATCTTATTCTCCACAGCACGGCCACCAAATTCGTCGGTGGCACCGTAAGTGGTTCCTCCCTTGATACCGCCGCCCGCCATCCAGCTGCACATCGCCTTTCCGTTATGATCACGTCCTGGTGCGCCTGCTCCACCACCAGCCGTAACCGTACGACCGAATTCGCCACCCCAAATAACCAAAGTTGAATCCAACAATCCGCGTTGCTTCAAATCGGTTAATAGTGCCCCTGCAGGACCATCAATACCTTCAGCAGCCTTTCGCACACTGGTGGCCACATCGTTATGTGTATCCCATCCACCTGTACTTACCTGAACGAAACGAACTCCGCGCTCCACCAAACGACGAGCCACAAGCAACTTCGTCCCGTTTGGATTCTTCGCCGTCATTCCAGGGGCTTTTTCGTACATATCCCGCATCGCCTGCGGCTCCTTGGACACATCGAAAGCGTCCATAGCCTCCTTCTGCATCTTAAACGCAATTTCGAATGCCTCAATACGCGCCTCCAATTGCGCATCCTTCTGAAGCTGAGCTGCGTGCATCTTGTTCATTTCCTTCGCCAAATCGATCTGATGACGCTGACGCTCGGGTGTACTGAACTGACTGCTAATATTCGCTAGAATCTCCGTTAACGGAGCCGCTGGATTGTAGTTCACATTACAACCCTGATAGATGCCCGGCAGAAACGCGGACTGACGGAAACTGGAATCACCTCCAAGCGTGATAAATCCAGGTAGATTTTGATTTTCAGTTCCAAGTCCATAAACAGCCCACGAACCCAGACTCGGCTTATTCAGCTGAGGGGAACCAGTCATCAACATTTTTGCTGCAATCTGGTGATCCGGAATTTCCGCAAACAACGACCGAATCACTGCAATATCGTCAATATGCTTCCCAATTTCTGGGAAGATCTCGCAAACTTCGACTCCAGACTTTCCTTTTTTCTCAAATTTGAAAGGCGAACCAAAAGCCAATCCTTCGTACCCAGGGATCTTCTTTTCATTGTTAGCGGTTAGATCGGGTTTCGGATCCCAAGTATCCACCGTGGACGGCGCACCACCCGCAAAGATCTGAATAACCGACTTAACCTTGCTCTTAAAGTGCGGCGCCTTAGGTGCAAGTGGCCCACGCGGTGCACCATCGGCAGCATTCAAATCGAATGGATTGAGGCCAAACATGGCAGCCATTCCAAGACCACCGAACCCAATACCGTTGCGGATCAAAAAGTCGCGCCGGGAATAAACGGGCATTGCCCCAGGATGAAGAAGAGGAGAGCTATCTGCGCCGAAGGAACAATTGAATGTAGAGTTGGGGTCCATAGGGGTCTTATTTTTGGGTTTAGGTTTAGAAATTAAATCTTCTGAAATGAAGCTGTTAGGGGGGGTATTATAGATACTGAAGTGGCAACCCGCACAAACGATTACAGGTCACACTAAGGAGATGTACGGCGAAGCGATTCATTTACCGAAAAAAAGTTTTTTTGAGAGCCAAACACAGAAAAAGAGCTTAAGTCGTGCCGAAAAACCGTCACTGCGCTGCGTAAACATCAAACTCGCTATAGAGCGCACTCCAATCGGCAAGTTTCAGTGCCCCAGCAACAGGCTGAACAGACCACAAAAGATAACGATATCGCCCAATCGCCCCTGAAGACGCTGAAATGGAGGATACTTGCTGTTCCGAAGCAACGTTAGCCCCCACCAAAGATTCGGGATCCACGCGCCCAATTAAATCCCACCCATGATCATCCAGCACGCCATCTAATCGAGGCACCTCTCCGTCCGGGTAACCATATAGTGCGTATTTTTGCGCCACCGAACGCCCTCCCGATTCAGGTGCAACACCCGCCGCCCAGCTGTAGGTGTTAATTTTATTCACAGAAACCTCATGCCCCAAATCCACCAAAATCTGACCTGTCTCCGTGTTCTTACGAACAACTGAAGGATAAGCCGGAGGTTCACCAAAAGCAGCACTGCTCCCCGCCAATTCCGGCAGAGGCACACCGGCACCGGGCTTATGCCCATCTAAAACCCTGACGGCAGACTGCATCTTTCCCGAATCCACCAAGCCTGCATCCGAAGGCGGCTCAATCGAAGGAAACCGGAAGTCCGGCGTTCCGTCGCCATTTTCGACACGAATCATCACTTGAGGCCGCCCGGATTCAACCGCCAAGGTGTTCCCTTCAACTAATAGTTGCGGCTCCGTAACTCCCGCTAACTGCACCTGAACCTCTCCCGAGATCGCCTCTACCCAACTTTTCCCATCAGCCTCAACAGATGCGACAAACTCCGTCGAAACATCCACCACACTCGCAGTGGGCGTCTGGACCGAAAAACCCTTTCCCCGGATGGCATTCGCCCGTCCGTTGATCTGCCCCAAGGTGAGATATCCACTATTCCTTGAGGTCACCTGAAAGATACAAGGGGCTTGTAAAGTTACTTCTGCACCGCTGCCAAAACGCACGTCAACAGAGCCCGAGAATATCTCCAACGTCTGGCCCTCAGAAATAGTGTCACCTTGCTTAAAGTGATCGTCCGGGGAAGCCCAGAGAGGATCATGCATCACACCAAATCGCGCGATTTCGGTTTGTCTAGGTGTGTCCTTGCGTCCGGCTTCCATGCTCTGATGAACCCCAAACCCAAGTGCCACGACCGCTGCAGCCGCCAAAGGTCCCCATTTCAAACCCGCCCCTTGGTCGCTGTCCCGATGGGATCGGCGCGTGTCAGCCTCAGTGAAGTTTTCGGCACACTCCACTCCCTGCACTCTGCCCACACCACTGTGGCACTCTGCATTGCTCGAGAGATTCGCAAACTCACTCAGCTGCGCTGAGAATGGACGCAATTCGCCAAGCCCGCACTCGACATCATTGAACTCGAACCAAAGCTGCCGGGCCGCCCCGTCCTCCTTTAGGATTTGCTGGAGCCGCTGATGTTCCTGCTCCGAAATCTGGTCATTCAGCGCAGCACTGAAGAGCTGAAACAGCTCATTTTGATAGTCAGCAGCAGTATTCATACGGTTTTCGCGACCTTCTCGCGCATACAATCAGTCAAAATCCGGCGGATAAAATTTAGCCGATTATAAAAAGTTTGAGGCGCCCGCCCCTCTCGAATAGCCAGACTCTTCACGTCTTCGCCCTTCGAATAGACCGCGTCCACCAGTGTACGGCTCGACTCATCGAGCTTCTGCACACATTCCTCCAGAGCATCCAGACGCCGATCGTAATTTTGAAGATCTTGTACTCGGGCGGATGCCAGCGTCTCCACTAATTCCTCGTCGAAAGTCACACGGGATCGTCCAGCAACTCGTTGGAAGTTCTTCACCTCGTATGCCGCAATCGTGGTAGCCCATGCGATAAAATCAGTCCCTGTCTCAAACTGCCCAAATCTTCGCCACATCGTAACACTAGCGCGCTGTAAGATGTCTTCGGCATCCTGTCGACGCGCCACCAGTGAAATCACAAATCGCAGCAAGCGCCCATGCGCTGTATTCAACAGCCGCACAAACTCCTCCTGCCTCTCTGGAGACAGACTTTCTGGAGGCAGCGGCGTTGGTGTTGTGCCCTGGGGAAAGTGCATACACCTAGATAATGTACGACAATCCCTTCTGTTTACCGAAAAAACTTTGCCCCTGCCCAGCCCCCCTTTATGGACGCGTCAATATCCCAGCATCGCTCCCCCCCACGCTATGCAGGCGAAGCGCTCGATAACGCTTGCACATCAGATCTTCGTGAAGGAATCAAAGAGCATGCCGCTCCTCGGGTTACTTCTCCTTTCGCTTTTCGTGAATGGATCGATATTTGCCGCCCCACCGGTGTTGGCTAATCCCGGCGTAGTCACACCCCGGTTTGAAACAACCACCGATAGTTCGCGACAAATCGTAGTTTCAGGTGAATCCCTCGAAACTCGCATTGCGTTTATGCATGCCGCTTCTGGTTTACGCACCAGCCTGCTCAACGGACTCCGGCAACCGGCCCCAAAATACCCAATCGCTCGCCCTGTGCTTATGGTACTCACACCCGGCATGAGGCACACCAGCCCACCTCACCTTCAGATCATCGAAGACCCAGGCGGTATAAAACTTCAGCTCAATTTATCCCCTCAATTAGACCCAAGCAGTATCCTCTTTGAGCGTACATTGATACACGCCCTACTGGTGGAACTCGCCCTTCGTGGCCAAAAACAATCGAACCCCGATTTTGTTCCCACACCTCCCCGATGGCTCGTAGACGCCCTCAGGCACCAATTTCAGTATCCAGACCTCTTTCTAGCCATCGACTCTCTTCGCCCCATTCTGGAATCAGGACAAATCCCGTCCCTATCGAAGCTTTTGTTAAAAGCCGACACCGCAGATGCAACATCCTCAAGTCTGGATGAAAGCGTCTCACGCTGTTTGCTGACACTTTTGATGGCCCAACCAGGTGCCCAGCAAGCCATCACATCACTTTTCCAACATCCATCCGACGAGGGCACTGCGCTTTCCAATATCATTAAACAATTTCCCTCGCTTGGTTCCTCCGATGCAGACCTCCAGCGCCAATGGACACTACACCTCGCGTCTTTTGGGACACAAAGAGAACGAGTCATTTTGACGGGCCCCCAAACCCTAAAAGAGCTAAACCGCCTGTTAGAGATAGATCTAACAGATACCGCAGGTACGCGTTCCGTTTACGCGATCGAACAGTTTTCCGACTACCTTAGACTGCCCGGAATACGCAGTACATTAACATGCAGAAGCTTGGAGTTAGTGACCCTACTACATCGCGGACATTTTTATTACTCCGAAGCCATTAAGATTTACGCCGATGTATGCAGTGCATTGGCAGAAGGCAGAACAAAAGGACAATCGAGCGAACTCAAGAAAGCTGCGCAATTACGCGACGAAGCAAACACTCGATTGGAACGAATCCACGACTACCTGAATTGGTTCGAAGCTGAAGAACGCCGGGACATCTCACCGCAGCTGCAGGAGGTTTATCGAATGTGGGACGAAATGGGGCCCCCACAAAAGAACCCCTATGTTAGCAAGGCGCTTGATGAGCTAGAGAAACGCCTAAAACAAGAAAGCGAAGACGCGGATATAGAACGGGCGCTTCGAGAATCGAGCGCCCGTTCAAAGAATCAGCGTTAGATCAGATTCGGCCCGAAAGGGCCGCCCTGATTACTGCATCCACTCGGTGTGGAAGAATTGGCCAACCGGCTTGTCTGTACGCTCATAGGTATGAGCGCCAAAGAAGTCGCGTTGAGCCTGCAAGAGATTCGCCGGCAACCGCTCGGAGCGATAGGAATCGTAGTACGCCAAAGAGGAGGCAAAGGCAGGCACCGCGATTCCGTTCGTGACAGCAACACTCACAGCCAAACGCCAGTTCTGCTGGGTTTTAGCAATAATCTGTGTGAAATACGGATCCAAGAGTAGATTCTTGAGGCTTGGGTTCAATTCATAAGCCTGCTTGATACGGTTCAGGAAGTGCGCACGGATGATGCAACCGCCGCGCCAAATCGTTGCAATATCACCGAAGTTCAACTCCCAACCGTACTGCTTGGCCGCAGCACCAAGCTGCACAAATCCCTGCGCGTAAGATACGATCTTCGACGCATACAGCGCATCACGAACAGCCTCAATCAGTGCTTTGCGATCACCCGTGTATGGCACCTTGGCTGGAGCAGGCAACTGCGCACTCGCAGCCACACGCTCTTCCTTCATGGAAGAAAGAATACGAGCTTCCACAGCAGCCGAGATGGTGGAAAGCGGCACACCCATTTCCACAGCATGTCCAACGGTCCATTTCCCAGTCCCTTTCTGTCCGGCTCGGTCAACAATCACATCAACCAAAGCTTTTCCAGACTCGGAGTCCTTCTTGGCAAAGATCTGAGCCGTGATTTCCATCAAGTAGCTGTTCAATTCCCCACCATTCCATTCGGCAAAAATCGAGGCGAGTTCATCAGCTTCTAAACCGAGCACGTTTTTAAGGATCGAATAGCCCTCGCAGATTAACTGCATGTCGCCGTATTCGATGCCGTTATGCACCATCTTGACGTAGTGGCCGGCTCCATCCGCGCCCATATACCGGCAGCAGGACTCGCCTTCCACGTGAGCTGAAATCTTGGTGTAAATCGGAGCGAGATACTCCCACCCTGTTTTAGAACCGCCCGGCATGATGGAAGGCCCCTTCAACGCGCCTTCTTCCCCACCGGAAACGCCGACTCCAAAATAGCGAATTCCCTTTTCAGCCAATGCTTTTTCGCGCCGTTGAGTATCCGTCCAGAGGGAGTTACCGCCGTCGATAATGATGTCGCCTTCTTCCAAAAGCGGAATCAACTGTTCGATCACAGCGTCCACAGGGGCACCTGCCTTGACCATAATCTGAGCTTTGCGAGGACGCTTAAGCGACTTCACAAAGTCTTCCAACGTCTGAGAGGGAACTATATTTTTCCCCTTGGCGCGTCCTTCAGCGAACTTGTCCGTAACGGACGTAGTACGATTGTAAACGGCTACGGTAAAGCCCTTGCTCTCCATGTTGAGAACGAGGTTTTCGCCCATAACGGCTAAGCCGATGAGCCCAATATCACAGTTTGCAGACATGTCAGTGAATGAGTGGTGTAGGTTTCGGGTTGAGAAGAACCCAACGCTACCGGCACAGTACGGGAACGGCAATCGGTTTTGAATACCGCCCGCCGTAAACTATTTTGGTTCCATCGCGACCCCAACAATGAACCTGCCTAATCAGCTCACTATAGCTCGCCTCGGGATCACGGCCCTGTTTGCCGTTGTACTTGAGTCTGATTGGCGTTTTGCCCGAACAACGGGCCTTCTATTGTTCGCGATCGCCAGTATTACCGATTACGCTGATGGCTACCTTGCTCGGCGCCATAATCTCATTACCGATTTCGGTAAACTGATGGATCCGCTCGCAGACAAAATCCTCATGGCTGCAGCGCTTATTGGGTTAGTCGCAGTAGATGCTCTACCTGCTTGGGTAGCGACTTCCATTATCAGTCGCGAGTTCCTGATCACCGGGCTTCGCCAATTAGCTGCAGCCAAGTCTATTGTACTCCCTGCAGAGCGGATTGGAAAACACAAAACCATCTGGCAGATGATCACTATCCTGTACTTCCTCTTACTCCAAACCATCGAAGAATGGTCACGCGGTGGGTGGATTCCTCCCCTCCCGTTTCACACGTTCTTCCATAAATGGGTCGGGGGAACACTGGTTACCTTTGCCCTGATCCTGACTCTGGGCTCTGGACTAGGATACCTGTGGAAAAACCGGACACTGATTCAGGACCGATAAGGGACCGCGCTGAAGGGTCGGGCCCGTCTGAGCCAATGAAGAAACCCTCACAGTTACCCTAACTCAACGTGCCAGTAAGCGAGATCGATAAAGTGCCTCCAACTCTCGTGTGGTTTCGTGTCGAAAGTAATATGAAGAAACGGCTGCCATCGAGGCCGCTCCGGTTTTCGAACCAACCGCATCCCGACCTCATGCGCCAACCGGTTCGCTTTCTTTGTGTTACAGCGCACACAAGAGCAGACGATATTCTCCCAGTTTGTCTGTCCCCCTTTGTCTCGGGGAATCACATGATCTAAGTTCAGGTCCTTTCGATCAAAAATCTTGCCGCAATATTGGCACGTATTTTTGTCCCTCTCGTAGATATTATGCCGAGTAAACTTCACCTCTTTACGTGGAAGACGATCAAAGAGCAGAAGTACTATCACACTCGGAATCCGTATTTTAAGGGAAACCGTATTCACCATTTCATCCGATGGTTCACGCGACGAAAAGTCACGCCAACTGGCGAAATCATGCGTAAGAAAATGTGAGCCATCCGTGTGGACAACTTGGGCCTGCCCTGAACAGAGGAGCATAAACGCCCTCCGTGCAGAACACACATTAACTGCCTGCCAAAGCCTATTAAGGACGAGGACGTTACGTTCTAGCATACCAACAAACGAGGATCACCGAACGGACCCAGAACGTAACACCGCCTCTGTAATGCGTCAACGTGTGCGCCGAGATGTCACAAATTTGTCAGGATTTAAAATCCCATTGGGATCAAGAGCCGTTTTAATCGCCTCGTGGACAGATTGGTTGGTTTCGGAAACTGCCTGAGGCCACCACCTTTGCTTAGCGATTCCGATCCCATGTTCGCCAGTGATCGCCCCTCCCCACTCCAAAACCTGGGAGAATAGATCATCCAACGCCTCCTCCACCCGTTCCCGCACCGCCGGGATCTCGTGAAAGCCCTGCGCCATTATATTGACGTGAATATTGCCATCTCCTGCATGGCCAAAACACGCAATCGGATACCCATACTTGTGACGAAGACTGTCCGCAAAAGCAGCCAGCTCCACCAAGCGTCCCCTCGGAACCACGATATCCTCATTAAGTTTCGTTAAGCCCGTCGCTTTGAGAGATTCAGAAAACTTACGGCGAAGCTCCCAGAGTTTTTCACACTCCACCTCCCCAACCGCCTTCAGCAAATGCAATGAACCCAGTTTTTTAAGCAGCCCCTCTAACGCCTCCGCCTCCGATCGAACCGAGGCATCCTGCCCGTCTAAGTCCACTAAAAGGTGCCCTTCGCCATCAGGAACAATCGCCGTTCCACAATGCTCTCGGGCCGACTTCAAGGTAAACGAATCCGCTATTTCCAAAGCTGCTGGCAAAAAACCCGCCCGAAAAACTGACTGCACCGCCGCCGCGGCCTCCTCGAATTTAGCGAAACTAGCCGACAATGTTGCACGCGCAGGCGGTAAAGGAAGAAGCCTCAGAGTTGCTTCAGTCACGACACCCAACAACCCTTCGGACCCGACAAAAAGTCCGACCAAATCGAACCCCGTTTTGTTTTTGTGGGTTCGCCCTCCTGCACGAAGGACACGGCCATCAGCCAAAACCGATTCCAACCCAAGAACATAATGTCGAGTAACGCCGTATTTCAGACATCTAGGACCGCCCGCGTTAGTCGCCAAATTTCCGCCAATACTGCACTCCTTCAAGCTCGCAGGATCTGGCGGATAGAACATCCCCACTTTACGAGCTTCCGCCTGCAAATGCCCTGTAATCACACCTGGCTCCACAACCGCAACCCCATCCTCCACGTGGATTTCCTTAATCCGTTGCATTCCCGCAACCGAGAGAACAATCCCCCCGCGAAGCGGTACACAGCCCCCCACATATCCGACCCCAGCGCCTCGTGGCGTCACGAATATTCCGTGTTTATTCGCATATTCCAAAACCGCAGACACATCCTCCGTACTCCCCGCGTGCACAACCACCTCCGGCAGATGGCTCGCAAACCAACGATCAGCCGCGTTAGCAGCCAACGACGCCGGATCTTCTGCCACCCGCCCCGCACCAACCAAACACTTTAAATCTCTTGCTAACGCTGATTTGTGATCTGTAGCCATTTTTGACGAAGGTCAGCCGTACTTAACGGCGATTTTTGAGAACTTGTTTTATCCCCATCCGAGCCGTCCGATTTCTCGGATGCTTTTGGTTTCGCGGGGACTGCAGCCGCAGCCTGTTTTACAGGCACACTCTTCATTTCCTTAACATCCTGAATATCCGCATCCTTTGTTGCTGCTGCCTTTGCGGGTTTCGGAACCACCGGTTTAGGCGCAGCAGGCGCGGCTGGAGGTTTCGCCGCGCCGGGTTTATCCATCGCCAGCAATTCAGAAACAGTGACAAATTTAAACCCCTTGGCAACAAGCGCATCCAACGTTGCAGGCATCGCATCCACCGTGGATTTGTGGATATCATGCGCAAGGATAATCGAGCCCGCATGGGTGTGCCCCAATATTTCCTGCTCCACTCGTCCTGCATCGCGGAACTTCCAGTCCAAGGGATCGACATCCCACAAAATAACGCTGTAACCGAAGTTCGCTCTGACCCAACGACGCTGAGGTTCACTTAACGCCCCATAAGGCGGGCGCATCACCTTCATATTAACTCCAGTAGCCTTCAGTACCGCCTGGTGCGTCTTATCCAGCTCGTCCCGTAAACCCGATTCAGGCTTTGATGCCAAAATCGGGTGGGAATAAGAGTGATTCGCGATTTCGTGTCCCTCAGCCACGATTCGTTTCAAGATTTCGGGATATTCAGCCGCGTTTTGCCCAACCACAAAGAAAGTCGCACGAATCCCCCGCTGTTTTAGCATATCCAGCAGGCGAGGAGTATTTTGCGCATGCGGGCCATCATCAAATGTAATCGATATCGAATTCCCCTCCACCGTACACGAGGAATAAGTAATCTTAGCTGGGGCCGCACCACTTGGAGCAGGGGGCGCCAAGTCCGATACGTTTGCAGGCGACTCGGCTAAAATCGGAGCAGACACAGCACCCTCCTTGGGAGCCTGTGCAAAAACGATTTGTGAAGTTAAAAATGGCAATAAAGCGTAGTAAAACGAGCGGCTCATGCGGATGTCCTATTACCACATCTTCACGCAATCCCCCCCCTAAACGCAACCAAGGGACTTCAATTCCCTACCAAATTTCTGCGCTAAACATGAACGGGGGCCATCCCCCAACAACGACACGCCTTACTGTGAGCTCCACTCCGGCCTCGTACCGTCCTGCAAAGCCAAAATCTCACCGATCAAATAAAGAGACCCGGTAGCCAGGCGGCGACGTTCTGTTGGTTGGTTCAGGGCATCCGAAAGCGAAGCGCAGGCACGACAAGGCACTCCCAGAAGTAGCTCCTGACTCATTCGCAATAGATCGCCAGGGGCCAATGCCCTTGGGCTAAACACAGGGACCACCATGAGCTCCGCAATAATTGGACTCAGCGTCAACAACACAGCCCGCACATCCTTATCGCTCAGTGCGCCGAAGAGGACGGTCGCTTTTTCTCCGGGATACAACTCCTCCCAAGTCGCGACCAACACTCTTGCGGCAGCCTCATTATGAGCGCCATCCAAGATCAGGCGCTCGCCAAGTTTTTGAAACCGCCCCGGCCAAGTCACTTTCGCCAAACCTGCTCTTTGTGCCTCAAGCGAAACAGCCAACTGCGCAACCTCAACAGCACTCTGGGCAAGTGCCGCATTCCAACGCTGAATGGCACCCGGCAATCCCACAGCGCATTCACTCAAGGGGTTCGAAACCACCCTCAAAATCGCCCTCTTTTTTTCACAAACAGATTGAATAATCTCCAGCACATCAGGCTCTTGTGGAGCGCTCACCACCGGAATATTGGGCTTAATAATCCCCGCTTTTTCCGTCGCTATATCTCGCAAACTCCCCCCCAAGACTTGGACATGATCCATCCCAATCGACGTGAGTACAGCAACAGTGGGGGCGACGATATTCGTTGCATCCAAGCGCCCTCCCAATCCGGTTTCCAAGACAATGACCTGAACTCCCTTTTGTTGAAACCAGTCCAAAGCCAGAGCAGTGACTATTTCAAAAAAAGTCGGGTGCGGGTTCCAATCTGCCACCAGGCACCGGATACGCCGCAAACCATCCAAAGCACCGGCTTCGGAAATAAGCTCCCCGTCGACTTGAATACGTTCGCGGAAACAAACGAGGTGCGGTGAAGTATAGAGACCGGTTCGAAACCCAGCTTGGCGACAGATAGAAGCTATCATCGCACAGGTGGACCCTTTCCCGTTGGTCCCTGCGACATGAATGATTTTTGGTCTGTCAGCTGTATCCGCTGGTGCGCCCAGTGAAACACCCGTCACGGTCCCTAATCCCATTTCGGCCACCAGCCGCTCCATGGAATCTAAGCCCAGCTTCACACCAAAAAGCTGAACCCCGTAAAGCCAAGTTAAGGCCTCTTGAAACGACTTCACCGCTGGGGCGCCAAATGCGAAAGCAACTGGTGAAGGGTTTCGCGCATCTGTTTCCTATGCACGATCATATCCACCAGCCCGTGTTCCTGGAGAAACTCAGCCGTCTGGAACCCGGCAGGCAAATCCTGATGGGTCGTCTCACGAATCACACGCGGCCCAGCGAATCCCACCATCGCATGCGGCTCCGCAATATTCACATCACCCACCGTCGCAAAACTGGCACTCACTCCTCCAGTTGTTGGATGCGTCATCACGGATATGTAAGGGAGCCTTGCGGCCGCGTGGCGAGCCAACGCTCCACACGTCTTTGCCATCTGCATCAAGGAAATGGCGCCCTCATACATTCGAGCGCCGCCAGAGGCAGAAAAAATCACCACGGGAACACCCTCTTTCGTAGAACGCTCAATGACTCGAGCCAGCTTCTCCCCGACCACCGCCCCCATCGTGGCCGCGATGAAATTAAAATCCATTACCGCAATCCCTAGCTTCAGCCCCTCTATCGTTCCGAATCCCGTAATAACCGCATCCTTCAAGCCCGTCTTCTTCTGATAACTCTTCAAACGATCAGTGTAGCTAGCCTGCCCGGTGAACTTCAGCGTATCCACCGAGATCAAATTAGGGTCGTGCTCTTCGAAACTTTCAGGATCCAGCAGTTTCTCGAGACGCTCGTACGCCGTTTGAGTCATGTGGTGGTCACACCGCGGACAGACCCGATGGTTCTGCTGAAGTTCCAAATTATGAATCAACTCCGAGCAAGACGGGCACTTCTGCCAAAGCCCAGTAGGCAAATCGCGCTTCTTCTCGGAATAAAAGGACGGACGGCTAAAAATACCCATGGGATCGAATAATGTAGGGAACTATAACCAAAATTGTACAGATATCGAGCCTATCTGCGTGGTCTCGCCTACAGGCCGCTACAAGTCACAGCATCTCTGTATCACTACGCAACTCTAGAGCTTTCTGGCACATTGAGGCCCTTTTGACTCTTTCGGAACTATCCTATCCACGCGCCACCACAAGCGCGCGGACAGACAACGCTCCAGCTTGCCGTAAAACACTCGCACAAGCATCCAATGTCGCCCCCGTCGTCAGTACATCATCCACCAAAACCACGTGCCGCTGAGCTACCGAATCCCTTGCCCTCCCTTTTACCCGAACCTCAAACGCTCCCCGTAAATTTCCCAGCCGCTCCTTCCGATGCAGCCGAGTCTGGCTCCCTGTGTCCCGAACCCGCCTCAGCACATTAACAACCCCCAACCCGCTAAACCTCTGAACTTCCAGCGCGAGCAAAGCCGACTGGTTAAAGCCACGTCTCCACAACTTCCTCCAGTACAAGGGCACAGGAACCAACACATCCACAGGCGGATCCTGTAACCGCTTATCGTTAAGCCCCTGCACTAGCCACTGCGCCAACACTCCGACCAAATACTTTCTGCCGTTATACTTAAATTGATGCACCAACTCCCGTACAACTCCACTCGCTCGGTACGCCACCACCACGCTGTCAAAAGCCAGCTCTCTACTCATACAATCAGCACATCGATCCACATACGTCTCTGAATCGGACACTTGTATATCGTTTAACGCTCCCTCCCACGCCCGCCCCAGTCCTAAATGAGGACGAGAACACTGTCGGCAAAGAGGACCCACGAGCGGCTGGACCCGACTCAAACACCCTTCGCATAAAAAACACCCTCGCATTGTTCCCGCCAAACAGACCGCACAATGCGGCGGATACAAAAGAGCGCCCGCCCCCTGAATCCCCTGAACCAATTTGGCCGCAGCCAGGAACCACTTATCCCTAACGCTATCAAACGTGTAACTCAGCAGTCCCTGCCGGCGATCACCATCCATGGTGCCCCCACTACCCGTGGCAGCCCCATTGCCTCCCACTGTTTCTCCTCTTAACTCTCCCCTTACCCCCCCACGCAGTCCCACCTGTACATTTTCCATCTCCAATCGTTTTCTTTCCCTCATACCCTTTCTGCGGAGGAAACGGCGCGCTTAGCGTTAGGGAAAAGCCTGAAAGAAAGCCCAGCGGAGAGACTTTCGATTATTTCGACGGCAACTACTCCAATTCCATACCCACTGGACAATGGTCACTCCCCAATATTTCAGGATGAATCCACGCGCGTTTCACACGAGGCCGTAACGCTTCGCTCGTCAAAAAGTAATCAATGCGCCATCCCACATTACGCTCACGCGCCTTATTCATTTGGCTCCACCAAGTGTAATGCCCGTTGCCCGTCTCAAATTCTCGAAACGTGTCCACAAAACCAGCTGCCACAAAAGCATCGAATCCAGCACGTTCCTCAACAGTAAATCCATGTGTTCGAACGTTTTCTTTCGGCCTCGCCAAATCACGGTCCTGATGAGCGACATTTAAATCTCCGCAAAAAACCACAGGCTTTGTGGTTTCGAGACTCTTTAAATACCGCAAAAAATCACGGTCCCACTCCTGACGATACGGAAGACGCGTCAGCTCTCGTTTCGAATTGGGGACGTAAACATTCACAAGGAAAAATCCGGGGAACTCCGCAGTCACAATCCGCCCCTCGCGGTCGTGTTCACTAATCCCCATCCCTTGTGTCACCTGAAGGGGCGCTTCCTTGGAGAAAATTGCAGTCCCAGAATATCCCTTCTTTTCGGCGCTATTCCAGCAGGTGTGATACCCTTTCCAGACGGGATCGACGTCCTCAGGTCTACATTTGGTTTCCTGCAGCGCCAGAATGTCAGGCGACTCCGACTCCAGCACAGAAAGAAAGTTCTTACGGAGAACCGCCCTAAGACCGTTCACATTCCAAGAAAGCAGCTTCATTCGCCTAGCCATGCCACAACAATCGAACGGAATGGATTAAAAACCGTCTAATCCAATAGCTGAAACCCTCTATTTACCCGGTCCCATACGAATTTGCCTCGGCAACCGCGCCGAAAATTGCGAGTCAAAGCAACCGCCCCTATGAATGGATCTCGTAGTCCCGTGAGCACCCCAGCCATCTCTATTCGGAATCTCACCAAGGAATTTACCATCCCTTTCAAAAAGGATCGGTTGGTGGCAGTTCGAAACTTATCCTTGGAAGTTCGTGAAGGTGAGGTTTACGGGCTACTCGGCCCCAACGGTTCCGGCAAAAGTACCACGATGAAAATCGTACTCGGATTGGTCACTCCAACCTCCGGAAGCACAGCTATTTTCGGATGCGACTCAAGGAAGGTGGAAAGCCGGGAACAAGTCGGCTTTCTCCCGGAAAATCCTTACTTTTACAAATTTTTAACCGCCCTCGAAACACTCCTGTTTTTCGGAAAACTATGTGGCTTAAAAGGGCCTGCCCTAAAAGATCACGCCCGATCGCTGCTGAAACTCGTCGGCCTCGAAAGTGCCGCAGACCGCCGATTGGGAGGATTTTCAAAGGGAATGCTTCAACGCATCGGTCTAGCTCAAGCTCTAGTTCAAAATCCACGTCTGCTCGTTCTAGACGAACCTACTGCTGGGGTTGACCCAGCCGGTTCACGCGAGATCCGAGACCTCATCCTCGAGTTTAAGTCCCGGGGTATTACGGTCCTGCTGTGCTCGCATCTTTTAGGGCAAGTCCAGGAAGTCTGTGACCGCGTTGGGATTTTGCACCACGGACATTTGCTCAACGAAGGCCGGATCGATGACTTGGTAACCGCCGAGAACCAAACCCAACTCGTATTGGAGAATGCATCTCCTGAATTGCTTGCAGAACTTAGAAAACGCGCGGTGGATGGGGGGGCGAAAATTCTAACAGAAAGCCGGCCCCAGGCGGATTTGGAGCAGTTTTTCCTCAAAGTCACCCAGACTAACTCCTAAGTCCCGATGAGTTCTCCCGCACATTCTCATAGTCTCTTCTCCGGAGGGCGCGTCTTTGCCCTAGCTCAAAACACACTCCTCGAGTTGATCCGGATGCGTGTCTTTTACTTCATGCTTCTGTTTGCGATGATGGTCATCGGAAGCTCCCTCTTCACGGTGCAGTTCAGTTTTCAGGAACAATTTCAGGTACTCAAAGACGTCGGCCTCGGCGCTATCAGTATCTTCAGCTGGTTGCTCGGCTTACTTTGCACCGCGTTGCTGCTGCCCAAAGACACGGAAGATCGGACCCTTTACACGATCCTTGCAAAACCGGTCCCGAGATTTGAGTACCTGCTTGGTAAACTTCTCGGCGTCTTTCTGTTAATTGGCATTTCCGTGGTCCTGATGAGCCTTCTTTTTGCGGGGGTTCTTGGCCTCAGGGAACAACAGGTTCTTGCCGAAACCATACGCACTACCTCCAATCCGAACGACCTGGCCGAGGCCATCGCCACCATCAAAGCATCAGCGTTTAACTGGAACCTCGTGCCCGGAATCGCGCTGATTTATCTAAAAGCCATCCTCTGTGCGACATTGACGCTCTTCATCTCAACGTTCGCGTCTTCCTCCGTCTTTACGGTTTTAGTGTCCGTGGTCATTTATCTGATCGGACACGTACAAGGAATTGCACGCGAGTATTGGTTGGCAGGAGGCAACGGAGCCCCCTTGACGAAAATTATGGTGGCGTTAGTGGCACTGGTTTTCCCCGACTTGCAGCTTTTTAACGTAGTTGACGAAATTGCAGTGGGCACAGCGGTACCGATGCTGCTTTTTTGGAAAATCACAGGCTTTGGGTTGCTTTACACGCTGGTGTACATGCTTCTGGCCCAGGTTGTTTTCTCAACGAAAGAACTCTAAAGCGCCTTTTCTAAATTCTCGGCACCAACCATGAAGCGTTTTCTTCTACCCATCGCTTTTCTTGTGGGTTTCGGAATACTAAAGCTTCCCGTGGAAAAGCTTCTGCTTTCTCAGGAACAAGCCGCTGGATTTCAGGCTGCTCAACTGAATCTGCACGTTCGCTCTCAATTGGGACAAATGGGGTTTGTTGCAGCACTCAGCGGATTTCGGGCAGTGATGGCCGATCTGCTTTTCATTCGAGTAGGAACCGCATTTCAGAAAACAGAATGGGGTCGGATGAAATTGCTTCTGGAATCCGCAACACAACTTCAGCCTAAAGCCGTGATGTTCTGGGAAATGGCACATTTCCACATGGCATACGATGCGGCCATTGCTTCCCGCGAAAATCGCATCCAACAGCCGAGCGAGACACTCAGACGCAGGGCCGAACGTGAATACATGCACATCGGAGAACAGTTTCTATTGGACGGCATCTCCTTTAACCCAGACAACTCGAGGCTCTACGAACACCTGGGGCGATTCTACAGCAAACGCCTGTACGACCACGAACGTGCCGCTGAAGCATACGCCACTTCGGCAAAAAAGCCGGGCGCTCATGAATACGTCGGGCGATTTGCAGCCTATGAACTAGCTGAGGTCCCCGGCAAAGAAGCTCAAGCTTATCAACAACTCTGTCATTTCTACAAAACTGGTCCCAGAGTCCCCACCCTCGAAAATTTAATACACCGCCTCGAAGAAAAATTGGCTGTCCCCCCATCCGAGCGCGTTTACAGTCCCAGTAACCAAGAAACGGTCTCCCCGGCGCAAGCGCGTTGAATGCTTGTTTCGGCAGATCGCTCGGCTTAGCATCTCCAACCCCCATGCGCTACGCAATTTTCGGCGATATTCACGCGAACCTGGAAGCATTCCAGGCGGTGCTCGCTGACGCAGAGGCCTGTGGCGTAACACATCATGTATGTCTCGGTGATGTAGTAGGATACAACGCTAACCCTGTAGAGTGCATGGAGATCGTGCAGAAGTTGGAATGCCCCGTCGTCAAAGGAAACCACGACGAACAAGCATACGAAGACAGCAATCTGGCTTATTTCAATCCGTTGGCGGCCCATGCAATTCAATGGACTCGGGACCAACTGAACGCGGAACAAAAAGACTGGTTACGGAACCTCAAAATGTTCCGCCTTGTCCGCAATTTCACCATCGTTCACGCCACTTTGGATTCTCCCGGAAGCTGGGGCTATATTCTTACGGATCTCGATGCCAGCGCGAGTTTTAGCTATCAGCACACTCAGCTTTGCTTCTTCGGCCACACCCACGTCCCACGCGTTTTCGTAAGAGACTCCAGGGTCATCGAATACGAACCCACCATCCTGTCGATGGAACCCGGCAAAAAGTATTTCGCAAACCCTGGCTCCGTCGGTCAGCCCCGCGATGGCGATTGGCGTGCCTCTTACCTCCTTTATACCCCAGGAACTCAAACTCTGGAGTGGCGTCGACTCGAATACGATATCGAAACTACTCAACGAAAAATCCGCCAGGCCGAACTGCCCGAACGCCTTGCGCTTCGCCTCGCTGAAGGATTCTAGCCCGTTATGTCGGCCTCGTCCGTCTCCGTCCCCGCGGACGGGACACCTCAAATTCTGCCGCCAGGCCCGCCTCCTGACTCCGTTCTCATTGTGAAACCCAGCTCTCTGGGCGATATCATTCACACCCTCCCGGCCGTATCCGCACTTAAAAGCCACTGGCCCAACGCCAAATTCCGCTGGCTCATCAATCCCGAATGGGCACCTCTCCTCGAAGGTAATCCGTATCTTGAGGAAACGTTGATTTTCCCACGTGCCTCGTTTCGTGGCCCTTTGGGGCCGTTCCGTCTTCTGAATTGGGCGCGAGATTTCGGCCCGCGTGCCTCATCAGACTTGGTTCTCGATTTTCAGTGTCTGCTCAGAAGCGCCCTGATCGGAAAATTCTGCCGAAAAAACGGCTTCTACGGTCTTTCCGATGCACGTGAAGGTGCAAGGTTCTTCTACGACGCAACAGCACCAGTCCATAAAAGCCAACACGCCGTAGACCGCTATCTGACTTTAGTACGTGCCCTCGGTGCTCCAATCCCGAACACATTAGAGTGGCCCCTTCCCCAATCCGCGCCCCCCGCCGCGTTCAGCTTCAAAGAGCCTTATATTGTTCTCCACCCGTTTTCACGCGGACAGGGCAAATCTATGTCCCTTGAACAAATTCACGCTCTATGTAAGGGACTTGCCCCCCTGCGGGTGGTCTTGCTGGGACGCTCCGCAGAATCACTTCCCGACCTATCCAACGTGGAAAATTGGTTGAACCGGACCTCGCTGGGCGAGCTCGTCACCCTCATGCGGCACGCGGCCTGGGTCGTCAGCGTCGATAGCGGTCCCATGCACATCGCCGCTGCCCTCAGTTCGCGCGTTTTATCGCTCCACACTTGGAGCGACCCACAACGCGTTGGGCCCTATCCGCCAACCGCATGGGTCTGGCAACACTGCTCCATTTTCCAACGGGGCACACCGGGAATCACCCAGCCTGCCCCAGATCCAAAATCCGCCGCTATCTGGATCAAATCGCAACTTTCAGCGTAACAAAAACCCGCGCTGAGGCTCTCAGATCAATTTGGGATCAACTCCAGACCGTCGATTAGAAAAATCCCAGTCGAGGCAGTCCCCCGGAAATTGATATCAAACGTAAACCGGAGCTCCTTAAACTGACCGTAATCCTCGGGACGAATCGGCTGCCCCCCTGCATAAATCTTCTGTTCGCCATTCACCCATGCCTTATTTGCCCAGTCCTTAAAGGCTGAAAACGGAAGGTCCACGGTTTGCCATTCCGGTTTCCCAATCAACCGAGGGGTCCCGTATCCCGGCCACCTGCCATCGGGGAGAGTAGAACCTCCCGTGCATATATTCACAACCATGCCTGTTTCCGTATCACTTTTATAAGAAAGTCGGATTCCAGAGTATTTCTTCGTGTCAATACCTCCGGGAGGCAACAACTTCGCCACCGTCGGCCACGTACCAGGCTTCGCAAAATCGACCGCTATCTCCAATACTTTACGATGTGCCGGGTCTTGGGTAGACGCCGACTTCGCTTTGAGATCCCATATTTTCACCGACTTCGGATCGATCGTGTTAAAGTTGTCGATCACTTTGCCTTTGCCTGCTTCTGCAGCTGAAAGCTCAACAGCACAAAGACACGTAAAAACTGGGAGGAGTTTGAGGATCTTTTTCATGGGAGGATGTTGTATTCAAGCCAGTTCCTCGAGCTGGAATCAAGCCATTCCGGCGCACATTACCTAGTCCAAGATCACAAATAGACGCGCTAATGACCCGAGGATTAACCGAATTGCCATACCCTTTTCGGCATTGCCTGTCCTCGCTCATTGATCCATGCCTTCCGGATGGAACAACCCGAAGTCCCGCTCGAACACGTACAGGAACACTTGGAGCATGAAGCCCACCACTCCGGTAACGGTTTCGTATCCTTGGTCGCAGTCTCGACCGCTATCCTTGCGGCTTTTGCCGCCGTAGCGTCCCTACTGGCCGGCGGTCACGCCAACGAAGCCATGATGGAGCAAATTCAATCCTCCGATCAGTGGGCTTTTTACCAAGCCAAGAGCATCAAGGCATCCATCCTTCAAACCAAAATGGCCGTCCTGACAGCTCAGGGACAGCCAGCTAATCCGAAGGATCAGGAAAAACTCGACGGCTATTCAAAAGAACAGGAGGAGATCAAAAAAATAGCCGAAGAGAAACATCACCACGCCGAATCTCATCTCCACCGCCACGAACGGCTCGCCAGCGGCGTAACCCTTCTCCAAATCGCCATCGCCATTGGCGCCATTTCAGCCCTTACCAAAAGCCGCCTCTTCTGGGGCCTGAGTATGTGTGCCGGACTCGGTGGCATCTACTTCCTCCTGCTCGATCTGCTCCATCACTAACCCCAAGCAAATCGTCGCGCTCCGACTTGACCTCCAAACGTCTATCCGCTTCATCTCTCCAGCTCCTACCCTTGTAAACCACCCTATGATCTCACTCCCAAAACGCGGCGCCACGGCTCTTGCCCTGAGCGCCATCTCCCTCCTTTCCGCAGTCGTTTACGCCGGCTCTTCCAACATTAGCGCACCAAAAACCGCCACTGCTGAAACTACAACGCCTCAATTCGGCATCACCGGTGACTGGGGCGGCCTTCGTAATTCCCTTCTGGATGCCGGATTCGGCTTCAACGCTGCTTACACCGGCGAATGGATGAGCAACCTCAGAGGCGGTAAATCTCAGGGCGGCGTCTTCGAAGGACTCGCAAAACTGAGCCTCGATGTAGACCTCCAAAAAGCTGCCGGTCTGGAAGGCGCAACGTTCCGCATCAGCGGCCTCGCCCCTCACGGCGCAAGCCCGACCGCTAAACACGTCGGTGACGCCTCCCTCGTTTCCAATATCGATGCATACGATAGTATTCGCCTTGTCGATTTCTGGTTGGAACAGCGTCTTTTGGACGGCCAAGTCTCCGTCAAACTCGGTCAAATGCGCCTCGACGACGAATTTGGTGTCACAGACACCGCGTCGGTGTTCGTAAACAGCACCTTCGGGGTTCCGAACACCGCCGCTACCACCATGCCGCTCGCGACTTACCCCGTTGGCGCCCTTGGTGTTCGTGCTCGTTTCGAACCCATCAAAGGCCTCTACGGTCAGGTCGGTCTTTATGACGGCAATCCTTCCTCCGGTGATTTCCTGGATCCAACCACCGGACGACGCGGAACCTCCTCTCGTCACGGCACAGACTGGACCTTACGCCACAGCGAAGGGTACCTCTGGGCTTCTGAAATCGGATACCAACGCTGCTGCGCAGAATACCCCGGCGCCTTCCGCCTCGGCTTCCTGCATCACACCGATGGTTTTGCAAGAATCGGCGCCGCTGGGGTCGACGGTTCCAACAACTCCTTTTACTTCGTAGCGGACCAAACTCTCTGGCAAAAACCCGGTTCTCCAAAAGAAGGCCTTTCTGCCTTCATCCGGGGAGTCGGAGCCCAACAGCGCCGCAACGACATGCACCGTAGTGGCCAGATCGGCCTCACTTACACCGGAATCGCCACCGGTGACGACAAAATCGGCCTCGCATACGCCCACAACAAGTTCAACCGCAACAGCACCGCGTTCCCTGGTGCCAACGTTGAGTCTGTAGTGGAACTCACCTACCAGTACCCCGTCACCTCCTACTTCAGAGTACAACCAGACGTCCAACTCATCCGTAACCCCGCCCAAAGCCGCACTTACGGCAACGCCCTAGTGGTCGGTTTACGCGCCACATTGGACTTCTAAGTCGTTCGCTTAGTTTAATTCAGCCACACCCGACTGAGGAGAAGAGCAAATTCACTTTGCTCCCTCCCGGTCGGGTGTAGTTTTTCATCTTACCCGCGTTATGGCACAAAAATCGGAAGCATCTCAGGACGACAACAAGGCAATCGCCGCTCGTAACAAAAACCTCGATCTCGCTCTTCAGCAGATCCACAAGGACTTCGGCGAAGGTTCCATTATGCGCCTCGGCGCCAACCTTCACATGGACATCGAGTCCATCCCTACAGGGAATATCCTCATCGATCGCGCCCTCGGCGTTGGCGGATTCCCCAAAGGCCGTATCGTAGAAGTGTTCGGTCCGGAGTCTTCCGGGAAAACCACACTCACTCTCACCGTAGTCGCCCAAGCGCAGAAACGTGGTGGCCTCGCCGCTTTCATCGACGTCGAACACGCTCTGGATCCCGTTTACTCCCGCAAACTCGGGGTTAACGTCGACGACCTCCTCGTTTCCCAACCCTCTTCCGGTGAAGAAGCACTTCGCATCTGCGAAACCCTCGTCCGCTCAAATGCACTCGACGTGATCGTTGTCGATTCCGTTGCCGCACTGGTCACCAAAGCCGAACTCGAAGGTGAAATCGGCGACACCACCGTCGGCGCCCAGGCTCGTCTCATGAGCGCTGCACTTCGCAAACTCACGGCACTGATTTCCAAAGCCAGCACGGTCGTCATTTTCACCAACCAGATCCGTGAAAAAATCGGCGTCATGTTTGGCAACCCCGAGACGACTCCCGGCGGAAAGGCGCTGAAGTTCTACGCCAGCGTTCGTTGCGATATCCGCCGTATCGGCGCGATCAAACAGGCCGATGGAACCGTCACCGGCAACCGCACGAAGCTCAAGATCGTTAAAAACAAAGTCGCGCCTCCCTTCACCGAAGCTGAGTTCGACATCATGTATAACGAAGGCATCTCTTCCACGGGTGCACTCCTTGATCTCGCGCTTGAACAGGGCATCGTTGAAAAACGCGGCTCCTGGCTCTCCTACAAAGGCTCCCAGCTCGCTCAGGGCCGCGATGCCGCCAAGGAGATCATCAAGAATAACGCGGAGCTTTACGCCGAAATCGAAGAGGCCGTAAAAGCCAAGTTGGACGCGCCTCCAACCAAATAAGTCGCCTTTAAAATCTCATGCGCTGGGCCTCACCGCTCAAAGATATCCCTTGGATCGGGGCCCAGCGTGTCCGGCAACTCGAGCGCGCTGGCATCCTTACCGCCAGCGATTTGCTCCTCCACTTCCCCCGCCGCTGGGAAGACCGCACCCGCTTCGATCGCTTTCCCCACGGCGACTCCAACATTCCCGTCTGCGTCTGCGGCCTCGTCCAGTCCGCCGCCCTCAAAAGAATGCGCGGCCGGATGCGGATGTTCGAAGCCACACTCGTCGAAGAAAAAAGCCACGCGCTCTCCGGCCAACTCGTCATCCGTTGGTTCAACCTTTACTGGGTCGAAAAACTCATCGCCGCCGGCCAACGTCTCGTCGTCTACGGCAAACCCAAACGCCGGGGGCGCCAAGTCGTCATCGATCAACCCGACTTTGAGGTCGTTGAAGACGACGCGGATACCTCCATTCATTTCGAACGGATCACCCCCATTCACCGCGCCACCGAAGGCCTCTCCACACGCGTCATCCGCTCCCTGATTTGGCGGCTCCTCCAGGAAATCGAGCCCACCGATTTCCCCAATCAAATCCCCAAATCACTCGATCCCTCCTCCCGAGTCGAAGCCCTCAGGCAAATCCATTTTCCGGATACTTTCGCCTCTCTTGCAAAAGCGCGCAGGCACCTCGTGCTCACGGAATTCTTCGGCATCCAGCTCAGCATCGCCACACGGCGCGCCGAACAACAAGCTCAGCCCGGCCTCGCTCATGCCGGCTCCGCTCACCTCCTCGAAAAACTCCATCAGTCCCTCCCGTTTCCGCTTACCGACGCCCAACTCCGTTCGATTCGCGAAATTCGAGACGACATGGCCTCCGATCGTCCGATGAACCGGCTCCTGCACGGAGACGTCGGCGCCGGTAAAACCCTCGTCGCCCTGTCCGCAATGTTGCTCGCCGTAGAAGCCGGATTCCAAGCTGGCCTCATGGCTCCCACTCAGATTCTGGCCGAGCAGCATTACCTCACATTCCAGCGCCTCTGCGCTCCGCTTGGCGTCCGGGTTGCTCTGCGTACCGGTAACCGAAAAGCGGAGGCCGGCCCGCTCCCCCTCTTCGATCACGACACCTGGCAGGCCGCCCTGCTCGAAGGAAAAGCCGATCGCCCAGGCCCACTCCCGTCTACAGAACCCGACATCATCGTCGGCACACATGCTCTGCTCTACGAGGGCGCCGGTTTCTCGCGTCTCGGGCTCGCCGTCATTGATGAACAACACAAGTTCGGCGTCCTCCAGCGCGCCAAACTCCGCGAACAGGGGCAGACCCCTGACATGCTTGTCATGACCGCGACACCGATTCCGCGGACCCTCACCATGAGTCTTTATGGTGATCTGGACGTATCGACACTTGATGAACTGCCAAAGGGACGCGGCAAAATCATTACCGTGGTTCGCAACTCCGATAAGCTGCCAGATGCCGTGAAATTCATGCGCGAACATTTAGACGCTGGCCGTCAGGCGTACATCGTCTATCCGCTCATCGATGCTTCCGACAAACTCGAGGCGAAAGCGGCAGCGGCCGAATTCGAAAAGTGGCAGGATCTTCTAAAACCGATGCCTTGTGCGCTCTTACACGGACGGATTCCGCCCGAGGAAAAGGACGCAATCATGGAACGATTCCGCCGAGGAGAGACCAAGGCTCTGGTTGCCACAACCGTGATTGAGGTCGGTATCGACGTGCCCAATTCCAACATAATGCTGATCGAGAATGCAGAACGTTTCGGTCTCGCTCAATTACATCAGTTACGCGGACGCATCGGACGCGGCGGGCACAAGAGCTACTGCATATTGCTCACGGAAAGCGAAGACCCGGAGGCGCTCTCGAAGCTTCAGGTTTTGGAAAAGACGATCAACGGATTTGAAATCGCCGAGGCGGACTGGGAACTCCGAGGACCCGGTGATTTGTTGGGCACTGCACAGAGCGGCATGCCCCCGCTACGGATCGGGAACCTTCTCAAAGATCAGGAGCTGATGTTCCAGGCACGAAGCGCAGCATTTGTAATCATCGAACAGGATCCAAAACTGGAAGCGCCCGAGCATCGCCTGTACCGCGAGTTATTATCCAACACTCGTCAGGGCGAGTTAAGCCAAGTCAGTTAGGAAACATAGCCATCCCTCGAGCGCCATCAAAACGCGTCCGCCTCCCCAATCGTTCATTTTTATGTCGCTCCTCGAACGTCTCTTTTCCATTGGACCTGTCCGCAAAGCCATCTGGCAACTCTGGTACCCGTTCCTCACAAGCCGGCTTCGCGACAATGAAGTGCTTTTCCTGAATTACGCCTTCGAGACGGAACCACCGGTGGCGCTGCAGTTGGATCCCAACGACGAACCGAACCGTGCATGTATCCAGCTCTATCATCACGTCGCTTCCCAAACGGAATTACGTGGGAAAGAAATCCTCGAAGTCAGTTGCGGACACGGTGGCGGCGCCTCCTGGCTCACCCGTTCGATGGGGCCCGCTCATTATACCGGGCTCGATCTCAACCCCAACGGCATCGCGTTTTGCCAACGGCGTCACCGTTTTCCCAACCTCACATTTACTCAAGGTGACGCCCAGGCGCTTCCATTCGCAGACGCATCTCTCGATGTCGTATTGAATGTGGAGGCCTCCCATTGTTATCCCGATTTCCCCGGTTTTCTCGATGAAGTCGCACGTGTGCTCCGCCCAGGCGGCCACTTCTGTTATGCGGACTTCCGTTTCCCGGAACAAATCGCGGCCTGGGAAACGGCCATCACACAGGCCCCGTTGGAGCTCGTTCACAAACGTGACATCAGTGCCGAGGTACTCCGTGGCATGGACCTAAACGCCGAGCGTTCTCTGGCGCTCATTTGTGCTCACTTACCCAAGTTCTTGCACTCCTACAGTCGTGATTTTGCGGGGATCCCTGGTTCCTTCGTGTACGAGGCTCTCAAATCGGGAGCGTTATCGTATCGTTCCTGGTGCCTTAGGAAGCCAACACACGAGTAGCAAAAGGCCTTGTTTGGCCGGGTCGTTTTTGACGAAAAACTTAGACTCATCAATGCCACCGCCGGGCAGGAACGTCAGCAGCCCGATTCACGCAGAGACGAATTTCACCTTGAACGGAATTCATTCCCGTGACGTCTTAGTCCCCGTGTTCCGCCAATCCGCCATCACAAGAGCCCTCACCGTGCTGTGTGTCTTCACACTGCTCATGGTACAGGCTTTCGGCGGCATCACCGGCTACCTGTGCCGTTGCGGCACTCAGCAAAGCTTCACACAAAGTGACCACTGTCACGGCCCGCACTCCGACTCGTGTCATGACGGACACAACAACGTTGATCACTCGAATCATCACGAAGACGAAGGCTGCGGCGACAGGGAAGATCACGAACCCGTCCGCAAAGACCTCCTTTTAACTCAGGTACAAGGCGTAGTCGCCCCCGAGATTTCTCCAATTCTCCTCTTCATTCTACCGGAGGCACCCTTTTTAGACCTCCTCAAAGAAGACACCTCCCTTAACACCTCGCTGAGAGCCGTCAGACTCTCCCCACCACCCGGTATAGTCGTCGGACGGACGGTGGTTCTCTTAATGTGAAGGTCCGTGTGACCACGGCTATCGCCGTCGTCTACAGCCGCTAGTGCCCTGCGCAGATCCGCGCATCGGCCTCCTCAATACACGCACAACATCGCGTGTTCCATATCCACGCAATCTCTGCGACCCATGTTTTCACGTCTTCTTTTCTTATCTCTATTTACCTGTGTCTCTTCTGCTTTTGCGGTTGGCTCACCTCTAACTCCGGAAGGTGCTGCCGCTTACGCGCTGAAACACAACCCCTCCCTAGCCGCCGCTCGACTCAGTATCGAGGAGGCTCGGGGCCGACTCCAACAAAGCGGAAGACTCAGCAATCCGGAGCTTGAGCTCGAATTTAACAGGAACACCAGAAGCCGTGAATCGTCCGCATCAGTTGTTTTGATGCAACGTTTCCCTGTGACCGGACGGCTCCGTTACGAAAAGGCGATTTCCCGAGCCCAACTCGCAGCTGCTGAATCGGAAGTCCGGGACGCAGAACGAAAGCTATCAGCCGAGGTTCGCACACTCGCGGTGAAACTAATCGCACTCAACGAACAACGCACACTTCGCTCTACCCAGCTTGCGAATATCCACGAGCTCTCCGAATTCCTGCGGAAACTAGCGGCCACCGGAGAAGGTTCTTCCACCGATGCCCTCCAGGCCGAACTTGAGTCACGTCAAATCGAGATCGAAAAACTCCAGCTCACGGCCGAAGAAATGGGCCTCCTGGGAGAATTGCGGGTCCTCCTCAGAACTTCCGCCAAGGATTCCCCAACCGTAAGCGGTACCCTTAAACCTCCCGCCAGCATTCGCAGCACCTCTGAGCCCACTTTGCGCCCTGATATCCTAGCCGCGCAATCCCGCGCTCAGGCCGCTCAATGGACTGTTCGCGAACAACAGGCTCGCCGCCTGGAAGACGTGGGGGCCGGTATTTCTTACACCAACGATCGCACCCTCGATGATCCCAACCCCATCCAGACAGAACAAACGATCGGGCTCCGCTTCAGCATCCCGCTTCCTCTCTGGAACAATAACGCGGGCCGCATTCGTGAAGCCACGGCAACAGCAGCTCGCGCGGAAAAGGAACTTACCGCGCTACGTCTAAGCTCAGGTGCAGAAGTGCTCGCCGCCAAAAACGCCATGGACGTCTACTCAAAGATCCTGGGCAAGCTGGACTTCGAAGTGTTACCCCAAGCCCATCAACTTGAGGAGCAACTCCAGGCCAGTTATTCCAGTGGCCAGAGCCCTCTTGTCGAGGTTCTTAGAGCCCGCTCCCGCCGTCTCGAACTGCAACGCCAGCGATTGGACGCACTGCGAGACTACCATCTCGCCAGTGTCCGCTACACCTCGGCAACCCACCAATAACCCGCGTCCAAGTCATGAAATATCTTCCTACTTCACTGCGGCTTGTCGCCTTGGCCGTCGCAAACATCACCTTATCTCTTTTCGCTGCCGTCTCACCTGAAAAGGCCGCCGCTACCGTCATCCTGAATGAAACCGGGGTTCAAAATCTCAAAATCCAGACGGTAGAAGCAGAGGAAACAGACTTTGAACAAACGGTATTCGCTCTCGGTAGAATCCAAGCGATCCCCGAAAAACGCGCGGTGGTCGCAAGCCGTATTCCGGGACGAATTTTGGAAATCAAAACTGTCCTCGGTACGTTGATTGAGTCCGGAGCCGACGTAGTGCGTCTCGAAAGCCGGCAACCCGGCAATCCACCACCTTCAATCTCCTTAAAAGCACCAGCCGGGGGACTCGTCACCGCAAGCGATGTGCGTCTTGGAGAACCCGTGGAACCCGATAAGGCGCTTCTCGAAATCACCGATCTCTCGGAAGTGTACGCCGTCGCTCGCTTGCCGGAACATCTGGCAGGGAAAATCAAAGTGGGCGCAGTCGCACACATCCATGTCACGGCGCTCCCCGAAGAGACGTTCGAAGGAACACTTCTCCGTTTCGGGACAGCTGCAGACAAATCGAGTGGCACCTTGGATGCAATCTTCTCCCTGCCAAACCCAAACCTATTGCTACGCCCGGACCTTCGCGCCGAATTCTCGATCGTCCTGAGCAAACGCGAGAAGGTCATGAGTATTCCGAAAGTGGCCCTCCAGGGGGATGCCCTCAATCGCTTTGTTTATGTGAAAGATTACGAGCTGCCTCATGCTTTCGTGAAATCACCCGTTCAGATTGGCGCAACCAACGATCAGTTTGTCGAGGTACTCGGCGGTCTCATTGTGGGTGATGAAGTGGTGACAACTGGTGCCTACTCACTGGCGTTTGCCGGGAAAGGCAGCGTGTCGCTCAAAGAGGCTCTGGATGCCGCCCACGGCCATGAACACAACGAAGATGGCAGCGAAATCTCCAGCGCGAAAAAACCATCGAACAGCAACACCGCAGGGCACGAGCATCACGAAGGCAATCCGCACCTCTCGCCGCTGACCCTCTTTTCGCTCGCCTCAAACGGCCTGCTGCTGGTGTTGCTCGTGGTCGCAATGCGCAACAGGAGCGCCGCCTCTACCAACGCCGAAAAGCCATAACGTTATGCTCAATAAGCTGATTCATTTAGCTCTGCATAACCGGGCAATCGTCCTGGTGATCGCGATTCTGCTCATGGTCCTCGGTGTCCAGACCACCTTGCGCCTTCCGGTAGAAGTGCTCCCAGATCTCACCAAACCCACGGTCATCATTCTCACCGAGTCGCCCGGACTCGCTCCCGAAGAGGTCGAGATCAATATCACCCAGCCTATCGAACGCGCTCTACTCGGTGTCGCCGGCCTCACAAGGGTGCGCTCGAATTCAGACGTCTCACTGTCGCTTGTTTACGCCGAGTTTTCATGGGACACCGACATCTACAAGGCCCGGCAATTCGTGCAGGAACGACTCGCTGGTGTGCGCGGCTCCCTGCCCGCAGGCGTCGAACCGTTTCTGACACCCGTGGCCTCGTTGATGGGTGAAATCATGCTCATCGGCGTCAGTAGTCGCGACGACAAAACCCTTCCACGCGATGTGCGTTCCATCGCTGATTGGACCATCCGTCCACGGTTGCAAAGTATCCCAGGGATTGCCGAAGTGCTCAACATGGGCGGCGGCATTAAAGAGATCCAGGTCCAGCCCGAGCCGCATCGACTGGCAGCACATGAAGTCACTTTCGAAGAACTCGAAACGGCTACCAAGGAAGCTGCGACCAATTCCACCGGTGGTTTCATCAACACCGGCCCGCGGGAAATCATGGTCCGGAACCTGGCGATGAGTGTGCAGCTCGACGACATCGCCAACACAGTCGTCAAAATTGTTGGGGATCGGCCGATCACAATCAAAGACGTGGCCAAAGTAGAGTGGGGAGTCGAACCCATGCGCGGCGACGGAAGCGTCAACGGCAAACGAGGCGTCGTGATGAGCATCACCAAGGCGCCCGGATTCGATACCTTGTCGCTGACGGTTGAGGTCGAAAAAGCGCTCAGTGAGTTACAAAAAACGCTCCCTCAGGGCGTCGAGGCCATTGTGCTGTTTCGTCAGGGCGACTTTATCGAACACGCCATCGGGAACCTCAAAGAAGCGATTCGCGACGGAGCCATCATGGTCACCATCGTGATTTTCCTCTTCCTGCTAAATTTCAGGACCACGTTTATCACGTTAATGGCGATGCCTCTCTCCTTCGCCATCACCATGCTGACGTTCCAGTGGTTCGGCATCTCGGTGAACTCGATGACGCTTGGTGGTCTCGCCGTCGCGATCGGGATGGTGGTCGATGACGCCATTGTGGATGTGGAGAATGTCTTTCGGCGTCTTTGGGAAAACGCAGCGCTGCCAACTCCGGTGCCGTCCCTCAAGGTTATCGCGAGGGCCTCCGGGGAAGTCCGTAACTCCATCCTCTATGCCACGCTCCTGATCATTCTGGTTTTTCTGCCGCTACTGGGCCTGACTGGGGTCGAAGGACGTCTCTTTGCTCCCATCGCTATCGCAACCATCGTCTCAATGATTGCGTCCTTCATCGTTTCACTAACGACGATCCCGGTGCTCTGTTCGTTTTTGCTAACACCCAGGGTCGGCCACGAACACCGAGACGGTCCCCTCACCCGCGGAATGAAGGTGCTGCTCGAACACACGTTACTGCGTTTTGGCCTGAGCCAGCCGTATTTACTACTTGGGCTTGTGGGTATGCTTGTCCTCGGCGCGTTCTCGCTTTACCCGCAAATGGGGAAAGACTTCCTGCCGTCGTTTAAGGAAGAGACGGCTCTCGTTTCCATGACCGCCGCTCCCGGCACGTCGCTTGAGGAAACCAACAACATCGCAGATGTCATCGAGCAACAACTCCTCAGTATCCCTGAAGTCCACAAAGTCGGGCGCCGTCTTGGTCGTGCCGAACGCGGTGACCATGTCGTGCCCGTAAGCACAGCCGAATTCGACGTCGACTTCCGGCCAACTGCTGCCAGCAAAGGCCCACAACGCGAC
Source organism: Verrucomicrobiota bacterium (assembly GCA_037133875.1). GTDB lineage: Bacteria > Verrucomicrobiota > Verrucomicrobiia > Chthoniobacterales > Chthoniobacteraceae > Chth-196. Next base: position 80,429 of record JBAXNG010000012.1, on the reverse strand, counting down.
CGCACCGAGATTCTTGCGGATGTACGGAAGAAGGTTCAGAGCGTTCCCGGCACATTCAGCGTGGTGATGGGACCACTGGCGGATCGTATCGGCCACATGCTCAGCGGCGTGTCGGCACCGGTCGCCATTAAAGTGTTTGGAACGGACCTCGATCGTTTGCGCCAGATCGGGATTCAGGTGCAAAGTGTGGCCAAGGGCATTCCCGGTTTTGAGGACTGTAAGCTCGATCAACAATCGGTCATCTCGCAGCTCCGTGTGGAAGTGGACCGGGATCGCGCGGCAGCCTATGGCATCACCCCCGGCAAACTAAACGCGACTCTTTCCACTCTGCTCGGTGGGGAAAAGGTAGCATCTCTACGGGATGGGCCTCGGGAAATTGATCTGACGGTACGGCTGCCGCTCGAATGGCGCGAATCTCCCGAGAAACTTGGCGACATCCCCATCGAGGTCCGAGGCAATGGCGGTGAAATTCAGCGTATCCCCCTGTCGCTGGTTGCGAATGTGCGCGAAGCCAAAGGGCCGAACGTCATCTTCCGAGAGAACGCACAACGTCGGTTTGCGCTCGCGATCAAACCAAGTGTACGCGACGTCGGGACTCTGGTGGTGGAACTCCAGAGGCGTGTGGCGGAACAGGTGAAGTTACCGGAGGGATACTTCATCTCATACGAAGGCGAATTCCGGGCGCAGGCGGACGCATCCAGGCGTATCGCGCTTCTGAGCATCGTCGTTCTCGTGATCATCGCCTTCCTTCTCTACACATACTTTGGCACAGCGTTTTTCGCGATTCAGGTGTTATGCGATATCCCGCTCGCTCTGGTGGGCGGCCTGGTTTTCACCTATTTCAAGCTGAACAATATCAGCATCGCGACACTTGTCGGGTTCATCGCAGTTGCGGGAGTGGCCGCCCGAAACAGCATTATGCTGATCTCGCATTACCTGCATCTGATGCAGTCGGAGGGGGAAAAGTTCACCAAAGCCATGGTGATTCGAGGAACCAAAGAGCGCTTGGTTCCAGTCCTGATGACGGCACTTGCGGCGGGCATCGGACTCATCCCGCTCGTTCTCGCAGGCGATCAACCGGGGAAAGAGATTCTGCATCCCGTAGCGGTGGTGATCGTCGGTGGTCTGGTGACCTCCACGATCCTGGGCCTCGGTGTTACGCCGACGGTCTTTTACACGTTTGGCCGAAAAGCCGCAGACAAGGCCATTGAACAACACCCATCCACGTCCATTTAGCCAGTAACAACACAATCAAACCCACATATGAAAAAACACATCCTCACCTACCTCAGTAGTCTCATTCTGACCGCCAGCGCTTTGGCTCATGGCGACGTGGAGCTCGGTCCAAACGGGGGCCGACTTCTGGAATTCTCCAAAAACGAATCCATGCATGGTGAAGTCGTTTTCAAGGACAACCAATTTCAAATCGCTTTACTCGACAAAGACAAGAAGCCCGTGGCACTTGTGGACCAGGAACTCACGGCTACAACCGGAGATCGCGCTAAACCTGAAAAACTTGTGGTCGAGAAAGGTAACGGGAAGTTTGTGGTTCCCGCGGTCAAAGCCGGGGAATGGATCATCTTCCAGTTTAAAGAGAACGCCAAAGCCAAGGCGATTACCGCCCGGCTGCAATACGACCTAACGGTCTGCAGTGCATGCAAGGAACCGGAATGGTTGTGCAAGTGCGCCGCAAAAGACGCCAAAGGGAAAAAGTAAGACTCGGTATTTTACCAAACAACCGCGGCCACGAATCTTTTCGTGCAGTCCAGCGTGTTTCGGTGGCGGAATAACACGCTGGGTTGCCTTTGGAAGCCAAAGCTCCCGGCTTCGGTACAAGTCCCCAACCACCCCAGAATCTATCGCACATCCGATGGAGATTGGGGTGGGGTGGGCGGTGTTTCGTACAAACGCCGTTCCCACTGGTATTCGGGGGAAGTCATCGCAGCCTCCAGTCGTTGCATCCGCTCCTCCACGGACTGGAGACTTTTCAAAAGGAGTGCCACCTCCTCCGAATTTCCGGACACAGATTGCCTGCCCTCCCTCCTTATCTGTTCCGCTTCACGAGCCACGGCAGCTTTCTTTTGGCTGGTCCAAAAGACACACCCGAGGCTGAAAATCAGGAGTTGGGCCAATTCGCTGTTCCTCGTTACGATAATCCCCACAACGGTTAGAACGAAGATGCCCAGGGTGGTAAAGGCGGGAAAAGCACGCAGAAACTCCTGCGCTGATTCGGCCCAATAGCGGGCGCGAGTAGACGATGGAAACGATTGCATATTAACGACCTCTAGGACTCCTTGCCCCGATGGTTTCAAGGTTTTCCAGGCGGCGATACAGCTTTTGAATGCGCTCCTCGGCCTCCAACAGGCTCACACGACGCTGCAACTCCCAACGCTCGAAAGCAGAACTCCGGTCCGGAACAAACTCCTCCAGTCCCATCGCCCGATTACAAGCGCGCACCTGACCCGGAAGCGTAAAAAGATCCCAGACCACTCCGATGCAGAACAAACCGCCAGTGAAAAGATAGAGCACCCCCCAGCCCGTCCGGTTCAGGTAAAATTTGTGAATCCCAAGAAAGCCTCCAAATATCAGCAACAGATAGGAGACCCAGATTTTGCGGCGTTCCATAATTAGCGAGGCGCTTGGGTTTCGGACTTAAGGCGCTGGAGGTCCTTTTCGATCTCCTCATCTTTTTTCATCACGGCAAACCGCTCGTCGAGTGTAGCTGATTCGGGCGGACGAACCAAGCCCGCAGCGGCCTCCATTTGATCGATTCTGGCTTCAAATTGATCGAACCGGAGCACCGAATTCCCCCGGTCGTAATCCCGCATCTGACTTTGCGCACGGAATTTCTGATGGGCTTGCACATGCCGCTGTACCAAAAGGCGCTGCCTTTCCCTCGCAAGCGTCAGTTTCTTCTCCAATTCAGCGATTTGTGTCTGATGGTCTTTGAGAAGGTCCCCGGACCCCTTTAATTCGAGTTCCAATGTGTGGAGTTGATCAGCGTGCCGACGTTTCTCCTGCAGCGCTTCTCGGGCGAGTTCTTCGCGGTTTCTCTCCAAGGCTAAGCGGGCGTTTGCCTCCCATTTGGTGACCATCTGTCGAGTCTCTTCCACGGAACGCTCCAGCCGAGCGCGGGTGGCGAGGGATCCCGCACAGGAAGACTTCATTTCAATCAACGTCTCCTCCATCTCTTGAATCATCAGCCGGATCATTTTTTCTGGATCCTCGGCTGCGTCGAGCATGGCGTTGATGTTGGAACTGACGATATCGCGGAAGCGTGTGAAGATACCCATAGTGTTTTTGTGGTTGCGGTATCTCTTTTAGCAACGCCTATGCCACCCCGCTTAGGTAGTCTCATCTAACTTGCTATAAGCTTATTACGAATACAGACACTCCACCACATGAAACTCGTTATGGTTTATTTCGCCTCTTTGTGGCTTATAAAACCCCACCTAAAACCATGGCGACACAAGGAATCCCAGAAGCACTTGGAGGCTCCCCCTCCTTTCTGAAACTCCAAGAGCAACTGGCCCGGATTGCCCCAGTCAACCGCCCCGCGCTCCTTCTGGGGGAACGCGGCACAGGCAAGGAACTGGCCGCCGCCCGATTACATTATCTCTCCAGCCGTTGGACCGGCCCCCTCATCCGCTGGAACTGCGCAGCGTGCCCAGCAGATCTCGTCGAAAGTGAACTTTTTGGCCACGAAGCCGGTGCATTCACCGGCGCCACCAGACGCCGTCTCGGACGTTTGGAGCAGGCGGACGGAGGAACCCTATTTTTGGACGAGATCGGCCAAATGCCCACCTCGACTCAGGAGAAACTGTTACGCGCGCTGGAATACGGCACCTTCGAGCGGGTCGGCGGAGAAGAAACGCTACAAGTGGACGTCCGCTTTATCGCAGCAACCAACGTCGACCTGATGCGTGCGTGCCGGGAACATCGCTTTCGCGAAGATCTATTGGATCGGCTCGCGTTTTGCGTCGTGCACATGCCCCCGTTGCGCGAACGTCAGGAGGATATTGTGGTTTTGGCAAACCACTTCGCCGCGCGCATGGCGATTGAACTTGGACGAGAGCGGATTCCAAAACTCACCCCACGCACGGAGCGAAAACTCAAGGAGCATCCCTGGCCCGGAAACATCCGCGAACTCCGCAACGTGATCGAGCGTGCCGTGGTGGAAAACTCGAGCGATCAAATTTCTACACTCGAGCTGGACCCCTTCCGATCGAACATCTCCGCGCCTCGTGAATCCGCAAACTCCGTAGACTGGGAGGATTCCATTCGAGCGATCAATCTTCCCGTGGACAGCTCCGCATTTCTTGATCAGATCCGTCGCCTACTTCTGGATAAAGCACTTCACCAGTCCTCTTTTCACCAACGAAAAGCCGCAGCTCTCCTCGGTCTGACCTACGATCAGTTTCGCGCACTCTACCGTCGCTTTCATCCCAACACAGAAACAGCCACACCTCAATCCAGCGGATAAGCCGTCGCTTGTAGCCTCCTTGCCAATAACTGAGACCACCCGCCAAGTGGCGCACTACCTTTTTAAAGTGTCCCGCCGGCACGGAAGTATGCATTATCGTCGGCAATTTCTTAACAGTAGCGGATAAGCTTACCCAAATAATAACACCAAATTATCCCCGAGGATTAACAATGCACATGTATCTCGATGTGGTTGGGTCATGCAATTTGCAATGCCCATCCTGCCCTGTCGGCAACTCCGAAAATAATAATAGCAAGAAGGCGATGACAACCGATCTCCTGGAAAAGATCGTTGCCAAAGCGCGCACCGAAGGCATCGAGACCATTTATCTTTTCAATTGGACCGAACCGCTGCTTCATCCGAAGATCGGGCAATTCATCGAAACGATCCAAAATGCTGGAATGAGCGCCGGTATAAGCTCGAATCTAAATCTCAAAAAGAACATTGAAAGCGCGATAAAAGCCAACCCTTCGTTCTTTAGAATATCGGTCTCTGGATTTTCCCAATCAGGTTATGAGTTAGGACATGCCGGCGGAGACATTGAGAAGGTAAAAGAAAACATGCTCTATTTATCCGAGCGGAAAGCTTCACTTGGCGTCAGGACCGCAATTGAGGTTTATTATCATCGATACCTCGATAACACCGATGAAGAAGCTCGAATGAAGGCATTCAGCGAAAGCCTGGGTTTCAACTTTTTATCGGCATTTGCAACGATGATGCCACTGGAAAAGACCTTGGACGTGGCTGAAGAGAATCTATCCAAGCTCACCCAAAAAGACTTGGATATCATGAAGAGACTCGCTCTCCCTCCGGACGAGAAAGTTTTGAACATAGCCAAATCTTATGGGATAAGTAGTTGCAGGTTACGCGACGGCATGATGGTCCTCGATTGCGAAGCAAACGTGATTTTATGTTGTTCCGTTTTTGAGCAAAGACGTAACGCTGTGGGTAACTACCTGGATCTTCCTATTACCGAATTACAAGCGGCCAAAAACAGTTCCCCTGCTTGTCGCTCACTTTGCAAGCGTTGTATCACAAATGGACTCAATGTTTATGCGCAGTATCAAAATACTGGGCCGCTGCTTAATCACGCCCTAGAGCAATCACTTGCATACCACTATAAACGGCTTGCTCCGGAGTCGAAAGCAGACTCGATAACCATTCAGCTCAACAGCGATACCGCAGAATTCAACGAATCGGGTTATTTAAATGCAAACCCGGATGTTGCGTTAGCTGTTAAAAATGGATTTATGCAAAGCGGTTACCAGCACTATATAAGGTACGGCAAAGCCGAGAACAGACCGCTTGCTTAATGCGGCCCCGATCGCCACACAGAGGCGACATAATAGAACGGTGACCTCCGAAGTAAGTGCCGTTACGCGAGTGGTCGCGTTTGTAGGTACTCAGAGCCCTAAAACCACTCGTAGCCGGGACAGCATCGGGCCCGGAACCCTGGATTGGATCGCGCCAGAGCGGCCTATTTTCGCGGGTTCGCAGACTTTGTGAGACTGAGTCTCAGTTTCTAATTGAAAAGCTCGCGCCTGATACTGAGACTCGGTCTCACCATGAGACACCTCGTTGTACCCCTATTCGCTGCACTGGCCCTCACCGTTTCCTCCCAACAAGCGTCCGCTTCCCAGCGTCGATTCGCCTACACCTACTCCACCCTCACCTCTCCAGTAGGCGAAGTGGAACTCGAGAACTGGATCACCTGGAAACGTCGCCCCAATACGGTCAATAACTTCGAGTTCCGTCATGAAGTCGAAATCGGTCTTACCGACAAAACCCAGCTCGGCTTGTACCTCGCCAACTGGGATCACGATTCTCGCGCAAACAAAAGCGCCTTCGCCGAATCTGCCATAGAAATCATCCACAACCTTTCCAATCCAGTATCAGACCCCATCGGATCCGCCATTTACGGCGAAATAGCAATGGGCGAACGTAGTTTTGGAATAGAAACCAAACTGTTGCTCGAAAAACGCATTGGTCGCTGGACAGTCGCCTGGAACGGCAAAATCGAAGCCGAATGGGAAGGCGACCGCTTCGCGGATTTACAAGAAGCTTCCGGTGAACTCGCTCAGAGCGTGGGTGTCGCCTACGACCTCACAAAGTCCCTGTCTTTGGGAGCTGAATTAACCCACAAACTGCCCATGGAAAAATGGAAAGGCCCCGCCAATGCAGAGGTGTACGCCGGACCAAACGTGACTTACCGCAAAGGTCGCTTCTTTGCTTCCGTGACCACCCTCTTCCAAACCACAAACAAACAATCCGCCGCCAGCATCGAATCCCGCGCCATCGTCGGTGTCAGTTTCTAACTCCTGGCGATTCGTTTCAGCGCGTTGCGCTACTCGGTGAACTTTATTCGAAGGCGCCGATCCTCGTTCTCCTTCCCTCAGGTGTATCTGGCTTCGGTGTGTCGTCCGGTACTCCTCGAAATCACAGAACACAAGATCGGCGTCTCTCCGTACTGAACTGAAACCAAGCTCTACAACAAGGGCCGCTTCGAATCCCTCGGAGCGACCCTTTTTCGTGTCCGAGACGCCCCCCCTAACTGTCGCGTCCTATAATTCCCACACACGCCGGACTTCCAGCGACCGTCCGTCCGTTACATACGAGCCTTCAATTCCGCCCGGACATCTCGGCAATACCCGGCAATATCCGCAGCCTGTAGTATTCCGGAAACAATCACCAACCGACGCGCACCAGCCGCCAATACGGTTTCCAGGTTCTCCCGTTTAATACCCCCGATACAAAAAATCGGTTTATCCACGAGCTCATGTACCCGAGCGATATCTTCTAATCCGATCGCCGGACGCCCCGGTTTTGTGGGCGTCACAAACAACGGCCCGAACCCGAGATAATCCGCTCCCTCCAACGCGGTCGCTACCGCTTGTTCCACCGAATGCGTGGATTTCCCGATCAACGGCAATGGAACCTCCCCCGCCAAAGCGCGTCCCGCCCGCCAACGCGCATCCTCCACCGAAAAGTCCTCCTGCCCAACGTGCGCCCCCTGCGCCCCTACCGACGGAACCAGTTCCGGATAATCATTTAGGATAAACGGAACCCCCGCCGCTTCGGTCAATTCCACCACCCGGCGTGCGTATTCTTCCACCTCCTCTTCAGAGGCCCGTTTCGCGCGCAACTGGAGCACATCCACTCCGCCTTCGAGCATAGCGGCCGTCACCCTTTCGAGATTCTCAGGCGCAACATATCCCAAATCGAGGATCCCATACAGCAAGGCTTCAGTGATTGGCTTCATAACACCCCTGTTTCAGCGTAAATCCTCGCCAAAGGCGAGCCTACCTCACTCACTGTCTCGGCTTGCCTCCATCGCGCTTTTGGAGTCCCTTGTAATCTCCCCCACTCCGTGAAGTTCCCCCCCGTGAACGCTCCATCTCCTCTCCAAAAGTTTCGCTGGCCAGCTCTCACTCTGGTCGCACTCTGCCTGGGTCTTCCCGTAGGACGCGCAATCCGTTCAGCCCTGTATTCCCCGCCAGTCGCAAGCACTCCCGCACCGAGCCCCAAACCTCCAACCCGAAACACTCCAGCAACGTCTCTGGAATCCGTTTCTGACGAGGCCGTCGAAGCCGAAATTTCGCGTCTGGTCGGTAACGTCTCCTCCTTCGCAGGGACCAGAACCCCCGCCCAGGTCATCGACGCCATTTCCGCCGCCAACAACGAAAAGAGCGATCTCAAACGTTTTGCCGATATCTACGAAGCCGTAAGCGAACTCGGCCGGAACGATCTCGCGGATGCCCTCAAACGCGCCCGCGAAGAAAACAACGCCATCGCCATCCGCGCCATCGAACGGCGTTGGGCCGAAATCGATCCTTTGGGCGCTGCCAAACTCGTCTCCGAAAGCGGCGGCACCATGAAGTTGGACGACGCTTTCTTCGCGTCTTGGAGCAAAATCAACCCATCCGCCGCCCTTTCCTGGTTGGAGTCCCTTCCTGACGGCGATCAAAAGAGCAGTGCACGTAACTCAGTCCTTAACAGCATTGCTAAAACGGATCCCCAACGCGCTCTCGACCTCGCCAGTCAGCTCGCCGAGGGAGCCGACCGCTCACAACTCATCAACCGCGCGTTAGACACATTAAGCGCCAAAGACCCTGCTCTGGCGCTCGCCGCTGCCCGGAGTTTGCCCGAAGGCCCCAGCCGAACAGCCGGTCTGGATAACGTCGTCTCAAAACTCGCCTCTTCCAATCTTGAAGAAGCGCAACGCATTCTCGCGGAACTGCCTCCCAATACACTCACCAGCGCTGGAAGCTCGATCGCCTCCGCTCTGGCCAAAACGGATCCAGAAAAGGCGCTCGCCTGGGCCAATACGCTCCCGGAGGGTACCACCCGCGCGAGCGCTTACGGCGCACTCGCTAACGCATGGGCTTCCAAAGACGTCGAAGCCGCCGCTACCTGGCTGGACAAATTACCCCAGGGCCAATCCCGCGATTCCGCAGTCGCGGCTTTCGCCGGACGCACCGCTCCGCGTGACCCCGAAGGCGCCACGCTTTGGGCCTCTACTTTACCCCCGGGCGACCTTCGCAACAGTGTCTTGGGACGCACCCTGTCCATTTGGCAACGTACCAACGCTCAGGCCGCAACTGATTGGATCACCTCAACCCCCGGCCTTACCCCAGAAGAACGCGCAAATCTCACCAAAGCCGCACAGGAACCCCCAGACCGCCGCCGCTTTCGTGGCTCGCCACAAAACCAGCCCGGCCAGTAAGTCGCAGATAGATTCGCGCGCTTGCTCTAGGGGATGTACGGAATCGTCAATGGCCCCAGCGGCATAATGGCGACAGCCAGCCGTTCTCCGGGCAACTTCCGAGCCGCAAGTTCCCTCACCAAACCCACCGGATCCTGCGTATGCTCCGTCCTTGTGGCACCCCGTTGTTCCTTGGTGAGCTCAGAATAGAGCACCACACGCGCCTTTTCTAAACACTGCAACAACGTCTGAACCTGCCACTGATCATGGCGTGTCTCTAGTGCCGATCGAATAACCGCATGTAACTCCGCGTTCGTGCATCCTGTCGCCAATATTTCGCGAAACGCGCCTTCATCCGGCAGCCCCACATTACAACGCGAAATCGAAAGCACGGTCCCTCCCTTCTCCACGATCCTAGAAGCGGCTGAAATCCCCTTCACTGTTTGATAAAAGTTCTGATCCAGCGGATAACCCGCGTTGGTTGTAATCACAACCGGATACTCTCGCGTCACTGGTATCATCGCTTCGTGTAAAGCCGCAGCACATCCGGCATCATGGGCTGCCTCAAACGCTCCCGCAAAAAAACCCGTAATCTCTTTGGCCCGGTTCAACGTCACATTCACGATAAAATGGGGCGGACACAACGTCACCATTTCCCGTGTCAGCTTCTGCAACGGATTTTTTCTCAACTCGCCCCAAGTCGTGTTCCGATGCGCAATCAACGATGCCCGGTGAAAATGTTTCACCGTTTGCAGTCCCGCAATGCCCGGCACCACAGCTTTGGAGCCGCCCGAAAATCCCGCGTAAAAATGCGGCTCAATAAACCCCGTCGCCAACCGCAAATCCGCCTCGACCCATAATGGATTTAGCCAACATTCGCCCCCACACGAAGATCGCCCCACCAAAACTAAATCCTTTGCTTCGCAGCAATGATTCACCACCTGGAAACGCTCCGCCGCCGCTCCCAACATCTTCCGCAACTCCTCAGGGGTCGAGCCCCGGTGCGTTCCCGTCCCAACTAAAATCGTAACCGCTTCATCCGGCACTGCCAGCGCTCCCAACGCATCCACCAACCAAGGTACAAGCAACCGATCCGGCACAGGCCGGGTATGATCGGCGATCACGATTACGATCTTCGGAATCCGGCCTGTTTTCTGGACCGGTTCCAGTTGTCTCCGCGCCACCTCCACAAACGATTCGCTTTCAGAAGGGTCCAAAAGCGCTTTCTGAAAGCCCCCAAAAGGATCAGCTAATGTCGGCGGATCCACAGGCAAAATCACCGTCGCGTCGACCTCCGTGTCATCCCATTTGAAATCAAAACCGTCTTCGCCAAAGGCCAGCCGTACACTTTTCATCACGCGCCTATGCTAACGCAGAATCAACGTCCAGTCTCCCGCAATCCCTAGCCCCAAGAGCCCAGCCCCAGTTGGACTATTCCAACCGACTGCTCCAAAAAATCGCGTTACTTAGAAGCTTTTGATACGCCGGATTTCCATGCGCCTCCGCCGCATGCCCAAGAGCCACACACACAATCCGCGTCTTTGGATCTTCCACAACCCAGACACTCGGCCACTTCTGCTGCGTTTTCGGATCTTCCGATGTCTCCGCCAACACGACCACCTTCGCCCCTTCTTCAAACTTCGGATAATAGAGCTCATCAGTGATCTCAAACTTGGCATCCACTCCCTTCAACACCGGATGCATCACCCCCATCTGCGCAACGCTGAACAGCCCTCTGCCATGTCCCCTAGCGCCCCCACCTACAAAACGTGCGTTGTACCCCGTTGCCGCAGGCCAGTTGTACCAGACTCCCGCATGCACCAATACAACTCCCTTTCCCGCATCCGCAAAACTCCTCAACGCGTTCTGAAATCCCGATAACCCGAAGCTTTTGTGATTGGCACTCAACACAAGCACGTCTGCCTCCGCCAAACGTCCTGCAGCCTCCTCCGCATTCGACGTATAAATGGCGTCCACCTTACCCAGTCCATTCAGGAACTCTTTATCCGCGAGATGAAAATACTTCTCAAAATCGTGGGAACTACCTCCGCCCACCAACAACACCCGCAGCCGACCATCCTTCTTCGACTCAAACATCTGCCCGCTGGCTGGCAGCATCTCTATCGGAGCGGCAACTTGGGACGCGGCAGGTGCAGTCCCAGGAGCCGGAACATCGGCTGCCGCCAGAAAACCGCGACCTATCAGAGTCAGAGACAAAACGAGTCGTAGGGAGGGAGTCATATTGCTGAGTTAAGGCAGTTTTTGAAAAAAGCCGAGCTTCAGCGCCCCAGCAAAGTCAACCTTCCCCTATCCCAAATCCACCTGCCAGGACCTCTATGTCATGACACGATGACCTCGTTTGGAAACGAGTACCAATGAGTGAACCATTTTGGAGTCAAAACAACGGATAGGATAACCTACAAAAATCTATTGGCAGAGTAGACAGACAGTGTCCCGCAAGCTTGGCTCACTATTACTCTGACCGGCGATCAATCCCTTTGAGCTAAAATCATGGAAGTTCTGATAGCGGCTGCGATGTTTGGATTTGTGACTCTCCTCTTCGTTCATCTGGAGCACCAGAAGCGTTTTGCAAGAGAAACAGCCATTCGCTTTGAACCGTTACCGATTGGGCTTTTCGATAGGCTTCAAAAAAAGCATCCCCATTTAACGACGAAAGACTGCCAACTGGTTGCTCAGGGTCTTCGGCAATTTTTCATGTGTTATCATCGGTCGAAATATCAATTTATCTCGATGCCATCGCAGGTGGTGGATGACCTCTGGCACGAATTTATTCTGTTTACGGCAGAATATCAGAAGTTCTGTGAGAAAGCCTTTGGCCGGTTTCTGCATCACACCCCTGCGGTTTCGATCGGTTCCAACAAATCCAGTAACGTCGCGTTAAGACGTTGTTGGTGGTTCACCTGCAAGGAGGAAAATATTAATCCACGCAACCCGACTCGGCTCCCGTTGCTTTTTGCGATCGATGTGAAACTCAAGATCCCCGAAGGATTTCGTTATTCTGCGGATTGCCGCGGACTGCGCAAAACCTCCGCCGACTCCAACAGTGACGCGGGGCCAGTGCTCTACTGCGGAAGCGATTTTCGGGATCCCTCTTTTGATGGAGGAACACATGGCTTCGGTGACGACTCATCCCACTCGGGTCACTCCAGCGGTGATTCGCATGGGGATAGCAGTAACGGCGACAGCGGCTGCGGGGATTCCGGAGGAGGCTGCGGCGGCGGATGTGGAGGCGGCGATTAATCAAACGAGCAAAACACCGCTCGGAAAACATTCTCAAAAGCGTGTCTCGGCTAGATTTTGCAGCTCCTTCGAGATCGGGTTTATTGCTTTGAAACCGTCCAACTCTCGACGTGTATATTTCCATCCACCTTCCCTTTACCGGTGACCCACCATCGTGGAGTCTGATTGTTTTGTACCGTCGAGATCCCAAAATGGACGCTATCGATTTCAAAATCGGGATCGATGTGTTGGGTAAGAAAGTTCCCCATTTGCTGACCAAAGTTTTTTGAAGGCGCATCCGGCTTTTCCCAAAGAACCGCACTCGAACAGTCCACAGGGATCCAGCCAACTCCATCGGCATAAAACTCAGCTATCACGTGCCACTGAAAATAGGGCACTGCACCGAGTTTATCATCCGGTTTAGCCGACTCCGCCCAGCGACCATAAAGACACCGTGCAGGAATCGCCTGACTCCGCAGCGCCGAGACGAACAAGTGGCTCATTCCACCACAATCCGTTTTCGCCATCCTGCAGACCTCGGAGGCTCTTCGATCCATCTTTGGTAGGTACTCGTATTGATACTGGGCCCGAATCAATTCAAATACGCTTCGTGCATAATCCACGGAGGTGCTTCCCTTTTGTAGAACCAGATTTTTATCGATCAGCCACTTTTGGAATTCAGCCGATTTAAAATCGAGATTCGGCAAAGGAGACGTGTAGAGAATTCGATCCGCTGCACTTAACGGCGGTACCTTGGGACCAGTTTCACCGGGATTCAGTACCCGAAGATGACGCGAATACAGCGTCGCTTCATAGACTGCCCGTACCTCCCCGGATTGAGAGCCGCCTTTTGCGGGAAACTGCAGAGTCAGGACTTGTCGCGCTTCCCGACTCTTCTCTCTCGTTAACGATCCCACCGGAACAGTGCTTGTTTTTACCGCGCCCTGACTAGGCAACTCCGGCAGCACAGGGATCACAAATACCCAGCCCGTGGCAGCTGTCATCATGGGGCAAGTAACCGAATAACCCAGCGCTCCGCTCACTTTGGCGGTCGGTTTAGTATCGAGTACATAAGAAGGCTTCGGAGTTTCTGCAGTCGCCGATAAGACCCCACCAAGACCGGTAAATAGGAAAACAATCCAACGCATAGAACGGATGGGAAACGGAGAAGGATTAGAGTGAAAGGCAAAACTGCTGGCTCACATGACGTTGTTGAGCCACGCGAGATCCCGCGATCTTAACAGCGATGACACCCTCCACACCGCACAAATCCAGTCCACCTACCAACCGATCAAACTCGGGATCCACGCACGCGTGGCTTGTACACAAATAGACGGACTGAACAGGGGAAACGCGAGACGTTCCTCTGGTGCCTGCCTGCACGGGCCATCAGCAAAGAGGCGGCTCACTGGGGTTGCTCTTCAGGAAGCGCAGGTTCTTTTTTAGGCTCAAACGAGTCTGCCATTTTTACAGCTTCTTCTAGCTGCTCTTTGGTCAGTGTTTGCGCTAATGATTCGGCGCTTTTTCCCGCCGCAGCTTCTCCGTTTTTCGCAGCTAATAGGAGCCACTTGTAAGCCTGCACGCTGTTCTTGGGCCCACCCAACCCGCTCGATTGGAGAATGCCGACACTATATTGCGCCTTGGATTCACCTTGTTCTGCAGCGCGCTGAAACCACATGGCCGCTTTTTTGTAATCCTTCGGAATCCCCATCACACCGTTCAGATTCATCATTCCAAGTTGGTATTGAGCTTTGGAGCTTCCTCTTTCCGCTCCTTTTACAATCCAGTTCACAGCAGTAGGTTCATCCATCGGTACACCGTCTCCCAAAGCATACATGAGACCGAGATTGTACTGGGCCGATGAGTGCCCTTGATTTGCAGCCTTGCGGTACCAGTCAGCTGCGGCCGCAGCGTCTTTGGCAACACCAAGCCCTTCGACGTACATCACGCCGAGGCTGTATTGGGCAACCGCGTTGTTTTGTTCCGCGGCCGCACGAAGCCATCGCACAGCTTCAACTGGGTCTTTCGCAACCCCCAGACCGTCGACGTACATCATACTCAGATTTAACTGGGCCGAGGCATTTCCGGATTCGGCTGCTTTTCGAAACCAGATTGCTGCCTCTTTGTAGTCTTTGGGTACCTCCGGCGAACCCTCGAAGTACATAAACCCGAGGGTGTATTGTGCGCCCGGATTGCCTTGTTCCGCAATTGCACGTTGTTCGGCAAGCGAAGGCTCTGCGGATGCAGTCCCAATAAACGCAGTGGCGACAAATAAAAGAGAGCGTAGCAGATTAACAACAACTTGAGACATAACGTGTTTCCTTTTTAAACCCGTAAGGGTTCCGGTGTCGGCATGATTAGTTGATGGGATCCGTCGCAGTTACTTTGCGGGGAAAAATATTCAGAGTCTGTTTTAAGGTACGAAAATTTTATTGGCACATTGCATCGGCGCGGTGCGTTAAAGCCCCTCCACATTGGCTGCGCCAAATACACGCCGTAATCCGGCCATCGCCAGACGATCCACACACACACATTGAATCGACACCCCGCGCTGCCTTGCTTCCAACACGGCCTGCCGCGCGTCTTCCACCAAATAACGCGAATCGTAAATGTCCACATCATGCGGTTGCCCATCCGTAAACAACACAACACGCCTTCGGGCGCCTCGTTGCTTCAGTACCAACTGCGTCGCGTGCCTCATTGCAGCGCCAAATCGTGTCGACCACTGACTACGCACCCCCATCAAACGCCCCCATCCATCTGCATCCATCCGTTTATGGAAATCCTTAAGCCGTTCATAATAGACCGCCTGTCTCCCGTCAGACGAAAAGCTGTGAATCGCGTATTTCGAATCCAATCTCTCCAAGCCGCGCGCCCGCGAAATGACCGCTGCTTGCGACAGCTCCAGTCCAGTCACGCCCCGATTCCCCACCTGCCCTCCTGTAGACGCCGAGGCATCCAGCAAAAACAACGTCACTTCGGCCTCTCGCTCGCGCCGCCTCCGTTGATACACACGAGCATCCGGATTCTCGCCAATCTTCGCCAAAACCTCAGCCCGAATCACCGCATCCAAGTCAAACTCGTCTCCTTCCCATTGCCGCGATACCCTCCTGCGCTGCTCGGTACGCGCCCGTTCCCTCCAGGCCAAGACGCGGCGACCTTCCGCTAAACCCGCCTTCGCCTCCGGGATCCGATCCAACACCGTCACCCAATCGGATCGAACCCGCGAGATATACCGATCCCACTCCGGATACCGAAAAGCCTCTGCCACTGAGGCCGCGGTCTTCTGCTCAGACCCAGAAGTGTTGCCATTCCGACTAGCCTCCAGCTCGTGAACAACATCCGCTTTTTTTTCGTCCGGCACCCACAGGTGGCTGTTGTCATCCCTGTAGCTCGGCTCCACCCGGTACTGCCTCGCATTAAACTGCAACCGCATTTGGCCGATATCGTTTCCCAAACGAGACGCAACGATTCGAATCTCCTCGGGATCCTCAAGTCGCAGCCTTGGAACACCGCCTTCGTGTTCAAAGAACATCATGCGCCCCTTGTTCACCCAGGGATGTGGATCCTCATTACATGGTTCTAGCAACACCCAAGCGAGTCTCTGCATAAGCGCTTCAAACGTGGGAACGTCCGTCCGTGGTATGGCAAAGAACCGCCCCCACAGTCGGCGTAAACCCGGTAGTTCCTGACACGCCAACCATTCCACCCGGGCATCCTCCAGCAGTCCAACCAGCGCTTGAGTGACAGGCCTCAAGTCCGCGCCGACAAATTGATGCTTTGAGTAATTCAAATGCGCTCCAACGTGGGCACTAGCCGCCAGAAACCAACTGGCTTCCAGACCATCGGGAGCAACCTTTGGGAAATGCAGACCATGTGGTGAGATAAACACCCGCGCTAACTCGTCGGATTCAACATGAATTGGCGGAACTAAATTCCAAAGGGTTCGCAAATACGGTGAAATCAATGTGCGCACTGGAGCCTCCTTAAAATGAGGCTTCCACAGTCGCCACGAGTGTGCCCATCACATCGGGATCATCCGAAAGTGGAGCTGCCACGGCTATCCGGCACGCCAGCTGTGCGGACACACCATTCGCGATGAGTTGCCCCGCATAGATCAACATTCGAGTGGACGCTCCTTCCTCCAGCCCGTGCCCGCGCAAATGCCGCGTCCGGGCAGCGAGAGCCACAAGGCGCTCCGCCATTCCGCGTTCCACACCGGACTCATGAGCCACAATCGCCGACTCAATGTCAGGAGATGGATACTCAAACTCCAACGCACAAAAACGCTGCCTCGTAGAAGGCTTCAGGGGTTTGTGGGCGTTCGGATTGTAAGACGCCACCAGTAAGAAATCCGGGTGCGCCTGCAAGATCTCGTTCCGTTTATCCAGGGGCAAAACTCGTCTCGTATCCGTGAGGGGATGGATAACCACCGTGGTATCCGAACGCGCCTCCACCAGTTCATCCAAATAACAGATCGCCCCTTCACGCACGGCCCGGGTCAAAGGACCATCCTGCCAGCGAGTTTCTCCGGACTCGAGCAGCCAACGTCCAGTGAGATCGGATGCGGTGGTGTCATCGTTACAGGCCACCGTCACAAGCGGTCGCTTTAAACGCCACGCCATGTGTTCGATGAAACGTGTTTTGCCGCAACCCGTCGGTCCCTTTAACAGCAACGGAAGGCGCTGCGTGTATGCCGCCTCAAACAACAGACACTCCTCCCCGATGGCCTGATAGTACGGCTCTGCCTTGCGGATATTCGTCTCCATTTCGTCCAGCCTCACCCGTGTTTTGGGGTGCTAGCGTTCGGAATACCATCAATCGGAGCCTCGTCCGTCCCCACGGTATCCCGTGTGAAAGACTCCACTCGCTTACGCGTCCCCTCGGGATCATTCACCCACTGCGAATAGAAATCATACGGACAGGCCGCTACACCTTTGTCCCCCTCATGGGAGCGGAGGAGGCCCGTGTAACCACGATGCAACAACTTGAAGAGATGATTTTCCGATTGCCCGTTTTTCCGGAAATCACGAATCAAACTCTTCGAAAGAGCCGCATACTGAATTCCCATTTCCTCCTCCCCACACTCACCCAACGTGCGCCCATCAAAGCCGATGAGCGCCGAATGCCCGAAGTAGGAATACACACCATCAAAGCCCGCTGCATTAGCCACCGCGACATACACATTGTTCGCAAAGGCCATCGCCTTACTAATTATAATCTGCTGTTCCTTAGCGGGATACATATACCCCTGACAACGCACAATCAACTCGGCGCCCTTCATCGCACAATCACGCCAGATTTCGGGATAATTGCCGTCATCACAAATAATCAGGCTCACTTTGAGCCCCTTGGGCCCTTCACTCACATACGTGCAGTTCCCCGGATACCAGCCTTCGATGGGTACCCACGGCATGATCTTTCGATATTTCTGAACGATTTCCCCCTGATCATTCATCAAGATCAACGTGTTGTATGGCGCCTTGTTTGGATGCTCCTCGTGTCGCTCTCCCGTAAGCGAAAATACCCCCCAAACTTTGGCCTTTCGGCAGGCCGCTGCAAAAATCTCCGTCTCAGCACCAGGCACAGCCGACGCCGTTTCGTACATTTCGGCACTGTCATACATAATACCGTGCGTGCTGTACTCTGGGAAGATAACGAGGTCCAACCCCGGCAACCCCATTTTCATTCCTTCCACCATTTTAGCGATCGCTTGCGCATTCGCCAACACCTCCGCCCGAGTATGCAGGCGGGGCATTTTGTAGTTCACAACCGCGACGCCGACTGTGTCTTTGCTGCTGGAAATATCACCGTGAATCATTTGGAATCTCCTACCGATTCTGCATCCCCGTTGCACCAAGGTCGCCCTTGAAGACATGCACGGGACGAAGTCTTATCAAACATCCTTTTGAAAAAAGCTCAACGCTTTCAAATGCCCATTTTTAGCCACTTTCAAGACCATACACGCTTCAGATTTGTCTCCACCAAATCCGTCACGCGACAGCTTGAAAACAAACATCTTCAACCACGGAACGCGTCGTTTTCTCGCTCCCAAACCCCCTCGGAAAACAGGCTGAATCCTCACTAACTGTTGGGAATTGCCCACCCTTCTGCGGCATCTGAAAAGATCGATACAGGCTCTCCGCTCAGCCTTTGAAATATCCATGCAGTCTTTGAGCGCAGATAGAGCTCTCAGATCGACGACGCGATGCCGCAGCCGATTCAGAAGATGACTTGCGACGGACTACTTCTGTTCGTGCTCAAACAACAAAGGCTCACGAACAAGGTCGTGACCTTTTACGAAACAGGCTTCGAGCGCTGAACCCGAAGGAATAAGATTCGACTCCTAAACCTCTCCTCGAAAACTCTCGTCCTTCCGACTTTCTTCGGACCCCAAGCATGGGCATCCTGACGGGATGCAGTCCGTCATTACGAGTGTTCCCGCAACCACCGCAAATCTAGGCCCAGGCTATGATTGCCTTGGTGTTGCCCTAAATATTGCCAATCGCGTTTGTGTCAGTCGTTTACACGAACCAGCCACGTCTTCGTCGGCACCGGCCCCCGGCGCAGCCATGGCCAGCGAAGCCGCAACCCTCTTCTTTTCCAAAAGCGCAACCAGCCCTTTTCCCTTCAATTGGACCATCGAAGGCGAAGTCCCCCTCTCCCGGGGCATGGGCAGCTCGGTCACCGTGCGACTCGGCCTTCTTTCCGGACTGAACAAACTCGCAGGCGACCCTCTAAGCCGCCATGAGCTATTCGAACTCTGTTCCACTCTGGAAGGGCACCCCGATAACGCGGCTCCAGCCGCTTTTGGGGGATTCACCGTAGCAGGTGGCGCTGAACTCGCCCGTTTTGAGGTCGCTCCAAACCTGGCTTTCGTCCTCCTGATTCCCAACTTCGAAGTCTCGACCCCGGAAGCCCGCCGCGTCCTCCCCCAGCAACTCGACCGGCTCTCCGCCGTCGCCAGTTGCGCAAATGCGTGCCGTATCACCGCCGCTTTTGCCTCCCAAAACTACGCTCTTCTCAAAGGCGCATTTAACGATGGCCTTCATCAGCCTTTCCGCCGCGCACTCATCCCTTTTCTTCCCGATGTCATTTCGGCGGGTGAAAAAGCCGGGGCCCTCGGTGGCTTCCTCTCGGGATCGGGCTCCACTATCTGCTGCGTCAGCCTGGACGATCCCGCGAAAGTTGCAGCCGGCATGTCGGCTGCCGCCCCTGGCGAAACCCGCACTGTCATCGCTTACGCCGACAACACCGGGTTACAGCTGTTACCCACAACGGCCTAGAGTCTCGTCCTCACAGCCTCTCGCTCCGCATGGCCCGCCGCTGGCTTGAAGATTTTGAACAGTTCGCCATCGAGGTCATCCTCGAACGGCGTGCCGGTCGGCGTGCCTCGTTACTTCGTGGTTTCCTTTGGCTCCTGAGCGGTCTTTTCAGACGCATCGTGCTCTCACGACTCTGGCTTTTCAGACATCGCTTCCTCAAATCACGCAGTCCCGGTTGCCTCGTTCTTTCCGTAGGCAATCTCACCGTGGGCGGCACTGGAAAAACCCCGGTCGTCGAATTCCTCGCCCGGACGCTGCAAGATCGGGGCCGCCGTGTCGCCATTTTATCCCGGGGTTACAAAGCAAAGAAACCACCCCTGTTCCGCCGCCTCCAACGCAAATGGCTCGGTCTCGTCAAACATGGCACTCGCGTCGTACACGACGGAGAACGTCTCCTGCTCGATAGTCGCTTCGCAGGAGACGAGCCGTTTATGCTGGCTCGTTCGCTTAAGAACGTCGTGGTGCTCGTCGACAAAGACCGTGTCCGGGCCGCCATCGGAGCCGCACGAGAATTCGGTTGCGACACCCTCCTACTCGATGACGGTATGCAGTATCTGGCGCTGCAACACCGCCTCGAAATCTGTCTCATCGACCGTCAGGCACCGTTCGGAAACGAATATCTCCTCCCGCGCGGAACCCTTCGCGAACCCCCGGAGAACCTCGAACGCGCCCAGTACATTTTCATTACCAAAAGTGATGGAGCCGACAACACGGCACTGATCGAGCGCATCCGCAAATACAACCGCACCGCCGGAATCATCGAGTGCACCCATCATCCGCTGCACCTCACCAACCTTTACACCGGTGAAGAGCTGCCGCTCTCCTGGCTGCCGGGTAAACACATCGGTGCACTTTCGGGTATCGCCAGACCGGAAAGCTTTGAGGAAAAACTCGTCGCTCTGGGCGCTCACCTCAACGTCACCTCGCGTTTTGCCGATCACCATCGGTTCACCGACAAAGAACTGAGCGATTTCATCAATCGTTGCGTCCGCCGCGATTTGGACGCCGTTGTGACCACCGAAAAAGACAGCGTCCGGTTTCCCCATCGCCCCCACAGCCTTGATGTCCCCGTGTTGTATCTGCGGGTGGAGATCGAAATCCTCCGGGGACACGACGTCTGGGAAGATCTCATCGGACGCATCTGCAATCCGCCCGCCCTCAAAATTCCCGAACGTATTTTTGCGTAACTCGCAGAGCCGATCGGGCACCAGACGTGTCTGGGTTTCCGAGGTTCCAACAAATTATATACCGGCGCAAAAAAGAGGGGCGCCCAACACAAGTCAGGCACCCCTTTTTATCCACAGTTCAAAAGGAACTATGCACCAGACGGCATCGGGATCGCCGGATTCACATCGGCTTCATAATCCACACCGGGAAGACCGAACCCAAACAGGCGCATGAATTCCTCGCGATAACCGGCAATGTCCGAGATCTCAGCGAGATTCTCTGTCGTTACAGTCGGCCAAAGAGCAGCAACCGCAGCCTGAATCTCGGGACGCATTTCCCAATCATCGAGGCGGATTCTGCGGCCTTCATCCAATTGAGTGGAGGCTCCGTTATAGAGGCGCTCTGCGAAAAGACGCTGAATCTGTTCGATACAACCCTCGTGCAGTCCCTTCGCTTTCATTACCTTGTAAAGAAGCGAGATATAGAGTGGCACCACGGGAATCGCGCTGCTCGCCTGCGTCACAAGCGCCTTGTTCACCGAAACAAATGCGTCCCCGCCGTGCTCGGAAAGTTTTGCACTCAAACGTTTCGCCGTAGCTTCCAGATCTTCCTTGGCCCGTCCGATCGTTCCATTGCGATAAATCGCCCAGGTCAAATCCGGCCCAATATAAGAGTATGCCAGGGTTTTCGCCCCACGCGCCAATACGCCAGCGGCATCCAACGCGTCTATCCACATCTCCCAATCTTCCCCACCCATCACGGAAATCGTATCCGCGATCTCCTGTTCGTTGGCCGGTTCGATTGAAATGTCGGAAACAATCCCGCGGTCGGTGTCTACCGTTTTAGCGGAGAACGTCCCACCAATCGGTTTCAGGACGGACTTGGTTGTGACGCCCGTTTTCGGATGGGTCCGGCGTGGCGAGGCGAGGCTGTAAACGACCAAATCAACCTGCCCGAGATCTGCTTTAATCAGATCAATCGTGCGCGTTTTGATCTCATCGGAAAACGCGTCGCCATTGATGCTCTTGGCGTAGAGACCGGCTGCATGAGCGGCCTTTTCAAAGGAACACGAATTATACCAGCCCGTGCTGGCCGGTTTTTCGGATTCGGACGGTCTTTCAAAAAACACCCCGATCGTGGCGGCGCCTCCGCCGAACGCGGGAACAATACGGGATGCCAAGCCGTACCCCGTGGATGCACCAATCACCAGAACGCGTTTGGGCATATCGGTAAGCGTGCCCTTACTTTTGACGTAGTCGATCTGTTGCTGGATGTGTTTTTCACAACCTTCCGGATGCGAAGTAATGCAGATAAATCCACGGACTTTCGGTTTGATAATCATTGGGAATATTTTGTGCGGTCTAAATGTTACGGGTAAACTTCAAAAACGGACTCGGCAACTACACGCGTTAAGCGCCGCCGCGGTTCCGGAACGTTAATTCGGCGATGCCGGATTTATCCAACTCGCCGAGTCCCTCGAGAATCATGCGGTCGTATTGCTCTTTTGTGGCCTCTGCCAGAGGCAAGTGTAACCCCTGCTGATGCGCTAGTTGCAACGCAATCCCGCTGTCTTTCGCGGCATGAGCCGCACTAAAAAAGCAGGTGTGATCGCGATTCTGCATATCCTCACCATCCGTCACCAAAACACGTGAAGCCGCGCCCGTTTCCGAAAAAACCTTCCGAATAGTGCTCAAATCCAAGCCCAGCGCGTCCGCCAGCCCGAGGCCCTCAGCCAACCCTGCGGTGTTAATATTCATGACCATATTAACGAGCGCTTTCACCTTCGCCGCCTGCCCAGTTTGTCCCACGTAACGCACCTGGCTACCCAACTTGTCCAACACGGGTGCAAGCGCCTTAAACAGCTTCTCATCCCCTCCAATCATCAAATAAATCGAGCCCTCCCGCGCCTGGGTGATACTACCCGACATACAGGCTTCGACAGCCGATGCTCCCGCTTTCTGCACCTCTTCATTTACTTCCAAATGCAGGGCCGGGCTGACCGTAGCACAATTAATAAACACACGTCCCTGCGCTCCGATGAGTAAGTTATCCCCTTCGGTAGTGAAAATCCCGCGCATCGCAGCATCGTCCGTCACCACCGTCAAAATGACGTCACAAGCTGCCGTGACAGCCGCCAAACTTGTGGCGGCGACGGTTTGCAATTCCTTCGCCAATACATCGCTGACATTGAAATTCACATCGTAAACCGCCGCCACTTGGAGCCCGCAGTCGTGGAGGCGGCGAGCCATATTGGCTCCCATACGGCCAAGGCCGACAAAACCAACCTTAGGATTCGTTATCGTCATCATCTTCAGAAATAAGATTCGGGTTTGGAATAAGTTGCACTAACAATCCGCGTGTAAGCAAACAGGCTTCCGGCGCCACCTTTTCGCCTCTCCGATAACGCTCGAGTAATTGCCGGGAACGTTCCGCCAACAACCGACGCACCTCGCGGCGGGCCCCTTTCACACGCGGAATCTGCATGTGATCGTAAGCCGTGGTGGCATGTCTGAGCCAGGCGATGGTCGCCGCCTCGGCTCTACGTTCGATCGATATCCGTTTGGTACGCGCCACCGTTCCGCTTCCCACTGGGACAGCATGGTCTGCGATGGCTTTAGCCAAACGGGCAGCCAGCTCGGAATAGACTGGGGAAAATCGAAGGAACGCCGCAACCGCTTGCTGGAAATCTTCGGCATATTCGGTCTGCTCGATCGCCCGTTTTTGGCGACCGGCTTCCAGTTTTCGCGAATAAGCCGGATTGGCGCGTTCCTCCAAAAGGTCGCGCCGAATAGCCGCAATCACCGTCGCTGGGGCCCAAACACCCCGGGAAAACATCTTATTGCCACGTTTTTCCTGCATAACCCACGTGGGACCGGCCTTTTTCACTCGACCCGTTAACGCAGCGTCACCAGGGGGAAGAAGCGCCCAACCAGTGGGGACATTCAGGATATCTCCTGAAGGAAGGCGAACGGTTCCCGGCCGAGGACCGGGAGAGGTGACACGGGATTGGAGAGGCACGACTTAACGTTGCGATAGCGTTGGGAGAAGGCAAGGCAGGGAAAGAGTCCGCACCAAAGAAAAATGCCAGCACCGGAGTGGGACACTGAACAAAAATAGACAATCCAACACTTTCTGCTGCCCGGTTCAGTAGAAAGTTGTCCCAATCATTCCGTCACCCCCAATCAGCCAAAACACACATCCCGTTAACCAACAGCTTGTTAAAACATCAATATGGTATGAACAAACTGCCAACATGTAACACTCAAGCCAAAATTGGACACTTGGCACAAAATCAGCTAGGTTGGTGGCGTTTTCATACGCCAATTTCCCCTGGGCTGAACCAAACCATCGAGTCTTATGCCTAAGAAGAAAGATCCATCCGCTGATTCCGAGACAACACCCAAAGCACCAGCCAAGCCGCGTAAAAAGGCTGCGGCTTCCTCGGCAGATAGCGCCGTTGCTACCACTCAGCCGTTACCCATGAATCTTCTCTCCGAAGAAGCCTTACTCCAGTACGAATTTACTCCAGACGCCATCGCCGTCAGAGCGTATTTCCTCGGTGAAAAACGCCGCGCGGAAGGTCTTCACCCCGACCCCGTCCGGGACTGGCTCGAAGCAGAAAGCGAAATTTTGGCGGAACTCGAAGCCACCTCGGCTCCGAAGAAAAAGAGCACTCGTAAAGCCAAACAGCTTTAAACGAACGCTAACTGCCATTGAGCGCCCCTTGAGCGACGTTACCCAACAGTTAGTAGCCGCACTTCGCACCCGGTTGGCGACAATCTCCGACCGGGAATGGTATCACCGGGACGCAGAAGGGCACCTTCAAGCGCTTCAAAGCGTTTCGCAGGACATCATCGGGCTCGCCGCACAGCTGCCCCAGCCCGTAGACCCGCAGCTCGCTCACTACTTTCAGCGTTGTAGTTACGACAAGGCGCTCGCCTTCCTCGAGGCACAAGCCTGCCAGTAATCCCCTCATTCGGGAGGCATTGAGTCTCATACGGAACACTGGCCCGATTAAGGCAAACCAGTCCGCTCTCGACGCTCCGAGGCGCCAGACGCCGAGATCCCTTTCCGTTACACGATCCCAGCAGTGGCTTTAACGGTATCGACGATCTTCCGATCATCGTCTCCACAATCCCACACAAGCTGCAGGAACGCGGGTAGCGTGGTTTTCATCCGCCTCAGAAAGGGCCTGTCTCCGCCACACCCGTACATTAAATCGACAGGCATCTCCCCGCGTAACTTCAACCGCGCCTTAACGATCAACCGTGGCAGCCAGCTAATGCCATCCACGGCTGCCGCCTTCGAAGGCAGCTCCGCCATCGTTGCCCGATGGGAAGAAACGTGTCCTCCCATCACCTCGAGAAAATAAGCGCGGCGAATAGCCTGAACCGCGAGAACCGTTTCGAGATCCGGTTCGCCATAATCTTCCAGGTCATCCACAAAATCGAAAAGCTCTTGTGCCGAACACCCAATTGACTCGAGGAAAACAACGTCTTCCGCAGAAAACATCGTAGCCGGGGAACGATTCCGTGAACGCCAGGCAGCAACACCACGGGCATGGACTTCTTTAAAATGGGGAATCCAGCTATCCTCAGTCATGCGCTCATTTTAGCAGAATGGCCATTTCGGTCTACGGGCCATTCCACAAACTGACACACAAATCTGGTGTTACTTTTACCGTTCACCCGCCGTTTTCAGGCCGTGGCCCTTCATCCAATCCGCCACATCCACTCCCGTTAGTTCCTGCGCAGAAAGCCGTTCGCCTAGCATCAACCCGCATGCCGCCCCCACGGCATATCCCATCCCAAAGCACTGCGCCGTGACTCGCGCGGAAGCCAGCGCCTCGTGATCGGCAGACATACAACGTCCAGCCACAAGCACGTTGGAACCCGCTCTAGGAATAAGCGCCTCAAACGGAATGTCGTAGGTCTGGTCTTCTAAAAAGACGATCTTCAGCTCTCCGGATCCGTGGTTTTCAATCGGCCACGCGGAAAAACTAGCGGCGCCCGGCGTCTTGGCCGCTGTTAAGACCTGTTCATTCGTGAGCCGGCCTTTCCCAACAATCGAACGGCTCTGACGAATCCCCACCTGCGTGCCTGTTTCCACAAGATAAGCGTGTTCAAAGCCTGCAATATTTTCCCGGAGGAAAGTCTCATAACTCCGTGCCTGAATCCGTCCTTCGATTTCCGCAAAGGTCATGTCGTCACTCCGAATTCCCAGCGGAACAGATCCGTCGGGCAGCGTAATCCGCGTCATATTACACAAGACTTCATGCCCGTTCGGCATCGGGTGCATGTAAACATGGTGCCGAGGCAGGTGATAACGCCCAGCTTTGTGCGCAGCTTCAACCTTCGCGTGGAGTTCTCGCGGATCCAATCGCAGCACCCGAGCCATATCCACGTTTCCCATTCGGAAAATCATCGTCGGGGTTTGGACCACGCCGTCTTTGCCTAAAAACGTTTCGCCCTGCATCCGATGGATGACATTTGCGTCCCCCGAAGCGTCCACAACAACCTTCGGTTGGACCGCTACAATCCCTTCCAAACAATGGAGCAGAATGGTGTGCGCAGCTCCATCTTCCCCTGAAAAAACGTCTAGAAACGAGGTGTGATAGAGCGTTTTAGCTCCGGAAGACTGAAGTAGGCGATCTGCCGTTTCTTTCCAGACGAAGCTGTCCTGCGGCACAAACTTCGTACGCCCGAATGGGATCGCCGCACCAACTCCACCGACAGCCTGCAGCGCATCATGAAATTCACCGGCAAATCCGAAGACAATTTGCTCCGGCTTTTCCCCGCTGCTGTGGAGACCACAAATCGTCCCGCTTAACCCAGCCACAGCCGCTCCACCACAAAACCCGTATTTTTCGACAAGCAACACGTCCAACCCAAGCCGACCTGCCGCCACGGCAGCGGAAACTCCAGCAGCGCCCCCCCCGATAATACACACATCGGGTTTGGCAATAATAGGGGCGTCAAATGCGGGAACCTGAAACATACGCTTATCTGAACCCTCAACGGAACGCGGGCAAGGGTGGAGTCCCTGCCCACGAAGACCCTTAAGTCAGCTCCTTGCGGTGAATCCAAATCGAATTGATGAGGCCCAAGGCTAACATATTCATCAGTAGGAAAGTGCCTCCGTACGAGACTAGAGGCAAAGGCAACCCTGTAATAGGCATGATGGCGATGGTCATCCCAATGTTCTGATACACATGGAAAAAAATCTGGGCAGTGAACCCGGCCGCGATCACCAAACCGTATTCGTCCGATGATTTATAAGCGGAAAAAAGGCACGCCAGAAGAAGCGCCGCAAAGATAGTGATCAAAACAACACCACCAATAAACCCCCACTGTTCTCCAATCGCAGTGAAAATGTAATCTGTATGAACGGTTGTCCCGGGTACAAAGCCTTGTTCCACCTGAGTCCCCGTAGCCTTGAATCCTTTCCCCGCAAATCCGCCCGAACCGATGGCAATCAGCGCCTGGGTAATCGCGTAACTGGTCCCCTGCGGATCGATATCCGGATCAATGAAAGTCACAAGACGCGCCCGTTGGTAAGGCTTCAGAGCGAAGTTTACGACCAAGGGTAAAAGGGCCACTCCCGTGAGGAGAATGGCAATCATGTAGCGCTTTGGAATCCCCCCCAGAAAAAGCATGGCAAGCATGACCGGGACCCAAACGAGGGTCATCCCAAAGTCAGGCTGCTTCAGAGTCAGCAACATCGGGCCGCCAATAATCGAACTGACACAGGCGAGTTTGAGCATCGGGTGCATCTTCTGAAAATGCACCAGAAACAACCCGACCGTGAGAATCGTAGCAACCAGAGCAAGTTGTGAAGGTTGAAACGTGCCAATACCCGGAAGACGCAACCAGCACTTCGCACCACCATGCTCCTGTCCCAGAGATGTATACGTAAGGGCTGTCAACACTATCCCCATCACATAAAGAGGAACTGCCGCCCACTTTACCCAGCGATAATGCATTATACTTACCACCGTAAACACAGCGAATCCGCCCAGAACCCACAGCGATTGTTTTTCCCAGTATTCGTTCGTTCGAAAATAGGTAGCGCTATAAATGGCAAGAACGCCAAAAAGCGAAAGCACTACGGTCGTGGCTACAAGGAGCCAGTTCATGCCCAAAAGTTTACGGAGCAGCGGCGTCATGAAAAAAGGTCAGGCGGCAATATCAGGCAAATTTCGGAACCGCACTCAGTAGTTTGCGGGTGTATTCATGTTGCGGAGCGGCATAAATCTGGTCGGCAGGAGCAGACTCCACAATTTTCCCACGGTACATTACCAAAACTTGGTCACTGATGTGTTCCACCACCGCCAGATCGTGCGCGATAAAAAGATAGGTCAGCCCTAACTGCGCCTGAAGATCCTGCAGTAGATTAACGATCTGCGCCTGCACACTCACATCCAACGCACTCACGGGTTCGTCACACACAATAAACTTCGGCTCCACCGCTAGCGCCCGAGCAATCCCAATCCGCTGCCGTTGACCGCCTGAAAACTCGTGCGGATAACGAACCATCATTTCGGCCTTTAAGCCCACTTGCGTCAGAAGTTGCGCCACTCGCTCCCGGCGCGCATCCCGCTTCATTTCCGGAAAATGAATCTCCAGCGCTTCCCCAATAATCTGAAAAATCGTATGCCGCGGATTCAGCGACCCAAACGGATCCTGGAAAATCATCTGCATCTCACGACGCAACGGCCGAAACTCATTTCCGGACAGTGGCAAAATATTCCGCCCATTCCAGAGGACCTCGCCGCTGGTGGCGTCCTGTAGCTTCAAAATGGTTTTTCCGATCGTGGATTTTCCCGATCCACTCTCTCCGACCAACCCCACGGTCGTACCCGCCTCGATCGTAAAACTGACGTCGTCCACCGCTTTAACGTCGTCCGTGTGCCTGCGAAGGAGGCCGCTACGAACCGGAAAGTAGGTCTTTAGATTACGGACTTCGAGCAGAGCCATAGGATTTACAGAGAGTTTATCGGTGAAATAACGATGCGGCGAAGGAACTCTGGAAGTGACAGCGATCGGGGAAAACTCAATGCGATCCGCTACCTGCGGTTTCCTGAAGAGAGGGCTCCTGAAGAAATGCCGTCAGCGGGCTGGTCGGCGACGCACCAATCAGTGGGTCACTCAGCCCAATCTCGTAAGCGGCTCTACCGGCTTCAACTGCCTTCTTAAACGACTGGGCCATCCGAACGGGATCGGATGCTATAGCGATCGCAGTGTTTACCAAAACTGCAGCCGCACCCATTTCGAGGGCTTCAGCAGCCTGACTGGGGGCGCCGATTCCCGCATCCACCACCACAGGAATACTACATTGTTCCAGAATGATTTCGATTTGGTCCCGAGTGCGGATACCCCGGTTGCTGCCAATCGGGGCACCAAGAGGCATCACGGTTGCCGTGCCGATATCTTCGAGTCGGCGGGCAAGAACTGGGTCTGCATTGATATACGGCAGAACGATAAACCCTTCTTTTACCAGAATTTCAGCAGCCTTCAGTGTCTCAATCGGATCAGGCAGAAGGTAACGGGGATCGGGGTGGATCTCCAACTTCACCCAATCGGAAATACCAGCCGCTCTGGCAAGACGTGCGAGACGCACCGCTTCTTCGGCGTTCATCGCGCCGCTGGTATTCGGCAAAAGCAGGTATCGTTTGGGATCAATAAAATCGAGGATGTTGGCAAAAGGATCCCCTTTCCCGGTCAAATCCGCACGGCGCAACGCCACGGTCACAATTTCTGTACCGCTTGCCTCTAATGCGGCTGCCATGGAGGCGTTAGACGAAAATTTACCGGTTCCCAGCATCAGACGGGAACTGAAGGATCTTCCGGCAATGATGAGGGGCTGTTCTGGAATCGACATGGAACGCTTAAGGTAGCAAAGGCAGGTGCATTTTCTACCCGCAATTCCAACGGCTCCTAGGTAGGCCCGGGAATTTTCGAGCCCGACCCCAGTCTTTCTCGTATCAGCCTTGTTTCCGCTGCCAGAATTCGCAGGCTATCCCCGTGCACGAATTTGAGCCTCATTCTGACGCCCTGGCTGGATCCTTACTCCTAGCCCACCCCAGCCTTCGCGATCCAAACTTCACAGAAAGCATCATTTTTCTGTCGATGCAAAATGCCGAGGACGGAGCCTTCGGAATGATTTTAAACCGCCCTAGTGGAAAGAGATTGAGCGACTTGATGCCGGATCGTGACTTGGGAATTTTAGCGATGGCGCCTGTGTATTTTGGCGGACCGGTTGGGCCAGAACAGTTGTTATTGACCGCTTTCCGCTGGGAGGAAGACGCTGGCATCTGGTCGTGGCGCCATGATCTGACGATTGAGTCGGCGGCGGAGATCGTACAGGAAGAAGGCACCATTTTGCGGATTTTCGCGGGGTACTCTGGATGGAATAAGGGACAGTTGGAGACGGAGTTAAAGCGTGGGACCTGGGTGATTCACACGCCGGACGCAGCGATCTTGGATCCGGAAACGGCCGAAGGGGACAGTTTGTGGAAGACGTTACTGTGCCAGCATGGTCCGGTTTACGAGTTTCTGACAAATACCCCTGAAAATCTGGGCCTCAACTAGGGCCTATTCACCGTACCCCCATGGTCGCTGGTGGCGAAATCGAGACGCCGCGCGCCCAACTCCAGAGGTGCTCGAAACACGGCCTGCTGGTTGCTTCAACCCTCCCGTTACGGTCTACTTGAATCCCGATGCCCAGCATTTGCCCCATCGCTTTATGCTCTTCTTTGGCGCTGCTTTCCGTAGCACAGGGCAATTTATTGAATTTCTTCAATTCTGAGCTCCGGGCCATTCAAACCGAGCAGGATAGAATAGTCCAATGCGTGGATGGCTTCCCGCAGATCCCACAGGGTCAAATTCTCGACCACACAGGTTTCCATAGCGCCATTCTCCCGGACCCAAACACAAACAGCTGGGTCCAAGTCGATCTTGGACGGGAAGCCGAACTCGATGCCATCGTAGTCGTTCCCGCTTACTTAGGGACACAACAACGATCCCCCGGAGTTTACGGCTTTCCACCTCGCTTCCGGATCGAAGTTTCCAACGACCCCGCTTTCTCCAGCCCAACCACGCTTTTGGATCAGTCAGCCTCGGATTACATCCCGATTATCGCTCCGATCTACTTCTCTGTCGGTGGATTACGATCCCGTTACATTCGCTTCACCGCCACGCGTCTTCATCAAAACACCAAAGACGACTTACGTGCCTTCTTTTGTCTCGGTGAAGTGCTCGCCTTTTCCCATGGCACGAACATCGCCGCACACTGCACCGTAAGCGCCTCCAATGCCAAGGAAACCGCTCCCACATGGACCACGCGGAACCTCGTCGACGGCATTTCCGCCCTCGGACTACCTGTCCGCCCAAACACCTCAGGAACACATGGCTGGCGCAGTGGAGCTGCATCTTCCGCAGACACAAACAAATGGGTTCAGGTAGATCTCGGGGCCGAATACAGGCTCCAGGAAGTTCGGTTGTTTCCAGCACATCCCCCCGACTTTCCGGAACGGCGCGCCTTTGGTTTTCCGCTTCGTTTTAAGATCGAAACAGACATCCAAGCTGACTTCAATTCGCCCACTGTTGTATTCGACAGCTCCAACGCAGATTTTCCAGTCCCCGGCGATCATCCGATTCCATTTCCTGTCCCAGATGTCACCGCCCGTTTTGTTCGTGTGACGGCCACACACCTCTGGGAACGCACTAATGATTTCGTTTTCGCTCTGGGTGAACTGGCAGTCTACTCCGACGGGAAAAACGTCGCTTTCCATCAACCCGTATCGTCGCTGGATGAAGCGGGCGGCTCCATTTGGAAACGTGAAGCTCTCACCGATGGATACGTCAGCCAGGGCGAACTCATGGATTGGCAAACCTGGCTCCTTCAGCTCTCGCAACGTCGGGAGTTTCGAGAGCGGTTTCTGGCTTTGGAAAAGCAAAAGTCCTCAGCCTTGGCAGTCGCTCAGAGCCGCGCCTTCTCGGCGCTCATCGCAGCCGCAAGCATCGCTGTGGTGGCCTCTGTGATTGCCGCATGGCGCGCACGCGAGCGTCAGAATCGTGAACTCCAGTCCTTACGCGAACGCATCGCGCGAGATCTTCACGACGACCTCGGCAGCCATCTCGGCAGCATCCGTCTCATGAGTGAACTCGCAATGCGTGTTCCCAATGCAACGGCCAACCAGGATTCCATTCAGGAAATCCATCGTCTTTCTACGGAAGCAGCCGAATCCATGCACTCCATCGTCTGGCTGATGCGTGAACGCGGTAAGCCTTCGCTCCTCCGTCTTGTCGAAGCAATCCGCCAAAGCGCCGATTCACTCTGCCACGATTTAACGAAGGAAATCGTAACGAGCGACGCCCCCAAAACCGCCTCGGCCTCGCTCGATTTTCACCGCCAGGTCATTCTCATCGTCCGCGAAAGCCTGCACAACATCGCCAAACACGCCCACGCCACACACCTTCGTATTCATGCAACCTGGGATACTCGCACATTCCATTTAACCATTGAAGACAACGGCCGCGGCTTCGATCCAAACGCCCAGTCTCATGGCAACGGCCTCCATAATCTACGCCATCGAGCGAGCACCCTTGGGGGGCAATTGACGTTTCAAAGCAAGCCCGGCCAGGGCACCACCGTCGAATTTGAGGCTCCCCTATCATGAAAACCATCTGGATGGTCGAGGACCACGCATCCTTTCGCCGGACACTCGCAGCGGTGTTTAATGCAGAAACCGATTTGTCCTGTCCCCGCACCTTTGATTCGTGTGAGCCAATGCTTGCTGCACTCAAAACGGAGGTTGCGCCTGATGTGCTTTTACTTGATGTGGGCCTGCCCGGAATGAACGGTATCGATGGGATCAAATTCGCCCGCGAACTCAGCCCAAAGACGCTGGTCCTGATTTTAACGGCGTTTGAAGATGACGAAAAAGTGTTCCGCGCCATTTGCGCCGGTGCCTGCGGTTATCTACTCAAAACAGCCTCGAGTGCCGAAATTGTCCGGGCGGTTCAGGACGCGCTCGCAGGCGGCTCCCCAATGAACCCACGCGTCGCGCGCAGGGTTCTCACTATGTTCAACCAGTTCGCGCCTCACAAAGAAGCCACCATGCTGAGCGAACGAGAGAGCTCTATCCTTCAACTTCTGGTCTCCGGACTTATCAAAAAGGAAATCGCCGACCGCCTCGCCCTCAGCGTACACACGGTCGACACCTACATCCGGCGAATCTACGAAAAGCTGGAAGTAAACACACGTACCGACGCCGTAGCCAAAGCGCTGAAACAGGGCTTGGTGTGACGGGCGCCCGTCCGTTAATCACGTTTCACGGCCCCTGACACGATTGAGATCACTTTCGTGGGACAGGGATTCACGCAAACTCCGCAGCCGACGCATTTGTCGACAATCACCTTGGGTTGCCCCTGAAAATCGACCTCTGCGGTTTCGATTGCCTCGTAAGGACAGACGTCCAGACACGCCCGACATTCCCCGCCACGGGCCATCACACAACCTTCGAGATTGATAAGTGCGGTCCCGATACGGATCCGAGGCTTCTCCTTCAATCCAAAGGGTTGAATGGCCCCAGTAGGACAAACCTGACTACACGCATTACAGGCAGGATCACAGTGTCCCTCATCAAAATTGAGTTTGGGGGCCAATAATCCCAACGGATCCTGCAGGTCCAGAGAGGGCGATATAATGTGGGTCGGGCAAGCACGGGTGCAGTTACCACACCGGACACATGATGTGAAAAACGAGTCCTCAGGCCGCGAACCCGGTGGCCGGAGTGGTGCCGCTTCAGCGAATGTTTTCTTTTTTCCCAACAACCAGCTCGCCCCCAGTCCCGTACCGACAATCAACAGGTTTCGTCTCCGCCAGCCCTCAACATGCTCGGACGACGAAGACGCTGGCGGCATAGGTGCTGCGTTCTCCAAAACGACATCTGGGTTGGAGCGTTGCCGCCACCTGACGGATAGCGCGCGTCTGACCTGCGTGGCCACCGATTGCAGGCCCCCCAGAGGACAGAGCTTCCGACACCAAGCATACGGCACTAACCAGCTCAGGCCAAGAATCAGGAACAACCCCGCACAGCTGAGCCATGCGGCAACCGTCATGCCTAGATGAACCGGCGCCCACGCGCTCTGAAACAACGCAATCGGATCCAGAAAGCCAATGATCGGAAATCCAAAAGCCGCCGTGCCCAGTCCAAAGAGCGCCAGCCAACGTTGGATGGCTGGAAGGCGCCGCCAGAGCTGCCTGTGCTTTCGTGTTTCCGACAAAGAGTCACACAAGGCCCCGGTAGGACACACAAAGCGGCAAAACCAGCGGTCCTTAAACAGGATAATAACCAGGCACACGCCGCCCCCGAAAGCGATTGGCACCAACGGGGTACTCACCAGCATCGATTGCAAAAACAACAGCGGGCTCAGCCGCAGATGAAATCCCGCCCAAATGCCCAGTGGCAACGGGAGTGCCAAAACACAAGACACCACCAGTGAAGCCCAACGGATACGGCGCGAAGATGGTACGGGACGGGACATAAAACACCTCGGGAAACGTATCCAAAAATCGGGTTAACGTTTCTCATCCAGAATAGCTTGCGCATGACGGGCATAATGGCCGCGCAGATCCCGGGCGTAGTTCCGGAGAATTTGCTCCCCCATTCCCTGAAAATCCCCGCACCGATAAAGAGCCCGCGCCAATCCCATTTCGATCAACTCCCGCCGACGGGTCGATTCGTCAGTACCACTGGGCATAATCTTGGCAAACGACTCTTGAATAGAAGTCTCGGCGTTCCCAGAAATCCCGGGCAAGGCCAGCAAGGCCGCCAGAGATTTTGCCGCCGAGGGATCGCGGATCGATTCCAAAGCCACGAATACAGCCCGGAAATGGGAGAAATCACTGGCGGGAGTTAATTCAGCCGCCTTGGACAGGATCGGAGCCACTGCCACCTTTTGTCGGGTATGTCCCAAGGCCATGATGGTGCAATCAAGCTGGCTCAGGTTAGCCCCGAATTGCCCCATTCCCTTAAAATTCCATCCCTTATCCCACTGGGCGGAGTTTACCGCCTGAATCAGCACTTCCGTCGCCGCAGGATCTCCGAGCATACCTAAGATCCGCGCATAGATGACCTTCTCCGCTCCCTTGGATGAATCCAAAGCCTGACGAAGCAGCGGTTTCGCCGCCTCGGGCTGAGCAAGCAGCACCTCCAGGTTTTTGCCGTTATCCGTAACGGTCTTTACGGCTTCACTCAACCGCTCCGGCGGCAACGGAAAGGAGTCCGAATCGGAAAGCACACTTTCCGGAAGATTCCCTTTTTCCACCAACTGCCGCTGAAGCGCCTTCACATCCAGCTCGCGGACAGCCTTTCCATTCTTCGCCAAAGTCGCAGCCGCCAAACCCATCGCGTAACCCTGATTCTGGATGTCCGCCTGCATCCGCACAATAGGAAGGGCATCCCGGTGCACACTCATTCCAACCCCGATGACAATAAGCCCATCCAGACCCTTCGGTAACATACAGCGATACGGCACAGCCACCGTCACAGCGTTTTTCGGATCCGGCGGCCTGAGTTGCGAGAGCGGATCCGTGGTGTATCCATGGGAATCGAATTTACTGCTGGCGATAAAGATGGTGTCGGGCCAGGTCCTGGAGGTCATTGCATCCATCGGCGTCAATTCGAGTTCCCCAACGATGCGACGCCGCTCGCGAGTATCGATCAACTGGCCGAGATCATACGCCTTGGCGTACTTTTCGCGGCTCGTAACCAATACCCTCCATATATCCAGAATATCGGTCTCATCCACGTAGGTGAAATCGGTGTTGAGGAAACGAGCACCGAACTTGCGAGGAGGCATTCCGGTTCCCTGGACCGCGATTTCATCGGCATTAGTGACCGTACAAGGTGCTCCAGCCGCAGCAGCGATGTCGGCCGCGCCAGTGGCGTCGATGACCTTTTTGGCCAGTACCACCCCGCGGCCATGGGTTGTGGCGACCTCGACACCGCGAACCGTTCCATTCTCCACCACCGCGCCAATTCCCGCTGTCGCAAACCATAACGTCACACCCGCCTTCCGGGCCTCCTGACGAAGCCACTCCGCTTTCAACTCCGGATCCCATCTCTCTCCCTTCGTCTTCAAGCTTTCGGGATCAATCGCCATCATCGCCCGGTCAATCTCATTGGTGAAGCCGACCCGGTTCCCAAAAAAATACACACTGATCAGCCCCTTCGTACCCACTCCACCCATCCCAGTTAGATATTCAATCATCAGGACCTTTGCTCCCGCACGCCCAGCGGCAATAGCTGCCGAAGCTCCGCCAGTACCGCCCCCCGCTACCACCACATCGTATTCGCCAAGCACCGGCACCGCCTGCTCCGCAGCCGGAATGGTTCTCGTCGTATTACCACGAGTAGGAGCGTTGGCCGGAATATCACGAACCTGACCCGGACGCACATCCGCAGACCGCAACCCGGCTGGTATGGTTACCCCAACAGGTGAATCTGTCGCTTTAGCCTCGGTCGCAGCCGCAAGTCCCAATCGCGTTCCCATCGACATAGCCGACACTGGTCGCAACAAAGCTGCCGCCGTGTTGCGGTCGACATCGGCGCATCCGCCCAACACGTAGAGGCGCGAGACACCGGCTGGGCGAAAAACATCGAGCGGCAATCCCTCAATTCCGGTCCAGGCGGCCTGATGCTGCGACATTCCCCGAATACGATCCGGCGGGATAAACCCGAGATCATCCGAGGCGTCCTTCACATCGTTGCTCCAGGTACAATCACGGGCAATGTGCGCGGCCTCAGCAAAAGACGCAAAGGAGCCATCCGTCATAGGCAACGTCAGACTGTACTTGAGAACCGGATAATGACCGAGCGTTCCTCCATCCACCTCAAACGGCGCGGTAATGGGAGTCTGGGCTGAAGGTGGAGTCCCGCCTACCATTACGCGTGTAAACACATGATTTCCGGAGGGAAATGGTGTGGCTTCAGCACCAGCCAATCGGGCAACACTCGCCCGGTTTGTGGCGTCGATGATCACCTTGGCCACCACCGCCTGTCGGCCGGAACGATTTGCGATAACAACACCCGCAGGGTTCCCCGAAGCGTCTCGAAGAAGGTCTGTAGCGTAGCTTCCGAACAGAAATCGCACACCCGCTTTCACCAAAGCCTGGTCCAACACCCGTTTGGATTGCATTGGTGTAATAAGCCCCTCCTTTGAAAATACTTCCCTGGCGAGTGTCCCGTCGGCTTTTTCACCCGGCTCCAGCCACAACTGATAGGTACCCGCGAGATCGTCACCAAGATAGGTCTTCGGAGCCGCTAGAAATACGGAAGCGCCTGATTCTGCAGCCGCAACAGCGGCCGCAACGGCTCCCGAATTCCCGCCAATCACAACAACATCGACCTCATGGAGGAGCGGGAGGTTCATGGCTGGCTGCAAAACCTCCGCCGCCGACACCGGAGTTGTCGGGATCAGGCAATCACTGATGAACAACGCGATGATAAATCGTGTGATACGCATCTCATAACCATAGGAACGTGAAGTGATTCGCAAAAGTCACGCGATCGCGTGACAGAGATCGCGGCCCTGTCTCCGAGACGATTAATAGAGGCAGCGGTGAGAAGGGTCCGCGCCCGTGACGTACCCGAAGTCAGCAAAAGCGAAGAAAGAGAGATCAAATACAGGGGATTCACTGACCGCCCTCGTAAGTGGCGGGTACGAAGTAGAGATAAGATGCGGCACTATTGTACATACTTCGACCACAACTATCTTGCTCGCGGGTTGGTGCTTTTGCGCTCATTACAGCGATGGAGTACGGAGCCTTTTTGTCTATGGGTGTTGGCGTTAAGCGAAGAGGCGGAAAGACTATTGAAGCTTTTTGGCGTTGTTGGATACGTCGGATTTGAGGGGGAAACAGAATCCGAGGTCGATTCGGGAACACGAGCGGCTCGAGCGGCTCGATCTCCTCAAGGTCCACCTTATCCGCATGGTCCTCAAGGTCATCACGGTCCACATTTAGGGAAAACACATTCGGGGGAGGTGCGGTTTGTGACACTGAGACAAGTGGAGTCCGTATTTCCCGAGCTGCTGGTGGCCAAAGGTAACCGCTCGACGGTGGAGTATTATTTCACACTGAGCCCTGTCTGGCCGCTGTATCTGTTCTCACAGGAACCGGGCTTAAATCAGGTGAGTTATGTAGATGCGGATATGTGTTTTTTTGGAGATCCCCGGCAGATTTTTGAGCGGATCGGAGAGGCGTCGATCGCGATTACGCCGCATCGATTTCCGGAGCATTTGCGGGCATGGGAGAAATGCGGGCGTTTTAACGTCGGTTGGTTAACGTTCCGCAGAGACGAACAGGGGTTGAGTTGTCTGGAACGCTGGAAGTCGCAGTGTTTGGAGTGGTGTTATGACCGTGCAGAAGACGGAAAGTACGGGGATCAGGCCTATTTGGACGAGTGGCCGGAACGGTATCCGGGTCTGTGTGTGTTGGATGATCCGGGGATTAACGCTGCGATCTGGAATATCGGGCCATGTGATGTCGTGCAGCGAAAGGAAGGATTAACAATCGATGGAAGCCCGCTGTTATTGTATCATTTTCATGGATTTAAGGAAATATCGCCTTGTGTCTATGATACCATGACCAGGCATTTCGGGGTGCCTTATTCGAGGCGGATGAATGAATGGATATACGCGCCCTACTTGGCGGAGTGGCTTCAGGAAGCTGCGAGAATACGAACCTTTCAGAAAAAGGCGCCTTCCGGGTATTTACGCAACGCTCTGACAGGGAGTTCGCGAGTTCGGACGCTGGCCAGATTGGTGAGTCGCGTAGCAAACCGTGTTCTAGGGCGGGTCCTGGATGGACGCATAGCAAATGGCATCCGCTGTGGAGCGGATTGGGTAAGTGCCAATATCGAGGCGGTTTCAGGCCAGCATTTCATCACCTATCAGACTCGGGTTGTGTGTATCCCATGGCGTGCTTAGGGCTTTTCGCCAATGGAAGACTTCCCCAGCTCCGCCTCGGCTTTACCTGTGTCACAACGCATTGCAGCGTTGGGGCTCGGCGCTCCCTTCCGCCTATGAAGATAGGCGCATAGCGGGAAACTTTGCGAAAACTTGCGATCTACATGGATCGAACCCGGCGCAGATCGCGCCCCAATTCGGCGCGGAAGTCCGGGTGAGCGATCGAAATTAAAGCTTCGCCGCGTTCCCGAAGAGTCTTCCCGTGCAAATTTACCGCTCCGTATTCCGTTACCACCCAGTGTACGTGACCCCGAGTAGTCACCACTCCAGCTCCGGCATTAAGTTCCACTACCAACCGCGAATACTTACCTCCACTGGCTGTAGACGGCAGCGCAATAATGGGTTTGCCCCCCTTCGAAATGGCGGCCCCTCGAATAAAATCCATCTGCCCTCCAATTCCGGAATAAATTCGGTGCCCTATGGAATCGGCACAGACCTGGCCGGTAAGGTCGATTTGAAGTGCGGAGTTAATCGCCACAGTCTTCGGATTTTTCCGAATGACACCCGTGTCGTTGGTCCAATCACATGGGTAAAAATGGACCATCGGATTGTCGTTTACGAAATCAAAGAGCCGACGCGTCCCAGTGACAAAACTCGTAGCGATATGCCCAACTCCGAGTCCTTTTAAGCGATTTGTCACCGCTCCGGATTCGTATAGATCGACCAATCGATCCGAAAACATCTCCGTGTGGATTCCCAAATCCCGCTTTTCGTGTAATCGCACTAATACCGCGTCCGGAATTCCACCGATTCCCATCTGGAGAGTGCTGCCGTCTTCCACAAGCTCCGCGATGAGTTCCCCGATTCGGGCCTCCACAGGGGTCTCAGGTTGGGAGTGTACCTCCAGGAGGGGACGATCAGTCGCTACGAACGCGTTGATCCGAGCAAACGAAACGACATTGTTGCCATGGGTTCGGGGCATCTGTTCGTTGATTTCCGCAATAATGATTTGCGCGGAATCCGCAGCGGCTTTCGCCACGTCACACGATGTACCCAGAGAACACATCCCGTGTTTATCCGGTGGAGACAAATGCAACACCGCGATATCCAATGACACTTGCCTGCTTTGAAACAGCCATGGGATGTCGGATAAAAAGATCGGCACATAGTCTGCCCGATCTTCTGCGATCGCTTCTCGAAGAGGTGCTCCCGTGAAAAGCGAAACGGACCGAAACTCCTGTTCTCTACCCCGATCCGCAAATGGGGCAGGTCCGGTGGTATGCATGTGGTAAAGACGCACCCCTTCCAGATCCCGACGATTTCCCAACGCCTCCACTAAGACCCCTGGCGTTGCACATCCTCCGTGAAGGAACACATTGCTCCCGTTCCGGACTAGCGAAACGACACTTTCCGCAGAGGACCCACGATTCTTCCAATTGAGCAACATAGTGAAATGAGTTTCCCCGCAAGGGTGATTTCTGACCCTATGAACGCAATCCTTCAAATGTAACGAATCGCTGAAGACGCATTCCATTTGCGCCCACGCAGACTCCATTTCTCCTGTACTCAAACACTTTGGCTACGCATCCGGCACCCCATACGCCCCCGCCTCCAAAGAACGCCCGACTCACTCCCCCTTGGGCTGAGCTATTCTCCCTGACTTTCCTGCTTCTCCAGAATCCGATCAATCGTCGAATCCAAGAGCGCCCGGTAGCTTTCCCAGTCCCCACAACGGGCATCCGGACTACCTTCCATCCGAAACAACCACCCCTCGCCATACGGATCGCTCCCGATTTTCTCCGGCGCTTGTAGCAATGCTGGGTTGCCTTCCACAAACTGACCCTCGATCGGGCTATATAAATCCGAGATCGCCTTAAAACCTTCCACCGAGCCGACAATCTCACCACTGGCAACCGCCTCCCCGGATTGTTTTTCAAACTGATGCTCCACCAACTCCCCAAGCATCCGCGTTGCAAACTTCGTGAACCCCACCCTCCAGCGATTCCCGTCTTCCTTCGCTACCCAATAATGGCTCGGACTATACAAATAGTCCTTCGGCAAATGTGTTACGAATGTTGCCCGCTTATAAAAAGCCGTCTCAGCCATAACTATCTCCTTACCTGAATCGTGGCCTACGCTTCAACATTCGCGGCCAATTCCGATGCCAGCGCCTCCCACTTCGCTGTCGCCGCCTCGAGTTCCTGCTGCACCGCAAGCAACTCCCGGTTCAATTGCACCGCCCGCCCCGCATCCTGATAACTCGCAGGATCCTCCAAATCCTTGGTTAACAACGCCTGCTTCTTTTCCAATTCCAAAATCCGCGCCTCAGCGTTAGCCACCGCTTTTTCCCGATCCCGCTGTTCCTTCGCCCGAGCATTCCGTTCCGCAGCCTCAGCTTTTTTGTTCTCTCGCTGCGCCTTCATCCCCTGGGTCGGTGCCTCCACCTTTGGTGCCACTTCTTTCCCAGCCCGTTTGTCACTGAGCTTTTCACCCGCTGTTAAGGCCGCCCGCGCAGACGTCGCCTTCGTTTTTTCCAGGTAATAATCGTAATTCCCTGCGTACGGCGTCAGCTGACCAGCCGAGATATGCAGAACCGTTTCCGCCAACGAACGGATGAAATGCACATCATGCGAAATGAAAATCAACGTGCCTTCGTATTGTTTCAACGCCCCGATCAACGCGTCTATCGAACCGATATCCAGATGGGTCGTCGGCTCATCCATCAATAGAAGATTCGGCGGATCGAGCAGGATCTTCACCAGCGCCAAACGCGTCTTTTCTCCCCCACTCAAAACCGCAACTGGTTTAAACACGTCATCCCCTCGAAACAGAAACGCCCCCAACAACCCGCGTACCATTTGTTCGGAAACCCCAAACGGCGCGTTCTCCATCGCGGCTTCGAGTACACTCGCCGTCATCTTCAGCATCTCCGTCCGGTGTTGGGAAAAATACCCGACCCGCACCTGATATCCCAACACACGCTCCCCCTTCTGCGGCTCCAACACGCCGCCGAGCAATTTCAGCAGCGTCGATTTTCCCGCTCCGTTCGGTCCCACCAAAACCGTCCGCTGACCGCGTTCGGCCATGAAATTCATCCCATTGTAAATTTGCAGTTCGCCGTACGCGAAATCGATGTCCGTAAGGGTCACCACTTTCTGACCAGCGCGAGGCGGCTGCGGGAACTTAAACTGGCCCACCGTCTTTTCATCTCCCTCCGGCGCATCGATTTTCTCCATGCGCTCGATCTGCTTCAGCTTACTTTGCGCCTGAGCCGCTTTACTCGCCTTGGCGCGAAAACGATCCGCAAACGTCTGCAGCGATTGAATCTCCTTTTGCTGATTCTTATACGCAGCCATCTGCTGCTCTGAACGCGCTGCTTTCTGCACCAAATACTCGTCGTAATTCCCGCGGTACCGCGACAAACGCCCCCGCCCCAACTCTACAACCGAGCTCACCAGCACATTCAAAAACTCGCGGTCATGCGAAATGACCATAATCGCTCCCCTATAAAGACGGAGATGTTCCTGAAACCACCCCAGCGATTCCAAATCCAAATGGTTCGTAGGCTCATCCAGCAACAATAGATCCGGTTGCTGCACCAAAAGTCGCGCCAAGTGCGCTCGCATAATCCACCCACCACTCAACGTACGGGCTGGCCGATCAAAATCACTCTCCCGAAATGCCAACCCCTTCAAAATCTGCTTCGCCCGCGCTTCTACCTGCCAGCCGTCTTCCTCCGAAAACACCCCCATCGCTTCGTGATGCTCTTCCGAATCCTCCGGCGTATTCGCCATAATCCGCATCGCTTCCGCAATCTCCTTGGTCACTGCACATGCCAGATGCAGCACCGTCTCCTCGCCAACCGGCGCACTTTCCTGCGGCAAAAACCCGTAATTCGCCCCCTTTTCCCAACTCACCTG
Organism: Verrucomicrobiota bacterium; assembly: GCA_037133875.1. Lineage (GTDB taxonomy): Bacteria > Verrucomicrobiota > Verrucomicrobiia > Chthoniobacterales > Chthoniobacteraceae > Chth-196. The sequence goes on along the minus strand of JBAXNG010000012.1, from coordinate 37,617 downwards.
ACCACTGTCAGGTGAATCTTCCTTCAGGATAATCGATAGTAGCGTCGATTTTCCCGCTCCATTCGGCCCCACCAACCCAATCCGATCCCCCCGGTTTACCTGTAAGGAAACGTCCTCAAACAGGGTTCGACCACTAAACGATTTGGAGATTTGTGACAGGGTGAGCATGAGCGGGCGTGGTTTTTGATCGGCCTAGGCATTTAGTGCAAGGCCACAGAGTGAGTCTCCGGTAGGGATTCCAAAATTTCGCGTAACGCCCCCAATTCCGGGATCTCTCCCAAAACCTGCTGGAGACGTGGTAAAGCGATCGGTATATGCGCCAAAAATTCGGCCCTTCCTTTCTCGTGCCCCAGAAAACCATAGGCTCCCAACGCCTGCATGAGCCGCTGCGCCGCACAAAGAGCATATACCTGCACAAAATCAGCACCCGGTTGACCACCTCTCGCCGTGAGTTCCGCACAATAAAAGTCCAATAACTCCCCTCGCTCCGACCCACTCAGCTCCACATACGGATCGAGTAAAATGGACGCCAAATCATACTGGGGCAGTCCAAAACGCATCCCCTGAAAATCGATAAGACAGGGCGCCCCATCCCGAATCACAATGTTCTGCGATTGGAAATCTCGATGCACCAGCACTCTGGGAAGATCCGCCAACTGAGACGCCAACCTCCCCATTGTCTCGCGAATCGCCGCAAGACGCTCCTGCTCGATTCCAAAATGACGCCCGAGGCAGTTCTGTAAAAAGTAATCCTGCTCCCAAACATACAGCTTCTCATCAAACGCCGGTTGCAACCCAAGCACCTCCGTCTCGATCCCTGAACTCACCCGATGCAACGTAAGAACCTCCCGCAACGTTGCCTCATAAAGCGGTTTACGTATCGACCAGGGTTCCTGCCGAAAACTCCAAAGATCGAGCTCCCCCAGATCTTCCATCCAGATCCGACCCGCATCCAACTCATGATGGTACATCTTTGGAACCCGGACTCCGTTCCGCTCCAAAAACGCTCCAATCTCCACATAATGCCGGTTTTCTTCCCGTTGTTGTCCGTATTGGACATAAATCAGCGCGGGCGGAATGGGGCTCTTCACCCGGTAAAACTTTCGGTCAGACCCGCCCTTTTCCAAGGGTTCTAACGCCAGAGGCGCATCTCCAAATTGAGGAAAGCGGGTCCTGGTCAGCTCAATCACTTCGGAATAAGGGGTCATAACTAAAAATCCTGATCCTCATGTACGCCGGAAACCTGAGCCCCAGCCGTTAAAATACACCGCCGTAATCTCGCGCCGGCCTCCACGACCGCGCCACTCCAAACAATACTATCTTCAAGCACGGCACCTGCCTTCAGCACCGCCCCCGCCCCTATCGCACAGGCTCCAGTTAACGTCGCCTCCGGCGAAACCTCTGCACTCGGATCCACCCACGGCGCTCCACCCAGCCCTCCCTCTTCCGCCAACTGCTGATGTACCGCCAAATACTGATCCCTCGCCCCCAAATCCCACCATCTACCTTCATCCACCACCACTCCTCCCAGACGCGCCCCTTCCCGAATCATGTCCACAAACACCGGCACCACACTCAGCTTGGTCCCCGCAGGAATCCGGTCTAGGAACCTCGGTTCCACAATGTAGATCCCGGTAAACAGAAACTCCGGTCTCAAATCAGGATGAAGCCGGCGCCCCAAATCCGTAATCCGACCCGTAGCTGCGTCAAATCCAACCTGCAACGGACCGTCCTTGGAACGTAACACCAGTGTGACCTCGTTCCCGCTTGCCACATGAGCCTCCCAAGCGCGTTCGAGAGGCAAATCTGAGAGAATATCGCCATTATACACCCAGAACGGACCCGTTTCCTTCAATTGAGCCTCGGCGAACTTGAGACCGCCCGCCGTTTCCAGCACCTCCGGGAACTCGTGACTAAACGTCAGCGGCGCCCCGTTCCAGACTCGCTCTGGGAAGGTTGCGGGATAGGCCTCGGCCTTCCAATGGGTATTCACCACAAACGATTGGACTCCAGCCTTCTGTAAATGCTCAAACGCCCGAGTAATCAGCGGGGAAAGACACACTGGAATCAACGGCTTCGGCAAATGAGCAGTCAACGCTTTGAGGCGTGTTCCGAGACCGGCGCCGAGAACAAAAGCGGTGGAAGGCGGTGGCAACATGGGGTGATCTTTCGAAAGCCGGCAAAGCTACTCCAAAAGTAGCCGCTACATGAACCGGAAAAAGTCCCCACGCAAACGGTGCTTACACTAGAGCGTGTTTACGGCTTCGTTTCATTCGTTTGGAACGAATTAGGAAAGAACCCGGCGCTCCGTAGCGCCAACGGCGCGGTCTATCGTAACCCAGCTCAAAACGAGGCTTTGCGTGTGACGGGCTGGGTTAGCAACAAAACATCCCTCATTTCGCATCCCGAAGATGTCCACAAAATTGGAACAATCCCAAAGGCTGCAATTTTTGTAGAATTGTTGCATGATCCCCCACATGAAAGCGACGCATGTTCTCCTCACAGCTAGCGCAATTTTAAACCTTGGCGCGGGTGTTTCGACCAGTCTCGCAGAAGATGCCAAATTCAACCTTGTTCTGGATGAGGATTTTGATGCGCCAGAACTGAATACCGCCATCTGGAATATCGAAACCATGAAACGCGGGGATGCGAAAAACTCGCCTCAAAGCGTGGATATTATAGACGGCATTTTGACGCTCACCACTTTCACAAATGAGAGCGGCCAGATGTACTCCGGTTTTGTTACTACACGAAAACGGCTCCTGGTTTCACAGGGCAAAATTGAAGCCCGCGTCCGTTTTTCTCCTCAACCCGGAACCCAATGTGCCATCTGGGCAAATTCCGCGGGAATGGGCAACGCCACTGCTAACGATCCTGATTCCGTGAATAGAGATGGTGTCGAAATCGACATCATGGAAAGCCACGGAAAAATGGCCGGAGGTTATCAGTACGCCACTCACTGGGGTGGATACGAAAAAGCGCAGAGATCGCATGGATTAAAGTTCCCAGCCAAGGTCGGGGATACCTGGCATGTGTACGGCTGTGAATGGGACTCAACCGGCTACCGGTTCCTGTTTGATGGAAAAGTGGTCGCCACAGAAAACCAATGTCCTCCGACCTCCGCTCCGCTTTATCTAATCATCTCAATGGAAGCGAAACGCACCAATGGATGGGCGGGTGAAATTCCTAAAGAAGGCTACGGTTCCAAAGAAACTTCAAAAAACAAATTGGAAGTGGATTGGGTCAAAGTCTGGGAACGCGCTAAATAGGTTTGCGGATCACGAACGACAACGGCGGACTCCAAGTCGACGGGGATTTGCGAGTGACGGGCCGGGTTTTGGGGTAAGTGGGACATCGCGATGGTCACGGGCATCGATGCCGCTGTCCGAGGGTTTGTCGAAATGCTCTCCGCTATCGTTATGGGCCCTAGAGCAAGTTTCTGGTGAACCGTGCCCCATGCTTTCTGACTTTGTTTGGTTCAGCAATTCCCCCCCTGCCTTTTAAGGAAGCGGATGGAGAGTACCGGATACCACGTACATTTCGATGAAACGCGGGTTTGCATATATGTGCGCCAAAATGGGCAGGAAAATGCGAGCGGTGTTGTCCTTCGCATATCCTTCAGACGCCGTTCATTCAAGCAGCGCAAAGAAGCGCAGGAGCAGGAACAGAATGAAGAACAAGATGAGGGCTGCGAGTGCAAAAAGAACTGTGTGCCAGAACAAAGTAACGATGCCTAATCCACCAGCGATGCAGGCATATCGATAACCTTCCTTAAGCAGGAAAGAGACTGCACCACCAATGAATGCGAGTGCCGAAAACACAACAGACAAAGTGTGCGGTAACTCCCTAGCTGAAAAAGGCTGCCGCGGTGCTTCTATTGTAGGTTTAGTCTCTTTGGGTTTGGCGCCGATGTACCGCTTGATGCTAAGGATCGCCTCCGAGATTTGTCTCTCGGCGGGAGGCGGCGGAATGAAAGTGTCTCGAATAGACGGGCCGACAGCGACTGCGAATAAGCCGAAGAAACCGGCAATCATGCTTAGGATCCCAAACGTTTTCGGTTTAAGTTCGAGTGTAGGTTCGGAAGTATTCATTGAATGGTTCGGGTGAAGACCGTTAACGGAGACCATCTGGCCTCCGTCTCTGTTAATTTTTCTTAAGTTTCTTGAGGATATTCTTCGCTTCTTCCCTCATTTGGGCGGAACCACTGAACTGTCCGTTCCATAGGCCGTCCCCATTATTTGCGGGTTTCATATCAGGGTTTATTTGCGGAACCACCAGAGGAAGAGCCCGATAGCTGAGAAAAAGAGTAGGATGAACGCGAAGTCGAATAGCTCCATAAACCACAGCCAGCGGGCTATTGGTGCTTTGCTGACGGGCTTTTTTAGAATCTCCAATTCTGCCACTTCTCCTAATATATCCTCGGCGAGTGTGTTCTTTCCTTCACAGACCAGCCGTAGCGAAGTTTGCAGAGCGCTTGTTACCTTGGCCTCCCAAACCTCGATTTCCGGCAATTTGTCCTGATTAAGAGCGGCGATATCGCGAGCGTCCGCTTCGCCGCACATGGCAGTCACGGTTCCATCCGGATGCAGTTGAATGTAGGAATAACTCTCCTTGATTGACGGGATCCATGCGAAGAGGTCGCGGACGAATCGCTTCCGAACCGGCATGAGAAACAGCCGCAGTCCATCTGGCATACGCTTTTGTTTAATGACCAGAAATCGACTGCCAAGAAATCTGGAGAAACGCACCAGGGCTCCTTCCGTGATCACTGGGGCTGGAGATTCACCCGCATCAGCTGCCGAGGGCTTCAACATTCCCTGGCTCGCCCGCAGAAAGAGGTTGTAGTCCATCTTCATTGGCCGATAGCGGAGCGAGTAAGTCCACAATAGTGAAACTGCGGGAAACAAAATGCCTGCGAGCATAAAGGGAACCTGGCCGATTCCTGCCAAAAAAGAAAAGACCGTCATTAAGACACCGGCCACGCAGTGTATTGCAAACAATCGATTTGGCCCATTTCGATACGTCCTCAACATCAGGAAGGTATAGAACGAAGAGAAAACGAAGATGACGAAACACAAGGGCTGCGATCCAACTGCTTTACTACTGTCAAAAAGGTGGCCGATTTTAAACAAATACTCAGCCTTTTCAACCGCCCGGTGCAGAACCCCTTCGATCCATTTGCCATACCATAGAGCGAGGCCGATAATGATGAACGATGTTATACGGCTCGATGATTCCAGCCGGTAGAGCTTGGAACGGAATCCCTCTGGATCGGTAAAATTCGCGGCTTCGCGCCGTTCAATCCACCAATCGAAAAGTGCCCAGGGCAGGATCCCTCCAAGGCTGAGTAAGGCCTTACCTGCCCCCCAAACGGACCCCGTTGCCACCTTTGAAGCAGCATATCCGCCACCCGCAACAGCTCCCCCGATACCCGCTGCATTTGTCGATGGAACCGCAGCAAAGATACCGGCCATGACTGCACCTAAGAATGAGTTTCCGGGGCGCAATTCGTGTAGCGACCTCGCCAGCTTTCGGTCCATTTCCTTGCGAAGCGACGCTCTGGCACGATGTAGTTTAACCCGAAAAGTCGCTTCTGAAATTCCAAGCGCGCCGGCCGCCTCTGCGCTGCTGTTTCCCTTCAAATAAAACAAAACCAGACACTCTCGCGATAAAGTCGGCAGCTCGGCCATAGCTTCTTGCAGCACCTTGGGATTGCAATCCTCTCCGGATTCCACGTCTTCATCCCTGGTAGTTGCGACCTGTTCCATGGACCATCTCTCGCGCTTGTCCATTTCACGGCGATGCATGAGGGAAAGATTGATCGCGATGTTGCGTGCCATCGTCCCTATCCAAGCGCCGACCTTCGCTCCATCTTTGAGTTGCGAGAGCTGCAGGTAGCCGCGGACAAAAGCCTGCTGTGCAGCTTCCTCCGCAAGGGAGGCATTCCCAAGTCGACTCCACGCAATTGCAAAGATCTGTCTTTCGTGGCGGCGTACGATCTCCTCGTAACGGTCCGTCGCACCGCCTAGTACGGCCTTAACCGCCTCTGCGTCCTGATATTGTGGATCGATCGTATCAGTCATACTCACGGGGAAGACAACTACCGTCCCATAACGTTACAATGTTTTTTGAATAGTCAGCCGAATGAACCGGTATTGAGTTTATCGATACAGAACTGCCGATTTCCCGACACTCCACTCGCAGATCCAGGCCCTCTGCAGAACGCGCACCATGGCGCGAGGCTTAGGCTGAGCATGAAACTCACCCATTTCGCGCCTGTCCGCCTCTTGCGGTAGTACCACCGGACCTGCTTGAATGAGAAAATGCCCTGTCCACGCTTCGTCGCTCGCTTCTTCCCTCGTCTCCAATCGCTCGGACTCGCCCTCACCCTTGGAGCCGCCGCATTCTCGAACACTCTCTCCACTTTTGCCGCAGAGAATACACCGCTCCGTCCCGCCAGCATCCGCTTGGACATGGTCCACAACAACCCCGGTGAACCTCCCTTCGAAACCAAATACAACGATCCAACCGTTCTTCACGGCCTCGGGTTTACAGGGAAAGTGTTTGAGCTCTTCGAAGCGGCACAGTTCGGAATCGATTGGTCTTCCGTAGACCCAACTTTATTCCCCTCAGGCTCCGAAGAACGGGTTTGGATCGATAAAAAAGCCGCCGAACTCGACGCCCTTTATACCGCCACCAAAAAGGCAGGCCTCGACCTCTATTGTCACACCGACATGGTCATTCTGCCCAAAAAACTCGTCGAAAAACTCAATATCCCCAACTTCGGCGACCTTTCGCTCCCAGAGACCCAACGCATCATCCGGCTGGGTGTCCGCGAAATGTTCACCCGCTTTCCTCAATTAGACGGGCTCGTCATTCGGATCGGCGAAACCTACCTACACGGCGCCCCCTATCACACCGGCCAAATCAAAAATAACGCCGACCCGGAAAAAACGATCATCCCGCTGATGCAAATCCTCCGGGAAGAAGTCTGCGAACGACTGAACAAAAAGGTCATTTTCCGTTCCTGGCGGAGCTTCGATACGAGTACCGAGAAATACCAAGCGGTCAGTGACGGCGTCGAACCACACCCAAACCTCTGCATCGTCGTCAAACACTGCGAAGACGATTTCCACCGCGGAAACCGTTTCAGCCGCGTCCTGGGAATGGGCCGCCACCCGCAACTCGTCGAAATTCAGTGCCAGCGTGAATACGAAGGAAAAGGCGCGTACCCGAATTACGTGATGCACGGAGTGATCGACGGCTTTGAGGAGCACAACGGAGAAAGCATTGCCAAAACTTGGCAAAATCCACTGACCGTGGGAATTTCGACCTGGAGCCGGGGCGGAGGCTGGAAAGGCCCTTACCTCACCAACGAACTCTGGTGTGACCTCAACATGTACGTGATCGGCAAATGGGCACAAAACCCCAACCGTACCGAAGCCGAAGTCTTCAACGATTTCGCCACTCAAGTCCTCAAGCTCACCCCCGAAGACGCTGTCCGGTTCCGACGTCTCGCCCTGCTTTCGGCGGATGCTGTCTACCGGGGAAAACGTTCCACCCAAAACAACATCTCGCCCCAATGGACCCGCGATCAGTACATCGACAAACCTCCACTTCCCAAAGATCCGGCAGCCGTGCCACAGTTCATCCAGGAGAAAGACGACGCGGTGCGGATGTGGGAGGAAATCGACTCGATTGCGACCTCCATTCACATTCCGGATGCTGAAACCCGCGAATTTGTACGGGTCTCTTCGCGGTACGGGCTCTTGTTATACCGGATTTACCAGTCGGGATTCCACCTCGCAGCGCTCGGAAAACAGGGCGACAAAACCGAGTTAAAACACTGGATCCAGCTCTACGACGAATCGTGGACTGCCTACAGAAAACTCAAAGCCGAACACCCCTCGTGCGCGACGCTTTACCTCGATAAAGGCTTCAAATTCGAACTCGCGATCGGCGCTCTCGAAAAGGACGGCATCGGCGCGATGGTTGACGAATTTCGGCACCTTCTCGAGTAGGACGGCGCTCCAGAGCGCCGGCGTAATTAACGGAACGGACCCGTGAACATGCCCTAGCGTTAAGTCAGCGCATATTTACACAGGGCGAGCACCTCTCGAAACGCACCCCGGACTCGGGACACCACTCCGTAAGTGCTGCCCACCGCATCTACTTTCCCGAAAAATTCGGCGAACAGGCGCCGAGCCCGGAACACGTGATACGCGTCAGTGACAACCAACACTCGCATCTGAGCGGCTGCCGGAAGTTCAGCGGCTGCATTACGCGCATTCTCAATCGTCGACGTCGAACGATCTTCGAGAAGCATCACGGTGCGAGGCATACCCAATTCCTGCGCAAGTCGGGCAGACGCCTCCGCTTCTGCAGGCGGAAAATCACCGACTCCGCCGGTAAACACCACACGCGGAGCGGCTCCCTTCTCCCAGAGTTCTACGGCCTTCCGGACCCGCCACTCCAGCGCGGGTGATGGTCGGCCATCGGGGTAAACCCGACAACCCGCTACGATGATGGCGTCGTACACACCTTCGGCACGGCGTGTTTTCCCCCAAGTATCCAGAGCCAACGCTCCTACACACCAAGCCACAAACGCGATGGATAAACAGGTGCGAAGGAGACGAGGCATAACGGATAACGAAACGATTCCATCTTGCGCACACAAGGGCACTGTTTCACCGCTAGACAATCAGGACGCACCCAATCTCGCGAAACGAGCCCGTAGAGCGCCCACTACTTTTGCCACGGCACCTGACCACCAAGCTGAACGTGATGGCGTAGCTCTGTTGCGAGCTCCTTAAAAAGCTTCGGCTCTTTACTCGCCAGATCAGTGGTTTCGAGAGGGTCAGCCTTCAAATTATACAGTTCCATGGGGGCAAATGGACTATCTTGTAATAGCTTCCAATCACCCCGCTGCAGCGCCTCAATGGTTTTGCCGCCGTACGACAAACCGCCCTCGCGACGCACAAAGTAATAACTCTTAACACCGTCTTCTTGAGGTTTCCCGAGAAGTGTGGGCAAACAACTCTGAGCATCCAGCCCGGAAGGGATAGCCGTACCTGTGGCTTCACAGACTGTGGAATAGATATCCATCGTCAGCACATCCCGGGTGGTGTGTGCGCCAGCCGCGATGTGGCCAGGCCAGCGCGCTGCCGCAGGAACCCTCAACCCGCCTTCATACATGTGTGTCTTCCCACTGCGCCACGGACCATTATTCGCCCCGGAAGGAAGATAGCCCCCGTTGTCCGAGGTGAAAATGACCAGGGTGTTGTCCGACAAATGCAACTTGTCCAGCGTACCTAGTACCCGGCCAATGCCATCATCGAGATGCTCAATGAGCGCAACGATCTTTGCGCGTTTATCACCGATGCCGGGTTCGCGTTGTTGAACCTTCTCCAGCCACTCTTTCGGTGGTTGTACCGGGTCGTGTGGCGCATTGTAGGCGAGATAGAGGAAAAACGGCTCCTTCGATTGAGCACGCTCCGCGACGTAATCGCAGGCCCAATTGGTGAAAACATCGGTGGCGTGCCCTTCAGGGCTAATGGTTTCCTGGTTGCGGCGCATGAAGTTTTGGCCATGTCGCAGATGGGTCCAGTAATCGTCCATCATGTCGCCGAGAAAACCATGAAACAGATCAAAGCCACGTTCGTTGGGTGTATTGGGTGAACTGGTTCCCAAATGCCATTTTCCAACGATGGCGCTGTGGTATCCGCTTTTCTTCAGCACCTGAGGAAGCGTGGCTGCACGGGGCGAAAAGTAACCCCAGGAATTCTCCTGCTCCTCTTCACGAATCACACCCGGAACCCCGACTCGATCAGGATGACACCCGGTAAGAAGAGCGGCACGCGTGGGAGAACAAACACAGGAATTGGCCCGGAAATTCTCAAAGGTCATCCCTTCCGCAAAAAGTCGATCGATATGTGGCGTCCGAATGTCCTTTGTTCCAAATGCCGAGTAATCAGCCCGACCCAGATCATCGGCCAGGATAACGATGACATTCGGTTTCTCGGCTGCGCCAGAGATCTGGGTGAACCCCAATAGAGAGATTAAGATGACCGGGGAGAGGAGAAATTTCATACGCTGACGGAAGCTGTTTGCAGAAATCAAAGGGTTAGGAAACAACAGACTTCACCAACGCAACCTCGCTCCCGCGAAGGTGCGTCTTATCTGCCTTACCCCGTTTTTAATGCGCTCCCTGACGCACTCGCTCCGGATTCCAGAACACCGCGCGGTACTACTTCTCCGTCTAGACACGACTCCTGAATTCCATCGGTGTCATACCACAGTATTTCCGGAAAACCCGGCTGAAGTATTGGCTGGATCCAAAACCCGTCTCCAACGCGATATCCGTAATAGTCCGGGCCGTCCCCGATAACAGCTCCTTGCAACGCTCCACACGGTACCGTTGCAAATAATCGTTTGGAGATAATCCCGTCTCCTTTTTGAAGACTTCAAACATTCGAGCCCTGCTGAATCCAAGGTGTCCCGCCAAATCGTCCATCGTCACTTTGTCGATGTGATGTTTTCGCAAAAACTTCTCCGCCGCCACAACGATTCCGGTTGAGGCTCTCGGCCGCGACGCATCCACAATCGAGATCACCTCGATCAGCGCCAAACAAATCATGCTCCGTAAACGCGCCCGCTTAATTCCATCGTCGCTCTCACTCTTGAACGACTGAAGCTCCGCCACGAGCCCATTCACCAGCGTTCGCAGCGCCCCATTCATGGTCTCCACACGCGGACGTTCCCCGCCCAAGGTGCCACGGATTCGCGCGAGATCCGCACTCGTAAACACACTCCCGCTTAACGTCTTTCTCAAAAACGGCTCCAGCACGATGCCACACAACTCCGATGGCATCCGAATATCTTGCCCGCCCCGGTGCAATGTCTTCCCCGGCACCACGAGAAATTGTCCCCCCACAAGATCCACCGATTTTAGACCCGAAAATTCGTAACTACAGGCGCCCCCCTGCAAAAAAATCACCTCCACGTTCTCATGGGAATGCCAGGCAAGTCGCTGTGCCCTCTGAGCCCGAAATCTTCCCAAGGTACACACCAAAGGCAGATCGATTTCACTCCCAAAAATCCGTTCATCTACGGTGGAATCCGCAACAGTGCGCGTCATACCTTGTGCATTATAGTCCACCATCCTCAAAGACAAGACGACACAATCGCTTATCCGTATCTTCGCTCCACTATGACGCTTCGCCTTTCAGGAATCATCCCTCCTATGGTCACCCCACTCCAGTCGCCAGACGCCCTCGACCAACTCGGACTCGAGCGCCTCATCGAGCATCTTCTGAGCGGTGGTGTCAGCGGCCTTTTCATCCTCGGTACAACCGGCGAAGGCCCCGCTCTCAGTTACCGTCTCCGCAGAGAATTGGTGGAACGCACCTGCCGTCAGGTCGCCAAACGCGTTCCTGTCTTGGTATGCGTCACCGACACTGCAATGGAAGAATCTCTCCAACTCGCACGAAACGCTGCTGAATTCGGCGCCGACGCTGTGGTCGCAGCGCCACCTTATTACTGGCAGAGTAGTCCCAGTGAGCTCACCCACTACTACACGTGCCTCGCCGAGAAGCAGCCCCTCCCGCTACTGCTTTATAACATGCCGGGCTTGACCAAGACTGTCATTCCCCTCGAAACCGTACGCCACGCGATGACTCACCCAAATATCATCGGAATGAAGGATAGCTCCGGAAATTTGGGGTATCTCCACCAGATTCTGCGTCTACGCGGCACACGTAAAGACTGGCCAGTATTTGTGGGAGACGAAGAAACGTTAGCCTATGCAGCGTTCGCAGGCGCCGAAGGCGGCGTCACCGGCGGTGCAAATATGTTCCCAAAACTGTACTCTCAATTCTTCCACGCATCCGCAAACCGCGACCTCACCAAGATGGCCGAATTACAAAATTTGGTAATCCGGGTGTCCGATATTTATCGGACCAACCCCAGTGCATCGGCGGGTATTAAAGGGATCAAGACGGTCCTTTCCCTCCTGGGCATCTGCGAAGATATATCCGCCGAACCGGTCACTCGGTTTGAAGGCCAGGAGCGTGAGGCCATCCATACCCTCCTGCAGAACCTGCTGCCACACCTTCCATAATTCCCTATCCCATGAAATCCCCCCTTTGCCTGTTATTAGCCGGGTGTTCGCTCAGTGTCATGGCCTCCGAACCCGCGCCATCTCTCGAACGGCTGAAGTACAATCACCCGGGACTCACGGTCGATCTCGGCGTGGGGCTTTGGGCTTTTCCTATGCCCTTGGATTTTAACGGAGACGGCAAACTGGACCTCGTGGTGTCTTGCCCGGACAAACCTTACAACGGCACCTATTTCTTTGAAAATGCGGCGCCGCCCGGAGCCAACGCGACTCTGCCAGTCTTTAAACCGGGCCGCCGAATCAGCAAGGGCCTTCAGTTCGCCAGTCTTTCGCTGGTTGGGAACCAACCTCGCATACTCACGCCCGGAAAAGAGTTCCCGGATTTTCTCCAGACCGGTTTGGAGACCGAAACCAAATTGCCACTCAACCCCAACGTACACAATAAACCTGTTCGCGGGAATATCTGGCGTTACGCCGATTTCGACGGCGACGGCAAAACGGACCTGCTGATTGGAGTCGATGACTGGAGCGAATACGGCTGGGACAACGCTTACAACGCTGCGGGCGAGTGGACGAATGGGCCCTTGCGTGGCTTTGTGTATTGGCTCCAAAATACGGGGAGCAACGAGGCGCCGGTCTACGCAGCACCTGTTCGCCTCAATGCTGGAGACAAACCTCTGGAAACCTTCGGATGGCCCTCTCCCTGCCTCGCGGATTTTAAGAGCACCGGTAAACTCGATCTGATCTGCGGCGAATTCCTCGACGGCTTTACCTATTTCGAAAATATCGGCTCGGGATCAGCGCCCAACTACGCGCCGGGACGTCGCCTGAAACTTAGCGACGGAAGTCCATTACACATGGATCTCGAAATGATCACACCGACCGTGTTCGATTGGAATCGGGACGGCAAACCCGATCTCATTGTTGGCGATGAAGACGGTCGCGTGGCCTTTATCGAAAATACAGGCACTCTCAGCATTGATGGCTCTCCGCAATTCAATGCTCCTGTCTATTTCCAACAAGAGGCCGACGAACTCAAATGCGGCGCGCTAGCCACTCCCGTTGGATTCGATTGGGACGGGGACGGTGCAATGGACCTCATCAGCGGCAATTCCGCAGGCTATATTCAGTTTTTCAAAAACCTCAGCGAACCCGGCGTTGAAAAGCCAAAGTGGGCAGCCCCTCAATACCTTGAGGCTGACGGTAAAGTAATTCGAATTATGGCCGGCCCCAACGGCAGTATCCAGGGCCCCGCGGAAGCCAAGTGGGGATACACCACGTTGAGCGTTGCTGATTGGGACGGCGACGGTCTTCCGGATCTCATCGTGAACTCGATCTGGGGCAAAGTGATTTGGTTTAAAAACATCGGGACACGTACAGCCCCCAAACTCGCAGCACCTCAACCCATCGAAGTAGAATGGGAAGGAGCGCAGCCGACTCTGGCCTACGGCTGGCTCAAACCGGAAGGCAAAGCGCTGCTCACTCAATGGCGAACCACTCCGTTTGTCGTGGATTGGAACCGCGATGGCCTGATGGACCTCATCATGCTCGATCAGGAAGGCTACCTGGCATTTTTCGAACGCGCCCAGCGAGATGGAAAACTTGTATTGCTCGCACCCAAACGCTCCTTCTGTGACGAACAAGGCGAGCCATTACGACTCACCAAAGGAATCGCCGGTAAAAGCGGGCGCCGTAAAATCTGTATCGTGGACTGGGACGGCGACGGCCATCTCGACATCCTCGCAAACTCCTCGAACGCCAACTTCATCCGGCAAGTGGGTACACGCGACGGCAAATGGCTTTTCAAAAGCATGGGCCCTATCACGCCACAAAACATCGAAGGCCACGACGTCAGTCCGACAGTCGTGGACTTTAACGGAGACGGGATTCCCGACTTTCTAGGCGGAGCCGAGGACGGTCATTTCTATTATCTGAAAAACCCACGCACAAAATGAAGACCTCTATTGGACTCGATTTCGGAACCGAATCCGTTCGCGCTCTATTGGTCACGCTGGATGGCCGGGAACTTGCCTCGAAAGCCGTCCCTTACCGGCATGGGCAAATCCTCAAATCCCTCCCCGGATCGACGGAGGTTTTGCCCGCACATTTCGCATTACAACATCCCGAGGACTGGCTTCTGGCCGCTGCCAAAGCCGTCCGGGGCGTGCTGCGTACCGCCAAACTACAAGCCGCGAATGTCGTCGGCATTGGTGTGGATTTCACAAGCTGCACGATGTTGCCGACGCAAGTTGATGGCACGCCGCTGTGCCTTTTGGAAGAGTTCGCGAAAGCACCTCACGCCTGGCCAAAACTGTGGAAACATCACGCAGCCCAGAAGCAGACGGATCGCATGAATCAAGTCGCTCAAGAGCGCGAGGAGCGTTTTTTAAGACATTATGGAGGCGGGATCGGGTTGGAGTGGTTCTTTCCAAAGATGCTCGAAGTTCTCGAATCCGCCCCCGAGATTTATCACGCGACTGACGTATGGCTGGAAGCGGGGGACTGGTTGGTATGGCAACTCGTAGGAGGCCCAGCCGACTCGATCCCGCGATCGACATGCCAGGCCGGTTACAAAGGACTTTGGAATGCAAAAGACGGTTATCCCTCGAATGCGTATCTCGGAGCGGTCCACCCACTGTTGGCTTCTCTTGTCCAAACCAAAATGCCGGGGCGTCTTCTAGCACCGGGGCAATCTGCTGGTGGTTTAACTAGTGAGGCTGCGGCGAAAATGGGCTTACTGCCTGCCACAGCCGTAAGTGTCGCAACGATCGACGCACACGCTGGTGTCCCTGGTGCGGGCGCTTCCGAAGCGGGAACACTGGTGATGGTAATGGGCACCAGTTCCTGTCACATGCTCAATTCGACTCACGAACATTTTGTTCCCGGATCTGCAGGGGTCGTCAAAGATGGTATCCTTCCCGGATTTTTTGGTTACGAAACAGGACAGGCGGCCGTGGGAGACGCTTTTGAATGGCTCCGCAAGTTGACAGGGCAATCGAATTTGACCGGGCTCTCAGAAGAGGCGGCCGCAATCGAACCCGGCGCCAGCGGCGTACGCTGTATCGATTGGTTTAATGGCTGTCGAAGCCCTCTCATGGATGGTTCACTGACCGGTGCTTTCACTGGTCTCACACTGCAGCATGGACCGGCCCATCTCTATCGCGCTCTGCTGGAGGCATCCGCTTTTGGGCTTCGCTGGATTGTCGAAATGATGCGCGCGAGCGGTGTTCCCGTGGAGCGATTTATCGCCACTGGCGGACTGCCGCACCACAATCCTGTGGCCATCCAAGTATACGCGGATGTTTTGGGTGAACCCATCACGGTGCATCCCACCAAACAAGGCCCAGCCTTAGGTTCCGCAATTTTTGGCGCTTTGGCGGCGAACGCCTTTGAAACTCCACACGATGCTATTCGTGCAATGGCCACTCCACCCGAGGGCACGGCTGCCGTTTTCCAACCGAACCTCGGCTACTACGAAACGTACACGCGGATTTACCAAGAATACCGTCGCCTAGGGGCTTTCTTCTCGGGTCACGAAACACCGTCCGTTTTACGCGCAAACTCCACGCACCCATAATCGACACCATGAACTCCCCCCACTCCCCGTCTCGTTATGCGTGGTTTGCGGTGCTCCTCCTTTGGCCGGTAGCGACCCTCAACTACTTGGATCGTCAGATGGTCTCCACCATTCGCGAATCGATCCGAATGGACATCCCCGGAATCACCAGTGACCAGCAATTCGGGACATTGATGGCTGTATTTATGTGGGTCTATGCACTTCTGAGCCCTGTCGGCGGGTTCGTAGCGGATCGGTTCAACCGCCGGTGGATGGTGATAGGGAGTCTGTTTGTATGGTCTGTGGTCACATACCTCACCGGCCACATGCACACCTACTCCGGAATGTTGGCGTGCCGCGCCCTTATGGGTGTCAGCGAGGCCTGTTATATGCCAGCAGCACTTGCTCTCATTACCGAGTTCCATCCTGGCTCCACACAGGCGCGTGCAATTGGGATTCATCAGACCGGTATATACGCCGGACTCGCGCTCGGTGGAATTGGAGGGTACATCGCGCAGACCAGTTCATGGCGAAACTGCTTCACCTGGTTTGGTGCTGCCGGGGTGGCCTACGCCATCTTGCTCTTCTTTACACTACGCGACGCGAAGCAGCCCGCCAGCAACACCCCAAAGAGTCAGGCCAACTCTATAACAGGAACCTTACGTGCTCTATTGAAGCAGCCGCCGTTCTGGATGCTGGTCGTTTACTTTACACTGCCTGCCATCGCTGGCTGGGTAACGAAAAACTGGCTGCCCACATTCCTCGCCGACACCTTCCATCTCGATCAGGGGCCGGCTGGATTATCCGCCACGGGTTATATTCAAATAGCCTCCTTCGCCGGGGTTCTGCTCGCGGGTGTAGTCGCGGATAAATGGATGCGAGTGACTCCAAACGGCCGCGTTTTTACCAGCGCCATCGGAACGCTTCTGCTCGTGCCCGCTCTCCTTGGGCTTGGTTTTTCACCAAGCCTTGGGGCTGCAATCGCGTTCATGATCGTATTCGGTATCGGCTGGGGATTTTTTGACTGCAACAATATGCCCATCCTTTGCCAGGTCGTCCGACCAGAGCATCGTGCGACTGGTTATGGCCTCATGAACATGGTCAGCATCAGCGTAGGTGCCGTTGCAACGGTTCTCCTTGGGTCGATGCGCGACCACGGTATCCCACTCTCTGCAGCATTCGCCGGCTCCGCGCTGCTTGCGTTGCTTGCAGCCGGCATCGTTCTGCGAATCAGACCTCAATCGTAACGAAACCACCTCAAATAGCCCTCTCTAACCGCTCTCCCCCATATTCCTATGCAATCTCATCATAAAATCGCATTCGTAGCACTCTGCTCGCTATCCCCCCTTGTTTCGTCGGCCGCAAATGAATCCGCCATCATTCGCTCCGAATTCATTTTCGAAAAGAATCCAGTCCCAAGCTGTCACGCAACCACCATCGTCGAGGCCAACGATGGCGCATTGGTTTCCGCCTGGTTTGCGGGTACGCGCGAAAAAGATCCGGATGTCTGCATCTGGACGTCGCGTTGCGTCGACGGTCAATGGACCGCTCCTGTTGAGATTGCAAACGGCATACAGCCCGACGGTTCGCGTCTGCCCTGTTGGAATCCTGTTTTATTCCAACCAAAAGAAGGCCCGCTCCTTCTATTCTACAAAATCGGCCCGAATTGCGATGTGTGGTGGGGAATGGTTCGCACGAGTACCGATCACGGGAAGACTTGGAGCGAGCCCACCAGACTTGCGGACAAGATTCTCGGGCCGATTAAAAACAAACCCGTACAATTGGCTGATGGCACCCTACTGAGTGGGAGTAGTTGGGAAGGGCAGACCTCTGGGCCCAACTGGCAGGTCCACTTCGAAAGAAGCACCGACAATGGAAAGTCCTGGAACTTCATCCCTGTTCCGCAGGCCTCAGGCAGTCCATCCGCAATCCAGCCCAGCATTCTCGTCCACCCAGATGGACACTTGCAGGCAGTCGGGCGAACCCAATCAAGGCGCATCTTTTCGACCACCTCAACCGACCAAGGGCTCACATGGTCACCGCTCACCTTGCTCGATTTGCCAAATCCGAATTCAGGCACGGATGCCTTAACTATGAAAGATGGGCGCCACGTGCTGATTTACAATCACAGCACGAACAGCCGCTCTCCACTCAATGTGGCTATTTCAAAAGACGGCGTGACGTGGGAAGCCGCAGTGGTGCTCGAAGACAAGCCCGGTGAGTACAGTTATCCCGCAGTGATTCAATCCCGGGATGGTCTCCTGCATTTCACCTACACGTGGAAACGGGTCCTCGCAAAACATGTCGTGATCGATCCCGCGAAACTGACTTCGGCGCCGATTCTCAACGGCCAATGGCCCACAGGACGATAAATGCTATGAAAACGGTTTATCTGATCGCGAGCGGCGATCTGCGGCTTCTGGCCAATCAACAGTGTCACGCCGCTCAAGCTGACATGGAACGTCAGATCAATGTAGCCCTGGCCGCAGAGGGTTGGAAGGTACAGCGCGGACACAACATGGATCCCGAAAAGGGCCACGGGTTCATTGACAGTCAGAAATACGGCATAGAGGTGTTCCGAAATATTCCGGAAGACGCGCATCTCATCGTAGCCGAAGCCGTGTGGCAATACAGCCACCACGTGCTCCCTGGTTTACTCACCCACAGGGGTCCGATTTTGACATTAGCGAACTGGAGCGGCACCTGGCCCGGGCTCGTCGGCATGCTCAATCTCAATGGCTGCTTGAAGAAAGCGGGAGTCAAATTCAGCTCACTTTGGAGTGAACACTTCACAGACGCCTTTTTTAAAAGCGGTCTCCGCGAGTGGCTTGAAACCGGAGAAATTCAGCATGACGCCTCCCATGTGCGGCGTTTGGACGAACTGACGCTGCCCGCCGACATCGAGGCTTTCGGGATTCGTTTCGCAAGATCGTTTCGAAGACGCAAAGCCATCATGGGCGTTTTTGATGAAGGTTGTATGGGCATGTACAACGCCATCATTCCCGATGAACTGCTACACAACGTCGGAGTCTTCAAGGAACGACTGAGTCAATCCTCGTTGTACGCGAAGATGCTGACAATCGATGAATCCGAAGCCGAGGCAGTATTGCAATGGTACGAGGAGAATGGGTTGACCTTTTATTTTGGAGAGGACCCAAAGACACAGCTAACGCGGACACAAGTGTTGGAGCAGTGTAAAATGTACATCGCCGCAGTTCGCATGGCTGATGAGTTCGGATGTGCAACCATTGGCATCCAGTATCAACAGGGGCTGAAAGATCTCGTTCCTGCATCAGACCTAGTCGAAGGCACACTTAATAATGCACTCCGGCCGCCAGTGTTCCGAGAGGGCACAAACGAGGAGTTGTACCCCCGTGAAGCGCTCCCGCATTTTAACGAGGTCGACGAATGCGCCGGCCTCGACGGTTTAATCACCTACCAACTCTGGCGAGAACTTGGCTTTGCTCCGGAGAATACGCTGCATGATCTCCGATGGGGCCGGCACTATTCCGGTCGTGGGTTGGATGCGTATGTGTGGGTATTTCTGATTTCCGGAGCTGCGCCTCCTGAACATTTTGTTGGCGGTTGGAAGGGCGCCAGCAGCGAGAGGCAACCCGAGGTGTACTTCCGCCTAGGAGGAGGGACGCTGAAAGGAGTTAGTAAACCGGGATGGATCGTGTGGAGTCGTATGTACGTGGCGGAGGGGTGCTTGAAGTTTGATACCGGACTGGCGGAAGTCGTCGAGTTACCGCCCGAAGAGACGCAGGATCGCTGGAACGCGACGACACCACAGTGGCCGATTATGCACGCGGTGCTCCAGGGTGTGACTCGCGACCAGATGATGGCCCGTCATCCCGCCAACCATATCCAAGTGGTCTACGCGCCCAACAAAAAAGGCGCAGAACGCGGGCTTTTCAGCAAAGCCGTGGTGATGCGAGAGCTTGGGATAGAAGTCGCAATCTGCGGGGACCTGTAGAGCCCAGTTTGGCTCGAGGGGATCGCCACCGACGAATCCTCACTCGTATTCCACGGAATGAGCGTTTCCCCACTACTTGTTCCGCTACCTCGCGGAGAACCAACTCGTTGGCCTGATTCGCGATACTTTTTTGCTGACCTGCCTCGCAGTTCTCCTGTGTGCTAGGAACACATGTCATTGCGTCGTCATCTCCAGGTTGCGGGCTTCGCGCTTTCAGCCGTTATGTTTTGCCAAACACTTCAGGCAGCACCTGAGTATATCATCAACAAACCCACGCCCGTGTCAGTCGGCGGTCAGTCGGGTAATCTTCAGCCCGGTCAGGCTGTCCAGGTAGTCTCAGCAGCAAACGGATTTGCGACGATCCGATTTACCCTCGCAAATGGTACTACCGGCGCGGCAATGGTG
Source organism: Verrucomicrobiota bacterium (assembly GCA_037133875.1). Classification (GTDB taxonomy): domain Bacteria; phylum Verrucomicrobiota; class Verrucomicrobiia; order Chthoniobacterales; family Chthoniobacteraceae; genus Chth-196. The sequence continues at coordinate 17,565 of JBAXNG010000012.1, read as the reverse complement.
CCGATTGCCAACCTCCAGCCGAAGGCAGCTGCACCTGCTCAACCCGTGCCTGCTGAAACCAGCCCAAGCGTACCCTTTGCAACGACGCCAACTCCAACGCCAACTCCGACTCAAACGCTCTTAAAACCGGGGTGGAATAATGTGCAACTCGAAGCGCTTCCAAATCCTCCGAGGAAGCCAAATTGGTTCCATTACGACTTCGATCCCAAGGTTGAAAAGTTCACGATTTTTGTGCCGAACACCCTAGGTTCGAACAAACCCTGCGGCATTCTCGGATGGACCAACCCTGGCGATGGATCGGGCATTCCCAAGAAGTTCGAAGCGCTTTTTGAAGAGTATCGTCTGATTGTTGTCGCCGCTGAAAAGTGCGGAAACAACCAGCCCTCCGATCGACGCGCTGGGCTTCTTGTGAGTGCAACTTTACAGCTCTCCAAAATGTTACCAGTCAACAAAGACCGTATCATCCTAAGTGGGCTTTCCGGAGGCGGACGTCTTTCTGCCTTGGGCGTGTTCTGTCACCCCGAAATTTTCTCGGGCGCGATCTCGTGGTGTGGAGGTCACTTTTATAAAGACTACCCGGATTCCTCGAAACCCAACTTCGTAAATTACGGGTTTCCGACGGCGGAAAAGATCAATGATCCGAAGCTTCCAGCGTGTGTGGCGGAAGCGCAGAAACGGGCGAAATTTGTATTACTGACAGGTCCGAAGGATTTTAATTTGGGGAACTCGCGCGATATTGAAACCGCCATGAAGAAGGAACACTTTCAGGTACAACTCATCGAAGAGCCCGACCTGGGGCATGCTGTTGGAAGTCCTGAGACCATGCGGCAAGCGCTCGAGTTTGTGCTTGGTAAACCGCCTATTCCCTAGCAATTGGCCCGCGTATTTCGGCAGGCTCTAAAGCGCACTTAAATCCGAGGTACCCCGACAAGGGCAGAGTTCAACTTTCAGGTCGTTTGTTTTCGGGAGGCAATGGTCCGCGAGACTTTTTCAATCATCACTTTTAAGTCGTTTGCCCGGACTGGTTTCGTCAGTACGGCATCCATTTCGGCAGCGAGACATCTATCGTGGTCTTCTTTCATTGCACTGGCTGTTACCGCAATGATCGGGATTGGCGCCCTCTTAGAAACAACCCGGGCTTCTAACTTGCGAATTTCAGTAGTCGCCTCAAATCCGTCCATAACAGGCATGTGACAATCCATGAGGATTAAATCGTAATCTCCAGCGATAAATGCTTCTACCACTTCTTTACCATTAGGAGAAATAGCGGACTGGCAGCCAAACTTCTTAAGCACTGCCACGATAACCATCTGGTTAATCTGATTATCCTCGGCCACAAGTACGCGAAGATTCGGCCAATCCACATTTGTCAGACCTGACCTTCCATCTAAGGGAAGGGGACAACTTGGATATGCCGTGGACTCTACTAACGGGAAGGTAAACCAAAAGGTAGAGCCCTTTCCGATCGTGCTCTCCAATCCAACCTCACCCTCCATTAACTCTATTAGACTCTTGCAAATGGCTAAGCCAAGGCCAGTGCCTCCAAACCGTCTGTGGTGCTTGCCTCGGCTTGAACAAACTTCTGAAACAGTAACACCTCTTGCTCTTTGGTAATACCAATCCCCGTATCTATTACCTCAATCCGGAGATAGTCTCGGCCCTGTTTTTGCGTAGTGGAAACATTGATCTTTACCGATCCGCTTTCCGTAAACTTCAACGCATTCCCTATGAGATTCATTAAAACCTGCCGAACTCGAATCGGGTCAGCAACGATGTAATGAGGGATTTTATCGGAATAATCCAAACTAAGCGTCAGTCCCTTTTTTTGAGCTCGATGCGACAGAAGCGCATTAACCTCTTGAATAGTTAGAAATAGATCAAATGGCTGCGGTACAATAGTGAGTTTCCCTGCCTCAATCTTCGAGAAATCTAAGATATCGTCGATAATCGTGAGTAGATTTTCTGCTGCCGATTTGAGAGTCACCCCATACGTGTGCTGTTGCTCAGTCAATGTGGTAGACAACAGAAGCTCCGCAAACCCCAGAACACCGTTCATCGGCGTCCGAATCTCGTGGCTCATGGTAGCCAAGAAGGCACTTTTGGCTCTGTTCGATGCTTGGGCTTCGTGGGAAAGCGCCTGAGAACGCTCCGATTCCTGTGCCAGCTCTTCGTTCACCCGCACCAGCTCCGCCGTCCGCTCAGCGACTCGGCGCTCTAATCCCTCCTGGGATTCCAGCAGCCTTGCTTCGGCAAGTTGGCGGTTTTCTATTTCGTTTGCGGTCTCTCGCGTCACGAAGACCGCCACCCCACAGGTAAGCACCAGCGTCACCAGAAGCGCCGTTACCATGCTCTGTCGTGCAGTGGCGTGGTACTGGTCACTTAGGTCGCCCGCCTCGTTCATTTTCGAACCTTCAAATTCAACAAACGTTTCCCATGCATGGTGATACGCCACCAAAGATGAAGTCACTTCTTCTGTCATCAGGTTCCTTGCAAGCTCCGGTTGGTCCTCGTTGAGAAGCAAATTCAAGGCTCTTTTATATCCGTCAACGTAAGGAGTCCGTGCTTTCCGGATCTCGGCGATCAGAGCCATTTCTTCCTCCGAGTTTACAGAGGCTTCTATCTTTTTGAGTAACTCAGAAATGGCTGTTGTGTTTTTCTCCCGCTGCTCCAGCAACGCTGTGATCTCCCCTTTGTCCTTCAGCAGAAAGATCTGCATCGTAATCCGACTGTTTCGGGAAGAGTGGCTCAGAGCCTTTTGCGCCAACGCAACCTTCGACCACAGAACATCCGTTACCTTCTGGATGTTTTCATTGATCAACGCCATCCTGCTCATTCCAAGCCAGCCAATAAACAGCACTCCCAAAATCAGGACTGCGAAGGACATCGCCAGTCTTAGCGTAACAGGGCGACTAATTCGGGAAAACATGGGTACGGGATTAGAAAGGGAGGCCTGCAAGAAACTGGCAATGCGCTATTGTACGGATTGTCCAAGGCGAAATACACGCAGCAGGGACAGAAAACGCAATCCCTTAACCAACTGGGCAGAAGCAGGGTTAAGCCTCAGCAATAACGTGGGCAGAATCGAATTGATATCTGCGAGGCCCGAAAAGGTAGCGCTACGTCACCGTCAATTTGTCGGAACGATACACAAGATAATCATAGGCCGCGCCGTGGGCGTTGCTGAAAACGGCGTCTTTACCAGAACGGAGCAGTGAATCCACCCAAGCCTGCACCAGTTCAGCGCCTTTGATGTTCAACACAACCAAGAACGTCAGCCAAACTAAACTGACCGATACAAGCTCGCTGTACCGAGCACTAATGCATCGGCGAAACCTTCTGGAGCTTCTGATGCATCAAAACTTCAGCCGACTTCAAAAACCCCTCTAAAACCTCGGGATGCGCCTGCATCGTTCGCGCAAACGAATCCGCCGACAAACTCAGCGTTACCAACTCGGTCACCGCCGTGACAGTTGCTTTCCGCCGCTTGATCTTACTCACCAGCGCGAGTTCACCAAACATCTCCCCCGGCGCAATTTGATCTAACACCACTTTTCCCTTCGGCCCCATCGTTGTGACCTCGGCCATACCAGAAACCAAAATGTACATTCGATCCGCGATCTCACGCTCCTCTACTACACCCCCCCTGCAGGAAACCTCTCCACTTTCAACGAAGCCGACAATTCACCAACAACCATCGGCGGCAACTTCGCAAAGTCCGGCAAATTCGCCAAAAGCTGGCGACGATTCGCAAGCGGTACATCTACGGAGCTGGAGTCACTCATAATCAGGTAGGAAATCAAGGCACTCGCGGTTGCCATTACATACAGAAGCCAAGTCGGAACTCTTACCAAATGAATCGATTCTGCCCCGCGTAATTTACCTCCTCTGAACAAGCCATAGGCATTACGCCTGCATTGGTAACAGCCCCGTCCCCAACTGTTGCTCCGAGCCATCTCACGTAGGATCTTCGTCATGGCTTCAGCGACGACTATCTATTCGCTGCAACGCCGCCGCCGAACAACCGGCCCTGAGCTAAGGCCTCTTTTGGAAAACATTTACCTCCCTGGTGCCCTCGGCCCCAAACGGCTCACCAACCTTCTGCTTCCGTAGCGCTTCAGGGCCCTACTGCTTCCAAAATCCCGAGACCCAGGGGTTGTTCAAAATTCCCTGATCCATAAGGCGGCGACAAATGTTGCCGTACCGTTCGCGATCCCAACCGGCGTGCAAAGTGACGCCCAGCAGGAAACTCGCCTGATATTCCTCCCACGAATGAAACTCGTTCCGGAGCGAATCCACGGTCTCGCGTAAGATTTCATCCGCCTCCTCCGCCTTCGAATATCCCGCCGCTTTCCCCAGAGTCAGCACATACAATCGGTTCGCTTTCACCCAGGCAGACGCCGTTTTTGCCGTGGCCGTTTCGTTTTCACGAATCGCCGCGAGCGCAACACGCAACGGCTCCTTCAACTGGTCCAACTTCGGGTTTAACTCCGCCTCACTCGGAGCGCTTTGTTTGAAGTGATTCGTCAGGTCGGCTGCATTATTCAAACCGAACGCATCCCTCAATTCCTTCCGGGCGACGTCTCTTTTGATCTCCACAAACAACGTCTTGCCCAGAAACACTCCCTGCGCAAACGACACGGGAAGCGAAAGTAGCGCCGCCTGCCATTCGAGCGAATCCGGCGTAATCCGGTCTCCCGCCTCTGGAAAAACAAACGGATGACTCACCCCAGACTTCGCTTCCAAGATCGAGGCGTCTTCGTCCCAACCCAAATACCTCGCCCGCTGGACCGGAGTGATTCCGTTTTTATCCGCAATATTCGGATCGGCATTCTCCGCCAACAACATCTCCAGAAACAGCAAGTGCCGTTGCGGACGTAACACCCACGAAAGTGTGGTTCGGCCTTGTTTGTCCTGTGCATTTACTCGCACTCCAGCCCTCAGAAGTTCCGAGGCCGTTGTGGGGTGCGGCGAATAAGCCGTCGTTGCAATTAAAGGCGTATCTCCAAAGTTGCGAGTAGCCGCTTCGCGATTAGCTCCTTTGGCGAGTAAAAGACGAACCATCTCCAGACGGCCAAAAGCTGCAGCATATCTGAGCGCCGTTCCTCCATGAGGAGTCTCATGTTCGAGGCTAACGCCCTTTTTAAGCAACACGCGCACTCCCTCCAAATTGCCAACCTCACCGGCACACGAAATAAGAGGCGTTTGTTTCCATTTATCCTGAATGTACGGATCTGCCCCAGCCTCCAGCAAAAGCTCCATTGCTTTGGGCTGAATGAATTGGGCTGTGAAATTGAGGGCGGTATCGCCGTTTTTATCCACGGCGTTGAGATTCGCTCCGCGCCGAATCAACTCCTCCAGAATATCCGTCGCCCCGGACTGAGCCGCCAGAATCAGGGCCGTACTGTCCCGATTATTAGGGTCCTTGGCTTCCAAGTCCGCCGTATCGACCAACCGGTCGAACGCCTTTTTATCCCCTTGCCACGCCGCCAGAAACCATTCCGCATGCGGTGTATTCACATGCTTCGGTCCCGGCTTCGTGTCGGGATCCGCTGCGGCCAAAACCTCCGACGCGCCCGGTTCTCCCAAACGCACGGCAATTCGTTTTAAGATCAGGTCGCTCTGCACCGGAAATGCATCCGTGGCCACCGCTTTCTTCGCATACTCCGCCGCCCTTTCGTACTGCCCAATTCTGAATAATTCCCGGGCGCAATAATACGGCAACTTCTTCTCGGCTGGCGCGATTTTCTCCTCCTCGCACAAAACCTCTGCATATTCCTCAAACCGCCAAAGAGTGACGAGCACCTTCGCTTTACGATTCAAATACTCCCACCGGTCCGGCTCCAAACGGAAGGCAGCGTCCGCTGTCTCGATGGCTTCATCGTAACGCCCCAGATCCATCAACGTACAAGCCATTGCATCCAGCGCCCACGCCTTCCGCTCCATGGCAATCGCCTTTAGACGGTGTTCGTACGACTGTTCATAGTATTCAAATTCATCGAGTAAATTTGCGTACGTCTGATGCACCAGACAGGGCCCGACTTTCGGCGCAATCTTCCGCACCAATCCTTCGTATTGCGCGATCCCAAACCCCAACAAACTTCCGCGCACCCCAGTCAGCGTGCCATCCCCTCCCAACGTCAACGCTCTCACCATCACCGCCGTCATCCAACGAATCGGCAACGAATCCGGATTCCGGCGCGCCACCTCACACAAAGCGCTGAAATAATAGAGCGCACTTTCCCGATTCGCGGCAAAATCAACTCCCAGAATACAGGCGGCGGCCTGCCCTTCCGCACCTCGTGGAGCCAGAGTCGCCAACCTCAAAAACAATTTCCCCGCTCCGGTAACATCAAACCGGCTCCGGGTGCAGACGGCATGTAAAAACAGTAACGCTTCGTTATCCGGATACACATCCACCGCCTCTGCCAGCCGATCCTCCGCAGCACCTTGCTTTCCATCCGAAAGAAGACCGATGATTTTCCCGTATGCAAGGGACGCCGGTGTCTCGCTCAAAGCCGCGGAAACATGCATCACGGGCAAAACCACCAAAGCCGCACCCAAAAGAGGAAATATAAAGCGAGACATACGAGATAGGAGAGGAGCTTCATTTTTCTGAACCGCGCCACGGCGAGCCAGACCAAAGTGCTGGACCCGACTATCCCTTGGTATCTCCGGCTCCGCTTTCCCCGAGAGCCAGAGTGAAATCCGCCCCGGAGGCGCTACCGACGAGCCGTCCCTCGTAACAAGCTGCGTCCATATGATTGAGACTACAGAGCCACCTTTTGAGATTCCGAGGACAGACTTTTCAAATAAACAAACTTACTCTCGGGTCATATATAGGACCCCTATATTAGGTGCCTTCGCTCACTCCCCCCGTCCCTCCGAGTATGAATCCAACGTCTCGTTCCCAGTTCACCGCCTTCCTTTCCGCTCTGACCGCTCTGGTTCCTTACTCCAACCAGGCCGCCGAACCAGCCTCCGCTGACCCGGCCTCGTTCGAATCCAAGATCCGGCCATTACTCGCCAAACACTGCACCGAATGTCACGGCGACAAAAAACAGAAGGGTGGACTTCGCTTGGATCTCAAGAGTCACGCGTTTAAAGGAGGCGAAAACGGCGCCGCAATTTTACCGGGAAACAGCACCAAGAGTCCGCTCCTCCAACGGGTCCTTTCCAGCGAACCCGATGAAAAGATGCCCCCAAAAGGCGAGCGTCTTTCCAGTGAAGAAATCGCTCTGCTCAAAAACTGGCTCGATACAGGCGCGCCCTGGCCGGAATCCCAGGCCGACGCCGATGCCGCCATCGATAAACGTCTCCAACATTGGTCTTATCAACCCATTCGCACTACGGAGTCGAGCGCCTCGATCGATTCGTTACTTACCCCAAAACTCAAAGAAGCCGGCCTCGGCTTTTCCCCTGAAGCCGACCGCGCCACACTCATTCGCAGAACCTATCTCGACGTCACCGGACTTCTGCCCACTCCGGAAGAAACGGCCGCTTTTGTCGCAGACCCCGATCCGAAAGCGTACGACAAGCTAATCGAGCGGCTCCTGGGATCCCCACGATTTGGTGAAAAATGGGCGCGGCACTGGCTCGACATCGTGCGTTTTGCCGAGAGTGATGGATTCGAAATGAACAGGGCGCGCGCCAACGCATGGCCCTACCGCGATTACGTTATTAATGCCTTTAACGCAGACAAACCATTCGATCAGTTTGTCAAAGAACAGTTGGCCGGGGATGCTCTGGGCGAAGATGCTGCCACCGCATTTCTGGTCGGCGGCGCCACGGACCGCGTCAAAAGCAAAGACCCCGTCCTTACGGCAAACCAACGTGCCGATGAACTCCATGACATGGTCAGCACAACGGCGTCCACATTTCTCGGTCTCACCGTCAACTGCGCCCGTTGCCACGATCACAAATTCGATCCAATTCCCGCGAAAGACTACTACGCCATCACGGCAATGCTTCAGGGCGTGCAACATGGAGAACGGCCGCTTCACACACCGGAAAGCGACGCAAAACTCAAACTGGCCGCCACCCTCCGGGAACAACTGGCACCAGTCGAACTCGCCCTAACCAAAGTTCAACCCCTGGCGCATCTCAACAAAACCCTGCTAATCGACGACACCGCCGCTCCTTCGGCCAGTAACAAACCCGGCGTCACCCAAATCGAACAACCCAGAAACGGCGAACCCATTGTCTATTCTCCCGGTAAAGAGCGCGGTCAAGCGAATGACCCCGGAGACATCACTCGTTTGCCAAATCTCGGCGGCAGTTATCGATACTGGCTGCCGACTGCGGGAGCTGGCGAAAACCTGTTTTCGTGGGATCCCAAAGTCACTGGCCGTTATCGCATCTGGGTATCCTGGGGAACCTGGACCACCCACACCAAGGATGCCCGATACATACTCGATCGGGATGGCGACCTCTCCACCACCAACGACCAGACCGAGATCGCTGTTGTCAACCAAAGCCAATTCGCCGACGGAGCCGCTGCGATTCCCGAACAAAAACGGTGGAGCGGATTTTACCTCGCAGGGGAACATGAGCTGACCGCACAGAGCATTGTGGTTCTCAAAACTGGCGACAAAGGCGGCCCTCATATCGCGGATGTCTTGGCGTTCGAGGAAGTCGTGGGCTCCAACAAACCAGGCACACTTCCGCCGCTGCGCGCACCCGTGAGTCATCTCGCCAACGAAGAACGGTTCGCGCCAATCAGTGCCAAGTACCTTCGTTTCAGCATCAACAAATCGAGTAATAGCGAACCCTGTATCGACGAACTCGAGGTGTTTGGAGGCAGTCAGGGCACCAAAAACGTCGCCTCTGCCCAATACGGAACCACCGTGACCGCCTCGGGAACGTATGCAAATAGCAGCAACCCCAAACATCAATTGGCCCATATCAACGATGGCCTCTTCGGAAACGATTACAGTTGGATCTCTAACCAAAAGGATGGCGGCTGGGTTCAACTTGAATTCGCCAAACCCGAGGAAATCCGGAGAGTTGTCTGGAGCCGGGACCGTCGGCCCGACCCGAAGGCACGCCCCTACGAAGATCGCCTGGCAATAGGGTACAAGATCGAAGTCTCGCTGGACGGTCAGGATTGGACACCTGTTGCGTCGTCCGTAGACCGTCTCGACACGAGTTACCGGCAGCAAATCGCAACCATCCCAACCCTAACGGATGTGCCGGCTGAACAACTCGCCGAAGTCGCCGGGTTGTTGAAGAAACGCACCAAGCTTCAAACGGAGATCAACGATCTCTCGAAACCGCCGATGGTTTACGCCGGTACCTTCAGAGAGCCGGGTCCGACACACCGCAATTCACGCGGCGACCCCACCCAGCCACGGGAACAGGTCGATCCAGGTGCCCTTTCGCTTATCGGGACGCCATTAACACTCGATCCCAGCACCCCGGAAAAGGAACGCCGTATGGCTTTGGCCGAATGGCTCGTGAACCCCAAAAATCCGCTCACAGCGCGAGTCATCGTGAACCGGCTCTGGCACTATCACTTCGGGACCGGTCTGGTAGATACCCCCAGTGACTTCGGTTTAAACGGCAGCAAACCGTCACACCCGGAATTACTCGATTGGCTCGCCAACGAACTCCAAACACATCAGTGGAGCCTGAAACATATCCACCGCCTCATTCTGCAATCCGCCGCTTACCGCCAACGCTCGGACATCAACACCAAGGCCTTCCAGGTGGACTCCAATGCACGTCTGCTCTGGCGTTTCCCTCCGCGTCGTATGGACGCCGAAATGGTTCGTGACACGATTCTGGAAGTTACGAACAAACTCGACCTTAAGATGGGTGGACCTGGGTTTGACCTGTTCGAGCCAAACGAGAACTACGTGAAGGTTTATGTGACCAAAACAGAGTACGGCCCGACCGAGTTCAGGCGTTTGGTTTACCAAAGCAAACCGCGCTCCATGCTGGACGATCTGTTCGGTGCATTTGATTGCCCGGATGCCGGACAACCCGCCCCGAAACGTAATAGTTCCACGACTCCGCTTCAGGCGCTCAATCTGCTCAACAGCAACTTCGCAATCCAACAGGCAAACTTCTTCGCCGAACGGCTCCAGACAGAAGTCGGCCCAGATCCGAAAGCGCAGATCACCCGCGCTTTTCAGTTGGTTTTAGGAAGAACGCCGGCCCCCGAAGAACTCTCGGACAGCGCGTCTCTTGTGAATCAACACGGCCTCCCAACCCTTTGTCGGGCTCTCTTTAACTCCAACGAATTCATCCGCCTCAATTAAGCTATGAACTCCAACGATCTCTCCCACGCCGGACGCCGTCTGCTTTCGCGTCGCAATTTCCTCCAATGGGCCGGTACAGGTCTCGGTGGTATTGCGCTCACTTCATTACTATCCGAACAGGGGTTACTTGCTTCGGAAGGGCCGATTCGCCCCCTGATCGATCCGGCACATCCGTACGCTCCGCGCCCCCCTCATTTTGAGCCGAAAGCCAAACGCGTGCTCATGGTGTTTTGTTCCGGTGCCATGAGCCACGTCGACACCTTTGATTACAAACCCGAGCTCATCAAACGGCACGACACCCCGATGCCCGGCGCCAACAGCCTCATCACGTTCCAGGGCGAACAGGGGAACCTGATCAAACCGCTCTGGGAATTTAAACCACGCGGACAGTCCGGAAAAATGATCAGCGACCTGCTCCCGAATCTCGCCGAGCTCGCCGACGACATGTGTTTTATCCATTCGATGACAGCCAAATCGAATACCCATGGGCCTGCGGAAAACCAAATGAGCACAGGGTATATCCTCGACGGTTTCCCCAGTGCCGGAGCGTGGGCGACCTATGCCCTCGGGTCCGAAAACCAAAACTTCCCCGCATTTGTGGCGATCCCCGACCCCCGGGGTGTCCCGCAAATCGGACCGCGTCACTGGAACTCCTCCTTTCTCCCGGCGGCCTTCCAGGGCACAGCCTTCAACGCCGAGAAGCCGATACCGAATCTGGCCCGCCCTGGTTCCATTAGCGAATCAACGGATCTCAGCACACGGGATTTCCTCAAACGCCTGAACGATCGTCATCTCGAAAAGAACCCTGGGGACAGCGAGCTTGCCGCCCGTATTTCCGCTTATGAATTGGCGGCCAAGATGCAGCTGGGAGCCACCGAGATCAGCGATTTTAAGAGTGAAAGCGCGAGTACACTCGAGAGCTACGGCATCAATGACTCCAATCCGATCAAGGCTGGGTTTGGAAAAAACTGTCTGCTTGCGCGCCGTCTACTCGAACGCGGGGTCCGATTTGTGCAACTCTTCAACGGTTCCTACGCGATGGGTGAAGGGGTCGGCAACTGGGATGGTCACAAGAAAATCGGCGACCAATATGCCAAACACGCACCGGTGTTGGATCAACCGTGCGCGGGATTGTTAAAGGACCTCAAACAGCGCGGGCTTCTCAAGGACACCTTGGTCGTTTTTGTTACGGAGTTCGGGCGGATGCCGACATTCCAAAAAGGCGCCAATGGGCGCGACCACAACCCGAAGGGGTTCACGATTTGGTTAGCTGGAGCGGGTGTCAAACGCGGGTTCAGTTATGGTGCGACGGACGAGTTTGGGTATCAGGCAGTGGAAGACGTCACGACGATCTACGATTTACACGCGACGATGCTGCATTTGCTGGGGCTCAACCACGAACGGCTCAGCTTTTACAATAACGGGATTGAGCGGCGGCTCACCGACGTACACGGCCACGTGTTGAATAAGATCCTCGTGTAAAGTGCCCCGATGACCCGCAAATGTATTGCCGGGGCGAATGCACACGAACAAAAGCGCCATGTCTCACATGGCGCTTTAACCCGATTTCCTGAGGCTGCCTTTTCCTCCGAACCCCTATGCTCAAAGGATATGTAAGCCTACCCTTTAATGTGTCGGCACCGCGAGTTCGCGAGTGGATGCGATATCCTGTGCTTCTCCCGCTTTAAAGATCTCCTTAACTCGGTCCCGGGCTGCCTCATCGTGCGTGTGAACAGCTATCACATAATTGCCCGTCTTGAGCTTCTCCTCGTAGATCTTTGCTTCCAACTCAGGGATCCCGAGGCCTATGAGTCCCCCCACTATGCCGCCCGTCGTCGCGCCCACGGCAGCCCCACTCAAAGCCCCCAAAATCGGGCCTGCCGCAATTAGCGCCCCCACCCCGGGAATCGCCAGCGCTCCGACACCGGCAAGCAGACCGAGCACCCCTCCTGCAAGTCCACCCGTGGCTGCACCAGTCGCCGCACCCTCCGGCGCCTTGCTCGATTTCACGTGCCCGATGTCATGAGCGGACTCCGCATCCGGCATCAGTACGGAAATATCCGGGTAAGCGAAACCGGAAGCATTTAGCTGGGTGATAATATTTTCCACCTGTGCTTTTGATTTTGCGATGCAGAATACGGAGGTTGTAGAGATAGTAGTTTTCATTTGAATTTTTGGGATTGTTTAGGATTTCGGCTACTTGGCGGCTTTGACTTCAAGCTGGTTATCGACTGGAACTTGTCCCGCTGCGCCCTTAGCGAGGTTGTGAATTTTCAACTTCTCATCCGCGTTATTTACCGGCCCCCTCAGCGTCACTCTGCCGCTCGCGGTGATGATTTTGATGTTCTTCGCCGTGATACTTAGAACCTTGTCTTTCATAATCGCCTGCCGGATGGCCTGGGTGAGCTTCAGATCCTCGGGCTTTTCAGATTGGTCCCCCGGCGTAAGCGTTTTGTCGTCCCGATCCCTCTCATTTTTCGCCGAGTTGTCAGCAGGCGTTTTCGAAGGAGGTTGCGCAGGAGGTTGAGGAACCGGTTTCTCTTCTTCCGCCAGCGCGCCAATCGGTAAGATCAGGACAGCTGCGAGCATTGGATATATGAGTTTCATAGGAGTTTCGGATTTGCTGTAGGTACTCGGCAAAAAGACGGTCCATTGTTGGCACCGAACTTCGTGTGGATACTCTTTCATCGTTTCCGCCTTCGCATGGGGATGTACACGCCTCTCCATCGTTTGAACTCGCCGCGAATCGCCGTCTATTTCCACTCGGAATTTTAACCTTCCGAGTGGAGTGTTCTCCTCAGGAACAATTCTGTGCCTTTTTAAGAAAGATTGCTAATTCCTGACGTTATTCGGCAGTCATAAGGGATGTCAGATCACGCCCCATCTCCAGACAAACATTCTCTGCACGTGCAGCAGCTATTTGTCCGTCACCAGCAGGCGGTTCTGGGTTACGTACTGTCTATGGAACCCAACTTCGCCGACGCCCAGGACATCGTGCAGGAAGTGTTTCTCGTTATCTCCCAAAAGGCGCACACTTGGAGTGCCGGCACCAACTTTCTGGCTTGGGCCTGCACCATCGCCCGCTACAACACACTGGATTTCCAACGCAAACGCGCCAGACGTGTCGCTCGACTCGACGAAGACGTCATGGACCTCTTGTACGGCGGGGACACCCCGGATGAAGTCACCTCCCAGCATCACTGCGGTCTTTTGCAGACTTGCCTCAATCGCCTCGCCCCAAAGGCACGTGAACTCGTCTGGCTCCGTTATCACAACGCCCAAAAGCCGGAACAGATCGCGGACCGCGTTGGATGGACACCCAACGCCGTCAATGTCGCCCTCGCTCGCGCCCGTACATTCTTGCGCGAATGCCTCGAACACCAACTCGCCTCCTCCAACTCTTTATGAACCATAAACGCTTTCTCTCCCTGATCGATGCGTGGCGAGAAGAACAGCTCACCGAAGAAGAGGCAGCCGAACTCAGCCAGATCCTTCGGGACAGCGAGGACGCCCGACGCATCTTTAAGGACGAAGCCAATATGCACGGCCTCCTGCATCGCGCCGTGATGGCCAGCTCAATCAGCAATGCGGCAGCCACTTTGTCGCTTCCGGATGAATCGACATTTTCGCCAACCACTCGCCCTCAACGCCCTTGGCTAGTGCGTTTCTTTGCCAAACCTTTTCTTTCAGCCGCAGCCGGAATTTTGGTCGGAGTCTTTTGCACCTCGGTCCTCTGGGCCGTTTCTGAACCAAAGATCCTCGAACCCAAAAGGCTACCCATACCGTTAGCCGACACTTCAAAGGAAGGGCGGATCCCTTCCGGCTTCCCTACCACTCTGGGCATCTTGAGCGGTGATCACTCCGAACTGGTAAGCTCCGGCGCCGGACGCACAAAGAAGCAGGGCAAACTGCTACGCTTTATTCAGGCCGAATCGGACAATACCAATCTGGATAAAGTTCCTAAAAGTTGTGACGTCTTTCAAATCGTCGACTTATCGGCATTTCGTGACCTCGGGCGCGCAGGCAAAGCCACGCTGGAATTCTCCGCTTCCTTCGCGGATACCCGTGCGTCCTCCACAGCGAAGCTCCGTTTCTGCTGTCGACTTTTTGTATTTCAGGGAAAGCCCACTGACATCGAGAACTCCTGGCCCGTTTCCGCTCACAACGCTCTGGCTTCCTCTTCCCAATACATCGATTTATCTCAACTCTCAGGTCCTAATAGCTGGAACAGCCTAAAAGCCCGCTGCATTTTTCCTGAAAACGCCGACTTCGCTGTCGTCCAAATCGTGGCCAGCGAAATGAATAGTCCATCTCTGGAGCCCGCTCAATTTGGAGCCCAATTTGCGGACGAGCTTCAGCTTGTTCTCAAAATACAACCGTAGCCTCCGCCTCGCCGGCCGCCTGATTACCCCTTCGCTTCGCCGAATTCCGAGGCGTAAGGGTCTTTTTTGAAAATCGTCTGCTAAGTCCTCCGCATCTTTGGCAGTCCCTTGTGAACGTTTTCTCCCCCCATGACTGTATGAACAAACTGCCAAATCCTCATGAGGAGTGGTTCCGCCTCTTTGCGGTCGCCGTGAACGGAGACATCACGGATGGTAATCACAAGAGCCTTCAGCGGCTCCTCAAAACAAACAGTGAGGCTCGCCAGCTTTGGTTTGCGTATAATGATGTGGAGTGTAGCTTAAGTGAATTGCGGCCGTTTTCCGTGCAGCAATGTTTCGTGCCGTTTTCGTTGTCCGATATTCCTCCTCTCTGTCCCCGCTCTCCCTTTTCTTTCTCCGGTAAGTTTTCGCGGCTGAAAATCCGCTATTCCGCCCAAACCAATAGTTAACTGAGCACACGAGCTGCGTTCCCTACTGAGCCAGAAGCGCCTCGTTTCGCCCCCCCGTACGCTCCTTTTTCTAACATGAAACTCAACGCTCACTTCTGCGCACTTGCTTTGCTGTTTGCTGAGAGCGGACACGCACAGTCACCAAACACCTCTCCCCCTGCCCCCTTGCTCGACACTAAAATCCGGGCAACCCAAGCCAAAGCGATGAACGAAGCGCGCAACATCGCCATGGCAATCAGGAAATACGCCAATGAGCACAACGGCGTATTTCCGCACACTCTGGAGAGTCTATTTACCTCGGGGACATTGTCCCAAGGAACCTCCACCACGGTTGAAAACCCGCTCCTCAAACAACTGAAAAGCTGGATGTACGACTCCAGCCTAACGGATGCAGGCTCTGGAAGATCCATCATGCTGGCTTCAAGATCCGGATTCAAAACCAATGAAGCATCCGTGAGGCTAGTGGTTTACGCGGATGGAAGCACAGCGTTCATCTCTGAATCTGAGTTCGAACTCCAAAAGGGACCCAGCCTGAAGTAGTCGAAAAACACCTCGCGACATCCCCCCCTGGGAACCCAGCTCAACAGGCGTGAACCCCCAAACGAAAAGCCCTGCATGAAACACACCCGCACACTCCTCACCGTCCTTTTGCTGGCACCGCTGATTGTAGTTGCAGCTGACGCGCCGCCGCTCCCCACGCCGACGCAAGCCGATGTCTCCTACGGGCCGCACCCAAAACAAGTGCTGGATTTTTGGAAAGCGAAATCGGACAAACCGACGCCCCTGCTGTTCTACATCCACGGCGGCGGTTGGACGTTTGGTAACCGGGCTTTCGTCGGAAGTCAGGTTGAGTCCATGCTCAAGCACGGCATCTCGGTCGTCTCGATTGAATACCGGTTCATCGCGGAAGCCACCGCCGACGATCTGGTGCCACCGGTAAAAGGACCATTGCTCGATGCAGCCCGTGCCTTGCAATTTGTCCGCAGCAAGGCCGCGGAGTGGAATATTGACAAGTCACGCATCGCCGCCTCGGGCAATTCCGCTGGCGCGTGCTCCAGCCTTTGGTTGGCATTCCATCCCGATATGGCCGACCCGAAGAGTCGCGATCCGGTGGCGCGTGAATCCACCCGACTCCGGTGTGTCGCTGTAGGTGCAGCTCAAACCACGCTCGATCCGCAACAGATGAAAGAGTGGACTCCAAACAGCTCGTATGGCGGTCACGCGTTTGGGTTAAAATCGTTCGCTGAGTTCCTTGATAACCGCGAAAAGATTTTACCGTGGATCAACGAGTATTCGCCGTATGCCTTGGTGAGCGCCGACGATCCGCCGGTGTATCTGAGTTATGGGGCGGCACCAGAGCTTGGCCAGCCGCAGAAGGATCCCACACACACGGCAAACTTCGGACTGAAGCTTGCAGAGAGATGCAAGTCCGTCGGAGTTTCGTGCGAGCTGGTTTATCCGGGTGCGCCCAACGTTCGGCATCCGGGGGGATTGGAGTTCCTTTTCGACATACTCAAAAAGTAATCGCGGGAGATAATAGGAGGTGGTGAGGCCGCGCGAGATCCCGATACTTCAAAAGGACCGCCCCCTGCAAATAACAATCTCTCTACCTTCACCGCTCAAAATGATGGAACCGGGTTAGCGCGACGATCAGTGGTGGCGGACCGGCTGAATCTGCACCGAGAGATTCACATCCCGTACATAGTGGTCTCCGAAAACCGCCTTAATCGGCTGCTCTCCGGGGGGGTGATACACGAGCAAGTGGACCACCACAAAGTCACCCTCCGGAGGCAAGATTGATCTCACCTGAAGCGTCCTCCCTCCGCCTAGCTCACCTCCACTGCTCCATTCATAATCACTTCCACTTGAGAGTGCCTGCGTCATTTGAATCTTCGGCCATGTGTTTCGTACCCTGCTCGGATCCCCAGTAAAAACAGCCATCCGGCACCCCATTCGTACAGGCTCTCCAGCCACCGGACGCTTATCCAGGAAATCTGCAGACAGGTTCAACACCGCCTCATGATCCCGCGGGATCTGCGTACGCACACTTCGAACGTCCACGATTTGAAAGACATCACACGCACTCGCATAAGCCCTTGGTTCAAAAAAATCGGGCTGCGCCTTTAAGAATCGTAACGCCTTTTTATGCCCCGGTTTCGCTTCGGGAAAATCGATCACTTCAGCGTCATCGCCACTCCATTTCCCGGGGCCCAGCGGAAACTGCGATGCAATCATCCCTTCACTATCTTCGATGCTCTTAAGCGCCAGGGGCATTGTAACAAACTCGCCTGCTAGCGAGATTGCCCAGGCCACCGATACCGACGAAAGACCCACAATCAAACCTGCCGCGACCCCAAGCCAATTCCGTCTGATCAGACGAAGCAGCCTTGTAACACGTTCTGAAACTATGCTTTCAGGATCACTCGACACCAATGCTTTTACCCCATGAAGATCCACATCGGTACTGAGTCTCGA
>JBAXNG010000011.1:0-143051 GCA_037133875.1 Verrucomicrobiota bacterium | reverse complement strand
CTGGAGCTGGAGCTGGAGCTGGAGCTGGAGCTGGAGCTGGAGCTGGAGCTGGAGCCGCTGGAGCCGCTGGAGCCGCTGGAGCCGCTGGAGCCGCTGGAGCTTTGGGCGCTAGTTCTTGTGCTTCTAGCAGGGCGTCACTTGCAAAAACGGATTTCGGAAATTGAGACTGAAGCGAGTCGTACGCGGTCTTGGCTTCTTCTGTTTTACCTTGCGCCTTTAATATGCGAGCGATTCGAAGCCATGCAACAGGTGTTGCAAACCCACGCAGATCTGACGTCGTAATTCCGCGGTAGGTGCTGATTGCGTCGTCCAGCTTGCCTTGAGTTTCTTGCGTTGCGGCGATGCCGAGGCGTGCTGCAGGTGCTAAAGAGTGCGTTGGGGACTTATCCAAAAACTCGCGGAGCGTTTTGATGGACTCGTCATATTTCTTTTCGTCGCGCTGTTTGGCAGCGAGCAGTAGCGCGGCGTTTCCAGCCAATGGCATCGAGGAATGTGCACCAAGAAACGCAGCTAGTTGTTCCGGCGTTTTGGCGTCTGCGAATGCGTCTGCTGTCTCGGCGCTCTTACTTGCGGCTCTCCATTCGGTGATTCCGTAGAGACCCATTCCGATAACAAACAAACCGGCGATGGCTTGGATGCTGGATTTGTTTTTAATCCAGAAAACAAGGGGATCAAAAGACTGGGTATCTTCTGAGGAGTGTGGCGCGGAGGAGTCGGGCGAGGCAGACATTTGATTTCAAAAGTTTCAAAGGGTGGAACGGACCGCAAGCATCAAGAACGAAGATTCACAATCTGTTGGGTCTGGATTGTCTTAACTATCTGATTGGCTGGTAAAACGCCGCGCCACTGTGTGCCGGGATAAAGGACGGAATTTTTTCCAATGAGTGAACCTGGGTTGATCACGGAATTGCAGCCAATTTCGGCACGATCCCCAATCACGGCCCCAAACTTGCGAAGACCTGTGGGTGAAAAGCCACCGTCACCATTTGGGACGACGATTTCGGAGTGGTCGAGTCGGACGTTTGAAAGAATGACTCCAGCACCCAAGTGCGCTTTAAAACCTAAAATGGAATCGCCCACGTAATTGAAGTGTGGGATCTGGGCTTCATCTAGAATGATCGAGTTTTTAAATTCGCAGGAGTTTCCGAGGACACACCCCGAGCCCACGATGACGTTCTCCCGGATATAACAACCATTACGGATTTCGCAGCCTTCACCAATCCAGGCCGGGCCTTTGATCATGGCGCCATGCTCAATTACAGTGCCGCGTCCGATAAAAACCGCGCCGCTAACGAATGGCTTGCCGATGAGACGGCCGTAAATACCAGGTTTGAGCCGAAATTGAAGGTAGCTTGGGATTTGGGTGAGGGCATCCCAGACGTTGGTGGAGTTTTCAAACAGCATCCGATGTTCGGAGTGCTGGAGGTCGAGGAATGATTCGGGGCTGAAAGGGGATGGCATGGCAAAAAGTGGATCGTTTCGTGAAATTAGCACCGAGTGAGTTGGGGGCCTTGTTTGGTGTCCTTGACGGTCCACCCAAGGATGGCGATTGCGTTTCTGAGCTCATCGGAGCGAGCCCAGTTGCGCTCCGCTCTCGCTTTTTCTCTTTCGGCAACGAGGGCAAGAACTTCGTCCGGGGCTGTGGCGACATCTTCTTCAATCGCCAGAACGGAATTCACTTTTGCAAACTCCAGCAGAGTTTGGGCTGCTTGTCCTGGAGTCAGGTTTTCCAGATCCATCGATTTATTGGACTCTCTTAACCAATCGAAGAGATGTCCCATGGCGCCTGAAATATTGAGATCTTCATCAAGCGCTGCCAGAAAACGATCTGCAGAAGCTGCTGCTTCGGGACAAGGAGCGGGAGCGGTGTTTGCGCCATGGGCTTTGAGTCTAGTGACCCAGGCGTCGATGCGGCCTAGCGCGGCGCGGGCTCCGTCTAATCCGGCGAGGGTAAAGTTCAGGGGAAGCCGGTAGTGGACAGTTAGGAGTGCGTAGCGGATTTCACGACCTGAATACCCCCTGGCCAGTAAGTCGCGAAGAGTGTAAAAATTACCAAGCGACTTGCTCATCTTTTGGCCGTCGACCATCAGGTGGGCACAGTGAAGCCAATGTTTCACAAAAGCCTTGCCGGTCACGCATTCGGATTGAGCGATTTCCGCTTCGTGATGAGGGAAGATGTTGTCGACGCCACCGCAATGAATATCGAGTTGTGGACCTAGAATCGACGTTGCCATCGCACTGCACTCGATGTGCCATCCTGGACGGCCTCTCCCCCAAGGACTGTCCCACCAGACGTCTCCGTCTTCTTCGTTCCAGGCTTTCCAGAGCGCGAAGTCACCAATGGATTCCTTCTCGTATTCATCATTACAAATCCGCCCGGAGGGACGTAATTCGTCGAGATTGAGGTGGGCTAATTTTCCGTAGTTTTCGAAACGGGAGATCCGGAAGTAAACGGATTGGTCGTCTGCCTGATAAGCCACGTCTGCGTCTTGCAGTTGGCGGATCATTTCGATCATGCGATCGATGTAACGCGGTTCCGTTGCGGCGGGGTAATGCTGCGCCTTGCGGAGGCGTAGCGTTTGGAGGTCCTCGAAAAACGCTTCCTTAAAACGCGCCGTAAACTCCGCAAGGCGGACGCCCATGTGGCGGCAGCCTCGGATTGTTTTGTCGTCGACGTCGGTCAGGTTCATGACGCGTTCAACGGTCAGAGACCTAGCCTCGAGATGTCGCTGAAGAAGATCTTCGAATACGTAAGCCCGGAAGTTTCCTATGTGCGCGAAGTTGTAAACTGTTGGACCGCAGGTGTACATTTTCACGAGTTTCCCTTGTGGATCGAGTAAATGAAGGGGCTCGATGGTGCGGGTTATCGTGTTGAAAAGCTGAACGGACATGACCTTTGAATTCTAAATGGAGAGGTTATGCCAATGGAAGATCCGGCATGAGTACGGATGCGACTGCAAATGCGGCAATGCCTTCTTTGCGGCCTACAAACCCCATGCTCTCGTTTGTGGTCGCTTTGATTCCTACGCGTGCTGCGGGAAGCCCTAGAGCGGTGCTTAAAATGTCGCGCATTTTGGCAACGTGCGGCCCGATTTTTGGAGCTTCTGCGACCAATGAGGAGTCGATGTTCAAAATGCGTCCACCTGCGGCCTGTACTAGGACGACGACTTTTTTGAGAAGCTCTACCGAGCTGATCCCCTTAAATGCGGGGTCCGTGTTAGGGAAGTGGTGGCCAATATCTTTTTCGCCGATGGCCCCCAGAATTGCATCTGCGATGGCATGTATCAAAACGTCGGCGTCTGAATGTCCGTCCAAACCGAATTCGTACGCGATTTCAACACCGCCCAGAAAAAGGGGGCGTCCAGCTATGAATTGATGGACGTCGTAGCCGATACCCACCAACGGGATTTTGGGAGCAAGGTGTGAGTCGCTCATTCCACGGTAAGATCCACAACCCCATTTGAAGCACGAACGGAGATTTTGTTCGGGTCGTCTTCTCTTGGATTCGACTCATATTTGCCTCCGGCTGCCTCGAGAAGTAATTTGCCGGCAGCCACATCCCAGAGGCTTACGGACTGCTCGATGTAGGCGTCCAATCGGCCGCATGCCACGTAAGCGAGATCGAGGGCGGCGCTTCCCATGAGACGGCATTTTCTGGCGCGGCGGACATATTTTTCAAGCAGCGCAGTGGCAGAGACGAGCAAAGAGGGGGACTTTGACATCCCTACCGATACAATGCAGTCGGCGAGTTGTTCTCGTCTGCTCGCTTGAATTGGCGTGCCATTGAGTTTTGGGGTGCCTCCAAGTTCTACTTCCCACAACTCGTCGCGCATCGGGTCGTAAATGACGCCGATTTGGATTTCACCGGCATGTCGCATTGCGATCGATACACAAAAGTGGGGGATTCCGTAGAAGAAATTCACGGTGCCATCGATGGGATCCACGATCCATTGCCAAGGGCTTTCCTGATTTCCAGCGATGCCTTCTTCGCCGTAGATGGCGTGATCGGGATAGGCTTTCAGGAGGATGTTTGTGATGAGTTCCTGAGACTGGACGTCGAGCTCGAGCTTGATGTCGTGGGAGTACATGGCGTTGACATCCAGCGGCTTTCCAAAGTGGCTGCGGATTAATTCGCCGGCGGCGCGAGCCGCTGTAATGGCGGTAGAAAGGTAAGTACTCATGTAAGTGCGGATAGAAGAGGTGAAGTTTTGCTCAAGAGCGAGCAGAGGAGAATCGTAATCGGAAATGCGAGGTAAGATTACGGGTGTAGGGTCGAGGTGACTGCGGAAAGGATGTCGTCTACTTCGGAAAGACGGCCGATGCCTTCGTATCCGCAGGCGAGCAGCCCTTCGGAGGGGCCAACGAAGCGGACACCGCGGGCTTTAAGCGTGGAAACATTTTGCTGTGTTGCGGGGTGTAGCCACATGTTTCCATTCATTGCAGGTGCAATGAGGATTGGGGCGCGGGTCGCTAACGCAATTTCCGCGAGGGGATGATGCGCTAGGCCGTGGGCTAGTTCCGCGATGAGGTTCGCTGTGGCCGGAGCAATGAGCAATAGGGCGGCCCGATCAGCGAGGTCGATGTGGATAGGTTTCCAGTCCGAGTGTTCGGGCGAAGTGGTGCGTGCCACTTCGTTCCGTGAGAGGGTTTGCAAGGTCAAGGGGGTGATGAAACGCTCTGCTGCTGCGGTCATCACGACCCGAACTTCGAATCCTTGTTTGACGAGTTGGCTGGCGAGGTCGGCTGATTTGAAGGCAGCGATCGATCCGCTCACCCCAAGGACAACGAGAGGCGTGGTCATGGTGCTTGTCTGTTTACGATGCGGTTCACTTTCAGGCGTTCCGCATCCATGATGGTTCTGAACTGCCGGAGATCGTCTTCAGCGCTGCCGCTCACAATGAGGTATTGGTAAGTGTTCCAGCAGGCCATTTCGATGGAGGCATTGCGGAGGCGGAGGGCTAGCTGTTCCTGTGTTTCCGTGGCTCGGGAACGAAGCCTGTTATTCAGGATTTCAAGGCTGGGGGGCGTCAGGAAGACGTCCACAAGAGCGTTTGAAATGACTGGGGAGTCCGATTCCCGGATTGATTTGGCACCTTGAACGTCGACATCCACGAGAATGTCGACGCCGTTGTTTAGGTCTGATACGACGGCGTCCAAACGTGTGCCGTAGAAGTTCCCATGGACCTCAGCCCATTCGAGAAGGTTTCCTTTTTGAATTTCCTCTTCGAATTGCGGGCGGGTTAAAAAGTGGTAATCGACGCCGTTGACTTCGCCTGGGCGCGGTTGGCGCGTGGTGCAAGAAACGGAGTATTTGAAATCTCCAAACGGACGCAGCCGAGTGAGGAGTGTGCTCTTGCCTCCGCCGGAGGGGGCAGAGAGCACAAACAAAATGCCGGTTCTGCGTATTGGAAAGGGAAGGGATGGAGCGCTCAAGTGACTACTCGATGTTAAGGATTTGTTCCCGGATTTTTTCTAACTCGGCTTTGCCCTGGACAACCCATTGGGAGATTTGGGCGTCGTTCGATTTGGTGCTCAATGTGTTTAATTCACGAGCGATTTCCTGAGTCAGGAATTCGAGAGTCCTGCCGACGGGCTGAGTCCCTTCCAATAGTGCTTCAAATTGCGTGGCGTGACTTTTGAGGCGAGTGAGTTCTTCGCTGATGTCGGAGCGGTCCGCAAAAAGGATTACTTCGCGCAAGATCCGGTCTTCGTCGACGGGTAGTTCCAAGCCTGCGGCGCGGATCCGGTCTAGGAGTTGGGTGCGGTAATGGTTCGCAAGCTCGGGTGCGTGAAGCTCAATTTCAGCCGTCCTTTCTCGAAGAAACAGTAGGCGCTTTTTGAGGTCCGTTGCGAGGTTTTGCCCCTCGGCTTTGCGCATGCTCAGTAGACCGGAAAGCGCCTTTTCCAGACAATCTTCGAGTGGGGGCCAGCAGGTTTCGGGGTCGAGTTCCTGGCTTGCTGACTGAAGCACGCCGGGGGCGCGTAAGACAGCATCCAGCGTGACCTCACCTGCGAGGTTGAGTCGCTCTTTGAGCTGCTGCATTGCAGTGGCGTAGGCCGCCGCGAGTTCCTGATTAATGGCGGAGTCGCTTACGGAAGCCGCAGCAGTTTCGATGTGAATGGAAACGTTTAATCGACCACGCGAAATTTTGCTCTGCAACTTCTCCCGTACGCGAGTTTCCAAAGCATGAAGCGAACGAGGGAGGCTCAAAGCGATGTCGCTTTGCTTCCGGTTCATGGACTGGAGTTCGACTATGAATCGTGTGCCATCCAGAGAAGTTTCTCCGCGGCCGTATCCGGTCATGCTGTGCATTGGAGGAGGGCGTTTAGGCGTCTATTTAAGGAGAATCTCAGCTGCTTGAGCGACGTCTTTGTCGCCTCGACCGGAGAGGTTTGCGATCAGGATTTGGTCGGGACGCATCGTCGGGGCGATTTTGATGACATGAGCGATGGCGTGGGACGATTCGAGGGCGGGGATAATTCCTTCAGAACGGGACAATGCCAAGAAGGCGTCGAGTGCTTCGTCGTCGGTAGCGTACGCGTACTGGGTGCGCCCCTGATCGCGCAGATAGGCGTGTTCTGGTCCGATCGCAGCGTAATCGAGACCGGCGGAAACGGAGTGTGTTAGTTGAATCTGCCCATCATCGTCCGTGAGGAGGTAAGTTTTTGTGCCTTGGAGGACGCCGAGTTTTCCGCCTTCAAAACGTGCGGCGTGTTCGCCCAGACGAATACCGTGTCCACCGGCTTCGACGCCGACCATCTGGACGGATTCGTCGTTTAAAAAAGGCCAGAAAAGGCCGATGGCGTTACTACCGCCGCCGACGCACGCCACGAGAAGATCTGGAAGACGGCCTTCGAGTTCGAGCACTTGTCGGCGGGCTTCTTCGCCAATGACGCGATGAAAATCGCGGACGATCATCGGATAGGGGTGCGATCCGAGGGCGGAGCCGAGGATGTAGTGGGTGGAGCGTACGTTAGTGACCCAGTCTCGCATCGCTTCGTTAATCGCTTCTTTGAGGGTGGCCTGCCCTGCGGTGACTGGGACGACCGTTGCCCCTAGAAAGCGCATACGAGCTACGTTTAAGGCCTGTCGTTCCATATCCACGGCACCCATATAAATGACGCACTCCATGCCTGCCCGGGCGCAAACGGTGGCTGTTGCGACGCCGTGTTGACCTGCACCGGTTTCCGCAATGATGCGTTTTTTGCCCATGCGTTTGGCGAGAATGATCTGGCCAAGAGCGTTGTTGATTTTGTGGGCGCCGGTGTGCAGGAGGTCTTCGCGTTTGAGATAAATCTTCGCGCCGCCGAGTTTCTGGGTCAGGCGTTCTGCAAAATAAAGTGGAGTGGGACGGCCCGCGAAGTCCTTCAGCGACGCTGCGAGTTCTTCTTGAAACGAATCATCTTCGCGAGCTTTGCGGTATTCCTCGGTCAACGTGTTGAGGGCATCCATCAGGGTCTCAGGGACGAACATGCCGCCGTAGGGGCCAAAGTGGCCACGATTGTCCGGAAGAGATTGAAGGTCGATCATGTGTCAGAGGGTAGGAAGTCGGGTGCGGGGATGCCAATGGCAAAGGATGGCTTTTGTGGGCATGATGGCGGTGTGAGCAAAAGATGGCCGAAAAAGAAGCGCTAGAGCTGGGTGCAATTCCTTTGCTCGGAAAGTGGGTTCCTTTACGGTGTGTGGTCACATGGATTTTCAGGAGCGAATTGACCAAGATATCAAAGAGGCAATGAAGGCTAAACAGGCTGAGAGGCTTGGGGTTCTTCGGATGCTTAAGAGCGCACTTAAGAATGCGGCGATTGAACAAGGGGGAGCGGAAGCCCGTTTGGATGACGCCGCGGCTCAACTGATTGTTCGGAAGGAGTTGAAAAAGCGGCAGGATGCGATTGAGGGCTTTGAAAAGGGTGGGCGACCGGAGTTGGCGGCCAAGGAGCGAGATGAGGCATTGTTGTTGAATACTTACTTACCGCAACAGTTGTCAGCCGAAGAGCTGGAAGCACTTGTGAAAGCTTGTGTCGAAGAGATCGGCGCAACAACCAAAGCGCAGATGGGGCAGGTGATGAAACTCGCGGTCGAAAAAGCAGCGGGCCGAGCCGATGGCCGGGCCCTGAGCGCAGCCATTAGTGCTAAACTTTCCTAAGGAAGAGACTGCGTTGGAGAGAGCATGCGATGAGAAACCTGAGTGTGATTCTGGTGGCGGCGGGTAGCTCCAGCCGGATGGGCTTCGATAAGTTGTTTGCGCCTCTCAATGGGCATCCTGTTCTTTGGTATTCCATTCGCGCATTTGCGTTTTTGGATGAGGTAAGTGAGCTGATTGTGGTGACCCGAGCCGAGCGTGTGGCCGAAGTAGAGCGGTTATTGAGAGATGCCGCTCCGAATAAGCCCTCAAGGGTTGTGCTCGGGGGGAGCGAGCGGCATTTGTCGGTTTGGGAGGGATTGAAGGCCGTGCTGCCTGAGAGGGCGCAGTACGTTGCGATTCATGATGGAGCGAGACCGCTCATCACCTCGAACGCCATTGTGGGATGTTTGGCGCTGGCAACAGAGTGTGGTGCAGCCTGTTGTGCGGTGCCTATTCCGGATACGGTTAAGCGGGCGGATGCGAGCGGCATGGTGTCTGAAAGTGTCGATCGGACGGGGTTGTGGGCGATGCAGACGCCGCAAATTTTCGCGGTCGATTTAATCCGTGCGGCGTACGAGGAAATCCTTGGGAAAAATGAGGTTGTTACGGATGAGGTATCTGCGGTTCAGGGGATCGGTTCACGGGTTGCATTGTATTTAAACCCCGATTGGAATTTTAAGATCACATTCCCAATGGATATTACTAGGGCAGAGCAGTTAATGAGCGTGGGTCATGCAGGGGTGCAACAGGAGGTTCTGAGGTGAGTTTGCACTCCGAGTATGAGGTGAGTGTGCTGGGAAATGGTGTGCGTATCGCGACTGCGACCATGCCGCACTTGCGGGGAGTATGTGTTGGGATTTGGGCGGCGGTTGGCGGGAGGCACGAGGCGGCTGGAGAATGTGGGTTGGCGCATTTTTTAGAACACTTGCTCTTTAAGGGGACATCGAAACGGTCGGCTCGAGAGTTAACCACTGCAGTTGAAGGGGTTGGTGGGTATCTGAATGCGTTTACAACAGAGGATCATACCTGTTATTACGCGAAGGCGGCAGCCGGCCATTTTGGGCGATTGAGCGACGTTCTCATTGAGATGTATGCGGATTCGCAGTTCCCAGAGAATGAAGTGGAGCGCGAGCGTGAGGTGATTGGAGAGGAGATTTTGTCCTACAAGGATGTGCCATCTCAGTGGGCTGAGGAGTTGCTTTCATCGGCCTTGTGGCCGAGGCATCCCTTGGGGCGTCCTTTAACTGGAACTGCGGAGACCGTTGCTCGTCTCGGGCGCCCGGAACTAAAGGGTTTTCGAGACAGGTACTATACGGGAGCAAATACGATTTTTACGGTTGCCGGTCCGATTTCTCACAAGGAAGTATTGGAGCGCGTAAGTGGGCCACTGTCCCGAATCCCTCGGGGGCGTAAAGCGAAGGCGGTTGCTGCTCCTGCGTCTACGAAGTCGGTATTGCTTGTGGAGCAGGAAGATACGGAGCAGGCGCATTTGGCGCTAGGGTTTCACGCGATGAGTCGGAACGATGACCTGAGGTATGCCTTGAGGTTGCTTTCCGTGGTGCTGGGGGAAAACATGAGCTCGAGGTTGTTTCAGACGTTAAGAGAGCGGTACGGGTATTGTTATTCGGTACAGAGCTCAACGGTTTTGCTGGAAGAAACTGGCGCGCTGTCGATTTTTGCGGATCTGGATGCCGCGAAATTGCCGCTGGCGATGAAGGCGATCCGTCGCGAACTGGATCGTTTGCGAGAGGTCAAAGTTTCCAAGGCTGAGCTGAAGAGGGCTCAGGATTTCACGATAGGACAGACCGAAATCGCTCTGGATAGCGCCACACAGCAAATTTCTTGGATGGCGGAGTCCTTGATGTCGCATGGGCGGGTGGTTTCGCCTGGGGAGGTGGAGCGGGCCCTTCTTTCGGTCCGGCCGGAGGATTTACTGGGTGTTTCGAATTTGTGCTTTAAAGCTGAACGAACGGGAGTTGCGTTGGTCGGGCCAGGGTATGGGAGTCAGGCGGTGAAGCGTATGGTTTTTGAATGATCGATGCTCGGGGCGGATGCCTTGCATGGTTTTTTGAGGCGAAAATACGGAGGGAAATGGGGGGTGGCGTGTGGGGGTGGCGATTTCAACGTTTGCAAAATCTGCTGACGGGTTATGTTTGACCCCCACTTTTTTATGAACGCTTCTGTTGAATCTCTCCCGAACTGTCTGGCCACTCTCCGTGTTGAGGTGGGCCCCGAACGTGTCATCCAGACTCGTGAGGAATTGGTGAAACAGTTTTCCAAGGATGCAAAACTTCCAGGGTTTCGTCCCGGAAAAGTCCCTCGCGCTATGGTTGAAAAGCGTTTCTCGAAAGAAATTTCCGAGGAACTCGAGAGCCGTATGGTGAGTAATACGCTTGAGGAAGCTATCCAACAAAAAGGCCTGAAGGTCATTCAGGTGAATAATGTTGAAGATGTGAAACTAGGCAGCCAGGAAGGACTTTCTTTCACGGCGACCCTGGTGACGGTTCCCGAGTTTGAATTGCCTGAGTATAAGGGGATTGCCATTACTGCTCCGAGCGCCGAGGTGCTCGATTCTGATATTGATAAGGCGCTTGAGAATATGCGTGAGCGGATGGCGGATTTCGTCGATATGACGGAAGATCGCGGAGTGGCGATGGAAGATTTTGTGGTTGTTGATTATAAGGGGACCCTAGGAGGTCAGCCCATCCATGAAGCGTTCCCCAAGGTTGGCAGTATCCTTTCATCGAACGACGGATTCTGGATCCGGATGACGGAAGAGTCCTTTTTCCCTGGTTTTTGTAAGAATCTCGTTGGCGCCCGGACGGGGGAAACTCGTTCCTTTGAGATTGAAGTTCCAGCGGACTTCCCCGTGGAAGGGTTTGCTGGGCAGAAGCTCAACTATGAGGTGACGTTGAAAGAGGTTAAGAGTCGAGTGCTCCCAGAGTTGAACGATGAGTTCGCTGCGGGATTCGTCAAAGGCAAGACGCTGTCAGAGTTGCGTGATTTGATCCGGATGGAACTGGAAGGTCACAAGGCGAGTGAAGTGGATGGTATCAAAAAGGATCGCGTTATGGATTACCTCCTCTCGAAGGTGGAGTGTGAATTGCCTGAAGACATGGCGCGTGCGGAGTCCAACCGAGTGCTGTCTGAAGTAGTCCGTGAGAATCAGTCTCGTGGAGTAACTCAGGAAATGTTGAAGGAGAACGAGAAGGAGCTGGTTGCTACTGCATCCCAGACTGCGCGTAACCGCCTGAAAACGTCGTTTATCTTGAGCCGGATTGCTGAACGGGAAGAAATTCGAGTGAATCGGGATGAGTTGTTTTCCCGTATTGCGGCGATTGCAAAGGGTTCGGAAATTACGATTGAGAAGGCGCTCAAGGAAGTGAGTAAACGCCGTTTGCTGCCTCAAATTCAGTCTGAAATTGCGACGGCTAAAGCCCTTGATTTTGTGGTCTCCGCAGCTACCGTGACGATAGAGGGGGTTGCGTAAGCGAGCCCTGTTTGTCACTCCGGTAGAATGGCTTAATTATCATGAATTCTTTCTCTGAACCTTCAATTATCGCACCTCACGCCGGCTACTACGTCCCTGTGGTCGTAGAGCAGACGGGAAGAGGGGAACGTTCGTACGACATCTATTCGCGGTTGCTGAAGGATCGTATTATTTTCCTGGGTACCGGGGTGGATGACGGTGTGGCCAACTCTGTGATTGCGCAGTTGCTGTTTTTGCAGATGGAAGATCCCAAGAAGGATATCCATCTGTACATCAACTCACCCGGAGGTTCTGTGACCGCTGGGCTCGCAATTTACGACACGATGCAGTTCATGACATGTGACGTGAACACGTATTGCATTGGAATGGCAGCGAGTATGGGTGCCGTTCTGTTGGCTGCAGGAACGAAGGGAAAGCGTTTTGCGCTCCCAAATTCCGACATCATGATCCATCAGGTGTCTGGTGGAGCAAGAGGTACAGCCAGTGATGTGGAACGTACTGTTGAGTTTATGTATAAGCTCAAACGTCGTTTAACGCGTTTGTTGGCGCATCATACTGGTAAAACAGAAGAGCAAGTGTCGTTTGACTCGGATCGTGATAATTACATGTCTGCGGAAGAGGCAAAGGCCTACGGATTGGTGGATGAGGTAGTGAAGAGCCGCCGGGAAGTTCCGGGAGGGCTGACTAAGTCCGAGTCTGCGCCGGTTCGTACAGAGGCTGCACCACCGAAGGCTCAGACTTCACCCGAGTAATATTGGTTTCATTGTTATTGCCGTCTCCTTAGTCGGTAGGGCCTTTTAGAAGGCAGGCGTTTCTAACGAGACGGCGCAATTTCGAATCGGTTTTTTGTAAGCATTCCTAAATTTTATGGCACGCGCGTCCAACCTTACCATGTGTAGTTTTTGTGGCAAAAGTCATGCGGAGGTGCGCAAGCTTATCGCGGGGCCTGGAGTGTATATTTGCGACAGCTGCATCAACATATGCAAAGGCATCTTGGATAAGGAGTTGAGCGATGAGCGCCGCAAGCAGACAACGACGTTGCGTGTCCCGAAACCCGCTGATATCCGCCGCTCGTTAGATCAGCATGTAATCGGGCAGGATCGCGCCAAGAAGGTGTTGTCGGTTGCGGTTCATAATCATTACAAGCGCATCTTGCACAATTCTGGTGGGAGTGCGGGAACCGCTGCGAATCCAACAGCTACGCAAATTGATGCGTTGGCAGACGTCGAAATCGAGAAGAGTAATATTTTGCTGCTTGGACCTACGGGATCCGGGAAGACCTTATTAGCGAAGACGTTGGCAAAGGTGTTGGATGTGCCGTTTTGTGTTGCGGATGCAACCACTTTGACGGAAGCCGGATATGTTGGGGAAGATGTGGAGAATATCGTGCTCAGGCTTCTTCAGGCGGCGGAATACGACGTCAAACGGGCGGAAATCGGGATCATTTACATCGACGAAATTGATAAAATCGGACGGAAAACCGAGAACGTTTCGATTACGCGAGATGTAAGCGGTGAAGGAGTGCAGCAGGCGCTTTTAAAAATCCTTGAGGGAACGGTTTGTAATGTGCCGCCACAGGGTGGACGCAAACATCCGAATCAGGAATACATTCAAGTGAGTACCGACAAGATCCTGTTCATTTGTGGCGGGGCATTTGTTGGGCTCGACAAACTTATTGAAAAGCGCAGAGGCAAGAATGTGTTGGGCTTTAGTGCGTCCAAAGTGGCTGAGGCTGGCGAGCAAACTGAGATCGCGATTAGTGAAATGCTGCGGTTTACGGAGCCAGAGGATCTGCTCAGCTTTGGCATGATCCCTGAGTTTGTGGGACGTCTTCCTGTAGTGGCTGCTTTGGATCCTCTCTCAGAGGACGAATTAATGTCCATTTTGACGGATACAAAGAACGCTTTGGTGAAGCAGTACGCTAAGTTGCTGTCTCTCGAGGGGGTCACGCTTAACGTTACGAAGGATGCTCTTCGTGCGCTTGCCGAGCAGGCAGCGAAGAAGGGGACAGGGGCGCGTGCGTTACGCTCAATGTTGGAGCGTATCATGCTGGATGTGATGTACGACATCCCGAGCCGCGAAGACGTGTCTGAGGTGACAATCAATCGTGGTGTGGTAGAGGGTAAACGGCAGCCTACGGTTCGACGGAAGCAAGATAAAGACGCTGCGTAACGAGCAGCTGATCCGAGATGGCAGGGTGCGGCGTCTGAATTTTGGCGCTCGCCCTCGGGTTCGGATTCGTCTACCCAACGGTTTATGAAGTTCCCCGTTGTTGCTCGTCAGTATGTTTTTACGGCAGTGGCAGTGGGGGTTGCCGGATTGTTGGGCAGTGGTGCGATTCACCGGGCAATTGCAGAAAATGGAGAACCCGAAAAACAAGGGGACGTTTATGCAAATATTGGTGTGTTCGCGAAGGTGTTACAGCTGGTTAGGCAGGATTATGTTGATGAGGCGAAGGTAGGCTATCAATCGCTGGTTCGTTCTGCGTTGAAGGGGATGTTGGCAAGTTTGGATCCTCATTCTCAGTATCTTGAACCGAATGAATTTAAGTCTGTTCAGGATGATACCCAAAGTCGTTTTAGCGGCGTTGGAATTGTCGTAACCCAAAAGGATGGTCGGCTGATTGTGGTGTCCGTAATGGAAGGCGGGCCGGCTTTGCGGGCAGGTGTCTTGGTCGGGGATCATTTGTTGAAGATCGGGGATCAACTGACTGAAAAACTCAGTGTCACTGAGGCTGGAAATCTTCTGCGTGGGGATGTGGGGCGTCCTGCAAAGCTGACATTGTATCGGCCTGCCAAAAAAGAGGTTCTGGAGCTGGAGCTGGTTCGGGAGCAAATTAATGTAACAACGGTAAAGGGTGGGCAGTTGCTTTCGCCGGAATGCGCTCCGGATGCAAAGATCGGGTACGTTCGAATTACGCAATTTAACACTCCAACTGCGGCGGAGTTGGAGAAGGCGTTGGAGGGATTGGAGAAAGTGGGGATGCAGGCGTTGGTTCTGGATCTGAGGAATAATCCGGGAGGGGTATTGAATGCGGCGGTGGATGTGGCGGGACAATTTTTACCGGCGAATTCATTGGTTGTTTCAACGGAAGGGCGGGTCGTTTCGCAAAATCGCGTTTACCGAACTGCTACGGACGGAAAACCGCGCACCCAAGTGCCTGTGGCGATCTTGATTAACAATGGGAGTGCAAGTGCGTCGGAGATTTTGGCGGGAGCATTGAAGGACTTGCGGCGGGCTATATTGGTGGGGGAAACCACTTTCGGAAAAGGATCAGTGCAAAGTGTTATTCCTTTACCCGATGGTTCGGCTGTTCGGTTGACGACTGCCAAATACTACACGCCAGGTCGTCAGGTGATTCACGAACACGGAATCCCACCGACGATACGAGTTTCGGTTTCTGCTGAACAGGAGCGCTTGTTGGCGATGAAACGGCGAGAGGAGCTTCTGGATGAGTCGGAGAAAAAGGAAGTGGGTGCGTTTCGGGATCAACAGCTTGAGCGCGCTGTGGATGCGTTACGTGCCGTTGTTCTCTATTCAGTTCGGTCTGAAGCCGCCGGGGCTCCGATTCCTAAAAAATGACAGAGGAAACTGCTGGTGTGGTGTCGCGTACTTTTGAGCCACTTGTGGTGGCTGTTGAGTCATCATGTGACGAGACGGCCGTAGCGGTCATTCGTGGGCGCCGTCTGCTAGCGGGGGAAGTTGCGTCGCAGATTGAGATTCATGGGGCGTTTGGAGGAGTGGTCCCAGAGGTTGCGTCTCGTAACCATTTGAGGGCACTGCGCCCCGTTCTGGAATCTGCATTAAGAAAAGCAGGAGTGTCTTTGGCTGAATTGGATGCGGTCGCGGCCACCAGCGGGCCTGGGCTTGCGACGTCTCTGATGGTTGGAGCGTCTCTTGCCAAAGGCCTTGCAGTGGCTCTGCGGACGCCCTTTTTGTCCATTAATCATATAGAGGGACATCTGCTTTCGCCGTTTATTACGGATCCTGTCGGCATTCGTCCATCGATTGGTCTTGTGGTAAGTGGCGGGC
Source organism: Verrucomicrobiota bacterium (assembly GCA_037133875.1). Lineage (GTDB taxonomy): Bacteria > Verrucomicrobiota > Verrucomicrobiia > Chthoniobacterales > Chthoniobacteraceae > Chth-196. Next base: position 127,406 of record JBAXNG010000011.1, on the reverse strand, counting down.
ACACATTGTTGGTGAAAATCGATGGGCTTGGACAGTATCACTTATTGGGGAAGACCGTTGATGATGCAGCAGGTGAGGCGTTTGATAAGGTAGGCAAGCTCCTGGGGCTTCCCTATCCTGGCGGGCCGCATGTCAATCGGACTGCTGCGCTTGGTAATCCCGAGGCGTTTGATTTCCCTCGAAGCATGGTGGGATCAGGGGACTTTAACTTCTCGTTTAGTGGATTAAAAACTGCTGTCCGCTATATGCTTCCGAAGTGTAATCCAATTCCTGTAGCCGATATATGCGCTTCGTTTCAGGAAGCGGTGGTAGATGTCCTTGTTAGGAAATCGTTGCGGGCTGTGTGTGCCCAAGGTGTGGACACAATCGCTATCAGTGGCGGGGTCAGTTGTAATTCGCGCTTGCGCGAGCGATTTACGGTGGAATGTGCAAAGCGTCGGGTGAAGTTGCTTTTGGCGCCTCCCGAGCTTTGCACAGATAATGCAGGAATGATTGCGTTTGTGGCGGCGCTAAAGCTGGAGGCGGGCGCTGTGTCGGATTTGGCGGCTGAAATACAACCAAACTTGAAGTTGTTGAATTAGTATTCTCTCGCCAGTAGAGAGTTCGCAAGGGCACTTAATACGGCGCCCTTTTTCCCGAAAGGAGTGAGGGCTGTCTGAGCCTTTTGGGTGAGCGTTTTTGCGATTGCTCGAGATTTTTTAAGGCCGAAAAGTGCAGGATACGTGGATTTTACGGCTGTAATGTCCTTGCCCGCTGTCTTGCCAAGTTTTTCAGTGCTTTGGGTGACGTCTAGAATGTCGTCAATAACTTGGAATGCTAGTCCAAGGCATTGTCCGAATTCGGTGAGAGCGTTTAGTTTGGCTGGTGTGGCGTTGGCGCTCATTGCGCCGAGGCGGATTGCTGCAGTTAGCAAGGCGGCTGTTTTGGCTCGGTGAATAAATTCAAGGGACGATTTTGATAGTTTCTTGCCCTCCCCTTCGAGATCCATGACCTGTCCAGCTATGAGCCACCGGCTTCCAGCTGCGAGGGCGAGTTCGGATATTTGAGTGGCTACGTTGTACCGTGAAGTGGGAGTTGCTTTCGCCAAAATTTCGAACGCGAGTGTATTGAGTGCGTCGCCAGCCAGAACCGCAATACCGTCACCAAAGACCTTGTGGCTGGTTGGGCGCCCTCTTCTAAGATCATCGTTGTCCATGCAGGGCAGGTCGTCATGGATGAGCGAGTAAGTGTGAATACACTCGACTGCAGCGGCAGCGAAGGTGGCATTTTGAGGATCGCCTCCTGACGCTTGGGCGGCGGCAAGACATAGGGCGGGCCTGAGTCGTTTGCCTCCAGCAAATATGCTGTAGCGCATAGCCTTGTGAATAGTATGCGGTTTTGTTTTTTCAGAAGGGATGAACTGATCTAGAGCTGAGTCGATAGTCTCGGCAGTCGTGTGCAGGTAAACTTGAAGGTCCATGTTGAGGAATTGCAAATGTGTCCCTTGCAGCGTTTGGGCAAAGCGAAAAAATAACGTTTAATTTGGCAGAGTGCTTGCCAAGCGCGTAGCGCAGGTCTAAATTCGCCGCCCTTGGAGAAAGCCGAAGTGGCGGAATGGCAGACGCGCTAGACTCAAAATCTGGTATCCGTAAGGGTGTGTGGGTTCGAGTCCCACCTTCGGCACTCTCTCCCAAGAGTCGCAAAATGGGATGAGAAAACGGGCGAGAGTAATACACGGCTCAATGATTTCCTGAGGAGTATGGCGCAGGAAATGTACTTTCTTTATTTGGATGGCGTCCAAAGGGGGCCCTACACCGTGCATCAAATAGGGCACATGGTGAATTCAGGCATCATCCATCGTGACGCAATGTTTTGGTGTGAAGGCCTGGATCAATGGCAGCCAGTGACACAGTTAATAACGCCCAAGGCAGAGCTAAAGCGACGCCGGCTCCGGTTTGGTATGGCGGCTAGCGTGGCTTTGGTGGGGGTGGTTGGGCTGGGGTGGTTGATCCTTCCCGCTCTGCGTCAGGGATGGCGGGAGGAGCATCAGGTGGAAATGACTCCCAATGCCGCATATTGGCGCGCGCGTGGGGTGTTGCGGCGGCACCTTGGGGCGATAAATGCAGTTGGATTCGAGGAGTTCAACGCTGGGTCTGTTCGGTTGCTGAAGACGAACCTTGCTGAGGTTGAACTTTCAATTCGGGGAGATTCCTCCAACGACGAGTCAAAAGGGGGGCGCTGGAGGGTGGAGGTTTCGTACGATACGAGACTGAAGATGTGGGTGCCAGCGGAAGTGGCACCCCAAAAGATGGAATAACCTTAGGAAGATTAGGTTATTGCGTATTCTCGATCCGCTTCGGGTAGGGTTGAAGTTGACTTTTTGTGTTCCATCGAGCGCATCCAGTCATGCCATACCTCGTCGCTTAGTAATGGGTTGCCGGGCCCGACAAAATGCGACAAGGAGCCGACGCAATCTGGCGTGGGGCACTTAAACTTCGGTTTTCCCTTATTTGGAAGAATTTGGATTTCATTTCCGGAGAATTCATTGCTGCACAAGACACATGTGCGTTTATCTTGAAGTGAGCTCCACGTGCGCAGGGGGTCGTTTTCTCTTAAAAGTTGAAGCCTTGCACATGAATTGCTTGCGCTGATTACCTTGGCTGGGTCCATGGCTCTAAGCTGCTGAGGGGAATGTGACGGACTCGCCGGCGAGATCGCGGAGTTTTGTAGCGATTTTTCGAATCGCAAGTTCGATCCGAGTCTTGATCGTCCCTAGCGGGGTGTTTGTTTGGGTTGCGATTTCCCTTTGGCTGAGGCCTTTAAAAAAGGCTAGTTCAATCGCGCTTCGCTGGGCGTCTGGTAAGGTGTTGATGATGGATTGGAGTAGTTGCCTTATATCGGATGACTCAATGTCTTCCTCACCATGAACTTGGGTCCATGCGTCGGGTTGATGTTCGGTTGCCTTTTGGAAGCGTTCTTCCACCCTGCTGTAGGCTTGTTCACGTCGTAGTCGATCGATCGCTCGGCGTCGCGCAAGTGTGATCATCCAGCCCAATGCTTTGCCTTTTTCTGGAGAGTATCGCGCTGCGAGCTTCCAGATCTCGAGGAAGACTTCTTGTAGTAAATCCTCTACGGACTGCTCATTATGCAATACGCGGCCGATTACTGCACGTAGCGTGAGGTGGTGCCTGTTGTATAATTCGGTCAGGGCTTCCTCGTGGCCATTGTTGACGGTCGCCATCAAGGCCTCATCGGACAATTCCTGAAGAGATGTGAGAAATTTTGAGTGAGAGTCGAAAGTGTAGAGCATGGTAACGTTGGGTTAACGGGTGCTCTCTTCAGCAGTGTGGGTGCCAGCGAAAATTTACTCTGTAAATCGATTGGATTGCCTGAAATGTGTGATCAAAAGTTGAGCTACACTGTTCAAACTATGAACGGATTGATGGGGGCGGGGCTGGCTGAAATAGGGCTTGAAAAGTGAATAAAGGGCTTCTTCTCGGTATCGATCTGCAAATCAGAGTGAGGAATCTGTTGACGAACCCCCCCCTTTTGTTAGGTTGCCCGTCCGCTTTTCCGGAATTCTCTGTGGCATTACCCATGTCTCGAGGACTTGCCGAGACTGCGGGGCCTGCGCGAAAGCGAAGAGTGCCTGGGTAGCTCAGTTGGTAGAGCACGTCCTTGGTAAGGACGAGGTCGCCGGTTCAATCCCGGTCCCAGGCTCCACTTTCTTGCGGCCGCCACTTTTAGATTACATTAACAACAACAAAAAAAACCCACTGACCTGACTTATGGCCAAGGCGCAATTCGAACGCACGAAACCGCACGTCAACGTTGGCACTATCGGCCACGTGGACCACGGTAAAACAACGCTCACAGCAGCGATTACCACAATCCTTTCCAAGAAAGGCTTCGCGGAAGCGAAGAAATACGCCGAGATCGACGCTGCTCCCGAGGAGCGTGAGCGTGGAATCACGATTAACACAGCACACGTTGAGTACCAGACAGACAAGCGTCACTACGCGCATGTTGATTGTCCAGGGCATGCTGATTATGTAAAAAACATGATCACTGGGGCAGCTCAGATGGACGGGGCAATTTTGGTGGTTAGCGCGGCTGATGGTCCTATGCCTCAGACACGTGAGCATATCTTGCTTGCTCGTCAGGTAGGGGTGCCTTCCATCGTGGTTTTCATGAATAAGTGCGACATGGTGGATGATCCTGAGCTTCTTGAATTGGTTGAGATGGAGGTTCGCGATCTTCTTTCCTCCTACGAGTTTCCGGGGGACACTATTCCGATCGTGAAGGGATCGGCCAAGGCTGCGCTAGAATCCAATGATGCAGCGTCTCCAGCCGCTAAATGCATTTCTGACTTGATGGATGCAGTGGATGAGTACATCCCCCTTCCTGAGCGTCCAGTGGATCAGCCTTTCTTGATGCCGGTTGAGGATGTGTTCAACATTGAAGGTCGCGGAACTGTTGCGACTGGCCGTGTTGAGCGTGGTATCCTCAAGAAAATGGAAGAAGTTGAACTCATTGGTCTTCGTGACACAGTGAAGACAACGGTTACGGATATTGAAATGTTCCGTAAGCTTCTTGATGAGGCTCGCGCTGGCGACAACGTTGGAGTTCTGCTGCGTGGTGTGAAGAAGGATGATGTTGAGCGTGGTCAGGTTTTGGCTAAGCCAGGATCGGTGAAGGCGCACACGAAATTCAAGGCAGAGGTCTATGTTCTCTCCAAGGATGAAGGTGGTCGTCATACTCCATTCTTTAACAACTACCGTCCACAGTTCTACTTCCGTACAACGGATGTAACTGGATCTGTAACTCTCCCTGAGGGTGTTGAGATGGTTATGCCTGGTGATAACGTGAGTGTTCAGATTGAATTGATCACTCCGATAGCTATGGAAAAAACAATGCGTTTTGCTATCCGTGAGGGTGGTAAGACTGTAGGTGCCGGCCGCGTTGGTGAAATCGTAGCCTAAGTTGTTTTGGGGCGAATTTGCTCCTATTGTTAGTTTTGCAAATTCCCCCGGTCCCAAGGACCGGGGGAATTTTCGCCCGCACCCAGTGTGGTGATAAGTATTTTTAGACTTTATTGAAAGATACGGCAGTAGCTCAATTGGTAGAGCAGCGGTCTCCAAAACCGCTTGTTGGGGGTTCAAGTCCCTCCTGCCGTGCTCTTTTTCTTTCTCAATTCTCGTTGCGATGCTCGCTAAGATCCGTACATTTTTTTCCGAAGTGACATCAGAACTTCAGAAGTGCTCATGGCCTTGGGATCCTAAGGAGCGTGGGGTGAAGAAATATCGTGAATTGATTGATTCCACCTCTATGGTGGTAGTGGCAATGCTTCTCCTGAGTGGTTTTGTTTCCCTCTGGGATCTTGTCATGATGACAATTGTTGGATCCATTACCAAGTAAGTCATGACTGAAGAAAAGAAACGCTCACAGTGGTTTGTTGTTCATGTCCTAGCCGGACAGGAACAGAAGGTTTGTGACAATTTAGTCAAGCGTATTAAAACCGAAGAAATGGGGGACTTTGTTTATGAGGTTGTTCTCCCTACTGAGCGTGTTTCTGAGGTTAAGCGGGGTAAAAAAACAGAAACCACCCGCAAGTTTTTCCCTGGATATCTGATTGTGAACATGTGGTTGTTCGATGATCAGAATCAGTTGGTTGATCGTACTTGGTATTTCATTAAAGATACCGTAGGCGTGATTGGTTTTGCTGGTACGAAGGATCGTCCAATTCCTATGCGCGACTCTGAGGTGCAAGCATTGCTCTCTCAGGTGCGTGAGCGTGAGGAACATGTTATTCCTAAAATTTCGTTCTCGATTGGAGAAACGGTCAAGGTGGCCGATGGTCCTTTCGAAAGTCAGAGTGGCGTTGTCGAGGAGATCGATCCAGAACGTGGGAAACTCCGTGTTTCCGTTAGTATTTTCGGACGATCCACATTGGTGGATTTGGAATACTGGCAAGTAGAGCGAGCATAATTGGGTGTCCCGAAACTCGCGTTATTCATTTATAATTAAAGCATCATGGCTAAAGAAATCGTAGCAACCATCAAGCTCCAAATTCCAGCAGGAGCGGCAAACCCAGCTCCTCCCGTAGGACCGGCTCTCGGTCAGAATGGCGTGAATATCATGGCCTTCTGTAAAGAGTTTAATGCCACCACGCAGAAACAGTCCGGGGACATTCTCCCTGTGGTGATTACTGTTTATAAGGATAAGAGTTTTACTTTCATTACAAAGCAGCCTCCAGCCGCGATCCTTATTAAAAAGGCTCTTAACCTTGCTTCTGGTTCTAAAGAGCCAAATAAGACAAAGGTTGGCAAGTTGTCCAAAAAACAGATTTCTGAGATCGCTCAGCGGAAGATGAAAGATTTGAATGCCCGCACTGAAGATGCGGCCGTTAAGATCATTGCCGGCACCGCTCGCCAGATGGGCGTTGAGGTAGAAGCGTAGTTTTCTTCGGTTGTCTTTCTGAAGTGCTTTGCCGACTCGTCTCGTGCCTTTCACGGGATGGGTCGGCTTCTTTTTTTCTCGTTTAGTTGTCTTGATTCTGTTGTTGACGATATGAGGGACGTCCTGATTCCTTCGCGGCCGATTTCCATCCGATGAAAACACTTTTTCTAACCAATGAATATCCTCCAACAATCTATGGCGGGGCTGGAGTTCATGTGGATTATTTGTCTAAGGAGCTAGCGAAGCTGATGGAGGTGGAAGTACGTTGTTTCGGGGCTGAGGCTCGTGAACAACGATTGGATTTACCGACATTAAAAGCGAGCGGCTTTGGCGTAGATCAATCCGGATATGCGGGTCCCAAATATTTGCAGGGCGTTTTTGGTGCTCTTCAACGATGTCTGGATTGGAATGCCGCGGGTATCGACGCCGATGTGGTCCATTTGCACACTTGGTACACGCATTTGGGGGGCATCTTGGCGAAGCTCAATTACGGAATCCCTTTGGTTCTCACTGTGCACTCTTTGGAGCCATTGCGCCCATGGAAACGTGAGCAGATCAAGGGGGGATATGACTTCAGTTGCTGGGTCGAACGGACAGCGATAGAAATGGCGGATGCTGTGGTCGCTGTGTCGCGTGATACTAAGGCTGATATTCTGAGTCTTTTCAATGTGCCTGAAAGTCGAGTTCATGTGATTCACAACGGCATTGATTTGGATGAATTCAGAAAAGGGGAAACAGGGGACGTGCTTCAGCGTTACGGAATTGATCCTGCTAAGCCGTTTGTTTTGTTTGTTGGAAGAATTACCCGGCAAAAGGGAATCATTCATTTGGCTAATGCCATTCGGCATATGAATCGGGATTTTCAGGTCGTGTTGTGTGCTGGAGCACCCGACACCCCTGAAATAGCTCTGGAAATGAAGGATGCGGTTGGTGCGGCGCAACAGTTTCATGGGAGTGTTGTGTGGGTGGAAAAGATGGTCCCAAAAGAGGACTTGATTAAGCTGTATTCGCTAGCCGAGGTGTTTTGTTGTCCTTCAGTGTATGAGCCTTTTGGCATCATAAATTTGGAGGCTATGGCATGTGAAACGCCTGTCGTCGCAAGTGCGGTTGGCGGTATCAAAGAGGTGGTATTACACGGTGAAACTGGGTTCCTTGTGCCCTTAGCGCTGCGTCCCGGAACATTTGAGCCTGAGGATGCCGCCAGCTTTGAGCGTGATTTTGCTCAGCGTGTAAATCAGCTGATGGAGGATCCTGCTTTACGTCAGCAAATGGCTAAACTTGGGCGTCATCGTGTAGAGGCAAGTTTTTCGTGGACTGCGATCGCAGGACGTACAAAAGCGATGTATGAGGAGGTTGTTGCCAACTTTCGGCGCCAATCATCATAGTTGAGGATTCAGTAATACTTGGAAGTCATTCATTATGTTCGTTGATCACATTCGGGTTCAGGCAAAAGCTGGTAGAGGGGGAAATGGATGTGTGTCGTTTCGTCGTGAGGCGTTTGTCCCGAAGGGAGGGCCGGACGGGGGCGATGCTGGAAAAGGGGGATCCATTGTCTTGCGGGCGGATATTCATACGGACAACCTCACATCGTATTTTTACGAACCCATTCTAAGAGCCAAGAATGGACAAAACGGGCTTGGAAAGCAGTGTTCGGGAAAATCCGCGGAGGATCGGATTTATAACGTTCCTGTTGGAACGCTCGTGTTTCGAATGCCGTCGAGTGCGAAATCGGACGAGCTGGAACCGTCTGTGGCATATGGAACGGAGGCGCAATTCATTGATTTGGCTAAGTCTCCAGAAGATCCACTGAAGGAGGTCGAAGAGATTGTGCCTGAGGAATTGGAGCTGGTTGTGGATTTAACCGAACCGGGACAGGAGTTTGTGCTCTGTAAAGGAGGCAAGGGGGGGATCGGAAATGTTCATTTCAAGAGCGCGAGGAATAGGGTTCCTACACAGTTTACTTACGGAGAGGAGGGTGAGGAGGGCGTTTTCTATTTGGAACTCCGGAAGATCGCCGATGTTGGACTTGTCGGTTATCCTAATGCTGGCAAATCTACACTGCTGACTCGGGTTTCGGCTGCCCGGCCTAAAGTTGCATCGTACCCATTTACTACCCTGACTCCCCATGTTGGTGTGGTTGAACTTGCCGGATTTCAGCGATTTACGGTGGCTGATATACCTGGGTTGATCGAGGGGGCTCATCGTAACGTTGGACTAGGGCACGAGTTCCTCCGTCATATAGTGAGGTGTAAATTGCTGGCGTTCGTTGTGGATACTGCGGGGAGCGAGGGAAGAGACCCCATCTCGGATATTCAGAATCTTCGTCGAGAGTTGGATTTGTATGATTCGACGTTGTCGGCTCGTCCGTGGATTATTGTTGCAAACAAGATGGACTTGGAGGAGTCGGCGGAATGGCTGGGAGCTCTGAAGTCCAGATTCGAGAGAATTGAAATCATCCCCGTCAGTGCTGCGTCGGATGTTGGGATCGAATATTTGAAGCAGCGGTGTAGCGAACTTGTGTGCGCGGGGTCTCTTTGATGTTTGTGATGTAGTTGTTCCTAAGGTGCAGCACCGCAAGCTGTTTGATGTATGTTTTGAAGTGCTTTGGTTGGTGTTATGAGGGAGCTTGTGAAAAATTTCACAAAGTGCTTGCTCTGGCCATTGCCCGTCGGCTTCTATAGCCGGCCATTCTTTGGATTCCACTTGGCGGGTCGTTGACCCGCATACCTAAAAAAGTTCTCATGGTTTTGAAAAGCCTCACGCCCAAAGTGTTTTACAGCTCATGGTTAGTTGCCCTTGCAGGGGTGATGACTTCAGTTTCCGCCTTCGCGAGCGAGGGGGGGCATGAGGAGCATGGTCTGACTCCGGATGCTCCGGTTTTGTTTCATATTGGTCCGTTGCCTGTAAGTAACTCCATGTTGCTGATGTGGATTGTGGCGCTGCTGGTGATTGCTGTGGCAAAACTAGGAACCCGTAATGTGAAGCAGATACCTGACGGGTTGCAGAATTTTGTGGAGTGGATCATTGAGTCGCTGCGCACCTTTCTCGAAAGCGTAATTGGCCGTGAGTTGACGGCGAAGACCTTCTGGTTTTTTGCCTCGGCCTTCATCTTTATTTTGGCAAGTAACTGGTTTGGTTTGGTTCCGGGGGTGGGGACGGTCGGGTGGGGTATTCCTGATGAGCATGGTGCTCTTCATCATATCGCTAGGCCTCTTTTCCGTGGGGCGAATGCCGATTTGAACCTTACGATGGCGATGTCAGTTGTGTTTTTTGGGGCATGGATTCTTTGGGCTCTCAAGGCGAATGGGGTGGGGGGATTCTTGAAGCATATCTTTGGTCCGAGGGGAGATTCTAAGGGGGCATTGAAGGTGTTGATGATTGTTGTCTTCTTGGCTGTCGGTGTTTTGGAGGTTGTGTCGATTGCGTTTCGCCCTGTTTCGTTGTCTTTCCGCTTGTATGGGAATATTTTCGCGGGTGAGACTATGTTGGAAGCAATGGCTGCATTGGTGCCATCCTTGGCTTGGCTTATACCTATTCCCTTTTACTTCATGGAATTGCTTGTGGGTTTTGCGCAGGCGCTCGTGTTTACTTTGCTCACCTCGGTGTTTACTCTGTTGATTTGTGACCATGGAGAGGGTCACGAGGAGTCGCACCACTAAAACTTTCGGTCGCCGGACCGTGGCAAGACTGCGGGGGCGGCTGATCAACCAAACAAAAAACCAACAATTATGAACATTGCTACACTCGCGGAGATCTCAGGGAACTTGCACGTTGGACTTGCTGCCCTCGGCTCTGCGCTCGCGGTGGGAGTTATTGGTCTTAAAGCCTCGGAGGCTGTTGGCCGTAATCCTGGTGCCGCAACCCCAATCCTTATTCAGGCGATCCTGAGTTCGGCTTTGGCTGAAGGTATTGTCTTCTTTGCAATCTTCCTTGCGAAGTAGTCGATTCGATTAGTGCGGGGCACTATTGTGCCCCGCACCCACTTTTTATTCTCAAATAGCCTATGTTCGCTCCTTTGTATTTAGCCTCGTTGATGGATACCGCGCATTCCGTGGGGGAAACCTTTGGATTCAATACGCATGCATTCATCGCTCAGGGTATCTCCTTCATCCTTGTTTGCGCTGCGCTCTACAAGTTCGCGTATCACCCAATCTTGCAGATCTTAGAGGATCGTCGCTTGCAGATCGAGCGTAGTCATCAAGAGGCAGCCGCGATTAAGGTTCACGTGGCTGATGCTGAGCGTCGCGCGAGTGAGCTTGTGACGCAGGCCAGTTCGGGGGCGCACAAGTTGGTGGAGGAAGCAAGAGCCGCGGCTCAGGAATTCCAAGACAAGCAGATCGCAGAGGCCAAAGCTGAAGCTGAGTCGATTATTGCGAAGGCTCGTGAAGAGGCTAAGCGAGATTATGACCGAATGTTGGGTGATCTCCGGAATGAAGTGGCTCGGTTGGTTGTTGATACGACGGCGGTGGTTGTTGGTCGCGTTCTCACAGCGGATGATCAGCGTCGTTTGGCTGAGGAGGCCACGCGTGAGTTGGCTGCCTAGATTAATTTACCGTTATGAAGGTAAGTAAAGATGCAAGGAAGGGGGCCAAGGCCCTATATAACGCCAGCTTTACAGCAGGGCGATTAGACGAGGTTAAAGTCGGCCGAATTCTCTCTGAGGTCGCGACTCGTCATCCTGCTGGTTACGCGCAGATTCTCCACGAATATCATCGATTGGTTCGATTGGAGGTTGAGCGGCGTACGGCAATAGTGGAAAGCTCGGCAGCACTTTGCGTTACCGATGAAAAACGAATCGAAGCGGCGGTCAAGGCCCAGTTGGGGGATGATGTCCGAGCTGAATTCGTCTTTGATTCCGATCTCATAGCAGGGCTTCGTATACGTATCGGCAGTGACGTCTATGAGCGCAGTATTCGTGAACGTCTAAATCGGCTCCGTTGGGAGTTGGCACACTAAATCTTTCCGGCCTGATTGGTGCAGGCCATACAAACTTTAAAATTCTTTATTTACCTTTCTCATGAGTAACATCCTTCAAGATATCGTATCGACGATCTCAAACCTCAAGACTGACACGGCTCGGTCTAATGTGGGTGTGGTTCGTCAAGTTGGTGACGGCGTCGCGCGCATCGAGGGTCTAAGTGACGTGATGCTCAATGAGATGATTGAGTTTCCCGGCGGTCTTTTCGGGATTGCTCTAAACTTAGAGGAAACCGAAGTGGGTGCGGTTCTTCTCGGTGAAGATCGTGGTGTTAAAGAAGGGATGGAGGTTCGTACAACTGGGCGGTTGCTTTCTGTTCCAGTTGGAAAGGCTCTGCTGGGACGTGTTGTGAATACGCTGGGTGAGCCAATTGATGGTAAAGGCCCCGTTCATGCAACAGAGCATTATCCTGTAGAAAAAATCGCGCCCGGTATCATTAAGCGTAAATCCGTGAGTCAGCCTATGCCGACGGGAATCATGGCTATTGATGCAATGATTCCAATTGGACGCGGGCAGCGCGAGTTGATCATTGGAGATCGTGCGACAGGGAAGACGACTATCGCAATTGATACGATCATCAATAATGCTCGCATCAACAAGCAGAACGAAGGGAAAGAAGGTTTCCGTCCCATCTATTCTATTTACGTCGGGATCGGGCAGAAAAACGCGAACATTGCGCGTACCATTGCGGTGTTGGAGGAGTCGGGTGCCTTGCAGTATACGATCATCTTGTCTGCGCCGGCCTCGGACACTGCATCTAACCAATACTTGGCGCCCTTCTCTGGCGCCGCGATGGGCGAGTGGTTCATGGATAACGGCATGGATGCTGTTATTGTATTCGACGATTTGTCGAAACACGCCGTGGCGTACCGTCAGGTATCCCTGCTGTTGAAACGTCCGTCCGGTCGTGAGGCGTACCCTGGGGATGTTTTCTATCTACACTCCCGTTTGCTCGAGCGAAGCGCTCGCTTAAACGAAGAGAATGGAAACGGGTCCTTGACCGCGTTGCCAATCATTGAAACGCAGGCGGGTGATGTGTCGGCCTACATCCCGACAAATGTGATTTCGATTACGGACGGCCAGATTTACCTTGAGACGGACTTGTTCTATCAAGGGATTCGTCCAGCAGTTTCCGTTGGTCTTTCGGTGAGTCGTGTTGGATCAGCTGCGCAGATCAAGGCGCAGAAACAAGTGGCTGGTAAGATCAAAGGAGATCTTGCTCAGTTCCGTGAATTGGCAGCATTTGCTCAGTTCGGATCTGACCTTGATGCCAAGACCAAAGCGCAGTTGGATCGCGGGCAGCGTATCGTTGAGTTATTCAAACAGACGCAGTACAAGCCATTGCCTGTCGAAATGCAGGTCGGGATTTTGTGGACGATGCAGAATGGTTATTTCGACGATGTGCCCGTCGCGTCCGTTAAGGATTTCCAAGAGAAGCTGCAGGATTTCTTCGCAACCCGGAAAGCCGCAATATTAACCAAGATTCGTGAGAAGGGCGCCATTGATGACGCCATTACCGCCGACCTAAAGGCTGCACTCACTGAATTTAAACAGAGCTACAAAGCCTAAAGGCAATGGCCGCCAATACACGCGACATTCGCCGACGTATCAAGTCGGTAAAGAACACGGCGCAGATCACCAAGGCGATGCAGATGGTTGCTGCATCAAAGATGCGCAAGGCGCAACAGGCAGCCATCGCGACTCGGCCCTATGCTGAGGAGTTAGCTCGAATGTTGAAGCCGTTCATAGGTACGCTTGGGGAGGAGGACCAAGCGCCTCACGCGCTACTGGAAGACCGTGAAGTTAAGCGCGAGCTCGTTCTGGTTATTGCGACCGATAAAGGATTGTGCGGAGCCCTGAATACGAATCTCCTTCGTGAGGTTGCTCAGTTTGATCCAGAAAAAACGGATTTCGTTTGTGTTGGGAAAAAAGGAATGCAGTTCCTTGTGCGTTCTAAGCGAAGTGTTCTCGCTGAGTTCGATTTGAAGGACAATTTCAATTTCTTCGACGCGCAAGCGGTTGCAAAGTTTTGCCTAGAGCAATATCTGAGTGGTCGAGTGGATCGCATCAATGTGCTTTACACCCACTTCGTCAATACGCTGCAGCAGAATCCGACTAAGCGTGTGGTTGCTCCGGTGCATTCCTTCGAAGTGGGAAATGTAGTCCTTGGCAAGACTGATGAGCCACTGGAAGAGAAAGTTGCCGAAGTTGTTTCTGAATACATCTTGGAGCCCAATCGAGATGAACTTCTGGAGCATTTGCTGCCCCATTTCGTATTTTTTAAGATCTATCACCTTATTCTCGAAAGTCGTGCATCCGAGCACTCCGCTCGTATGGTTGCGATGAAGAGCGCGACTGATAACGCGAAACAACTCATCAAGGACCTGACTCTGGAATATAACAAAGTCCGTCAGGCAAGCATCACCACTGAGATCCTCGAGATCGCTACTGCCCAGATGGTGCTGTCGTAACAATTAACAGTTTAGCCCCATGTCTCAAATACCTGCTGCCACTGCAAATATAGGTTCGATAGTTCAGGTGATCGGTCCGGTTATTGACGTTGATTTCAGCGTCTCCGGTGTGATGCCTGCACTTCTCGAAGCGCTCGAAATTACCTTCGAGGTAAATGGCCATCCCACACGGCTCGTTCTTGAAGTTCAACAACACCTCGGAAGTAACTGGGTTCGCGCGATTGCGATGAGTTCAACCGAAGGTCTAAAACGCGGTCTTAAGGTCACTGCTACTGGAGCTCCGATTTCGGTCCCAGTTGGACGTGGTGTCTTGGGGCGTATCTTTAACGTTACTGGCGATCCGACTGATGAGCGCGGGCCAGTTCCTCACACAAAGCGGTATCCGATTCATCGTCCGGCGCCGGAGTTGGTGGACCAGGATACTAAGGCGAACATCCTTGAAACAGGGATCAAGGTTATCGATTTGATCTGTCCGTTCACGAAGGGTGGTAAGGTTGGAGCTTTCGGTGGAGCTGGTGTAGGAAAGACGGTTGTGATCATGGAGTTGATCAACAACATCGCCAAAGGCCACGGAGGATTTTCTGTGTTCGCTGGAGTGGGTGAGCGTACTCGCGAAGGTAACGATCTGTACCATGAAATGGCTGAGTCGAAGGTTATTACAATCGACAAGCTGGAAGATTCTAAAGTTGCATTGGTGTATGGCCAGATGAACGAGCCTCCCGGAGCACGTATGCGCGTGGCACTCTCGGCTCTCTCAATGGCAGAGTATTTCCGCGACGAAGAGAATCAGGATGTTCTTTTGTTCGTTGATAATATCTTCCGTTTTTCTCAGGCAGGATCTGAAGTGTCAGCGTTGCTCGGACGTACGCCATCAGCAGTGGGGTATCAGCCCACACTAGCTGCTGAGATGGGACAGTTGCAGGAACGTATCACTTCTACAAAGAAGGGTTCCGTCACCTCGTTCCAGGCTGTGTACGTACCTGCAGATGACCTTACTGACCCTGCGCCCGCGAATACCTTTGCGCACTTGGATTCGACGATCGTATTGGAGCGTTCGATTGCTGAGTTGGGTATCTACCCTGCGGTGGACCCATTGGCTTCGACATCGAAGGCCTTGGCCCCTGATATCATTGGGCATGAGCATTATGCTGTTGCTCGCGGCGTTCAGCGAGTGCTTCAGCGGTATAAGGATCTGCAGGATATTATCGCGATCCTCGGGATGGACGAATTGTCTCCAGAAGATAAGTTGACTGTGTTCCGCGCTCGTAAGATCCAGCGTTTCCTGTCGCAGCCGTTCCACGTAGCGGAAATCTTCACCGGTACTCCGGGGCAGTACGTTTCTATTTCCGAAACGATTCGTGGCTTCAAAGAAATTCTTGAAGGTAAACATGATGATGTTGCCGAAGGGAACTTCTATATGAAGGGCGGAATCGATATGATCCGCGCGTAGTTTCACGCGTTAACGAGGGCGTGTTCCGGTTTGTTCCGTACACGCTCTCTTTACATGAAGGCGATTGTCCTTCGAAAAAATTGAATCGATGGCTACTCTTAAACTCGAAATTCTAACTCCCGAAGCAGTCGCTTACAGCGACGATGTGGAGATGGTTCTCCTACCGGCTGAGCTCGGTGAAATGGGTGTATATCCGATGCACGTCCCATTGATGACCCGAATTAATCCGGGTGAGTTGGTGGTGACGAAGGGTGCTGAAAAGCTCCATCTGGCAATAGGAGAAGGATTCGCTGAGATTACTCAGAGTCGTGTTTGTGTGCTTGCGGATATGGCACTCGAAGAAAAACACATCGATGAAAAGGCGGCCGAAGAAGCCGTCGAGCGGGCACGCACACGTATCAAAGAAGCTGCCGAGCGTGGTGCTAATGTCAGTGACGAGGAAGTCGCTGCAGTTCAGGTGATGCTGGCGAAGTCCCTCGCACAGCTGAAGGTGAAACGTCGTCGTCACGTTGTGTAACGCAACGACGATATCGACCATGGCGAAATAGGGGGGAGTGAATTCGTTCCCTTATTCTTTAAAATGGCGTTCGAGCAGCTGCTCTAACGCCATTTGCTTTTTGCGCGCGACCAAATAACGCTCCGCGTATTCGGGGCGAGGAAGTAAAGGCTCGCTCTCGGGCAGCGGGGTCACTGGTATGTTGAGCTTTTCCATAGCGTAAATGGCAGCTCCTCGGATGGATGCTTCCGGCTCTGGATTTGCGTACAGTGGTTGATTTAATACGTCAGCCAAACGTTGAAGCGTGGTTGGCGATTTTTGAATTCCACCCGAAATGAAAAATTTTGGAGGGGTCTGAATACTCTCGATAAGTAATTCCGCGATCTGCGCAATGCGATGATAGGTGCTTTCGGTAATCGCCTGGAGCAGATCGATGCTAGTCGTGGAGTGATTGATTCCGATGATGCTCCCACGGATGTCTTCGTTCCAGGTCGGCGCGCGCTCTGCGCTCCAGAATGGTAGAACCGTCAGGCCATGGTCCGGGGCAGGGCGGGCGGCAAGTTCCTCTTCCAAATCGGTGGATGCGTCTATTTTCAATTCTCGGAGGCACCAAGCCCTGAGGATGCCGGCGTTGCTGACTGCGCCTCCGACGAGATAGCGCTTGGCGTCGACTCGATAACAAAAAAGCCCGAACGGAGCCGCTGCTTTTTCTCCTTCGCAGAGAATCCGGAGTGCTGCGCTTGTGCCGACGTTGATTGCTGCGAGCCCCGGTGAGGTGCATCCTGAGCCCAAGTTTGACGCAGCGCCGTCACCGATTCCAGGGAACCATGGGACGCCATCGAGTTCAGGATATTCGTCAGCGAGTGTACCGGAGATGACTGTAGGCTCGTCAGAAAGGGGCAGGAGTTGGCTCTTTCTAACGTCGCAGCGCTCGAGAAGAGCATCGTCCCACTGGAGCGTTGTTGGGTTGAAAAGTCCGGTGCCTGTGGCCATCCCAAGCGCGCAGTTGGATTTTCCTGTAAGGGTTTGCTGGAGCCATTCTGCGGGCGACATCCAGAGGGTGACCTTCTTGAATAACGAAGGGTGATTTTTTTTGAGCCAGATCAACTTTGCGGGCCAGAAGGATGTCCGCAGCATACAGCCAGTGGTGGCGTGGACCTCTCTTTCTGACAGATCGCGGCGTAGTTCGGCCGCTTCTTCACGGCAGCGTGCGTCAGCCCACGTGATGATATTGGTGACAGGTTTGCCGGTTGAGTCGGTGCCGATCAGACTGTGCCAAAAGCAGGAAACTCCAATACCTGCTATCGGGGTGCCTTTCGTGTTGGTATTGGATCGTGCGAACTCCAACGTTTTAGCAAGACAGGTGCGGATGGCGGTTAAGAGCACGGTCGGTTCGAGCTCGGCTCCTCCTTCTGGAGTGGTGAGAAGCGGGTAGGTTTCCTGCGCAGTGGACTCAATGATGCGTTGACCGGTTTCGTCAAAGAGGGCGGTGCGGCTCGAGGAGGTGCCGATGTCGAATGCGAGAATCAGTTTAGACATGTCGGTTAGAGTTGTGTTGTTCGCGTAGCATTTCGGAGGGCGGACTCCATTAATGCGACTGGTGCAGTTTGGTCGGGAAACCAGATTTGGAACGCGAGCGCTCCTTGATGTAATAGCATTGAGAGGCCATGCGCAGTTTTCGCACCCTTGGTTTCAGCGTCTTTTAAGAGCTGGGTGTGTTTACTGTAGATGGTGTCGTACACGAAGTGTTCTTTGTGGAGGAACTCGGCAGGTAAAGGTGATGGATCGCCTTCCTTCATTCCAAGCGATGTACATTGCAGGATTAGTGACGCGCTTTTGGAATGTCCCTCAAGCTGGGGATCATCAAATGTGAGCGCGATAATCTCGGGGCTGGGTCCCTGTTTTAGAGTGAGCGAAAGTTCCCGCAGCTCCGCGGCCAATTCATCCACTTTACTGCGGGTGCGGTTTACGAGAACGATCCTACGACAGCCTTCCCACAAACATTGTATGGCGATCGCCCGACCTGCGCCTCCTCCTGCGCCGAGGATGAGGGGATGCAGATCGCCTAACCTTGTTTGGAAGTCGGATTGGATCGCTCGGGCCAATCCTTCCCCGTCTGTATTGTGGCCAAATGTTACACCATTCTTGATCGCAACAGTGTTCACAACCCCGAGAGTACGAGCTTTCGGGGTGATCTCCTCGAGCAGAGGGATTACAGCGGCCTTGTGGGGGATGGTTAGGTTGACTCCGATGAAATTGTGCTTCACGAGGAGCGGGATGGCTTCGGTGAGTTCCTCGGGGCGTATATGCAATCTGACGTAGGAGCACTGAATGCCGCACGCTTCCAGTGCAGCGGTATGCATTGGAGGCGATGCAGAATGGGCAACAGGATCACCTATTACGGCGAGTCGTATCGGGGGGGATATCAGCGCCGTTGCGGTGTTCCAGTTCCGCAGATGCTCAATCGTATAGACGTGGGCTAGGGTACTCACGCTGCTGGGCTACACTTAGTGTCAGCGGTTGTGTTCATTCGCGAGATTGTCCGTTCGCGGCCTAGAATTTCGAGCATGTGATAAAGGCTGGGGCCACTTGCTCGACCGCTGACAGCAACCCGCGTGGGCGCGACGAGTTCGCCCGCCTTGATTCCAAGCTGAGTAGCCGTTGCTTTGAGTGATGCTTCGATGCTGGCGAGATCCCAACTGTCAGTGTTTTTAAATGCTGAAGCTAAAGTCCGAAGGCGTTCAGGCGCGTTTGGATTGCCGAGCGTTTTGTGGATCGCCTCAGGGTCAAACGTGTATTCCTCTGTGAAAAAATAGCTGACCCAGTGTGGAACTTCGGTCAGGTGTTTGATTTTCTCTTTAACAATGGCGAGGACGGGCAGCAAGGAGTCGATCGAGCCGTACTGGATTTCGGCTTTGTTAATGAAGGGCAGGCTTAGTTCACAGAATCGATCCAAAGGCATTTGGATAATGTATTGGCCATTTAGCCAAAGACATTTGTCCAAATCGAAGTGGGCGTTCTTGCGGTTCACTTTTTCAAGGTCGAAAAGGCGAACGGTTTCCTCTAACTCAAGTTTTTCGCGATTGTCCTTCGGGGACCAGCCCAACAAGCACAGGTAATTTCGAACGGCTTCGGGTGCATATCCCTCTTCGATATAAGTTGTGATGCTGGCGCCTGCGTCCCGTTTGCTCATCTTGGAACCGTCTTTATTAAGGATGAGCGGAATGTGACCGTAACGAGGCGGGGTGCATCCGATGGCCTTAAACAGTTCGAGATGTTTTGGGGTATTTGAAAGGTGATCTTCGCCGCGAATGACGTGTGAGATTTTCATCTCGATGTCGTCCACGACGTTTACGAAGTGAAAGATCCAGGAGCCATCCGGACGACGGATGGTCATGTCGGGATGTGTTTCTGGATTCGTGAGGTCGAATTCGATTCGGCCGCAAATCAGATCGTCGACGACCACAATTTCGCGAGGGGAGCGAAATCTCCACGCGCCGTTGTCTTCGTAGAGGTGGTTGGCCGACTTGAGTTGCTGAAAGTAGCGCTCATAAATGGATTCCCTTTCGGATTGGAAATAAGGGCCGAATTCTCCTCCTGCGTTTGGACCTTCGTCCCAAGTAAGGCCGAGCCAGTTTAGGCCATCGAGGATTACTTGGACGGCTTCCTGAGTGTTGCGAGCTTTGTCCGTGTCCTCGATGCGGAGGATGAATTTGCCGCCGCAGTGCCGGGCGTAGAGCCAGTTGAAAAGGGCGGTACGAGCCCCGCCTACATGAAGATAACCGGTGGGAGAGGGGGCAAAGCGGACGCGGACTTCAGGATTCATAGGAACTGGTAAGCCTGCTAATCAGAGCGGTGCTGAGCGAGCAAAAAGGTGTTTTGTGAACGGATCTCCGGGTGCTGTGACGCGAGGCTATTCAACAGGTTTGACGGACGGGCCTTGACCATGGCTGGCATAAATCTAGGGTAGGAGTGTGTCCAGCGGTGGCCCTCGCTGGGTGCACACCCCGGCCATGTTCCAGAAAATTCTAGTTATAGACGACTCCCTTGCTACCGCACGACTTGCGGAAGCCGTCCTCGCGCAGCAATATCCGGGGGTTCCCGTCGATGTATTGGTTGCCCAGCGTGGACTTGATGCGTTTGATCGAATTCAAATTGCGCAACCAGACTTGATCTTCTTGTCTGATTCGTTGCCGGATCTGAGGCCGGAAGCTGTTTGTCACCGGCTTTTGAGTGATTCAAGCACGGCGAATATACCGGTAATTCTGATCAATGTGGATGGAGAGGCGGACTGGATAGAAGAGCGGTATCCGAACGTGAAACGGGTGCTGGCTCGCCAGTTGGTCCGAGATTCGATGGCTGAAGTGCTGTCCAAGTTAGTCGCGCAACCCAAGGATGCATCGCATCCGGCCAAGGATCTCTTGTTTTACGATCAGGCTAGGGCGGCTTTTAGCGGGCATACGGGCTTTTTTCAGGTGCAGGCAGCTCTGCAAATGGCCTATGGCGACCGTCTTACAGGAGTGCTTCGTTTCTTTGTGAATCGGGCGCCCATTGAGGTGTATGTGAATCATGGTCGGTTTGTTTTTTCCACGACTCGCAACTTCGCTCTTTATTGCCGTGAGTCCTCGTCGGTTCTGGAACAGGCGAGTCTTGGGCAATTGATTGAGGCCCAGCAGTCGCAATCGGTTTCCGGGTGTCCTCTTTTTCTGTATCTTGCGTTGCGCGGAGTGATTTCGCAGGAAGATGTGGTTCCGCTGGTGAGAGAGCACGGCCATCGCCTGTTTGCGACTTTGTGGACAGGAGGACGTGTTCCGTTTGAGTTTGAGAGAATGGATACGCTTCCCGAGTTTGCCGCTAAATTCCCTGCCTCGGGGGATGATGCAGATAATTGGGTTCTCCTCGCGCTCAGAAATACGAAACTGGATCGGTTGCCGGCGAGTTTGCGTGCGGATCCTAATGGCTCGCCTGTTTATACTCGTCGTGGTGCAGAGGTGATTCAAAAACTTCGACTGACTGAAATGGAGGCTCGGTTTGCCGCCTCTGTTAATGGGGCCGAGTCCTTGTTATCTCTGACCAAACGCACTGGATGTAACATGCAGGAGGCATTGGCGATGGTTTTTCGATTCACGACCCTGGGTGTGATGGATTATTGGTCCGGACAGGCTCTTCCGGGCGCGGCTTTAGCGCTAACAGGATCCCGGCGGTAGACTCTTTTTGGAGTAGGGTGTTTCAGTTCGCTCCAAACTGGGAGATTGAGCAAGGGAAGGCCCTGCACTAATTTTTCATCAAGACCCATGGGTAAACCGCACGCCAAATTTCCAGAATACACGTTTGAGTCCGCTTTGGAGCGGCTTGAGCAGATCGTCGGCGAAATGGAGGGGGATCGTTTGGCTCTGGAGGATCTCTTGGCGCGTTATGAAGAGGGGACGCGATTGGTCAAGGTGTGCCAGCACCGATTGGATTCAGCGGAAAAGAGAATCGAAATTATCGCAAAGGAAGCTTCCGGGGCTGTCGGGCTTTCCGAGTTTGATCCCTCAACCACACCTGCGGGATCGCTGGGCGCGAGCGCTCCTGTTTCGCGTCCTCCAACTGCCCGCAAGCCTCCTACAGACGATGTCAGTCTGTTTTAGTTGGTACGTCTCGTTTTATTCCCCACTTCTTCTGTCCTTAGAACTTTCTCACCATGCTTAAGCCGATTCTGCCCTCGATACAGTCACCCGATGACGTGAAGCGTTTAAGGGAGGATGATCTTCCGCTGTTGGCCCAGGAGGTCCGGGATGAGTTGGTTCGAGTTTTGTCCGATGAAAATCCGACCTCGGTGGGAGGACATCTGGGACCGAACCTTGGGGTGGTTGAGCTGACGATTGCACTGCATCGGGTTTTTTCGACGCCGAATGACAAGTTCGTTTTTGACGTGTCTCATCAGGGGTACGTGCACAAGCTATTGACCGGTAGGTATGAGCGTTTTGATACGATCCGCCAGTACGAGGGGTTGAATGGGTTTTTGCTTCGTTCCGAGAGCGAGCACGATTGTTACGGGGCGGGACATGCAGGAACGGCTTTGTCCGCAGCGCTTGGGATGGCCGTGGGCCGTGACCTACGCGGTGGTGATGATCACGTGGTCTGTGTGGCCGGGGATGCGGCCTTCACTTGTGGTGTGAGTTATGAGGCTTTGAATAATGCGGCCGAACAAACCAAGAAACTGATCGTTGTCTTGAACGATAACGAGTGGTCGATTGCGAAAAATGTCGGCGCAATCGCGACCTACTTTAACAAGATCGCAACGAATCCGTCTTATGCGCATTTGCATGAGAAGGCGTCGAACTTTGTAAAGATGATTGGAGGGCAGGGGGCGTTGGATTTTGCGCACCGAGTGGAGGCGGGTGTGAAGAACTTGATTCTTCCAAGCGTCATTTTCGAAGAGCTTGGATTCCGCTACTACGGTCCAATCGACGGGCACGATATTCCTTTATTGGTAAACACCTTTGAGTTTCTAAAGACTCAAAACGAACCTGTGCTGTTGCATATCCTGACGCAGAAAGGACGTGGCTACGGCCCCGCGTTGGCAAAACCCGACAAGTTCCATGGACTTGGAAAATTCGAGCCGAAAACGGGCGCGACAACCCCAACGGCGACGCCGACTTTTTCAGAGCTCTTTGGGAAGACGCTTTCAAAGTTTGCGGAGTCGAATAATCGCTTGGTGGCGATTACTGCAGCTATGCCTTCGGGTACTGGGCTTGCGTATTTCGCGGCGGATCATCCGAGCCGCTATTTCGATGTTGGAATTGCGGAAGAACATGCCGCGTTGTTTGCGTGTGGTCTTGCAGTGCAGGGTTTCAAGCCGTTTCTAGCGATCTATTCAACGTTTATGCAGCGCGCGTATGACATGATCGTTCATGACATGGCGTTGCAAAAATTGGACGTCGCGTTGTGTATGGATCGTGGGGGACTTTCTGGCGATGATGGCCCGACGCATCACGGATTGTTCGATATTGGATACCTGCGCCATATTCCGAACCTCGCTTTCTGTACGCCACGTGATGAAGCCGAGTTCGTGGATATGTTATGGACCATGAACCATTACAAGGGAGGGCCGATAGCGATTCGTTATCCTCGAGGTGTTGGAACAGGGGCGGTGCCGGCAAGTCAGCCGAGACTGTTGGAGGTTGGTAAATCCGAAGTAATCCGCCACGGCTCGTCCCAGCCCGTGAAGGTCGCGTTGTTTGGTCTTGGACAGATGTGTGCGATGGCCGAGGCAGCTGCTGCGCTTTTGGAAGAACGTGGGATTTCAGCGGCAGTGATTAATCCGCGCTGGATCAAACCAATGGATCACGGGACTCTCGAGTTTTACAGTCGAGCTGCGGAGGTGATTTGTACATTCGAGGACCATGTGCTCCACAATGGGTATGGGTGTGCAGTGATGGAGCATTTATCGGAGGAGGGGATTTCGACACCGGTGGTTCGTGTTGGGTGGCCTGATGAATTTATCGAGCACGGTTCTGTGGATATCCTGAGGGCGAAACATGGCCTGACTCCGGAGGCTGCTGTAGAGCGGATTTTGGCCCTTTTGGATACGAGTGCTGCGGTAAAAAAACCTGCTGGGCTTGCGTAACTCCGGATCGAAAGAGATGAGGAAATTCAACGTGCGATTGATGTGAGTCAGCCTGTGGTTGAGGTTCGGGCGTTGACGAAGGTCTTTCGGACTTACCGCAAGACACCAGGCTTGGCGGGGGCGTTCAGGGGATTGTTTCGTCGGGAATACGAGGAGATGCGGGCGGTCGATGGTGTTAGTTTTTCGGTGGGGGCCGGGGAGTGTGTTGGTTTTTTGGGGCCGAATGGTGCGGGAAAAACGACAGTGCTCAAAATGCTCTCAGGTCTGGTCCAGCCGACGTCTGGAGATGCGTCAGTGCTGGGGTTTAAGCCATGGGATCGGAAGGATGAGATGAAGCGGCAGTTCGCATTGTTGATGGGGCAAAAGAATGCGCTTTGGTGGGACTTGCCAGCACGTGAGTCATTGGAGTTAAACCGTGTGATTTACGGGATTGATCGTAAGAAGTTTTCGGAAGTGGTGGGAGGGTTGTCGGTTTTGTTGGATGTCGAAGATAAACTTGATGTGATGGTCCGAGAGCTTTCTCTCGGAGAGCGGATGAAGATGGAGTTGATTGCGGCGTTGTTGCACTCGCCTCGGGTATTGTTTCTGGATGAACCAACGATTGGTTTAGATGTGACTTCTCAACAGCGTGTCCGTGAGTTTTTGCGTTCTTATAATCGGGAGAGCGGAGTCACAACGATGTTAACGAGTCATTACATGGGAGACATCGAGGAGTTGTGTCAGCGGGTGATTATCATCGATCACGGAAAGCTTTTTTTTGACGGGCCTCTGGCGTCGATTGTAGATCGGTTTGCCGGTCACAAAGTTGTTCGATTGCGCTTTGCGAGTGATGTGGAAGGGCGCTTTGAAGAGATGGGAGAAGTTCTCGAGAAGACTTCGTTGAGTGTACGATTAAGAGTGTCTAGAGCGAGGGTGCCCGATGTTTGTCGTGAGGCGTTGGCAATGTGGCCGGTGAATGATCTGGCAGTTCAGGAGCCGACGGTGGAAGAGGTCATACGTCAGTTGTTCGATCCTACGCAGCGGGCGGATGTGGCGGCGTCTTAGTTGTGTGCTGCTTCGGGGGACGGTGATTGGGAGCTGATACGTCGTTGGAGAGGAATGCGAATGGGATTGCAGGAGGAGGCTTATTGGGACAGAATTGGCCATGGACAAAACCCCTCCGTCCGCGCTGGTTCGAAAGCATTTCGTGCTGGATACCAATGTTCTTCTACACGATCCGCAGTCGATGTTTTCGTTTCAAGAACACGTCGTTTGGATACCGATTGAGGTTCTCGAGGAGCTGGATAAGTTTAAATCGGAGAATACGACGCGTGGAGCGAATGCACGCGAAGTGCATCGCAAGCTAAACGAGCGATTCCCTAACGCCGCCGCGATGCGGTCGGGCGTGGATCTCGAAAGCGGTGGGCGCATTCAGGTGTGTATTAATGCAGCCGTGCAGTTTGAAGAAGGCGTTTGGCACACCACGAACAAGAGTGTTCGAAGCAATACAGCGCAGGCGTTGTTTCCTGATTTTTCCCGTACGGACAACCGGATATTGGCAACAGCTGCCCATATCTCTGATTCGCAGTCCGGACAAACGATTCTGGTGACGAAGGATCTGAACCTGCAGCTGAAGGCCCGATCGCTCGGGTTGGATGCTCAGGATTATCGGACGGATCGTGTTGAAGACGATAATGATATACGTCGGGCTCAACGTCGGACAGGCGATGAGGATTATGAGAGTGTTGAGATTCCGGGAAATCGTGTGCAGGCGTTCGCAAGCGAGGGGCACATTTTCATGCCCGAGCTAAAGACGCGGTTCCTCCCGAACCAATACATGATGGTGCGGAGTGCTGACGCTCCGGAACACGGAGTGCCTGCGCGTCATAAACAGGGAGGAATGTTTCATACGCTTCATCGTGATCATGTGAACATTCGAGGTGGGCGTTCTTTGCAGGCGTTAAATCTGGGGCAACGGTTTTTGCTGGATGCGCTTTACGATCCTGAAATCACCCTAGTGACTGTTTACGGAAAGGCGGGGACCGGTAAGACCTTGCTGACGGTTGGCGCTGCGTTGGAGCAGGTCCAGAACGGCGATTACGAAAAGATGCTGATCACGCGGGTAATCATGCCGACGGGGAAAGACATCGGGTTCCTGCCAGGCAGCAAAGAGGAGAAAATGCAGCCGTGGTTACAGCCCGCTTATGACGCCCTCGAGCACTTATTGGCACGGCCACGCAAGCCGGAGCAGTTCGAGAACAAGAAAGCTAGTGCCCGCAAAGCGTCTGGATCTACCGATAAGGCGCCTGCGGTTGCTCCGGCTGGCAAACAGATGCGTCCGTATGAACCGCTCTTACAATCTGGGCTCCTCGAAGTAGAGGCCATCACGCATATTCGAGGACGTTCCATTCCGAGATCCATTTTTATTGTGGATGAAGCGCAGCAGTTAACTCCGCATGAGGCGAAGACCTTGGTGACCCGTATGGGGCGGGGAAGTAAAATGGTGCTTATTGGAGATCTTGGGCAGATCGACAATCCGTATGTGGATGCTCACACAAACGGTCTCGTTTACACGCGGAACAAACTGCAGGGGCAGGATTTTATGACGCACGTGAATCTCTTCAAGGGCGAGCGTAGTCACATGGCTGAAGTAGCCGCTAACCTGATGTAGAGGTGCTCCTCGAATGAGGTGGGAGGCTTGTGCCTCTACACCTCTTCGATGTGTACTTTGACCACCATCTCGCAGCCTGTGCTGCCCCAATAGCTGCCTGTAATCGGAGCGGCGTCGTGGTAGTCTCGGCCGACTGCAAGCGTCACATAGGTTTCCTTGGTGAGGCAGTTGTTTGTCGGGTCGAGTCCGTACCATCCGCGGTTGGGGACCCAGACGTCGACCCATGCGTGGGTGGAATGTGCGCCACGAATGTCTTTTCGTTTTGCGTCGTAGAGATAGCCGCTCACGTACCGCGCTGGCAGTCGCAGGGCCCGGCAAAGGGCAATCATGAGGTGGGCAAAGTCCTGGCAAACACCACGTTTGTCGGCAAAAAACTGCGTGCTCGTTGTGGAGACACTGGTGACGCCGGGTACGTACTGGCAGGTCTCGTGAACGTAGCGCATCAGAGCTTGCGCCAGAGAGAACACATCCGTTTCGTTGGAAGCGATATCGATCGCGATTCTCCAGATTTCCGGGGGAATTTCTACGACTCCATTGTCATGGAGAAAGGGTTGTAGTTCCTCCACGTTTTTGAGGGCTGCGAGTTCGTCGGAGGGAACGCCCAGAGGGAGGCCGTCTGTATAGGCGTCCGTGGTAATGATGGTAAGATTGGATTCGATGAGGAGATTGTGGTGGGGCTCCTCGATTTCGAAATGGGTTACATGGTTTGTGTATAGATCCTGAAACCGGTGGAGGCGGCTCGAGGGGATAATTTTTAAAAGGAAAAATACTGTCTTTTGCCAGCGAGTTTGGGGCGGAGTGAGACGTAAATCGTTGGAGCTTCCGTGTACGGGAGAAAAGTAACGATAGTCCGTGATGTGATTGATCCGGAGTTTCATGAACAGCGGCGAATGAGATTCGTGTGCGTCCACTTGTTGGGAGTCCCGAGGGGAAACACGGGATTCCTGGAACGGTGGGGCAGAGATGGATCCTTATTGTTGCTGCTGTTGTTGCTGCTGCTGCTGCTGCATTGCTCCGATCGGATCGAGAATAAAGCTGGTTGAAATCGACTTTGTGTACTCTTGCGGAAGGTGGACGTATGTTTCGTAGATGGCCTGTCCCGCTTCGTTGAGAGCGACCTGCAGATTGTCGATGTATTCATGCAAGCCGTGTTCAAGAACATCGTGTGCAGCCGCGAAGTTCAGTTTTGCGAGTAGAGCACCAGTGAGCTTTTCGCACTTGTTGGAATATTGTCCGGTTGGAGTTCCGCTAATGGCGTGAAGCATCTGATCCACAGTGCGGACACAGAAGCGAACTGAGCGTGGGAATTCTACCGAGAATAAGAGCAGCTCGAGGATTTTTTCCAAGGTGACTTCACTGCCGTTGACTCTGCGGTACGAGGCGTAAGCTGAGCATGCTCTGAGAATGGTTCCCCATTGCAAAGAATCTACAGCTGTGTCGGGTTCATTCGGATGTTGTGACTTGATGTCCAGAAAGCGGCTGGTTTTGTCGGCGCGTTCCAAGTAGCGCCCAAGTTGTAGGAAGTTCCATCCTTCCGAACGGGAGAGCGTCGCTGCGGTGATCCCATCGAATTGAAGGGAGGAGTGGATGATCTTTTCGAAAAAACTCTGTGGCGAGCGTTCGAGCAATTCCACGCCTGTCTGCGAACTGACCAAGAGGTAGAGCGCATTCAGTTCAGCCCACATTTCATCTGTGATCTGATCCCTGACAGTGCGCGCATTTTCGCGGGCTTCGCGGATACACGAGAGAATGGAATCGGGGTTACGTTCGTCGAGTGTTAAGAAATGGCTGATGTCGCCGGGGGCCGGGTCAGGGTGGAGTAGACGGAAAGCGCCTTCCATCGCTGTGGCGGCGAGGACAGGGGTCCAGTATTCGTCGGATTTTTGGGAGCCGAAAGCAACGGAATCGAGGAGGAGCTCCACGCTCACTTGCATGAGGCGGGCGATGTTCTCCGCTCGTTCAATGTAACGGGACATCCAGTAGAGATGATCTGCAACACGGGAAAGCATGGGTGGGGATAGTGTAAGAGGATTAGTCTGCGAGAACCCAAGTGTCTTTGCTGCCGCCTCCTTGAGAGGAATTCACAACGAGTGATCCACGCGTCAGTGCGACGCGTGTCAGGCCACCGGGAAGGACCTTTGTGGTTTCTCCGCACAGAATGAAGGGGCGAAGATCGACGTGTCTTCCTTCAAACGTGCCGTCCACAAGCGTCGGGTGTTGAGAGAAATAAACTACGGGTTGAGCAATATAGTTGCGGGGTTGGGTTTCCACTTTGACGCGGAATTCTTCGATTTCCGCTTTCGTGGCGCGGGGGCCGATCAACATGCCATAGCCGCCGCTTTCATTGGCGGCTTTCACGACAAGGTTGGGAAGATTCTCCAGAATGTATTTCCGATCCTGCGGACGCCATGCCAGATAGGTTGGCACTTGGTCGAGGATAGGCTCCTGCCCGAGATAATATCGGATCATTTCGGGCACATAAGCATAAGTCACCTTGTCGTCTGCAACGCCTGTCCCAATAGCATTAGCGAGGGCAACGTTTCCTCGGCGCACAGAGTCTACGAGCCCCGGAACACCTAGCATTGAGTCTTTGCGGAAGACTTTGGGATCGAGGAAATCGTCATCAATGCGACGGTAGATAACGTCTACCTGTTGCAGTCCATGCGTGGTACGCATGTAGACAAATCCGTCAATAACCACGAGGTCGCGTCCCTCTACGATTTCGATGCCCATTTGCCGAGCGAGGAAGGAGTGCTCGAAGTAGGCGCTGTTGTGAACGCCCGGGGTCAGGAGGACACAAACGGGGTGTGCCGTTTTGCGCGGCGCGATGTACTGTAGGACACTGAGTAGGTCCGCTGGGTAAGTATCGACGGAGCGTACGCCGGAAGAACCGAAGAGCTGAGGGAACACACGCTTCATGGCCGCGCGATTTTCTAGCACGTAGGATACTCCAGAAGGGCAGCGCCCATTATCTTCCAGGACCAGATAGCGGCCATCCCGATCGCGGATCAAGTCGGTGCCGCAGACGTGAATGTAGGTGTCGCGAGGCACTCGAATGCCTACAAATTCCGGACGATAATGTGCGGCACTGTGAACGACCTCGCTTGGGATGATCCCGTCCTTGAGGATCTTTTGTTCATGATAAACATCGTACAAAAAGAGGTTCAGGGCCGTGATGCGTTGGATTAGTCCAGCTTCAACAACCTCCCACTCATGGTTCGGGATGACTCTTGGAACGGGGTCAAACGGGAAGACTCGTTCGGTTCCTCGTTGGTCTCCGTAAACGGTGAACGTGACACCTTGTTTGAGGAATAGGAGTTCCAGACTTCTCACCTTCTGCTCCAGTTCCTCAGGAGACATTCGAGAGAAGCGTTCTGCAACCGGTTGATAATATGGCCGGACGCTTCCGTCGGCGGTCATGAGTTCATCAAACAAATCTGCGGGGTGGTAGGATTGTGCGAGCACGCATCCATATTAGCATTCTCCTTGCCACGTAGAATCGCTCTTTGTGTATCAGATGCTTATGTTGCGAGTGGTTAAAATGAGTCACTTGTATTGTGTCTGAGGTGGTCAAAAAACTGCATCTTTGCTGAGGCTCAGAGTTATAACGCTCGGGCCTGAGCGTGGCGGGTTCCGGTGTAGAGGAAGAAAAACTCTGGGTGTGCGGGTTTGAATTGTGGTAAGCCAAGCGCACGAGCCCATTAAATCGGGTGTTCAAATTCCCTCTTCACTATGACGAATACAGGCAATATCCAGCAAGTATCTGCAGATAGAAGGATTGCGTTATTAAGTGGGCTTCCGAGCTTTGAAACTCTGGAGTCGGGTGTATTGGGGCAGGTTGCGCTGGCTTTTAAGGAGGCCTGTTTCCTTTCAGGCAGTGCGATTGTGGAAGAAAGTCAAATTGGGGATAAGATGTATTTAATTGAGAGCGGGACTGTTAGGGTCTCTGCTCGCGGTGCGACAGGAGAGGTGTTATTAGGGGAAATGGGCGAGGGGGAAATTTTTGGTGAAATCGCTTTATTGAGTGATACCAAACGGCGGCGGGCCACGGTGACGGCGATTGATGAGGTGCGGGTTCTTACGTTGGATGTTTCCGATTTTGAGCGACTTGCATCTGAGTTTCCGGAAGTGCGAGTGGATTTGGCAGCTGCCGCGGATGCGTTGATGTATGCACGTTTACATGCGTTGATGCTGGCAAAACAGAACGCCTCACACTGAGGCAGGACGGGGCGTTGAACGCGCGTTGTTTGGGACAAAGGAAAAGAATGGAATGGATTTCCCTTGCGAAAATAGTACGCGTGCGTATTAATTGCCGCGTCTTCATTCCTTTTCCCCCGTATGAAACAACCCGTTGCATTGCTGCTTCCGCTTATTCTCCTTTCGAACACTTCGTTCGCTGCTCCTAAAAAAGAGCCCCACTCGCCCTCCAGCGGCACTCACGCACTCCAAGGCTGGATTGATTGGCGTGGTCCGAGCCACAATGGAACCACTCCTGAAACGGGATTGCCCAGCGCCGTTGATGCAAAGGCTCCGCTTTGGAGTGTCGCGTTACCAGGGCAATCCACGCCGGTCATCGCAAACGGGAAACTCTATATCAACGGATACTTGGGCGACGGCCCAGATTTGCAGGAGGTCATTGCGTGTTACGACGCTGAGACCGGAAAGGAAGTATGGATGCACCGGTTTAACGACTTCCTGAGCGATACTATCTACCTGCGTTATTCGACTTCGAGTCCGACCGTCGATGCTGAGACAGGCAATGTTTATGTCCAATCGACCCAAGGACTGTTTTCCTGTTTTACACCCGACGGGAAGCTCTTGTGGCAGCATTCCATGATGGAGGAGTTCGGGCGTCTGACGTTTCCCAATTCACGGACTGCGTCGCCGACAATTGACCATGAGTTGGTCATTACGCGAGGCATCACTTCGAACTGGGGTGCGCACGGTCCCGCAGGGGATCGCTTCTATGCATTTGATAAAAGGACGGGAGAGCTGGTTTGGACCAGTGCTCCCGGTGAGCGGCCTCAGGACAATACATTCTCTCAGCCGTTGTTGACCTGGATGGACGGGCAGCGCGTTTTGATTTCGGCTGGAGGTGATTCTACCGTTGTCGGGATTAACGCGAGAACGGGTGATCCGATTTTTCGCTTTCCAGCGGCAAAAGCTGGGGCAAAGGGAGGTATCAATGCGTCTATTTTGCGACACAAAGATAACCTACTGGTGATTCATGAATCCGAGAATTTGGACACTAGCGAAGTGGGCCGGAGTGCAGCCTACAAATTGCCTTTGGGTGCCAAGTCCCCGGAGCCGGGAAAACCCGCGGTATTGGAGTCCAAAGATCTCGAAGTCTGGCGCAATCCATTAGGTAACCTTGCGAGTTCTCCGTGTCTGGTTGGAGACAGGATGTACCTTGTCACTGGAACTGGTGAGGTGGCGGCGACGGACGTGGTGACTGGAAAGATTTTGTGGCGCAAGAAGCTCGCGCCGGAGCAGAGACAGAGTTCGCCAATGTATGGCGACGGAAAACTGTACGTCTCGGTTTACATCGCTGATTCGAGTGCGGCATCCGCTTCAGGAGCCGGTGATACGGGCGGCAACGGGGAGTTGTTCGTACTGAAGCCGACGGATTCCGATGCGGAGATTTTGTCTCGGACGATTCTTGAAGGGCGTTGTTACGGGTCTCCGGTGCCGTATAACGGGAAGCTGTACGTTCAAACGGACCGAAAACTGTATTGTTTTGGAAAGAAGGGGAATAATGCGTCGGCGTCTACGGTGGTTGCGGTAGATGATTGGCCCAAGCTGGAGGTTGGCCCTGCGGCACGGCTTCAGGTGATTCCAAGCGAGATGCTCTTAAAACCGGGCGAGGCAAAATCGGTGCGTGTGCGTTCACTCGATGCGAACGGATTTACGGTTCAGGAGTCTGTGGATTTGAAGCAGGTGAAGTTTGAGAGTTACATTCCGCCGACCGCTCTTGTGAAGGCTCAGATGAAGGGGAGTTTTGATGCGCAGGGGCGTTTGGCAGCGGACGCTGCACCGGTTGCAAGTGCTGGTGCGTATCAGGCGAGTCTCGGAGATGTGAAGGGGACCATGCGTGCGCGCGTCCTGCCAGATCTCCCTCTGAATATTGATTTCGAGCAATTCGAATTGTCTCAGATGACCGATAATCCGCCCGCTCCGGCGGTTCCTAACACGCTCGAAACACCGACGGCGTTTACGTATCCTCCGCTGGCCTGGAATTCCGCGCGTTTCCGGTTTGAGGTGCGCAAAGCTCCGGGGGCTGAAGGGAATAAGGCGCTTTGTAAAACAATTGACAATAAGCTGTTCCAGAGAGGTCAGATTTTTGTGGGGCACCCTGGGACGAAGAATTACACGATTGAGGCCGATGTTCTAACCGAAGGGAACAAGCGCAAAATGAGTGAGGTTGGTCTGATCAATCAGCGCTACCTCGTCGTGCTAAAGGGAAACTCGCAAAGTCTCGAAGTGAGTTCCAACCAAGAGCGCTTGCGTGAGTCTGTGCCTTTCTCTTGGGTGCCAAATCAGTGGTATCACTTGAAGTCGAGGGTGGATGTCGCTGCAGATGGCTCTGGAGTGGTACGCGCCAAGGTTTGGAAAAAGGAAGAGAGCGAACCTGCTGCGTGGACCATCGAAGTTCCCCACAAAACGGTACACACGGAGGGCGCTCCTGGACTCTTTTCTTTCACTCCACAAGAGCAGCGCGCCTGGATTGATAACATTTCTGTAACCCCGAACCTTCCTGAAAAGCACTAGTCATCCTTTTATGAAATCGTTCTCCCAATACTCTTTGACGTTTGGATTTGCTGCTGTGGTTTGTACCGCGGGAGCGGCTGATTGGCCGCAATGGGGCGGGAATGATCCCGGCCGAAATATGTACGCTCCGGATAAGGGCCTGCCAGTGGAGTTTAATCCCGGGAAGTTTAAGCCGAACTCCGAAGAGGTCGATATGACCACGACGAAGAATGTGAAGTGGAATGCAAAGCTTGGTTCGCAGTCTTACGGAAATCCGGTCGTTTCGCAGGGAGTTGTTCTTGTCGGGACCAACAACGCGACGCCGCGTGATCCGCGTTTTAAGGACGATAAATCTGTGTTGTACGCGTTGCGCGAAACGGATGGTTCGCTGATTTGGCAGCTCACAGTTCCAAAGCTTGCATCAGGTAAGGTTAATGACTGGGAGTATCTGGGGTTGCTCGCTTCACCATGCGTGGAAGGGGATCGCGTCTACATCGTCACCAATCGGTGTGAGGTGCTTTGTCTGGATTTACACGGCCAGGCGAATGGAAATCAGGGACCCTTTATGGATGAGGGGCAGTACATGGTTGGGCCAGGAAAACCGAAGGTCGACGTGTTGCCGACGGATGCCGACATCATCTGGAAATACGATATGATGGATGAGTTGGGGGTGTTCCCTCACAACGCGTCCAATTGTTCTGTTCTCATTCAGGGGGACACGATCTTTGTATGTACCTCGAACGGTCAGGATTGGACCCATGTGAATATTCCATCGCCACAGTCGCCTTCGTTTATTGCACTGGATAAGAAGACGGGCGGATTGATCGGGGAAGATAACGCTGGGATTGGACCACGCATTTTCCACGGACAATGGACTTCTCCCTCGATCGGAAATGTGAAGGGAAAATCCCAGGTGTTGTTTGGAGGCGGAGATGGTGTGTTGTACGCTCTCGATACCACTCCGGTGAAGGAAGGGGACACAAGTTTCCTGAAGAAGATTTGGTGGTTCGATTGTGTTCCTGAGGAGTACAAAAAAGACAAAAACGGAAAGCCCTATAAATACCCTGCGGCTGAAGGTCCGAGTGAAGTGAATGCGACGCCCGTGTTTTATAAGGACCGGGTGTATGTGGCCGTAGGTCAGGATCCCGAACATGGTGAAGGGGTCGGGCGTTTAGTTTGCGTCGATCCTTCCAAAGAAGGTGATGTGACCAAGTCGGCGCTGATTTGGGACTACAAAGGAATCAAGCGTTCGATTTCCACTGTATCGATTGATCCCGCAAACGGGTTGCTGTTCATCGCGGACTTCTCCGGTTTTGTCCATTGTCTGGATGCTGATACCGGCAAATTGAATTGGGTGCACGATATGCAGGCTCACATGTGGGGATCCACGATGGTTGTGGATGGCAAGGTTTACGTTGGAGACGAAGATGGTGACCTAGTGGTGCTTGCTTCGAGCAAAGAAAAGAAGGTCCTGAGTGAATGTAACTTGGGTGCGCCGATCTATTCGACCCCCATTGTAGCCAACGGCGTGATGTACATCGGGACGCAGACGCACCTCTTCGCTATTGGCGAGGGAGCAACGCCTGTCCCAGTTGTAGCTAAACCTTAGGACAACCGTTTAACCCAAATAACTCATGAGTTCTAAGGTTCCCCTCACTCGAACTCAGTGGTTGATCTGTACGATCGCGGCCATCGGGTTTGCGTTCGATATTTATGAACTGCTGATGTTGCCCTTGGTTATCAAGCCCGCCTTGGCGGTGCTTGGGGGCTCGGCACCAAATGGTGCGCCACTGTTGACTCCGGGTTCCGAAGCCTATGTTAAATGGGCTAGGACGCTCTTTTTTGTCCCTGCATTGGCGGGTGGGGTGTTCGGGCTTCTTGGCGGTTATTTAACAGACTTACTAGGCCGTCGTCGTGTTCTGACGTTTAGCATTTTGCTGTATGCAGGAGCTGCTGTCGGGGCTGGGCTTTCCTCCTCTCTTGAGCAGTTGCTGTTTTTCCGGTGTCTCGTTTTCATCGGAGTCTGTGTGGAGTTTGTTGCGGCTGTGGCTTGGTTGGCTGAGCTTTTTACAGACGGCGAACGGCGTGAGAAAGTCTTGGGATACACGCAGGCGGCCTCGTCCTTGGGCGGGTTGCTTGTGGCGGGGGCGAATATCTTGGCTGCTAATTGGGCGGCCAATTTGCCCGCGATCCATGGCGGACACGAGGCTTGGCGTTATACTTTGATCTCGGGTGTGATTCCGGCGCTTCCGTTAATATTGATCCGTCCGTTCCTTCCTGAATCGCCGGAGTGGGAGAAGAAGCGTCAGTCAGGTCAATTTCGGAGGCCTAGTATTGCCGAGCTATTTAGTCCGGAGTTGGTACGTACGACCGTTGTGACCACGCTTGTGTTTGCGGCCAGTTACGGGGTTGCTTTTGGAGCGATTCAACAACTTCCGCAAATTCTGGGTGCGCCGACTTCGGGGCATAAACAAATCTTAGCAGTGGGTGCTGCAGCAAAGGATGCGGCGATTGCAAAAGCTGCAGAGGAAGGAAAGCCCGCGTTGCCGGAGGGCAAACTGAAACAGATTGCGGGAAATGCGACGGATAAAGCGGTGGCGGGAGTCACGCTTTGGCAGGAGATTGGCGGTTTGATCGGGCGCGTTTTTTTGGCTATTCTGGCGGTGGTGGTGGTGAGTCGGAGGAGTCTTCTCAGGGTGTTTCAGATTCCGGCACTGCTGTTGATACCTGCGCTGTTTTGGTGGATCTCGCAGAACCTCCACAGTGAGTCATTGCCCATGATTAAAGTTGGAGTGTTTCTCGCGGGTTTGCTGACTGTGGGGCAGTTCAGTTTTTGGGGTAATTATATCCCGCTTGTTTTTCCGGTTCATCTTCGGGGGACAGGAGAGAGTTTTGCAGCCAACATAGGCGGGCGTGTGATTGGAACTGCAGCGGCTTGGATCACGCTGACTCTATCGGAAGCGAAACCGCCAGACGCTTCTAAGATAGCCATTACGGGAGCAGTCGTAGCGGGTGTTTACGCTCTGATTGGAGTCCTGTTAACCCGTTGGTTGCCTGAACCACGCGCTGACGAATCCGCGCACTAACCCCATTCAATTTTCGAATATCCCCTCTTATAAAACTTATGAAGACTCAAACTCCCGAAGAAGCACAGGCTCAGCTCGAGGCCCATCTTCAAGAAATCATCCAATGGCATTTTAGCCCTGAGACAGGTTCGCCTTTCTGGCTGGAATGGGCCAAGAATGCGGGTTGGGATCCTCGCTCCGAAGTGCGGTGTGTGGCGGATTTGAAGAAGTTTCCTCATTTCCAGGATGAGTGGTTGCGCGATTTGCAGCCCGAGGTTTGGGTTCCGAAGGCGTTTCAAGGACGTCCGTTCAATATCTTTGAAACCGGCGGAACTACAGGGATGCCGAAACAGCGTATTGGTTGGGAAGATTACAAAACGGACTACAGCGAGTTCAGCGAGAAGCTCAGCGATGAGCATTTTCCGCGTAATCATTACTGGCTCATGATGGGGCCAACGGGCCCGCGCCGCTTGCGTCTCGCGATTGAACATCTCGCTAACGTAAGAGGTTCGGCTTGTTACTTCATCGATCTTGATCCGCGTTGGGTAAAACGATTGATCTCGAACAAACAATACGATCAGGCCAAGGCGTACATGGATCATGTGGTAGACCAGGCTGCCACAATTCTGAAGCATCGCAAAGTGAGTGGGCTTTTCACCACACCGAAGCTGTTGGAGGCATTGGCTGAGCGGGTGGATATTTGGGACTCTGGAATCCGTGGTGTTTTCTGCGGCGGAACAACGATGTTGCCGCAGTATGTTCGATTTATTGTGGAGGAGGTTTTGGAGAATCGGATTGGCTTTTATCCAACGTATGGAAACACGTTGATGGGGCTTGCAGCATCGGTTCCGTTAACTCCGGAGGATCAATTCTCCATCAGTTATTATGCACCGCAGCCACGAGCTATTTTGCGCGTCGTGGATCCAAAAGACACGGATCGTACCGTGGAGTACGACACTTGGGGGCGCGTCGAGCTTACCACACTCACGAAAGAGTTTTTCATGCCGCGCTTTTTAGAGCGGGATGAAGCGTTGCGGCGTCGGCCTAGGGCCCAGTATTCCTGGGACGGAGTCGCTGAAGTTCGTCCTTTTGGTGCAATGGAAAAGAACATTGTGGAGGGAGTGTACTAATGAGCACTTTGCCTCATCTGCCAGCGTTAAGACGCGGTAAACCGTATGAAAGCCTCGATAAAATCGATGTGCTTGATCATCGGACGGGACAGGTTGTTGCGACGGTCAGTCAGGTGAACGCTGGGATCATCAAAAAGGACATGCGTCTCATTGGCGAGGCGCGGGCCGCTTTGAAGAAGTTTACGGTTGCCCAATTAGTGGAGATTTCCTCCAAAGCCGGAGAGCTATTTCTGAATGGGACACTCCCATTGGGAGACAAAGGCCACATGCAGTCTCCGGACGATTACGTGAAGACGTTGTCTGGGACGAGCGGGCTTCCGCACGTGATGGTGAAGCGGAACATGCAGAAGATCCATTATGCGCTCACTCACGTGGATCAAATTCTGAATGGGCTAACCAGAGGGTTGCCCATGGAAGTGATTGATCGAGGGTATGGGGAGCAGAGCGGAGCTGCTGTGAGTTATTACCCAACCACGCAGGCGCTGGGTCTTGTGATGCCTAGCAATTCTCCTGCGGTGAATTCCCTTTGGTTGCCAGCCATTGCGCTCAAAACACCTGTCATTATCAAGCCGGGTAAAGAAGAACCGTGGACGCCTTATCGTTTGATTCAGGCGTTTATCGCTGCGGGTGCACCTCCGGAGGCGTTTGGATTTTATCCAACGGACCATGAGGGATCGGGAGAGGTGCTGAAAATTTGTGGCCGCGCGTTGTTGTTTGGAGATGCCAATACGGTCGCGCAGTATCGGGATAATCCGAAATATTCCGTGCATGGACCTGGATTCTCGAAGATTTTAATCGGAGAGGACTGCATCGAGAATTGGTCTGAGTACATTGATTTAATCGCATCTTCGATTTCGGAGAACGGAGGTCGCTCGTGTGTGAATGCATCGGCTGTGGTCGTGCCACGGTATGGAGCACAAATAGCGGACGCACTTGCTCAAAAGCTGGGGGCGATCGAGCCGCTTGCTTCTGATAGCGAAGGTGCGCGCTTGTCCGGGTTCGCGAATCCGAAGATGGCTGACTTTATCGATGCAGCGATTGAAGACGGACTCAAGACACCGGGAGCGGAGGATGTGACGGCGAAGTATCGCAGTGGAGCACGGAGAGTGGTTTTTGAAGGCGGTGTTTACTTGAAGCCAACCATTGTGTTGTGCGACTCGTTTGCACATCCGCTTTCGAACCGCGAGTATCTGTGTCCCTACGCGAGTGTAGTTGAGGTGCCTCAGGCGGAGATGCTCTCCAAGATTGGGCCGTCTCTTGTAGTTACTGCGATTACCAAGGATGCCGGATTTACGGATGAGTTATTGGCTTCGCCGCTGATCGAGCGTTTGAATCTCGGACCCATTTCCACGATGAAGATTTCATGGGATCAACCTCACGAAGGGAACATGTTTGAGTTCTTATATCGCCGTAGATCTATCGAGCGAGCGTAGCCCGAGATGTGTTATGCGCGTATGCGAGAGCTTGAGTAACGATTAATTGAACTGCGTTTCCCCCTTTATGAACCCTTTTGATTTTCACCTAAGGACGCGTGTGGTTTTTGGTGCCGGCGCGCTTGCTAAGGTTGGTGTTTTTTCAAAGGAGTTGAATGGGGCCCGTGTGTTATTGGTGACGGATTCCGGTATCGTAAAGGCGGGACACGCGGATCGGGCCGTTGCAGGCTTGGAAGGCGCTGGTCTTGCGGTGACGCTGTTTGCCGACGTGCGGGAGAATCCTGACACCAACGATGTTGCTAGGTGTGTGGAGGTCGCTCGGAGGGGTAATGTGGACCTTATTATTGGGCTGGGCGGAGGCAGTTCGATGGATACGGCAAAGGGGGCGAACTTCATTCTCACGAATGGCGGGCAGGTTCGGGATTATTGGGGAGTGGGCAAAGCCACGAAACCAATGCTTCCGATGATCGCGATTCCGACGACTTCGGGTACGGGGAGCGAGTGCCAGTCGTTTGCCTTGATCTCGGATCCAGAGACACATCAGAAGATGGCGTGTGGGGATATTAAAGCAGCAGCGAAAATAGCGATTTTGGATCCGGAGCTTACAGTATCCCAGCCAGGTAGGGTTACTGCGTGTACTGGAGTTGATGCGCTGGCACACGCGTTGGAAACAGCGGTAACGACGAAACGGAATCCTCTTTCGCTGCTCTTTTCACGTGAATCTTTGAGGCTTTGTTTAAGAGCGCTGCCGAAGGTTTTGACCACGCCGGGAGATATCGATGCGCGGGGCGAAATGCAGTTGGGTGCGGCGTATGCTGGTTTGGCGATCGAGAATTCGATGCTTGGATGTGCGCATTCGGCTGCGAATCCGTTAACTGCGCATTTCAAAATCGTACACGGACAGGCAGTGGGCTTGATGTTACCTGGTGTGATTCGAAAGAACGCAGGGGATACGGTCGTTCGCGCTGCTTATTTGGAGCATGCCGAAGCGGCGGGATTGGCTTCGGTTGAGGAGTTGGTAAGTGCGGTCGAGGGTGTGTTGGTTGCGGCAAAGTTAGATGCGAAACTATCGACGCTTGGAGTGACCGAAGATTCGATTTCCACGCTGGCGGAAGAGGCGTGTAAACAATGGACCCTGCAATTTAATCCGAGGGCATATTCGCAGGAGGATTTTGAGGAGTTGTACCGGGAGGTCCTGTAATGAAACAGATGCGTTCTGGCATTTTGTCGACGATCTGTGGTTTCGGGGCGGTTGCGCTTTGTGCGGGTAGCGCATTTGCTGAGGATTGGCCGATGCATCGAGGGAATTCGAGACTGAGCGGTGTTTCGAATATGGATGCGCCAAAGGGGGTGGAGCTCGGGTGGACGTTTGCTGCCGGAAAAGCGGTAAAAGGAGGGGCGGCGATAATGGGCGGTCGTGTTTTCGTGGGAGATGAAACCGGAGTGGTTCATGCGTTGGACTTAACAACAGGGAGGGAAATCTGGGCCTTTAAAACCGAAGGAGCGGTTGAGGCGACGCCGCTGGTTCTCAACGGGCGTGTGATCGTTGGATCGAGTGACGGGAAGCTCTATAGCCTCGGATTTGAGGACGGGAAACTCGAGTGGAGTTACGAAACGGGCGACAAAATTTTAGGCGGGGCTAATTTTGTGAAGGCGGCCCAAGGCGAGGGTGATTGGATTTTGGTCGGGAGTTATGATTCGAATTTGCACTGCGTGGATGCCCGAAACGGACAGGCAGTCTGGAAGGTTTCAACCGACAATTATATCAATGGAACACCAGCGCTTACGCCTGATGGTGCTGTGATTTTCGGAGGTTGTGATTCGCTCTTGAGAATAGTGTCTGCCAAGGATGGACAAGCGCTGCGACAAATCGAAGCGGACGCCTATGTTGCCTCGTCTGTGGCTGTGGCTGAGGATGGGATGGCCTATGTGGGGCACTATGGAAACGTGGTGCTTGGTTTTAATCCGAAAGAAGGAAACGTTTTGTGGCGATATCGGGATCGGAATTTTCCGTATCTATCGAGCGCGGCTGTGGCAGGCGACACGGTGGTCATTGGCGGGAACGATAAACGCATTCATGCGATCAAGCGTCAGGATGGAACCTCGTTATGGCAGGTCGCGACACGAGGGAAGGTGGATGCGTCGCCAATTATTTGTGGGGATGCGGTGATTGTGGGGTCGCTGGATGGACGGATTTATTGTGTGTCTTTGCGGGATGGGAGTGAGCGGTGGACGTACGAGTTGGGGGCGCCTGTTGTTGCGTCTGCAGCTATTTCAAACGGTTGGATCATTGTCGGTGCCGAAGACGGCGTCGTTTACGGCCTTCATACAAAAACAAATAAGCCATGAGTAACTTGTTGACTGACTCTTTAGCTCCCCAGCCAGAAGCTGAGGAAACTACGGCTGGAAATTATTTCATTTCGAATTATCCGCCGTTTCATTTTTGGGACGCTGGAACGGCGGGGCATTTGGAAGAGTTGCTTCAGATCCCTGCAGCTGCTGGTACCGATTTGGGTGTGTATTTCCATATTCCGTTTTGTCGGAAGCGGTGCCATTTTTGTTACTTCCGCGTGTATACCGACCGGAATGCGTCCGAGATCCAGCGGTATTTGGATGCTGGGATGGCGGAGTTGGCGCGGTATGCGGCTGCTCCGTTCGTGAATGGAAGGAAACCCAAGTTTGTGTATTTCGGGGGAGGAACGCCGAGTTATTTGAGTGTGCCGCAATTGCGTTCTTTGACGGATCGAATGAAGGCGCTGTTGAGCTGGGAGGTCGTGGAGGAAGTGACGTTTGAGGCCGAACCGGGAACTCTCAATGAGGCGAAGCTGGGTGCGATTCGTGAAATGGGAGTGACCCGTTTGAGTTTAGGTGTGGAGAATTTTGATTCTCACATTCTTGAAATCAATGGACGTGCGCATCGTGCGGATGAGATTCAGCGGGCTTTCCGCTGGGCTCGTGCTGCGGGGTTTCCTCAAATCAATGTGGATTTGATCGCTGGAATGGTCGAGGAAACGGATGAGAACTGGCGTGAGAATATCCGGAAGCTCATTGAGTTGAGCCCGGATTGTGTGACGATTTACCAGATGGAGGTGCCGTATAACACTGGCATTTTCAAGCATATGAAAGAGGAGGGTAAACTCGTGGCCCCTGTTGCGACATGGAATACGAAGCGCGCTTGGGTTGCATATGCGTTCGCGGAACTGGAGAAAGTTGGGTACACCGTGACTAGCGGCTATACGGCCGTTAAGGATCCGGCGCGGACGAAATTTGTGTACCGTGATTCATTGTGGAAGGGCGCGGATTTGATTGGCGCTGGGGTGGCTTCGTTTTCACATATAGGCGGGGTTCATTTTCAGAATGTGGCGGAGATCGGCCAATACATCGAGCGAGTGGAGGGTCGGAATTTGCCGGTTTCGAGAGCGATGGCAACGACGCCCGAGGAGCGGATGATTAGAGAGTTGATCCTCCAGATGAAACTGGGGCGGGTGAATGCGCCGTATTTCCAGAGCAAGTTTGGGGAGGACGTACGGGCTCGATTTACTTCGCAATGGAGTGGGTTGGAAGCGAGTGGGCTGGCCGCGTGGAATGGTGACAATCTGGAGCTGACACGTGAGGCTTTGCTCAAAGTGGATACGCTCTTACCTGCGTTCTTTTTACCGCAACATCAAAACTCCCGTTACACATGAGAGACGTGTTGATGGATCATTTGGAGCCTCTGGTCCGGTTACGAGGTGAGGTCGCCGGTACGTTTGAAGCGATCGATGGAGTGGCGATGCCGGAACCGTTTCATTCGCTGTTAGTACACAACGGTGACATGACTTCGCGGCTTGAGGCGTTTCATGAAGGGAAGATCACTTTGGAGGTTCTTCAAAGTCGGATGGACGGTGACCGGGAGTATTGTCGTGAAGTTGTTTTACGGCGGGCTCGGGATGGTGGTGCGGTGGAGTATGGTGCCATCGAGATTTTCTTGGATGCGTTCGAGTCACCGATTCGCGAGAAAATTTTGGAGGGCCTTATTCCTCTGGGTGGGTTACTCAACTCATTTAAAGTGCGTTATCACAGCGAGCCTCGGGCATTTTTCAGAATGACACCGAATGCTGCTCTGGCTGGTTTGTTGGGGGTTCCAGAGGGCGCGGTGCTATATGGGCGAAGCAATGTATTGCGCCATGATGACGGCGCATTGATCGCGAGTATCGTTGAGGTATTGCCTGCCTGTTAATTGGCGGCTGCGCTTCACACTTGAACTTCGGCGTGGATGGAGGCTGAAAGGTGGGATGCTTAAGTCTATCCGCCTGATGTCTGTTTTGGGGATTGGGTTTGTTTTTTTGACTACCGGTGTGATGGCTGGGGATTGGCCGCGGTTTCTTGGCCCGGGCGATAATGCAAAGGCGGATCAGGGTGATGCAAAAGGGTTCTGGAAAGGCGAATCCCTGGAGAAAATGTGGGA
This sequence comes from Verrucomicrobiota bacterium, assembly GCA_037133875.1. Taxonomy (GTDB): domain Bacteria; phylum Verrucomicrobiota; class Verrucomicrobiia; order Chthoniobacterales; family Chthoniobacteraceae; genus Chth-196. The sequence goes on along the minus strand of JBAXNG010000011.1, from coordinate 84,489 downwards.
GTTTCCGAAGGGCAAAGGATGGGCGTGCCCTGCGGTGGTTGGGCCCCGAGTCATTGTTTTTCACCGAATCCAGGGCGAAGAGGTGTTGGATTGTCTGGATGTGACTTCCGGAAAAGTTCTGTGGCATTTGGCTTATCAGGCGCCGTATCGGGATCGGTACGGTTCGAGTGATGGTCCGCGTTCAAGCCCCGTTGTTTCTGGGAGTCGTGTGTTCTCATTCGGGGTTACGGGTTTGCTGCATTGTGTCGATCTGCAGAGTGGAGAAGTGAAATGGAAACGAGATCTCTCGAAGGATTACGCGATGAAACCGAACTTTTTCGGACACGGCGGAACGCCATTGATCATCGACGGGCGAGTGATTGTCCCGATTGGCGGAACGGAAGATCGGTGCGTGGTGGCCTTGGATGAGCAGAGCGGAAAGGAGCTCTGGATTGCCTCTCACCCATGGGGCGCCGGATATGCGTCTCCTGTGGCGGCGACTACCGGAGCGAAGCGTGAAGGAAAGCCTAGGGGCCTTGTTTTTGCTGGGGGCGAGAGCCGTCCCCCTACCGGTGGCTTGTTATGTATTGAGCTTGAGACAGGGAAAGTGCTGGGCGAAATGCCGCATCGCTCAAAAATTGCGGAGTCAGTAAATGCAGCGTCGCCTTTGGTTGTCGGGAGTACCGTTTTTACGACAGAGGCCTACGGGTCAGGCGGAGTGATGAGCGAGATTCAGGGCGATGGATCGCTTCGGAAGCTTTGGGGAACATCAAAGCTGGGATCGCAGTTTATGACACCACTTGAGAAAGACGGATTTATATTTGGGTTCGATGGTCAGAACCCGCAGTTGGCCGAGTTGGTGTGCTTGGATGCGAAGACGGGAGAGCAAAAGTGGCGAGATGATCTGGGCGGGAAAGTCGGGCGCGCCAATCTTGTGGATTTGGGCGAAAGTGGACTGCTCGCGCTAGGAGAGTTCGGCGAGTTACTTCGTCTTAAAGTGGACGCCAGTGGCGCGAAGGTAGAACAACGCTTACGGTTGTTTGATGCGCCGGAGACGTGGACGATGCCGGTGCTTGCGGGGGGGCGACTTTTTGTAACACAAAATGAACCCGGACGAGATCGGAGTCCCGCCCGGGTGATTTGTTTCGGAAAGTAAATCGAGAGTGCCGGGGGAGCTTGCCCCCTGAATCTGGGATTAGCGTGTCCAAGTAGGCTCGGACACTTTACCGAGGCCGCTGGCGACGCTGACCTTTTGCAGAGTCTGAGTGTCGAGCATCATTAAAGAGCCGCCTTGTGCATAGACCACGTGGCGGGAATCGGCTCCCCACACGGGATTTTGGCCTTCACTTAAGAGGCGCACTTGGCCCGATCGCAGGTCGAGAATAGCCACGGTGAAGCTTCCGCCTTCGCGGCAGCTGAACGCAACGCGTTTGCCATCGGGCGACCAGTTGGGTTCTGTGTTGTAGCCCTGACCGGTGCGGATGGCGCGAGGCGAACCGCCTGATGCGGAGATGCGGTAAAGAGATGGGGCTCCGCCGGTGTCACTGGAGTAGATGATTTCCCCGCCGTCAGGCGACCATGTCGGCGAGCTTTCGACTCCCGGAGTAAAGGTGAGGCGTCGAGCGGAGCCTCCACCTGAATCGGTTACGTAGAGTTCGGGGTTGCCGTCTTTGCTGAGAGTGACTGCGAACCGGTTTCCGTTTGGTGAGTAAGCGGCTCCGGAGTTTGTGCCTGGATATTTCATGATCCGGCTGCGTGCGCCGGAGGCTAGGTCGATTTCGTAAACATCGGCGTATCCGCTTTGGTAACCGGTGTAAGCGAGTTTACGGCCATCGGCGGAAAGGCGGGGCGAGACGCTGATGGATCGGTCGTTTGTGAGTTTGGTGAGGTTCGAGCCGTCTACATCAACGAGGTAGATTTCTTTTTGCCCGGATTGAGTTGCGACGAAGGCAATGCGAGTGCCCGCGATCCCTTTGTTTCCGGTGAGTGTCTCAACGATGTCATTAGCGAAGGCATGTGCCTGAGCCTTTGCTGAACCGGAATATGAACGTTCAAGAAGCGTTTTGCCGCTGCGTTCAGCGAGTGTTCCTTTGAGGGTTGAGCCAGAGGCGATGGCCGAGGCCAACACGTTTCCGGAGTTTGGACCACCAACCGAAAATGCGCCTGAGACGACGAGGTCGCGCTGTACGGTTTGGGAAATGGTGGCCGCATCTCCGCCGGAGAACGCGTTTAGGCCGATCGCGATTTTGTCACTCTTGGTAATGGTGATGGTTGGTGCGTCTTGGGCCGCAACTGGAAGCGGAATCATGGCGCCTAGTGAGAGGGCCAAAAGTCCGGACGCATTGTAGGACGAGGAAAAGAAATGGCGGAGAAAGCCGGTACCTGAGGTTTGCGAGTGCATAGACGTGGGCTGGCGTAGTTGTTTGGAAAGGCTCGGAATCTAGCGGAGGTGAAGCGGATTCCAAGCGGTTTGCGGGTGAAAACGGGATGGCGCTTATAGAAAAAGAAAGCGCCGCGGTCCAAGGATGGAGCGCGGCGTTTCTACTAAAACTTGGATCGGTTAGTCTTTTTCAACGCCGCTGTTCCAGTATTTCTGCATTTCTTCGGCTGTCGGGGTTTTTAATGGCCGTACGATTCGGAAGCCTAGGAATTGGGCGTCTGTGTGGTACCAGACGCTCTTGGGGAACTGAGGATCCTGAATCTTCCAATCAGCATCCGAGGCGCGGCGTGCTGCGGCGCGGAGTTTGTCAGCGGTGTCATCGGCCCAGGAACCACCGCGAGCGGAGTGTGGGTACGGGGTTTTGGCCTTGTTCCAAGGATTGACGTTGCCGACGGAGGCGTAAGCATTGGCGTCGTATTGATCGAGGGTCCACTCGATCACGTTTCCGAGGATGTCATGCAGGCCCCAGGGATTGGGCTTTTTCTTCCCAACTTTCTGGTACTTGCCGTCGCTGTTGTTAGCCCACCAGCAGTATTCGTCCATCTTGGAAGCGTCGTCGCCCCAGAAGTAAGGAGTTTCAGTGCCGGCGCGAGCTGCGTATTCCCATTCTGCTTCGGTTGGCAGGCGATAGAATTGGCCGGTTTTAGCGCTGAGCCACTCGCAGTATTTGTTGGCAGCGTGTTGGGTCATGGAGATGGCGGGGAAGCCATCTTTACCCATACCGAAGCTCATCTCGACGTAGGGTTGAGTGGGGCGGGTTGATCCATCGGTGAGCTCGTTGAGTGAGGCTTCGATTTGATGGGTGGCGCGGATGCGCTTTTCTTCTGTGGGGTACATGAAGAGTTCGAACTCGTTCCAGGTGACCTCACATTTCCCCATCCAGAAGGGAGCGATTTCGACTTCGCGCTGTGGACCTTCGTCGTCCTGGCGGCCTTCTTCGCTACTGGGGCTACCCATTTTGAATTTACCGCTTGGGATGGGGAGCATCTCGAAGCTGACTTCCGTTCCGGGAATAGTCGAGGCGTAGGCCTTCATTTCTTTCTCGGTAATGGCGGGCGAAACGGAAGCGATGCGAGCGTGGATTTCGGTGACGAGAGCGGTTTCGTCTTTTTTGGGAGCTTCTTCTTTTTTGCGAGAAATGAGTTTCAGATCTTTTGGCCAGGTTGCGCCTTCTTCGATCCATTTTTTGAGAAGGTCGGTGGTGTCCTTAGAAAGGGGTGGGCCTTTCTTTTTTGGAGGCATGACGTCTTCGTCGTTAGCTGGGAGGATGGTGCTTGTGTAAACTGGGCTTTTTTCCGGTTTACCTGGAACGATCCCAGGGCCGCTGTCGCCGCTTGTGGTGGCTTGTTCGAAAGTGTCCAGACGGAGCCCGCCCTTGGAGTTGCCTTTTCCGTCGCGATGGCAGGAGACGCAGTTGAATTCTAGGATGGGTTGGATGTCTTTAACGAAATCAACCGCTGCGGAGGCAGGTAAAGCGACACCGGCAAGAGTTGCCGTGAAGAGGGATTTGAGATGAGACGGGACGTTCATATTGAGAGGAAAGTGAAAGGAAAAGGTGAGCTTAGGTTGAGGTAAGAAGTCAAGAGGCTGGGGATTTAACAGAGTAGAGTAGGAAGAGGAACTTTGTCTGGGGAGATGTATTAGCAAAAGAGAAGAGCGAGAGTCGTTCGTTTGGAGATCTGAGACAAAATTGCACAATAAGACTTTTGGGGAGCCAAGGCGGGAAGTTGATTGCTCGTGATTGAGCGTATTGGTGTAGAATCTGTCAAAGTAGTGATTCCTTAGAAACTCTCGCGAATGTCATTTCAAATCCACTATCAGTGTCAGAGATGCACTGCCTGTTGCCGTTGGCCGGGATTAGTGAAGGTGGGTGATGCCGAGATTGCTGCTATGGCGCGGCTTTTGGAGGTGCCTGAGTGGGAGTTTATTCAACAATATACGGAGGTGCGGCCTCAAAAGGATGGATTGTCGCTTTTGAATAAGGCGAACGGGGAGTGCATCTTTTTGGACGCTCGAGATTGCCGGGTGCAGGGAGCTAAGCCTTTGCAGTGTAAGGGGTTTCCGAATACGTGGAATTTTCCGGGGTGGCGGGAGGTGTGTGAAGCGGTGCCGCAATTAAAGCGGGAGGAAAGTTCCGAGGATTTTGAGAGTAAGGGGGGGCGATGAAAAAGGGTGCGGCTGCCATTTATAGAGGGTTTACCCTGTTGGAGGTTTGTATGGCGGTGGCCATCGGGATGCTGATGGTCGGGTTGGCGATGCCTAGTGTGACTGGGTTATTTGCGGAACAACGCTTGCGTTCGCGTATGATCGAGTTTGAAGATGTGGTTCGGAATGCAGCTTCCCAGTCGAAACTAGGACAGCAGGAGTTTCGGATGCGGTGGTACAAGGAGGGGATCGCGGTGGAATCGGCGGATACTCTAATGGCGCTGAAGGAGAAGGATATACCGCCATTGGTTTTTACTTTTCAGAAGGATGAGGTGTTTCAGTTGAAACGGGTTGCAGCGCGTTTGGAAAAGCCAATGACCGAATGGAGTTTTTGGCCCAATGGCATTCGGGAGCCGGTGGAGGTTGGATACACGGGGCCATTGGGCGTTTTTGCTCTGCGGTTTGGGGCTTTAGCGCCAGATCCGGACGAGATTACGGTTAGGCCGAGGTGAGATATGAGGCGTAACCTATTAGACAGGAGTGGAAAAGGCGGACGATCCGGCGGATTTATTCTGTTGGAGGCGATGTTGGCCACTGCGATATTTGTGATGGCGGTTTTGTCGCTCTCGCGCTGTGTGGAGGCAGGGTTACAAGCAGGAGTTTTGCAAAAGGAAGATTCGCGAGCGCGGCGGGCTCTGGTGAATTGGATGCGGGAATTGGAGGCCGGGTCGCAGCCTTATGCGGACAATCCGTCGGGAACGGAGCTGAAAGGGGAGTTTACCGGGATGCGTTTACGTCAACGGGTGGTTCCGATGGAGCTCGTGGATCAGAATAAACAGAAGGTGGACGGAATGTTAGATGTGACCCTTGAGGTGAGTTGGAAGGCCGGCAGTAATCAGGCAACAAAGACCCTTAGATTTTATGCGTACCCGATGGGCTTATAAAACAGGGATCGGATCGCGTGCCGGGTTCACCTTATTGGAGGTGATGGTCGGCGTTGGGGTATTGGGGGTACTGCTACTCACGATGGGAAATCTTGTCGGGACGCAGTTAACGGCATTGCGGCTGACTCGGGATAGTCAGTTGGAGAATGCGATCAATGAGGGGTTGGTGACCTATATCCAAGGAGCGTTGGCGGCGGTTCCGGCAAAGCAAGTGGATGCGCTGAAGGGGATTCCTCATCTGGTGGGCATGGCTCCGGCCGACGAATTGCAGTGGCTTGCACGTCCGGGGATGTCGCTGCTGACGTCCGCAGCCGAGGAAGACGATTATGCGCTGACGTTGACCCTGCAACCGTCGACGGCGACGTCACGGAGGCAGGATTTGGGAATACGGCGCCGGGTGGTGACGGAGGCGGATAATCATTACGAATGGATTCCGCTGATGCAGGATGTTGCGGCGTTGGAGTTTCGGTATTTTCATCCGGCTCTGGCGGTCTGGGTGGATCGTTGGGAGGACTCGAATGCGCGGCCTGCACTGGTGCGGATGAAAATTTGGCATCGACCTGAGGACCAGCCATTTGAGGTGGTTTTGTCGTTGCCATCCTCGAGGATTCAATAGCTATGGATTCCATTTGTCACAAATCCAAAGCTGAGATTGCCGATGGCCCAAGGCGTCTGGGAAGAAGGGGGGAGGATGGGTCTGCGTTACTGGCTGTATTTTGGGCGATTATCGTATTGTCGATGGCGATCGGTGGATGGTTTTTGTGGTTACAGGAACGGGTGAAAGCGTACGGAGAAGAGACTCGGGCGGTAGAGGCGCTGGCAATGGCGCATTCAGGGGTGGCGATGGCGATGAATCCGAAGGTTGACCGGTTTAGTTCGCTATTAACTGCGGAATTGGGGGATGGGATGGGGTATAGGGTGGAAATCGAGGGGGAGGCGGGCCGGATGAATTTGCGGTGGGTGCTGGAGGGGGAAGACAAGACGCGGCTTCATATCTTCAAACAGTGGCTGGAGTTTGTGATGGGGATCGAATTGGAAGACCGGGATAGATTAGTGGATTGCCTCCTCGACTATGTGGACGCGGACAACAATGCGCGCTTAAATGGACAGGAGGACGGGCAGAACTACCACCCAGCGAACCGAATGATTCAGAGCCTAGACGAGTTGAAGCGTATTCCGGGGATGGGCCCGCTTTTGGCTGTGCCTGGGTGGCGGGACTGGTTGACGCTCAATTCGAAGGATAAGATTGATTTGGTTGAGGCTCCTGAGGAGGTTTTGAAGTTATTACCGGGGTTTGGGGATGCCATGGTGGCGAGATGGTTGCAGGTGCGCGCTGGTATGGATGGAGTTTTACATACGGAGGATGATCCGAAGTATGTGGAGGCCGAGCAGGTGCGGGCCGCGTTGGGCATGAACCCGACCGCGTGGAAGAAGTTGGAACCGTTGGTGACTGCTGGAGAACAGACGATTCGGATAAAAAGCGAGGGACATTCCGGAAAAGTCGTTCGACAAGTGGAGGTCGTTGTACGAAAAGGCGCAGGAACCCCTCAGATACTCTCTTGGACCGAATGAAATCTCGTGATGGCGCAAATTTAGCGCGGATATATCCCGCCCAGGAGGGGTGGTGTGTTCAGTTGGGAGCAGAGCTCAAGACTGGAGCAGATTTGGGAGCCTTGAATGAAGGCATTCCATCGGGAGCGAAGGTGCAATTACTAGCGCCGTCGAACTCAGCGGTATTGGAACGATTCACATTACCGAAGGCGCCGCGGGAGGATTTGTTGGCGATGGCGCAACTGCAGTTGGAAAAGCTGTTGCCGTACGCTGCGGATGAGTTTGTTTTCGATTTGGAAGAGGTCGGGGGAGGTGACGAGAACGTTGAAGTGGTGGCTGTGGCTTTGAGTATGGCGGCCCTGGAAGGGTGTTGTGCACCTCTTCGAAAGGGCGGGAATAGTCCGGTGGCAGTAGGGCTTTACGCGCAGCAACTGGCTGATTCAGTGGCCTCTATTCAAGGGGTCACATTGTTACTTTGGATGGAGCAGGGGCGGCCTTATTTGGCCTTGGTGGAGCGGGGACGGTTGTTGTGGCTCGAGGGGTTGCCGGAAGTGGACGCTTTGCTGGCGGAAATGGAGGTGTCTCGGGCGTTGTTGGGGGCAGAATTAGCGGGGGTTGCGCCAAAGGTGGATCGTGCGATTGTGGGGATATCGACTGCCGGATGGGTGGAGGCGGTAAAAGAGGCGTTGCCTTTGGCGAGTGTCGAAGCCGGAGCTCTTTCACCAGGGATCGAGCTGCGCGGCAATTGGTTGCCAGCGGCTTGGGCCGAGGAGGCCGCGGCGCGTTCCAAGAAGGCGACGTTGATGGAGCGGCTGCAATGGGCTGGGATGGCCTATCTTGGGGTGCTGACGCTTGGTTTTGCGTGGTTGGCTTTTCAGAAGGCGGGATTGAACAAAGTGAACCGGCAGGTGGCAGAAGTGCAGCCATTGGTGGAGCTCTCCAATGCGAGGCAAAGTCGCTGGCGCCAAATGGAGCCGGCCATTGAGCCCGGTCGTTACTTGGTGGAGGTGTTGTTCCAGGTCCAGAATGCGGTGGGTGCCGGAGATATTCGAATTACCGATTTTCAGATGGGGCCTCGTGAGTTTGCTCTCGCAGGTGAGGCTGCCTCATTGGCAGAAGCTATCGAGTATGTCGGGCGATTAAAGAACGAGCCTGGTCTCAGTGCGTTCCAGATCCAGTCTCCGAATCCCAAAATTTTACCCAACGAACGCGCTCAGTTTTCCATTAGCGCAAAATCCGATTCTACTTCAGGTTCCTCACGGCGATGAATTTCCAACAACTTTCTCCCAGTGAAAAACGGTTAATGGCGATTGTGGGTTCGCTCGTGGCCGTGCTTCTGAATATTTCGGTGGCGAAGTTTTTTATCAACAATCGGAAACAGATTGTGGAGGCGATTGCGCAGAAAAATCTACAGCTTGAGTCTCTTCAGGTGTTGGCTGGGCAAGTTCCTTTCTGGGAGCAACGCGATCAGTGGTTGAAGAAAACCCAACCAAAATTGGAGAGTGAAGCGGCCGCAGGGAATTCGCTGATCAATTTTCTTAAGGATACAGCCACTAAACACGGGATCACGCTTTCCAAACAGCAGCTTGCTTCCGCGCGCAACGAGAATGGGGCGACGGCTATTCCGGTTCAGTTTGAATTGAAGGGAAACTGGAAAGGGTTCAGTGAGTTTCTAATCGATCTTCAGGCCCCAGACCGATTTTTGGTGGTGCAGCAGGCCCGGCTCAAAGTCGACCCCAGCGATGCCACCGTAATGCAGGGCGACTTCACGATCGCAAAATGGTTTGCCCCCCGATGATGCCAGCGAAAATTTCAACACTATGGTTCGGCGGCACCTTACTCAGAGTTGCCTCGGTTTTTGCATTAGGCTCCAGCCTTTTGGCTGAGGAAACATCGCCGATTCCCACTTCGTTTCCACCCAGCCGGTATGAGGCGCTTGTGGCAAAATCACCTTTTGCTGTGGCAACGGCTGCTCCTCCCGATCCAGGCCCGCCTGCAGAAAATTTCGCGACGAACTGGGTGGTGACTGGTCTTTCTAAAAATCGCGGCCAGGACGGGAAAAGTAGTTATACGGTGTTTGTGCGTTCGCGGGACCTGGCGACTCGCTTGGTACTTACGGGAGACAAACCCAGTCCAGACGGAGTTGCGATAGTCTCCGTAGACGAGGCTGCGATCGCCGCTAAGTCGACTGTGACTCTCAAAAAAGGCGAGGAGATCGGAAAAGTGGGTTTTGATCAGGCTGCAATTTCAGCGACGGCGGCGCCTCCTCCAATGGCGCCAAACGGTGCGTCTGCAGGAAAGGCAGGTGTAAAGCCATCGACCACCGCACCTCGCACGCCGATTCCTCGTCCTGGGATGACTGCTCAGCCTAGGGCTACGCAAGCGCCTCCAACCAACCAGGTGCCTGCTCCTCGAGGTCGAGTTCGTACGGTGGAAGAAGCGCCAGCCCCTGCTCAATAGAACCAATCCCGGCAGGGTGGACGCTGTGGTGTTGTTCGATGGGTCCTGAGTTTGCTCGTTAGCCTCGTGGCAGAGCCCGTAATGAGCTGATCGCGGAAGCCATATCGGGCGCTCTAAAAACCGATGTGCCGGCGACTAAAGTGTCGGCTCCAGCTTGCACGCATTCAGCACCCGTCGCGAGGGTGACTCCGCCATCTACTTGGATCCGATAGTTGAGACCGAGTTTCTGGCGAGCCTCGGAAGCTGCGCGTACTTTATCCAGCATCGCTTTCAGAAAGGGTTGGCCGCCGAATCCAGGTTCGACCGTCATGACCAGCAGTAGATCGATTTCTTTAAGGTAAGGTACCAGTGCGTCGAATGAGGTACCAGGCCTGAGCGAGAGACCGCAGGTCGCTCCAGCGGCGCGAATCGCGGCTAAGGTGGCGCTCACATCACAGTCTGCTTCGACGTGGATCGTAATATTTTTGGAGGTCTTGGTGAACCTCGGGAAATAGTGGTCCGGGCGCGACACCATGAGATGGGTGTCGAGCGGGACCGTGGCCACTTGAGCCGCGGCGTCTATGAAAGCGGGTCCGAAGGAAATATTGTCTACAAAATGTCCGTCCATGACGTCCATATGGAGCCAGTCGGCACCAGCGGACTGAGCGCGGCGGACTTCGTGATGCAGGTTGCCGAAATCACAGGCCAATACGGAGGGAGCGACAAAAATTGGATGCATACCAGGGTAAGTTGCCGGTGCGCGAGGTTGCCTGACGAGTCGAAAAATCGGCCCTTGATGAAGTTTAGTGGTCTCGGGGAGTCTGAGCGTTCTCGGAGACAGGCGCCGTTAATTGATTTGGCGGAGTTGCAACGTATCGACGATTTTTTCGTGCGCTAATACGTTTGTGATGACGGTCATCCATTGGCCGGAGTCCGCCCATTTTCTCCGTTTGAGATAATCGAGTGCGTTTTGAATGGTTTCTTCTGGGTCGGAACTGAAGTCCATGAGGAATGGTTCGACGCCCCAAGGAAGTGTGAGCTGTCTAAACAAGACTTCGTCGTCCGTGAACGCGTAAATGGGGACACCAATGGATCGGAGAGCGGCCAGTGTGTAGGCGAGGAAGCCGGAGCGAGTGAAAACAATGACTCCGGAGTTGCCGAGTTCTTGAGCCAGCAAGGCAGCGGAACGAAGCATTTTGGCTTTGGGTTCCACAGGCCGGATGGTTTCGTTCATCGTGCGGCGCTCTGCTGGCTCGGTGCTTCGAATGATGTTTTTCATCACTTCGATACATTCCATCGGGTAGAGTCCGGTGGTTGTTTCTCCAGAAAGCATGACCGCATCGGCCCGTTCGCGCACGGCGTTGGAAACATCCGAAATTTCGGCTCGCGTGGGCATTGGCGCTGAGATCATGGACTCGAGCAGGTGAGTCGCAATAATCACGGGTTTGCCTTCTCGAAGGCACAACTCAACGATTCGAGTCTGGACGAGCGGCAGCGTGTGGTAATCAATTTCAATTCCGAGATCCCCGCGCGCGACCATGACCGCATCGGTGGCTTTTACGATTTCTTCGAGATTACGAACGCCTGTTTGGTCTTCGATTTTTGCAATAATTCGAGCCTGCGATCCTAGCCCGTCGAGGAACGTACGAAGCGCCAAAATATCCTCTGACTTACGCACGAAGGAGAGTGCGATAAAATCGATTCCGGCTTCCACGCCGACGCGAATGTCGCGTTCGTCCTTTTCCGTGAGGGATGGCAGGTTGACCTCCACCCCAGGAAGATTGATGTGACGCCGCGAGCCCAGTTTGCCGGGGGTAAGGACTCGGCAATGGATGTGGACATCGGATTTGTCGAGGACCTCTAGACGAATCAACCCGGAGTCCACCAAGACTGTCGCGCCGATATTAACGTCCTGAGGGAGCCCAGGGTAATTGACGCTCACTCCCAAAACCCCAATGGGAACGTCTGTCGTGTAGAATGAAAAGAGATCGTCGGCCTGCAGGTCAAAGGGTTCCGCGACCGGACCGGTCCGGATTTCAGGTCCTTTCACGTCCATCATTACAGCGACGTGTCGCCCGACTTCACGCGATACTTCGCGGATGCGGTTGATGACAGTGGTGACCCATTCGCCGGTACCGTGGGCCATGTTGAGGCGGATTACGGAAACCCCTTCGGTAATGAGTTGTGCTAGCCGTCCTCGAGACTCGGTCGATGGACCAAGTGTCGCGATTATTTTAGTCTGACGGTAGTGGTCGCGCATCGCTGTTTATGCACTGGGTTTATACGTAAACTCAAGCGCTTAGAGTGGGCGGCGAGTTCGTGGCGACTGGGCTTATGGGGAGTAGCGCTGCTCGTACGAATTACGGATAATGACGCCAAAGACGCGGTATTGCGTCTTTGGCGGTGTGAGTCTTTTTATGGAAGCAGTTCGCCGATCAGGAAGACCGCGCCTGCATACCAGTTGGTCTCTGCGTACTTGGCCGGATTTTTCGCCAGATCTTCCCGGTTCTTTTCGAACAGGATTTTCTCTTTGTCGATGACATCGGGAAGTACACGGATTTTGACTTCATGGATTGCGGTTTCGTCCAGAGCGCTTGCGACTGAAGTGGTCGCGAGGCGGTGGTACGTGCAATAGCTGTCGAAGCGTTGTCGGGAGGAGGTCGTGCCGTCGATGGTGATTTCAAGTTTGCCGCAATCCGGCCCGACGAGATCGTACATTTTTGCGGCGCTTCCTTTGAAGCGGAACACGAGTTCGGCACCGGGAGCACCTTTCCATAATTGACCGAGTCGGTTTCCAAAATTCTTACCAAGGCCTGTGTCGGTTGGAAGCTGGGTCCAGGGGCCTGTTTTTGTGGCCTTATCCAAAGGCACCATGGCTGTGTTCTCGTAGTTCAGCGGATCCAGTGGTGTTGCAAGTATGCGGCTCTTAGCGTCAGAGGCAGCTTTCTGGATGGCCGGCAATGAACGAATCACCGCCTCGGTGTAAAGCCGATGGCCGGTGTCGAGATAGGGATGTACACCGTCTTGTGAAAACGCGATTTTGCCATCGGCGCCCACAGCGATTGGAGCGGCTTTGTTTAATTCGTCGCCGGAAACACGGTCCATTTTTGCTTCCGCTGCTTTCATGACGAGTTTGCCCTCAGTCTCGAGGCGAACGGCTTCGAGTCCCATATGGATCGAGGGAATGCCGTAGTGATCCGCTACCGATTCCATTGTGGAAGCGGAGCGGTTGAAGTTTCCTGCTTTGAGATCGGGGAGCAGGGCCTCCGTGAAGGTGTAGACAAAACAGATGTCGCAAGATGGAAAGTGCTTCCAAGTCTTGCGGACAATGCCTTCCATTGCTTTCACTATGTCGGCTGGTTTGGCGCCTCCGTCGTTTACGGCGAACTCGACAAAAAGAAGATCCGGGTTTCCCTGGAACACGTCGTGTTCGATTCGGAAGACTCCCAGATCGCTCCCCGTTCCGCCGATGGCAGCGTTGATTTCGGTGAACTGCGTTTGAGGGAATTCACTTTTGAAGTGAGCGAGCGTTTTCACGCGATAGCCCGGTTGGGCAGTGATACTGCCTCCTAGATAGGCGACTTTGACTTCTTTGCCCGAAGCTGCTTTTGCAAAGAAGTTTGGAAGGCCATTTCTCGGGGAGCATTCGGTTGCTTTGCGAAGCGTAAGTGTTTCGGCAGTTTGAGCCTGAACCACCAAGGGGCCTAGGGTTAGTGAAAGCGCGAGTTGAGCGGCTGAGCGGGTAAAAATAGAGGTCATAGGGTTCTGGGTGACGACGGAAGGTCGGAAGTAAACGGAGTCAGATTCCGTTGGGCAAATAGGCTTTTGCCGGGAAATGGTGTTCTCCACCACGTTATATCCTAAAACCACATGCGCTTTCCACGGCTCGGCCAATCGCTAAGGTTCATCCGGACCAGGGCATGTGGCCTTTGGATCTGAGTGTTTGATTCCCCTTTCCCTCCCTATCGAACTATGAAATGTCTTCTCTCATTCTCGCTGGCGTTATTGCTAACGTCGACTTTTGGACATGCCGCGGATGCTCCGTTGCGGGTTTTTATCCGCTCTGGAGCGAAATCCCATGGGCCCGGAGCGCATGATCATCCGTCGTTTCTTCGTGATTGGGTGCCACTCCTGAACGAGCGTGGGGCCAAGGCCACGGGGGGAGATCAGCTCCCATCCGCTGACGAACTTGCTAGTACGGATGTGCTCATTATCCACCGGGACGGAGGTGGAGATTTTTCGCCTGAGGAGCGGGACCGACTTGATGCCTTCACGAAGCGTGGCGGCGGGATTGTCGTGATCCATGCGGGATCGGTTTCGAATTCTCCGGCTGGAACGGAATACTACAAAAAACTGATTGGAGGTTCGTGGTCGAAGGGGACGACGAAGTGGCTTGAGGGACCGATGAACCTCTATTTTACCGATCGCTTTAATCCGATCACGAAGGACTGTTCGAATTTCGAGATGGATGACGAGATCTATTTCGACATGGATCTGTCGCCTGACATTCATGTGCTTGCAGGGGCCTATACCCCGAAACCTGCTACCGCGAATGCGGCCAAGGCCAAACAGGCTGAAGCTTCGACAGGGGGCGGAAAGAAGGTCTCCGTATACGATATCCAGCCTCAAGTTTGGACTTACGAACGGGACGCGTACCGGGCGTTTGTGAGTATTCCGGGGCACTATTATGCGAACTTCAATCGGCCAAACTTCCGTGCTCTTTTGCTGCGAGGCATAGCCTGGGCTGGGAAGCATTCGAATGTGGATGAACTCTGCAAACCGGAGGAGCTGGGAGACAATTTGCGATATGTGGAGGGAGGGCCGATTCGCCCCGAATTGGCGAAGGAAAAGCTCGAGGTACATCCCGACTTTGATCTGACGCTTGCGGCTGCGGAGCCGCTTGTGAACAAGGTTCTCAACGTGGACTGGGATGAGAAGGGCCGTATGTGGGTTTGTGAAAGTCCGGAATATCCCAACGGTCGTAGGAATCAGAATTCAGATCCGTGGAAGGATGCTGGTTCGCTGTATCCGGGTAAGTTTGATCGTGAGCCGCAGGATAAGATTTCCTGGTTGGAGGACACCAATGGCGATGGCGTGATGGATAAGAAGCACGTGTTTGCCGATAACCTCGAATTGGTAACGAGCTTCGTGCTTTTTAAGGGCGGAGTGATTGCGTGTGCCGCGCCGAATATCTGGTTGCTCGAAGACACGAAGGGCACTGGGGTTTGTGATAAGCGGACCAAGATTTACACTGGTCTTGGAGATCGGGACACCCACGCGGTGATCAACAACATGCGGTGGGGGAACGATGGTTGGATCTATGCAACCAACGGTTATAGCACGAGCCTGAAGGTAACCAATGGGGATGGGAGTCAAAGCTTCGGCGGATACACAGCCGGGGTTATTCGCTTCAAGCCCGACGGGACTGCTTTTGAACAGTATTCATCAAAGAACAGCAACACGTGGGGTCTTGCGATGACGTGGGATGGGCAATGCTTTTTTACTCAGCCGACTTGTGGCCAGGTGTTGATGCACGTGGTCTTGCCCGAGCCTATTTTGGCGAAGGGAAAGGTTCCGGGGACCAATAGCTTCAACGTTTTGGTCCAGGGGCAACACACGTTCCCTGCGATGAAATGGGAGCAGCAGGCCTATGTGCAGATTGACCAAGTGGGCCTGTTTACGGCTGCTGCAGGGTGTTCTATTTATGAGGGTGGTGCGTGGCCGGAGAAGTGGAATTACAGCTATTTCACTTCGGAGCCGACGATCAACATTGTCAGTCATTTCAATGTGAGTCCGGATGGAGCCAGCTACAAAGCGGAGAAAGAAAAGGGGCGGGAAGAGACTGAGTTCATCCGGAGCAAGGATATGTGGTTCCGTCCGGTGGAAGCGCGAGTAGGTCCGGATGGCGCGTTGTACGTCGTCGATTTTTATAATCAGGCGGTGATTCACAACGACACGCGTGGGCCATTGCACGGTCCAGCGAACGCGGCTGTGCGCCCTGACCGGGATCACTATTTTAGTCGTATCTGGAGGGTGCAGCATAAACAGGCAAAGAAGATTTTTGTGCCTGTGCTGGATAAGGGGAATCTGGACCAGCTTGTCTCGGTCATTAAAGAGAGTCCGAATGCGCAGACCAAATCAACAGCGCTTCGGTTGATACGCGAAAACTTCGGGGTGGAGAAAATCGCGTCTGGATTGGTTCCGAAGGTCGGCGGGCAGGCGGTTGAGATTTACGAGACGGCAGTGAAGACGGTGAGTAATGCAGAATCTCGCAGCGCGTTGCTTGTCCAATTCGGAGCGGCGAAGGATCTGTGGACGAAATCGGCGCTGATAGCGGCGGCTTCAAATGCGCCTGTGGAGGTGATTCAAGAGGCACTCAAAGCTGGCAACGGGCAGCAGTTTGAGGAGCTGGTGGGTGCATTGATTCCGGAGGCGCTGAATCGTGAGGAGGGTGCAGTTGCACTGGTGAGTTTGATTGCGCGTTCTTCTGGGGCCGCCGTTGGACTTCAAAATCTGATTCTGAAAGGGATCGTGCAGAAAGGTGGACCGGTGCCCATGTTGAAACCGGAGACAATAGATGAGCTGAAGGCGCTTTTGGGCGCTCCTGCAACGGCTGCGGCTGTGTTGCCGTTGGTGGGGAGTTGGGACAAGGGGGGTGTGTTGCGTGAGATGGCGGCTGCTCAAGTTGGAAGACTACTGAAGCAGCTTGCGGATGGAGGAGCACCCATTGCAGTTCGAACACAGGCGGCGGTGAATCTTTTGCCTGTGAGCCGTATGAATGCCGAGGTGATGCCTGCGCTTTCCGGGGTTCTTGTGGCGGATGGGGCAAGCGAGCTGAAGCGGAGTATTCTCGAAGCCATGGGGCAGGGAGATGGGCTGGAAGCGGGGCCGTTGTTGTTAAATGCGTATGTGGGTTTGAGCGGGGAGTTGCAGACGGTTGCGTTTAATCAACTGACCAAACGTCCTGAGTGGACGAAGCTGCTACTTGATGGAATTCAGACGGGCCTTATTAAGGTCGCTGATCTGGGGCCGGCCAATGTGGCTCGTTTGCGGACGCACCCGAATAAGACGGTCGCACAGTTGGCGAACAAGATCCTGAATCAGGCTGGCAGTCCGCAGGCTGCGGAAAAGAACAAGGTATTAGCGGCACTGACACCGGAAGTCGAGAAGGGGGCAGGCGACATTGAAAAAGGAAAGATGCTGTTTACGTCTGCCTGTGCGGTTTGTCACAAGATTGGTACGCTTGGAAATGAAGTCGGTCCGATTTTGGATGGCATGGGGGCCCATAGTGTCGCGGACTTGTTGGTTGCAGTGGTCGATCCCAATCGGGAAGTGGATCCGAGTTTCGTTGCCTGGAATGTCGTGAAGAAGAACGGTGAGGCGTTGGTTGGGGTAATCGCTCAGGAAAATACGAGCACGCTTCAACTCAGGAGTCCTGCGGGTTCTGTTGAGATTCAGAAGGATCAGATTTTGAGCCGGGAAAACACAGGGCGTTCGTTGATGCCGGAGGGATTTGAGGGGCTCGGCGCCGAGAACCTACGCAATCTGATGGCTTTTTTGAAGTCCTTGAGCCCGGCTCACGACGGGAAATCGGCAGGGAAATAAGCGGGCGCGATTTCGGTGAAAACGATAAGGGCGAGCTCTGCAAGAATGCGGAACTCGCCTTGAGTTTTTCCAGGTGGAGGGTGTGATTTAGACGCCGCCTACGTACGTTGTGGATTCGTCTGCGTTTACCAAAACCATGCGTCCTGTGTATTCCTTGGTCCAACGGACCTGAGGGGTTTGTGTTTTGAAGTATCTGAGCAGCATGTAGCTGCCGAGGCGTTCGGAGCAAAAGGCCCACGCGCGGGCCTGGTAGCCTGGTCTTTTTCTTGGGTGTCGAACGACGCAGGCGCGGATTACCTTTTCGATAGCGCTAACCGATTCGATCCAGAATGCCGCCGGGTAGACGCCCAGTTCAATGCCACCGGGAAGGAATGCCGTTTGGTTTAGAAAAAACATCACTTCCTTGCGCGTCAGGACGCCGAGTTCCACGGCCAGCGCGGTGAATCTTAACAAGTCCTCGATAGGGTGGACGCTGTTGTATTGCTCAAGATAGCCCATGCGTTTTGGAGGTGTGCCGAAGGTGCAGGGTTTGCCCAAGAGAAAGTCTGCTCCGGGTGCCGGCAGCATCAACTCGGCAAGTGGGAGTGTGGAAACTTCCTGGCGACTGACCACGTTCATGACCTGGTAGTTGGCGGCGGAAACGCCAATCTCGCTGTTTGAAATAAATTTTCGGTACTGGCAGACGCCGACGTGTTTCGCGGTCGGGTGATGGAGTTGTACGTAATTTTTCAGGGCGAACAAACCGGCAAGGCTGCCCAAAATGGGGTGGTGCGGGACCCATTCGGGAGCGTGATCTCGCAAGTTTACGGAGCCTTCATTTTGGGCATCCCCCATATAAAGCGGCGTTACAAAGGAGGGGAAATCAAACCAGAGCGGGATGTGGGTCATACACCCATAGACCAACTCCTGTGATAGCGATGCAGGTTCACTCATAATCAGCCTGAGTAATCTTTGGAGATATGCAGCAAGCGCAATTGTTAATGCGCAAAAGCAGCGCTTTTATTGCCGGGGAGCTAAGTGGCGGTTGAACCTTCTGGGGCAGACGGGTGGTTGTTCCAGAGGCGATACGTTTGCCACGCACATGTTTGCAGGTCTGTCGCGTCGACCGTAGCCAGTCCCTCAGGAATATAGGCGTTACCTATGGGGGAGCTCCTGAAAAGTGTGGCGTATAATACACACGTCGTGAGGTAGGTTCCGGCGAGACTCGGATGTTCCCGGTCGGGAGCGAACAGATCCAGTTCTGGGCGTTTGTTACTCGAGTGCTGCCAAGCGAGAGCTGCTGGGGCGACCTCGACATTTAATTGAGTTTGGAGAACCCGGTGTGCGTCTTCAATTCCTTGTGTGTTGATTCCGGGCAGGCGTTCGTAGGGCCATGTCATCAATAGTATCGGGCGGGAATTGGTCGCACGAATGAGATCGATGAATAGGCGCGCGTATTCGTGGAATCGTTCGACCGTGGTTTCAGGTAAGTCTTCCTGCAGAACTACCGCGTCGTAGGATCCTTTTTTAATCAGGGTTTGCGGGGTGGGTCGGTTCCAGTGTGTCTCAAGTGTGGCGCCGCCTTTTAACGATTGTGTCGTTTGGATCGCAATCGGGGGCGTGGCAGAGACCGCAAGCTTTTCGAGGTGCGAGTAGATTCCGTTTTGGGAAAAGGTGAGGCTGTTACCGATAAAGAGGATCACGAGATTTTTGGATGTCGGGACGATAGGTGAAGTTGGCTGTGATCGGGTAAAGCAAAAACCCCGAGCGTGCTTGGGTACACGTCGGGGTTTGTAAATCGCGAGCCAGTGGCTTTAAAAAAGCGTCTGCTGCAGAGCCAGAGCCTTCAGGTAAACCTTGTGCCGAATGCTAGGGTTCATCTCTTCACTCAAGAGACCTTTGGTGGTTTCTGCGCCAGCGGAAAAATGGCCTTCGATGTTTTGGTTGTTGGCCGTGAGCTTCGAATGAAGCAGGGCACCGACAGCGTCACGGTCCAGAGTCAGTTGGAACGTATCCGAAGTGATGGTGATTCCCGCTAAAACAGAACCTGAGTTTGCTGCAACGAGTCGACACTCGAATGGAGTGTTTTCGCGGCACCGGAACTGAATGGTTTGTTTGTAGTGATCCGCAACGGTCCATCCGAGCTGGGCTCCAAGCCAGCACGCCAGAAGCGATGCCGTAGATTCAAAGCCTGCAAGGTGGCGGATTTCGACGCGGTTAATAGAAGCAAGATCGCCCAGGATGGCGGGTTGATCAAAACACTGGGCGAGCGCTTGGCGAAAGCCGAGGGAGCGGGTCCAGTTGAGATCGCTGAGGGCCATTCTTGGGCCGCCCTGAGCTTTGAGCTGGTGAAGGCGGTGAAGTTGTTCAGCTGGATTTTCCCAAGTCGCGCTATCGTAAATGAGACGGTCAACCCAAGTCCAAAGCGGGGAGTGCCCTGTTTCCGGGAATTCTGGCTGCCACCAGAGGTTCAGCGGCAGATCATAGTCCAAGTTGGACATGAGGATATTCGAGACGCCTTCGTCCGAGAATCCTTCCGCCAGCAATGTGACTTGCTCACTGCAAACCTGCTTGGCGCCTGCTTTTGTCAGATGGCAGTGGGCCTGAATCCAAGCGGAGACCTTCTTTTCCGGGGCGCTCGGGACGTGGCCAACAAGTACGGCTCGGCACGAGTGGTCCCGTACGAACTGCGAAATGAGCTCGGTGTTGGCGGCTAACGAGGCGTCTCCTTCGGCAAACACCGCGAAGTTGATGAGACTGGCGCGCGTTTTGGTGTCGCCTTCGGTTTCCCAAAGCTTTTTGAGCTGGCGTGAAATGTTGCCGAGTTCGACTGGGAACCCGAGCGATGCAGGATCAAAGGGCATTGGAAGGAAGGATTAGAGTCGGCGCCATGCACGTCCGTCTGCGGCCAGCAGATCGTCTGCTTCTTTGGGGCCCCAGGATCCGGCGGGATAAAAGGTCATCGGCGGAGGCGTTGGGTTATTGTGCCAGGCTTCTTCGATGCAATCGACAAAGGACCAGGCCTGGTCAACTTCATCGCGTCGAGCGAAGAGCGTGGCGTCGCCTGCCATCGCGTCCAACAGGAGGCGTTCGTAGGCTTCCGGGCTCGGTTTTCCGAAGCTCGTTCCGTACTGGAAGTCCATTTTTACGGATTCGATGCAGAGCTGTGCGCCGGGGCGTTTGGACTGCATACGAAGGGAGATGCCTTCGTCCGGTTGAATGCGGATCACGAGAACATTAGGTCCGAGACCGGCTTGTTCTGCGTTGAAGAGCACGCTTGGAGTTTCTTTGAAGAAAATCGCGATTTCGGCGCCGTGTTTTGGAAGGCGTTTGCCCACACGAACGTAGAAAGGCACTCCTGCCCACCGCCAGTTGTCCACGTGGACCTTCATGGCGAGATACGTTTCCGTCATGGACTCCGGGTTCACGCGATCTTCGTTGCGGTAAGCTGGAACTTCCTTTCCACCGGCAACCCCGGCGGAGTATTGGCCGCGGACGACGTTTTTAGCGACTTCCTCAGGTGTCATCTTGCGCATGGAGCGCACAACTTTGAGTTTCTCGTCGCGAACGGAATCTGCAGTGAGGTCGGTTGGGGGTTCCATTGCGACCAAACAGAGAATCTGGGTGAGATGGTTCTGAACCATGTCCCGAAGTGCTCCGGATTTGTCGTAATAAGGACCACGAGCTTCGACGCCCATGGGTTCTGCTGCCGTGATCTGGATGTGATCGATGTAGCGATGGTTCCAGAGCGGTTCAAAAATGGCGTTGGCAAAACGGAGAACCATGATGTTCTGCGCGGTTTCTTTGCCGAGGTAATGGTCGATGCGGTAGGTGTCTTCTTCGCGGAAGACATGGCTGACCATTTCGTTGAGTTCGTGGGCCGTCGCGCGGTTTTTGCCGAACGGTTTTTCCACAATCACCCGAGCCCAGCTTCCATCTTTCGTCTTATTCAGACCGAACTGGTTGAGCTTCTGTAAAATACCTTCGAATTCTGCAGGGCTGACACTGAGGTAAAAGAGGCGGTTTCCGGCAGTGCCGTTTTCTTCGTCGAGTTTGTTTAGTTTCTCGGCTAGAGTACGATATCCCTCTTCATCGCCAAATTCACTCCGGTGGTAATGCACGCGGCTCGAAAAGTCTTTCCAGACGGTTTCATCCCGGCCCGAACGCGAGAACTTGCCGATGGCTTCACTGAGTTCTTCTCGGAAGCCTTCGTCGGATTTTTCGCGACGTGCAAATCCCGTGATATGCGTGGTGGCAGGTAAATCACCGTCAGCCTGGATATTGTATAGGGCTGGGATGAGTTTCCGGTAAGTGAGGTCGCCGGAGGCTCCGAAAATGACCACGTTACATGGTCTCGGAAGAGCGCGGTTGGATAGACCCTCCCGCAGAGGATTGGTGGTCGAGTTCGGAGTCTGGTTCACGGAGATTGGGATTTATAGGGGCTTTCCCTAGTGAGCAACGGGAAAACCCTCAGAAGTGGAGGTAAGTGGAGTGGATTTGCCTTAAGGGAAGAAATGAGGCGTACGCTCGCTTAGTGAGGAAGCGGGAAGCGGCGTGTCAGTTCTTTGACACTTTCACGGATCGCTTCGAGCTCGGCATTGTTGCCGACGTTACTCAGGGCACGGTGAATGAGGTCCGCGATTTGCATCATTTCCTCTTCCTTCATGCCACGGGTTGTCACGGCCGGAGTCCCAATACGAACGCCTCCGCCCAGAGTGATTTTCTCGGTATCGAAGGGAATCCCGTTTTTGTTTACGGTGATGCCGGCGTGATCGAGGGTTTCTTGAGCGACCTTACCGTTCAGACCCTTTGGACGAAGGTCCACGAGCATGAGGTGGTTGTCGGTTCCACCCGAAACGATACGATAGCCGTGATGTGTGAGCTGAGCCGCCAACGCTTTGGCGTTGCTAACGATCTGGGCAGCGTAGGTTTTGAAGGAAGGTTTGAGTGCTTCGAGGAAGCACACCGCTTTCGCTGCGATCACGTGCTCGAGCGGACCACCCTGGCATCCTGGGAAGACCTGGCCGTCAACGGCTTTTGCGTATTTTTCCTTACAAAGGATCAAGCCGCCACGAGGTCCACGAAGGCTCTTGTGTGTGGTTGTTGTGACGAAGTCAGCGAGTTCCACTGGGCTCGGGTGGACGCCTGCGGCGACCAAACCTGCGATGTGGGCCATATCGACGAACAGATAAGCGCCCACGGAGTCCGCGATTGCGCGCATCTTCACGAAGTCGATGGTGCGGGGGTAAGCGCTGGCCCCGGCGGTGATCATCTTCGGCTTCACTTCGAGAGCGACCTTAGCGAGGGCATCGTAATCGATGCGTTCGTCGGTTTGGGAGACGCCGTAGTGGACGATTTCGTAGAGGCGGCCGGAGAAGTTGGCTTTGTTTCCGTGGGTCAGATGTCCGCCGTGGGAAAGATCCATGGTGAGGATCTTGTCGCCGGGTTGGAGAACCGAGAAATAGACGGCCATGTTGGCCTGAGAGCCTGAATGCGGCTGAACATTGACGTGTTCGGCGCCGAAGAGCTGTTTGGCGCGATCGATGGCGAGTTGTTCAACGACGTCGACGTTTTCGCAACCGCCATACCAGCGGCGGTTGGGGTAGCCTTCTGCGTATTTGTTGGTGAGGCAGGAGCCCTGCGCTTCCATTACGGCGCGGGAAGTGAAGTTTTCGGAAGCGATCAGCTCAATGTTTTCAAACTGACGGCGTCCTTCTGCTTCGATGGATGCAAAGATTTGAGGGTCAGCTTCTGCGAGCGAGACGGTTTCGACGGCTCCCGTGCCGAGGTGTTCGAGTTTCTCGACCCGACGTTCGTGACGGCCTCCTTCGAACTGGGTGCTGAGGAAGACGTCGAGGATACGTGGGGCGAGGTTGGCGTCCACGCGGTTGGATCCCATACACAAGACGTTGGAGTTGTTGTGTTGACGGGTGACGCGGGCGTCGTCGGCGTTGTCTAAAAGGGCAGCGCGAATCTGAGGAAAGCGATTGGCGGCGATGCTCATGCCGATTCCGCTCGTACACATGAGGATCCCGAAATCCGCTTCATGGCTGGCCACCTGGTTGCAAACAGCCTGGGCGTAATCGGGGTAATCCACGCTTTCCTTCGAGTTTACACCGAAATCGGTGACTGCATAACCGCGACGGGAGAGATGGTCGTGAACGACTTTTTTGAGTTCAAACCCACCGTGATCAGCGCCTAAAGCGACACGAATCGGGCGATTTGCGGAGGAGGAGGAAGCGGCGGAAGCAGCGGAGGTGGTAGAGGCACTCATGGGTGTGGAGTCTATAAATGTGATCAGGGCTGGGATGGCATCGCGGATAGCATCTCGAGTTTCAGTGTAAGCGGAAATTCCCATGCCGATCGGGTCTGGTACCTGGCGTGGGAGGGAAGGGGTGAATTCACACACAAGCCGAGCTTTGGGGCTGGCGTGTGGGAAGAGGTCTTCGACGGCGGAGAGATGACCGCTCGTCATGCAGAAAATATGGGTTGCCCAATCGACGAGTTCCTTCGTCAAAAACTGCGAGCGATGCTTTTTGAGTGACAGGTTGAGACGACGGCAAGCCTCTATGGCGTCGCCGCTTGCGGGTTGTCCTCGGCCGGCGCTAACGCCAGCGGATGCGACCTCGATGTCGGTGCGATGATGGACTGCATCCCGAAAAAGCGCCTCGGCCATCGGGCTGCGGCAGGTGTTTCCGGTGCAGACAAAAAGGATGCGTTTAGAGGCAGAAGCGCTCATGGCAGGAAAGGAGATGGTAGGTGGGAGTCGGGGGGCAAGTCAACGCGACCGCCCTAAAAGGGGGAGGGCGAAGCGGGTTATTCGGCTAATGCATCGCGGAGTGCGTCTCCTAGGAAGTTGAGGGAGAGGAGGGTGAGACTCATGGCGGTGGCAGGAAAAAGGAGGAGCCACCAGTGGCTTCGGATGGGGTTGATGGCGTTTGCGCCGTCGCTGAGGAGGCTTCCCCAGCTGGCTTGAGGGGCTTGGACGCCCAGTCCGAGGAAGGAAAGAAACGATTCATCTAACATCACAGCTGGGATGGTCAGGGTGAGGTAAACAACCACAATCCCGAGCAAGTTCGGAAGCAGATGCCGGATCAGGATCCGGGTGTGGCTTTGTCCCAACGCCCGCGCAGCCTGAACGAACGGCTGTGTTTTGAGAGAAAGTACCTGTCCGCGGACAATCCGGGCCATGGTAAGCCACTCGATGCAGCCCAGTGCCAGAATGAGGATCGCGATTTTGGTGTAGCCGATCCAGCGTCCTTCCTGAATGGGGGCGAGCCACGTCTTAAGAAATGGGTCCAGGGCAAATGTGGCTAAAATGATCAGGATCAGTCTTGGGATTGCATAAAGGATGTCTACCAGGCGCATCAGGAGGGCGTCGGTTTTGCCTCCGATGTAACCGGCGAGCAGGCCGAGGGTCGTGCCGATCACGAGGCTGACAAAGGTTCCACTAAATCCTACCAGGAGGGAGATGCGGGCGCCCTGGAGGGTTCGGGCGAGTACGTCGCGGCCGTTCAGGTCGGTGCCGAAGGGATGGGCGGCGTTCGGAGACAGGAAAGTGTCCGGGGAAGTGGCGTGAGGGTCAGCGCTGAGGAAGAAGGGCAGGAAAAGGGTGCTGAACAGGATGGCGCAAAGGATGACGAGAGCCACCAGGGCGGCGGGTCTTCGGAGAACGCGTCGCCAGAGGCCCGGACGATTCGCGGCGGGAGAGAAATGAGCGGCCATGGGTTAATTTTCGAGCCGGATACGTGGATCGAGCCAAGTGTAGGCGATGTCGACGAGGAGGTTCATGGAGACCAGGAGAACACAGTAGACGATGACAACGCCGCCGAGGAGAAAGACGTCCCGGTTGAGGATGGCGTTAACGAAGAAGGAGCCTGTGCCGGGGAGGTTGAAGATGGTTTCGACGACGATGGAGCCGGTGAGGAGATTGGCAGAGAGCGGGCCGAGGTAAGAAACGACCGGAAGGAGAGCTGTTTTCAGGGCGTGGACGTATAAGATTCGGCTTTCGGAGAGGCCTTTGGCTCGGGCGGTACGGAGGAAAGGGGCGCGGAGGATTTCGAGAAGGGAGGTGCGGGTGAGGCGTGCGATAGAGGCAATGGCCGGGGCGGCGAGGGTAATGGTGGGGAGAATCAGGCTGACGGGAGAGTTGAGGCCGCCGACAGGAAGCCATCGGAGCCAGAGCGCGAAGACCAGGACGAGGAGGGGGCCTGTGACGAAAGTGGGGACGCTGATGAGGGCGAGAGCCCCGATCATGGCGGAAGTGTCTGTGAGGGTGCCCTGGCGGACGGCGGCCAGGCTGCCGAGCCAGACGCCCGAGATGGTGGCCAAGAGTAGGGCGCTGAGACCGAGGACGGCGGAAATGGGGAGGCTCTGGGCGAGGAGTTCGTTTACGGAGCGGTCGCGGTATTTGGTTGAGAGACGGAGATCGCCGTGAGCGACATCGGAGAGGTACTCGGAGTATTGCTGCCAGATGGAGCCGTCGAGATGGTAACGGGCGAGCAGTTCTTGTTCGATGGCGGCAGGGATTTTGCGTTCGCGGGTAAAAGGACCGCCCGGGGAGAGTCGAACGAGGAAGAAAGTGAGTGAGATCACGCAGAAGAGAACGCCGGCCATCGCGAGGAGGCGTCTGGTGAGGAAAGCGAGCATGGGAGATGAAGATAGAGGCGGTGGGAAAAAGTGGTAGTCGGGAGTCCTAGGGGAGTACGGCGATTACTGAAACGTGCGTAGGTTGCCACGGTCTTGGAAGAAGGCTAGTCTAAGGGGAGGCATGGCCGTGCAATACAAGGACTACTATAAGGTGTTGGGAGTGGAGAAAACCGCTTCTCAAGACGATATTCGCAAAGCGTTTCGAAAACTCGCTAGGGAGCATCATCCCGATGTGGCGAAGGATAAGAAAAGTGCGGAGGCGAAGTTTAAGGAAATTAACGAAGCCAACGAGGTGTTGGGGGATCCCGAAAAGCGGAAGCGTTATGATGAGTTGGGGAGTGATTGGGAGCGGGGAGGGTATCAGCAGCGGGCTGGGGGCGGATTTGGAGGAGGGGCAGGGTTTGGAGGAAACGGGTTCAGTGATTTTTTCGAGGCGTTTTTCGGAGGTGGAGGGATGCAGGGCGGTTTTGGGCAACCCGGAGGGATGAGGGGCGGGCGGAATCCGTTTGAGTCGGCGCGTCCGGAACCGAGGGATTTGGAGACGGAGGTGACGGTTACGGTGGAGGAGGCGTTGGAAGGGACAAAGAAACGGGTGAATTTCAAAAAGTCGGCTCAGGGAGGGGCCGAGACGTTGGAGGTGAAGATTCCGAAGGGGGTAAGGGAGGGTCAAAAGATCCGACTGGCGGGGAAAGGCACGAACGGTGGGGATTTGTATTTGAAGGTGGCGTTTGAGTCGCATCCTCATTATCGGCTGGAAGGGGATGATTTGGTTCGGGATGTGGTGGTTCCTGCTTGGCGGGCGGTTTTGGGGGGCGAGGTGGAAGTGGAAACGCCGGATGGGTCAGTGAGATTAAAGATTCCAGCGGGAACGCAGGCTGGACGGCGGTTCCGATTGCGGGGGCGCGGGCTCATTAACAAGGCTAAGGAGCGGGGGGATTTTTACGTGGAGGTGAAGGTTTCGCTGCCTGAGACGTTGACTGAAAAGCAGAGGGAGCACTGGGAGGCGTTGTCTGAATTGGGGGTGTAGTGGGGGGAGGGGGATTATAGGAGACGTGATTATGAAGGGTTGTGTTCCGCTTTTGATGGTGTGCTTGGGATTGCTTTCGTCGCAGAGTGGCTTAGCCGACGGAGGGCATTCTCCAGCAGAGGGGCATTCCCTTTATGGTGAAGCGTTTAATGAGGGGCCTCGGCAGGCGGCGGTTTTGTTGGAGCCGGAGGAGGTGGGGCGCGTCCAATTTCCTGTAAGTACGAGTTCCACGAGGGCGCAGCAGTTTTTTAATCAAGGGGTGGCTCAGCTTCACAGTTTTTGGTTTTACGAAGCGGAGCGGTCGTTTCGGCAGGTGCTGACATTGGATGCGAATTGCGGGATGGCGTATTGGGGGTTGGCGATGGCGAACCGGAACAACCCGAAGCGTGCCCGGGAGTTTTTGGACAAGGTGGAGCGGGTACGTGAGCGGATGACTCCGAAAGAGTTGCGTTGGGTGGATGCGTTCCGGCCTTTTTTTGCGGCGGATGGGAAGCCGGAGACGAAGGTGAGGGTGGCGCTTTCAGAAGCGCTGGAGGCGATGGCGTTTGATTTTCCGGAGGATTTGGAAGTGAAGGTGTGGGTTGTGCTGCAGGCTTGGGAGAACTCGAGCAGCGGGGTGGCTATCGGGAGCCGGGAAGCGTTGGATGCGCTTTTACGCGAGGTGTTAGCGGAGCAGCAGTGGCATCCGGGGGCGCATCATTTGCGGATTCATCTGTGGAATTCGGCGGACGACAGGAGGGCATTGAAGTCAGCGGCGGTGTGTGGGCAAACGGGGCCACAAGTGGCGCATTTGTGGCACATGCCAGGGCATACGTTTAGTAAGTTGAAGCGTTATGAGGATGCAGCTTGGCAACAGGAGGCGGCGGCGCGGGCGGATCACGCCTGGATGCTGGGGCAACATTTGATGCCGGATGAGATTCATAATTACGCCCACAATAACGACTGGTTGGTGAGCAATTTGGTGTATGTCGGGCGGATTCGGGAGGCGTTGGCGCTGGCTAAAAATATGGTGGAGTTGCCGCAGTTAGCTCCGCGGACAGAGGTGATTGGAAATAGCAGGCCGGGGGAGGACCGCTCGAGTTTCCGGTATGGCAGCCGGCAGATTGTCGAGGTGTTGCGGGAGAGTGAGCTTTGGGCGCAGTTGGTGGAGCTTGAGGGGACACCGTATTTGGCTGAGCGCGAGGATTTGGAGGAAGAAGCGGCGCGATTAAGCGGCTTGGTGATGGCTTACAGCGAGACTGGACGATTGCCGGAGGCTCTGAATCGGTTAGAGCTGTTGGAGGCGGTGCTGCCGAAGGTCAGACAGGAGCGGTTCGAGGCTGCGGACAAAGCGGAGAGCGAGGGGAAGAAGGCTGGCAAAGCGGAGGTCGATGTTGCGAAGTCTGTGCAGGAGGTGCTGAAAACGAAGTTGGAGAAAGTGGACGCAGTGGCTGCTCATTTGGCTGCAGGGCGGATGAGTGTGGCGTTGGCCAAAGGGGAGAAGGACGAGGCGGCGGTGCAGTTGGTTGAGGCCAAGAAGTTGTCGCTGGTTCAGAAGTCGCGGGTGGAGTTGCTTGTCGGCAATATCGATGCGGGGCTAAAGACGGCGAGGGAAGCGGTCGAGAAAGATGGAGGGCAAGTCCTGCGCTTGGCGAATCTTGTGGAGGTGCTTTGGAAGCAGGGCAAACAGGACGAAGCGGTGGAAACGTTCCAGAAACTGCGCAAGTTGGGGGCGTCGGCCGATTTGAATTTACCGGTGTTTGGCCGGTTGTCGGAGGTGCGGGAAAAGGCCGGAGTGGAGGGGGATTGGAGGCAAAAAGGGGAGGTGCTTAAGGACATCGGGGTGAGGCCGGCATTGGAGAGTCTGGGGCCATTTCGGTGGGGGCCGCAATCGGCTCCGGCGTGGGTATTACCGGCGGACAGTGGCCGGTTTATGCGCTCGGAGGAGTGGAAGGAGAAGAATGTGCTGATGATGTTCTATTTAGGGAGCGGTTGTATTCATTGTATTGAGCAGTTGAATCAATTTGCGCCGTTTACTGAGGCGTACCAGAAAGAGGGGATTACGCTGTTGGCAGTCAGTGCGGATAGTCAGGCGGAGTTGCACAAAACGTTGGAGAAAGCAAAGAACGGGGGCGGATTTCCCTTTGGCATTGTGGCGGATCCGACGCTTGAGACGTTTAAGAAGTACCGAGCGTACGATGATTTTGAGCAGCAGGCCTTACACGGGTTGTTTTTGATCGATGGCGAGGGGCGGGTGCGGTGGCAGAATATTTCGTATCAGCCGTTTAATCAGCCGGAGTGGCTTCTGAATGAGGCGAAGCGGTTGTTGGCGTTGCCTCGAAGTTCGGGCGGGTAGGATCTGAAGGCGTGGGAAAGCGATGGAAAATGAGGTCTGACAGCACGGGAAACGAGTCCTGACTGGACGGGGGGATGGTTGGTGCGCCAAATCTAGAGTGGTCTTCCGCCAAAGGAGTGGGAGGCGCTTAGTAAAAAAACATGAAAAATCCCGTCCGTATTGCTGTGACCGGTGCTGCTGGTCAGATCGGTTATTCGTTGCTGTTTCGTATCGCTTCTGGAGCGATGTTCGGAGCGGATCAGCCTGTGGAATTGAGTCTGATTGAGGTTCCAGGAGCTCTTGGCGCTCTGGAAGGTGTTGCTATGGAGTTGGATGATTGCGCGTTTCCATTGCTGAAAAAAGTGGTGGCTACAGCGGACTTGGATGAAGGGTTCCGTGGC
The DNA here is from genome assembly GCA_037133875.1 of Verrucomicrobiota bacterium. Taxonomy (GTDB): domain Bacteria; phylum Verrucomicrobiota; class Verrucomicrobiia; order Chthoniobacterales; family Chthoniobacteraceae; genus Chth-196. Next base: position 55,016 of record JBAXNG010000011.1, on the reverse strand, counting down.
GTGAACTGGTCGCTTTTGGTGGGCTCGGTGCCACGTAAGGCGGGTATGGAGCGCGGTGATTTGCTCGGTATCAACGGGAAGATTTTCACTGGTCAGGGATTGGCGATTCAGAAGAACGCGGCGTCCGATACGCGGGTATTGGTGGTTGGAAATCCCTGTAACACGAACTGTTTGATTGCGATGAATAACGCAAAAGACGTTCCGAGTGACCGTTGGTTTGCAATGACGCGGTTGGATGAAAATCGCGCAAAATCTCAATTGGCGAATAAGGCCGGAGTCGAGGTTTCCAAGGTCACGAATTTGGCGATTTGGGGGAATCACTCTGCGACGCAGTACCCCGATTTCTTCAATGCCAAGATCGATGGAAAACCTGCGACAGAGGTCATTACGGATCATGCGTGGTTGGAGACCGATTTCATTAAGACAGTCCAGCAGCGTGGAGCGGCGATTATTAAGGCGCGTGGTGCATCTTCGGCGGCGTCGGCGGCGAATGCAGTAGTGGATACGGTGTATTCGATTGTGAAACCAACTGCGGCTGGGGACTGGCACAGTGTCGCGTTGTGTTCGAATGGCGAATACGGTGTGGAGAAAGGAATCATTACGTCGTTCCCTGTGCGTACGCATGCGGATGGCCGATTAGAAATTGTGCAGGGGCTTTCGATCGGGGAATTCTCCCGTCAGAAGATAGAAGCCACTGTGAATGAACTGAAAGAAGAGCGTGAGCTGGTGCGTGATCTTCTTGGTTAAACTGAATAGAGAGGCTTGATTTGAATGAAAATTCAGAAAAGTGTGTTGCCAACAACCCTGCATCACACCTAAAGCACCTCCCCGCAAACAACCCAACACCCAAACCATTTCTGTTTTTGTATGTCGGAAAAATCCATTGAAGAGAAAGTTAAAGACATCATCGTTGAGCAGCTCGGAGTGAATCCTGAGCAGGTCACATCCAGCGCATCTTTTATCGGAGATCTCGGAGCTGATTCCCTGGATACGGTAGAGCTCGTGATGGCCTTCGAAGATGAGTTCGGTGTGGAAGTACCCGATGAAGACGCTGAAAAGCTTCAGACGGTTAGCGATGTAGTGAAATACATCGAAGAGAAGACCGCTTAATCGGAATTCATTCTTTGAATTGCAAAAAAAGGCACGGGATTCGTCCCGTGTCTTTTTTTTGTTTTGGCGCCTCTCCGATAGCGTAATCACAAGATTACTGGCAATCTAAGCCTTGAGTTCCCTATCCATCCCATTTTTCCCGTATGGTATCCTCCGATGTTCCTCAGCTGTCTGTTCCTTCCAGTGAGAAGATCATTATCTCCATTCCGTTTGGATTGATTGGATTACCTGAATTGACACGCTTTGAATTAGAGTCTGTGTCTGATAGCTGGCCCTTTCGGCGTTTACGGGTGTTGGACGGGGATTCCGTGGAGATCATTGTGGTTGAACCCCAGAGTGTGTTGGAGAGTTATCCGCTGGAAATTACAGATGAAGACGCTCAGACGCTGGGTTTGGAAGACGGGGGGGACGCCCTCGTTTTGAGTGTGGTTGCGATTCATTCGATGGATCCGCAGTTTGTGACGATGAATCTGGTCGGGCCGATTGTGGTGAATCGTAAGACGCTTTTGGGCAAGCAAGTCATTGTGGAGCATTCGGAGCGTTATTCGGTGGCCCATGTGTTGGTCGATATGCGCGGGGGCGCGTCGTCCCCGTCAGAGGAGGCTCAGTAAACCGGTCTTCGGCTATGCTCGTTTTAAGTCGAAGAGAAGGAGAGAGTATCATGATTGGGGATGCCATCGAGGTGGTCGTCACTCGAATCGATCATGATTCCGTGAAGCTTGGGGTGATTGCCCCACGACAAATGGCGGTGTTTCGCCACGAAATTTATCGAAAGATCAGTGAGTCGAATCGGGTGGCAGTGCGTCCTCCTTCGGCGGCTTTACCGGCCATCCAATTACCGAAGCGGAATCCCTAGTTGGTAGGTTTTTCGGGCCTTTCCTCAATGAGAGGGGGCAAGGTGGGGTAACCGTTTCGGAAACGGATTCCCGGACCGTAGGTAGTTTCGGGTCCTCTATTGAAACCTAGCTGCCTCGTTGGGTGTAACCGCTACCAGCCACGGCGCTTTCGGATACTCCGTTGGCGAATCCACCAGAGAAATATTCCTCCCAGCAGCACTAGAAACGCATTAGTGGCGGTGAACCATTGAGGGGTGGGGAGGGTTGTGAAATCGAGCTGATGTAGAGCGACTCTGCGTCCGTTCTTCCCAGGAGGGCCCAAGACCCGGATCGAGTAATTGGTGGCGGCAAGCAGTTCCTCAAATAGGAATTCTGTGTGGCCTTTTTTATCGCGAGTGATCGTGATCGAGGTGAGCGGATCCCAGTGAACACTCATGTTGTCGTTTTTATCCGGAGCGAGATTGAGTGTTTGGATGAGCAGCGATTGGGGATCGATTGATTCAGGAAGTGGCAGGGTGAGGGTGGCGGACTTGTGGGTTACGTGATGGAGGCGACTGCCTTTAAAGGCGATGCCTGGCAGGTAGGCACTGGAAGTGAGTCGTGCGATTTCAGGATCTGTCTCGATGGAAGAGGGGCGGTTTAACCCGTTTTTTCGGGAGTCCGGAAGGTCCATCGGTAGCGGAGTTGTTCCGGCGCCAGCGGTTGTAGACGCGCTGGAAGCACGAGTTCCCAAGGCAGTGTGACGAGGAGGCCGATTTGAAAAAGTGGTAGGTTTGCTCCCGAGTGGAGAGGCCGGTGTGACGATCAGGGGAAAGTCGTACGACTGGCCGGCACCGGTGATTTTAAGGATACCTTCGGTCGGCTCAGTTGCTCGAGTGGGCGTAGAAACGTGCAGATCGATAGACTTTCCTGGCAGGAGTCGGATCACACTTGAATCAACCGCAAAAGGGGGAGTGGTTTGGATGCGCCATAGACCTTCCCGCCCGCCTTCGTTTTGGAGCGTGATCGGAGTAAAAAGGGCGGGGTCATCCGGAACGATGGTGTGGATTGAAGGGTCGGCTTGAACGCGGAGGATTGCGCCGATGGCTTCTGCATTCCAAAGGAGAAGTCGGCGGGGGGCAGGGGTATCGCCGGGAGTTTCCTGGATGAGTCGCAGGGTCCCTCCGAAGGGTTCACTTTGGACACTGTTGACTTTGAACAGGACATCTTCAGATGCGCCTGGAGCTAACGTGACTTTTTGAGGGTGTATCAGGGGAGGATCGGATTCGATCAGGACTGTTTCGGTGGAGAGACTGTCGTTGTGCAGTTGGAGTTTGCCGAAGCGTTCTCTGGAGTTGGAATGGGTGACCAGTTTGAGCGGATCGGGGGAGGCCTGGATCCATTCCTCGACGAGAGCGCGGAGTTGAACGGGTTGATCGGGTTTGTGGGAGAAGTGGAGTTCTCCTTGCAAACTCCCTGAGGCGGTTGGAGCGAGGCTGACTTGAACACTCGATTCTTCCTGTGGTTTGAGCACGTAGGTCTTAACGTCGATGGTCCAGGGAGCAGTAACGGATAGGGAGCCGATTACGGGAGCGTCTCCGGTATTTTTTAAGTGGATGGTTTGTTGTGAGAGAGCGCCTACGCGTGCTTTTGGGAAATCTACACGAGCCGGCAGATCTATTTGGCCAGCTCTGTCGATGATCCGGATTTGGATGGTGGCTTCTGAGGAAAAGCCCTTGGAGTTTCCCACCGCAAAACCGAGCTGATCGGAGGTGATCGTGCGATCTTCCGGGGCCCGATACTCGACGGATCCTTCGGAGGCGCTTGATGGGGTAAGAAGTGTGGCGGTGCCGAATTGAGGGAGGGTCCGGAGTACAAATCGGACGGGTTCAGGCTGCGGCCCGAGAACACGAAGGGGGATTATGACCGGTTGACGGCGGTCTACGGAAACGGTGAGTGCGACGGGAAGGGGAGGCGCTGCCGTTAGAATATCTTTTTGTTTAACACCAAAGAGAGGAAATGCCTGTGCAGGAATGGGTATGGTCAGTGGCAGGGCCAAAAGGACCGAGGTGAGGAAAACGTTGGTAAAAAGGGGGTGCACAGGAGCTTTTGAGGGAGGACAAGATAGGCTGTGGGAGGCATTAGCTCAAAGGGGAACTCGAAGAAGCTTTTTTTGGATTTTGCGTTCCTACGGTGGGGAGGTTCAATGGAGTCTTTATGGACGCACCCCGCCCCTTAGTTGGAGTTATCATGGGCAGTACCTCGGATTGGGAAACCATGAGGCACGCAGTTGAGACACTGGAACAGTTTGGGATCCCGTACGAAGCACGGGTTGTTTCGGCGCATCGGACACCTGAACTGATGGCTCAGTATGCAAAAGAAGCTGATAATAATGGGCTTAAGGTGATTATAGCAGGAGCGGGAGGGGCGGCGCATTTACCGGGCATGGTGGCTGCACAGACTTGTTTGCCGGTGTTGGGGGTTCCTGTGGAGAGCCGAGTTCTCCGGGGCGTGGATTCACTTCTTTCGATTGTACAGATGCCGGCGGGGATTCCGGTCGGAACATTGGCGATCGGTAGTGCCGGAGCGAAAAACGCAGGCTTGTTGGCGGCCTCTATATTGGCCCTGAACGATCCAGTGCTCAAAGTGAAGGTGGAAGCCTTCCGGCAAAAACAGACGGCGGATGTGTTAGCTGCTGAACTTCCTGGGACTGGGCTATGAGTCAATCGAGCGTTTTTCTTCCAGGCAGCACGATTGGAGTGATGGGGAGTGGGCAATTGGGGCGGATGCTGGCGATTGCGGCGAGGCGAATGGGGTATCGGGTTCATACCTTTAGTCCTGAAAAAGATACACCAACGGGGCAGGTGGCGGATTTGGAGGTGACTGCGTCTTATTCGGATGAAGCGGCGGTGCGTTCGTTTGCTCAGGGGGTGGATGTCCTGACGTTTGAGTTCGAGAACATTCCCGTGGAGTCGGTGGATTGGGCGGCGGCCCATTGTGTGGTCCGGCCGAGTGGAAGTGTTTTGCACATTTGCCAGCATCGGCTTCGTGAAAAGCAGTTTTTGCAGGGAGCAGGGTTGCCGTTGGCTGGATTTGTGGAAGTAAACAACGAGGCGGAACTCTGGGAGGCGGTGGAACGTCTCGGGAGACCGTCTGTGTTAAAAACGGCTGCTTTTGGTTATGATGGCAAGGGGCAGCGTAAGATTCAGCCGGACTCGGATTTGGCTGAAGTCTGGTCTGGGTTTGTGGGGCAACAGGCTGTGTTGGAGGCGTGGGTGCCTTTTGAGCGCGAAATTTCAGTGATTGTGGCGCGAGGCGCCGATGGCGTGACGACGACGTACCCGGTTTGTGAGAACGTTCACGCGAATCATATTTTGGATGTGACACTTGTGCCAGGACGGGTGAGCCAGAAGGTGGCTCAGGCGGCTGGGGACCTCGCTGTATCCGTGGCCAAAGCCGTTGATCTTGTGGGGGTTTTGGCGGTGGAGATGTTTTTGCTGGCAGATGGTCGGATTGTGATCAACGAGCTGGCACCGCGGCCTCACAATTCCGGGCATTATTCCTTCGATGCGTCGATTACGAGCCAGTTTGAGCAACAACTGCGGGCGGTTTGTGGATTGCCGTTGGGCTCGACTGAATCCTTGCGGCCTTCTGCGATGGCGAATCTGCTGGGTGATGTGTGGGCGAATGGTGAGCCGGATTGGGTGGGGGTGGCGGCGATGCCCAAAGTCAAACTGCACCTTTACGGAAAATCGGAGGCGCGCGCTGGACGGAAGATGGGCCATTTGGTGGCGTTTGGGGATTCCGTCGAAGAAGCGGCGGAAACGGTTCGCGCTGCACGAAGTGTTTTGGCGCGGAGCGCCACATGAGGGCTTTGCGGGATATGGAGATGGAGACGTTGATTTTACCGAGCGTTGCGCGGCCGTCGTTGAGTGAGGCTGTGGAGGTTGCTGCTGCGGCTTTGGCTCGGGGGGAGTTGGTCGCACTGCCAACGGAGACGGTGTACGGATTGGGGGGGGACGCGTTGAATGCGTCGGCTGCAGCGCGGATTTTTGAGGCGAAGGAACGTCCGTTTTTTGATCCGTTGATCTGTCATTTGCCGGATCATTCCTGGTTGGATCGGTTGACGGATATTCCTGCGGCTGTGCGAAACGTGGTGGATGCGTTAGTAGCGCGATTTTGGCCGGGGCCGCTGACGTTGGTGTTGCCGAAGCGTGAGATCGTGCCGGATTTGGTGAGTTCGGGGTTGCCGACGGTGGCGGTTCGTCGGAGTGCGCATCCTGTTTTTAGTGCGATTGTGGAGCGGTTTGGGTCGCCGGTGGCGGCACCGAGCGCCAATCGGTTTGGACGGATCAGTCCAACGCAGGCGGGTCATGTGTTGGAGGAGTTGGGGGGGAGGATTCCGCTAATTATTGAGGGGGGGGCGACGTTGCACGGGGTGGAGTCGACGATTGTGGAGGTGGTGGAGAATGGGGTGTTACGGATATTAAGGAGCGGGCCGGTGACCCGGGAGCAGTTGGAGGAGTTTGGTGAGGTGGAAGTGCCTGGGGCGGTGAGTGAGGATCAGCCGGAGGCGCCGGGACGTCTGAAGAGCCATTATGCACCGAGAACCCCGATGGAGCTGGTGGAGGTTGGTGCGGAGGGAAGCGGAGTGAGGGGGCGTTACGGGTTGTTGGCGTGGAGGAAGGGGCGGCCTGGGTATGAGGAGGTGGAGATTTTGAGTCAGGCGGGGGATTTACGGGAGGCAGCTGCGACGCTGTTTGCCAAGATGCGTTGTTTGGACGAGCGGGGGTTGGACGGGATATTGGCGGAGCGGGTACCGGGGTATGGGTTGGGGGCAGCGATTAACGATCGATTGATAAAAGCCAGTTATCCGAGGGGGTAAGGGGCTTGAGACGGAATGGAAGGCGGGGCATAGTGGAGGTTTGTTATGGATAATGAGCCTCACCTAAAAGCGATCGATGTGCGCAGGAGCTTTCGCATTGGATCGCGTACCGTGGAGGTGCTGAAGGGGATAGATCTGGAGATTCAGAAGGGGGAGTCGATTTTTTTGTGCGGGGCGTCCGGGGCAGGGAAAACGACGCTGATGTATACGTTGGCCGGGCTGGAACAGCCGGAGAGCGGGAAGGTGATTTTTGAAGGAGAGGCCTTGTATTCGCGGGGGGATTCCGAGGAAGCGAAGCGGCGGAATCGTCGGATCGGGTATGTGTTTCAGGGGTATTTTCTGCTGCCTGAATTAACGGCGTTTGAGAACGTTATGTTGCCGTGTATGATAGGGGCGGAGAAGGGGGAGGGGCCAAAGGAGCGAGCCGAGGCGATATTGGAGCGGGTGGGATTGGCAGATCGGATGCAGCATTTGCCTGCGGAGCTGTCGGGAGGGGAACAACAGCGGGTGGCGATTGCCCGGTCGTTGATGAACGATCCGTCGGTGTTGTTTGCGGATGAACCGACAGGGAATTTGGATTCGAAGACAGGGGCTTCGATTGTAGAATTGTTGCTTGCCCTTGTACGGGAGAAGAATCGAACTTTAGTAGTAGTAACCCACGACCCGAATCTTGCGCAGCGAGGTGATCGGCGGTTGGAAATTCGAGACGGAAAAATAGTGGGATAGCATCCTTGCAACCGTTTCAATCAACGAGTCACCTGAATTTTACCATCCTCCTTAAATGAAGATATACATCGACGGAACGTTTTACCCTGAACCCGAAGCCAAAGTATCCGTATTCGATCACGGATTGTTATATGGAGACGGGATATTTGAGGGGATTCGTTTCTATAACGGACGGGTGTTTCGGCTGACGGAGCATTTGGAGCGGCTTTATGATTCCGCGAAGGCGATTGCGATGAAGATCCCTTTGACGCTTGCGGAAATGGAAGAAGCGACGTTGGAGACGATTCGTCAGAATAATTTACGGGATGGATATATCCGGTTGTTGGTGACCCGTGGGAAAGGGAATTTGGGGTTGAGTCCGGATCGTTGTCCGAAGCCCTGTGTGATCATTATTGCGGATAAGATTCAGCTTTATCCGGAGGAGAAATATCAGAAGGGCATGGTGATGGTGACGTGTTCGACGCGGCGTGCGACCCCAGCGGCGTTGTTGCCTGCGGTGAAGTCGTTGAATTACCTCAACAATATCATGGCCAAGGTGGAGGCGTCTCATGCCGGTGCGGATGAAGGGGTGATGCTCAATGAGCAGGGGTATGTCGCTGAATGCACTGGGGATAACCTGTTTGTGATAAAAAAGGGTGTGGTGACGACTCCGCCGGTTTATGCCGGTGCGCTTTGTGGAATCAACCGTGGTGTGGTGCTCGAGATCTGTCAGGAACTCGGGATTCCGACGCGCGAAAGCGAGATGACGCGGTACGACATTTACACAGCGGACGAGTGTTTTCTGACTGGGACTGCGGCGGAGGTGATCGCAGCGATTGTGTTGGATACGCGTCCGATTGGGGATGGAAAACCGGGTGCGATCACGAACCGGATTATCGAGAAGTTCCGCGCTTTAACCCAGAGTACGGGGACAGAGATTTACGGCTAAGAATGGAAGCCGTTTGAGTTCGAAATCGGCTGGAATTTTCCCAGCTTACCGGCCGGTTTTGAGTTATAGTCATCTAGTCGTTTTAAGAGAGAGGTAACGGAATGTTGTGCGACGTCTGCAAAACGGAAAGTGCCAGTGTGTTTCTGACCCAGATCGTGGATGGGAAGATGCAGAAGGTGAATATGTGTGAGAACTGCTCCAGGGAGCGGGGAGTCACAGATCCGACTGCGTTTGCCTTGGCGGATTTACTGAAGGGGCTGGGTGCGGCTCAGGAAGTGGAGCAGATTGTGGGGCGTGGGCAGAAATGTGATACCTGCGGCTTTACACTCGTGGAGTTTAAGAAGACGGGGCGACTGGGCTGTTCGGCGTGTTATCCGGTGTTTTCGGAAGGAATCGCAACGATGCTGAGTGGGATGCACAAAGGCTCGAACCACGTGGGGAAGGTGCCGGAGCGGTTTGTGAAGACGGTGGAGAGGGAGCGGGTTTTGAAGGATCTGCAACAGCGTTTGAGAAAGGCTGTTACCGAGGAGAATTACGAAGAAGCGGCTACTTTACGGGATCAGATCAAAGGAATGGGAGAGGAGGAGTAGGATATGGCCATTCGAAACATTTTAAATAAGACGAGCGACTGGCTGGGCGGGGATGGACCGCATCATCAAATCGTGGTGAGTAGTCGGGTGCGTTTGGCGCGTAATTTACGAGGGGTGCCGTTTCCTGGTTGGGCGAAGAAGGCGGAGCGGGTGACGATCTTGGAGACGATCCGGCCACGAGTGGAAGGGTTGCCTGAGATGGGGGATGCGTATTCCTTGCCTTGTCAGGATTTATCGGCGTTGGAAAAGCAGGTTTTGGTGGAGCGCCATTTGATTTCGCGTGAACACGCGGCAAAGGGGTTGGGGTCTGCGGTGGTGATGAATCGGAAGCAGAACCTTTCGATTATGGTGAACGAGGAGGATCACTTGCGGATGCAGGCGATTCGGTCGGGGCTCCAATTGAAGGCTGCGTTTAAGGCGATCAACAAGGTGGATACGGAGTTGGAGAAGGAGCTCGATTTTGCGTTCGACTCGACGCTGGGCTACCTGACTGCGTGTCCGAGTAATGTCGGGACGGGGATGCGTGCTTCAGCGATGGTGCATTTGCCGGGGCTCGTTTTGAGCGAACAGATCAACCAAGTGATTCAGGCCGTGAACAAGATCGGTCTCGCGGTGCGCGGTCTTTACGGGGAAGGCACGGAAGCGTTGGGGAACCTGTTTCAGGTGTCTAACCAGACGACCTTGGGGGAATCCGAGGAGCAGATTATTGACCGGTTGCAGAAGGTGATTTTGCAGCTGATCGAACATGAACAGAACGCTCGGATGACGTTGCTGCAGCATCGACCCAATACCCTTTTGGATAACGTGGGCCGTGCTTACGGGATTCTGCGCCATGCGTATTCGATGAATTCGAAGGAGGCGCTGAACCTGTTATCGCTGGCCAAATTGGGATGTGACCTCGGGTTTTATCCCGAACCTTGGCAGGTGGCGGTGGACGAGTTGTTCATGGAAACGCAGCCGGCTCATTTGCAAAAGGGTTCCCAGCAGAAGCTCGCAGCCGACGAGCGCGACGCTTTGCGGGCCGAGATCATTCGCGGAAAATTGCAGGAATGTCCGGGGCCTGCGATGGCTAGCGTTTTGAGTTCCGTGCCCGCGCCTACGACACCTCCCAAAGAAATCGGCGACGCGTAGTTTTGCGGTTCTTGCCGGAGGCCTCGGATTACAGGCCTCTGCGCTTTGCCATTTGACTTAAGCGTTGGGTCGCCTCGCTTAAGGTCGTTTCGTTTTTTGCGAAGTGGAATCGCACATACCGATGCTCGGGTTCGCGAAAGAAACTCGAGCCGGGTACTCCCGCCACGCCGATTTCGCGTGTGATCCATTCCGCCGCCAAGGTGTCTGTTTCGAACCCTAGAGGTGAAATATCGAGCATCACAAAATACGCACCTTCGGGCTCAGTCCATTTCAAGCCGGTGTTGGCTAGGCCGCTCAGAAAGACGTCCCGTTGCCTTGTGTAAGAGGCTGTGAGTTCTTCGTAATAACTGTCTGGAAACTCGAGACCCGTCACCGCAGCTTCCTGCAAAGGAGCCGCTGCCCCTACGGTTAGAAAGTCGTGCACCTTCTTTGCCTGGGCGATTACCGCTGGGGCTGCTTGCACGAATCCGAGCCGCCAACCGGTGATGGAGTAAGTTTTCGAAAGCGAGTTACAGGTAATAGTGCGTTCAAAGTGGCCGGGTAACGTCGCCATAGCGGTGTGTTTGTGAGGGGCGAAAACGATGTGTTCGTACACTTCATCCGTAATCACAAAGGCGTCATGTTTTTCCGCTAATGCACCAATCTCCAGAAGCTCCTCTCGGGTGAAGACCTTGCCGCTTGGGTTGGAAGGGTTGCACACAATAATCGCTTTGGGGTTCTGCGAAAAAGCAGCCTCCAATTCCGCAGGATCATATCGGAAATCCGGCGCGCGCAGCGGGACATAGATAGGTATTGCACCCGAGAGAATCGTATCCGCTACGTAGTTTTCGTAGAACGGCGAAAACACGACTACACGGTCTCCCGGATTACAGGTCGTCATGAGAGCAACCATCATGGCCTCTGTGCTGCCACAAGTGACGACGAAGTTTTGATCCGGATCGAGCACGAGCCCTGTAAAGTGATGGACCTTCTTTGCGAGTGCCTGACGAAAGCGTGGTGCACCCCAGGTCATAGCGTATTGGTGGTGGGGGCCTTCTGCTGCGCGAATTAGGGCGTCGACTAGGGGTCTCGGCGGGTTTCCTTCTGGGAATCCCTGAGCCAGATTGATTGCGTTATGTTGTGCTGCCAATCGTGACATTCCTCGGATGACGGACTCCGTAAAACCACTGAGGCGGGAAGCTGTTTGCGGCATAAAAGAGACGCTTGTAGCGTTCCATTGGGTGTCCCGCAATTTCAGAGGGGGCTGCGATAGCTCTCGATTCAATATATCTGATACCTCGAGTTCGATTCGACGTAGTGTCACTCATTCCGATAGCCTTAAGGGCAGTAAATAGTTTCTGATAGTTCTCTTCACCCCTTATGAGAAAGTCTTCCAATAAAATCGTTTCATTTGCGGCCTTCGCTCTCTCTTCTATTTGCGCGCATGCTCAGCCGCCGCTTGTTACTGGAGATGTCCCAACGGCTGAACCGGGTCATTTCGAATGGTCGCTGGGTTCTATTTATCAAAAAAGCGGAGGCCTCGAACGCCAACTGCCAGCTTCGGAGTTTGTTTACGGGCTCAATGAACGGAGCGAGCTGTCACTGGAAACGCCCTATTTGAATGCGGATGGCGAGCGGGGTTTTGGAGACATTACTTTGGGGACGAAGGTTGTCCTTCTACCGGAAAATCCAGGGCGCCCGGGTTTGTCCGGGAGTTACGAATGGAAACTGAATAACGGCAGTGTGACGCGTGGTTTGGGGAGCGGGGGACATGAACACGGGTTCCTGCTTCGCTCGCAGAAGACGTTTGGCTGGTTTACGCCGATTGTGAATTTGGGATATACGATCGTTCCGGACGTACAAATCAGCGGAGTCAGGGAGACCCGACGGAATACATGGAAAGCGAGTTGTGCCCAGGAATGGCGTGTGTCTGAAAAGACGGCGTTTCTCACTGAGTTGTACTGGCAGCAGGCCGATCGTGCCCACGAACAAGATCGCCTGGCTTGGAATGCAGGGGTGCGATATCGCATCCACGAAGATTTGGAGCTGCGTTTTGCTGCTGGGAAAAGCGTGCGTTCCGAAAGCGCTGGCGGTCCGGACTTGCGAGTGTACGTCGGTGTGCAGTGGGCATTTGCTGCACCGTGGAGCAACAAGTCCAAGCTCTAAGCGTTGATGCCTCTTTCCGTTAAAACGTATTCCCCGACGTGATTCTAATCTCTCAATGAAACTCCTGGACTCGACCAAGTCGCTTTTTCTATCCGCGGCATTTGTAGGGATGCTTGGCGCGGTTTGGACTGCGGGAGCCAATCCGGTTGCTGAAACCACCAAAGGCGTGGGTGTCGCCCGGACAGTCGACAAAAGCGTCGATCGCTCAGAATACGTTGGCGCACAAAAGTGTGGTGAATGTCACGCGGGACATTTTGCCGGATGGAAAGAAACCGGGCACAACAAAATGATCCGGCCGCCGACAACGGAAGGAAAACAGGCGACCGTTTTGGCCGACTTTAACCAGCCAAGCGAGTTCCGGCACTTCGAATTGAAGGACGTTAAGTGGGTGGTCGGTAGTCGTTGGAAACAGCGTTTTATCGGTGAGGTTGATGGGAACGATGTAGTTTTTCCCGCTCAATGGAGCATCACCGCCAAGAAGTGGATGCCGTATACTGGGAAATCCGATTGGTGGTGGGAGAAGCACCAGGATTGGAAAAGCCGTCCAAACTTTCAGTTGTGTGCCGGATGCCACAGCACAGGAATGGATGTGGCTAAAGAGTCTTGGGCTGAATTGAATATTTCCTGTGAAGCTTGCCATGGTCCTGGACGCGAGCATTCGCTGACCTCAACAGCGGCTACGATTGTGAATCCGGCGCGTCTGAGCACGGAGCGTTCGATGGATATCTGCCTCTCCTGTCATCAGGCGGGTAAACCTAATGACGAAAACTTCGCTTGGCCTGTCGGTTATCAACCGGGACTGGAGTTAGCAAAATTCTGGAATCCGATGGTGCCTGAAAAAGGCAAACAAACAGCCGAGTTCTGGCATAATGGGACCGCGCATAAGAATCGCGTTCAGGGAAACACGTTTGTTCAAAGCGTGATGCACAAACACGACATCCAGTGCACCAATTGTCATGACGTGCATAGCGCCATGCATCAGAGCATGACGATCAAGTCCGCTGCCAGTAACGCACTGTGCCTGACCTGTCATGGCCCGAGCAAGGATATCGGCCCGAAAGGGGCCTCGCTCACGGCCCACACACATCACGGCGAACTCAGCACCGGTAGTCGTTGTATCGAATGTCACATGCCTAAGATCGCTGAAAACGGCGTGCCCGGTGAAATGCGCAACCACACATTTGATTTCATTTCGCCACTAGCTACGCAAAAGACGAAGGATCCGAATAGCTGCAACACATGTCACTCGGACAAAACTCCGGAATGGGCTCTGGAGTTCGTGCAACAATGGTGGCCTAAGGGTAAATAGCGCGGGGCTAGCAACGGACTTTACACCGTCAAAGTACGTCTCTGGGTTCACCCGCTTCCAATAAAAAGGCGCCTACAGCATGAAACCGCAGGCGCCTTTTGAATTTCTGGAAACGCTCGTCTCTTACTTCGCCAGCAAGATGCGCAACATCCGACGCAGGGGCTCGGCGGCTCCCCACAGCAACTGATCGCCTATCGTAAATGCTCCAACGTAGTCAGACCCCATGGCGAGCTTCCGGATACGGCCCACTGGAATACTCATTGTGCCCGTGACTGCTACCGGCGTGAGTTGCTGAATCGTGGCTTCCCGCGTGTTGGGAACCACCTTCGCCCACTCGTTGTCGGCGGCGATCATGGCTTCGATGTCCGCCACCGGAACGTCTTTCTTCAACTTGAAGGTCAGCGCCTGGCTGTGGCAACGCATCGCCCCAACCCGAACACAGAAGCCGTCCACTGGGACAGCAGGAGTGCCAAAGCCTTCCCCCTGACCGAGAATCTTGTTGGTTTCAGCCATACCTTTCCATTCTTCCTTGGAAACACCGTTCCCGAGATCCTTGTCGATCCAGGGGATAAGTGAGCCACCCAAAGGAGCCCCGAAATTTGCGGTTTCGGCAGCGGTGAGGTTGCGTTGTTTTGCGATGACTTTGCGGTCGATCTCCAAAATGGCGCTCTTTGGATCGTCGAGAAGCGCTTTCACTTCTGCGTTCAACGTCCCGTATTGGGTGAGCAGTTCGCGCATGTGTTGCGCGCCGCCACCCGAGGCCGCCTGATAGGTTTGCGTGCTCATCCATTCGACGAGTCCCGCTTTATAAAGTGCACCGACGCCCATCAACATACACGAAACCGTGCAGTTGCCGCCCACCCAGTTTTTGCCGCCTTTGGAGAGGGCGTTTTGGATCACAGGCAGGTTTACGGGATCCAGAATAATGACGGAATCCGACTCCATACGCAGGGTTGAGGCGGCGTCGATCCAGTGACCGTTCCAACCTGCGGCACGGAGTTTTGGGAAAACGTTGGAGGTGTAATCGCCTCCTTGGGCGGTGATGATGATCTGGCAACGCTTCAGTTGATCGATATCGAATGCGTCCTGAAGTTTGGTTTCGTTTTTGGCCTGGGCAGGAGCTTGTCCACCGCTGTTTGAGGTACTGAAAAACAGGGGTTCAATGAGGTCAAAATCTCCCTCGGCGACCATGCGCTCCATCAGTACGGAGCCAACCATGCCGCGCCAGCCAACCAATCCTACGAGTGTCGTCATCCTAAAAATTTAATGGACCAGAAGGGTGTTTCAAGAATTTAGGCTCAGAAGGGACTCCCTCCACTGGTGGATTGATTCTCAGTCCGCGAGGTTGGTCGGAGATGGTGTAGTTATTACGGCGAAGTCGCGAGGGGCATTCCCGGCCCGCAGATGGTTGGGAAAGGTGTGGGGGAAGGTTCTTGTGGCGTCTCCTCGGATCATCGCGATTAAAACCGGGAAATAGGTCAGCGTTTGGAGGCGGAGCTTCGGGCGGTTGTGAATTTCCAAGTGTCACCACGCACAATGGATTGATCCGCGAATATGGCATCCACTCTCCAGTAATAGGTCTGGTTTACGGTAAGGAGAGGCAGGGTTGCGACGTTTTGTGTGCCTTCGAATGTTGCTTTTTCTGAAGCTGCGTTGAGTTGAGCTTCGGACGTTTCAAAGTAAATTTTGTGAGCGATTGCGTTGTATGCAGGTCGCCACATCAGGACGTCGCGGTTAGTCGGAACGTCGGTGGCCCCATTTGGAACGATTGGGAAGCTTGCTTTTGCTTCACGTCGCCCAGGAATCCAATAAGTAGTGTCGCCCCTTTCATACGCGCCAACGTCCGGTCCTTTCCCAGTGATACGAGTTGTAATGTCTGGGATGTTGATTCCGGCGTCGATGATGGTTGGAAGTTTTGGAAGAGGTCTAAAATCGAACCAAGGGACATTTTCGAGTTTTGCGGGGATCTGCTTATCCGCAAAATTGTGGCTTGCCTCCTTTACCTTCCCGAGCTTCAGACCTCCCCAAAATCCGGCGACCGATTCACCGATATTATTGATCACGGAGCTAGAGGTATTTTCCTCAGGTACTTTGCTTTGCAGGATAATAGAGATCTTCGAGTCGTTTTGCCGGCAGGTGTTAAAAACGGTGTTGTTTGCGATGACGTTAGCCTGTGTTGCGTCCGGATTTAAGACGCCTTTCATGTGAATGCCGACGCTTCCGGTATTCCAGATCACGTTGGTATCCACGGTAAATCCAGCGGTGTCATCGTCTCCACGAATTCCGATTCCGCCCCCCCAAGGGAATGTCCGAGTATTGCAGTAGGCGTCATGGATCCAGTTATGGGTGAATCGGGTGCCGGCAATTCTGGGGCTACTGGTGTAAAAGGCAGCGGTGTCTTTGTTGCCGCCCCAACACGCCATAAAGGCATCGTAGCCGTGGTTGAGATAGACTTTGGTGTCCCTTAGCCCCGATTGTAAAAGGATTCCGCCGCTTCTATGGATGGTATTGAAGCGAAGGATGTTCCTCGCACCTTTTCCCTCGTAGTAGGGAATATTGACGCCGCAGACCAATGGGGGAGTGCGGAGGGATGAATTGTAGTTGAGGTCGTGGAACAAATTATTCTCCACCACGTTATCGAAGCCGGAAATAAAAAGTCCGCCGAGGGCCCCATAGGCAAATTCATTATTGGCGACCAGTGTGTTGTCCGCATGAATTCTGGAGTACAAGTCTTCTGATCTATCTCCTTTGGACAATGAGAAGTCCTCTGTCCACGACGAGTACAAAATCTTGCAATTTCGAATGGTGATGTGGTTCGACTTTTTGTCGGGTGTTTCTCCGAATGAAAATGCGGTCCCGAAAAATGTGAGGCCCTCCACATTGATGTAGTTTGCGTCTTTGCCAGCCACGAGAGAGTAGACCCTTCGCTTTATCTCGAGAGGTTTATCTCCAGGGTTCTTCCCATCAGGTGGAAAGATGTACAACTGTTTGTTCTTTTCATCCAGGAACCATTCCCCAGGAGCATCGAGAAACTCTTTGCGCCCTACGAGATAATAAAAGTCATCGTTCCACGGCCCCTCCTTCGCTGTGTCGCTCAGAAGCGTTCCTTGAATGCTAGTTCCAAGATCTTTGGGGTAATGAAATTGAGGCGAGCCTGCCGTGTGTCCTTCTACAAACCGTGTCCAGCAGTAGTATTGGTGCCCCACATTCAAAATGACTTTGGCGCCGGTGACATTCCATCCGGTTTTGGCTAGGTCTGCGTCGACGATGGTGCCGTAACTATTGCCGCTGGGATCGACGTCGGCCCAAAGTTTCTGGGAAAAGAAATCCCAGTCACCGTTTTTGTCTTTTGGTGTATTGGGCCAGCGAGCTTCGAGCATCGGTTTTCCATCGAAGAAGATCTGCTCAAAGGGGGCGTCTTGGTAATCCGCGACAAAGATGCCCGGTTTATCGGTGGTTTTCCACGTGAGCCGAGTTTCATCCAACCCCGAAAGGATCGCAGCTTCTCCCTGGTAAGCACCTATCGTGATTGGGTGCTCTGCATTTCCGGACTTCCCCGATAGATTCGCAGCCTCGCGATAGATACCGGAGCGAAGCCGGATGGAATCCCCCGCCTGGAGTGACTGGATTGCTTTTTGAATAGTCTTGAGCGGCTCCGAGAGGGTGCCTGATTTTGAATCATCTCCTGTAGGAGCCACAAAGTATTCGGTGGCATGGGATGCAAATGAATAAAAGAGCAGGCAGATGCTTAAAAAGCGGGAAAGAGCGGTTGTCATATTGGATGGGAACAAGAGGGTGATTTTTTGACGCGTATCAACGGCGGCCAGTTGGTTCTGGGCGGCCGGAGAACCGCCCCGTGCGTTTACTTCGGGATCACGGAGTGGGTGCGGGGCCGGTCGATGGGCGGGCTATTAAGCTGCCGAGCAACAGGCGGCCATGCCCTCCGGTTTGGAGCGGCGTTTCTTTGAGTCTTTCCAGGAGGATGGTGGCAGCCATTTGTCCCATAGTCTCCAGAGGTTGCAGGACTGTGGTTAGGGCGGGATCGGCGTCTCCCGCCAGATCCATGCCATCAATTCCCGTGACGCTGATCTGCCTGCCTGGAGTCAGGCCCTTGGATCGTAACAAGTCACAGGCACCCAAACCGCTGAAGTCGTTGGCGGCAACTACCGCAGTGGGTGGTTCTGCGGACGTCAGGATTTTCGACATGGCTCGGCGCCCGCCGCCCCAACTGAAGTCGCCGCATTGTTCCCACTCGGGTCTCCATTTTAGATTTAAGGAAAGCCGCACCGAATGAAACGCCTGCTGGCGCTCGATTGAATCGTTTACTCCCGAATATCCGCTAATAAACGCAATCTTTGTGTGTCCCAGTCCCGCCAGATGACGCATCAGCAACTCGACTGCGTGATGGTTGTCCAGGGCCAGCCACGGCACTTCAGGCACGGCGCAGCGTCCTCCCACTAAAACGATCGAAGTATGTTTTTGGCTGAAGCTTAGCAGGAAATCCTGCTGGTTTTGCGGGGGAACAAATGCCAGAAGGCCATCCACTCGGCGCTGGGACACCAGCCGCGACAAGCGGTCTCCATCAGAAAACTCCTTCGAGGCCAGATCCAAAATCATTGCGCGATATCCTGCGTCCTCCAGCACTCCGTGAGCTGCCTTGAAGATCCTTGAGAAATAAGAGCTCCCCATCAGCCCTCCCACTTCCACCGCTACGCCGATGAGTCCCGTGCGTCCTGAGGAGAAGTTTCCCGCCAACGCATTGTACTCGTAACCCAGCTTGGTTGCAGCAGCCAACACCTTCGCTTTGGTCGCCGGACGCACTCTTGAGGGATCAGTGAAAACACGAGAAATCGTCATCTTGGAGACCCCAGTCAGTTGAGCTAAGTCAGCCATGGTGTGGATGGGAGCCGCCTTTTGAGTGAGTGTTTTTTGCCTCATGCGTTCACGGATTTGAGTAATCCTGCGTCCTGACTAAGGCGGCAGGCAAGCTGAATGATACCGGTACCTGAAAAGATTGAGTGGTTGCCTGCTGAAAGTGCGAGTAAGTATCGCTGGTAATGCCCGAACATTCCCTTGTTTGGAGAGCCGTCAAGTCGCTGTGATTCTCGTAAAAGGTTGGTGTGGAGTTGCGGCAATGGCTTTTAGGTGAATGAAAGGGCGGTGTTGAGTTTTGTGTGGCTTTTTTCTTGCGGAAAAATGAACTGATGTAAAACATGGTATCGGTACCATGCGATGTGTGGAGCATCCCCCCCTCTCTACTCCTTCTTTACCGTTTATGAGAAATATCCCCGGTCTCTCTTCTTTGTTCGTGCCACTGTTGTTTGGCAGTGTGCTTCCGGTCCTCTCGGCCCCAAGCAATGGCCTTGCGCCTGAGGTCACCTCGCTCAATCTCAAAGACAAACTTTATCAGCTCGAGGCAAAGTTGCCTGATCTGGAAGCGCCATTCATCAGCGTTTCTCCCGAGGCCAAGAAGGATGGCGTTGTTGTGGGGGCGCTCGGTGTGGATGGAGGCAATCACGAGTTGATTGAGCGTTATGCCATGGAGCTTGCAGGCCCCTCAAAGGATCCAAAGGCAGGTAACACGGACAGCCTGCTCATTTCCTATAAAGGTAAATTGATCGTTGAAGCCTACTATCGGAGGGGGCGGGCGAATTTTCCGCACTACCAGATGTCGATCACCAAATCCTATACGGCCCTGGCTTTGGGAAGAGCAATTCAGCTAGGTCACCTGAAACTCGAGGATATCGACAAGCCTGTGGTTTCTTTTCTGAAAAAGTTGGACCTCTCAAAATTGGTTCCCGGAGCCGAAAAGATAACGGTAGCCGAGGCGTTGCAAATGACGTCCGGAATCAGGCTCGGCGACGACCAATCGAAAGCTCTGACCAAAGATGTTGGCCAGCTTAAGGGGCTCGGAGAAGTGCAAGCCTATCTCCAGCATAGCGCCCCAATCCCCCCGAGTCCGCGCGAAATGAAGTACCAGGAATCTGATCCTGCGCTCGTCATGCAGGTTCTCGATGCCGTGGTTCCCGGAGGCGCTGAAGCCTTTATTGCGAATGAGCTGCTGGCGCCACTGGCCATTACCCAATATCATTGGGAGACCGGTGTCAGTGGGCTGCCGAAGTCGGCAGCGGGCAGTTCGATTCTTTCGCGAGATATGGTGAAGTTTGGCAACCTGATTCTCAACAAGGGTCAGTTACAGGGGCAGGCATTTATTCCAGAAGCCTATCTCACGCGGGCAACAACAGCCTTTACCAAGCAGGCCCGAGGTGATGGATACGGGTTTTTCTGGTGGAGCGAAGACGTCACTGTGAATGGGAAGAGTTATCATTTAATCGAAGGGCGCGGGGCTGGAGGCCAGTTCATTATTACGATTCCGGAGCTCGATCTCGTCACCGTAGTAACCAGTCACAATCAGGGAATGGGCGACACTTTGAAAATGTTGCCCGAACGAATCATTCCGGCTTTCGCGAAAAAGTGATTTCGCCGATCCACGATTTGGGACGGGTTTCAATCGGCTGTAATGGAAGAGTTAAGCCGATCGTTGTCTAAAATGAACCTCTGATGTCCAGTGTGGAATCAGTACAAGCCAATCTGGTGGACGGCACTGTAGTGGTTCGCTTCGGATCTCTGCGAATCGAGCGCATGGAGATGGCTCATGCGAGCGGTGTAGATTGCGAAAGGCGCTTTTTGCGAAAACGCATCGCAATGAGGGGCGTCGCCGCGATCAGACAAAGGAACAACCAGGTGTCTCCCAGAGTGGTGTATAGCGTGGGAGTGGGTTTCACCGGGACTATGACCTCGGTCGAGAGGATGTTTTCCTGAAATGGCGCGAGTTCGCTTTTGATAAAACCGAGACGATCGATCTGGCAGGTGATGCCGGTGTTGGCGCATCGGAGCAGTGGGAGGCGCGTTTCGATTGCGCGAAATCTGGCGTTTGCCAAGTGTTGCGCCGCACCTGCGGTTTGCGCAAACCAGGCGTCGTTGGTGAGGTTCACGAGGATTTGAGCGCCGGCCAAAGCTAGGGAGCGAGTTTCGCGGGCGAGACTGTCTTCAAAACAGACCAAAGCGCCAATCTGGATGGCGGGTTGATCGAGCTTTAGCAGATTGGCTTCCGTCCCGGCAGCGAGGTCGCCGGGGACGAGTTGGCGGATCGCGGAGGGTAAAAAGTCGCGGAAAGGAAGGTATTCCCCGAAAGGCACCAGGTGGCGCTTCTTATAACTCTGAATGGATGTGGCGTTTTTGGAGAGGAGGAGCGCGGAGTTGAAAGTGTCGAGGTCTTCCTGATTTTCGAAAGTTTTGGGTTCCACTGAGCCGATGAGAAGCGCGGCAGAGGTGCGTGCGGCTTGTTTCAGGATAAAATCGTGGTTGGCCTGGTCTGCGTAGATGCCGCGCGGGGTCGCTGCTTCCGGCCAAAGCACCAGATGCGGGGCCAGCGGTGCGGCGAGCGACATGAGGCGATCGATTGTGGTAAAGACGGCGTCTTCACCGGCGCGATCGAAGAGGATATCCTGCGGTTGGTTGGGTTGCAGGCAGATGACCCGCAGGGGAGTTCCGGTTTGTCTGGAGTTGATGATGGTGTGTGCGCCGTAACTGACCGCGCCGCCGATCAGGAGCAGGACCACCATGAGCTCGAAACGAACGCTCGGAATGGCGCGGATGGAGCGTTCGTGAGAAAGCCGTCGGATGACAAGCGCGAGGCTGACGTTCGTAAAGACGATCAGGAACGAGAGGCCGTACACACCAAAGATGTCGGCGATTTGAATCAGTGCGATGTTGCTGTGAAGGGCGACGCCGGGGGCGTTCCAGCCGAAGCCGGTGAAAAGCCAGCCGCGTAACCAATCTAGGAGAACCCAAGTCGAGGCGCCAGAGAGGGCGAACGCGATGTTTTTGAAGGAGGTGCCAACGGAGGAGTTGGCTTTTTGCGGGGGATTTTGGAGTAGCCAGGCCCAGAGGGCAGGGTAAACGGCGAGGTAACTGGAAAGAAGGAGGGGCAGTCCGATAAGGGAGTTGTCTTCAAAAAGTGGGGCGAGAGCCGAGATCCAGTGAAGGCTGGTGGTGAAGAAAACGAGCCCGAAAAGGTAACCGAACAGAGGGGCTGTCCATTTTGGGGATCCGGTAGGGCGGTTCCATAGGCTCCAGAGAAGCGGAAGGAAAACAAACCAGAGGAGACTGGGTTGGTTCCAGGGGGCAAAACAGAATGCCAGCAGAAGGCCGGAGAGGGCGGAGGCAACCCAGGGGATGGATCTTAAAAGAGGAGGCGGAAGCATTACAGGACGCGCTTTTTGGAGAAGGTCAGGCTGGAGCGGAGGGGTGGTCGAATGATGGGCTAAGGAAGTTGGCAGTTAGGGATGTTGTGACAATAGGAATCACGAGACTTGCTGGTGATATGCCACACGATAACGATTGAACTATGTCCACCCCAAAGACACTCCAGACTAGCGCGCTGTTTCTTCTCGTTTCCCTAGCCGCGTCCATCGCGGATGAGGGAACCTTTATCCAAAATGCGAGGCAGTTGACGTTGGACGGATTACGAAGCGGGGAGGGTTACTTTCGGCCCGACGGGAAAGCTTTGGTTTTTCAGAGCGAACGGGATGCCGATAATCCGTTCTACCAGATCTATTCTCTGAGCCTGGAGAGCGGCGATACCCGGCGGGTTTCTGTGGGGAAAGGCAAAACCACCTGTGCGTTTTTCCAGCCGGGCAGTGATCGTCTGCTCTACTCGTCGACCCATGAGGATCCCGATGCTTTGAAGAAACAGAAAGACGAGCTCGCCTTTCGGGCGTCGGGGAAAACTCGGCGTTATAGTTGGGATTACGACCCCACCTACGAGATCTATTCAGCAAAAGCCGATGGGACTGATATTCAACGCCTGACAAACTCGCCGGGATACGACGCCGAGGCTTCGTATTCTCCGGATGGAAAACTCATCGTGTTTTCTTCGACTCGAGGAGCCTATCCGCTCGAGAAACTTTCTGCTGAGGATCGGGCCCGGTTTGACAAGGATCCGGCTTATTTCGCGGATCTGTACGTGATGAATGCGGACGGCTCAAATGTCCGTCAGATTACCAACACGCCCGGATATGATGGTGGCCCGTTCTTTTCCCCAGATGGCGGGCGTATCCTTTGGCGGCGGTTTGATTCCCACGGAATGAACGCGGATTTGTTCAGTGTCCGTGTGGATGGCACGGATGTCCGTAAGCTGACGGATTTTGGGTGTATGTCCTGGGCTCCCTATTATCACCCCAGCGGTGAGTACCTGATCTTTACGTCCAACAAACTGGGGTTTGAGAACTTCGAACTGTTTATCGTGGATACGGCTGGAGAAAAGGAGCCGGTTCGTGTGACCACAACGGATGGATTTGACGGGTTGCCGGTGTTTTCGCCGGACGGCAAACGACTTTGCTGGACGACGAATCGCGGGAGCGAAAAAAAATCGCAGCTGTTTCTCGGGGACTGGGATCATGCAGCCGCCTTAAAAGCGGTCCAGGCGAGCCCGGCTCGGAAAACGACCGGAGCTGTTTCTGAACAAGCGAAAACGGAAACGGCCCCTCTTGGGGGCGGGACTACGCCGGTTGCGGGACAGGATGTGAAGTTGCCCGAAAGCGAGTTTGCAGCGGAAGTCCGAGTCGCGGATCTGAAAAAGCAGGTGGAATGGCTTGCGGCTCCGGAGCGTGAGGGGCGCCGGACCGGGAGTCCCGGAGCTGCGGCGTCGGCGGACTGGGTGGCGGACTATTTGAAGAGAAGCGGTGTTGATGCGATCGGTGGAGGGTATTTTCAGGGGTTTGAATATCCCGCGGGTGTGGCTCTGGTGGCGGATCACAATTCCCTGAAAGTGAGCCGGGAGGGGAAAGATCTGGCCTTCCAGTTGGATAAAGATTTCAGGCCATTGCCGTTTAGTGATTCCGGTGTGGCGGAAGGTGAGGTGGTGTTTGCGGGGTACGGGCTTTCCGTACCGGAGGGGAACGGTTCGCTAAGGTACAACTCGTATGACGGGTTAGATGTGCAGGATAAGATTGTGGTCCTACTGCGCTATGTGCCGGAGGGAGTAGATGCGACTCGTCGGGCGCAGCTGAACCATTATGCGGGGTTGCGTTACAAGGCGATGTTGGCTCGGGAGCGCGGTGCAAAGGCGGTCTTGGTAGTGGCGGGGCCGAACTCGCCGCAATCGGGGGAGCTGCTGGCTCTGACTTCGGATGGCAGCATGAGTGATTCTGGAATTGTGGCGCACTCGATTGGGACTTCGGTGGCGGAGGCGTTACTGGCAGGTGTGGGGAAATCGCTTAAAGAGGTGCAGACGGCGTTGGATGATGAAAATCCACACGTGGCTGGTGGATTTCCGCTGAAGGGAGTGACGGTGCGCTTGGAGGCGGGGGTGGAACATCGCAAGGGGAAGGATCGCAATGTTTTGGGGGTGATACCGCCAGGACCCGGTGGGACGGATGAATGGATTGTGGTGGGGGCGCACTACGATCATTTGGGACGTGGAGCGGAGTCGAATTCGATGGCGCGTTCGGGCGAGGAAAAGGGAATTCACCACGGAGCGGACGATAATGCGTCGGGCACCGCTGTGGTGATGGAGCTCGCGGCGGCGTTGGCGCAGGAACGGAAAGAGCACGGGGAGCGGTTTAAGCGCGGAGTGGTGTTCGGGTTTTGGTCCGGGGAAGAAATGGGGCTGATTGGTTCGGCTGGGTTTTGTGAGAAGCCGCTGGTGGACCTGAAGAAGTGTGTGGCCTACGTGAACTTCGATATGGTGGGACGGCTTCGTGAGAACAAGTTGACGCTTCAGGGCATTGGGTCGTCCAAGACTTGGAAACGGCTGATCGAGCGTCGGAATGTGGCTTCCGGATTTAACCTGATGCTTCAGGAAGACCCGTATTTACCGACCGATACGACCAGCTTTTATCCCAAACGGATTCCCGTTCTAAATTTCTTCACGGGTTCGCACGAAGACTATCATCGGCCTACGGATACGCCTGATAAGATTGAGTTTAACGGAATGGAGCGGATCGCGAAATTCGCCTCAGGCATTGTGCTCGATTTGGCGGAGGCGCCTGAACGGCCCGATTTTTCGCGGGTTGAACGTACGGCCCAGCAGGAGAGCGGTTCGAGGGAAACGCTACGGGCGTACATCGGATCGATCCCGGATTATTCTACGGAAGTGACGGGGGTAAAACTGTCGGGTGTACGCGGGGGGAGTCCCGCGGAGAAAGGCGGGCTGCAGGGAGGAGATGTGATTGTGGAGTTTGGGCCGCAGAAGGTGAAAAATATCTACGATTACACGTTTGCTTTGGACGCCGTGAAGATCGGGCATGAGGTGAACGTGGTTGTCCTGCGGGACGGCAAACGGGTGGAGTTGAAGGTCACTCCGGAAGCTCGGAAGTGACGATAATGTGACGCGGTTCGGGAGGCGCTCTCGCTTTTTACGGAGCGAGTGCTTCCTGAACGAGGGCCGCTAATTCAGGAGAAAGTGGGACGGTGGCTGCGAGAGCGTGGCCGGAAGCGCTCATTTTCTTCCAGGTACGTCGGATGATGGTGATGAACTTTTCGCGCGTGTAATCGGGATGCGATGCGGCGAATCCCGGGAGTTCATGTTCGAGAAAAACGAGACAGGCGGCGTCTTCGAGAGCCTGGCCCTCTTCGTCTTTGGAGAGTTTTGCGACGAGGGTGTTGACCCGTGCCGCGACGGTGGCGTCGATGCCTGCGGCGAGCAGGAGTTCTTCCGCACGCTGACCTTGGCGGCGGTGAACGGTGGTGCGCCAGTTGTGGTAGCCGGGACGATCCATGGGGAAATCCGAACGTGGGATGACCCAGCGTTCGAGGTGTTGGGCGCGTCCTGCGATGCTGAGGGCTAGCGAAGGAGTTGGAACGAGGCGGTTGAGCCAGAGCTCGAGGCGATCTGCGTAAAGGAGTTCGGCAGGGACTCCGTTTTCGAGTTTAGGGTCGGCGGAGTGAGCGGCGTTCAGGGCTGCTTTGGCGAGGGAAAGAGGAGAATTCATAGAAGTCGCTGGGTGCTCCGGTAGAGGTGGGTGGGAATTAATCCATCAAGGGCGGGGTGCGCCAAGTTGTATCGGTGGTATTGCCCTGGTTTGAGGAGGGGCGATAGGGGTTAGGGGGAGGCGAGAGTTGTTTCTTTTCGATAACGGCTGGGAGTTTTTTTGTGAACGCGAAGGAAGTGCCGGTTGAAGCTGGAGAGTGTTCCGAAGCCGCTTTCGTAGGCGATTGCGGTGATGTCGGTTTGGGTTTCTCGGAGGAGCCGGGTGGCGTGATCCACTCGGAGATCGTTGAGTAGATCCCAGATGTTGCGGTTGGTCATACGTTTGAAAAAGCGGCTGAAGGCCGCGGGAGTCATCGCGGCCGCCTGTGCTATTTCATCGAGGGAAAGTGGGTTTTGATAATGAGCGAGTAGATAGGTGTAGGCCTTTCCCAGACGTGTGCTGGATTCAAACTCGGTTTGATTGGTGTAAGGGCTTTGGGATAACGGACGAGATTCGCTTTTGCTGAGGAAGTGTAAGGTGGAAATGAGACCCAGAAGCCGGTCTAAAGGCGCTTGCGGAGGCAGCGCTTCGAGGAGTGCGACGGCTTTTTTTGTTTCGGTTCCTGAGAAAACGAGGCCGTTTTTGCCTTTTTGTAAAAGAGCCCGGACACGGTCGAGTTCGGGGAGTTTGAGGAATTCGCTGCCGGGGAAAGTGTCAGGAAATTGGACCACCACGGCGCGAGCAGAGTGGGTGTTTCGGGATTTTGAGGACGGCTCACTGTGCCAGAAGTGAGGCAGGTCTGGTCCGAGAAGGACCAGGTCGCCTTTCTGAAATGGTTCGATACTGTTGCCTACAAAACGTTTACCGTGGCCTTCCTGGATAAGGGTGAGTTCCCATTCGGGATGGAAATGCCAGGGTGCATCGAACTCGTTTTTGCGGAGCGCAATGACCTGAATGGAGTGGTTTTCTTGCAGCGAGATCTTTTCGAAGCGGAGTTTCATTATGCGCTTTATTGCTGCTTGTTGGTTGTTTTGTGGGCTAGCGAGCAATAAATGCACAAAACTGAATAATCAATGCGAGGCGAAATCGGTGGCGTTTAGGCAAGGTTGTGGAAGTTCAACCAATCGCATTATGACGAACATCAAATCTTATAGAGGGTTACCCACGTTGGCGGGGATTGCGTCCTTTGAGCAGGGCAACAAAGACGGGTTGTCGGTGGATGAGTGTGTGAGTCGCCTGAAACGGTTTCACTGGGTTTTTCGCCGAATGCATCAGGTGTTTGTGCATCGGTTGGTTTCGGAGCCGATTTATGAGCTGAAGATGGGGTTTAGTTTACATGCGCATTATTGCGCGGAACACGCAGCGGCGCTTCGGTCCCGAGTTTCGGAGATGCGCGAGCCTCCGCTGGGGTTGGATATGGTGCCGGATGCAGCGTTGGATTTGTTTTTTGACGAGGTACTTGCTGCGCCTTCGACGGAGCTGTTGCTCGTTGGTTTGTATGAGGTGGCGGTTCCTGAGTTGGTTTCAGCCTTAAAACGGCATTTGGCGGATACGAACCCGATTGTGGATCATCCTTCGATTCGTGTGTGTCGTTTTGCGTTGTTGGAAGTTCAGGAGATGGCGGTTTACGGGGCGCAATGTGTGGCTCAAATGGTTGATGCGGCGTTGCGTGAGAAGATCACGCCGGTATTGGAGCATTTGAGGCGTCTGCTCGGTATTGCAGGGGGATTGGATGGAACTGCTCCGCGGATCGAAGATGAGCCAGAGCGATTATTGTCGAATGGGACTTATGAGTTTGACCCGGTACCCAAGCGGGACGAGCGCTTTACGGATCCCTATAACATGGGGGTTCACGCGGAGGCGTTCTTGTATGACCCGGAGATGCCAGCGGATCCGAAGCCGCTGATGCTTTATTACAAACGGCTTCGTGAAATTGATGTGCCGGAAGTGATTGCGGGCATTATGGCGGAGACATCCGGGAAGCCCTGGGCGTATACGGTGGATTTGACGCGTCAGCTTTGGGATGAAGCGAGGCACGCGATGATGGGAGAGATCGGATTTTGGCGGGCTGGGATTGAGTGGCCGAAGTTTGTGCCGATCAACTTTACGTGGTCGTTGTCATTGAACACGCAGCTTACGGCGAAAGAGCGGCATGCGGTGTTGTATTTTATCGAGCAAGGGTTGATGCCGAAGACCGGTAAGCGGTTTGAGTGGGAGGTTGGGATCGAGTCGGGAGATACGTTTGCGGCGTTGGCGCAGGATTACGATTGGGCGGACGAAGTGTTACACGCGAGGATCGGGCGGGATTGGTATGTGAAGGAAATCGGGGATTCCAAAAAGGCCACGGAGTATGGGGACGAATGCTGGGCGCGTGTGTTGATTGACTGGAACAACTACCGCGAGGCGGGACTGACGGACCATTCGAATTGGTGGCCGGCGTTGTATCGCGAATGGTGCCGTGTTCAGGGGCGTCCGGTGGATCCTGTGGTGGAGGCGTATGCGACGGATTATTCGGCTATCCGAGCGGATTTGCGGGATTTAACGGCTTCGGCGTAAGGAGTGGATATGGAATTAAACGGAGCTTGTTGTGTGGTGACGGGTGGTGCGCGTGGGATCGGTTTGGAGATGGCGGTGGCGTTGCTGGAAAAGGGAGCGCGAGTCGTATTAAGCGATGTGGATGCGGTGGCTTTGGATGCTGCGGTGCGTTTGCTTGGGGGTGGGGCTGTGGTCGGAGTCGTAGCGGATGTGGCGTGTAGCTCGGCGATGCGAGGGTTAGCGGAGGCAGCAGGGAAGGTTGGGCCGGTGAAGCTGTGGGTGAACAACGCTGGGCTTGCGCGGCACCGGAAGGTTCTGGATTACACGGAAGCCGAGGTGGATTTGATGTTGGACGTGAACCTGAAGGGTACGATTCTGGGTTCGCAAGCGGCGTTACAAGTGATGGCTCCTAACCGCTGCGGCCATATTGTGAACGTGATTTCGACGGCGAGTCTGAGGGGGATTCCGCAGGAGACGGTTTATTGCGCGGCGAAGTGGGGGGTACGTGGTTTTACACAGGGGTTGCGGGAGGAGGCCGCGATGATGGGGGTGCGGGTGAGTGCGTTGTTACCCGGAGGAGTGGATACGGCGTTTTGGAGTGGGGCGGTGGATCGCGCGATGCCGGTGGAGGATTTTCTGACGCCGAGGCAGGTGGCGTTGGCGTTAATCGGGTTGGTGCAAATGGAGGATAGTGTGGTTCCGCAGGAACTGGTAATTCGGGCGATCCGCGATAGAGATTTCACCCATTTCAGCCCATGAACTCAGAGCCTCAGCGTAAAGTGACTTTCCGAACCGTCGAGGTATCCGATCCTCGATGGGAACGTGACGGGTTGCGGCATGTAACCGTCAAAAGTCCCGCGCTGAAGCAGCGGGTTGATTTGAGTGTGTTTGTGTGTCCCGGAGCCGAGTCGCAGAGTCATGTGCCACTCGTCATTTTGATGCACGGGGTTTATGGGAGCCATTGGGCCTGGGCGCTAAAAGGCGGAGTGCATCAAACGGCGGCGCGGTTGGTGCGGGAGGGGAAGATTCCGCCGATGGTTTTGGCGATGCCGAGTGATGGTCTTTGGGGAGACGGGAGCGGGTATATGCCGCATTTGTCGCAGGACTTTGAGCGTTGGATTGTCGATGAAGTGCCGGTTGCTGCGGGGCATGCGGCGGCATGTTTAAGCGCACAATCGCCTGTTTTCATTGCAGGGCTTTCGATGGGTGGTTTTGGCGCACTGCGTTTGGCGGGCAAATATCCGGAGCGATTTTGTGGGGCTTCGGCGCATTCGGCGGCTACACATTTTGAGCAGTTGTTACAGGCGACGGAAGAGTCGCGGGAGCAGTTTCACGTGGCCGCCGCTGATCAATCGGTTCTTGAGTCGTTAGTGGAAAATCGAGGAAAACTTCCACCATTCCGTTTTGATTGCGGAACAGAGGATTGGTTGATTGAACCTAACCGAGATTTACACGCAGCGCTGCTAGCTGCTGGGGTTGAACACGGGTACGTCGAAAATCCGGGGGCGCATGACTGGCCTTATTGGGAGAAGCACATTGAAGACACGCTCGTGTTCTTTGCAGATGTCTTGAGGGGGGTGAGGGCGAAAGGGTGTGGTCCGCATTGATCTGCAGGGTTTCGAGTCGAGCTGCAGGCGAATAGGTCGCAACCGGCCCGTGGGATGTCTGGTGCTGGCCGTAGGTTTGTCGGAGCTTTGCCTCCTGAAACGGGTTATGTGATAGGCCGAAAATAAAAGGGTCAGTGTCTGCGAGGCAAACACTGACCCAAAATTAGCCTTTTGTGTCGTAAGGGAACTTAGACTAGTTCGGCTTTTCCACAGCATGCCTTGAATTTCCGGCCACTACCGCACGGACATGGATCATTACGTCCAACGGATGCCTGCCGAGCACTCTGTTGCGCCGCAAAGACGCTATCCAGACTAGGCTCGGGATTGCTTAGCTGAGGGGCGGCGCGGTGTTCATCCTGAGAATGTGTTACACCGCCGTTTTCATCCGGCCCCTCGAGGAATTGCGGGAGATTTGCCAGGAACTGCTCGAACGCCATCAGGTTTGAGGTGGACCGGAACAGATTGTGGAGGATCTCGTTCTTAATGTTCCCCATCAATTCCGTGAACATGTCGTAAGCCTCTGTTTTAAACTCAATCAGAGGATCTTTCTGTCCGTAAGCACGCAGGTAAACTCCTTCACGCAAGGCATCCATGCCGTACAGATGTTCCTGCCAGAGTCGATCGATTGCATTGAGCAAAACGTAACGTTCCGTCTGACGAAGCGAATCCGCGTCTTCGTGTTCGCATTTGAGGGCGTATGCACCTTTGACCTTTTCCAGGATAACATCGGTCAACTCAGCCGCGGTTGCCGTTTCGAATGGAGCGCTTTCCATCGTTAACGCGAGCGGGAATGTCTGATTGACCCAGTGGAGGAGACCTTCCGGATCCCGTTCGTGTTCCGATGCAATAAAGCCTTCGACTTTTGCGGGAATCACTTCGGCAATGACTTCGTCCAGCATCTCGCGCGGGGTGTCTGTGGAGATGGCTTCGTTGCGCCAGCCATAGATCACCTCGCGTTGTTTGTTCATCACGTCGTCAAACTCAAGGGAGCGTTTACGGACGAGATAGTTGCGTTGTTCGACGCGTTTTTGGGCCGTCTCAACGGAACGATTCAGCCAGGGATGCTCCAGTGCTTCGCCGTCTTGGAGACCGAAGCGTTCCATCATTTGAGTCATACGTCCTGCGGCACCAAAGTTCCGCATGAGATCATCTTCAAACGATACGAAGAAACGGGATAAACCGTTGTCTCCCTGACGCGCACAACGTCCACGAAGCTGCCGATCGATACGGCGGGATTCGTGCCGTTCCGTTCCGATCACATAAAGCCCGCCGAGTTCCTTAACTCCTTCGGCAAGTTTAATGTCGGTGCCGCGTCCCGCCATGTTGGTGGAAATCGTGACGGCTCCAATTTGGCCGGCTTTTGCAACGATCTCAGCTTCCTGCTGGTGATACTTCGCGTTCAGCACGGTGTGTGTCACTTTTTCCCGTTTGAGCATACGCGATAGAACTTCGCTCTGCTCCACACTCACGGTTCCGACCAGTACGGGTTGACCTTTTTCGTGAGCCGCTTTGATTTCGGTGATGACCGCGTTGAATTTTTCGCGCCGGGTTTTGTAGATCAGATCGTTGAGATCTTTTCTCAAACAGGGCTGGTTGGTCGGAATAACCGCAACCGAGAGCTTGTAGACGTCGTGGAATTCGTTCGCTTCCGTTTCAGCCGTTCCGGTCATACCCGCGAGTTTGCGGTAGAGACGGAAGTAATTCTGAATCGTGATTGTTGCGAGGGTTTGAGTCTCGCGATCAATGGTGACGCCTTCTTTGGCTTCCACGGCTCCGTGTAATCCATCACTCCAGCGGCGACCTGGCATTTTACGGCCGGTGTATTCGTCGACGATGACAACCTTGCCTTCTTCAACGACATAATTGACGTCGCGTTCGTAGATGCAGTAGGCGCGAAGAAGCTGCGTGATGTTGTGGATACGTTCGGACTGATGATCCATGTGCGCCTGGCGCTTGGACTTCTCTTCGACGCGTTCCGCGGGTGTGAGCTTTTTGTCCTGATCGATCTCAGCGAATTGCGTGATCAAATCGGGCATCACGAAAGCATCCGGGTTATCCGGACTCATAAACGTGCGACCTTTATCGGAGAGATCCGCTTCGTGGGCGCGTTCGTCGATCGTGAAATAAAGCTCTTCTTTGACCGCGAACAATTCCTCTTTGTGGGTGTCCGTAGCGTAATAAAGCTCAGCCTTATCCAGGGCTCGGCGGCGCTCTGGATCTTCCATTGCGCGCATGAGGCCTTTATTGCGAGGTTGGCCGAGCTTAATTTTAAACAGGGTCTTGCCGTAATCTTCGGCTTTGCCGGCTTTCCAGAGTTCTTCCGCTTCTGAATGGAGGCGGTTGCATAGAACGCTCTGCATCCGAACAATCTCTTCGACAACGGGTTTGAACTTGTCGAATTGATGGGTGGAGACGGTGGCTGGACCTGAAATGATGAGCGGAGTACGCGCTTCATCAATGAGAATGGAGTCTACTTCGTCGACGATTGCAAAGGCGTGCCCACGCTGAACCTGCTGGGCCATGGTGGTGGCCATACCGTTGTCGCGCAGGTAATCGAAGCCGAACTCCGAATTCATCCCATAAGTGATGTCTGCTTCGTATTGTTGGCGGCGAACATCCGGGGATTGGTCGTGCTGAATGATCCCTGTGGTTAATCCAAGGAAACCGTAGATTTGACTCATCCACTCGGCATCGCGGCGGGCGAGGTAATCGTTGGTTGTAATCAGATGGGACCCGCGTCCAGGGAGCGCGTTTAGGAAAAGTGGAAGAGTAGCGACAAGGGTTTTTCCTTCCCCAGTGGCCATTTCGGAAATCATTCCGCGATGGAGGCAGATTCCTCCGATGAGCTGGACGTCGAAATGGACCATGGCCCATGTCGCCTGTTGGTCACATGCGGTAAACGTGTGTTTACGCTCGGTTAGCCGGCGCGCCGCGTTCTTAACAGCGGCGAATGCTTCCGGAAGGAGAGTCTTGAGACGGGCTTCCTCGGCGATGGGGTCGTTGAGGGCGCGCAGTTCTTGGCGCCAGGCACTGACTTTGGCGCGGAGTTCTTCATCACTCAGGCGTTGGTAATCCTGTTCGATTTTGTTAATTTCCTGAACAATTGGAGCTAAACTCTTTACTAGGCGAGAGTTTTGCGTTCCGATAACCTTCTTGAGGAGCCACTGAATCATGAGAAAAGGGGGCGTTTTAAGGCCGTTGAGAGATGGAAAATACGGAGAGGCCTATTTGCTTCCGGGTTTGATTGCGGGTGTACCTGCTAAATCCGGTGGAAGTTTGTCCGGCTCATAAGCTTCTACGTTCAGTTCTACGAGGCTTACGAACGGAGCCCCGAAGTCAGGCAATTGTCCGCCGCTGCGATCGACAATGGCAGCAATCGCGACCACGACTCCGCCGCGAGAACGAACGATTTCCAGAGTTTCCTGTACCCGTCCTCCGCGAGTGACCACATCTTCAACCACGAGGAACCGATCGCCTGGATTGATTTCGAACCCACGGCGCAGCACTAGTTTGCCTTCTTCTTTTTCCGCGAAGATATGAGGAAGTCCCAAGTTGCGAGCGACTTCATGGCCGACGATCAGTCCTCCTAATGCTGGCGAAATCACACGAGCGGCGCCGAAATCAGTGAGTTTTGCAGCAAGCTGGGCGCAGACTTCGACGGCGACTGGAGTGTTCTGCAAAAGCAGCGCACATTGGAAAAACTGACGGCTGTGAAGCCCGGAACGGAGTAGGAAATGCCCTTCAAGCAGGGCGCCGGTTTGGCGGAAGAGTTCCAGTGGAGTAGCCATGAGAGTAGTGAAGTAAGAATTAGGCGACCGCGATCACTTCGATTTCCACTTGGGCGCCTTTGGGGAGGCCTGCGACCTGAACGGTCGATCGAGCGGGAAACGGTGCTGTAAAGTATTGCTGATAAACGGCATTCATATCGCCGAAGTGCGCCAGGTCCATCATGAAAACGGTGGTTTTGACCACGTTGGAATAGGTCATTCCATTGGCGCGAAGGACCGCCCCGACGTTTTCCAGGACTTGTTTTGTTTGTTCCGTTACACCGCCGGAAATCAATTCACCAGTGGCTGGAACCAGCGGGATCTGGCCTGCGCAAAAAAGTGTATTTCCTGCAGCAATTGCCTGAGAATAAGGGCCTACTGCGGCGGGGGCTTCAGATGTGGCGATCACTTTGCGCATAAGAACCGAGTACCTTAACCAACCACTCGCCAGTGTAAAGGCGGGGGGCGCTCTCTCTGAGACTTCCCGTAAATTTTGTCATCCACCACAAAAACGATGCTAGGCGCGCTGACAAACCGGCGCGTTTACGCTTTTTCCGAAAACTTGCGGTGACGGCCTTCTCTAGGCAATGATTCGGTCCGTTCAAAAGGCGGACGTACTCTGGAGGTTTCCTCGGGAGAGCGTCCGCTCTTTTGTTCTCAATACGTATTAACATCCATCCCAGGAGCCTTATCTCCATGAAACCGCATCGCATCGCACCAAGCTCACGCCTGAATGGCGTGAAATACGAAATCCGTGGCCCTCTGGCCCGTCGAGCCGGTGAGTTGGAGAAGGCGGGATACGAAATCGTGAAGCTGAACATCGGGAATCCGGGCCTGTTTGGGTTTCGCGCTCCCGAAACGATGCGTTTGGCGATGATCGAGAATCTCCGCGAGGCGGATGCCTATTGTTATCAAAAGGGGATCTTCCCGGCTCGAGAGGCTGTGGTCATGCAGCAGCAAATGCGTGGTGTTTTTGATGTTACTGCGGACGACGTGTTCATGGGTAATGGTGTTTCTGAACTGATTTTGTTTTGCCTGTCGGCCCTGCTGGAGCCGGGGGATGAAGTGCTTATTCCAAGTCCGGATTATCCCCTATGGACAGCGGCTACTGTTTTGCATGCAGGAAAGGCGGTTCACTATCCTTGTCGCCCCGAAAACGGGTTTGTGCCCGATCCTGAAGAAATCCGAAGCCTCGTGACGAGTCGCACACGTGCCATCGTGGTGATTAATCCGAATAATCCGACGGGCGCAGTGTATCCAAAGTCTGTCCTAGAAGGTATTGCGAAGCTTGCCGAAGATCATCATTTGGTGGTGTTTTCGGACGAAATCTACGACCAGATTGTTTATGACGACGCGGAGTATGTTCCGATGGCTCCTCTGGTGAAGAAGACGCTGTGTGCGACGTTTGGTGGGTTATCTAAAGTGTACCGGGCCTGCGGGTTTCGTGTGGGATGGGTAAGCTTTTCAGGCGAGAAAGACGGCGCGAAGGAGTATCTTCAGGCGTTGGAGTTGTTGGTGAGTTTGCGCCTTTGTTCGAACGTGCCCGGCCAGTGGGCCGTTCAAACGGCTCTTGGGGGACGACAATCGATTGCCGATTACACACGTCCCGGTGGACGGTTATGGCAGACTCGCCAGACGATTCTGGATGCGGTGAAGGCGTCGGAGTTTCTCCAAGTACATGCTCCGATGGGGGCGATGTACGCGTTTGTGGGGGTGGACACGACCAAGATTCCGCATTTTGACGACCAGAAGTTTGCGCTCGAATTACTCGAACGCAAACAGGTGCTGCTGGCTCCGGGGGCGAGTTTTAACGTTCCGTATAAGAACTACTTTCGCGTGACGTTGCTTCCGGATTGGGAAACAATGAAGGACGTTTTTGCCCGGATCGAAAGCCTTCTCCAAGAGTGGAGCACGCAGCGGAAGCCGTAGTCTGAATTCACCGTCACGAGGCGGTTTTTCGAGTGCGCTGAAGCCTGCATTTGCGGCGTAGAGGTAAAAACTAGGCCTCTGCGCCGTTGTCCGCGGAAAAGGGGTTGGATGAGAGGCGAGACTCTGGTTCCATCCGCGCACCTTATGAAAATTGTGCTCGCGTACTCCGGAGGTCTCGACACCTCCGTCCTTCTGGCTTGGCTCAAGGAAACTTATCAGGCCGAAATTATCGCTTTCTGTGCAGATGTTGGGCAGGAAGAGGAACTTGACGGACTGGATGAAAAGGCCAAGGGAACTGGCGCCAGCAAGATCTACATCGATAATCTTTGTGAAGAGTTTGCCGCGGATTTCATCTTCCCGATGATCCAGGCGGGAGCCATTTACGAAGGACAATATTTCCTCGGAACTTCCATCGCACGTCCGCTGATCGCCAAACGTATGGTCGAGATCGCTCGTGCCGAAGGAGCTGACGCCGTTGCACACGGTGCGACCGGGAAAGGTAACGACCAGGTGCGTTTCGAGCTCACTGCCGCCGCTTTGGCTCCCGAGCTTCAGGTGATCGCTCCCTGGCGTCAGGATCGTTTCCGCGAACAGTTCCCTGGCCGCGCAGAAATGATCGCTTATTGCGAAGAACGCAAAATCCCGGTTCAGGCTACTGCGAAGAAGCCTTATTCAATGGATCGCAACCTGTTGCATATCTCCTTTGAAGCCGGGATTCTTGAAGATCCATGGTATGACGCTTCTGCGCCCGAGGCTGCTGGGATGTATGTGCTTTCGGTTTCCCCGGAAGATGCACCAAACACGCCTTCCTACGTCGAATTGAGTTTCGAGAAAGGCATTTGTACGGCTGTGGGCAGCGAAGGCTTGGAAGCACTTCTTTCGGAGCTCGGTTACAAAGGCGCAGTGAACCGTAACGCCGAGGGGCACATCATTCTGAATCCCTACTGGGTGATGAAGGTGCTGAACCGTTTGGGCGGGAAAAATGGAATCGGCCGCGTGGATATGGTCGAAAATCGTTTCGTTGGAATGAAATCCCGCGGTGTTTATGAAACGCCGGGTGGAGCGATCCTGCACTTCGGACACCGTCAGATTGAATCGCTTACGATGGACCGCGAGGTCATGCACCTGCGTGACAGCCTGATTCCGAAGTATGCGGAGTTGGTCTATAATGGCTTCTGGTTCAGCCCTGAACGGGAAGCGCTTCAGGCACTCGTGACGGAAAGTCAGAAAAACGTCACCGGATCGGTTCGTCTCAAACTTTACAAGGGCAATGTCATCGCTGCCGGACGGAAGTCCCCAGTGAGCCTGTACAACCCACATATCGCGACTATGGAGGCTGATCCCACCAAGGCCTACAACCAGAACGACGCATCCGGCTTTATTTCGCTGAATGCTCTGCGGTTGAAGGTTGCCGCTCAGGTCCACGGACCTGCCAGCCACTAAAAGGCTGAAAAGATTTGCGAGGGGGGCATTTGCGCTCCCTCGCTTTTTTTGCAGAAGCGCTCCGACTTTGTTCTAGGTCGGAGCGTTTTCCGTGTTCACAGGGGCCTCGGCGGCTACTTCGGCAGAGTCTGTAGGAGCGACCCCCTCAGTCGCTTCGCTGAGGGGAAGGGGTTCACGTGAATCTTCGGGTAACACTGTGACTGGTGCAGGCGCTTCCACCGGGGCTGGGGCGGGAGCGCCAAGAAGCTCGGCGACTTCCATCTGTACCTCGGCAACTTGATCCAAGCGAAGGCGTGGGTCCACGATAAGAAAGACTTCGCCGGTTTTCGCCCGTTCGTAAATGCGGGTCAGTTTTCCGTCGCATTCGCGTGTCTCGACCTCTTTCAGGACGCGTTTGCGTTCTAGCATCAGCGCGAGAATGTAACACGCGTTGGCGTGTTGCGGTGAAGCTTCCGTCAGGTAACGGCGAAGCAAATCTTCGGCGGTTTGTTTCCCTAAAGCTTCCGGTGGTTTGGCTGGGGGTAACTCGAATTTTGTGCGCCAAAAGTAGACTGGAACCGGCGCGTCGGACGGCCTCGCTTTAAACGCAGCCGCACTAATATCTTCTCGCCTCAGAGTTAGCCCTTCCTCGAAGAGCAGGGTGTAGAAGTGTTCTCCCTCCTTGAAGGGTTCGCCTGTAATCGCGCAGACATTGCCGCGCGATTGGATACTCCATTCGTGGTTCATCGTTTACTGCCAAAGAGGGTCGATAAACTCCGGTTCCCCGCTTTGAACCAGAGTAGGATGAGTCCGAGACTCATAAATGAGGCTTGGGGAAGCCACGCTGCCAGTTCGGGCGCGATTCGCCCACCTTTTCCCAAGGCCAAACAGAGATTTCGCCCGATCATCATCAGGAAGAAAAACAGAAAGGCTAGGCCAGTGCCGGAAAGAGAGCCTCTTCTGGAGTACACAATACCCAGCGGGGCTGCGATGAATACGACAACGAGGCACCCCCAGGGAAACGCCCAGCGATCTCCAAGGATGGTTTTGTATTGAGCAAGTTGCGCTTCCGGAAGGTCCGGGTTCAGTTCGATGGTCTCTTGTAATTCCGGAACCGTTAATTGTTGAGGATCCAAATTGGCGGCGACGATGCGTCTGGGAGATTCAGTCCAGCCTTCAATGACTCGCTGCCCTTGCTCTTCGAAATTGTCGACCTTCAGGACCTCCCCTTCGGGACTCACGTCGATGATCATTCCTCGTTGAAGGGTCCAGCGTCCGGTGACCGGATCGTGGATGGCGCGATTCGCGTACCATTTTCGCTGAATGATCCCGGACTTGTCCTGTTGTAAGACCAGCAAGCCTTCCAGGATCGGGCTATCGATGGTCATCTTGCGAATGAACCACGTGCGATCCGTGGTGCGGTCCCGAAAGAGGTGCCCCTTCAGCTGGCCATACCTTTTGGTGTGAGCCGGATCTTTGAGTTCCTCCAAAAGGGCTTTCTTGGCGGCGTCGGCACGAGGTGCCCACTCGTAATTGAGCCCGAGGCAGAGGAGGGATGCCAAAACACCCACGCCAAAGAGGGGAAGTAGAATGCGGGGTAGACTTCGTCCCGCCGTGAGGATCGAAATAATTTCGTTGGAGCGGGACATTTTGTAGCAGCAAAACAGCAGGGCCAGAAGGATGCCTGCTGGGAGCGAAATCATCAGGATTTGAGGCAGTTGATAGAGGTAAAATACCCCGATTTGTTTCAACGAAGCCCCGCCTTTAAAAAGGTCGCCGCTGTTGGCGCTGAAATCGTAAATCAGCCAGAGCCCGAGAAAACCGCCAAAACAGAGGAGCAATGGCTCCAAAAAGTTGCGGAGTACGTATCGGTCTAGCAGTTTCATGCGATGTTATGGATGCAGCGCCGGTCCGTATCGACTCCCGGCTAGCACTCCAGTAAACCTGACTGTTCGCCTCTTTCCAATCCTTCCCATGATCTCTCTCTCTGAACACCTCGGCAGTAAGTTCGTCGAGCGCGTCCATGAGTTCTTCTCTCCAGAGGGCTTGCTGGGAAAAGTTCGGAATTTCGAGTTTCGCAAAGAACAGCAACAAATGGCGACCGCTGTGGCTTCTGCTCTGGAAGGACGCACTCACGTGGTTGTCGAGGCGGGGACCGGGGTTGGAAAGTCGCTGGCTTACCTCGTTCCGGCGGTCCTCTTTGCGGTCGAGAATAAGCGCAAGGCCATCATTTCGACCTACACCATCAATTTGCAGGAGCAATTGGTGTATAAAGATCTGCCGATTCTTCAGAAGATTCTGCCCCTCGAGTTCGACGTCATGTTGTGGAAAGGGCGCGGCAATTATCTCTGTCCGATGCGCCTTCAGCGTGCGATTGCCCAGTCGGACGGTCTCTTTACTTCGCCCGAACGGGCAGAACTCGAGCGCCTCCGAATTTGGGCTGAACGCACCGAGAACGGTTCCCTTTCCGATTTAAGCGTCGAGCCCGATCCTCGTGTCTGGGCCGAGGTCTGTTCGGAGGCTCATATTTGCACGAACAAAACCTGCGGTACCAACCCCCGCTGTTTTTACCAACAAGCTCGCAAACGCCTCGTTTCCGCAGATGTCGTGGTGATGAATCACACGCTCTTTTTCTTAAACCTGACCGGACAGGGTGAACGTGATGATGACAGCACCGGATATTTGTTCGGGAACGATTTCGTCATTTTTGACGAGGCCCACACTGTTGAGGGGATTGCTGCGCGCCAGATCGGGTTGGGGGTTTCTCAATACGGGCTGCGTCAGGCACTTCAGCGGCTTTATAATCCGAAGACCAAAAAGGGGCTTTTTCAGGCGTTGCGTCAACCGGATGCGGTTCGCGAGATCTCCGGGCTGTTGGAACGGGTGGATAGCTTTTTTGAAAAAGTGGCTGAACGCGGCGATTTCACAGAGAAAAAGCGCGAGATTCGTGTCCGCCAGCCGGACTTTGTTGAGGATACCCTCACTGAGCCTTTGATGGCGCTCCAGGCGAAGATCGTTTCTCTCGTGCGTGAGCAGGAGGACGAAATTCTCAAAGGCGAACTTCAGGATCTGGGGCGTCGTGTGAGGGATGCCCGGGCGGCACTGGCGTCTTTTTTGAAGCTGGAAGCGGATGATTACGTTTATTGGGTGGAGCAGGTCGGGAAAACGCAGCGCTCTCATTCTCTGAATGCGGCTCCGGTGGATGTGGCGCCTTATTTGCGGAGCCTCTTGTTTCGGCCGGGTAACACCTGCGTGATGACGAGTGCGACCTTATCGGTGGGAAGCGAGGCGCTGGAGTATTTCAGGAACCGGGTGGGCGCTTATGACGTCGAGGCGCTGCAGATCGGGAGTCCTTTCGATTACGAGCGGCAGATGAAGCTGTACGTTGCCAAAAAAGTGCCGGACCCGAAGGATGGACCAGCCTTTGAAAAGGCGCTGGCACAGTGGATTGAGCATTTTGTTGGGCAAACTCAGGGCCGAGCATTCGTTTTGTTCACTAGTTACAAGACGATGCAGGCTGTGGCTTCTGAGATGCGCGAGCGTCTGGATGATCTCGATTACAAGTTGCTTGTGCAGGGGGAGAGTATGCCCCGCCACCAGTTGGTGGCTGAGTTTAAGAAGGACCAGCGGCACGTGCTGTTTGGCACAGAGAGCTTCTGGAGCGGAGTGGATGTGCCGGGCGAGGCGCTTAGCAATGTGATTATTACGCGGCTTCCGTTTGCCGTGCCGGATCACCCGTTGATTGAAGCGCGCCTTCAGAGAATTGAAGCGGAGGGCGGAGACGCGTTTTCGAGTTATTCATTACCGGAAGCGATCCTGAAGTTGCGGCAAGGGGTCGGGCGGCTCATTCGGACTCAGACGGACAAGGGGATTGTGGTGATTCTGGATCCCAGGGTGCTCAGTAAAGGGTATGGGCGGGCATTCCTGAATGCGCTTCCGGCATGTCCGATGGAAGTGGTCTGAGGCTTTCCGTGGAGTGGACTCCGGAGGGGGCTTAGGGGGGATAGGAACTCCTAGGCAATATTCTCAAGAATGATTCCTATGGTGGGCGAATCCCTGTCCGGACATCACGGAAACCGGCGTGAAAAAGCGGGGGGTTCTCTAAAGAAAATTATTTTACAGGCATGCTCTATTTTGGCGTACACAAAAGAACTTCTTATTGAGCGGGATCGCTAAGAGGG
Source organism: Verrucomicrobiota bacterium (assembly GCA_037133875.1). Lineage (GTDB taxonomy): Bacteria > Verrucomicrobiota > Verrucomicrobiia > Chthoniobacterales > Chthoniobacteraceae > Chth-196. Next base: position 13,961 of record JBAXNG010000011.1, on the reverse strand, counting down.
GGGGGGGAATCAAGGGGTAACTCTGGTAGCGTTGGGATTTCGGGTGTGGATTTTGCTCTAATCAAAGGTTGGAGAATTTCCAATGAACGAATCGTTTTACCCCAGACCCCGCCGAGGGCGCCGAAAGCCTCGGTCTGGAGTCGTTTTGCGCACAAATGTGAGAGCGAAAGTGCGCCGCTCGCGTTTGTCCCTTTCTTTAATCGAAGAGTTACAGGAGATCGGACCTCTCCCGATGGTGACATTTCGGGTTTTCCCGAATTTCGCACGGCTGGTGGCGGCTTTCACCCTGCTGGCGTTGTTTTTCTCAACGCCTGCGATGGCGACGAACCTGTATTGGGATACCAATGGAAATACTGCAGGGTCTTCGAACTCAACGACCGGCGTCTGGGGGACCAGCAATTTTTGGAGTACAAGTGCTGCTGGAACAGGATCTACTTTTCAGACAGCTACAACGGGCGCTGATGACTTGACGATTTCTGCGGGCAGCAACGCGACGGGGGCGAATACGATTACGATCTCTGGAACGGAATTGGCTCAAAGCCTGACTCTTGCGTATGGGACGGTAACGCTGGCCGGAGCCGCTACTCCGGTGCTGACCCTAGGAACAGGCGGGTTAACCATGAACAACACCTTGAACGGAACACTCACGATAAACTCGACGTTAACGGATGTGATCTTAGCTGGGAGCCAGTCTTGGACAAATGGCAGCGTGCGCGCGTTAAGTTCTAGTAGTGGTACTACGATTAAGGGAAACGCAACCGCGGGTAATAATGTGTTATGGACATTGGCTGGAAATGGGGGAGGGGCGAGCACCTTTTCTGGGGTGATCAGTGATGGTGCTAATGGTGGTTCATTAGCGGTGCTTAAAAGTGGTACGAATACGGTTACTTTTAGTGGCGCGAATACTTACACTGGAAGCACGAGTGTTACAGGCGGAACTTTGCGGGCAGGGAGTACGGTGAGTGCATTTGGAAGTAATTCGGCAGTGAGCCTGAGCAATAGTACGGGGGTATTTTTAGATCTAAATGGGAATAATAATACCATCGGTTCTCTATCCGGAGGGGGTGTAACTGGAGGGAGTGTGATCTTAGGGGCAGGGACGTTAACCACCGGAGGAGATAATACGAATACCACGTTCGGGGGGATCGTTTCAGGAGCGGGAGGATTAACTTTCTCTGGTGCAGGAAAGCTTACTCTAACGAATACTAATACCTTCACTGGGCGCACCACGATAAGTGCTGGAACGTTACAGATTGGAAGTGGCGCAAATGATGGGCGCCTTACCGGGAATGTTACAAACAATGCGGCTCTAATATTTGCCAGCTCTAGCGATAGCTCTTTCGCAGGCGGCATTTATGGCACGGGGACTTTGACCAAAAATAATGCTGGAAATCTGACGCTCACAGGTAGTTCGACTTATTCAGGAGGTACTACAATCAATGGAGGATCCATTATTGCGGGTGGGACGAGTTTGGGGAGTGGATTGGTTACAGTTAATAGTTCTGGAACGCTGTCTACGGGTGCCTCCTCTGGGTTAACTGCGCGCTACTATTTGCCATCGACAACACCCACGACTGCTAATTTTGCCACCCTAACAGCTTTGCAGTCTTATATTGCAACAATGTCGCCGGTGTTAACCACCACGGCATGGACGATGAATGTTGGAACTACCGCCACCGCGTTTCCATCTCCTGTAAACGTGAGCGGCACTCTGTTCTCATCCTATTATAGTGGGAAAATAAATATTGCCTCAGCGGGCTCCTATTCTTTTAGTGTCAATAGTGATGATGGGGGAATGTTGTGGGTGGATGGCAGTAATGTCGTGGATAATAACGGGGGACATGCCATGACTCTCAAAAGCGGTACAGTAAACCTGACTTCGGGGTTACATGATATTGCGATTGGACATTACAATTCCGCGGGTGGTTATGGGCTACAGGTGAAGATCAGTGGGGTTAATAACTTCACTATGGTGGATCTCAATGCTGCGAATGCACAATTGTATCCGGACCTCGTTATCGGAAGTCTTGCGGGAGCCGGTGCGGTCATTCTGGATGATAAATCCGGGATTTCTATTGGAACGGATGGAACCAATAGCTCTTTTAGCGGAAGTATCACGGGGTCCAGTAGCCTTAGTAAGGTGGGGTCTGGAGTTCTTACCTTGTCGGGGAACAATACAAGTTATAGTGGGACTTCGTTTTTGGGTGGGGGAACACTGGCACTGGCGAACACGAACCCGTTAGGTACAAGCGGTACCATTACCTTTAGTGGTGGGACGATGCAGTTTGCTACAGCGGCCAGTGCGCAGGATTATGGGACTCGGATTGCGAACAGTGGGAGCCAGATCATGATCGATACCGCTGGCCGTAACGTTTCATTTGGCACGCTGGCAGCATCCAATACTGCGGGGTTGACTAAACTTGGTGCGGGGACACTGACCCTTACTGGCTCGAATGCAATGACGGCCACGGTCACGATATCCAACGGAGCGCTCAGGCTCGGAAACGGGACTAACGATGGCACTCTGACCTCGAATCAAATTGTGAATAACGGTTCTCTGTTGGTGAATGCCGCCGGAACTCAGATTCTTAACGGCAGTATTTCGGGAACGGGTAGTCTTGGGAAAAGCGGGGCGGGTTCCCTGTTCGTTCTTGGGGGATCGAATGCCTATAGCGGTGATACCAATGTGACGGCGGGATCTCTGTATTTTGGCGGCCGTGCACTTGGTACGGGGACAGCGAATGTAACTACGGGAGCGTTCCTGATGGCGGGGCAACCCACGGGTTTTTCCGCGAGATACTCCCCGATGTTTACGAGTAGTGGATCAACGTACGGGGCGCAGTCTAATTTAAGTACATGGTTGGGCTATTGTGCAAGTTTTACGCCGTATCTAGAAACTGGGGCCCCCAAACTGGATTATAGCACCTACACATATTTTCCAGCACCCTATGGGACCTATCCCCAAAGTGGTACCCATAACTGGTCTGCACATTATTATGGAAGGGCTTATATAACGACTGCTGGGTCGTATACCATTTCCGCAGCCGCGGACGATTATGCAACCGTTTGGGTGGATGGGACGGCTGTTCTAACCAATATCACTTATGCAGCAGGAACCGTATCCAGTGCCGTTTCTCTTACCTCGGGATTACATGACATCAATGTCGCTTACGGGGAGGGAAGTGGTGGCTTTTATCTAAAGGTGCAGGTGAGTGGTCCTGACACAGGCGGTTCGACAGTTTATTTCGGGGATCCGTCCATTCCTGTGTACGCTGACTCTTATATTGGTACCCTTCAAGGGGCTGGAGTTGTGAGTGTCGGTACAGTGACGGGACTGGGCTTGAATGTAGGGCAATCCAATGTGGACAGTACGTATTCGGGTAATATTTCGGGAATTGAGAACTTCACGAAATCTGGAACCGGCACGCTGTCCTTAAGTGGGAATAACGTGTACTCCGGGACGACTTATATCAGTGCTGGGACATTGAATTTAGGAAGTGCAAACGCGTTAAATGGTGGTGGCACTATTCGATTCTCAGGAGGTACGCTGCAATTCAGTGTCGGGAATGCATCGGATTATAGCGCGAGAATCACCGGAAATACGTCGGTTTTGAGTGTGATTAATCTAGATACCAATGGACGTAACGTCTCAATGGGAGCGATAGCGGCCTCGAATACCTCGGGGCTTAGTAAGTATGGGGCCGGCATATTGAATTTAACGGGGAGCAACGGTTATACAGGGACGACTACCATAGCAGGTGGAACGTTACGACTCTCACACCTTAATGCGTTGGCTGGCGGAGGCAGTGTGACCTTTGCCGGAGGGACACTGCAATTTGGAGTAGCCAACGGAAACTATTCAAATCCGAAGGTTAGTAGCACGGCGCTGATTACGATTGATACTGGGATCTTTAGCGGAACTTGGTCGGGGAGTATCGCTTCATCCAATACAGCGGGTTTAATGAAGTTAGGTGCAGGATCGCTGACTTTGACTGGAAGTAATAATACCTATACAGGAGGAACCACGATTTCGGCGGGAACCATTATTTTCGGCGGCCGAAGTTTATCCACGGGTAATGTGGATGTCTCCTCAGGCGGGACCTTGATTTCGGGGCTGCAAGTCGGATTGGCTGCTGAATATTACAGTGGGGTGACTATCGCTTCCGGGAATCTGGCTAACTTAGCGACCTGGAAAGCGCATTTAGCGACGCTGACGCCGTCTATTTACACTACGACACCGACGTTAAATATGGGCACTAGTGGTGCTGGTTTTCCTTCCGGATATACGACTAACTTTGAGGCTCACTATTATGGAAAGCTAAATGTCGGGACCGCAGGGAATTATTCCATTTCCAAGTTTAGCGATGATGGTTGTATGGTCTGGGTGGATGGGGCTTATGTTGTGGGTACCACCGGTTATACTGCCGCTACTTCGTCAGGAACCGTCGCTTTATCGGCAGGCTTGCACGATATTAATGTGGGTTACCAGGAAGGAAGTGGTGGTTACGGGATGGTTATACAGATAAGTCCGGTGAACAGTTTGGCTAGCTACTCTGATCTCAATACCGCAAATGCGCAGATCTTCTGTGATTCGTATGTCGGTTCCTTATCCGGAGCCGGCAATGTCATTGCGAATGCCTCCACTCTTGGCTACGGCATCAATCTGAACGAGAACCATGGCGATACTACGTTTAGTGGGGCGATCTCAGGGGCAGGGGTGGTGACGAAATCAGGTACTGGGACGCTCACATTGTCGGGTAATAACACGTATTCTGGTAGTAGCGTGTTGGCTCAAGGGACGTTAAGTTTGGCGAGCGTTACTGCATTGCCTTCCGGTGGAACGATAAAGTTTACGGGGGGGACATTACAGTTTTCGAGTAGTAACACTTTGGATTATGGTTCAGTGGTTAAATTTAGCGATATGCCCATAGCGCTGGATACAAATTCCCAAGGGGTGTCTTTGGGTGCGTTGGCATCCAGTAATACAGGAGGGCTAAGTAAATTGGGGGTCGGGACGTTGACTTTAACGGGAAGTAACGCGTTTACAGGGACTGCAACTTTGTACGCGGGTACCTTGGCTCTCGCAAACAGCAATGCGTTGGCTGGTGGCGGGAGTTTAACATTTGCAGGTGGAACATTGCAGTATAGTTCTGCAAATACCACGGATTATAGTTCGAGGATTATCGCAAGCACACTAGGAGCAATTGCGCTGGATACTAATGGGCAGGGTGTGTCTTATGCAGGTAATTTGAGTGTCAGTAACACGGCGGGGTTAATTAAGGTCGGTGCTGGTACGCTGACGCTCTCGGGTAGTAACAGTTATACTGGGGTCACGACGCTCAGCGGCGGCACCTTGAAGCTCAATTCGGTCAATGCTCTCGCGGGTATGGGAAGTCTCACGTTTTCGGGTGGTACACTTCTTTATGGTACGGGAATCACAACCGACGTTAGTTCTCGAATCTTCAACAGTATCGTTGGTCCGATTACTGTGGACACTAACGGGCAGTTAGTTTCCTACACATCGTCGATAGATTCCAGTAACACGTCGGGGTTGACGAAGCTCGGTGCAGGTACACTAGCGCTCACAGGTCTAAACGCTTTTTCAGGGACGGTGAACGTGTTTGCTGGAACGCTGTCTGTCAGTTCCGTCAGTAACGTAGGGCTCTCAGATGGTGGGCTTGGAAATAGCGGTGCTGGCGTGACTGTGAATCTTGGAAACGCAGGCGGTGTGACGGGTACGCTAGAATATACCGGTTCTTCTGCGAATAGCACCAAGCCGTTTGTTTTAGCAACGGGTGGGACTGGAGCCTTTCAGATCGATTCTAGCAGTGCGCAGCTGAATCTCACTGGAGTGATCAGTGGTAGTGGTGATTTTCAGAAGACTGGAGTTGGAACAATCAAGCTCGGTGGGCTGAATACCTATACCGGAGCCACAAACGTCAACTCAGGCACGTTGCTTATTGGGAATGCGAACGGCCTGTCTAGCACTTCGGTCGTTAATGTCACGCCAGGGAAGGGATTCGGATATGCAGGGAGTACCGACGCTCAGTTAACCATTAACGGAAACTTGAACTTTGCAGGGGGAGCAGGTGCTGCTTTGGGAGTTTCATTAGGATCGGGAACATCCACTGCAATGATTAATGTAACGGGTGCAGCGATTGCCTCGGCAGGAGGATATAGTATCAACTTTTATGGCATCACTGGGGTGCAACCTGTAGATGGTACCTATACTCTTATTACGGGAGGGCCGGGAAGTGATCTTTCGGCAACCGCCAATAAAGGGAATATCTATAATAACTCGAACTTCTTTATTATCGGAGGAATTGTGGCTTCGACGTACACGTTGACTGCGCAGGTTCAGGGTACAGCCGCGTTGACGAATGCTTATTGGCGAGGTGGCTTGCCGGGTGCGACGAATCAGTGGGCGGCTTCCAATGGGGTGGATAATAGTAACTGGGTGGCAAGTTTGGGAGGAGGAACGCAATCCCTTTCTCCTGGAATAACGACTCAACTCCATTTTTCGGATACGACCGTTACTACAACGCCAAATGGTTCAACTTTAGGATCGGATATGTCCGTGCTCGGAGTGTCGATTGAGGATACTGCGCGATATGTGAATCTCAATGCGGATGGATCGGTGCTTACCGTTGGAAGCAATGGGATCACGATTTCCGGTACCGCGCTGGGGGGAACACTTGCGGCTGATATTGCGGCTGGGACGTTACAGACGTGGGCTAACTACGGAACGAACCCCTTTTTGGTGAGTGGTCGGGTGGATACGGGTGGCTATAAAGTCACACTGGCTGGTTCGGGTGGAGATATCACTCTTTCTGGGATTGTTTTTGGGAGCGGCGGGTTAACGAAGACTAACTCAGGTACGCTGTCGCTTTCGGGTAACAATACATTCACCGGAACCACTGCGGTTACCACTGGAACGCTATCTCTCAATAGTAGCGGCGCGCTCGGTGGGAACGGTGACCTGACACTGACGGGCGGGATGATCCAGCTGGGGACCAGTAATGCGACTTTTGCATCGAAGATCACTGGTAGTACGGTGGGCGTTGTTCTCGATACCGGTGTGAATAATGGTACTTGGTCAGGGAATATCGATGGTACAAATGCTGGAGGATTAACCAAAATTGGTTCGGGTGTTCTGACTCTTTCGGGAAGTAACGGTTATGGGGGGACGACCGCTATCAATGCAGGAACTATAAAGCTGAATAGTGCTAATGCATTGGCAGGTGGGGGAAGTGTAACTTTTGGAGGCGGTACACTTCAATTTACATCCAGTAATACGGCAGACTTGTCTTCTCGATTGCTGAGTAGCACTAGTGCGATTGCATTAGATACGAATAACTTGGCGGTGGCTATTTCCGGCAATATTGGAGCCTCGAATACCGGAGGGTTAACAAAACTGGGTTCTGGTACTCTGATGTTATTGGGTAATAATACATATGCCGGAACAACAACGATTGCTGGTGGGACCTTAAATCTATCCAGTACGACGGCTCTGGCGGGTGGTGGGAACGTTACATTTAAGGGGGGCACGTTCCAGCTTGGAGCAAGCGGCGCAACCTTCACGTCGGGTGTTGTGAATAGTACGTCGGCGATGCTTTTTGATACCAATGGGTATTCTGCGACACTTTCCGGCGATGTGGCGGCTTCCAACAATGCGGGTCTTGTGAAAATGGGTACAGGTACACTGACGCTTTCGGGTAATAATGCGTATTCCGGTACTTCTACGGTTAGCTTTGGGACCTTAAATGTGGGAAGTGCGACTGCTCTTGGTGCCGGAAGTATCGCACTGCAAGGGGGGACCCTGCAGTTTGGAGTAAGTGGGATTACGTTAACTAATCGCATCGCGTATGGTGGAACGAATGTGATCCTGCTGGATGCGGGTGGTTCGACGAATAGTAACACTATTTCCGGCAATATTACTTCGAGTAACACGGGGGGGCTTACGATGGTCGGTCAAGGGACTATTACCCTATCTGGATCCAATGGATACACAGGTACGACCACGCTGTACGCAGGAACGCTTGTGAGTGGGACTACAAATGCCCTGGCGGTTGGTACCCTGGTTATTGGTGGAACCGGCAGTAGTGTAGGAAACCTAGATTTGAGTAACTTCAGCCAGACGGTGACCACATTACGGTTGGCAAATAATGGAAGCAGCACATCGGGGAACATTACGATAGGAAGTGGCAAAACCTTGACGGCCACGGGAGCCGTGACGATCGGTGATGGCGGCGCGGTTAATTCGCTGACGGATTCAGGCTTAACAATGACCGGTGGTGGAACCTTCAGCGTGGCAGCAACTGGGACAACCTTCCGCGTTGGGAATAGCAGCAGCGGAACCTATAAGGCTTCTCTGGATTTAACGGGCCTGAGCAACGTCGTGATTAATACGGGTGCCGGTGGAGCCGTGAATATCCAGACGTCTAGCGGTACTAGTTTTGGAGCCTTTTCAAGCTTGTTACTTCCCACAACCGGGGGGGCAAATTCGACGATAACCTCCGCAACGATGAATGTGGGGACTGGTTCTCAGGGCAACGGGAACGCGTCCGTCATCAATTCGGTGATTTTTGGATCGGGAACCAACACGCTTAATTTGACGACTCTGAATATCGGAGCCGGCAATCAGGACTCTGGTTCTCTTAGCTTTGGGTCCAATGGATCGGGGACTCTAGTGATTCGGGATTTAGCGGGGACCGGGCGAGCCGCATTTAATATGGGGACTGGGACAAACAACCAGTCTCAGATGGGGACCAATACATTCGATGTGTCGGGGCATTCGGCTGACCTGTTATTGGGCGCAGTTTCGATTGGGACAAACAGTCGCCAGAACGTGACTAGCACGAATACATTTAACTTCAGTCAGGGCACGCTCGATATGACGAGTCTGACTATGGGGCTCCGAGGACCAGGTGCATTTGGAAATAGTTACAAGAGCACCAGCACCATGAACCTCAGTGGTGGTACCATCACTATCGGAAGCGGGATTTTGCAGCTCGGGTCGATTAGTTCAGGGATCGGGATTTATACGAGCCATACTGCTGCTGCGACTTTGAATGTAACCGGCGGGTCTGTGACGATTGGTGCGACGAGTGGCACTGCGGTGCTTATGGCATCGTCAGTGGCGAGTAATACAGCAACCGGTGCAATTAATATCAGTGGCGGAACCGTTGGAATTGGTGGGAACATTCTCAAGGGTGGCGGCGCAGGGACCACAACTGCCGTAATCACGTTGAGCGGTGGTACGCTTAATATGGGATCTTATGGGATCGGGACCTCGGCTAATAACGTTAGTGTCACCGGAAGTGCAGGTTGGTTAATGAATGTGGGTAGCATTAATGGGGGGACTAGTGCCTGGACAAAAGCGGGTACGGGGACGCTCTATTTAGCCGGTTCCAACCTCTCGATGGGGACGGCCAATCTGACTGCAGGAACCATGCAGCTCGCAAGTAGCGGAGCGATTAACGGAAGCAGTAGCCTCAAGTTTACAGGAGGAACACTTCAGTTTGGAGTAAGCGCAGGTACGTATGCGGCCTTGGTCCTGTCTAGCACTTCTGCCATTGCTGTGGATACCAATGGTTTTGATGGGACGCTATCCGGAAATTTTGCGTCTTCGAATACGGCGGGGCTTACGAAGATGGGGGCAGGGATGCTTGTGATTTCTGGTTCCAATGGTTACACGGGCGTTACGAATATCCTGTCGGGAACATTAAATCTCGGTGGATCCAATGCATTGAGCGGCGGTGGTAGCCTTACGTTCAGTGGGGGTACATTGCAGCTCGGTATTAGCGGAGGTTCCTACACAACGGGTGCTGTAAACAGTACGTCATCGATGTTTATTGATACGAACGGCTATGGGGTTTCGTTCTCAGGGAATTGGGATGGAACAAACGTGGCAGGTTTGACGAAACTGGGTTCGGGGAGTCTGACGCTCTCGGGTTCAAACGGGTTTACCGGTGTAACTACACTAAATGCGGGGACGTTGATTTTAGGCGGCACTTACTCGCTTGCAGGGAACGGCGCGGTCACATTTGCCGGGGGTACGCTAGCGCTGGGAATAAACGGCGGAACTTATACAAATGCAATTACAGGAAGTGGCGCGTCTGGCCTGTTATTCGATAGTAATAGCTACACTGGATTCTGGTCCGGCAACATGGATGCAACGAACACGGGCGCGTTGACGAAGATGGGCTCCGGGTTGCTAACCTTGAGTGGAAGTAACGGCTATACCGGGACAACTCTTATTAATGTAGGAACTCTTGGGCTGGGCAGCACCTACGCAGTGGGCGGTGGCGGAAACATTACATTTGGAGGGGGGACTCTCTTGTTTACCTCGGCTAATACAAGTGATGTTGCGAGTCGAATTGTCAGCAGTGGTTCTGCCATTGTGATCGATACGAATGCGCAAGGCGTCACGTTCTCAAATGGGCTGTCGGCTACAAACACGGGTGGGCTCGTGAAGGTTGGCTCTGGTACTCTAATTTTTGGTGGAAATAACCTCTATACGGGAACTACAAACGTGAATGGGGGGACGTTAAGTCTGAATAGCTCAACGGCGCTTGCCGGGGGCGGTAATATCCAATTTGGTGGGGGAACACTCCAGTTTACTACGAACAATGCGAACGATTATGGATCGAAGATTGTCGGCAGTGGTTCTGCGATTGTTATCGATACCAATGCGCAGGGGGTGTCGTTCTCGACGAGTCTGGCTTCGTCCAATGTAGGCGGATTAACGAAATTAGGTGCTGGAACGCTGACTCTCAGCGGTAGCAATAGCTATACAGGAGTGACAACGGTTAGTGCAGGTACTTTGAGTCTTGGAAGTGCGAATGCGTTGGCTGGTGGTGGTAGCTTTACGTTAGCCGGGGGGACCCTTCAGTTCGGAACTAATGCCGCGAATTATTCAAACAAGTTCGCAAATAGCCTTGGTGCAATGCTGATTGATTCTAACGGGCTAAGTTCTACGCTGTCTGGAAATCTGCTTTCCTCCAACACAGGGGGTTTAACGAAGTTGGGAGTCGGTACGTTGATTTTGTCCGGAAGTAACGGTTACACAGGTACGACAACAATCTCGGCTGGGACGATCCAGATTGGTAGCACTACAGCGTTAGCGGGGAGCGGCAGTCTGACGTTTACAGGGGGGCTATTACAGCTCGGTTTAGACGCTGGTACATTTACGTCGGCAATCGTGAATAGTACGTCCGCTATTGCTATTGATACGAACGGGTATAGCGCCGCCATCTCAGGGAATCTGGCCGCCTCGAATATCTCCGGATTAACAAAGCTTGGTGGAGGAACCTTGGTGCTTTCCGGAAGTAATGCTTACACGGGTACAACAACGATTAATGGTGGGACATTACAGCTTGCGAGTGTGAATGCGTTTGCTGGAGGCGGCAGCCTGACATTTACGGGTGGGATGCTACAGCTGGGTGTGAATGTAGGGACGTTGAGTTCGGTGATCGCGAATAGTACCTCATCAATGGCGATAGATACGAACGGGTACAATGTTGCTATTTCCGGAAATCTAGCGGCATCGAATGCAGGAGGATTGGCAAAATCGGGTTCTGGAACACTCACATTAAGTGGAAGTAATAGTTTCACCAGCCTTAGTAGCGTGGCAGGTGGGACACTGAAGCTGGATAGTACGAATGCACTGGCGGGAGGCGGTGCGCTGGCATTTGCGGGTGGAACACTGCAATTTGGACTTACAAACGCCACGTATATGAATGGTATTTCGGGTAGTGGTGCGTCCGTCATTCAGATCGATACAGGTATTCTGAACGGAACATTATCTGGAATAGCGGATAATACTAACACCGGCGGCCTGACGAAAATGGGAACTGGGATACTGACGTTGTCAGGGAACAATAGTTATACGGGAACAACCAATGTGAATGGCGGGACTATCAATCTTGGCCATGCCAATGCGCTTTCGACATCGGGTGCAATTACGTTTGGTGGAGGGACGCTTCAGTTTACTTCAAGTAATACGACGGATTACGGAAATCGGATCGCAGGAAGCACCGGGGCGATTGCATTGGATACCAATTCCAATGATGTGACGTTTGCGGGTGATATCACATCGTCGAATATGGGAGGATTGCGAAAGTTTGGGGTGGGATCGCTGACGTTATCCGGAAGTAATGGTTACACGGGTACAACGTATATTGATGCCGGTACGTTGAGTCTTGGACACGCGAATGCCCTCGCTGGAAACGGCAATATTACATTCCGGGGCGGGACTCTGCAGTTTACGGTGTCGAACCAGGGCGATTACTCGTCGCGGATAGTGAATAGCAGTGGTGTGTTATTATTGGATACAAATGCGCAGGACGTGACGTTCGCAGGTGATTTGGCGGCGAGCAATGTGGCGGGACTTACGAAGCTCGGTGCGGGTAAATTAACGTTAAGCGGAAATAACGCGTCGACGGGTGTAGTGACACTTGGCGCTGGAACCGTGAGTGTGACGAGTATCAACAATGGTGGTGTTGCTGGTGGGTTAGGAGCTGCAAGTAACGCGGGTTCTAATCTGATCTTTGCGGGTGGAACGTTGCAGTACGGTGGAGCAACGGCTAGCACAGACCGTTCGTTTACAATCAACGCGGGATCGAATGCGTTTATCGACGTGTTAGCAAATACGCTGACGATAAGTGGGACAGTAGCGACCACGACAGGTGGAGTGGTGAAGAATGGCGCAGGCGCTTTAGTGTTTGCGGGCTCGAATGATTACACGGGAGCAACGGTTGTGAATGCCGGTAGCCTCAGTGCAGGGGTGAGTGTACGGGCGTTTGGGAATAATAGCGCAGTGACGCTAGCGAATACGGCAGGAGTGTTACTGAATATTACTGGATTTGATAACACGATAGGTTCCTTGGCAGGAGGTGGAGTAACCGGCGGTAACGTAGAACTCGGAAGTGCGACGTTAACGTTGGGAGCGGATGGAACGAGTACGACGTATTCGGGTGTGTTGAGTGGTGCTGGTGGAGTTACGAAGACAGGAGCCGGTACGCAGATATTCGCCGGAGCCAATATCTATACAGGGCTCACAACCGTGAATGTCGGCACGTTGAAAGCCGGGGTTACAACGAGCGCGTTTGGAGTGAATGCGCAGGTAAGTTTAGCGAATACGGCGGGAGCTTTACTCGATATTACAGGCTTTGATACATCGGTTGGCTCGTTAACAGGAGGTGGTGCGACGGGAGGAAATGTGGAATTGGGTAGCGCGATATTGACGCTTGGCGGGGATAACTTGAATGCGACGTATTCCGGAGCGTTGAGTGGAGCGGGTGGGATTACGAAGACTGGAACGGGAACACAGACGCTTGGAGGAGCGAGCGTTTATACGGGAGCAACGACAGTAAATGGAGGCAGCCTTAAAGCGGGAGTTGCGACGGTATCGTTTAGTGTGAATAGCGCGGTAACGTTGGCGGATACGGCCGGGGTATTACTGGATATTACGGGTTATAACACGGCGATAGGTTCGTTGGCAGGAGGAGGAAGCAGTGGAGGAAATGTGGAGTTGGGATCGGCGACGCTGACTGTGGGAAGTTTGGGGACGAGTACGACGTATTCAGGCGTGTTAAGTGGCGCTGGTGGATTAAACAAATTTGGGTCGGGAGTGCTGACGTTGTCGGGATCGAATACGTACACTGGTGCGACGGTGATTACGGAGGGATCTCTTCGAGCAGGAGTATCAGGCCAGGCGTTTGGAGTGAATTCAGCGGTGCAGTTGTCAAACGCGTCCGGCGTGCTAATGGATTTAGGAGGGAACGATACCAGTATCGGGTCGCTTGCAGGCGGGGGAGCGAGCGGCGGGAATGTCGAGCTGGGGTCGGGCCGTTTAACGGTGGGAGGAGATGGGATGAGTACGAGTTTTGGGGGGATAATAAGTGGAGCCGGAGGGGTTACAAAGACCGGGTCGGGAGTGTTGACGTTGAGCGGAGCGA
>JBAXNG010000010.1:0-143298 GCA_037133875.1 Verrucomicrobiota bacterium | reverse complement strand
CGCTGCTCCTGCCGCTGCTCCTGCCGCTGCTCCTGCCGCTGCTCCTGCCGCTGCTCCTGCCGCTGCTGTTCAAGAAGCCGAGATCTCTCACGGTCCCAAAGTACTAGACAGCACTGTACGTATTAACGTCGAGGTACTGGATACGTTAATGAACCTTGTCGGAGAGCTAGTATTGACCAGAAACCAACTGGTCCAGATTGCCGGAACCACGAATTCGCCCCCACTACAATCCATCGCCCACAGGCTCAGCAGCATCACAACCGAACTCCAGGATCGGATGATGAAAACTCGGGTTCAGCCGATTGACGTGATGTGGAACAAACTTCCACGAACCGTCCGCGATTTAGCCCAGTTGTGTCACAAAAAAGTTCGCCTTCAGACTGAAGGAGCCGAGACAGAAATGGATCGAACCGTCGTGGATGCAATTAAAGATCCGATGGTTCACCTACTCCGTAACAGCGTCGATCACGGCATCGAGTCGCCTGAGGCGCGAGTAGCTGCCGGGAAAAACCCCGAAGGCACAATTCTTCTTCGAGCGTTCCATGCGGCCGGTCTCGTTACTATTGAAATCATTGATGACGGAGGCGGAATCAACGTCAACCGAGTCAAAGCCCGTGCCTTGGAACGCAAATTGATCACCCAGGAGCTGGCAGATCGCATGTCCAACAAGGACCTGGTGAACTTGATCTTCCTGCCTGGATTCTCCACAGCGGAAAAAGTTAGTATGGTTTCCGGGCGCGGCGTTGGGATGGATGTGGTTAAAACCCAAATCGAAAAGATCGGCGGCATCGTCGATATGAACAGCGAAATGGGAAAAGGCACCACCTGCCGAATCAAAATCCCTCTGACATTGGCGATTATTCCTGTCGTGATTGTAGGTTGCTGCGGCGAACGATTTGCAATTCCACAGACCAATCTGCTCGAAGTAATCCGCCTCGACCACAGCCTCCCTATAGAATCCGTCCACGAAACTCCCGTTATCCGGCTCCGTGGCGACCTTCTACCGGTGGTTTTCCTTCACCAAGTTCTGAAGCTGAAGAACCCAACCACTCCGTCCACTCAGCATCTGGTGGTTGTCCACGTCGGCTCCCGCCAATTCGGGCTAGTTGTAGACTCGATTCACGAAGCAGAAGAAATCGTCGTTAAACCCATTGGACGCGCACTCATGAGCTTGGCGTGTTTTGCTGGGTCCACTATTCTGGGAGACGGACACGTCGCTCTCATTTTAGATATTTTCGGAATCGGCACTCTGGCCAACCTCTTCGACACCGACAGGGCCCCAGGACTGAATCTGTCTGAAGTCAACCAGGAGGAAGAGCCCGTCGTGGTTTCAAAAGACACCACTGAACTCCTCGTTTTTCAGGTTGGAGGAACCCGCGCCGCAGTTCCTTTGAATCAAGTCCATCGCCTAGAAGAATTCCCGGCAAAAGGCGTAGAACAATGCGCAGGGAAAGACGTCATGCAATACAACCACGGAATTCTCCCGCTGATCTCTATTGCGCGCGCGCTTGGCCTACCGGAAACGGCGACCGATCCCAGTATCATTCAAGCCATCATTTACAATCAGGGCGAAAACTCGATCGGTCTCATCATCGAAGCCGTAGAGGTCATCGTCAAAGAAACCGTAGACCTCCAAACCGCGGGAAAACGCACGGGTGTACTAGGATCAGCAGTTATCGGAAAACGGGTCACCGAATTTGTGAACATTCCCGAAATTGTGAAGCTATACGCACCTGAATTCTCCCCATAGGCGCAATGAATTCTTCCCGACAAATCTGCACATTTCTGCTCAACGGCCAACTCTTCGGCCTCGACGTCGATTGTGTCTTAGAGGTTATCCGCAGCCAACCGCTCACCATCGTCCCTCTGGCACCCGACGCTGTTTGCGGCCTGATCAATTTACGCGGTCAAATCGTCACCGCCATCGATCTACGTCGGCGGCTGGAGTTACCCATTTCCCAGGACGAGTCCACCGCGCCGAAGATGAATATCATCATCAAAACGGCTGAAGGCCCCCTTTGTTTTCCCATCGATGATGTCGGCGACGTGATGGAAGTATCCACACATTTACTCGAGCCCGTACCCGAAAGTATGACAGGTGTGGCGAGAAAGATGATCGATAGCGTTTGCAAACTTCCCACGCAGTTACTTCTGGTACTTAAGAGTGAGTTCACCATTCTAGCGGGGGCGTAAACCACCGCTCTGATTTCCGAAACTAACCCCATTTGTCCAGGCTCAACGAACCGTACAACCCATCTAGGCCGCCTCTTCTATTCCCCTGTTTATCGGTTCCCGCATCTAGGCGCGCCAAGCTACTCCCAATCTCATGCTGCACAAACTTTACATCCGCACGCGATTGTTCCTGGGTTTCGGGATCCAGATTGCGTTGCTGATCTTCACGCTGTTTTACACGCGTAACGTCACAACCAAACAAGTTGTGAAGATGAACGAGCTAACCACTAAAAGCCTTACCGACGCCAACCGTTGGGGCGGAGTGGTCCAAGCCATCCAAGCGATTATCAGTCAGGAAGGCAGTATTGTTATCAAAGCTCAGAGTAAGACTTCCGACATTAATGATATCCGCCAACAACTAGATGAGGCGCGGAAAAATCTCGCGAAGTCCGTTGCCAAAGCTGACTCCTGCCTCGAAACCGATGCCCCCACAAAATCACCTCAATCGGCAGACTCCGCAGCTATCAAACGCACAACAGCACGGTCAGCCCTCATCGAAGTACAAAAAGCGATTGATACGCTCCATGTTTCACTGGACAGCACGCTCGCACAATTTGCAGCAGGGGACAGCGACGGAGGCCTTGAAGGATTGATCGACCGATGCGCCCCCGCTGAACAAGAAGTCGTAAACCAACTGGGCGCTCTGGAACGAGGCTTCCTGCGCATTCAAAACGACACCATCGAACGCAGCAAATTACTCCAAGACGAAGAGTTACGCTCCATCATACTGGTACTCACAGGCATTGGTATTTCTGCCGTTTTGTTCGGCTTGGGAATCGCAATCACGGTCACCGGAAGCGTTGTTACCCCCATCCAGCAAGCGATGCATGCTCTGGAAGACACAGCGCAGGGAGATTTAACCGTCAAACTTCCTGTAGAATCCAAGGACGAACTCGGTCGCCTAGCTTCCGCCCTAAACCAATCCACGACCAGCCTCCGCTCGACTCTTGTAGAAGTCGCAGACGGCGCCAACACGCTGGCTGGCTCAGCAAGAGAACTTTCGGTAGTGAGCCAGCAACTCGGCACCAACGCAGGCGAAACTTCCACTCAGGCAAAGAGCGTTGCTGCTATCAGCTCTGACGTAAGCGAGAACGTCGAAAGCGTTGCAGTCGCAGCTGAGGAGATGTCCGTTAGTATTCGTGAAATCGCCAGAAACTTGGCTCAATCGGTAAAAATCGCAGGCAGCGCTGTTTCCGTAGCGGAATCCGCAACTGAATCCATTTCGAAACTAGGAACCAGCAGCGCCGAAATCAGCAAAGTGGTCAAGATGATCAATTCGATCGCGAAACAGACCAACCTTTTGGCTCTGAACGCCACAATCGAAGCGGCCCGCGCCGGGGAAGCAGGCCGCGGATTCGCCGTTGTTGCTACTGAAGTTGAGGAACTTGCAAAAAATACCGCTCGCGCGACGGAGGACATCTCCAAACGCATCGACACCATCCAAAGTGATACCCGTCAATCCATCGGCGCAATCACGGAAATTCACGGTATCATCCTGAAAATCAGCGCATTTCAACAAAGCATTGCATCCGCAATCGACGAGCAGACCTTAACCACCAACGAAATCACGCGCTCGATTCAGGAAGCCGCACGAGGTGCTCGCGAGATCGACCGAAACGCTGCAAGCGTCGCCAATACAGCAGCAAGCACAGCGCAGGGGGCCAACCAAACAAAACTGTCTGCCAACGATCTGGCCGAGTTAAGCGCAGATCTCAGTATGTTAATCGGCCAGTTCCGATTGGATCCAAGCGCCCCCCCAAAGAGCAAGTCCTGTTCGATCGCCAAACTCGATTGATTTCAATTTCCTTCCGTTCCCAGTTAGCTAATAAATTGTCCCAATTAGTGTTTAATCCAAAAATTTTATGCGTGCTTTGATCGTAGATGACTCCCGCACTATGCGCATGATCGTCGGCAATATTTTGCAGGAGATCGGCTTTGAAACCGGCAACGCGGCTAACGGCGTGGAGGCTCTGACGTGGATTGAGCAAAACGGTTTCCCCGAGCTCGCGTGCGTCGACTGGAATATGCCCGAAATGAATGGGCTGGAATTTGTCCGGGAAGTCCGCCAACGAACGGGGAACGACGTCATGAAAATCATGATGATCACCACGGAATCCGAAGCTGACAACGTTATGGCTGCGCTGGAATCAGGAGCCAACGAATACCTTATGAAACCTTTCAGCAAGGATTCGGTAACCGACAAACTGACCCTTTTGGGCGTCAAGCCCTAGTGTAACCCGCCTTCTTTGCCGATGCGCAAGACCAGGGTACTGGTAGTCGACGATTCCTCGTTTATCCGTCTCGCGATCTCCGAGTCCCTCTCCTGCGATCCCGATGTGGAAGTCGTGGGAACCGCAGCCAACGGGCGAATTGCACTGGCACGCGTGCAAGAGCTGAAACCCGACGTGATCACGCTGGACGTGGACATGCCGGAAATGGACGGCCTTACAATGCTCAGGGAGCTGAGATACATGCAGCCGCACCTTCCCGTGATCATGTGTAGCTCCCTCACTGAAAAGGGCGCCGTTGCTACTTTGGACGCCCTTGCATTAGGCGCAACCTGCTACGTCACCAAACCCACTAAGACTGGGAGCATGCAGGAGAGTCTTTCGCGCCTCAGGGACGAGCTCCTACCCAAAATCAAGGCTCTCGGCCCCAATTCCATCCACGAGCGACGCGCCCACAACCACGAGTCACATAGAGCCGCAGTCAAAGCTCAGATCCACCGTGAAGTCACTCTAGCTGCACAACTTCACGATATCGAGGGCGGTCACATCTCCCAACTACGGGAACCTGAGGTCGTGGCACCAAAGCCACGCGCCGCATCTCTCAAGAGTACCCGACACACAGCGATTCCCCATCACGTTGGGAAAATTGATATCGTCGTGATCGGTGTATCTACCGGTGGTCCCAACGCGCTCGCAACGCTGCTTCCTGGACTCCCCGCAAATTTCCCCGTTCCCGTTGCCATTGTGCAACATATGCCAGCCCTTTTCACGAAACTCGTAGCTGAACGCCTCGATTCGCAAAGTTCCCTACGCGTCCACGAAGCCAAAGACGGAGAGCTCCTGCTCCCAGGAGATTGCTGGATCGCTCCCGGTGACCAGCACATGATCCTCGACCGAGCAGGCCGTCACTGCAAAGTTTCGATCAATCAGGATCCTCCGGTAAATTTCTGTCGGCCTTCCGTAGACGTTTTATTTCGTTCCGCAGTTCGAGTCTACGGAGCAAACGTACTCGGTGTAATTTTAACGGGTATGGGCTCTGACGGCACAGCTGGCTGTCAGGAGATCCGGGAAAACGGCGGGCAAGTCCTCGTACAGGACGAGGCCACTAGCGTGGTCTGGGGGATGCCAGGCTCGGTCGCCGAGCAGGATCTCGCAGACGCAATTCTGCCGATCGGCGAGATTGCCCGTGAAATTGTCCAACGCGTGTCCTTCCAAAGAAACCCCTAACGAGGCAGGCCAGATGTCATCAACGGAAAACGACTCCAATATTAGCCCAGAGGATTTCCGTTATCTTTCGGAACTCATTTTCAGAGAGGCTGCAATCGTTATAGAAAACGAAAAAGAATACCTGATCGATACACGCCTCGGTCCTCTGGCGAAAAACGACGGTATAGGAACTATCGGCGACCTGGTTCACCTCCTCAAACGCGATCCCTCCCCAGGTTTGGTCAAAAAAGTCGTGAACGCCCTCACGACCAACGCAACTTCCTTCTACAGAGACGTACACCCATTCCGTGCAATCCAAAACGCCATCCTGCCCGAGCTCATTGCAGCCCGCCAGGAAATCCGCGCCCTAAACATCTGGAGTGCAGCATGTTCAAGCGGCCAGGAACCTTACAGCATCGCAATGATGCTCAAAGACCACTTTCCTCAAATCGCCTCCTGGACCAACTACATGCTCGCGACAGATATTAGTACCGACATGCTCGATAAGGCAAAGTCCGGGGTATTTCGGGCACTCGAGGTGAATCGCGGTCTTCCCGCCACTCAGCTCATCAAACATTTCAATCAGGTTTCCGGAGAATGGATCATCCGCGAGGAGTTCCGTCGCTCCATTGATTTTCGGGAAATGAACCTCGCCGCGTTGTGGCCTCCCATCCCCCAAATGGATATCATCCTGTTGCGCAACGTGATGATCTACTTCAAAGATGAAACCAAAAAGCTCATCCTGGAACGTACAGCCCGACTTTTACGTCCCGACGGCTACCTTATCCTCGGGGCATCCGAAACAACCTTCGGCCTCGATGATTCATTTGAACAGGTGAACGTCGACAACACCCTCGTCTTCAGGAAGAAGCGATAGAGACCTCGTCTCTATTTCGTTCCTTCACCAAGCAGGACTCAGGCACTTTCGCCTGATACGCCTCCGTAATTCACACTTTGCGGCCAGCAACACAACCAAAGCTATTGACAACGCCCACACTGGTCCCACCATCCAACCAGTATGAGCACCCAAACTTTTGCGCCCATCCAAAAGGCTCCCACCCTCGTTGAACAAGTCTCCTTGCAGCTCGCTCAAATGTTCACCAATGGCTCAGGGTTCGCAGGCGACAAAATACTCGCAGAACGCAACCTAGCCGCACAACTCGGCATCAGCCGCAACGTCTTACGCGAGGCCATCAAACGCCTCGAAATGCAAGGCCTCCTCGAAATCCGCCAGGGAAAAGGCACCCGTATCGTACACAAACTCCATAAACCCATCACCGCCGCTTTGAGTCTGCTCGTTCCAGACGAAACCGACCGTATTCAACAGCTTTTCGAAGTCCGTCTCATCCTCGAACCCGAAACCGCCCGTTCCGCAGCACTCAACGCCACCGAAGACGATCTTCTAAAGATCACCGCCGCTCACAAAACGCTTCAAGACGCCACTACCATTGAAGACGCCACTACCGCAGACATGCACTTCCACAAAGCCATCGCCGAGGCTTCCGGAAATCGCATCCTTCTCCTGGTAATCGAATCCCTCTCAGAACTGCTGGCCGAAAGCCAACGGATCGGTTTTCAAACCATCGAAAAATCCCAGCCCATCCCTCGCCATCAAGAAATCCTCGATGCCATCACCTCCCACGACGGTGATGCCGCAGCAAAAGCCATGGCCACTCACATCCTTGAAGCCCGGTCCATTTTCGGCATCTCAGCGAAACGGCCCCTTCATTAACTCCATCCGGCTCCCCCCATGACGCCCCAATCCTCATCAAATCCTGCGCCCTTAAAATCCGCAGTCCAAAAGGCACGCCATCGTTTAGCTCCATTCCTGGCGCTTATGTTCGCAATGGCCATGATCGACCGATCCAATGTCGGCTTCGTAAAACAAGCCCTCGAGATCGATGCTCATCTCAATAACGCCGCATACGCTCTCGGAGCTGGCATCTTCTTCATCGGCTACGCCGTTTTCGAAATCCCAAGCAACCTGATGCTGCATAGAGTCGGGGCAAAAATCTGGCTCAGTCGCATCATGATCACCTGGGGTCTGGCCTCTGCCGCCATGATGTTTGTTCGGGACGAATGGTCCTTTTACGGACTTCGTTTCATTCTTGGCGTCTCGGAAGCTGGTTTTTCACCGGGAGTCATTCTGTTCTCCACCTACTGGTTTCCAGCACAAGATCGCAGCAAGGCTCTGGGGATCTATTATCTTGGAGCACCAATCGCAATGGTCCTCGGCGGCCCAATTTCAGGCTTTTTACTCGAATCCACACAGGGCCTTTTGAATTTAAAAAACTGGCAATGGATGTTCCTAATTGAAGGCTTCGCGGCCGTCTTCGTCGGCATCATAGCATACTTCTATCTCGTGAGCCGCCCACGTGACGCCAAGTGGCTCACTGCGGAAGAGAAGACGGCTTTGGGAAATGCCATCGCCTCGGAGGACTCGCAGAAGGCAGCTCACGGCCCAAGCCATTCCATACGCGCTCTATTCGATCTGAACGTACTGCGCTTCGTTTTGATCTATTTCACCATCCAAGTCAGCGCTTACGGCGTAGTCTTCTACCTACCATCGCGCGTTTCCGAACTCATCGGTCAAGCCATCGGTCTCCAAGTCGGCATATTAACCGCTATCCCGTGGCTGTGTGCCCTTCTAAGCATGAGCCTCATCACGGGCTACGCCGACAAACACGCAAAACATCGACCGCTCGCAATCTCCTTACTTGCTCTTACTGCCGGCGGATTGTTCGCCTCCACTTTAGGTAACCACATTGTCCCAACGCTCGTCGCTTTCTCACTCGCAACCGTTGGCTTCGTCGTCGTTCAGCCGTTGTTCTGGACCATGCCCACCGCCTATTTAACAGGCACCGCAGCCGCGAGTGGTATCGCTCTCATCGGATCCATCGGGAACCTGGGCGGGTATATGGCCCCGACCTTTAAAACTAAAATGGACGCCCTTTTTCAAAACCATCAAGCAGGAACCATCAGTCTGGCATTCGCCGGCGTGATCGGAATGTTTCTGCTTTTGAGTTTAAAACCAACTTCATCCCCTTCACCACGAGGAGAACCAGAATCCGATAAACTTTAGAACTCGCACTCCCCTCAAACACCTCCCCCACCAACCTCGTACCGCCGCAATGAACCGCCGCCACTTCCTCCAAACCGTTGCTTCAGGCTGCATCGCCTCCGCCGCAACTTCCTGCGCCACGTTCCACGCCCCAAACCACGACTCCCTCATCGTAGACACCCATCAGCACCTTTGGAACCGGACTCGAATGAGCCCTCCATGGCTAAAAGGCGCGCCAAAAATCCTGCAACACACCTACGGTATAACCGAATACCGCAAGGCCACTGCGGGCCTGAATATCAAAGCCATCTACATGGAAGTGGACGTCGCTCCTGAAGACCACACAAAAGAGGCCGACGAAATCGTTACCCTCTGCCAAACCAAATCCACTCCAACCGTCGCCGCTACCATCGGAGGACGGCCCGACGCGACCGACTTCGAAAACTACGTGCGCCGCTACGCCAGCGTTGGTGTGGTCAAAGGTGTCCGAAAGGTACTACACGGCACATCCACCCCCGCCGGATTTTGTTTGGAAAAAGCATTCGTCCGAGGTGTGCAAACCCTCGGAAAACACGACCTCAATTTTGAGCTAACCATGCGCCCCAAGGAATTGTTGGATGGCGCAAAATTGATCCGCTTATGCCCGGACACTCGCTTTGTGTTAGACCATTGCGGGAACGGCGATCCCAAAGCGTTTAACTCCAAACTAGCTCCGGAGCGCGAATGCGCATGTTCCGCAAATGAATGGAAACGCGGCATCGACGCCATTGCTGCTCGACCTGGAGTCATGTGTAAAATTAGCGGCATCGTTGCTTCCTTGCCGCCCGGAACATGGCAGGCAGAGGATCTGGCCCCCGTCGTGAATCACTGTCTGGACGCGTTCGGACCGGACCGCGTTTTCTTTGGCGGCGACTGGCCGGTTTGCCTGCTCGGAAGCTCCTTCTCGGGCTGGGTCACGGCGCTTAAACAAATTGTTTCTTCGCGACCTGAACACGAACAGCGGAAGCTATGGGCAGGCAATGCCACGAAGTTTTATCGCCTCACCTAGCCCTCCTATTTCGGCTCACACCCAAACCAAAACTCGCTCGATTCACCAACACCAGACGGGGCAGATAACACAACTGCCCCGTACGGCAGCGCCTGTTTCTTATTTTGGTTTAATTTCCAATCCATCGAGCCAAGGCGCAGTCACCGCCGGCGGCATCCCACCAAAAGGTTGATAAGCCGGCAACTGGATCACGCTCATACTATGAGCCTGCGATGCGATAAAGAAGAGTGCCTCAGCGCAATCGTGCGTCTGAATCATCGCTGCACGGTGCACTGGCGTTGGCAGTACGGGACGCTTATCCACAATCGGCGTGTTCGCCTCACCTGGAGCATACTCCGAGAGGACAATCCCATGAGCGTTTAATTGGGCGCGCGCTGTAAAGAGCAACCCGTGCACAGCCCACTTACTCGCCGTATAGGGCACCCCGGCATAAGAGTCGAAGCCGTGCCCCGCCGTCGACGAAACCACAACGATCTTACCGCCGCCATTTGCGGCCATGGGTTGTGCGACAGCCTGAATCATATTCACCACCCCGAGCACATTAATATCCATGACCTTTTGCCACGTCGCTCCACTAGCAATTTTCGCGGGATCCGCATGCGCCATAAAGCGGTCCGGCGTGTTGATGCCAGCCGTATGAATGAGCACATCTGGCGTGCCGTGTTTGAGTACAGACTCCATCGCTGCACCGACGCTCGCAGCATCCGAAACATCACAGACAACAGGGACGATATTTGGAGAAAGGCTCTCCGTTTCCTTAAGCGACTCCAGCGTGCGCCCAAAAATAAATGTCTTCGCTCCAGCTTCCGCAAATCGTTTTGCGGCTGCCTGCCCCATCCCGCCGCCCCCGCCCGTAACAATAACAATTTTGTCAGTCCAATTGAGATCCATACCACAATGCTACCGAGCACACCTGATTCGTCGAGTTTGAGTCCTGCTCCCAGCCTCTCTACTTCTGACGTGTTTTGCGAAATCGCATTCGGTACAAAGCCGTACTAAACCTACCCTATGAGAAAGTCCCCCCTGATTCTCTCCGTTGCACTCGTCATTCTATCGTTTCTTTTCCCAAGCGTCTCCACTCGCGCCGAAGAAACCGCAAACAAATGGGAACACGACATCTCGGCTTTTGAGCAGAAAGATCAGGATGCCTTTCCCCCAAAACACGCAGTTCTTTTCGTTGGAAGTTCAAGTATTCGCCTGTGGAAAACGCTGGCTTCGGACTTCCCAAATCACAGAGTGATTAACCGCGGCTTCGGCGGTTCGTTTTTAAGCGACACCGCCCATTTCGCAGATCGGATCGTGCTCCCTTATGAGCCGAGATTCATCGTTGTCTACGCCGGCGGAAACGATCTGAACGCGCATCACACACCGGAACAGGTCTGCGACGCATTCAAATCCCTGGTAAGCCGTGTCCGGGAAAAACAACCCTCGACTCCGATTGCGTTCATCTCGATTGCAGGAAATCCACGCAGATGGGAGCAGGTCGAGGACGTCAAAAAAGCGAACGCCCTAGTGGAGGCTTTCACCAAAGAACAAGCGAACCTGTTGTTCATCGACGTATTCCACGCGATGCTAGGTGCAGACGGCCTGCCTCGCCCCGAGATCTTCGGTCCGGATCGGCTCCACATGAATTCCGAGGGCTACGAGCTTTGGACCTCGATCGTTGGAAAACATCTTCCGCCAGGCGATCTCCTAGCGAACTGATTTGCAGCACGGAATAGAACCGGCTCGTTGAGTTACCTAGGACCTGACATCGCGAAACAAACTCGGTTCAGAGATCCGCTGAAATCCTTGCGCTCCTACTTGATAAAATCTTACCCCCTGAACGACAAACACCACGATCACTTCGCGGCGGAGGTCGGCTTCCTGTGCTCGAACGTCGCCTGAGCACCAAGATCCTTTGCGTAGCCCCCTTCGAACAACCACTCCTTAGCTCCACCATCGTCTTTTAAGTACGCATCCCAAAAGGCTGTGGTCCCACTGCAAATCAGTTCCTGAAACACCGCATCTTGCACGCCCTCTTCCGGTGCGACGGCCATCCGCTCACGCCCGGAGAAAATGAAATGGTCTCCATCTTGGAAGATAACGAGACACGTCTCAGAGTTACTCATGTAGTCGAAAGGGATACGCCTGTCCGCAGCGGTCGTCTGGGGCAATATTTTCAGGAAATCCTTAGTGCCAGTCATGTGCATCACAGGAATCTTGATAGAGCCGAAAGCCTTGTCAAAATCGCTCCGGTTCGTCGGTGCGGGCGCACTCATCTGGATTGCAGCCTTAATTCGGGGATCTTCAAATCGCTTAATTATACCCAACGGAAGGATAAAGGTCTCTCCGGCCAGCGCCAGCGTCGTAAAGCCACCGAACGAATGTCCCGCAAATCCGATAGATTTGAGGTCCAGGCGCCCCTTGAGGGGAGAAGACTCATCCGCGTTCAGTGCATCCAATTGATCGATCGCAAACATACCGTCTGGAGGCCGGTTCAACGCATTCGTTAGATTAGCAGCTCCTTGCTGTAGTGCCTTAACCCGTTCGGCTGCCGGCAAGTCTTTCCACAAGCTGTCATCACTGCCGATGTGCTGAATGTGAACACTAACGTAACCACGGCCCGCCCAGTGTCTACCAAGATACTCGTAGTCATCACGGGAGCCACCGAGTCCGTGGGAGAAAATGATGATTGGAAACGGCCCAACTCCTTCTTTTGGAAAGTAGAGCTTCACCGGCACATGGCGATCACGCTTCGTGTCGTGCCAATCAAGTTTACTGATGGTGATTTCCTGAGCCGATGCCAACGGCGCATAGGCAGCCCGTGTGCTCTCTTTAGCATGAACTGTTGTTGCCGAGTGGATCCCACTCACCACAAGAAACAGCGCGAGATACTTGGTACCAATTTTCATTACGGTGCTAGAAACCATGATGCTCTTGGCTCTACTGAGAACCCAGAAACCTCAAGCCTATAGTCTCCCCAACACCGCAAAGCTCCTCACTCGACCAACGTCATCGAATAAAACCGCCACCACAACCTCCGCACAAAAATACCAGAAAAGAACACAATATGCCGCTCCCATACGGGTCATCTCCATTGAACACGGCATTGAGTTTCATCTCCGTCAAATCGTCACCTCAAAATAAAGACCAACCCCTCCATTAACTCCCCACTCGCCCCCAATCCAACCCGGCGTGACTTTATCCGTATCGGTGCCTCCTCGGTCGCAGCCGCGAGTCTCAGCTTTCCAAATGTGCTCCGCGGCGCATCCGACAATCGCAAAATGAAAATCGGCTTGATTGGCTGCGGCGGACGCGGATCGGGAGCACTCATCAACGCACTAAATGCGGATGCAGATACGGAGTTCTGGGCGATGGGCGATGCCTTTCCAGAGCCTATCGAAAAAGCATACGCAGGCATCGAAGCAAAGTATCGAACCACACCGGAACGCATCAACGTCCCCAAAGAAAGACAGTTCGTTGGACTCGATGCCTATCAGAAGGTCCTCGATAGCGGGATCGACCTCGTGATCCTAGCTACCCCGGGAGGCTTTCGCCCAATGATGCTCCGGGCGGCTGTGGAAGCTGGGAAACATATCTTTTGCGAAAAACCCATGGCGGTGGATCCGGTGGGGGTTCTGTCAGTGCAGGAATCCGTGAAGATCGCAAAGTCCAAGAACTTAGCGATCCGGTCTGGGTTTTGCATGCGGTATGAACCGGCGTACGTCGAAGCAATGAAACGGGTACACGGAGGAGACATTGGTGACATCGTTTCCATTTACTCCACACGCATGAACGGCCGTCTTTCGCGCTTCAGCGGAGAACGACTCGCAGGTCAAAGCGACCTCGAATGGCAGATGCGTAACTGGCATCATTTCACCTGGCTCTCTGGCGATCTGATTTTGGAAATCAGTGCGCATAGCGTGGATAAAATTGCGTGGGCCATCGGTTCTGAGCCGCCCATCAAATGCGTCGGCACTGGGGCTTACCATCAGCAAAAAATCGGCGATATCTGGGACCAGCACGATGTTACCTATGAATGGTCCAATGGGGTGATTGCGGTGCTCAAAAGCCGTTACGAAAACAACTGCCACAACGAAGGCCGGGATCTGATCATCGGGACCAAGGGGCGCTGCGAACTCAGCGATTCAGGCGGTTATTCAGCCAAGATCACTGGAGCAAACCCCTGGAAATATTCCGGCCAAAAAAAGAGCATGCATCAGGTCGAACACGATACGTTGTTTGCGGAAATGCGTGCAGGACAGAACCCCAATGACGGCGTCGTAATGGCCCAGAGCACACTGATGGGAGTCATGGGCCGTATGTCTGCATATACCGGCAAGGAAGTGACCTGGGAAAAGGCGCTCGCCTCGAAACTAGACACCATGCCGAAACAATTGAGCTGGGACATGAAGCTGGAAACACCTGTGCCAGCAATTCCCGGAAGCACCCCGTTGATTTGATCTCAACAACGGTGCGTATCGGGCAGTTTTACTACAGGTCGAAGTGGTGCTGTGTAGGTTTGCAGTAAAACCCACACAGCGCTTCGACTTGAAGTCTGTCCAGCTTTCACTTCCCGCGTTCCTTCACCGGTGGCCTCGGTCCGTATCTCGCACTAATCGAGCTTAAAGCACGACTCTGCGCGACCGATTCGATGTACTCTTTAAACTCCGAGAATTCCTCACAAAGCCTCAGAAAATCGGTCTTCTTCAGCTTTCGCACTCCGCAATGCTCAAGCGCGCGGATACTTGCCGTGCGTTTCCCTTCATAAAGAAGCGCCATTTCTCCAAAAAGATCACCCCGATTCAGAATCGCGAGCTGTTTACCGTCCTGCAACACCTCGGCAGTTCCGTCCGTCAGAAAATACATACAATCCCCGGGATCTCCTTGTTTCAGGATGAAAGTATTGGGGAGGAAAGCCAACGTCTCGAGGTGCCAGACGATCTCTCTCAAGAAGCCTTCAGAGGCCCCCTTGAAGAACTCCATCTTCCCTACTTCTTTCCACGCTTTGTTTTCTGCGCCTACTTTGGTTTGCATCTGGAACGTTCATGGGAGGAGGTTCCACTGGTTTACTGTCGGCGAACTCCGGTGAATTTAATCCACTAAAGGAGAATTGTCTTAGGAAAGATTCATACCCTGAAACTCATATTTCACCTCCCTTCCGTTTAGTCCCCACACAACCCTTGTGTGGTGATTCACCCACTATGCTCCGATTCGATCACGCACAGTGCACAAAACAACTCAGCTCGCCCGCTGAAGAGGGACCCCGATGTCCCCCGAAACTGCATCCTCTTCCACCATAAAACTCTGCAGCAGCGAGTGAAGGTGCGTGTAACTCGAATAACTGGGGCTATGGAATCCCACTCCAATCCGGCAAAGCACAATTCTATCTCGGATCCTCCCATCCACCGTCTCAACATTCAGAGCGACAGGAAACAACGCAAGCGATGCCACCCTTGCCAGAATCGAGGACAGAAACCCAATTTGATCCGGCCCTTCCAGATACAACTCCAGCAAATCATCCATCGTACGAGTCACTGAAAAGAAGCTTAACAGCGGCTCTTTACCACCTTCACGATCACTCGATTCGTGAACAAAGGAATAGAAATCAAGCCGTTCTAGCGCAGACGTACTCTCAGTGAAATCCAGGTTGAATCCGGCTTTCCAGAGGCCAAATTTCTCCTGATACGCAAACCCCGATACGACAGATATTTGGCGCGCCGCAAGCGCTCCAAGAAGATGAATTATCCAGTGCGGACGACTAATGTGGCCATCGATGACCACTTCGTGAAATCCATTCCCAGTGCCAGGAATGCCATAAATGGTGCAATCAGGTGCCATACAATGATGTTTGGTTTGACCGTCCATCCCCCTAGAGCATACGGCGGGCCAACCCACCTCGATCCTCACTAGCTCCCAATAAACACCCCGCCCCCTGAAGTGCGCCCCCCAAAAAAAGCCCCACGCTCGGCATCACCAAACGTGGGACAAAATCAGCTCCACTAGCGAATAATACTAACGCACAATACACTGCTCGATCTGCGTACGAATCCGCGCTTCATCGATTTGTTTTCCAATGAAAACAAGCTGGCTACGGCGTTTCTCCTCTTTCGTCCACAACCGATCCCAAAGCAGCGTAAACCGATTATTCACACCATGGAAAATCGCACGTCGTGGATTCCCCTCAATCCACAGAAACCCTTTCGAACGATAGATCTTCTCCTTCTCCGACAGCTCGGAAACAAACAACTCCAACGCTTCCACGTTAAACGGACGTTCAAATTCGAGGGAAATCGAGTTGATCTCGTGATGATGCCTCTGGCTGAGCTCGTCCAAAAACTTCGGATCCACCGCAAGCTTCTGATCCACATCAAAAGCGTGCATATCCAGCAACTCCTTCAAGTTCACCTCCGACTGGTTCGTCCGGAAAATGGTCGCATGCGGGTTTAACTCCCGAACCTTCGCTTCCACCGTTTGCAACTGGGCCTCGTCCACAAGATCCGTTTTGTTCAACAAAAGAAAATCCGCCATCGTGATTTGTTCCTTCGCTGTCTCAGCCTCCTCCAACTGCTTGAGGATTTGCTCCGCATCCACGACCGTAATAATCGAATCCATCCGCACGAGCTGTTGCAGCTGCGGGATATTCAAGAATGTCTGCGCAATCGGGCCGGGCTCCGCAATCCCAGTAGTCTCGATTAGAAGGTAATCAAACCCGCCCTTTTTCAGAAGGTTTTGCACCCCACGGACCAAGTCTTTGCGGACCGTGCAGCAAAGACATCCGTTGCTCATCTCCACAATCTCCTCCTTCTGACGCTCCACCAATTGGCCATCCACACCGATCTTTCCAACCTCATTCACAATCACGGCGAATTTGTAACCGTGCTGCTGTTTCAAGATGTAATTGAGCAGGGTCGTTTTTCCGGCTCCGAGGAAACCGGTCAATATGCTAACGGGAACAGGCTTGGTCTGAGACATAAGAATCGCACTCCACCCTAAGAGGGTCCGTGGCTGCAATCAATGCCCTCATTCTTCCTCAGGACTCAGCCGTCCTTATCCCAACGTTTCCGCCAGCCTCTTTCGGTCTGCCTTCCCATTCGCGTTCATCGGGAAAGTCTCCAAGAACACAAACTTACGAGGCACCATATACGCCGGAACACGCTCCCCAAGTTTCCCCTTTAACTTCGCCGCCATCTCAAAATCGCTCCCTTCCTTGGTCCCACTCAACACCACAAACGCCACCACACTTTCCACTCGCTCTTCCTTTTTCACTGGAAGCACCACAGCGTCCGCAATTTCCTCCAAATCCCGCAAATTCGCCTCCATATCCCCCAACTCTATCCGATGCCCATGTAGCTTGATCTGATTATCCATCCGCCCCTCACAAAACACCATCCCCTCACGGTCCCGCCCCCAATCCCCTGTCCGATAACAACGAGTCTCCCCAAACGCAGCGAACGCTTTCTCCGTCAAATCCGGCCGGCTCAGATACCCCGGACTCACATTCGGACCCGCAATCACAATCTCCCCACGCTCGCCCCCCGCAACCTCCTGCCCGTTTTCTCCCCGAATCAAAATCTGGGTCCCAGGCATCACCCGCCCAATCGGAAGCGGGTTCCATTGCTCAACAAGCTCCCGTGTCACCTGAACACTAGTCACTGCAATCGTCGCCTCCGTCGGACCGTACGTATTAAACACTTCCGCCTGAGGAAAACGTTCCAGCATCTGCGACGCGGTTTCCGGAGCCAGCGTCTCGCCACAAAAGAAAACCCGCCGAAGCGATGGCAACATCTCCTGCGAAAAACTCTTCTCGATGCTACACATCTGCGCAAACGACGGCGTCGACATCCACTGGGTCGCATTCGAACGCCGTAACGCCTCAAACAAACGCCGGAAATCTGCCGCCGTTTCTTTCGTAATCGAAAAGATCGTCCCGCCAGTCGTCAGCGCGAGATAGATGTCGTGCACACTCAAATCGAAATTAAACGGCGCATGGTTCAAAAACACTTCGCCCCCAACAACGAATTCAAAATCCCCGCGCATCCAGGTTAGATAATGATTCAAGTTGTTCAGGGTGATGACAACACCCTTGGGTTCTCCGGTGCTCCCACTGGTGAACAAAATGTAAAAAGGATCATGCCCCTCCACACGCCGCACCGCCTCGTAAACTCCACCCGAAGAAAGCGCCGCCACCTTCTCCGGAGTTAACAGCACCCCCGCATCGGAAATTTCCATCACCCGCCCAATCCGTGTCTCGGGGGTAGAACGATCAATCGGCACATAAGGCCGCCCTGTTTTCACAGCCGCCAAAAACGTAACCAACATCTCTGGCTCTTTGTGCCCGTAAATGGCTATCGGCACACGGCGATCCCCGAGTTCCTGATCCAACCACAAAGCCAGAGCGTCCGAGCGCGCCCCCAGCTCCCCGTAAGTCATTTGCCGATCGTCACTCACGTGAGCGAGTTTGTGCGGAGTCAAACGGACGTGCTGAGCAATTTGATCAAGGGGGTGCATCACAGGAGGCGACAGAATTCGAATAGAACCTATTCAATTCGAGCATCTAGCTAAAATACAAAAAAGCCTCTCCCACGAAGGAGAGGCTTTTTCTCGTGTGCTTCGCCCAAGCTACTTGGCCAAACGATTCACCGTATACGCCACCATCGGGTGCCCGATCGCATTCCCCTGAGCGGTCACCCCGTTCAGCGTCACTCGATAGATCCGATTCGCCTTCATTTCAGAATAAACCAGATGCACCCGCTTCCGATCCGCACTCCACTGGATCGCCGAGGGCGTCACCATTTTCTTGTCGGTCTCCGGTCCACCGTATTTGGAGGAATACTCGTACCAGTACGTTTCCGTTGAAAACGCCTCAACCGAATCCGCCTTGCCTGCATCGACTGGCTGCGTGAATTCCAAATCGAACCCGTCGGGTTTAATCTGCATCGTCTTCACCTCAAAAACGTCCCCGCCTTTGAACACAATGCGCTGCAGCCCTTCCATGGCCCCAGCCCATTCACGCATGGTCTGCCCCACGTACAACTCCTTGCCTCCTGGAGAAAACACCAACCGGTTGTTCCCATTGCGCAGACCGTTTCCGGAGAAAAAGTCGGCACACGCCCCCTGCCACTTGCCATCCACCTTCTCCAACATCACGCGAATAATGCGCGGCGCTGCCTCGTCCGCCACTAACATCTGCCCCTCAAACGGACCAAATTTGCCCCCCGTCGCATCCACAATCGGTTCCGCTGGGGAACGCGAGAATCCGTACGGAAACAAGACAGCCGCCGGATCCCGCATCGCTTCGAGAGTTTCCATCGGCTCTTTCAAAGGGTCACGTTTGGGGTCGTTTTTGACAAACTCCGGATCCCACACAAGCGAAGACGGATGTCCGTAAAACAACCCTTTCTCAACGTGATACAACGGGTTCGTGGGACGAAAATCTCCCTGGTTATCCGTCACCCACAATTCCCCCTTCGCGTCCGTAAAAATTCCGTTTGGCGAACGAAATCCCTTCGCCCAGGGCTCGACATTGCCCTTCGCATCCACGTGTAAAATCCAACCACGATACGGAACCGACGCAAAGTTCCGCCCCCGCCGGCTGACTTCCGAAAACTCACCCCGCGTATGAGTATAAGTATACCCCGAATACGAAGCGGTGTTCATTGCGACGAAGTAGCCGCCTTTGCCATCGGTGACAGGTCCCGCGGTCACTTCATGATACGCGCCGCTGAGGTTAAAAGGCGCGACGTTTTCATATTCGTCCGCGACACCGTCACCATCCACGTCCTTGATTCGGGTCATCTCGGGCATCTGAGTCACCAGAAGCTCCTTGTCGGAGACCACAAACAATCCGTTGGCATTATGAAGGGACTGATCCGAAAAGGCTTTCCACACAAACTTGGTGGGATCCGCCGCAGGGGTCGCCATCATGATCCCCGTCCGGCGAGTGAGAACCACCAGTTTGCCTGACGGAGTAAAACCGAGGCCGCCGATTTCCGGTGCCACGCCTTTTGGCATTGGGATTTCCTCCACCACATAAGGCGCCTCTGCAGCGTGTGCCACCGGGGAAACCAGCAAAGCGGCCAGTGACGAAAAGGACGCCAATAAAGAGAATGTTTTCATACGAGTAATCGAATAGGGGGCTCTTAAATCGGGTTATTCGGCGTGTTTCTCGGCAGCGGGTGCAGGTTTAGCCGCTGGATCCGGTTTCTTTTTCGGATTCGCAGGCGGAACGTACTCGGGCATCGTCGGTTCAGGACGATCGGTAACCGAAACCGTAAATTTACCAGCGGAACCAGGCGTCACCTTCACAAACCCAGTGTCTTTCTCGTTCACGGTCCAGGTCAGCGGCGCACCTTCCCCTTCCACCTGCACGGCGATTTCAAAACCGCCGCTCGCTTTCGGGTGAACCAATTGCCGGACCACACGTTTGCCGAGTCGATACCAAAACTCCGGCGCACCGTTCACCATCCGGTACCCGCCAAATTCGGGTTTGTCCGCGACATTGCCCGAAATCGGATCTTTGCCAGTCGTACGGTACACAATTCCGCCAATGATCCATGGAGTGTACACCGAAGACCTGCCAGCACCCGTACCTTTACCCCAGTACGGTGTCATATCCAGAAAGCCACCACGCCAGGCATACAAAAACCGGCACTCGGTTGTGTCATACACGTACGAAAACTCCGGTCCGTGACTCACGGCAATCGCTCCCACAATGCCCGGACGCGCAATCACCGGCTGATCAGGGATATCGAGCCGTGTTTCGGGGGAATATTTCACCGCATCCTTACTCCGTCCATGATGCGCAAATACAGCATCATCCAATCCCGGATCCTGCACAAACGAACGCATCACCAGCGGTTTCTCCATCGTCCCCATCGGCTTCGGGTGGACCCCAGAATCCTTGGCTGCATCCGCAACATTCACGACTTTCTCTGTATCTTTTACCGTAGCGCTGGCGGATTCGCCCTTTTTGAGCACATGCATCACTCCTCGCATCGTGTACCAGTGCCCTGGGAAGGTGCACATAAAGGGATAATCTCCGGGCTCTTCCGGTGCCTGAAAGGTCATCTCCTGTTTTCCATGCGGTTGCAGCAATTTGCTCGCAGCAATAATTCCCGGTACGTCAGGCACAAACCCCTTGTCCATTCCCTCCAACCCCAACGCGTTCACCCCAGCAATGAGTGCTGGCTCAGCGTCCGGTTTAATCAGCACGAGATTGTGCGGCATGATACAGTCGTTCGAAAAATTCAATACCACCGGTGCTCCAGCAATCGCATCAAACCGAACCACATCAAACTTCACGAGATTCGGGATAACCTTAATCTCCACTTTAGTCGCAGCGGTTTGCGAGGCGGTCTGCTGTTTGGC
Source organism: Verrucomicrobiota bacterium (assembly GCA_037133875.1). GTDB lineage: Bacteria > Verrucomicrobiota > Verrucomicrobiia > Chthoniobacterales > Chthoniobacteraceae > Chth-196. The sequence continues at coordinate 122,171 of JBAXNG010000010.1, read as the reverse complement.
GTCTTTTGCGAACGCGACGCTCGAAATCGGCAACAATGGGATGGCGGCAACTAGCCAGTAGGGTTTGGTCGTAAAATTCATGGGGAACGAAGACGGTTCAATTAGGGTAGAGCCCTGCAAAAGCAGACCTCGTACCTATTGGGATAACCCACGAGACGCAGTTTGTTGTGATGCAACTTTCCAATCTCGTGTTTGGCTCCTACAAACGAATTTATGAGTTCCTCCGATCGTCAGTATTTTAAGGAGCTGCGCCTCCAACAATTTCGCGGGCTATTAGCGGTGATCGAAATGGAAAGTTTTTCACTCGCCGCAAAGGAGCTTCTTCTAACCAAAGCCTCTGTTTGGCAACAGGTTCGCGCTCTTGAGGAAGAATTCGGATGCGTTTTACTCGAGTCCGTCGGACGTAAAATTAAACCCACCCCCAATGGCCTCCGTCTAGCGCAACTCGCGGCTCCGCTCGTCGAAGGATTCGATTCCATCAAAGAAGCGTTTTCCGCCGATCTGGCGAAGATCCCCGCCTCCCTTTCCGTCGCCACAACGCCGTCCTGTTTAACCTACGAACTCAGAGACACGATCAGTCTCACCCGCGCCCAATTTCCCAACGCCCACCTCACTTTTCACGATCGCAACTCCCCAGCGGCCATCGATCTACTGGAATCCGGCAACGCCGACATCGCCATAGCCGCCCGGTTTGAAGAATGGCCGGATAAACCCACATTGGAGTTCACCCAAATCAACGAACACCCCTTCGCAATTGCCGCTCCTGCAGGCCATCCGCTTCTGTCAAAAAAACAGCTCCAGCTTCAGGATTTAGCAGCTTTCCCGATCCTCCTTCCCGGGCCCACGGCAAACTGCCGTCCAAGACTTGAAAAACTTTTCCGGGCCGCCGGAGTCTGGGAACAACTCAACGTGATTCTGGAATGCAGTTTCCCAAGCAGTCTTTTGGAATATGTCGATGCGGGGTTGGGAATTACACTCACTCCTGTCCCGCCGCCGCTCCTTCGGAACCAAAAAAACGGTCTGGCTTCCATCCCCGGCCGCCAGACGATGCTCCGTGATTTCAGCAGCGTCATCAGACACGAACCCGTTTTCCTGATTCAACGGCGTGGCTGGATCGAAACACCCATCGCCAAAGTTTTCCGGGAAAGTCTGATCAGCTCACGGCGAGCCTGAGTGGCACCAAATCAGGCCCTGTTCCGCCCAGCCCAAATTCTCTTAAAATCGGCAGTCGCAACGGGAAGCAACTTCCGCCAACGTAATGCCGCTATGAAATTCATCGCGAGCGTGTACGAGCGGCTGCGCCGCAGCCCGAAACGAGTCGTTTTTCCGGAGGGAACAGAACCGCGAGTGCTTCGGGCAGCGTCGCGTTACGTCAAACTGGGGTTGGGAACGCCCATTTTGCTCGGGGACAAAGACGCCATCGAGAAAACAGCGGCCGACCACGATGTGGCCTTAGAACACATGGGCATCATCGATCCCCGGCACGCAGAAGATCTCGATCTCTTTTGTGAACGCTTGGAAAAGCTCAAACGTTACCGCGACCTCGGGCCGGAAATGGCCCATTCCATCATGTCGAAGCCCAATTTCTTCGGCGCGATGATGGTGCAATACGGTCAGGCCGACGCCATTGTCACCGGGGCCGACGAAGAGGCCTCCAGCACTCTGCGCCCGCTGCTCCAACTCATCAGCCCGCTCCCCCACCTCAAAAGCGTCTCGTCCTGTATGGCGCTCGATCTTTCCAACAAACGCTACGGCGAACGCGGGGTCATGTTCTTCGCAGATTGCGCCGTCATTCCCGATCCAACCGTCGATCAGCTCGCAGATATCGCCGTGGAAACGGGCGTCACCTGCCGGACACTCACCGGCCTGAAACCACGCATCGCGATGCTATCGTTCACAACACACAGCAGCGGACGCCTCCCCGGACCGGCAAAAGTCGCCGCCGCAACCGCTCTGGCTCGGCAACGAGTAGCCCAACGTGGCCTGGAAATGGAGATCGACGGAGAACTACAGGCGGACACCGCTATTTTGCCGGAATTGGGTGCCAAAAAAGCGCCGCAGAGTTTGGTAGCCGGACGCGCTAACGTCCTCATTTTCCCAGACCTGGCAAGCAGCAACATCGCAGTCAAACTTGTCCAATACCTCGCCGGCGCAGAAACTTACGGACAGCTCCTCATCGGTCTTGCCCGTCCCTGTGCCGACCTTTCCCGCGGCGCAACGGAAGACGACATTTTAGGGGTAGCCGCAATCGTTGGGCTCCAGGCCGTGGAAGGCCGCAAACACGCATAACCCTCTCACAGGCTTTATTATGAATACCGTCACCCCACGGATTTTTATTGCTGCCACGGAACAAAACGACGGCAAAACGACCACCAGCCTCGGGCTTTTTGCAGCACTTCAGAAACGCCTCGGTCGAATCGGATACATCAAGCCCGTCGGCCAGCGGTTTGTAAGCGTCGACGGCGTCAAAATCGATGAAGACTCCGTGCTCATCGACCAAACGTACAAAGTTCATACGCCACTGGCAGATATGAGCCCGATCGCCATCGAGCCGGACTTCACGCGAAAATACATCGAAGAAGCCAACCACGATAATCTCGTGCGCCGGATTCAGCATTCCTTCGATCGGGCCGCCTGGGAGAAGGATTTCGTGATTATTGAAGGAAGCGGTCACGCTGGGGTCGGATCTGTCTTTGACCTCTCAAACGCTACGGTGGCGCGTATTCTGGGAAGTAAGGTGATCCTGGTGACACGCGGCGGAATCGGCCGCCCTGTCGACGAAATCGCTCTCAATAAAGCACTTTTCGAACGCGAAGGAGTCGAGGTCCTGGGCGCTATTGTGAACAAGGTTCTACCTGCAAAATATGACGTCGTCCGCGAGTTCGCAGGCCGAGGTCTGGCTCGGTTGGGGGTCGAACTACTAGGATGTATTCCCGAAGACCCCATTTTGGCAAAACCGACCTTGGGGCAGATCTGCAAGACGATCAAAGGAAAGTTTTTACACGGAAGTGAACGCTCCCGACGTCAGGTCAAAAACGTCGTCATCGGCGCCATGAGCACCGCTCGGGTTACCGACTTCTTCACGCCCGGCACGTTGATTATCTCTCCCGGCGACCGCGAAGACATTCTGCTGGCAGCCCTGGCTTCCTCAGATCAGCCCGCGTCCGATGGCAACCGGCTTGCCGGCTTGATTCTCTCCGGAGACACCTTGCCGGACGCGCATGTTTTGGAATTGCTGAAAAACTCCCACCTTCCAGTAATCAGTTCTGCTCTAGACAGTTACACTGTCGCCAGCAACATCCACTCCATGACGGTCAAAACGCTCCCGGGAGACGTCGAAAAAATCGATAAGATCCAGAGCCTCATCGAAAAAGAGGTCGCCATCAACCGGCTCCTCGAAAAAATCGGGGTAAAATTGAAGTAGTTTCAATCCCCGCCACTTTGAAAATGCTGCGCCCCCAACTTGCGAGGCGCAGCACTAAAATCCACACTAGATCGTTGTTCCCGAAGGAATAACGGCATTTTTCGGGATCACCACAATTCCGTCCCGAATAATAAAGTTCTCCCCGTCCATATTCTCGGGTTTGCCAGCGGGATTAATCACGACGTTATCCCCAATTCGGGCATTCTTATCGATAATGGCGTTCTCAATCCGGCAGTTACGCCCGATCCCAAGGGAAGGCTCAGCAGATGAGCGCACCTGCTCGGAATCGTAATAATCCGCGCCCATCATAACGCAGTTTTTCACCACCGAACCGGACTCGATGTAACTCCGGATACCAATGACGGCGCGTTCCACCGTTGCGTCCGTGATGACACAACCATCGGAAATGATCGCGTGTTTAATGTTCGCGGCGTTGATCTTACTCGCTGGAAGGAACCGTGCGTGTGTGAAAATCGGAGCGTTTGTGTCGAAGAAATCGAATGGAGGAGCAGGGTTGGCCAGAGCCAAATTGGCATCAAAGAACGAGCGGATCGTTCCGATATCTTCCCAGTAACCTTGGAAAATGTAGGCCGACACCTTGGAGTTATGAATCATCCCCGGGATGACATGTTTTCCAAAGTCCACGTGCTGGTTATCCAACGCATCCACTAACGCCTTGCGGTTGAATACGTAAATCCCCATGGAAGCCTGATAAAGCTCCTCGCCTTCGTTTTTCCCGAGCTCCTTGAGCAGCCCGGAAGGAATCCGCAGGGTATCCAAAACCGCTGGATCCTTTGGTTTTTCGACAAACTCAATAATCCGGCGTTGTGCATCAGTGTGCATGATGCCGAACCCTGTGGCTTCCTGACGCGACACAGGAATCGTCGCGATAGTGAGATCCGATCCGCCCTCGATGTGTTGGCGGAGAACATCGCGGAAATCCATCCGGTAAAGCTGATCTCCGGAGAGGATGATAAAGTATTCGAAGTCAGAGTTTAAGAAATCACGGAGATTTTGACGAACGGCATCCGCGGTGCCCTGATACCAGCGCTCTCCGCTTGGGGTCTGCTGGGCCGCTAGAATTTCCACAAACGCCTGCGAAAAATGGTCAAACTTGTAGGAAGCGTGAATATGACGATGCAGAGAAACGCTGTTAAACTGCGTCAAAACAAAGATCTTACGCAACCCACTGTTAAGACAGTTGCTCACCGGAATATCCACCAAACGGTATTTCCCGGCGAGAGGAACGGCAGGTTTCGCCCGTTCTTTTGTGAGCGGGAAAAGACGGGTTCCAGCGCCGCCGCCCATGATGATTGCGAGGGTTTTATCTGAAATAGAAGGCCAGTTCTGATGACTCATTGGTGATGGGGGTTCGAAGTGTTCGGAAGTAAGAAGAATCGGAGCTTAGCGGGCAAAATGGGCGCTGCGAATCCCTTTTCCCCATTTCTCCTTTTGCGCTCCTCCAACTCTTCTTTAAGGTCAGAACAGTTTTCTTTTCAAATCTATGTGCGGAATCGTTGGATACATCGGCAAACAACAGGCAGCTCCTATTCTTCTGGATGGTCTGCGCCGCCTCGAATACAGGGGCTATGACAGCGCCGGGGTCGCCATTCTGGCCGATAGCGGCCTTCAAATCCGGAAACGTATCGGGCGCATCTCCAATCTCGCCGAGCTCATTCATCAACAACCCGCTCCAGGGCACGTAGGGATCTCGCACACCCGATGGGCCACCCATGGCGGTGTTTCCGATGAAAACGCTCACCCACACACGGATCAGTCCGGAGATCTGGCAATCGTTCACAACGGCGTCATCGAGAATTACGCGGCCCTTCGCGCGCAGTTAACCAAGGAAGGACACGTCTTTATCTCTCAAACAGATACCGAAGTTCTCTCCCACCTCATCGGTAAACACTACCAGGCAGCCAAAGGACCGCATTCAAAAGAGCGTCTTCTCGAAGCCATCCGATCCGCACTGAAAGTCGTCGTTGGCACTTACGGCATCGCCGTTACCCATAAACAAATTCCCAACACACTCATCGGAGCCCGTCGGGGCAGCCCGTTGGTATTAGGTATCGGAAAAGGCGAACACTTCCTCGCAAGCGACGTTAGCGCGATCGTAACCCACACTAGAGAAGTTGTTTACCTAAAGGATTTCGATATCGCATCCGTTTCGGCCGACGAATTTGAAATCAGCACACTTCTCGGGGGCGATAGCGGTTACGAAATCAGCGAGGTCGAGTTTGATGGCAAAGACGTCGAAAAAGGGGAGTACCCCCACTTCATGCTCAAGGAGATCTTCGAGCAACCTGACACGATCCGGGATGCGCTCCGCGGCCGTCTTTCCGTAGAAGAAGCAACGGCGAAACTCGGCGGCCTCAACATGACCAACGCGGAACTCCGCGCTGTGGATCGTATTGTTCTTACAGGATGCGGCACCGCCTCCCATGCGGCTATGGTCGGGGAATATCTCATCGAGCAACTCGCCCACCTTCCCACGGAAGTCGAATTTGCCTCGGAGTTCCGCTACCGGAACCTGCCATTACCCAAAGACGCGCTGGTGTTTGCACTCAGCCAGAGCGGTGAAACCGCCGACACCCTGGCCGCTCTTCGGGAAAGTCAGCGCAAAGGCCACCGCACCCTCGGGATCTGTAACAACGTTGCCTCCACCATTGCCCGCGAAAGTGATGGCGGTGTTTACATGCACGCCGGCCCCGAGATCGGAGTGGCGGCCACGAAGAGTTTCACGAGTCAGTGCACCGTTTTGACTCTGATCGCCTTGCTCATGGGGCGTATCCGGAACCTGTCTTCGACCCAAGGGCTTCGGATTCTTGAGGAAATTGAAGCGATCCCCGACAAAGTTCGCCAGATTCTAACGCTCAGTGATGAAATCAAGAAAGTCGCCGAGAAGTATGCCGGCGCTCAGTCTATGATGTTCCTCGGGCGGCAGTTCAATTACCCGGTGGCGTTGGAAGGAGCGCTCAAAATGAAGGAGATTTCCTACATTCATGCCAGCGGCCATCCTAGCGCCGAACTCAAACACGGTATCATCGCTCTCATTACTCCCGAAGTTCCGAGCGTTTTTATCGCGCCCGATGACACTGTTTTCGAAAAGAACGTCAGCAACATCGAAGAAGTCAAAGCGCGGAAGGGACCAGTAATCGGCATCGGTACAATCGGGAACACCCGATTGAAGGACTTGTGTGATGACACGATTCTGATTCCAGCTTGCCCCGATTATCTGTCGCCCATTTTGACCTGCATTCCGCTTCAATTATTAGCCTACCACACCGCCGTCGCCCTCGGATGTGATGTAGATAAACCGCGCAATCTGGCGAAAAGCGTTACAGTCGAATAAGGGATTCGCTTCATTTGAAACGGGCTGAGTCTCCTAGATGCAAGTTACAACCCAGTTACAAGATTGCCTGACTCCTATCGTCCCCGTACAATAGCCCAGTTGCAGCAACCGACCACCCGTCATGGATACCATACAAAACTGCGAATTCGCCTCGGCCCCCATCAACGCCGGTCTGGAACCGGCCGATAAAATACGTCTCCTCAGGGAAATGATACGAATTCGCCGCTTTGAACAGGCGGCGCTCAAGCAATATCAATCCGGAAAAATGGGGGGCTTCCTCCACTTGTATATCGGGCAGGAAAGTGTCGCCGTCGGCACATGCTCGTTGATGGGACACGACGACCACGTCATTACGGCTTACCGCGACCATGGCCATGCCCTCGCTGTTGGCATGAACATGAATGAATGTATGGCGGAGCTTTTTGGAAAGGTCACCGGTTGCTCCAAAGGAAAGGGAGGGTCCATGCACTTCTTTGCCCCAGACAAGAATTACTGGGGCGGACACGGTATTGTTGGCGGACAAACCCCTCTAGGTCTTGGCCTTGCTTATGGCGTCAAATACAAGGGCGTCAAAGGATCCGCGATGTGTTTCATGGGAGACGGTGCAGTAAACCAAGGCTGCTTCTACGAAAGCCTCAACATGGCTTCCCTTTGGAATTTGCCCGTCATTTATATCATCGAAAATAACGGCTACTCGATGGGCACCAGTCTAGCCCGTTCCAGTTCCTTCGGAAACTGTCTCGCAGAACGTGCCGCCGGTTTCGGGATCGAATGGGACACACTCAACGGCGAAGACGTCTACGAAGTACGCGCCAAAGTTCAGGTCGCCATGGAACGCGCCCACAATGAATCGCGTCCAACTGTCCTTGAAATAGCAACTTACCGCTACTACGGACATTCCGTTGCAGACGCAAAACACAAAATTTATCGTAGCGAAGAGGAAATCGAACGCTACAAGCAGCTTCACGATCCGATCCAGGTCTTCAAAGCACGCCTTCTTGAGGAACATGTCCTTACCGAAGACCAATACGCCGAGATCGACGCAGCAGCGAAACAGGAAGCTGACGACAGCGTCCGTTTTGCAGAGGAAAGCCCGATTCCAAGCGAAGCATCCATCACCGAAGACGTTTATTTTGAAGTGGATCGCCAGACCATTGCAGGACGCACGGGGCGCCACTTCTTCAACGATTAATCTTTTTTTGCCATGCCAGAAATCACTTACCGCGAAGCCCTCCGCCACGCCATGGCCGAGGAAATTGAACGCGACCAGAATGTTGTTCTCCTCGGTGAAGAAGTCGCCGAATACGATGGCGCTTACAAAGTAACCGAAGGCCTCTGGAAACGCTTCGGAGACAAACGCGTCTGCGATACTCCTATCAGCGAAGCCGCATTCATCGGAATGGGCATCGGCGCATCGATGCTCGGTCTGCGCCCGGTCATGGAATTGATGTTCTGGAGTTTCTCCACGGTCGCGTGGGACCAGATCATCAACAACGCCGGCATGGTCCGTTATATGAGCGGCGGATTGATTAACTGCCCCATCGTCATCCGCGGCCCCGCTAACGGTGGAACAAACGTCGCCGCAACACATTCCCATACACCTGAAAACTGGATCGCCAACGTTCCCGGACTCAAGGTCGTATGCCCTGCCACAGCCTACGATGCCAAAGGACTCCTCAAAACAGCGATCCGGGATAACGACCCGGTGATGTTTATGGAAAACACCCTTCTCTACGGTGAGAAATGGGAAGTGCCTGAGGAAGAGTATCTCATCCCACTTGGAGTAGCAGACGTAAAACGCGAGGGAACGGATATCTCTCTGATCGCTCACGGCCGCGCAGCTCTGACCGCACTCAAGGCGGCTGAACTATTGGCCGCTGAACACGACATCAGCGCCGAAGTGCTCGATTTGCGTTCCATTCGTCCATTGGACGAAGAAGCGATCTTCAAAACGGTACGCAAAACGCATCGCGCCGTTTTGATCGAAGAAAACAAACCCTTCTGTGGTGTGGATGCCCAAATTGCAGCGATGATTCAGGAAAAGTGCTTCGATGACCTCGACGCTCCTGTTCTGCGAATCAGCGCTATCGATGCGCCCGCTATCTACAGCCCGGAACTCGAACGCCGCCAGTTACCTCGGCCGACCGACATCGTCGCCAAGGTACTCAGCATCTGCTAGGCATCATCGCGATGCGGTCGGGCTAACGCCAACCGCATCGCTGTCGAATAGGGCGGCGGTTTGCATCGCCGCCCTCACATACCGCCGGACTCACGGTTCCGTATCCGGCAACATCACAACGCGAATCCGCGCTATGTGATTTCGTTCAGCACAGGCTCCGTCTGGCGTCTCCACGAAGCGATCCAGCCCCCCTCTAGCGGCTCACAAATCCCCTGTCGACAAGCCACACTGTGCCCCTTCCGATAGAAGGTGAGCCTTGCCGAAAGACACAAAAAAAACACCCCGTTTTGCTGAGCAAAACGGGGTGCTTCGGGGGTATAGGGGGAAATCTTATGAAGATTACTTAACCTTGGCTTTCAAGTCTTTACCTGGACTGAAACGAACAGACTTGGATGCCTTGATCTTAATCTTTTCTTTGGTTTTAGGATTGATCCCTGTGCGAGCCTTGCGGCTTGTCACTTTGAACGATCCGAACCCAATCAGCTGTACCGAATGATCCTTTTTAAGGCCAGCTTTAATTGCATCAATGACTGCATCGAGGGAACGCTCAGCTGCTGCTTTGCTAGTTTCGCCACCGAGAAGTTTTTGAACGACGTTTACGAGTTCTGCTTTGTTCATAGGGGTAGAATGTTTTGTCTGAAATTTGGCACCCTTGCGGCCTGCCAGTCACCTCTCTCGCTGGATTAGCAATCAAGATGGAGCCGTGTTGCCATTTGTTCATAAAAGCGTCAAACGAAAAACATGAAAAACAGCTCTCAAAGCCGCTTTTTTACTGCAATACAGGCCCACAAGCCCTCTTTTATCCAAAAATGACAACCCTCACCCAGCGCATCCTTCAGTTCGCCGCTACCCCGCCTACTATCGCCCCCTCCGCCTATGTCGCCCCCGGAGCCGCTCTCATCGGCGATGTCACCCTCGAAGAACTCTCCAGCGTCTGGTTCCAGACCGCCCTTCGCGCTGACCTCAACAAAATCGTTATCGGCCCTCGTTCTAACGTACAGGATGGCGCCGTAATCCACCTCTCCGACGATTACGGCACCATCCTAGGCCAACGCGTCACAATCGGTCACTGTGCCGTTCTGCACGCCTGCCATATTGATGATGAAGTGTTGGTCGGCATGAACGCCGTCGTACTCGATGGTTGCGAAATCGGCGCACGCTCCATCATAGGCGCCAACGCTCTGGTCACAGGGGGCACCAAAATCCCACCAGGATCACTCGTTCTCGGATCTCCCGCCAAAGTCGTCCGCCCCCTTTCTTTAGAAGAACAAGCCGGCCTTGCCTCCTGGGCCGACCGCTATGTTATCCTCGCTGAAGCCTACAGATCCGGTATCCCAAAGATCGTTCTCCCCGCTCTGCCCCCCATTCCCTCAGCCTAACCTCACCTCACCTTCCTATGAACTCCCATAGCCTCCCCGACTCCCTGACCACCGTCCTGTCCTCGGCGCCTTTGCAAGAAGCCCTCCAAGCCATCATCGCGCACTTCGGCTGCCAGGCTGGCACCTACCATCGCCTCGATGGATCGACTCTTTTTTTATCAGCGGCCTTCAATATCCCGGCCCCAGTCGTTTCCCTCATCCAGGAAGTGCCCATTGGCAAAGGAATCGCCGGACTCGCAGCCGAACGCCTCGCCCCTGTCTCCCTCTGCAACCTTCAAACCGACACCTCCGGCCAGGCCCGCCCTGCTGCACGCTCCACTGGCATGGAAGGATCCCTCGCTGTTCCCGCACTCAATACCGCCGGCGCCCTTTGCGGAGTTTTAGGGATCGCCAAAGCTGAGGCCCATGATTGGACCGACGAAGAAAAAGCTGCCGTTTGCGCTGCCGCAAATTCCCTGAGTTCACGATAGCAGATTGACGTCTACCCAACGCCTAGCGCCTCTATTGGCGCTGCGGCGCCTAAGGGCTACCAAGGCGTCAATCCAAGGCTAAAAGAGTGGATGATCCAAGCGTCAGACGCGGTCATCCGCTTTAGCTCGTGGCCAGCACCCCACGAGTCCGAGTATAAGATCTCGTTGGTGATTGGGTTATAACCCAAAATCAACCGCACGTGTCCTCCCGACTTCTGAACCAGTCCCGCCTCCGGCACGACACCCAAAGCGACTCCCCAAAGAAGCGGCTGCCCTGCATCCACGGAACTCATTACAGAACGTAAAAAGCGGGCCATTTTCGCGCGTTGTGCCAGTCGCGTCTCCTTCAGAGCCTCCAGCTGCATTTCAGCCATGACCTGAAAAGGATCCACATCTCCCTGGGGGGTAATAACCTGGAGCTTCTTTCCAAATCTCGTCGAACGGCGGTTATAGTCCTGCACTAACGCCTCGAATTCCCGCAGGTCGGGCTCATCCTCCATCTTCACCTTAAAGCGCAGCCGTCCCCCCGCCTGGCGCAACCCTTCCTGAGCCGCCTTCAGATCCGTTCCACGCCATCTGTCAGTCCCCACCAACTGCGCTAACTCATTCTGATCCACACGCATACCATAATACCGAAGCACACGTTCCGCTGAAGCCACCAAGCAATAACTCTTGTCCCCCTGATCCACCATCGGAACTCCGCTAATCCAGACGTCCCCTCCACTACTCTTCTTTACCTTCGTCCTAAAATCAGGCTTAGCGTCAGATTTGGAAGCAAACACCAACTCCTTCGCCGGCTGTCTCTTGTTGAGCGGGGATATCTCCAGACGCACAAACTCCGGCCGGTAATTCACCCCTGTCGCAGTCACAACACGCGAAATGGCATACTCCAACAACAATTGCGTGCGCGCCGTTTGCCACACAACTCCCTCGGCTCTCGCGGCCCCCTTGAGGTCTTTGCCCCGCATCTGCGCCTTCACTCCAGACACACCCGAAATCGCAGCCACACTCCGTTTGATTAAATCTTCAAATTCGCCACGTGTTATTTCTCCATTATCCCCACGAGCATACAACACAGCGCTAATCTCACTAAGCCTTCCGTCCGAAAATCTTGCAACTGCTTCTCCCACTGGCACTCCACCCACCGTCATTTTCTCCCTAGGACCACAACGCGCCAAATCGCAGCTCGCTGTCATCCATTTAAATCCCAACGGCCTCGCCGCCGGCAAAAAAGTTTCCTGAGTAAATTCCCAAAGCGGATCCCGCTCCCACAGCATCTCCAGAGACGACGCCATTGCATCCATTGCCATGCAACTGGCAATGCTTAGGGCAACAGCTGTGCGGTTCATAGCCATGGTTGTCTCACAAACCAACATGAAAACGTAGCTAAAAACGTGCCTTTAACTGAGTAAAACACCATTAAACCACCACTAAAACTTATCGATTCCAACCAACCCGTTCCAACCATCTTTCCACTGCACAAACTCGCACATCATCGCCCCCCTTGGAGAGCCATTAGGTTTTTAACAAAAACTCCTTTTCCGCTCGCATTAGCCCTCTCCTAATGAACGTTATCTGCCACGTCCCGCATCCATGTCACTTTCGCACTTCTCCATTTGCAGGCTCCTCTGCCTGTTGTGCTTCCTATACGCCTCGCAAATCCAGGCGGCCACCATCGTCCTCGACGCAGGTCATGGCGGTCACGACCCAGGCGGCATTCCCGGCCAACGTATCAGCGAAAAAAACTGCGCCCTCGATGTCGCCAGGCGTATCCAAGCCAAACTGAAAGCCGCCGGCCATCGCGTCATTATGACCCGCTCCTCCGACGTCTTCGTCGAACTCTCCGAACGCGTCGCCATTTCCAATCGCGCCCCCGGAAAGCCGGTTTTCGTGAGCATCCACTTCAACTCCGCTCCCAATTGTGACGGCCATGGTATCGAAACCTATCACTACGATAAACGCGGAGCCGCCCTCGCCAGGGCCATCCACTCCAGGGTCGTCCGCGTTTCCGGAGGCCCCGATCGCGGCGTACGCACCGCTCGTTTTTACGTCCTTCGTTATAACAAACGACCAGCTGTCCTCGCGGAACTCGGCTTCCTCACAAACCCTCAGGAAGGCTCTCGCATTGGTAAATCCGACGCCTTCCGCCAAAAATTAGCCGACGCGGTAGCCGACGGAATCCGCGCCGTAGTCCGTTAACCCGCGCTCGGAAGCGCGCTCAACCGCACCGGTTGACTCAAAAACCAAACCGATCCCTGCCCTCACGACAGTCCACACAGAGCTTGGCCTTCCAGCAGGGGCGCCTTATCGTTGCCAGTCCTATTTGCTTTATGCGGGACTGCACTTTTTACACCACGGCCATCGACTACACCAACGCCGCCCCTCACATCGGGCACGCGTACGAAAAAGTCCTCACCGACGTTCTTACCCGATTCGAAAAACTCCGGGGCCACGACGTTTTCTTTCTCACTGGCGTCGACCAACACGGCCAAAAGGTTCAACAATCCGCTGAAAAAGAAGGCGTTGCTCCCCAAGAATTCGCAGACCGCTGCACCGCCAAGTTCCTCTCCCTCTGGAAAACCCTAGGAGTCGATTTCGACGGCTGGGCCGCAACCACCGACCCGCTTCATAAAGCCGTTGTTGGAAAAATCCTCACCCGCCTCCACGACGAAGGCCAGCTCTACAAACAAGCGCATCGCGGCTTTTACAGTGTCCGTCAGGAACAATTCCTCACCGACAAAGAACGCAACGAAACCGGCGAGTTCGGCCCAGAGTGGGGGCAAGTCGTTGAAATCGAAGAGGAAAACTGGTACTTCCGCCTCTCCAAACACCGCGACTGGCTTCTCAACTTCATCGATTCCCACGAGCACTTCGTTGTTCCCGCCTTCCGCCGCCCAGAACTCCGTAACGCAGTCGAACGTCTCTCCGGTGACCTCTGTATTTCCCGCCCAAAATCCCGCCTCGAATGGGGCATCGAACTCCCATTCGACCCGCAATACGTCACTTACGTTTGGTTCGACGCCCTGATCAACTACGTCTCTTTTGCCGGCTATCTTGCAGAATCCGGCTCCAACCTTCCCGACTTCAACCGCCTCTGGCCTGCTCGAGCTCACGTTATCGGTAAGGATATTCTAATCCCTGCACATGGCGTTTATTGGCCTATCATGCTCCACGCCCTGGGTTTCTCCGATGACCAGATCCCTCCGCTTCTCGTTCACGGCTGGTGGAATATCGCCGGCGCCAAAATGAGCAAGAGCCTCGGGAACGCCGTCGACCCCGTAATTCTCTCCGAACGTTATGGCCCCGGCGCACTCCGCTATTATCTGATGGCCGATATCGTTACGGGTAAAGACGCTGATTTTTCCGAAGAACGTCTCCGCATGCGCTTTAACGACGAACTCGCAAACAACGTAGGCAATCTCCTGAATCGGACTCTCAACATGTCCCTACGTTATCGCAACAGCACGCTACGTTGCCCCGCCGTCGTCGACGCCGGACTCCAAGCCCTTGCTACCCAAGAGGCTCCTGCAGCGATTACAGCTTACATCCAGGCCATGGAACAATACCAGGTCGATGCGGCACTCCGCGCTCTCGTCGGCTTCGCTCGCGCTTGTAACCAGCTCATCGAGGCATCCGCGCCCTGGAAACTCGCCAAAGACCCAGCTCAAAGCGAACTCCTGGATGCGGTGCTCTATCACCTCGCCGAATCGATCCGCATCATTGCCATTTTGCTCACCCCAGTGTTACCGGACGCCGCCAAAGCAATCTTCGAACAACTCAACTGGCCACATGCCCTGCGACTCGAAGACGCTAAATGGGGAGGTTTACCCGATGGCCACATCCTCGGCACCCCAACTCCTCTCTTTCCTCGTCTGGAAGCCCCTGTCGTCGCCGAATAGACGGCTCGCCTGTTACAATCAGACGAAAAGGGGCTTCGCAGTGCAAACTGCCTAGCCCCTTTTTTGTTCCTCCCGTACTCTACCTGTTCGAATCCTTTTTACCGTGCAAATCCGAATCCTATCCTCCGCTGGATCCGGCGCCCTGTATTTCCTTAAATACCTGGGCGAGTTAGCCATTCTGGTTAAGGACACCTTCCATTCCATACGCTGCGCTCCGATCCGCTGGCGACTCTTCCTTCGTCAAGTCGCCGAGGTCGGATTCCGTTCCCAACTCGTCGTCCTCGTCACAGGTGCATTTACCGGCGCTGTTTTTTCCGCCCAAACCTACTTTCAGTTCCATCGCCTCGGCATGGATTCCGCCGTTGGCGCCGTGGTCGCCGTTTCGCTGTTTCGCGAACTCGGCCCTGTTCTTACCGCCCTCATGCTCTCCGGTCGCGTCGGAGCCGCCATCGCAGCCGAAATCGGCACGATGAAAGTCACCGAACAAATCGAAGCCCTCCGAGCCCTCGGCGTACATCCAATCGACTATCTCGTCGTTCCCAGAGTCATGGCGCTCATCCTTTCAGGCCCCCTTCTGGCAGCTGAATGTATCGGTCTCGGTATCGGCGCCGGTTATCTGGTCGCCACGCGAGTCCTGGGTGTGTCCTCGGCCTATTACATGACCAACATGTTAAAATTCACGATGGGTCGCGACATTAAGATGGCGCTCATCAAGGGCACGGTTTTCGCAGCGCTTATCGGATTCATCGCTTGTCGTGAAGGATTTAAAGCCTCCCAAGGAGCCGTCGGCGTCGGCCGCGCCCCGACTGAGGCCGTCGTAAACGCATCGCTGATGATCCTGATCGTTAACTTCTTCCTCTCCTTCGCACTCAACATTATTTTCCCAGCCGGAACTTACTGAGACATGATCTCCGTACTGAATCTTCACAAAACTCTGGGCTCTCAGGAAGTCCTTTGCGGCGTGAACCTCTCCATCCAGAGAGGCCAAACGCACGTCATTTTGGGACGCTCAGGCTCCGGCAAAAGTGTACTTCTCAAACACCTCGTCGGATTATTCAAAGCCGACGCCGGCCAGATCCTTGTCGACGGCGAAGACATCGCCCGACTTAAAGAACGCGAGCTGGGACCGATTCGTAAAAAAGTGGGGATCCTTTTCCAAAGCGGTGCGCTATTCGACTCCATGACTGTCGGAGAAAACATCGCCTTCCCCCTGCGAGAATCAGGCATTACAGACCCCGAAACCATCACCGCCCGCGTCGCCGAAGCGCTCGAAATGGTGGATCTTTCCGGCGAAGAAGAAAAAATGCCCGAGAACCTCTCCGGTGGAATGCGTAAACGTGTCGGCCTCGCCAGAACCATCGCCGCCCGCCCCGCTTGTATTCTATACGACGAACCCACCACCGGGCTCGATCCCATTGCCACGGATTCGATTAACCACCTCATCCGCCGTCTCCAAAGAAGGCTGCAAGCCACCTCGGTTGTAGTCACACACGACATGAAAACCGCTTTTCACACGGCAGACCGCATCGCCTTCCTGCATGAAGGCAAAATCTACTTCGATGGTTCCCCCGAGGACCTCCACAAAAGCACCGACCCTATCCTCCGTAATTTTATCGAAGGAATCTCCGGAGAAACTGACTGACCTATGGGCACTGAACGTAAAAGCCGCACCGAAATCCTCGTAGGACTCTTCCTTTTTATAGGCCTAAGCATCTTGGGCGTACTCGTAGTCACTTTCGGCAGACTCGGCCAAGGACTCGATTCCCCCTACGACCTCACCGTCCTTTTCCAAAACGCTAATGGATTGGCCACCGGCGCCGACGTGCTCCTGTCGGGTGCCAAAATTGGCTTCTTAACCAATAACCCTCAACTCGTTGGAGATAAATACGAAGTCGCGCTTCATCTCAAAATTCAGGGCACCACTCGAATCCCCAAGGGCAGCAAGTTCATGGTGGGAAGCTCCAATCTTTTGGGGGACAAGTTTATCGACGTCATCCCAATGGACCCCACCGGTCCGGACGATTTCTGGCAACCAGGGGAAATCATCAAAGGTACGCGATCCAGTGGCTTAGACGACCTTACGGCACGTGGAAGTATCGTACTGGAACAGCTCACCGAGAGCCTTAAGGACATTCAAAACACCACGTCGAACCTCAACAAATACATCCTGAACGAAGCGAATATCAAAAACCTCGCTCAAACCTTCACGAATCTGAAGGAGAGCTCCGAGGCGTTTAAAAAGACCTCGCTGTCCATTGATCAGGTGGTCGCCAAAGCGGACACAGCCCTCACCACTGCCGATGGTGCTTTCAAAACCTTCGATGCGGTAGGGAAAGACTTCAAAAAAGTCGCCAAAAATGCGGCCGACGGCCACGGCCCCTTGGGGGTATTAACTAGCGACAAAGAAACCGCCGAAAACCTGCGCTCCCTAATCTCGAATCTGCGGCGCAGCGGGGTTCTCTTCTACAAAGACCGCCCGGCACCTCCCGAAGAAAAAAAGAGCCGCTAACTCACAAATTTGAAGAGAAAACCGCCCATATTAGGCGATCTTTTCCTAATTTCTGTGTCTGGAGTGGGTCAACTTTACACCCCCCTGATGTTCGCTCCGTCCCCCAAGAGCCTTCTTTTCTTCTTTCTTCTGCCTTTCCTTCAGGAACAGGCACCCGCAACTCCGCCCTCTAATCTCCCCCACCGCTGGACCCTCGAGGAATTCGGAGGTGTCCTTTCCGTCGGACTCGAAGGCCACCGTTCTTTCGCGGCAGGAAAAGCCCTTTTTCATTCCACGAAATGCGCTGACTGCCACCACTTTGCCTCGTTTGGAAAAGGCTCTGCCCCGGATTTAACCAAACCCGCCCGTTTTTACACCCCGGAAGAACTCCTGAATCCCATCCTCTCTTCCCCTGCTCACCTCAAAAACGACAGAGCTCTCACCGACTTTCTCTCCCAGGAACAGCTTCTGGATCTATTGGCATTCCTCCTTTCCGGGGCGGATCCAAACAGCTCATTATTCTGGGCCCCCCGCTAATCTCTCCTCCCCCCGTATGCGCATTTCAGTTCCATCTCTGCTGGTCTCGATCGTCTGCTTCACGGCTAACGCTGCGTCTCCCAAATCGACGAATCCCAAACCCGTCTCCGGCCCGATCACGCTGGAACAAGCCTACGATCTCACGCTTTCGTCGGACCAAAGCATCCGCAAAGCTTTCCTAGAAGTCCGCAAAGCCGACCTCCTTCCTCTCAGCGCTCTCACCAAACTCACTCCACGCCTCAACGGTTCGTACTCCTACGACCGCTCTGAAACCAAAATTTCCCCAGTCGATGCCCCATTTCGGGACTCTCGCAAAGGCAACTCCGGCGCCAGTCTTTCCCTCGATCAACCCCTCATCGATTTTTCCGCTTTTCCAGCTCGCCGACGGGGCAAGATCGAAGCGCAGTCGTCCCGCTACGCTCGCAGCTACACCATCCGAGAAACCCTCTTCGGCGTAGCGGACGCTTATTACGAAGTCCTAAAACAGGAGCGCCTCCTGGAGGTGAACCGCCAGTCCCTCGAACTCGCCAGCCAACAGGAACAGCTCGCCCAAAAACGCGCTGACGTCGGCGAAGTCACCCGCAGCGACGTGTTGAGAGCTCAAGTCAGCGTCGAAACCGCAAGACGCAGTCTCATCGCCTCGGAAAACACGCTCGAACTCAGTCGTAATACCCTCCGCAATATCCTCAACCTCTCACCCGACGCTCCGCTGCACCTCGTCGAACCACCCGCCTATAACCACAACAAACAGGCCTTCGATGATCTGCTCCAGACCGCCTGGCAAAAACGCGAAGACCTCATGGAACGCGCACTCGCCATCCAAGAGTCCGAGGAACGACGCAAGGAAATCATCGCTCAATACGGCCCGAAAGTAGTCGCATCAGCAGACAGATCGTTTGCCCGCTCTTCAGGCACAGGCGCCGGAAAAACAGAAGCCTGGTCCGCTGCTATCTCCGTGCAAATCCCTTTCTTCACCGGAGGCCAACGCGAAATCGATCTCGCCACCTCGCGTTACAACATCGACCAATCTGTCCTCGAAAAGGAGCGCCTCTCCAAAACAATCGAAGCACAGGTCAAACAAGCTTGGCTGGCGGTGCGCGCCCTCGACAGCTCCCTGCGTGCGACCCAAGTCCAGCTCCAGGCAGCCGAACAAGGCTACACCGACATCCAAAACCAATACAGCGCCGGCATCGCAAAAAGCGTCGATGTACTCTCCGCTCTCAAAGACCTCAACTCCGCACGTGCCGACCTCGCCGGTCTGACTCTCGACTATCAAGTCGCTCTACGTTCTCTCGAAGAAGTCACCGGTACCTTTCAGGAAACCCGCGTCAAACAAGCCTCCGTTAAGTGATGAAAAAGCTCCTTCTGTTTCTGATCCTCGCCGCAGGCGGCGGCACCTGGTGGTACGTTCAACACAACAAACCGGAGGCTCCGGAATACGTCACCGCCACGATTCAAAAAGGAGACATCACCCAGATCGTCACTTCCACGGGCACACTCAAACCGTACCTAAACGTCACCGTGGGCTGCCAAATCTCCGGCACCATCGCCGAGCTCAACGCCGACTTCAATTCAGCTGTCAAAGAAGGCGATATCCTCGCGAAACTCGATCCCGCTACCTATCAGGCCATTGTCCTTCAAGCTGAAGGAGAACTCGCCAGCGCCAAAGCTTCTCTCGAACTCGCCGAGTTAACCGCCAAACGTAAACAAGATCTCGTCCGGCAAAATGCCGCCCCCCAAGCCGAACTCGATACCGCCCACGCTAATCTCCATCAGGCCGAAGCCACCGTTCAAATCAAACAAGGCTCGCTCCAACGCGCAATGGTCGACCTCTCTCGCTGCACCATCTATTCCCCCATCAGCGGCCTCGTCATTTCCCGCAACGTCGACGTCGGCCAAACTGTCGCAGCCTCCCTCAGCGCTCCGATCCTCTTCAGCATCGCCAACGACATGACCAAAATGCAAATCAGCGCCTCCGTCTCCGAAGCAGACGTCGGCACTGTTGCAGAAGGCCAGTCCGTCGAGTTCACCGTCGATGCCTTCCCCTACACTGCATTCACCGGTAAAGTGCAACAAATCCGCAACTCCCCGGTCACAGTCCAAAGCGTCGTCACGTACGATGTCATAGTCGAGGTCGCCAACCCCGATCTTAAACTCAAACCCGGCATGACCGCCAACGTCTCCATCACCGTTGCTCAACGAAAAGGCGTGGTCCGAATTCCCAATGCCGCTCTCCGTTTCCGCCCACCGGAATCTCTCGTCGCCGCAACCCAACCTAAAGAACCCGCTCCCACAGCTGCACCAGGTGAAGCCCCACAAAAGCCGAAAGGCGGCTCCAAATCGGCACGTAATGCCCGACCCGACCGCAAAGTTCACATCCTCCGCCCCGGCTCCGAAATTCCAGAGCCAGTCACATTAAAACTGGGCATCACCGACAACCTCACAACCGAGGTTCTGGAAGGAATCAACGAGGGTGATGTTGTCGTCACCTCACTCAAAAACCCGCCCGCCCCGGCTGCCGCAGCCTCTCCCGCAGCCAACCCGCTAGGCGGTTCTCCGATGCGTCCCCGCGGCCGCTAAACCTGATCTCCTCGATGACTCCCGTCCTCCAACTGGAAGATGTTTGGAAAACGTACTCGTCCGGAGACGTCCAGGTACACGCCGTTCGTGGCGTTTCCCTGACTGTCGCACGCGGCGAATTCGTCGCCATCATGGGTTCCAGCGGCTCCGGCAAATCAACGATGATGAACATCCTCGGTTGCCTCGATCGCCCCACCAAAGGCACCTACCTTCTCGATGGCGTCGACGTTTCCACTCTCGATCGAGATCAGCGCGCAGATATCCGGAACCAAAAAATCGGATTCGTTTTCCAAGGATTCAACCTCCTCACGCGAACCTCCGCTGTCGAAAACGTCGAGCTCCCGATGATGTACGCAAGGGATCCCATTCCGCCCAAAGAGATGCGTAAGCGCTCTATGGAAGCGCTCGAGATGGTTGGTCTCGCAAACAGATACGACCATCATCCAAACCAGCTCTCCGGCGGACAACAACAACGCGTCGCCATTGCCCGCGCCCTGGTCAACCGACCGGCTTTAATCCTAGCAGATGAACCGACCGGGAATTTGGACAGCCGCACTTCCATCGAGATCATGGAGGTGTTCCAAAACCTCAACGACTCCGGAATCACCATCGCCATGGTGACTCACGAGGTCGATATCGCCCGCTTTAACAAACGCCAAATCGTGATGCGCGACGGCCTCGTTCGTAGTGACGAACTCGTTGCCGACCGTCTAAACGCCAAACACGAACGCGAACATTTACCCGCTCTGCCCGAGCCACCGGCCGCGTAGCCATGACACTTTTCGCGACATTCCGCCTGGCGCTGCGCGCCCTTCAACGCAACAAACTGCGGTCCATCCTCACGATGCTCGGCATCGTGATCGGCGTTGGCGCGGTCGTTGCAATGGTCGGTATTGGCAACGGGGCAAAAGCGCAAGTCGAAGCCCAGATTGCGACGTTAGGCCAGAACATGATTCTCGTCTTCCCGGGCAGTGTGTCTTCCGGAGGCGTTCATTCAGGCTCCGGCGGGGCAGGCACCCTCAAACTCGAAGACGCCAAAGCCATTGAAGCCGAGGTCGCCGATGTCGTTGCAGTTAGCCCCGGCTGCCGGACCAATGCGCAAGTCGGCTACGGAAACCAAAACTGGAGCACCAGCATTAGCGGTGAATCACCCGATTACTTCGAGATCCGACAATGGACACTCGTCTCGGGAGCGAGCTTCAACGAACAAGATCTCCGAGCGGCAGCCAAGGTAGCGGTAATCGGTCAAACCGTCGCCAAACAACTCTTCGGTGAAGAGGAGCCCATTGGCCAAATCATCCGAGTCAAAAACGTGCCGTTTCAAGTCGTCGGACTTCTCAAAGCTAAAGGTACCTCCGTCATGGGCAGTGACCAGGACGACGTCGTGGTTGTCCCTTACACAACTGCCCAAAAACGACTCATTGGTTCCACCCTACTTCGGATGATCAGCGTCCAGTGCTCCGGTGAAGACCGCACCAACGCTGTGGTTCAGGGAATCACAGACCTGTTACGACAACGCCACCGTATCGGCCAGGATCGCGAAAATGATTTCATGGTTCGCAGCCAACAAGAGATCGCCGAGATGGCCACCGCGACTTCCAAAGTGCTCCGAATGCTCCTCGGCGCCATTGCCAGCGTTTCCCTAGTCGTCGGGGGCATCGGCATCATGAATATCATGCTGGTGAGCGTCACCGAGAGAACCCGCGAGATTGGGATCCGTATCGCGATCGGTGCCCATGGCGTCGACATCATGAGCCAGTTCTTGATCGAATCGGTAACACTCAGCTCGTTGGGTGGCATTATCGGGATTTTGATCGGCCTTGGTACGTCGTCGCTACTCTCTCGTTTTGCGGGATGGCCGACCCTCACTTCCCCCGATGCGATCATTGTCGCGTTTCTGTTTAGTGCGGCGGTCGGTGTGTTTTTTGGACTGTATCCCGCAAGGAAAGCAGCAGCCCTCGATCCGATCGACGCGCTCCGTTACGAATAGAGAGCAGTCGGGCGCATAAAACCACATCGCCCCGCTTGCGGCAATGGCGAGGCCCCGCTAGAAACGGGCTTCACCTCCCGATCTATTTTATGGGCAAAATCTACAATAACATCGTCGAAACCATCGGTCGCACGCCGTTGGTAAAACTGAATCGTGTCGCGGAAGGCCTCGAGGCCACTATCGCGATCAAATGCGAATACTTCAACCCGCTCGGCAGCGTGAAGGATCGTATCGGTATGGCCATGATCGAGGCCGCTGAACTCGAAGGCAAAATCAACAAGGACACAGTCATTATTGAGCCCACCAGCGGCAACACAGGGATCGCACTTGCGTTTGTATGTGCGTCGAAGGGGTACAAGTTGATCCTAACGATGCCAGAAACGATGTCGCTCGAACGCCGCACTCTTCTCGCAATGCTCGGAGCAAAGCTAGTTTTGACGCCCGGAGCAGAAGGCATGAAAGGCGCCATCGCCCGCGCTGAGCAACTCGCGACGGAAACTCCAAACGCTTGGATCCCGCAACAGTTCAACAACCCAGCAAATCCAGCGATTCACTCCAAAACAACCGCTGAAGAAATCTGGGCCGACACCGACGGCTCCGTGGATATCCTCGTCGCTGCGGTTGGCACCGGTGGAAGCATCACAGGGATCTCGGAAGTCATCAAATCACGTAAACCTTCGTTCAAAGCGATTGCCGTAGAACCGAAGGATTCGCCCGTTATCACCCAAACGATGGCTGGAGAACCCGTGAAACCCGGCCCCCACAAGATCCAGGGAACTGGCGCCGGTTTCGTTCCGAACAACCTTCACATCAAGATCGTGGACGAAGTGATCACAGTGACAAACGACGACGCGTTCGCGATGGCACGTCGTTTGGCGAAGGAAGAAGGGTTGCTGGTTGGGATTTCGACTGGCGCGAACGTGTGCGCCGCGTTGGAAGTGGCAAAACGTGCTGAGAACAAAGGCAAGCTGATCGTGACGATCGCGTGTTCGACGGGAGAGCGTTATTTGTCAACGGCACTGGCAGCCGACGCCCGCGCTGAAGTCGGAGCGTAAGAGCGTGTGATATCGCCGAATTAGCCAAAGCAAAAAACAACAACGGGGAAGAGTCCGCCATAAGGCCGACCTTCCCCGTTTTTGTTGGCGCGGATAAAAGCGCCGGATAAGCGCCTCCCCCGTTTCCCAATTACGCTTGGAACCGAGTAAACAAGCGCGGGAATTTTTTGGCAAACTCCAGCAGTCCGAATTCTTTGATTTTATCAAAGGCCATCGGCTTCTGCGGACAACCGAAAAGAGATGTGGAGTATTGGGTCTGTAATAGGTCCCGATATCCCTCTCTTACAACCGTACCCTTATGAAGCGTCGTGGTATCAGCGATAAAAATAGTGCCGGGCTCAGCCGTCACTTCTTTAAAGTTCTCCGCCGGATACTTCGCCCGAACTTCTTCTTCGGTAAAGCGACGATCGCCGCCACCCATCTCCTGATAGTTATCGGCGGAACTAGCAATATATTGGTGAGGCCCATTACGAGGTCCCACCTCACTTAGATAAACGAACACCTTCACAAAACTCAATCTATCCTTATCACAGTGCCAGAAGAGCGCATCTTGGTCCTGTTTCGAATCAGGAATATCCGCCGCGTTAGATCTCGCACCAGTAATTGCATCCAGGACAGGCATAACGCCAAAATACTGCTCCACAACCTTCAACCAAAACGGATCCAACCAGAACGCCCGGATCGAATTGTTAGCAAACAATAACTCTTCTGATATCTCATTCCGACCCGGACCATTTAATCCGAGTCCGTTATAAAGACTTGTTAATTCGTCAACAATAGCCTTCGGCAATTTAAATGGCGCGTGCCAGTAACCAACCGACCTCATTGCATCGACAGCCTCCGAGTACATCGTAGGGGTAATATGTTCTTCAAACATCGACCTCCTGGTATCCCCTAATGCCAATTGTGGCGTGAACACTTTCCCTAATGCGTTTGAAATCTGCTTATCCAAAGCACGCCCCACCTGAAAATGATGGCGCCGCATCAGAATATACCCCTGCGTATTGAGCGGAGCGACTTCCTTATAACGATCCAAGAATGCGAGATGTTCACTTAATCGCAACTGGATCTCGGGATGCTCTAGCATCGGCTGAGGCAAAGTCTTATAAGCATCCACAATCGCCTTTTTCTCCACCGATAGCTGGGATGAAACTAATCCCATATTCTTTTTATCAAGACGCAATCCGGCAATGATCCGACGGGTGTCCGCATCATAAGGGGCAGTGGGGTTTCTTGCCAAAACCTTCTCCCCTAAATATCCCGAGAACATCTCAAAGATGTCGTTTGCACACGACGTCGTCCCTTTTCGAGAATTTGCTAATCCTGACGCATTTGCACCCTGCAAAGCCAAATGCGATTCATAATACTCAAACTCATTGAAATCCGCGCCTATAACAACAAATGCGCCGTCTTTAGCAACGCGGACCATCTCAGAAATGGCCTTTGGTATATTATTGGAGTACGCTAGGACCCACCCAACAAATATGTAATCAAACGTGCCAGCATCGAACGGCAAGTTATGCATATCGCCCGACGCCACAAACGGCTCCGATCCAATTAGATCTACAGCGTAAACATTTGCAGGATCTACCCCATGCGAGAAGACACTATATAATTCAGCCTCATTCCTAGGGCCAATACACAAAAACTTAGCAGAGGGATCGATCGCTCCTTTATACAAACTCAACAAGGATTCCACGAGAATTGAACCCCTATCAAACCCCGGCATAGCCGCAAGCGACTCCATGTTATGCTTCAACCCATTATTTATACCATCCGGGCTATCAACCACACTAAAGGCACCCGACTTCACCTTATTATCATACTGAACCTTTGACAAATGAGATCTAAACTCAGGAATCTTCAGAAACAGATGCCTATTACCCTTTAAGTAATTACAAAATACATCTGCCGTCCCATCACAACCGAGCATATCGCTCACATAAGTACGTTTCATAATCAAAATTCAATCAACCAAAACCTCATTTATTCGCATCAAAAATCACAGTCCCCATATAACTACCGACACTTTGAGAATCAACTTGAAAGCCATCCCCGTATTTACCTTTAAGCCTTAAGACGTAGTCAGTATTTGGCATATCTGGAGCATCGGCAATACGGTAAGCCTTCCCTCCGGTATCAAAAACACCATCATTTATTCTGCGCGCTGCATTCTTCCTAAAATGGTGAAGGTGATATAACGGCACCTCAGTCACCCCAAAGGCAACCGGCGATTTAAAATGGAAATTGCCATCAAAAAACTCCTCGCGCTTCACTCGCAGCGCCTCACCCCACACAATCCCATAACTACCTCCCACTCGCCCATCCACCTCTAACCCCTTCCACCCTGGCACAATCTCAAGCGTTTTATTAAATCGCAACTGGGACAGATTATGACCCTTGCACTGTTCAATGTGAGATATCCACACATCCATATAGACCGGATCCAAACACTCGTCTGAATCAATAAAGTAGATGTACTCACACGGGATTGCCTGTCTCTCAATGTAATCTAATGCGTAGTTATACTGCGCCCCGTTAAAGGCAAACTCATCCATCTTCAGGTAATGCCATCCGTTCCGATCACAAATCGATTTTAAATCCTCAAATCGATAATCCGGTTTTACCAAATCCGCAGACTTCGCGTAATTCGGATCTCCATTCGGATACCGATATTGGGGCCAAATCGCATCCACCACGATGATTGTAGCACCCATTTGCATAGGAAGGTATGCACACTCCTCGATTGTCTCTGCGCCACCACAACCGTTGATAATTTGGACCAAGTTCTTAAGCATCGCGTTTGATATTAATCGTTAAGTCACAGGACTCCGCAATTGAAATATTCGCGTTGAGGCCCCCCGGTTCGCACAGCCTCTGCGCCTCCCAAAAGCCAAAAGGGAGATGCCCGAAGACATCTCCCTTTTTTGAATTTTCTGCTGATTTATCAGCGCTCGCTCTCAAGCGGCCATCCTCAGATCGGGCCGGCTGCGTTTCAACAGCCGGCTCCTAAATCCAAGAATTAGATACCGCTCAACAACGTCAACTGAGCTGCACTCAAGCCGCTCGTCTGTGTCGTCGCGAGGCTGAAGTATTGGGTCGGTGTGAACACCGAGATCGCCAACGTGGAGTACGATCCAGTCTGGTACGAGGTGAACGACGCCAACTCGGCACTCGTCAACGCCTGCATCTGACTCGTTGTGAATCCGTTGATTCCGCTGCTTGCCAGACCCGTGAGGAATCCAGTGGACAGGTTCGTCACCGTGGTGGTTGTCAACGACGCGATCTGGGAACTGGTGATCGCCTGATCCTGCACAGTCGTCAATGCACCGAACTGCGTCGTGCTGATCACTCCGAACTGCGTTGTGGTCAACACCGTCACGTCTGCAGCACTCAATGCCGCGATCTGTGTTGTGGACAGAATCGCAACAGCCGCTGTGCTCAACACCACCGTCTGTGCCGTGGTGATTCCACTGACTCCGGTGACACTCAAGCCACTGACCTGCGTCGCAGACAGTACGCTGATGTCGGAGGTATCGAAGCCCGACACTGCTGTCGAGGTCAACACAGACACCTGAACGCTGCTCAATCCGGTCACACCTGCTGTGCTCAACGCACCAGCTTGTGCCGCACTGAAGACGCTTACGTCAGCCGTATCGAACCCGGAGGACTGTACCGAGGTCAAGTACCCCATCTGAGTCGTGGTCAAACCAACGATCCCAGCGGTGCTCAACCAACGCAGCTGCGTGCTTGTCAACGTACTGATGTCAGCCGTGTCGAAGCCTGCAACCTGGGCCGAAGACAACACGCCCAACTGAACTGTTGTCAGTCCAGCGATGTTCGATGTCGTCAGCGCGCCCACCTGTGCCGCACTCAATCCAGCAACACCAGCGGTATTCAAGCTCGCAACCTGTGCGGATCCGAGCAATCCAACCTGAGCGGTTGTCAATCCACTGAGCGGTACCGAGGAGAGAACTCCCAACTGTACCGTGGTCAAGAACTGCACTACGTCGCTCGCGAGAGCGGTCGCCTGTGCCGATGTCAGACCAACGATGCTTGCGCTTGTTAATCCGCCCACCTGATCGGTTCCGAAGTTACTGACCTCAACCGTCGTCAACACCGCAACGTTCGTGGACGTGAGTCCCAAGAACTGAGTCGATGTGTAGTAGTCGAGGACGGTCGTGGACAGACCAACGATGCCTGCAGTCGAGAAGCCAGCGATCTGCGCACTCGTGAGAGCCGTAGACGCCGCCGTGCTCAACGTTGCAGCCTGAGCACTGGAGAGTGCTCCGATCTGTGATGCTGTGAGCCCCAGACTTGCAACCGTGCTGATCGCAGCTACCTGAGCCGTGGTGAACGCTGCAACCGAACGGGTCGCGAACGATGCGACTTGCACCGAAGTGATCACTGCAACTTCAGCAGTGCTGAGTCCAAGCACACCAACCGAGGTCAACCCGGAGATCTGCGTGCCTTGGAATGCTCCAACTGCTGCTGTCGCAAGTGATGCAACACCAGTACTATTCAGACCGGATACAGCCAGCGCGGACAGGTTCTGTACCTGCGCCGTTGTGAGTACCCCGAGCTGAACCGTCGTGAGGTTACCAGCCAACTGATTGTCCAGACCGCTGATACCAGCAGCGCTGAGCGCCGTGATCTGAGCAGTGTTGAATCCAACGATACGGTTCGGTGTGAGGTTCGAGACCTGACTGTTGCTCAGCACACTCACCGCTGCAGTTGTCAAAGCACCGAGTTGATTCGATGAGATGTTCTGCGCGATTTGTACGCTCAGGTTCGAAACAGCAGCCGTGGTGAAGTTATTCACCTGCGCTGTATTGAACTGTACGAATTCCGCAACAGTTAAGCCGCTGGCTCCGGTTCCGCTCAACGCACCGGCTTGCGCCGTTGTGAGGCTTGCAATCGCCGTGAGGGACGCGACCTGCGCTGCGCTCAACACGTTAACCACTGCTGTACTCAACGCAGCAACGTTGGTTCCAGAGAAGTTTGTCAAGTCGTCCGTAGTGATTCCAGGAGCCGCAGTCGCGCTCAATACACCAGCCTGTGTACTGGTCAACGAGGTGAATGCTGCCGTGGTCAGTGCGCCAACTTGACGGCTCGAGAACGTGCTCACGTCCGCAGTATCGAATCCGACAACTTGCGCCGTCGTAATCGTTGCGAGGTTAACCGTGGTCAGTCCAACGATTCCAGCCGTGCTTAATGCTCCCAACTGAGCCGAACTCAGGAGCGCTACATCCGCTGTATTCAGACCGGACACACCAGCCGAGGAGAGACCTCCGAGCTGTACTGTGTTCAACGCAGCCACTGTCGTTGCACTGAGTGCTCCGATTTGCGCGCTGCTGAACGCGGCGACTTCCGCAGAGGTCAAACCAGCTACTTGAGCTGTTGTCAATGTGGTCAGCTGTACTGTCGAGAGACCCGACACCGCAGCCGGTGCCAACGATCCGACCTGAGCCGAGGTCAACACCTGTACTTGACCCGTTGTCAGACCCTGTACTCCCACCGTCGTGATGAAGCCAGCCTGTGTAGTCGTCAATCCAGCAATCGTCGCCGTTGTGAATGCACCGATCTGAGCGCTGCTGAATGTGGAAACATCAGCGGAATCAAATCCGACCACTTGAGCCGTAGTAACAACCGAGATCTGACTGGTTGTGAGACCAGAGACACCCGCGGTGGACAACGCGCCAAGTTGAGCCGAACTAAATCCGGACATCGCAACCGTTGTGAAGCCCGATACCGTTCCAGCGAGGAACTTGCTCATCTGACCACCTACGGTCGAGGTGAAGCCCGTAACCTGTGCTGAGGTCAACGTTGCAGCCTGTGCAGCTGTGACGTTGATCGGGTTGGAGAGGCCAGCCAGTTGTGTCGCTGTCAGCGCGCTGAACGCGGTCGTCGTCAACGATCCGATCTTCGCGAACATATTACCGATCATGTTCGCCGAGAGACCAGTCACCTGTGTGCTGCTGAGCACTGCAACCTGACTATCAGTCAAGGAACTGGTGTCAGACAACTGAGCCACCTGAGTCGAAGTCAGGATCGCTACTGCGTTCGTATTGAAGCCTGAGATCTGCGTTCCGCTGAAGACCGCTACCTGCGTCGTCGTCAACACTGCAGCCTGAACGGCGGTTAATCCGAACACACCGGAAGTCGTCAATGCACTCAACTGTGCGGAATTCAACGTACGGATGTCAGCGGTATCAAAGCCGGCGACCTGCGTGTTCACGAGGACACCAACTTGAGATGTGGTGAGGTCAGCAACACCCGTGGTCGTCAACGCACCAAGCTGTGTACCGGAGAACCCAGTCACCGCAGCTGTAGTAAGGTTGCTTACCTGTGTCGTAACGACGCTATCCAAAACAGCGATATCAGCGTTAGTCAGACCTGCTACCTGAGCCGAACTCAAGACGCTCGCCTGAGCCGTGCTCAAGATCGAAGCGTGGGCGGTGTTCAACACACTCACCTGAGCAGAGTTCATAGCAACGATACCCTGTGTCGTGATTCCAGCGACTCCAGCGGTTGTCAGCGCAGCGACCTGAACGGTCGTTAACGCTCCAACTACAGAGGACACCAAGTTGTTCACCTGAGCGTTTGTGAGCACTGCCGCTTCAGCCGCAGTCAATCCAACCGTCTGACTGGAGACCAACACCGCTGCTTGCACCGTTGTGAGTGAAGCAACAGCCGCTGTGCTAAGTGCACCGATCTGAGCCGATCCGAGAACCGCGACCTGCGTTGTGAGCAAGTTCGAAGCAGCGGATGTGTTCAACACCCCGACCTGGGTCGTTGTGAGAGCAGCAACCGATCGTGTGACCAAGGAGTTTACCTGCGCGCTGTTGAGCGTGCTGATGTCGGCGGTATCGAAGCCAACCACTTGAGCGGAGCTGATGACAGCAATCTCATTTGTAGTGAGGCCAGTGATACCTGCGGTGCTTAAGCCACCGAGCTGAGCACTGGTAAATGCTGCAATTGTTCCGGTCGCGAACGCCGCTGACTGAACGCTTGTAAGCGCACCAGCTTCAGAGACGGTCAAACCAGCGATTTGCGCAGTCGAGATAATCGCAACGCTCTCAGTTTCGAGGCCAACAATACCAGCCGTGCTGAACGCACCGATCTGTGCACTGGAGAACAAGGTCACTTCGACGCTGTACAATCCGGATACACCAAGTGAGGTCAACGCACCCAGTTGAGAAACGTTCAGAGACACTGCCGTGCTTGTGGTCAGAGCGTCCACTTGAACGTCTGTTAGTACCGCAGCCTGAGCCGTGGTCAGACCTGCAATCTGTGCAGTGCTGATTGTGTTGATCGTGCTCGTGCTCAATGCCGCGGCAGCGCGAGTTGAGAACGCTCCGACTTGAGCAGACGATAGCACACTCACTTCAGCGGTCGTGAGACCCGCAACCGCAGCGCTATTAAGTGCTCCGATCTGAGTCGTGGATAACGAAGCGGCCACAGTCGTATTGAGAACGCCAACTTGTGCACTTGCCAAGGCTCCCACCGCTGACGTTCCAAATCCAACAGCCTGAGCGCTGGTCAAAACGCCCACCTGAACTGTGTTCAAGCCCGTGACACCAGCCGTATTCAATGCACCCAATTGTGCGCTTGTAAGCTGCTGTACTGTTGTCGATGCGAGCACGTTGACTTGAGCACTGTTCAGTGCTCCGGCTTCAGCTGCCGTTAGACCTGCGATCTGGACGGTGCTCAACAATGCTGCCTGCGCAGTATTCAAACCGGTGATGCCTGC
Source organism: Verrucomicrobiota bacterium (assembly GCA_037133875.1). Classification (GTDB taxonomy): domain Bacteria; phylum Verrucomicrobiota; class Verrucomicrobiia; order Chthoniobacterales; family Chthoniobacteraceae; genus Chth-196. The sequence goes on along the minus strand of JBAXNG010000010.1, from coordinate 91,062 downwards.
AGTGCTGAACGATCCAATCTGAATCGAGGTAAACGATTGAACAGCCGTAGTGGAAATCGCGCTAACACCGGCGGAGTTCATTGCGCCCAACTGCACCGTCGTCAAGCCGACGATCGCAGCGGAGGTGATCGAACCTACCTGCATGCTGCTCAACACACCGATCTGACGTGTTGTCAACGCACCGACCTGCGAGGAACTCAACACTCCGATTTCGTCGGAGCTCAAGCCGGATGTACCCGCAGTATTAAATGCTGCGATCTGTGCCGTGCTGAACGCTCTGATCTCAGCACTGGTCAACCCATCGGTTGACAGGTTCGAAACCATCGCCGACGTCAGCGAGCCGATCTGCGTATCGCTCCATGAAAGCACCCCAGCGGAACTCAAGAAGGACAGACCAACCCCGGTCATAATGTTATTATCATCACCGTACACACCAGCGATTCCGCTTGTGCTCAACGCCCCCACCTGAGTCGAGGTTAATGCCTGCACCTGAACAAACGAAGACCAAGAGAGCTGAGCCGATGTCAACGAAGCAACTTGTGCGGTGGTCAAGAGAGACAGCGCAACGCTGGAGAGGTCATCGATTGCGTCAGTCGAAATCGCCGCAACAGCCGATACCGTGAGGTTCGGAGCCTGCACCGAGGTCAACGCAGCAACCTGCGTGGACGAGAACGCCCCGACAGACACGCTCGTGAGTGCACCGATCTGAACGGTCGTGAATCCAGTAACGGAAGCAGACGCCAGTCCGGCAACACCAGCAGAAGACAACCCTGCTACTTGCGCAGTATTCAACAGAGCAATCGCAGCCGTGGTAATCGCACTTACCTGTGCGCTATTCAGCACGGAGAATTCCGTCTGTGTTAATCCGCTGACCTGTACAGTGGAGAGAGCAGCAATGCTGTCCGTTCTCAATGCTGTCACACCAGCCGTGTTAAACGCCGAAAGTTGAGCGGAGCTCAAGATCGCAACAACAGAGGAAGCGACGTTAGCGACTTGAGTATTGGAAAGAGCTCCAATCTCAGAAGCAACGAGGCCAGCTGCCTGCGCCGTCGTCAACAATCCAACCTGGACAGTGGTCAACGCGGCAACTGCAGCCGTGTTGAACGCGCCAACTTGCGCCGATCCCAACACCGTTACCTGCGCGGAAGTCAATCCAGCTGCAGCTGCGGTGTTCAATGCACTAATCTGGGACGTCAACAATGCAGCAGTTGCAGCGGTAGTCAGACTTGTCACCTGATTCGACGAAAGAACCGCGACATCCGCAGCGCTGAATCCCTGCACTTGAGCGGTACCTAGTACGCTAACCTGACTTGTTGTAAGACCCTTGACTCCAGTTGTGCTCAACGCACCGAGCTGGCTTCCAGAGAATCCTGCAACTGCCGAGGTGGTGAAGGACGCTGCCTGATTGGAACTCAAGGCCGTCATCACGGAACTTGCCAGGCCAGAGACCTGAGCAGAACTCAAAACAACTGCCTGAGCGGTGGACAAACCAACCACCCCAACCGTGCTAATTGCCCCGATCTGCGCTGAGCTAAATGCCGCCAAAACAGAGGTCCTGAATCCGGAGATACTATCCGATCCGAATGCAGCGATCTGCGTTGTCGTCAACAGGGACAACGCTGCATCACTCAGGGATGCGAGCTGGGACGCCGTCAACACACCATTGTTAGCACCAACCAACCCTTGGGACTGGACAGTGCTGAAGGTTGCAACCTGAGCGGTCGTCAATCCGGTAATCGCCGTTGTGCTGAACTGCGCGATTTGGTTACTGGTCAATCCAGCAACCGCAGTTACGGACAACGAGGAAACCTGAGTCGAGGTCAACGATTTGAGATCCGCAGAATCAAACCCGGAGATTTGAGCAGATGACAATCCGGACAATTGCGCGGTTGTTAAGCTCGACACTGCAGTTGCATCGATCGATCCAAGCTGCGCGCTGCTCAAGGAGGTCAAAGAACCTGCCTTGATTGCAGCGATCTGACTTCCATCCAAGGAATTCAATTGCGCGGTTGTAAATCCAGCAACCTGAATGGAGCTGAGGTTCTTGGTCTGGGCGGTTGTGAAGCCATCCAATCCACTCACCGTCAGAGCGGCGAGCTGAAGCGGAGTTAACGAGGTTACGTCAGCTGCATCAATCCCCGCGACTTGGTCATCCGCCAATGCGGCGATAACCGACGTGGACAACGCTCCAACCTGATCACCGCTCAACGCCGCCAACTGGGACGTGGAGAGAGAAATAACAACAGCTGCATTGATCGAGCCTACCTGCGTCGTGGAAAGCGCTGAAACTTGATTAAGCGTTAATCCACCAATCCCATCCTGGCTCAACGCAGAAACCTGCGTAGTTGTGAGTCCACGAACCGAAGAGAGCGGAAGCGATGCAATCTGATCCGCACCCAAAGCCGCTACACCAGCGGAGCTGATCGCCGCAACCTGTGAAGAGGACAAGGAAGCCTTCAACTGAACAGTAGTGAAACCCGCCACTGCGTCAGCGGAAAGAGCCGCAACCTGCTTAGTTGTGAGCGCCTTCGTAACATTCACGTTGATTCCGGAGATCTGCTCTGGAGTCAAACCAGCCACAGCCGCCGCACTAACTGAACCAACCTGAGAAACACTCAGCACATTCAACTGAGTCTTCGAAAGACCGCTAACTCCATCAGAAGTCAAACTCGCCAACTGTGTTCCGCTCAAGGAACGAACACCAGAAATGGTCAGACCCGAAACCTGATCAGCGTTAAAGGAAGCCAACTGACTGGAAGCCAGATTCTTAACAACAGTTGCACTGAAACCTGCAATCTGATCTGCAGTTAAACCAACCAACGCGGTCGAAGTAATTGCCTGCAAGGACTGCTTTGGAAGCGCCTTGAACTGCGCCGCCGTCAACCCTGCAACAGCAGCATCCGTTAGAGCCGCGATCTGCTTAGTCGACAAAACTTTCAGCGCGGAAATCGAGATCGCAGAGACTTGGTCTCCGGTCAAGTAACTGAGTTCCGCTGTGCTGATTCCACGGAACTGCGTTCCGCTCATTGTTGAGATCTGATCAGCCGTCAAAGCCTGAACCTCACTGGAGGTCAGCGCATTCAACTGAATTGTGTTCAGATACTTAACAGCCAACCCGCTCACTCCATCCAAGGAAAGAGTAGCGATCTGCGGACCAGAAAGCTTCTTAACAGCAGCAACTTGCAACGCCGCCACCTGGTCTGCCGTCAAGGCGCCCAAAGCGATGGAGGTCAAGCTGGCAACCTGTGTTGCGCTAAGAGCAGCAACCTGATCTGCGGATAAAGCCGCAGCGCCCACATTGCTTAATCCCGAAATAAAGGTCGTGCTCAACGAAGCGAGCAAGGAAGTGGACAATCCAGCTACCTGATTCGCAGTCAATGCACCCACAGCTGTAGGGCTGAGCGCTGCGATCTGGGCGCCGGAAAGAGCCGCGAATTGATCAGCGGAAAGAGCCGCAACAGCAGTCGCACCCAATGCCGCAATCTGAGCTGCGGAAAGCTTCTGCACCGCCGCAACAGTCAACCCAGAAATACCGTCCGCGCTCAATGCACCGATCTGAGCGGGCGTCAGAATCGAAATCACCTTCGTGGAAAGAGAATCCACTTGCCCCTTGGTCAGAGACGCAACTTCGGATGTCGTAAGAGCGGCAAACTGAGCGGTTGTTAGAACCGCCAATTGGTCATCCGTAAGTCCAGCAACCGAAGCAGGCGTGAAAGCAGCGAATTGAGCCGTGCTGAATCCGACAAGAGCGGTTGTCGTAATTGCGCCGATTTGGGCAGCAGTAAAGCCCTTCACACCAGCAGTCGAAAGCGCATTAACCTGCACTGCTGTAAGCACATGAGCTGCATTAGTTGGAATTGCAGCAACCTGAGTTGCGCTGAGGACCTTAAGCTGAGGAGCTGAAAATCCGGTAGCTCCAGCAGTCGTCATATTAGCGATCTCTGGCACTGTAAGAGCAACAACGGCAGCAGTATTCAGAGCAGCTACGTGGGCTTTTGTATCTAGTGTTGGCATATATTTTTAAGAAAAAGAGAAAATTCGGTCGGCGTACCGTAATGAAACAAGAACCGTCGTCAACAATCTTTCTCTGAGGCCAAAAACAAATATGCCTAAAAACGAAAGGCGGACAATCAACCTGGACGACGCATTATCAATCCAGTTACGCGCAATAGAACAAATCAGGTAGCGCATCTATCAAGTGACACTACCACATCAATGCAGCAATAACGCCGATAAAATCAAATACAGACGGGTTACCCCATCCAAATCAACTGATGTATTTGCGGAATCGGTATACATAGATACCGCCTCTCACCTCCGCCAAAACCTCACATTATTAAAGGATATATCCACCCTATTAGGGATAGGTGACATATAGGAACTTCTATGCTGTGGAGACGGACGGGCATCCGAACAACTCGCACAAGAAACCACGTGTCGCTGATTTTTTTTCCGCTTTCTGCGCATTCAGGGCCGTAACGTTGTTGGGGGGGCAGCATGCGAAAGATCAAACGGGAAATCGACCGGGCAAGGATGGCACCAGTGACAAGCATTTTGAGCGCACTGATTTTGGTGCTTGGGCTAGCGCAATGGTTGTGGGGAATGTGGTGGTCAAAATGCGACACCCCAGCAAACAGCACAGCGTGGATCACACACACCGTGGGCTTGGGGGAGCTGACAGGCTTAAGGGATCGTATCACCGAGTGGCTCGTTCCTGATCCATTGACTAAGGAAACCACAGAAAGCGGAGAATGGTGGCACCTGTGTATCTCCCCATTGTATCACTGCAGCGCAGGTACCGGAGCACTTGGAGGGTTCGTACTCTATATACTGGGCCGTACTGTAGAACCGGTTCTTGGAAGTCTTCGCGTGGCATGCCTCTTACTGTTAAGCGCGATTGGAGCTGGAACCGTTCAATGTATCAGCGCCCGGCTCGAGTGGTCCCCAGCAACTTCGATCGAAGGATCCGGCCCACTGATATTCGCGCTATTGGGTGCCTACGGAACATTGATTCCGGACTGGCCCGTGGGGGCCACACTCGGATGGGACAGCAACAGAGTCCGAGCGCGCCACATCTATTGGATAGCAATTTACGGTGCCCTTGCGCTCTGGAGTACCGGCTGGGCAGCCGAAATGGGACCCTTGGCATTGGCAACAGCCGCTCTTCTGGGAGGCCAGCTCACATCCTGGATGGGATACGGCGGAACACGCCGAAAGCCGATGGCGATCGACGGAGTTCCGATGGACGTGGGCATCCCTTACAACGCACGTTTATGGGAGGACACAAAGCAGAAGACTTGGTCCGACTTCGTACGGCTGGAATTAGATCCTATTCTTGAAAAGATTTCTAAAACCGGCATGGGCAGCCTTACGGTAGCAGAACTGAGAAAACTAAGGAACTGGCGAAACCTCCCCGAAAAACCACCGTAAACAGGTGTAGCTGCCACGGGGAACCACGAGAGCTGAAAGCAAATCGTGAAATACGGGCAAGAAACCTGAAATAACGTGATTTCAACACAAGCCTCTCCTTGCCGAAGGGAGGGACAGAAGGCATCCTCTTTCCCCCTATGACACTCACGGAAAAAGTCCTAGCCCGCGCTTCGGGAAAATCCCATGTGCAACCCGGAGATAATGTGTGGGTCAGTGTTGATACACTGATGACACACGATGTTTGCGGCCCGGGCACAATCGGCGTCTTCAAAAGAGAATTCGGAACTTCAGCGAAGGTTTGGGATCGCAACAAAGTTGTGATCATCCCCGACCACTACATTTTTACTGCGGATAGCATGTCCAACCGCAATGTGGACATTTTGAGAGAATTCGCAAAGGAACAAGGGCTCCCCTACTTCTATGACGTCATCGATAATCCCGATGGCCAATGGAAATTTGATGCCGCTCAGGGCCAGCTCAAAAAGCAATATGGCTCGCGGTACACTGGGGTCTGCCATACGACGCTCCCTTGGAAAGGGCACACTCGCCCTGGCGAGATCCTATTCGGCACAGACTCCCATACCTGTATGGCAGGTGCGTTCAATCAGTTCGCAACCGGTATCGGTAATACGGACGCTGGATTTATCCTCGGAACAGGCAAGCTGCTCATCAAAGTACCTGAAAGCATGCGCTTCTTCTTGGAAGGCAAACTTCCAGCGGGCGTCATGGCAAAGGACGTGATCTTACACGTCATTGGCGAAATTGGATTCGACGGCGCCACCTATCGTGCAATGCAGTGGGAAGGCCCCGGCGTTAACGCAATGTCGATGGATGACCGGATGACCATTGCAAACATGGCTATCGAGGCAGGCGGCAAAAACGGAATCTTTCCCTGCGACGACAAAACGATCGATTACGTTCGGGAACGCGTCACGGAAAACGGGACAAAGAGCGATTTTAACCCCGTTGATTTGGATAAAGAGCAATCCTTTATCTACGATAAGGTATTTGATCTCTCGAAACTCGAGCCAACCGTCTCCTGTCACCCTGATCCAGGTAATCGCAAACTCGCGAAGGAATTAGAACACGTTTCTCTGGACCGAGCCTACATTGGCTCCTGCACCGGCGGCAAAACGAGCGATTTCCTTTCCTTCGCCGAAGTCGTGAAGGGCAAAACCGTAAAAATCGACACGTTCGGGGTTCCAGCGACGACGAAAGTCGTTCAGGAGCTAAAAGAAACAATCTGGGAGGGACAAAGCGTCTGGCAGATTCTCGAGAGCGCCGGTGTTCGTTTGACTGAAAACGCTTCATGCGCCGCCTGCTTGGGTGGACCCGTAGATACCTTCGGCCGCCTGAATACCCCGATGAAGTGTATCTCCGCCACAAACCGCAACTTCCCTGGACGGATGGGTAACAAGGAATCTCAAGTGTTCCTGGCCAGTCCGTACACTGTTGCGGCTAGTGCATTAACCGGTCACATCACGGATCCACGGGAGTTCATCTCCTAATCACCCCTCATTCTTGCGTACCTAATAACGTACCACATTGTATGGCACACACAGTTACTTCTCCTGTTTACGTTGCTCAGGACAACATCGATACGGATCAGATTATCCCTGCCCAGTATCTGACGTTGGTCCCGACCATCGCCGAGGAATACGAAAAGCTCGGATCTTACGCGCTCATCGGTCTCCCCGATGACCTCTATCCACAACGCTTCGTCCCTGAGGGCGGCACAAAAACCCCTTACAAAATTGTCATCGCCGGACGCAACTTTGGCTGTGGCTCGTCCCGTGAACACGCACCGATCGCCATGGGTGCGGCCGGGGTTGAAGCGGTGATTGCGGACAGTTTCGCGCGGATCTTCTTCCGTAACTGCGTCGCAACTGGCGAATTGTATCCGTACGACGCCAACGAACGCCTCTGTGATATCGTTAAAACCGGCGATATTGCGACGTTGGATTTCGATAACGACACCCTCACGGTCAACGGAAAGACTTACTCCCTCAAACCCCTTGGGGAAGTGAGACCCGTTATCGACGCCGGCGGCATCTTCAATTTCGCCCGTCAGAGCGGAATGATCGCCAGCGTATAAATTTGGTACCCGCGTACCAATAGATCAAAAGGGCGAAGCAGCTGTGAAGACACGGCGCTTCGCCCTTTTTACGTTTTTCAGCACTTCTTCGTTACCACACACAAATCGCCCAGCATCTGATTTCCGGAAACGGTTCCGCACGGAGTCACTTTCCGCTCTTGTCCAGCCCAGCCCCATCTATGCGAAAACCTGCCGTGCCCAAAGCCACCTCCAAGCCCAATCCAGTACCCGCTATTCTTGAGGCGCTCCACAAAACCTATCCGACCGCCCACTGTGAGCTACTCTACTCAAACGCGTTAGAGCTCCTTATGGCCACCATTCTATCGGCCCAGTGCACCGATGTTCGGGTAAACCAAGTCACTCGCTCCCTCTTCCAGCGCTGCCGCACGGCACAAGATTACGTCGACATTCCTCAGGCCGAGCTCGAAGGGATTATTCAATCCACCGGTTTTTTTCGCGCCAAAGCCAAACACTTAAAAGGATGCGCCCAAGGCCTCCTGACCCATCATCACGGCGAGGTCCCGAACAATCTTGCCGCCCTTACTCAACTACCAGGGGTCGGCCGTAAAACCGCAAACGTTGTCCTAGGCGAAATCTACGGAACCCCGGAAGGCGTCGTAGTCGACACACACGTTAAACGTCTTTCCCAACGACTGGGCCTTTCGAAACACAAAACCCCCGAAAAAATCGAACAGGATCTCATTCGGATCGTACCCCAGTCCCAATGGGCGATCCTGAGCCACTGGCTGATTTGGCACGGAAGACGCCGCTGTTTCGCCCGAAAACCCGATTGTGCCAATTGCGAATTACGCGCCCTTTGCCCAGGCGCAGCAGCCGCTTAGCCCAAAAACTTGGGGCCGCAGCCGAGCTATTCTCGTTTGCGAAAACGAGCCGCGAACGCCCCGTCAGCGCCATCGCGGAATGGCAAACTCCTTCGTATCTCCTGCAATTCAAGCTCGGGAAACCCCGCCTTGATTTGCTCGACCACCCCGTCGTTCTCTTCGTTCTCCAAAGAACAGGTACTATAAACCAAAATTCCGCCGGGCTTTAGCAACGGAACAGCCCGCCGCACCATGGCAAATTGCTGGAAGGGCATCCGGATAAAATCCTCCTCCGTTAAACGCCACCGCACATCCACTCGCCGTCGAAGGACACCCGTGTTCGAACAGGGCACATCCAACAAAATCCGGTCGAACGGAGCCTCCACCAAAGGACTATCCGGCTCGGGCACTAGCAGAAAGTCGAGTGTATGAACCCGTGCAACCGACGCCCCAAGACGCGAAATGTTTTGCCGCAAACGCAGGGAGCGCGATTCGTAAATCTCGCAGGCGATAATTCGCCCCTTATTGCCCATCTTCTGGGCCATATACGTTGTTTTCCCTCCGGGAGCGGCACACGCATCCAACACACGCTCACCAGGTTGCGGATCCAACAAGTCAGGCGCCATCAACGTACTCGGATCCTGCGCATACCCTAGGCCCTCGGAAATCCACTCTGGCGGAATCCTTCGAATTTTAAGAACAGACGGATGCCCCGCCACCCCCTCGGCTTCAGGATAGGATCCCAGAAGCTCGTCCCGAGTGGAGCGAAGTTCGTTGGTTCGAAAATAAGTTTCCGCCGGCCTGTTATTCCACTCACACAGCCGTTCTACCGACTCAGCACCAAACTGTTGGGTCCAACGTTCCAGCAAAAAGTCAGGCTGGCTCGCGCGTACCGCCAAAGGCGCCGCTTCCAATTTGCGAGCCAACGATTCTTTATCTCGAACCGCACGCCGGAGCACAGCGTTCACGACACCGCGGGATTTCTTCGCCAGCGACACCGTTTCAAAAACTGCTGCATGAACAGGAATCCTTGTATGGAAGATCTGATACAACCCCATTCGCAACAACGCTCGAGTGGAATCGTCCAAATCACCTTCGCGTAAAAATCCGAGCAGGAAGTCCAGTTGCCTCAGGTTTCGCAATATTCCGTAAAACAACTCGGTAAACAGCGCTCGATCCCCTGGGCTCGGATCGAACTGAGTGATCAATTCATGAAGAATCTCATCGGAAAACGTCCGTCCTTTTTCCCACTCAAGAAGAGCACGATGACAAATCACTCTGGAACTAGCAGCCATGAAAAAAAGGCAATTTTTTTATAAAAATCATTATCACGCTTAGGCTTGTATTGTGGCTGACTTCAACCTGCGCGTCTTTGGACCCGTGGGAGGAACCTTGCTAGAACGCGCGGACCCACCCCGGTACCCCGGCTTATTTTTAGAAACCTCCAGCTTTCGATAAAGGGTAGCCATCGAGATCTTCAACATCTTCGCGGCCTGCTCCCGGGAACCGTTATTCATCAAAATCGTCGCCGTAATGTACGCCTTTTCTTGCTGCGCAATGTAAAAGTCCAACGGTGCCCCTACAGGCAAAGCCGTCACTTCCCCATCCAAAAGCCCCGCGTGTTTACTCAAGTGCGGAGGTAAATCCCGTTCTCGGATCAAGCCGTCTTCACAGAGGGCACACGCCCGTTCCATTGCGTTTTCAAGCTCCCGAACATTTCCAGGCCACCGATACGCGCCAAGTAAACGAAGCGCCGCATCATCCACCTTCAATAACTCGGATGTATTCAGATTTTGGGCATGCTTTTGAAGAAAATACTGCACCAGCAGCGGGATATCCTCCAACCGCTCTCTTAATGGAGGCAGCTCAACTGGAATAACCGCCAGCCGGTAATACAAATCCTCACGAAACGCGCCGGTCTTGGTCTTCTCATAAAGCGGCTCGTTCGTCGCAGCCAATACTCGAACCTGGATCGGGACACTCTTGGTATCCCCCACCCGCCGAAGCGTGCGCTCCTGTAAAACTCGCAGCAACTTGGTCTGCATCAGCGGAGACATCGAGTTCACTTCATCCAGAAAGATCGTGCCGCCCTCAGCTTCTTCAAATAACCCAATTTTGTCGCTAACCGCGCCAGTGAAGGACCCTTTTCGGTGCCCGAACAGTTCGCTTTCGAGAAGGTTCTCAGGCAAGGCCGAGCAGTTAATCGCCACAAACGGCTGCCCCTGACGCCTCGAGTTAAAATGCAACGCACGCGCCACCAGCTCTTTCCCCGTACCACTTTCCCCTTCAATCAAAATGGTCGAATCCGTATTCGCCACCTTCGTAATCAAATCAAACACCTGCTGCATCCGAATCGACGTCCCGACGATGTTCTCAAATCGATACTTTTCCCGAACTACCAGGCGGAGCGTCTTAATCTCCCGCCGCTCGTCATGATGGTCTAACGCCCGTTGGATCGCTATCCGAAGCTCATCCACTTTAAAGGGTTTGGGGATATAATCATAAGCCCCAGCCTTCATCGCCTCGATGCCCATCTGAAGCTGTTTGTTAGCCGTAATCATGATCACAGGCATGCCCTGCATCGTCTCACGACAAACTCGCAACACGTCCATTCCGCCCACTCCGTCCATCCGAACATCGGTCAGCACTAATTGCGGCGAATGACTCGAAAGTGCGCTTAAGGCTTTTTCACCCGAGTTATAAGCAATCGGGGTATGGCCACATTCACTGCAGATATCCGACATCACCTGCACCATCGCGGGGTCATCATCGATAATTAAAATACGTGCCATCGGGGTAGAAAAAACAGTGTTGAGGGGAAAATCAGGGCGCATCTCACGCTCTCCCCAGCCTACCTCTCTCAAAACTGAGAAGCCAATAAAAGCAAAAAGCCTCCGTTGCTCTCATTTTTGCATCTTTTTCGAAATTCTTCCCCGTTTTGATAAAAAACGCCTAAGGCTGCTGAAACATCCCAACGGCCTTCAACATCCCCTTCGAATACTCAAACAACTCCACACTCACCGGAAACGCAGTCGCATCGTATCCTCCCAAAATCATGCCCGTGTATTGGACCGGAAAACCCATAACCTTCGGAAACACAAAAGCCTGGTACCGATTTGGCACGGCTACAAAAAGTCCCTCCCCCAAAGTATCCAGAAACCGGTCCCCGAATTTTGGCGAAAGAACCGCCGATGCTACCAACGGTGCTCGGCACCGTACCTCAGCAAACCTAATCACCTGCCGGGCATCCCGATCATAACGGATCTCCACTTTTTCGAGATCCACATCGCTCAATAGACGCGCCTTCTTTTCGAACTCCCCCCAGTCCAGGCCAAGCGCCAACCATTCCTTTTTCGAAAACGCACGGAGTTCTCCGTCGCTCCAAAGTCCCCCGCACAGGAGGGTTCGCTCCGCCCCTGGCACAGGGGCAGTTGCCGCCGGTTGCATAAATCGCGCCTCCATCCAGACCCGCCATTGATCCTCGGCTGCCTCAAGCTTTACGCCCACACACAGGCTGATCCACAGAAGTAAAACGCTCAGGGCTTGCGCCAAAGACGCTCCCCTCAGAATCTTGAACGCATGATCACCTTCCTGGAAGGCATTCTCGTCGAGGCTTACCCCACCTATGTGGTGCTGAATGTGCATGGTGTGGGGTACCACATCTTGATTCCGCTCTCCAGCTATGACCGACTTCCCACGATCGGCTCCAAATTTAACATACTTACCCATCTTCAAATACGCGAAGATGCCCATGTCCTTTTTGGCTTCGCGACCCCCGCAGAACGCGACCTCTTCCGCCTCCTCATCAACCACGTCTCGGGCATCGGTCCCAAAACCGCCCTCGACGTTCTCAGTGGCACCACGGTCACCAGCTTCAAAGCGGCAGTTGTCGCCAGCGATATCAAGTCGCTCTCCCAAGTCAAAGGGATCGGCAAAAAAACGGCGGAGCGCATCATCCTGGAACTCAAAGACAAGGTAGGCATCGCAGCCGCCTGGGAAGCCGCATCCGAAAACCACGCGCCTTCCGCTCGAGACCACGAGATGAACGACGCCATACTCGCCCTCATCGCTCTGGGCTACAAACAGGTCGACGCCCTCAAAGCAGTTAAAGCATTTACGGACAGTCATCCCGGCGGAGAATTCCCATCCGACGCCCTTGTTCGCGAAGCCTTAAAGCGTCTGGCCTAATGAACGCCTCCTTTCAGGCTTTAAAAGCAGCCGTCCCCAAAGAAGGACTGTTTGCGGAAAAGGAATGGCGCTTTTCGCCAAAGCCATTTCCGCTCTCGCCAGCCCTCGTAGACGAACTCGAAAAGCTCGGCCACAGACTCTGGCTTTTCCAAAAAGCCTGTAACGACCTCTACGCGCTCTCCGCCGCAGGCCGCCAACCCGCATGGATCGCAGAACTTTTAGACCAGGGTAAACCACCTCAACTCGTCGCGCTCAGCCGCGAGAAAGCCTTCCGTCAACACACCCCGAAGGTTCTTCGTCCTGACCTGATCCTCACCGAGGAGGGATTCGTAATGAGTGAACTCGATTCGATTCCTGGTGGAATCGGACTTACTGCCTGGCTTTGCGACACCTATTCGGATCTCGGCTTTTCTATTCTGGGCGGCAAAGGCGCCATGCAGAAGGGCTTCGCCTCCATCACGCCGGACGCAGACATTCTCATTTCCAAGGAGGCATCGACTTACCGCCCCGAGATGGAATGGATCGCGCCACAAACCGGCCACCGTGTTTGTGACGCGGAAGGCTACGCCAGTCGCTCAGACAAACGCCCCCACCTCTATCGATTCTTCGAACTATTCGATCTCCCCAACATCGACGGCGTAACCGAGCTCCAACAGCAAACCCTCGATGGGTCCGCCTCCATTACGCCCCCCTGGAAACCTCACCTCGAGGAGAAGCTTTGGCTCGCACTGTTTTGGATGCGGCCACTGCGAGACTACTGGAGGCGCGCACTTACCGACCGTCATTTCACCGCACTCCAAAAGGTTATTCCTCGCTCTTGGGTCCTCGACCCTCAACCGCTCCCGCCCCATGCCGAGATCCCAGGGTTGGATATTCAAGATTTTCAACAACTCGGCGACTTCACTCAAAAACAGCGGGAACTCGTCATCAAAGCCAGTGGTTTCTCCGAGCTCGCATGGGGCGCTCGAAGTGTCGTCATTGGTTCCGACGAACCCCAGAGCGTCTGGAAAACAGCAGTGGAAAAGGCGCTCGCAGCCTTCCCCACCAACCCGCACATCCTGCAACGCTTTCACAAAGCCCGCATATTTGAGCACACCGCTTATACAACGGACACAGAAGAGATCGTCCCATTCCCAGCAAAAGTCCGCCTCTGCCCGTACTATTTCTGCGAGGACAATACCCCGGTCCTAAGCGGCGCACTGGCTACCTTGTGTCCGCCCGATAAAAAAATCCTGCACGGTATGCGCGATGCCGTGCTTGTCCCGGCCTGCGAATCCGGTCCGTAGACATTTCGCAAATCCTGAGTTGGGTACGTCTCCGCACAACGACGACGCTATCGTATCTTCCAGAGCCGCCAACGAATGATCCATTACCGCTAATAAGCGCCACCCTCATCGCTCTATCTTCACGTATGCGTTTACTCATAGCCTCCCCGTTCCTCCTCCCGATCGCTCTTTTTGCAGCGGATCTCCCCACCATTCCGGAGAATCCAATCGCTCAAAAGAAAGAGCTCCTTTTCTCAGACGATTTCGAAGGAACCACGCATGCTGCCGTCTGGCACCCAGTTGTTCCTACCTTTGCCGTGGAAGGCGGCATACTGAAGGGAACCCAAACTCGGGACAAAGAAGTCCCCGCCGCGGACAACAAGCCCGCGGTGAAGCCGCATGCTGCCGTCCATGGGTTAGAGATCCCCACCAAAGACAGCATCGTGGAAGTGAAAATCAAATTCGGCGGCAACACGATGATGAGCGTCGAGTTTGACGATCGAAAGTATACCGGCGCTCATTACGGGCACATTTGTTTAGCACAAATTAAACCCACAGCGGTAGTCATCATCGATCAAAAGGACGGCGGTATGCGCAACGACATCTACGCTATGAGCAGCGACCCGTCCAAAAAGGAAGAGCGCGCCAAACTTCTCACAGGCCGAAGCGCCAGCTTCCCTGTTAATCTGGAGGTCGGCAAATGGTACAATTTGACCGTCGAAACCGTCTCTGACGCAATGCGGGTAAGCATTGATGGTAAAGCAGTCGGTTACCTCAAATCATCCGGCATCGGTCACGAAACAAAATCCAAACTAGAATTTGGAGTGGGCGGCAAAGACGGTTTTTTCGACGATATCAAAGTCTGGAACGCCGAACCTGCAAAATAAGCAAATGGCCCGCACCACAGTGCACCCGTAAAGCTGCACAGTCCGTTTTCGAAACAAAAAAGCCGCCGGAAGGTAATCCTCCGGCGGCTTTTTGATTCTAAAAAAGATTATTTGCTCAGCTCGATTTTGGAGGGCGTGAGCTGAAGTTTGTCTCCAACTTTCGCACACTCTGCCGTCACAACGATATCCGCAGGCTTCTTGCAAATGCTCTCATGGAACGCTTTCGAAAGATCGTTTTGCGCGATGAAATACGTCGTCTTCTTACCGTCCTTTTCGACAGACAATACGTTCTGGCACTCGTCAGCGATCTTTAGGCAGCACTTGGCGCAGCATCCTTTTCCAGTAAGGGTGATCTCTTTGCCACCCGAAGCAGCAAATGAGAACGAGGTCAGCGAGACGAGGAGTAATGAGGAGAGAATTCGTTTCATAAGGAAGTTAATCTACGATCCTTACCGTACAAAACGCAGTCACCCGCGCCTACCCCCCTCTTTGTGGGGATGCCCACCGCACCTCGACAACACTACCCACTTTCAGTCAATCTCTCCGAAACCCATTGATGATTTGCCCTTCGGCATCTCTTGTTCAACTCCACACGGACACTCCTTATGACGCTTCTGCCTTTCCTCGCGAACACAATGAATCACACCATGCCGGAAGCGTTAATGGCCACGGCCGCTTTTGGTCTCGTTGGGATTCTCCTCTCAGTCATCGGCTACAAAATTTTCGACGCAGTCATCCCAGTCAGCTTCAGCAAAGAGCTTCAAAACGGCAACATCGCCATCGGCATTTTGTGCGGGTCCATCGTAATTGGAATCTGCCACGTCATTGCAGCCGCCCTCGGCTAACCATGAAACGCTCCGGCAAGGTGATCCTTGTGATCACCACTTCCGTCGTGTTGAGCGCCTGCGACGATTCTCAACGCACGACTAACAACGACTGGGGCTCCGACGATTCCAACTCGGATTCCCAGGTCAACGGAGGCACCCAGGACAGCAACGGATCCCGCCATCACTCCGGCGGCGGGCATGGATACTACTATTCCCGAGGCTCCTCATCCGGAAGCAGCGCGTCTGAAGGAGGAGGAGGATCCTCAAGCGGGATCTCTCGGGGCGGCTTTGGCGGACACGGTGGCGGCGGCGGCGAATAGTTTCCTGAAGACCCCTGGAGTACACAACCTCAGTCGAGCGCATCCGCACTACTCGTCATGCAACGACACAACAGCAACCCCAGAGTCGACTGGAAACAAAAGGTCGAGTCGTTGGGACTCACTTTTCACTCTGGCGAAACACCCTATTGGGACGAATCGATTTACTACTCGTTCACAATGTCAGAGGTCCTGGAAATCGAACGCGTCAGCCAGGAACTCTTTCGCCTGTGCTGCCTCGCGGTAGAGCACATTTTTGACGCCAAGCTCTGGGACCAGTTTCAAATCCCACAATCCATGGTGCCCCTCATCCAGCGCTCGTGGAAAGACGACGATGTCGCGCTCTATGGCCGCTTCGATCTGGGGCTCGACGCCTCCGGCGTTCCGAAACTCTACGAGTTCAACGGGGACACACCGACCTCCCTTTTTGAAGCCGCAGTCGTCCAATGGTATTGGCTCCAGGAACTACACCCAGATTGCGACCAGTTTAATTCGATACACGAACACCTGATCGAGACCTGGAAAATCTCCGAACTCACGAGCCCGGTCCACCTCGCATGCAGCAAAGGAAGTGACGAAGAATTTGTCACCACGGTTTACCTTCAGGACACCGCAATCCAGGCGGGCCTAAAAACGAAACGGATTTTTATGGAAGACGTAGGGTGGAACGGGCGTGAATTCGTAGACTTGGAAAACAAACCGATTCGTTCCCTGTTCAAGCTGTACCCCTGGGAATGGATGCTACGCGAACCGTTTGGGTTACACCTTCCAAAAGAGGCATGTCAGTTTATCGAGCCTCCGTGGAAAATGCTTCTGAGCAACAAACAAATCCTCGTCCTGTTATGGGAGATGTTTCCGGATCACCCCAATCTTCTTCCTGCGTTCGCCTCATCAGCGCGCCTCGGAAATGATTGGGTAAAAAAGCCGGTATTCGGTCGTGGTGGCGCAAGTATTACAAGCCACACCCTAACGGAGCTTGTAACAACTCCAGGCATTCCGGCAGTCGAAGGCGGGTTCATTTATCAGGCATACTGCCCGCCATTAGCTCATGCGAATCACTACCCGATTCTTGGTTCCTGGATAGTCGGAGGCGAATCCTGTGGAATAGGCATCCGTGAATCTGATTCCCCTGTCACAATCGAAAGCAGCCGCTTCGTGCCGCATTTAATCCAAGCCTAAAGGCGATTCGGCCATCGTTAGGGTGCCAATTCGAGGCGCCACAAGTCGAACGTCGGCTTCTGAATGACACCGGCGTTTCCGGATTCCACCCAACCTCGAGCACGTAACGCGCCGTTTGTTTCGGAGCGCACGATGACCCCGAACAGCGTCCGCACCGCTCCGTTCAAGGTATACGATCCTAGCACCTGACCCGTGGCCCGATCCAGTTTGAGGCTGAGTGCCGGTGCCATCCGACCATCGCTTCCGGCGACCGATTTCGCACTGAATCCACGACTATTCGAAAACGAAAGCCCCCACTCGAGCTGTCCCGCCGATAGATTTGCGGCGACCGGTTCGACCACCAACCGCAGGCTTCGCTGCGGAGGAAATAGCTCAAACAAACGAACTGACGACCAATTGCTCGCAAGCCCATCACTGAATCCGATCTGAGAGACTCCCGAACCATACACTTCAGCATCAAATTGTGGCTTCACGTAAACCGGCGTCGACACTCCGTTGATTCGCTGCGTCGCGGTTCGGGTCACTTGTCGCTCGAGCGATCCAGCAACATCTCCAGCACTCAGTGAGACCCGCCATTCCTCGTCGCTATTTTTCGCAATCCCCAACGTTCCCAACAAACTTGCGCTCGTGAACAAACTTCCCAGCATTCTCGTGCGACCCTCGTAAAATGGTGCCGACAACGCCACGCCCGAAGCCGCGCGTAAAGCAGTCGATCCAGTTCCCACCACCCCTGTAAGTCGGCTGCTCCACAGCACTCGACTCGACGGCATCACCTGCACCAGCACATACAGATTGTTGTCCACGCCGTCCACCGGCGCAGCCTTGTCTGAAACAATCGTGTAGGTGCCCACAGCAGATCGAAGATCCCGCCGGTGCCCATCATACTCGACTGCTCCCATACTTGAGGACATCCGCACACAATGCTCCACAACGGAAAGCACCTGACCACTTCCACCGAGGGATACGTTGTCGACCACACTCGCAGCTAACTCCGCCTGGGTACCCGATAAGTCCAGTACGATGGAAAGCACTTGGGCACCCGCGTCGCCCCCACTCCCGATCTTTGGCGTAACCGAAAACTTCAACGGCGTACCAGCCACAACCTGTAATGGCGCCACAAAACTCCTCGTTACACAGGTATAGGCCCGTGCTCCCAACGTTCCACTACCCGCCAACACAGGCGCCTCATTATAGCTCAACTTTCCAGAGACGTATCCCAGCCGAGTCACGCTCACTGACAAAAAGCCGCGATAATTCGCACCATCTGCGAGCGCTCCATTCACATCAGCCAACACTCCCTCATAGAGACCCGCAGCCTCTTCCCACCCTTTGACGAGCACCTGAAATGCGGATGAATCAGCCGTAACCGATTCGCCCCCGGGAAGGGATCGAGTGAATCGGAGGAAATACGACCCAGAAAACTTCAGCCCCCCCAATGACACACTCACAGCACCGTTAGCAGGCACACTCCCACCAGCCCCAGGAACAATGGCTCCTGAAACTGCATCCACCACCACGTAACTTGTCTGCGCCACACCCGCAGAACTCGGATTCAAAGTAACACTCATCTGCATCGAAGCGCCCCGGACGATGGTGATATCCGCCGGCTGCTGCAAAATCGAAACGGCAAGAGGGGTCTGAATAGACGGACCCGAAAGGGTGGCGGCGCTGCTTTCGGCGCTTCCGAAGCTGTTTGAGACGACCACATCATAACGAGCAACATCATCGATCGAGACACTCGCGATCCTGTAACTGGCAAGGGTTGCCCCGCTGATAGCGGTTCCATTTTTCCGCCATTGGTAACTCAGTGCTCCGCTGCCTCGCGCCACGACACTGAACGTGGCAGCCTCGCCAAGGTTCGTTGAGACGCTACTGGGAGACAACACGACCTGCGGAACTTCATTCAGTAATGGCAACGGTTCACTTTGCCCAATCACTCCACTGTCACCCGCAACCAGAATCGTGTTCTTAAAAAACGCCGTCGCGTTGCCTCCGGACAAAAACGATGGCGCGGCAACGTGGGCCCAAGAAACCCCGTCAGCAGAGATGACATGCACCTTGTCAGCAACCGTAGTACCTGTATCCAATCGATTTTCCCCCACTCCGAAATAGACGCCATTTCCATAGGTTAAACTCGCGACCTGCTCGTATGTCGTTCGAGTCGTAAAGAATGACAGACCGTTATCCGTGCTCACTCGCAGCTTCGAAAACCAGCCGCTCGATACAAACCGGTCGTTCAGGAAAGCAGTAACGCGAAGGTCCTGCCAACTGTCATCAATCCCTGTCCCGGAAGTGCGATTTGTCCAAATCACGGCGTCCGGCGACGAATAGATCAACGCGTTTCCACTCCCGCCTTTATACGACGTGAGTAAAAAGACACCGCTCCCATACGCCAAACCACCGACAGAATACGCACTCGTCAGACCTGAGATTCCCGTCACCTGAGTCCAGTTCACGGAATCGCTAGAGCGGATTACTAACCCGCCATTTCCGCCAGCAACAATCACTCCACCTCCGGAAGCAACAGCCTTCAACGCTGTACCACCAACCGTTGCCGTGTATCGCTTCGTCCACGTTACTGCATCACTCGAGGAATAGATTACACCGACCCAATTACTCAGTGTAAAATCGTAGTCCATCCCAACCATCACAAACCGCGTCCCGTCCCAAACGATCCCGTACAAATACAAGTTGGAAGAGCTGAGCGATCGATTACTCCAGGTCACCCCATCAGAAGAAGTGTACACTTGCCCTTTGTCCCCCACTGCAACGACCACCGAGTCATTGGACGCCATCGCGTTGAAATTTTTACTAGCACCACTGGTCCGCTGCGTGAACGACTGTGCGGGATCCGCGACCGAGACACTGAGCGTCTCGGTCACAGCTCCTCCTCTCCCATCAGTGACGGTAACCGACACCTGGTAGGAGCCACCCACATCCCACCTCGGAACAAACACAGCCGCTGAACTCGTCGCTATCCCGTTTCCACCTTCCCAACGATATTGCAATTTGTCGCCATCAGGATCAGACGCAGTCACAGAAAATACAGACGAGGAACGCGCGCTTATCGTCGTCGGAACATTCACTTTCGTGATCACAGGAGCCGAGTTCAAAACCGACGTATCCAGCCTCTCGCTCTGCAGTATCTGACCGCTATCCCCGACCGTCACAATTCTGTCATTAAACACAACACCCGCATTCCTTGTTTTCACCGAGCCGGACAGCACCTTCTGCTGCCAGGTCACCCCATCGATGGAATAGAGATCAACCTGACGGGTTGTCTTATCGGGAAAACGCTCTAAACCGGAAATGAAATAAAGGCCGGAACGGTACATTGCCGCTGCCGCCTCCTCACTCACAATTCGAGTCGTAGTAAAGCTCTGCGCGTTATCCGTCGAAGTCCGGATTTTTGAGAACCATCCACTCGCCACAAATCGATCGTTCAGAAACGCAATGAAACGAAGATCCTGCCCCGACTCGATCCCCATTCCAGCGGAGCGATCCGTCCAACTCACACCGTCCGCAGAGGTGTACAGAGCGCCGCCGCCATTGCCAAAATCATGAAGATGCGTAGTGAGCGAAAAGACCCCGCCACCATACGCAATCCCTCCGACACTCGAGGTACTTGGTACTAACGCAACCGCCGTCCAGTTGACTCCATCCGGAGACCGCAAAAGTGTTCCACCATCGCCCCCCGCCAAAATCACCCCTCCGCCACTCGCAACCGCAACTAATGAAGTGCCCGTAGAAGTCGCTGTATAAACGCGCGTCCAAACCACTCCGTTCTCTGAGGTATAGACTACCCCAACCCAACCCGAGCCATTCCAATCCTGTCCCACTGCAACGAACCGGAGTCCGTCCCAGGTCACAGCGCTCAGTTTTAGATTCAAAATTGACTCCGCCACCTCACGCCCTGTCCATGTGATCCCATCAGGAGAAGTCCGAATAATATGCGAATCTCCCCCGGTGCCATTTTCTCCAACGGCCACAAGCAACGTGTCGCTCGCTGCAACCCCAAAAAGATCTGCTCCTGTCCCACTACTCCGCTGAGTGAACGATTGGGCGGGATCCGTCACTGTGACCGTCTTCGTCTGTGTCGTCGTGCCTCCTTTCATATCGCTCACCGTCACACTCACCGTATAGGTGCCGCCCATCGCATACGAATGGATCAATGTAGCAGCCAGCGCTCCGGTTCCTCCACTGAGCGTCCCGTCTCCCGCGTTCCAGGAATAGGAAAGCGTGTCGTTATCCGCATCTGAGGCACTCGCAGTAAATGTAACAGCAGTCCGTGCAGCAAACGTGCTGGATGCACCGATAGCAGTCAAAGAAGGCGCCCGATTACCTGAGAAAGATCCGATGTTTACGACCACATCGAGATACTGATCGCTCCCAGTGCCTCCTCGAGCAATGGGAGTAATATGCACTCCCGCTTTTGTGTCGGAATACGTCCGACCAATATCAAGCCCTGCGTCCGTCTTATCGCCCGAAGTAAGTGGGGTCGTATCCAGTAGGCAGCTCTTCACCTGCCCTGGCCGTTGCCACAGAAGGTACGCCCCAGCCAAGAGGTGAGCGTTTTCCGGATAAGCCGCACGATATCCGATCCAGTAATACTCCGGATTCGTAGCCCCCACAGCCGACTTCGTGATCCGAACACCACGGATCGCCCCGGATGTGCTGGCATCATCATGCCGATAGACTCGATAGGTCTTGGACGGGACACCTTGCGCAGAGGCATCCACCCATTGACTCGAATCCAGCCAGGAAAGCAGTTGCTTGGCCTGCGGATGAAAATGTCCTTCCGGGATTTTTCCATCTCCCATGACATCGTAAATATCCCCGTACTCCTTTTCAGTCCCCGTCCCCACAACACTGGAATCTGTCGTTTGCCAAAAGTTCGAGTGCCCCAAACCGTAAATATGGCCGAACTCATGAACATACACACTTGCACTGTTGTTACCCTGTATCCAAAAGTCGCCTCCAACAACACTCGCCAGACCTGCGAATTTGAGCCCGCTGCTACGCGCCCCAATTTCAGCAAAACTCACTCCAACCACATCATAATCGCCAATTGGTGTTGATGCGCCCGAGTCGCCACTTCCGATATTGATTGAGGCGTCCTGACCGCTCTTGGACGACCTAAACGCTGTACGTGCAGCGCTCAATAATTCGTCATTCTCACTGGAGAACGTGCCACTGTCATATCCCGCTGCACTTGTCCCCGCGTAATACGCAGCTGTCTTCGGCAATCGATAAACATTGGCGCTGACGGTCGCCGTGATGGAAGTATTACCGTACGACATCTTCGAAATCGCGTTCGTGACGTCGTTATTTAGCACACTCTCAGCCGCTGCTTTGCTCACCGGCTCGCCAGGTTGGTCCGAGAAATCGACCCGAATCAGAAAGAACTTCTTCTTCGTGAGTGTCCATTCCGCTGATGCAGCCGCAGCAGCCATTTGCGCCGCCGGTAAGTCAAAGCCCGCCGAAGGAGCCGCCCCTGTCGAATATGGCAACGCAAAGATCCGGCTCGTCACCGACTTCGGCGCCGGAAGCAAGTCCAGCTTTACCAACGCCCTGTCTAGCTGCCGTAACTCTTCGGAACTCGCGAACGAAAACATTTTACCACCAGCTAGCGCATGGACCGGTTCGCCATTGATCACCTTTCCCGTAACAAAACTCCGCCTTGGATCACTCTGCGCCTGCGAGAAACGTCCAGCAAGCGAGGCAACCTCCTCGGATGTCAGGGGCTGAAAAACACCATCCCGGACTGCGCCTACGCCATCCAAAGAAATCCCCTGCGCTAAAAGGTCACGCTTCGAACCGATCTGAGCGCGTGAACCAATCGCGAACGCATCCACTTTGGTACCATCCGCAAATTCAAGCACACCAGAACGCCTCAATCCCGGTGACGTCCCCGCGCCTGGACAGACCGGCAGACTCGTATAACTCACCACTTCGCTAAAGGGCTTTTCCACCAAACCGCGGACCTCCGATGGAAGCCGATCGATCTCATCCCACCGGAAGGCCTCATCCAATGCCCGCTGCGGCTCCGTCCGGATCAACTCCCGCATTTTCTCGCGGCGCACCTTAGCCAACGTGATACCCGCTGCCAGCTCTGTCTGACGTTCCTGTTCAGTCACCACCGCATACCTTTCGACCCAGCCACGCAACTCCTGGCCTATCTCCGTGTGTTCGGATTTCACCGCCGCCGCACCTCCGTCCCCCTGCAGCGCAGGAAAGCCTCCAACATCAGCGACTGTGGATGTCGTCTGCGTAACGGAGACACCTTTCGGCCACACAAATGCGACAGCGAATATCAGTGCTGCAACACACGCCACCAAACTAAAATACCAGAATTTGAAGCGTGGGGGTGGAGGGTACTTCATACAACAGGGTCCTGGTAACGTTCCGCAGCAAAGCCTTTGGGGCGTATATCAAAAGCCCTTCGCCAAGGATCGGTTCAGTGAACTCGATGATAACGGATCCCCTCCTTCGGAGCAAGGCTCCCCGAGGCGAGGCGTCCCTATGATACCGCCGAAAGCTGAAGAAGTGTTTTCAACCCTTCCACGTCAGCCACCGAGGTCTTCGCAACAAAACCCCGTGCATGTGCGAAGTGTACTTCGGGATGGTCCGCTATTCGGGTGAAATCAACCCGCCCATTGTCCCGGTAACGGGAGAGTCCGTATCCACGCCCCCGGCGGTCCGGCGAAACTGTGGCCACCACTTCCGCTCCGAGTCCGTTCATTTCGATATAACGATCCAGCCCCATCGACGGATCCTCCGGAAGCGGCTCGGTTCGCGGGAGGAACAGCACTTTGGCCGATGTTCCGGCTAACTCCAGAGTCCAGACCTGAGCGGTCCGCCCTATAAAATCGAGGCGCGCACGGAGAGTTCTGAGGTATTCCAAAAGGTCCTCGCCTATCATCCGCATTATTTCCCAAAGCGGCTGCCCCGGTTCCAGTCGTATCATCGTGGCAAAGCGCCGAAGAACGGTTACATCGATTGGGGAAATCAGTTTGGGCATTGCCTCGGAAGGAACCCCCAACCACTTCGCCGTGCTAATAGGCCCCCGGCAGTCGAACCATTCCGCCGGCTCCAGCCAGTCGCAAAACCGACGCGCATCTTCGTAAACTCCCAAATGCTGCAACACCAACGACAGCGAACAAGTCGGCGGATGATCCTTTGGAAATTGATGATGATCGAAATTGTGCAGCAACGGATTGTGCTCATGCCCCACATCCACGACACAAATCGATGAATCCGCCAGATCCTCCGGGGTTGGCTCCCGCCTCAAAATGGGGACCGGCTGTTTGGCGAGCAACACACAACACGCCAGAAACTCGTCTTTATGAGCGCCGCCGGGATGAGTCAGAATTGTCGCAAATGAATCCATAGAGCGCACAATCTTGGAGGCAGCGCCATATTGAGCAACCCCGGATATGACACCGACACGCTCAAAACTAAGCACCGCAATTGAACAAAGACAGCCCCAATGGTATCGCTAAAAACGGCCCCATCTTCACTTTTCCCGTACTCCAATGCGCCACTTCCCCCGCCTGCTGTCACTTTTCAGAAACATCCTTATTCTTGGGTTTGCACAGGCTGCCACCACCTATGCCGACACACGTCCCAATATCCTGTTTCTGATTGCGGACGATCAAAGCTGGCACTCCGCCGGATTCGCCGGTGATCCGCTAGTCCAGACGCCGAACCTCGATCGTCTTGCGGCAGAAAGCACCGTTTTCACACACGCCTCGGTCACCACATCCATTTGTATGGTAAGCCGGGCGACTATGTTGACCGGACGCTGGCTTTCCCAAATGGGCGCAGCTCGTGTCACTCCCGAAACCTGGCCTAATACGTGGCCCGCACAACTCAGAGCATCGGGTTATTATGGCGGCCACATCGGGAAGGTGCATGTCAAAGGACACACTCAAGACGGGTACGATTTCTGGGAGGGGCGCAACGGACCCTACGCTTGGATGAAAACCTCATCGGGTGAGCGGATTCACACCATTGAAAAGGACACCAACGACGCCATCCGATTTCTCGAAACTCGCCCCAAGGATCAGCCCTTCTTTTTACAAGTCGCCTATACCGTCCCTCACGCGGAGGATGGCGATCCACACCAGTACCTGCCGATGCCGCAGGATGAGTCGATTTATGCCAGCGAGACCATTTTGGCACCGGCCACAGCTACAGAGCAACACTACCAGCGCTTGCCCGATTTTTTACAACGCACCAGCAACGAAAGCCGACGCCGCTGGCTTAAACGCTTCGACACGCCCGAAAAGGTCCAGACTTTCACGAAGAACTATTTTCGGCTCATCACGGGAATGGACCGCAGCATTGGCGCCATTCTAAAGGAACTCAAGAATCAGGGCCTCGATGAAAACACCCTGATCGTGTTCACGAGTGATAACGGATATTTTTTAGGAGAACACGGATTGGCAGACAAATGGTACGCTTATGAAGAAAGCCTGCGCGTCCCGCTCATCGTTCACGCCCCAAAACACCCGCAGGAAATGCAGGGTATCCGGCGGGATGAGTTGGTTCTCAACGTCGATTTTGCACCCACTTTCTGCTCAATCGCAGGCATAGCGCCCCCATCTGTGATGCAAGGACGCAGCTTTCTCCCGTTATTAACCACGAATTCTGCGACCGACTGGCGCCAGGATTTTCTTTACCAATTTACATGGTCCCAGAATGACATTCCCGGGGCCGAGGCCGTCTGCAGCAAGGATTGGAAATACATCCGCTGGATTGAAGGGAACACTGAAGAGCTATTTGATCTTCGTGCTGATCCGCGTGAAGAACGCAACCTTGCGCCGGACCCGACATTCTCCGGGCAACTTCAAAAGCTCCGCGATAGATTGCAATCGCTTCAAAAGGAAGTCGGAGGCACTCCAGTTGCCGAACTCCAAAACCAACCCTTCGGGGAGCCGGCTACGGCCAAAGGTGCCAAGGCCCACTAAAGCCCATCCGATATTTTCCAAAAAGGCGCGTCCTCAAAATTTGTCCAGACACTCGCAATGCAAGCACTCTCGAGATTTGAATGGCCGCAGCTCAACGGCGAAACCGTGATTTGGGACGACCAGCAATTCTCAACTGCAACGAGACGCATCGGCCCGGTTCTGCCGCTCTGCAAAACGGATAGTCACTGGGACGACGAGTTAACCCTCCTCCACGAAGCAGAAGCCGGCCAAGGAAATCACCCCATCGATGTGGCGTCGCGTACGCTTGCACTCAGCAGCCTTAGCCAATACGTCCCCTCTGGTTTCGTAATCGACGTGGGCTGTTCCTCCGGCTTTTTACTGAAAGACGTCACACAACAGCGTCCGGATTTGAGTGTGCTTGGATCTGATTTTTTGGAACCATTACTCCAACGTCTCTCCTCTCGGTTGCCTGGAGTTCCGCTCATTCAATTCGATCTGACCGCGTGCCCGCTTCCGGATAACTGCGTCGACGCGATCACATGCTTGAACGTCTTGGAGCATATCAAAAACGATTCGGCGGCGATCCACGAAATGTATCGCATCCTCAAACCCGGAGGGATCGCACACATCGAAGTCCCGGCCAGCCCGATATGCTACGATTACTTTGACGAACACCTGCAACACTTCCGCCGTTACTCGGCCACACGTCTCAAAACATTGGTTCAAGACGCGGGCTTCGAAATGATGACTTTCACTCATCTTGGCAGCTTTATTTTCCCGCTATTTTTTGCGGTTAAAATGAAGAACAAGCTGCGAGGCCTAATTTCCAAAAGCTTCAATAAAGAAGCCCATGTGAAAGAGCTCTTAAAAGCGAGCAAGCAAAGCCGGCTGCTCCAGCTCGCTTTACAAGCCGAACTGGCGATTGGAGAGAACGTAGAGTTTCCATTCGGAATTCGGTGCGTGGCAGTCGTTCGTAAATAGGCGCAAAACTGCAGGCACATCGGTTACGTGAATCCATTCCGAAACCGAACGCCACACAACAAGGCTCACACCGCGGTCGTTGACATCAAATGCTTGCGCGCTAAGGGAGCAGAGAACCCCGATTTTATGCTCCCCCGCAAACATTTCACCATTGTCTCAACGCTAGTCTCTCTGACTTTCGCAACATCCGCAGCTTTGGCGGCGGATGCCCAAAAGGTAAAGGTCCTCGATAGCTGCGATAAGATAGATGCCAAAGCAACGGTCCTCTCCGAGGTCAAAGCCAAGGTGGTTCCAACCACTGACACAGCGCACCCCAAGGCCATAGAGATCACAATCGATTACGCGAAACCCGGCACCTACCCAAACTTCGGAAGAAAGTTTGCGCCAGGGATGCTCGATCCCAAGAAGTATTCCGCCCTCCGATTTTTCGTGAGAAGCAATAGCGGCACCTCGTTCTCGGTGCAGTTCCATCGGGGGCCTCGTGCGGACGAAAAATTGAACTGGTTTCTAGGGGGCGTGATCGAAGGCAAACCAGAATGGACCCAGATTACGATCCCCCTCGAAAACTTCAAACGAGGCGGCGGCAAAATTTGGAAGAATGGAGCGCAATTGGTACTGCCAGGTGGCGATCCCTTTGACGCAGACGATTACGCAAACATCAACGAACTCAAATTCGTATCCACCATTGATCGCCGGGGAAGCGCGACGGTAGGCCATCTCATGTTTGACGCGATTGAGTTGGTTGAGAAGTGAGGGCGCCACTACCCAGAATCAACACAGGCGTCATGGCGGATGGTGCAAACTGGCTCCTTCCGCCCAAAGACCTCCACCGAAAGTGCGCGACCTTTCCGACGCGCACGATTAAGGCGTCTTCGTGACGCCCGTTACATCAGGAAACGAGAGCATCACCGGAGTTGCGCTTGCGTCGGATTTCGGGTTGGTGATGTCGGCCAAACGTCGCATTTGCTCTGGCGTGAGCGGCTGGTCATAGACTGCCACTCCACCAATTTGCGCCAGCAAAGTTGAGTGCCGGTTGCTGTGGATGACGCGTCCGATGGAGAAGGGGCCTCCCTCCGTCTCCGATGCCGGGCTATAGATATCGTGACCGAACCAATAAGGATTCACCTTCAATGCAATCAAACTGGCTCCGACTTCTTTTTGAAACGCGCCCGAAGAATCTTTTTGAAAGGTAAGTTTCACCTTCGTGAACTCATAAGTCCGCACAATGGTCCGCTCGTCTGCCGTCTCAGAAACGAGCTCTTCGCTAAGAGGCGTTGTCTCCGGTGGAGTGTAATACTGGTCAGTAGGAAAGAGTGGATCCCTATCGGACGCGTCGGCCCCGAGTTTAGCGAGGCGCCCCTGTTTCCAGGCACGTTCTGTTGGTGCATAAAAGCGGTTACTCGTAAGGTTCTCGACCCACGACTCCGTCGCGACTCCATCGAGATACGAGGTCAACGTGCCATTGCGGTTGTCGAAAACAAACCCAACGCAGGACCAAGCGTTTTCGAAGGACGACAGGCCCGCCGCGTCAGCCTTAACGACCCGCATCTTTTCAGGAGCGGTGGCAAGGTGACGGGCGTATTTATCACCGAAGGAAGCGAGTCCATTTTCAGAAATATGCACAGTGGAGCCGCCGGGATTTGCTGCCAACCCCGCAAATAAAGCGAATTGCCGCTGTCCCCTCACCTTCACTACGGGCGGGATACCGTTGGGTTTCGTATCGGTGCCTTCGTGCCAGATGCCCGCAATGGCGTGATCGCCTCCCTGATAGGCCATCCAAACCACCATGGATACGGATTTACCGGGGCCTTTGATGTCCAAGGGAGTGTTGTGCAGCACACTTCTGGGCACAACTAGGACAGGGAGATCGTTGACTTCCTTTGGCTTGGAGAACTGGACCGCCTGTCCAAAGGGGCCTTGGTTTAGTAAAGGAAAGTCAGACAAAGTGGCTTCCGGGCCGTCTTTCCAGAAGTCGAGGGAGATGTTACGAGGCTCCAGACTATATCGAAACTGTTTCTCCTGGGCTGTGTGTGCGACAAATTTGCCAGTACCGACTGGGCCATCTTCCCTCTGCACGAAATCCCAAAACGCGACTAACCCCGGAATCCCCCGAACGGTGGCGACCCGGTTCTCGTAGTTTTGTTTCGCGGTCAACGCGGCTGGGACAGTTTGCCCAATCGCGAGAGTTGGGAGTAGGACCGCGAAAAGAGCTGCCGTTTGAAGACGACGCCCCACGCGGGGATTGAGTTTGTGTGGGGTATGCATTTGGGACCGGAGACAAAAAGAGGGCCCAGCATAGGCGCTGCCTCACGTCTGGGTATCGGCCAGGTGGTGGATGTTTGTGATGAAGATAGAGGGTCTTTTTTTAAACAACCCCACAATGAAAGGCCTCAGATCCCGCTGCGTGGGCTGTAAATCAAGGGTGTGAGGTGCGTTTGGAATAATGACGAGTTCGTGTTGCACTCCGGCCTTGTGACGAATCATCACCAGAGATTCCTCTGGATCCGATTCGATCGGCACGACTTGCACCCCCGTGGCTACGCAGATTCGACGGAGCACTATGTCTCAATGTGGGGAAGGGCTAGATTGCCGCGGCTCGGTAAATAAAACGGTGGGAGGTCTGGTTGAAATTGAACAACCGAACCAAGCGAACTGTAGGTTTTCAGATGTGATGTGCGTGAAACAGAACACCAAACGCACACACAAAAGGAACTGGGCTACCAC
Source organism: Verrucomicrobiota bacterium (assembly GCA_037133875.1). Classification (GTDB taxonomy): domain Bacteria; phylum Verrucomicrobiota; class Verrucomicrobiia; order Chthoniobacterales; family Chthoniobacteraceae; genus Chth-196. Next base: position 61,415 of record JBAXNG010000010.1, on the reverse strand, counting down.
GAATCAAAAGTTTCGACTGCGACAACCGCAAGCGCATTTCCCAAGCACAACACAATCACAACATGCTTCTTCACTACATCTTGCGAGACACGAATGAAACCACTTCAGGAAATCAATGGGGGGACAGAGCAGATTCTGCAGCGTTTACGGCTCGTTGATTTACTCCGTTTACAGAGTTTGGCATCACGCCTGCTAAAGGCTCACAAAGCGGATAGTGCGGCGTTCAGAAAAGTGCCCCCGAATAATTCAGGCATGTTCGATTCAGTCTTGGGGGGGGAGCAAAAACAAGCCAACGAAAACCAAAAAACCAAAATACCTAGCAAAGCTATGAAGCGTTTTATTAAACAAATGAAAGATCCTCAGCAGAGGAAGCTGTTCGCGGCGATCCTCGGAGGGAAGATGCTCGGAGTCATACTTTGCTTCCTGATCATGTTCCTCGCGTCGTCTTACTTTGGGACGCCTGCGCAACTTCACGCCCAGACACCAGTGGCCGCTGAAGCTCCAGCAAAAACTGACGCAGCGCCTGCAGCCGGGGCAAGTGCCGCCCCAGCTACGGCCGACGCACCTGCGGCTCCGAAAGAGCCAGACCCGCCTTACGTGAACCCAATTAACACAATGTGGGTGCTCGTCACGGCGTTCCTTGTGTTTTTCATGCAAGCGGGCTTTATGCTCCTCGAAGCAGGATTTGCACGGACACGTGAAACTGTCAACGTGCTGCTCGAAGGCCTCGTAGACACGATGCTTTGCGGCATCCTCTTCTGGGCTTGGGGCTTCGCTTGGATGTTCGGATCCGGCAGTGGGCTTATTGGAAACGAGTTCTATTTTCTACAGGGCATCCCTGAAACTTTCGGGTCCACGGGTATCGCCACGATGGCCTTCTTCCTTTTCCAGTTCGCTTTTGCGGATACCTGCTCGACGATCACGTCCGGCGCAATGCTTGGTCGTACCGGTTTCTGGGGCGACCTGTTCTACAGCTTCGGCGTAAGTGGATTCTTATACCCGATTCTGGGTCACTGGGCTTGGGGACCGGACGGGTGGTTGACAGCCTACAAAACTGGCGGAGCGGTTTTCCACGATTTCGCGGGTTCCACAGTGGTACATACCGTGGGTGGGTTTATCGCTCTGGCTGGTGCGATTGCCCTCGGACCAAGGCTTGGACGCAAGTTTAAGCGTGACGGCGGCGGACCTATGCCCGGCCACAACATGACGATCGCAGCCGTCGGCGCTGTGATTCTCTGGTTCGGATGGTACGGCTTCAATCCAGGAAGCACCCTCTCAGCGATGGATTACATTGGTGTGGGACGCGTCGCATTGAACACCACATTCGCAGCATGTTCGGGCGGTCTCGTTGCACTTTTCTATGTCTATCCTCGTTCCAAAAAATGGGACTTGGGAATGAATCTGAACGGCTTGCTTGCGGGGCTTGTTGCGATTACCGCACCGTGTTATTGGGTCTCTCCTTTAGGCGCGATTATCATCGGCGCAGTGGCCGGGGTCTTAGTGGTTTGGGGTACTGACCTACTCGAACACCTCCGGATTGACGATCCCTGTGGCGCCTGGCCAGTCCACGGCCTTTGCGGAATCTGGGGTACGCTCGCGGTCGGACTCTTCGCAACCGGTGAATACGGGGCATCAACCACGACGGGAGCTGATAATACGAAAGATGCGGTAGTAAGCGGACTCTTCTACGGTGGAGGAACAGATCAATTGTTTGCTCAATTGATCGGAAGCGCTGCCATTACAGTTGCGGTATTTGTTGCAGCGATGGTGCTCATGTACGTTGTGAAAGCCACTGGGACGCTCCGCGTATCAAAAGAAGGAGAGGAACAAGGGCTCGATATCCACGAGCATGGCGGCGAAGCGTATCCCGAACAGGTTACATCCTCTCGTTATAGCCACTAACCCTTAAAAAACGTCATTGAGGCTATGAAAAAAATAGAAGCCATTATCAAACCCTTCAAACTGGAGGAGGTAAAAGACGCCCTTGCAGAAATCGGCGTTGAAGGAATGACCGTGACCGAAGTCAAAGGGTTCGGGCGACAGAAAGGCCACACAGAGATCTATAGAGGCAGTGAATACACTGTCGATTTTCTCCCGAAAATTAAGATCGAAGTCGTTCTCTCCGACAGCATCGTAGAGAGTGCAGTCGCGGTGATCGTCAAAGCAGCCAAAACAGGCAAAATAGGAGACGGAAAGGTATTCGTCTCCGAAGTTCACGAAGCGGTTCGTATCCGAACGGAAGAGACGGGCGATAAAGCCTGTTAGTGCTCTTTAGTGTATTCTCGGCAGGGCGATGGGATTTGTCCCATCGCCCTGTTTTTTTGCCCACACGATCCGTATTCAGCCCGACAGCAACTAACCCGTCACTTTTTCTTCACCACCGGCAAATAACATTCGGCAATACGTTTATTTTGAACATCTTGAATCCTTATATTCACTTGTGGCTCCCCCAGTTCAATCTGACATTGAACGTCTGAAACTGAGAAAGTCGATAAAGCCGAAATCCGCTCTCCCCCGATTCTCGCGCCAAAGACAACTGGGGCAGCTATCAAGAGGGAACGGCTCTCGCTGCGCTAATCCTTACGGTTCACTCGATTCTTCACTTGAGTTCACCATTCACCGCCCGATTGAGCGTTGCGGGAAAACCAGAACGCTCAAAATTCGTCGCCTTTTTCTAACCAAATTTGGCAAGGAAACCTGCCAGACAACAAGAGACGGCAACAGGAGGGGAACCCGAAGGCACCAGACTCCCAACGGCTCACAACTTTGTTTGTGAGCTTCTGTTGTTTGCCGACGAAGAGCGTGAGCTCGCCTTCGATCATCTTATGAACCGCGGGCGCGCTGTAGACCTGCAGCTTACCCGTAATATTTCGCATGAACGTCGATGCTGAGTTTGCTCAACTCGTAAGAATGGCTAATTTTCGAGGGAGTTGAGTTTACCTCAGGGCAATGGGCGTACCGCTACACTATGGACTTGGAACACCGCTGGCTTTGCGCGCTGCATGTCCAACGAGGCATTTACCTCGGCCCCACCGCCACAACCGCGCCATTCACCGGTTCGTAACGAGAGACGCTCGAAACTCTCGCAGTCCTTCTCCGCCACGGCAAAAGCCCTCATCTCACCGCTGTCGATCTGTACGGCAAAACGGTCTGAGGCACGACTCTCCAGGACAATTTTGACTGCAACTCCGGGTTTGTACTCCCCTATGTCCACGGTGTTGGCGTCGTCAGTAGCCTGAATTTTGCCGTTCTCGACAAGGGCCACGCGGATGGGCCGGTGCCCAGCGGCATCACACACTTCGATCTCGAGCCGCGCGTCTGTCTGTGCTACCCCTAGGCTCAACTCGACCCGCACCGACGGCGACGCCGGAAAGCAGCGGACGGCGCGGGCATAGTCGAAGGGATCGGCGTCTCGCAGTTCAAGGCAATGCCCAGCTTTCTCATCAACCACGGACACCGGGGCCCATCGCGGGCCGTAGACGTTCCACCCGGAAATAATACCGCCAGGCAACTCCTTTGCGAAGTCAATGGAGGGGAAAGTCGTCTCGTCTGCGGTGATCGGTAAGGGCACGCGCGACACCCAGATGTCCTCCTTATGCATGCTGTAGATCAACCACATTGCCTGTTTGTCCGCAAAAGTGCCGTCATCGGCCCACTCGGCGATTCCGCGCATGTACTGAGCACCGGCGCTCTTATACCTGCCCGGATAACGAATGGCCGGGACCTCGCCGTGAATCACTCGCATATCCTTGAACTCGATCCCATCGTCTCCCGCGACCACCACTAACGGAAAGCGCTTGTCGCGGTCGGGATTGTAGGCGAGGGCGAAGCGCCCGTCGGCCGTCCGCTGGCCCCAGATCTTCCCGGGGCCGGCAATCAAGGTCTCTGACTGGACCGGCTTAGACCAAGTCTTACCAGCATCTTCGGAGAGGGTTGCGAAGCCCATTTTGCTTAACCCCACCAAAGAGCCATCCTTGCGGTGATAGAAGCAGAAGGCCTTGCCGAATTGGAAGTCGCCCGGGATCTTGATCGACGCATCACCGTGCCACGGCATCCGGCGCTTACCAAGGAACCGACCGTAGTCCTGCTGTTCGAGCAGAAGATTATTCCCCACCGCTTCGTCACAAGCGGCGACGAATCCGGGATCAGCGGCCGTCTTGTAAAACGCCGGTTGGTCGGGCTGCGGTTCCACCAAGGTGTACACTTTGCCCAGTTGATGATCGGCCCCGATTTCACGAACCAGCATCACCGTCTTCATCCCTTCTTTGACATTCCCATCCCCTGTCTTTCCAGCGCAAAAGGTGAGCATCCGATCGTTCGCCGCACGGTAAAAGTAGAAGCGGATGGGCCAGGCGTTTTCCCGCGGGAAGAGATCGGCCGGTGCAGACCAGTGGAAACCGTCGGTGGTGGTGGCGTAGACGAGCTTGTAGGGCTGTATATCCTCGTCTTTGGGGGTCATCGCCCATGCCGCATAGAGCCGTCCCTTCCATGCAGCAAGATCCTGGTGATGCGCGTAGGTCCAGCCATCCTGATCGGTCAGGTCCGGCTGGCTGCGACTGGACCGAAACACTTGAATATTGTGAACCCCGACCACGGGTTTCAACCCGCCATCAGGAAGGCTCAGGTTGAGGCGGCTCTGTTCGTCCCCGCGCACATCGAGAGGGCTGGCTTTCTCTTGCCGAACTTCACTCGCAATACCTTGGCAAACAAGACCGACACACAAGGTCGCAAACATCGCAAAGTTGTGGTTTTGGGTCATATGTTTCACGATTTCTTATTACCCTAAAAGGCGGCATGAGGTTGCTGGAAACATCTAGCAGTCACTCGACCACGCAATCGAATACGAGATTCTCACTCAGTCGGCAAACAACCAAACATCACCTTAGAAATCTGGGGTACTTGGGCTCGTTGCGAACGTAAGTGCGAATCAACTCTTCGAAGTACATCCCTCTCTAGGGTTCCGTATTTCCATCAAGCCGGTACTTACTGAGGATCGATTAACGAGGATCAGAGGCGTTCTTGCTATCGGAACTTAAGCAGCAAAACGGCATCCATTTTATAACCAAATTTGGCAAGGAAACCAGCCAAAGGACATGGGACGACAATGGACACGCTCCAAAAACAAAAACCCGTAGAGCGCTTAAAGCGCGGCATCTACGGGCAAAAGACTGACTTAAAGTGGTTGCGGGGGTAGGATTTGAACCTACGACCTTCAGGTTATGAGCCTGACGAGCTACCGGGCTGCTCCACCCCGCGATTGGGTTGAAGAACATGCACCTTTAGCTTCGAGGACGCAAACCTTATTATTCGAATCTCTGAACTTTCTGAAACCCTCTTGGAGCTACGCCCCCCAACTGGACGCACCATTAGACTTCCTCGAAGCGCAGTGACTATTGAATCGCTGTCCGATGACAGACATTGCAGGAAAGGCGAATTATTTTACATAGGCGATGGCCCGATGTCTGCTTGCGCGTCTGAAAAGTGCGATTAAGCTGAACCTATGGCAGGTCTTTCGCAAACACAGAGCCTCTCTCAACAGCAGGTTCTGGCTCCTCAACTTCAACAGAGTCTGCAGATTCTTCAGGCTCCAATCTTGGAGCTGCGCAATCTCATCCAGCAAGAAATTCAAACCAACCCGACCCTCGAAGAAGAACTCACTGAGCCTACCATCGAAGATCGGCAACGGGAACATGAGGAGTTTCAGGAGGAATTCGAGCGTCTCGCGAAACTCGACGAAGAGTGGCGCGACTACATGGCGCAAAACACCAGTTATTCGGGCCGCTCCGCCGAAGAGGACGAACGTCGGCAATTTTTCTTCGATTCCCTGGTGAAGGAAGAAACCCTTCAACAACACCTGCTCGAACAGATCTATTCACACGGTCTTTCCGACGATGACCGAAAGCTCGCCGAACTCGTTATCGGCAACATAGACGAACACGGATTCCTGCAGGCGGATCCTCAGGAAATATCCACCACCAGTGGTGTTGATCTGGGAGAACTCGAACGCGTCTTGGAGGTCATCCAACAATTTCACCCAGTGGGAGTTGGAGCACGAAACCTGCGAGACTGTCTTCTCATTCAACTCAAACGTCTTGGGAAAGAAGGCTCAATCGAATGGCGTATCGTGGACCGCTTTCTTCCGGACCTCGGCAAACGCCGGTTTCCGGAAATCGCACGTCGCCTGTCCATCACCACGGACCAGGTGCAGCGGGCCGCCAACCTCATCGCAACACTCGATCCGCGACCCGGCCAAATCTTTGCATCCGATCCCAACAACTATGTTTTACCCGATGTCTCGGTGGAAAAAATCGGCACCGACTGGCAAATTGCATTAAACGGCGATCAAATTCCACATCTACGCATTTCAAACACCTACAAGGACTTGATGGCCAAGGATGGCAGCGAAAACGATGTCAAAGATTACATTCGAGACAAAATCAGAAGCGGCAAATTTCTGATCAAAAGCATCCATCAGCGCCAGCAAACCATTTCAAACATCGCGAACGAAATCGTCACCCGCCAACGCGAATTCCTTGAGATTGGCTCGAGCGCCCTTCGGCCCATGACGATGGTTCAGGTTGCAGACGCCGTGGGCGTACATGAAACCACGGTGAGCCGAGCCATTTCAGGAAAATACATAGCGACCCCGCACGGCGTGTTTGAAATGAAATACTTCTTCACCCCTGGATATCAAACCTCTGACGGAGAATCCCTTTCCAACACCAGCGTTAAGGGAGAAATTGCAGAACTCGTCAAAAATGAAAATTTCCACGAACCTATGAGCGACAAGGAAATTGTGGATGCCCTTCAAAAGCGTGGAATTCCGATCGCACGTCGAACCGTTGCCAAATATCGGGCGGAGCTAAACATTTTGCCGAGCAATATGCGGAAACGCTACTAAACCCGTTTCCAGCGGATTGCCCCAAACACGCTTCTGAGTTAGACAGTCCCAACCCCCTATGCGCGCCCCACATTGTTTCTCAGCTCGGAGTAAACGATCCCAAGGTTTTACCTTGGTCGAATTGATGTTGGTCCTCGGTATCATTTTGATGATTCTGGGGCTGGTTGCCCCGAGCATGGGCGGCATTCTCAAGGGGAAAAAAATCGAGCAAGCCATTGCCAGCGTGAACACCGCCCTAGAATCCGCACGTATGGAAGCCATTTCCCAGAACTCCTATGTCTGGGTTGGCGTGCTAAACGTTGCACCTGCAAACGCCAGCAGCGGTCAGGACGAGCTCTGGCTCTTAAACTTCAAATCTACCGCCCCATCTCCCAGTCGCGTCCCCACCGAATCCAGTGGAGGCAAGTCCATCCCTGTTTCTCCTCTCACCCGAATTGAAGGCGTCAGTATGGTAAAGGTGGATACCCTTCCTAAAACCGTGTTCGACGTGTTGCCGTTAACCGCCCAGGACCCTAACGCCGACCTCTCTGCAGCAGAGGATTCCGCGACTCCAATCTACTGGACAAACGGTGACAAGAAAAAGGACACCACTTTCACAAAGCTCGTCTTATTTACACCGAGAGGTGAAGCCATCCGCGACTCCGGAACTTTAGATCTCCCTTCTCCTGCCCCCTATATCTGCATTGGGCTAGCGCAAACGATCAATGGCCGTATGCCCCCCACGACTAAAGACGCCGCCGCTGTCATCGTGTCCGGGTTCAGCGGACGAATCTCTACGATTCGCCCATAGCACACACCACTCCCCCCTCCCTTTCACTCCGCATTTTCCCTCTTCTGCGAGATAGAAAGCCGAGCCGTAACGCGTGCGCTTTCATTCATAGGCCAGTTAGCTCATAAAACAGCACAAGCTCCTGCCCTGTCACCAAGGACACCAGTTGCCCCCCGCAAAAGTTTATGGCCGCAACTTACGCCCTGATTTTGCACACCCCCGAAGGTGTGGTCCAATCAATGAACTCCGGCGAAGGTTTTCTGATACTCGGATCCGCGCCATCCTGTTCAATCCGCATAGACGATCCGAGTGTTGCGCCTGAACACGCACGAGTGATCCTCCGTGAAACAGAAATCGAGGTTGAGAACCTAACCCAAGGAAAAGTCACGGAGGTCAACGGTGTTCAAATCCACGAAAAAACAGTCGCAGAAATTCCAGCATCCGTACAAATCGGAGACACCGTTCTTTTGGTAGAAATGGCGCCTAGCGAGGAACCAGCCTCAAATGCACCGCCAAAAGGTGACTCGATCACTCCAGAGCCACCCTCGGAACCAGGCCAGCCTGCTTTTCTGACGCTAAGCAGCTTCCTGAAACCCAGCGAAGGAGAAGAGCTGCCGCCAATGAGAATGGACATTCTCGGGTCAGCTGAAATCAAGGGCGAGTACATCCTGACCCGCGAGATCGCCCGCGGGGGCATGGGGCAGATTTATGAAGGTGAAGACTCTCAACTGAAACGGAAAGTCGCCGTAAAAGTCAGCAGTAAGAGTATCCGGGGAGACGACCCACGATTTACCAAAGAGGTCGAAGTTCTGGCGCTACTCGCACATCCAAATATTGTTCCGATTCACTCTGCTGGCAGCGACGAATTCGGACGGCCCTTTTACAGCATGAAGCTGGTTAAAGGACGATCCCTCCAGGAAATCCTAAATCATCTGCAGGAAGGCAACGCGGAGGACAAACAGCATTTCACTAGAGAACGTTTACTCAACGTCTTTCAAAAAGTTTGCGACGCCATGGCTTTCGCTCACTCGAAAGGCATCCTCCACCGCGATCTAAAACCTGACAACGTCATGGTCGGGGAATTCGGGGAGGTGCTTGTGATGGACTGGGGACTCGCCAAGATCAAAGGCGAAAAGGAATCCGTCCCACTTCCCGTTGCCGAAATCGAAACAAAAAATTTCGGGATGACCCTGGAAGGCGAGGTCGTAGGCACGCCGCAGTACATGTCTCCTGAACAGGCGGAGGGAATGGTCAACGAACTCGACGAACGCGCAGACATCTATTCACTCGGCGCAATTCTGTACTCACTGCTCACACTCCGCGCCCCGGTAGATGGCGAATCTCTGGAGGAAGTCCTCACAAAAGTAAAACGAGGCGAAATTACTCCTGTCGAAACCAAAGTGTCCGGAGTGAAGACAGCGAGTACGTCCGCAACGGCCCTTAAGAACATGGCCGCAACTACAATCATTGGCGAAGGGGTACCCCTCGAATTGGCTGCTGTAGTACGCAAGGCCATGGCCAAGGAAAGAGCAGATCGTTATCAGACGGTCGAAGACTTCGCGGAAGATATCGAATCTTACCTCCACGGGTTTGCAACCCGCGCCGAACAAGCGGGATTGCTACGTCAATTCTGGCTCCTTATCCGCCGCCACAAGGCCATCTCCGCAATGGCCACCATGCTTTTTCTCGCCGGTCCATTATTCACATTACAATTGGCGGCCAGTGAACGCAGAGCCAAAGAGCAGGCAATTCAGGCCGAAAAAAACGCACGCAGCGCAGCGGCCAGCGAAGAACGCGCCCATATCCAGGAACAAAACGCTCTAGCGGAAAAAGAGGCTGCCAGACGCTCAGCAGCACGTGCGCAAATTGCCCTCGCCGAGGCCGCAGAAAAGGACTTCGACGGAGACAGCATGCAACTCGCCCTCTCGGAAGTACCCGAAAATTTGCGAGACCAAAACTGGCAGTATCTCAATCGCCGCCTGAATTCCTCAGCAAAAGTCATCACGGCAAAAGAGCTCTCCCCCTACCTCCACGTCACCCCGTATCTACTAAAGAAAAACACTTACTTAACGGTCCAACAAAATGCGTGGGTGAGATTGCTCGATTCACAAAACGGCAATACTGAAGATCTCTTCCGCCTTGAAAGCACAGCAATCGGAAGCTCTGCGATGTCACGCGATGGAAAACGCCTCGCCGTTTGCCGAAACGGATCCCTAGCAAAACAAACGGATCCTTACGTCATTGAGATCCGCAGCCTACCCGGCGGAGAAAAAATTCAAACGATCCCGTCTCCCCTTCCCACAAAAAGGGTAGCACTTAGCCCTGACGGCAAACTGCTATTTTGCGAAGTACATCAGGAAGAAAACCAAATCCGCGTGTCAGAAACAGACACAGGACGTCTCCTCTGGACCGGAGGAGCCAAAGGCATCGTTCGCACAGAACTCGCCGAAAATGGCAAATTCATCCGCCTCCTTTCCCGTGACGAAGGTCTCGTTGAATTAGACACCAAAACCGGAACCCTCATCCGCACCCTGGGGAAGCCGACATTTAATACATACGGCCTGCACTATTTCTCGCCGTCCGGAGCCATGTACGAGGCGTACGGCCCCACATTTCGAAAAGTCGAAATCGAAAGTACGCGCACACAATTCGAGCGACGACTTGCCTGTGCGATTCCCACCGGAATCACCTCCATAACAGAGGCTAAAGGGATATTCACTCTCAGCAGACGTTCCGAAAGTTGCGCTATACTCCAAATTTGGGACAGCAGTGGCGGACTGATTCGCTCGGCATTTTACGAAGGCGGACAAGGCCTATGGGCTGTGGTAGCGCACCCCCAAAACGGCGAAATCGCGGTCGTGCATGGAACCCGAATTAAGATCTGGAAGGAATCCGATCTCACAAAACCTACGCTCACACTTTCATCAGCTTACAGTCTCGTAGACGCAACATTTCTATCCGCCCCAGGGGTCTTAATGCGCATCTCGGACACTCTGACGGAAGGCCGAAAACTAGAAATGCTCGACACTCATCTTCCCAATTCTGAAGAGACGCCCAAATTTACCGCACCCATATCTGACCGAGAACAACACACTTTTAGCCGAGATTTAAAAACCGTTGCCATCAATGACGGCGACCATCGCCGAGGCATTAAGGTCTTTCGTATCAACGGCGCCAGCCTATCCCCCGTAGCAGAATGGATCGCCCCGGAACTCGGCACGGGGTTTGCCCTCAACCAGGACGGCTCACGCCTCTGGTTTGCGAACGGCATTTTCGAAACACAAACCGGCAAACCACTAGCAAAACTTGATAGATCTAACGTCGGCCCTGTCTATACAGCCTCCTGCGTCTGGGTCGCTGAAGATCGTGTTCTCGCAATTGGAAACGTAGTAGACTCGACCTCCGAGGAAGCAGAAGAAACATCCAGTCGCGTTTTAGCATTGTGGGACGCAACTACAGGCGCACTGCTACAGAAGGTTTCCGCGCCCACGATCAAATCCATCTCCGTCTCTCCCGACGGAACAAAAATAGTGGAGTCAGGCGCCGATTTCCGAATGCGTATCCGAAACGCACAAACCCTTCAGGTGGAGGCTGATTACCGGACCCACGACGGCGAGCTAACGGACGCTCAATGGCATCCCACTCTTCCACTCATAGTCACCACAGGATACGACTCAAAAACCAGAATCTGGGATTCTCGCAATGGCCGACTTTTGGAAGAAATCCGCGCTCTCAATCGCCCCCCAGTCAAACTCATGCTGAGTGCAGACGGGACCACCCTCGGCACCCAATCTTCTCAATTAATCCGGACTTACGAACCAAGGACCTTTAAGGTAGAGCCCAAATAACACGCTACCCCGCAATCCCTAAGCCCGTAAAATCTAGCCTCGCCCACGAGCACGTGGCATCGGTTTAGAGTGCACCTTACTTCCAGCTACAGGCATACTGAGCGCCTCTTTTATAGCCGAAGGAAGCGTCTGCGGTCCGACTCCACCCAAGGCTGTATCCACGTCCTCCAGACGCCGAATTAAATCGATCACCTCGCGCCGCGCATACGGGCCACCCGCAGCCTGACAAAAGTGAGTCCGACAGCTAAACGGCCTCGAATCGTAAATCTGACAATGCCCTGTCTTCGAATCGAGCAAAGGACAACTGCCGTCAGGTTTCTCCTGAAGTTTAGGACGTCCAATCGCCCGCAAAGCATTGGCTGCATACAAGGCTTCACCCGCTGTTAAGTACGGCGTTTTGCCAGTAAGCTTAAACTGACAACACTCCGTGCGGCGTACACAATCGCGATCCACCGGACGCTTTTCGAGCTCCTCATAAACCGCCTTCACGGCGGCGCACGCTTCCTCACGCTGCATCAATTCACGACTTGTTCTGGCCATAACAGTGTTTTTAAGACCGGGCAATTGCTTGCCCCGCCAACCAACCAGTAGTCCAAGCCGCCTGAAAATTAAAGCCCCCGGTGATGCCGTCTACATCCAAAACCTCGCCCGCAAAAAACAGCCCGGGACATATCCGGCTCTCCATCGTTTTAAAATCCACCTCTTTCAAAGTCACCCCGCCACAAGTCACAAACTCGTCCTTGTGCAGACTCTTCCCCGTTACCTTCAATTCAGTACGCACAAGAGCATTTGCCAGTAAAATCGCCTGAACACGTGGCAGCTGATTCCAGCGCTCCTCGCGAACAACACCTGCCTGATCCACCAATACCTCCCACAAGCGCGCAGGCACTCCATTTAAAGGCAAGTTCGCCACGTGTTTTCCCGGGAACTTCTGCCTGAGCACTTGAAACTCTTCCAGAAGCGCCTCTGCCGTCCTCCCTGGCAGCCAATGTATCTTCACCACAAATTGATAGTCCCGCTCCTCAAGTTCCCTCGCTCCCCACGCTGAAAGTCGCAATATCGCAGGCCCACTCAGCCCCCAGTGCGTAAACAGAACGGGCCCCTTCTCCCGTAAACTTGTCCCCACCACGTTCACTTCGGCTTCAGCCACAGCCAATCCCGCCAACTCATGAACCCACCTGTCCTCAATGTTAAACGTAAACAAAGACGGCACCGGAGGCTCAATGCGATGCCCCACCTGCCCTAACAACGCGGACATATTTCCAGACCGACATCCACCCGTTGCAACCAAAACCTTCGCAGCTTCCACACTCACTCCATCGGATAACTCAACCCGCCAAGTTCCATCGGACAACTTAGAAATCCCATCCACCCCGCACTTCAATCGCACCTCGATCCCCCACCGCTTCGCTTCACTCGTCAGACACTCCACTATCGTTTCCGAACGATCTGTGATCGGAAACATCCGGCCATCAGCTTCCGTCTTTAACTCCACACCACGACTCCGAAACCACGTTACCGTATCCCTCGGCTGGAACCGTGAGAACGCCGAAAGCAGCGCTTTCGCCCCCCGTGGATATCGCGTCGAAAGGGGACGCGGTTCGAAACAGGAATGGGTAACATTGCAGCGACCACCACCCGAAATCCGCACCTTCGTGAGAGCTTGAGAACCTTTCTCGACAATCAAAATCCGACTCCCCTTCCTCGTTTCAGCCGCCGCAATTGCCCCAAAGAATCCAGCAGCCCCGCCCCCGATTACCAATAAGTCGACTCGTTCCATAATCCCGTTTCTATCGAAGTTCACTATTCCGACAAAGCCGCGCGTAGACGCCGCCGAGCTCTAATAATTCCTGGTGCCGGCCTCGCTCCAAAATGCGCCCCCTATCCAACACCAAAATTTGGTCGGCATTTCTGACTGTGGATAGTCGATGGGCTATCACAAAGCTCGTTCTGCGCTCCATTAACCGATCCAACGCCCCTTGAATTAAACGCTCAGTCTCCGTATCGACACTCGCCGTTGCCTCATCCAACACCAGGATAGGCGGATCCTTTAAAAGCACCCGCGCGATAGAAATCCGCTGCTTCTCGCCAACGCTAAGTTTGACTCCCCGCTCTCCCACTAACGTATCCAAGCCTTCTGGCATGCGTCGCACAAAACCAGACGCATTGGCAGCCTCCAATGAATGCCATAATTCTTCCTCCGTCGCGTTCGGCTTCCCCACTGCCAAATTCTCCCGAATCGTCCCGTTAAATAAAAAGCTCTCCTGCGTCACCATGCCGATCGCATGCCGCAAATCACTTCTGGGAATGTCCCGAATACATTTCCCATCCAACAGAACCTCCCCCGAAGTGTACTCGTAAAAGCGCGTGAGCATCTGGACCACCGTTGATTTTCCGGCACCCGTTTCGCCAACCAACGCCACCGTCTCGCCTGCCCGCGCATGAAACGTGACATCGTGTAAGACTTCAATTTCCTCGCGATACGAGAATCCAACTTTTCGAAACTCCACATCACCGGATACCTGAATACCCACATCGGATCCGACGTCCCCAGCCTGCTCGGTTTTCTCGTCCAAGATCTCAAACACACGCTCTCCTGCTGCCAGTCCGGCCTGCAGGATCTGGTTTAAAGAATGCAACCTCCCGATCGGTTCATAAAGAAACCCGGCAAGCAAAAGGAACCCAGTTAACTCCCCCACGCTCATTTCCCCTTTTAAAACCGCCTGCCCTCCAAAACCAACCATCAAAACGGTTCCAACCGATGAAAGAAACGACATCGAAGGGCTATACAGAGCCCACACTCGCATCACGATCAACGTTGCACTCTGCAATGCAGCACTCGCTTTGTTAAACTCGCCGAGCTGCTCGGTTTCTCTGACGTACGTTTTAATTTGGCGGATCCCGGCCAGATTATCGTGCAACAAGGAGTTCATTGCAGAAGACGCCTTCCGCTGTCCTCGGTAACGGCTCTTGGCCGTCAATGTATAAGCAAGCGCGCCTGCCGCTAAAAATGGAATGGGGATTAACGAAAAAAGCGCGAGCCGAGGATGAAAACTAAACAACATCCCGGACACCACAACGACCTGGACCAGGCTCACCGCGCCTAATTCCGCGCCATCGATCAACACACGCTCCACGGCATTCACGTCCTCCATCACGCGAGTCATCACATCTCCCGTGGACCGATTATCAAACCAAGTCAGAGGGAGCCGCTGGATATGTGAATACAGATCGCTGCGCAGGTCGAAAATCACCTTCTGCTCCAAGGTATTGTTCAGAACAATCCGGAACCCCGCCAACAACTCCCGCCCCAAGAATGCCAGGAGCGCCCATCCGACTAAAGTCCACAGGCGCTCCGAACGCCCCTCGCGCACGTCATCGATAATGACCTGCGTTACGCGAGGAAACACACTGACCAAAGCCGTTGAGAGCAGGGCTGCTCCCAGCATCCCAACGGCTAAAGTTGGGTACCGATATAAATAGAACCGGACTCGAAAAACTGACTTCACCCGATGACCTCAAACTGACTCATCAATCGGAACGACTGATACCGAGCATCAATGTCGCTCTGCGTGAGCGAACGAAGACGCTCTAAACTGAATGCCTCCACATTAAAGCTTGCGAGGACACTTCCAAAAACCACGGCATGCCGCAGGTGTGCGAAGGAAACCGGTCCACGGACAGACGCAGCCAAATACCCCGCCAAGCCACCTGCAAAGGTGTCACCCGCTCCAGTGGGATCGTGGATGTCTTCGAGCGGATACGCCGCACATGAGAAGAACTCCCCATCCCCAAACAAGAGACATCCATGTTCCCCTTTTTTGATCGCGACAAATCGGGGCCCCATCTCGCGGATCTTTGCCCCCGCCTTAATCAAACTTGTCTCACCCGTAAACTGACGGGCTTCGCCATCGTTCAAAATCAGCATGTCGACACGCTTTAAAAGCGCTTCCAAATCTGCACGAGCAATGTTGATCCAGAGATCCATCGTATCCGCGATGACAAACTGCGGTTTGCTCATCTGATCAAGCACGTGGCTTTGAAGACTTGGTGCGATATTCGCAAGCAACACGACGGGGCAATCTGAATATCCCGAGGGAAGTGTCGGGGTAAAATGTTCGAACACGTTCAACTCTACCGAACGAGTTTCCCGGGTGTTCATATCCCACATGTATTCACCGGACCACCGGAAGGTTTTCCCTGGGACCTGCTGTAAGCCGCCCAGATCAATGTTTCGTGCCTTCAAATAATCAATGTGCGCGGGCGGAAAATCGTCCCCCACAATCCCCACAAGCTTCACAGGCGAAAAGAAACTCGCGCTTACCGATGCATAACTCGCCGACCCGCCCAGTAAATCGGCATGTTCTTCAACAGGAGTTTTAACGGTATCTAGAGCAATGGAACCAACAACAAGTACAGACATGGATGTATTAGGGTGAGTTAAAATCATGCCCCAGAAGTCTCAGGGAGCAATTCTCCATCTTTGACCGGAGCTCATTCGTTGAAAATTAGATTCCCGCCAGACGCCGACATGCCAGCACTGTATTGTGCATTAACATCGCGATTGTCATCGGCCCAACACCTCCGGGCACGGGTGTAATAGCCGCACACTTCGGCGCCACTTCTGCAAAGGCAACATCTCCTACCAACTTGCTCCCTTTGGGCGCAGACGGATCATCGACACGATTGATGCCCACATCGATCACAACAGCACCCTCTTTTACAAAATCCGCTTTCACAAACTCGGGCTTCCCAATCGCCGCTATCAAAATGTCTGCCGATCGACAGACCTCAGCCAGATTCCGAGTCCGTGAATGCGCCACAGTAACAGTCGCATCGCCGCCAATGCCTTTTTGCATCAACAGCATCGCCATCGGCTTGCCAACAATCATCGAACGTCCCAACACCACCACATTGGCCCCGGCTGTCTGAACACCCGATTCAATCAAAAGACGCTGACACCCCAACGGTGTACAAGGCACAAACGCATCCGCATCACCCAACGCCACCTTTGCCACGTTGATGGGATGAAAACCGTCCACATCCTTCCGGGGATCTATCGCTTCTACCACCGCGCGTTCGTTAATGTGAGGCGGCGGTGGTGACTGCACCAAAATACCGTGAATCGCAGGATCCGCATTGAGCTTCTGTACAAGGCCAATCAACTCCTCCTGCGTCGTCGCCGCAGGAAGCTCATACTTGAGGGAATACATCCCCAACTCCTGACATTTCTTATCCTTCGATCGCACATAAGCCTGGGATGCGGGATCCGCTCCCACCAACACCACAGCAAGCCCGGGAACATGCCCCCGAGACCGGAGCTCCTCCACCGCCGCCCGAGTTTCATCCTGAATTTTTAACGCAATCGCTTTGCCATCGATAAGTCTCATCTCCGTGAGCCTACCCGAATTTCCACACAACGATGGAGCTCAAAAATACAGACTCCTCTGAAAATTTACCCCAGCAGCAATTCCACGCGCTTGCGCTCTTGCTCAAAATCTGCGGCATCGCTCGTATGAGAAACGGCGTGCAGAGACAAAAAACGCATCTTCACCTTCGAAAACGGTTTCGGAATTCGAAACTTGTCCCAACTCCGAAGCTCCCAGTAGTCCGAGTAATCCACATGGACAACCATTACGGGAACCTCGCTATGCTGCGCTAAAAACACCAGCCCTGGATTAAGCTGGTACCGCGGTCCCCTCGGGCCGTCCGGTGTAATGATGACGTCCCTGCCCCAGACCAGCTCCGCCTGCAGCTCGCGAAGCGCCGCCACACCCCTCTTGGAACTCGAACCGCGAACGGCGGCGATTCCAAACTGAGCCACCAACGCTGCTAAAAACCCGCCGTCCCGACTGGGACTTGTCAGAACCGTCAGAGGACGCCGGGCCCGGCACATCCATTCGTAACACAACGGCAACGCCAAAATCCGATTGTGCCAAACCGCAACAACCAACGGTCGCCCCAACTCCCGCGTCAAATACCCCGCATCATCCTGCAACTCCCAAGACAACGTGCCTCCCAGCAACTTCATGATCCGACACCCCAACCACGCCGCCAACGGATGCCACTTCACTGAAGCGTCTCCTTCCAGCGAAATGCCCCCGGGTTGGGCACATCAAGTTGGTCCAAAATTCTATCTACAACGGTATCCGCTAGCGCATCCGCCGTCTGGGCCCCGCCATAAAAAGCCGGAGACGCAGGTAGAACACACGCCCCCGCCTCCATCACCGCCACAACGTTCCGTGCATGAATCAGATTCCAGGGCGTCTCACGCGGAACCAAAATAAGACGCCGGCGTTCCTTCAAAAACACGTCAGCCGCACGGAGAATCGTTGAGTCACTCGTCCCTGCAGCAATCCGGCCGAGCGTACCCATGGAACAAGGAACTACCACCATTGCATCAAACCGAGCCGATCCACTCACAAACGGGACGTTCATCGTCTTATCCCCGTGCTGATGAACTCCGGGGGGAACGATAAGCTCCCCCAGTTCCTCAGCCACAACTTGTCTGGCGTACCCGCTGAACACGAGATGCACTTCGTGTTCACGAGGATCCAACTTCAACAACAATCGCTGAAGATAGATGGCTCCACTGGCACCAGTTGCGGCGAGAACAAGCTTCATAAAACCGGCGCGATTTCAATAACCCAAACCAGACATCTTAGAGGAAAGCCAAAATGATCGACTCCCTCCGGACACCTTAAAGATAACCAGCTCCGTGCAGACGAGAGGTCAGCTCTCCCTGCTTCGAAAGATGCCGCTGATAGACTTCCAAATGGTCCGCCTGAGGCTCGCAGCGCGTTTTGGAATCCACTTCCACAATCCGCTGGCAAAGATCTCGGAACGTTGTGGGTTTGCCCTGCGCAGAATGCCACGCATACGCAGCCTGCACAGCCGCCCCCAAGGCAGCCCCTTCCGCGCTCTTCAAACAAATCGTTGGAACGCCAAAAATATCCGCGCAAATCTGGCGCCATAAAGCGCTCTTACTGCCGCCGCCCGTGAGCCGGATCTCCGTTGGCTTAATACCCAAAGACCGGAATCTCTGTAACCCGTAAGCCAACCCCAACGTCACACCCTCCATCACCGCACGTGCCATATAAGCCGGTGCCATCGTAGTCGTCGTAAGCCCGTGCAACACACCGGTCCCCGCAGGCAAATTCGGAGTACGCTCGCCATTCAAATACGGCAAAAACAACAATCCTCCTGCACCTGCAGGCACAGAACCTATGTGGCTTTCCATTTCATCATGGGACCATCCAAACGTCTTCCTTGCCTGCTCGGTCGCCACAGTAACATTCATTGTACAAACCAAAGGCATCCAGCGATCCGTGGAATCACAGAACGCAGCAACTTCACCATCAGGATCCACAACCGCCTCAGCAGCATGTGCAAAAACCGTTCCTGATGTCCCTAAACTCACAGTGACCACACCAGGCTGCACATTACCCGTTCCGATAGCCCCCATCATGTTGTCGCCGCCACCCGCACTAACCACCGGACTCTTTTCCAATCCCCACTGGGCGCGCAAATTTTCACGCAGCAGGCCAATTGCACGCCGCGAAGACGAAATCGAAGGCAGCGCACTTCCTAACTCAGGATCGATAAATTCAACCAACGGATCACACCATTTACGGGTACGCACATCCATTAATCCCGTCCCAGACGCATCGCCATACTCCATGGCGCGCTCCCCAGTCAGGAAATAGTTGATGTAATCATGCGGCAGCAGCACCGTCTTAAGCGCCTTGTAGTTATGCGGTTCATTCTGCTTCAACCAAAGGATTTTCGGGGCGGTGTAGCCCGGCAACATTGCGTTACCTGAAAGTTTAATCAGCTCTTCAGCCCCTCCAAACTCGGCCTCAAACTCTTTGCACTGATCCACGGTCGACGTGTCGCACCAAAGCTTTGCCGGCCGAATCACTTCTCCACTAGCGTCCAGCGGCACAAAGCCATGCTGCTGACCGCTCACACCGATTGAAGAGACCTCCTGTTTCCTCTGCCCAAGCGAGTGAAGCACCTGAGCAACGGTTGTTTCCACAGCCTCAATCCAGTCCTGCGGATTCTGCTCCAGATGCCCAGCAGGCAGGCCAGAAATCAGACCGTAGGCTTTTTGGGCGGATGCAAGAATCTGGCCTGTAGCCACATCAAGCGCGATGGTTTTAGTGGATTGAGTCCCGCTATCGATACCAAGGGCAATCATACAATTTTAAGTTCTAGCCGTATTTACCCGCTTTGCGGGTAGAAAACATGGATAACGTCTGTCTCTTTCACCGGAAACTCCAAAAAACAACCCATGATCACCAAACTCCTCCACACTCGCTACCGCGTACAAGATCTAGACCGCACCATTCACTTCTACACAAAGGTGTTAGGGCTATCCGAAGTATCCCGACACAGCTCCCCCAGAGGTTCCGAGCTCGTTTTTCTCAAAGCTCCACAGAGCGAAGAATTAATCGAAATCTGCAAATTCGAAGCCTCAGGTCCGGTAATCGTCGGCCCAGACCTGACTCACCTGGCATTTCAAGTAACCGATCTCGAAGCCTTCGCAACACATGCAGCCGCACTCGGCTACCCCCTTTCAGACGGGCCCACAAAAACCTCCTCCGGAAGCATCATCGCTTTTATCGACGCACCGGAAGGCTACGAAATCGAACTCATCCAACGCCCACAGGGTTAATTTCACGCAACAGCGGCGGAGTCGGCTTGCCCCACCGGCTCCGAATTGGTTACCTCAATCATGCGTAAGACCAAAATTATCGCGACTCTTGGTCCTGCCACCGAATCAGAAGAGGTCCTCCGCTCCCTGATCGACGCTGGCACGAATATTTTCCGACTCAACATGAGTCACGCACCTCACGAATGGGTGCGGCAGATCGTCCCCAGAATACGCTCCATCGCAGCATCGATGCAGCGCGCAGTCGGCATTCTTCTCGATACCCAAGGCCCTGCCATCCGAACCGGCGATCTCCCGTCCAAGCTCGACCTCAAAATCGGCGACACCTTCGAGTTTACCGTAAAAGGAGACCGCAGCGAAGAAGCCTTCTCCGTCGACGTTAATTATGACGGGCTCATCGACGATATTTCCGTGGGCGACACCGTCCTAGTGGACAATGGCGTCATTCACATGAAGGTGCTCGCAAAGAAGGGGCATCGAATCACGTGTTGCGTCCTGACCGAAGGCAGTATGGGCTCGCGCCGCCACATCAACCTCCCTGGCGTCCGGGTCAATCTTCCACCCCTCACAGAAAAAGACCTCGCTGATATTGCGTTGGGTTGCGAACTCAGCGTGGATTTTGTGGCGCTCTCTTTCTGCCGCGAAGCGAACGATGTAGAAATCCTGCGCTGCGTATTAAAAGGGCACGGCAGTAAGGCTCACATCGTTGCAAAAATTGAAGACCAGCTGGCAGTCCGCAATCTGGATGAAATCATCCGAAAAACTGACGCTATCATGGTTGCCCGAGGTGACCTCGGAATCGAATGCCCAATGGAAGATCTCCCGATTATCCAACGGCGCATCGTTAAACGCTGCATCAAAATGGGGCGTCCCGTCATCGTCGCGACCCACATGCTAGAATCGATGATTCTCAATCCCGTACCAACCCGTGCGGAAGTCACAGACGTCGCAAATGCGGTCTTCGAGCAAGCAGACGGAATCATGCTTTCCGGGGAAACAACGGTTGGGAAATACCCGATCAAGTGTGTTGAGGTTCTCGACAAAGTAGCGCGCCGGATCGAACGCAGCGGCGGGGCCGGATTCGCCAAAGAAGCGATTCTCCAGGACGAAAGACAAAAGACGGTTCACGCGGCCGTGACCCTCGCGAATTCACTCCCCGGCTCAAAACTTCTCGTGTTCACACGTCGCGGCGTGATGGCAAATTATGTCTCCGGTCAACGGCCAAACCACGCCCCAGTCTACGCTTTCGCTCCCAACGAAACCGTTGCTCGACGGCTTGTTTTGAACTGGGGAACCATCCCGTTTGTGGTACCGTTTATGGCTCCCTCAGATGAGGCCATTCCCGCTGCAGAGACGTTATTGCTAGAACGCGGATTGATCCACCCCGGTGACAAGCTGGTCATCGTCAGTGACGCACCTGGCGCTGAAAGCCTGTTTGACGCCATCCAACTTCGTCAGGTGGGAAGCAAAACAAACCCCGCTAAAGAATAATGCCTGGGCCGCTCCCTCAGAACAGCGTGCCACACACGTCATTCCTCCATGCCTATCCCCTCACGGGGCAAAGCGACCCCCGCATATCAGATCAGCACAGTCATGGAGCCGACCGATCGCTTTGAATATAAATTCCTGCTGTCACCTCAGCAGTTTCAAGCGATCTACACGACGCTTGAACACTCACTCACCCCTGACGTTCAAGGCAGTCCCACGGGATCATATCCCGTGGTAACTCTTTACTACGACACTCCCAGTTTGAGTTGTTATTGGGATGCAAAGAACCGACTGCCGACGCGCCGTAAATTGCGTATCCGTGTTTATGGGTCGGCTAACGGAGAAATCCAAGAAACGAGCTTCGTCGAGATGAAATGCAAAGTCGACGGCCGCAGTATCAAACATCGCCTTCAGACGTCACTGGCAAATGCCCTCGCCATTGTCTCCAGCACCCCCACAGTCGCTAACGTAACGTCATTCTCTCCGCAGATTCTCGAAAGAATTCAGCACATGGTTCAGGTGGAACAGTTTCATCCCACGTGTATGGTCAGGTACCAGAGGGAAGCCTACTCCATAGCGCATTTTTCCTCCACCGAGTCTGCTTCTACAGCTCCGCTGAGAGTCACCTTCGACCAAGGAATTCGTTACCGATTTCACAATCTGATTCCTAAAGCAGACGACTCGGATTTCACCGAAAGTCTGATTCCTGAAGATCACCGCATCATGGAACTTAAAGGCGAAGGCATGCCGCCGACTTGGTTGCAGCCCTATCTTAATCTTCAAAAGATCTCCGCAATCAGCATGAGCAAATACGGCACAGCCATGAGCTTCAGAGACCCCAGTTGACCCCGATTTACGCGATCGCGTAAATTGACGATCGCCCCCGCGAATCTATCGTTCGAGGATGCGCGACTCCTCCTCTGCATCCACCTCCATTTCGCGTCGAAGCTTTCTCCGAACAGCAACTGCTACGTCGCTAGCGACCACAGCCATTCCCTCAATAGCGCAATCCGCAGCGTGCATCTTGGGACAAGGCGCATTTCGTTACCGCCCCGTACCAGAGTGGGGGGTACTGGGCTCCACAACCCCTGTTAAAAATTGCCACGGGATTGTTTGCGACAACGAGGGGCACATCATTTTGCTGACGGATCACACTGCAAACAATGTCATCATCTACGAAAAATCCGGAAAGCTTGTCCACAAATGGGGCACCTCGTATCCGGGCGCACACGGGCTCTCAATCGTCAACGAAGCATCCCGCCAAGTCCTCTACATAACCGATCTCCAACGGCATCGAGTCGTAAAAACAACCCTCGATGGAAAACAACTTGAGGAATGGTGTTGGCCGGAGATGTCAGGAAAATACACCCGTGAGGAGGAATACCGCCCGTCGTGGACCATTCACTTTCCAGACGGCAGTTTTTACGTCCTCGACGGTTACGGTAAAGATTACATTCCCCACTACGATTCCACCGGATCCTTCGTGAAATTACTGGGTGGCGCCGAAGGTGGCATCAAGCATTGGGGCCCACACGGTGGTATGGCAGACATCCGCCCCGAAAAGGCAGAGTCCATGTTAATCGCAATGAGTGATCAACAACATCTCCTCCGGATGGATCGAGAAGGAAATATACAGAAAACAATCCCTCTTCCCGGCGGCAACCCAAGACAGATTCGAAAGCACGGTGATCACTATTTTGTCGGTCACCTGGCAGACAACTGGCCCTCCGACCGTAACTCCAGAGGCTTCCTCTCCGTTCTAAACTCGGAACTCCAGATCGTTTCAAACATCGGCGGCACTAATCCCATTTACAATAACGACGGGATCCTGCAGCCGATGAAAAACAACAGCTCCGTATTTCTGCATCCTCACGATCTCGTCGTCGATTCGGAAGACAGCATCTACGTCGCTCAGTTCTCCTCAGGACAAACCTACCCGATCAAGCTCGAACGAGTATAATTCCGGCACCCAAAAAAACGCCCCCCCTACAGCCCCTACAACCCAAGGCGCACATCTACCTCGCGCTCGACAAACTCCCATTCGGGCGAGCTTCGGAGTTGAAGAAGCAGCGCGTCAAATTCCGCTTCATGTTCCGGGCGATACTCGAACCAAGTCAGGAAATCGAACGGTTCCAAACTCGAAAGATCGCGGCAATGATGAAGCCTCCGGGCTATGGCAGGAAGATAGCGCATCCCGATCTCATTGTGTTTGGATTGCGCTTCAAAGATGTCCCGCCGCTCGTCCTGTGTTAACGCCCACCAAGCAGCATTCTTCTTAATCGGAATAAGCGCCGCACAGGTTGAGTCAGAGCGCCCAAGCCCCTCTTGTCTGGCCAAAAGCTTCTCCTTTTCGGCCCGTGTCACGTAACGCTCGTTGCTGGTAACGCCCTTCAGCACCCATGAACCCTCAGTCGAAGGTGCCTCGCTCGAAACCATCAACCTCGACGCAAGAGGCAGAGACTCTCCAATCACACAACGAATCTCCCGGATGCGCCAATTTCCCGAGTCTCCAGCAACGAAATGCACTAAGCGTGGGTTCATATCTTTTTCAATTCGACAGTTAAGGATCCTTGAATGGAGACGCTCGTCGAGGACGACCCGCAGCGCCATTACTGCAGTTTAGCTTCTCGAACCCAACTGTGAAAGCCGAAATGCCGCCCCGTCACTTTACGAAGCGACTCAACATCCGGTAACGTATTGGATGCCCCAAGACCCATCGCACACAAACGCTCGCCGTATCCTTTTGGGGTTTGTTTTAACACTCACTGCCATCGCATATCTCGATCGCGTGTGTATCTCGGCCGCAAAGCCTGCAATTAAGGCCGCTCTCGAACTCACCGATTCGCAGATGGGATACATCTTCAGCGCTTTCACATTCGCTTACGCCCTTTTTGAAATCCCTAGCGGATGGTTGGCCGACCGCTTCGGCCCGCGTCTCATGATCACGCGAATCGTAGTCGCTTGGTCCATTATGACAGCGCTTACCGGGATCGCCACCGGCTTCCTTTCGCTTTTAATCATTCGCCTGCTTTTTGGCCTGGGAGAAGCTGGAATGTTTCCGGGTCTCGCACGGGCTTTTTCACACTGGATTCCCGCAAAAAAGCACGGCTCGGTATTTGGTCTGGCAATCACCGCCGCCCTGTTATCCGGAGCCATCACGCAAAAATTGGTAATTCAAATGCTCGGCATCATGAGCTGGCGATGGACGTTTCCAGTCTTTGGTCTAGTCGGGATCACATGGGCCGTCGCCTGGTACAAATGGTTTCGTAATGACCCAAGAGATCACCCCGGTGTAAGTAAATCCGAGCTCGCCGAAATCGGCAGTAATCCGCCCGAAACGCATACTAACGTTCCCTGGGCGCGTATCTTTGCGAACAAACAACTGATCGCAGTATGCCTCGTCTATTTCGGGATCATCTACGGCTGGTATTTTTACCTCACGTGGATGCCAGATTATCTCCAGAGGGCTCACGCCTTTTCTCCCAGTAAAGCAGCGACCTACTCCGCGCTCCCTCTTGTCTCCATGGCGATTGGCGTCTTTAGCGGAGGATACCTCACGGATACGTTATGCCAGCGATGGGGCCTCAAAAAGGGACGCCGAACCTGTGGGCTCATTTCGTTACCGCTGGCGGCTCTGACGGTCTGTCTATCCACTCTCGTAAACAACGGCGTTTGGGCTGCCGCGTTATTGGCGCTCGCAGCGGGACTCGCTTCTCTTGGTGTCGCCTCGGCCTGGGCCGTCACATTGGATATTGGCGGGCCTCATGCCGGTGTCGTGAGTGGCGCGATGAATATGCTTGGGAACTTGGGGGGCGCACTTAGCCCGGTTGTCGTCGGACACTGCGTACAACACTGGACAACCTCAAACCCCTGGGCCGCTTGGCACATGCCGATTCTTTCGACCGCGGCCTGTTATCTGTTGTCGTTTGTCTGCTGGATGTTCATCGACGCCAGCCAACCAATTGTCGGCTCCGCTGAATCTCCTCAGCGCGTCAGCGGGTAAACCGACTCCGCAAGTGTGCCAGATAAGGAGCAGAATCTGTGACCTTCCCCGTTGCGGAAACCATTAAATCCCCGGGGAACAGTGTACTTCCCTTCGCGTGAACCTTTTCACGCAACCAAACCAGCAAAGGCCCGTAATCAGAACGTTTCGTGGCAGCACTGATTGAGCGAACTTTTTGAGCACATTGAAACAGTTGCGCAGAATTCAGGTTCCCGAGCGTGTAAGTCGCAAAATAACCAAGCCCGCCCATGCTCCAGTGGATATCCTGCAGACAACCGCGAGCATCGTCGGGAGGCGTTTGCCCGAAAAGTTCAGCATAACTTTCATTCCACGCTTTAGGGACATCATTCACTTCAAGTGTCCCAGCCAACAACCGACGCTCTATTTCAAACCTGAGCATGATATGCAAATCGTAGGTGGCCTCATCGGCCTCCACGCGAATAAAAGAAAACTCCGCACGATGAATCGCACGCATAAAATCGGCGAGCTCCACCTTTCGCAGATTCGGAAACAACTCAGCAGCCCGGGGTAGCCATTTCTCCCAGAACGGCAAGGAGCGCCCCACATGATTTTCCCATAAACGCGACTGTGACTCGTGGATTCCGAGCGACACAGCGGTTCCGGACGGCAACCCGAAATCAGATTCAGGCAACCCTTGCTCGTAAAGCCCATGGCCCACCTCGTGTAACACGCCAAAGAGTGAGGAAGTAAAATCCGACTCATCATAACGAGTTGTGAGGCGCACATCCGCTGGCCCCAACGTCGTACAGAAGGGATGCGTCGTCGTATCAATGCGTCCTGCATCAAAATCAAAACCAATACTCTCGGCAATTTCACGATTCAACTGCTGCTGCTTGAGCACTGGATATTTTCCATGCAGCAACTTTTTCGGAACACAAGAGCTACGCTCCACCGCAACCTGTGCAATTTGCGCAACCTTCGGCTTCAGTGTCCCAAACAGTTGAGCGATGTCTCGCGTGAGCGCTCCGCGCTCATATCCCGTGAGAAGCGCATCATAGGGCTCGTTACTAAAGCCCCACAGATCCGCTTTTTTCCGTGCGAGCTGGACGATTTTAGCGAGATGCGGCGCAAACAGGGAGAAATCCGAGCGCTTTCTCGCATCAGCCCAAGCGTGTTTCGCATGCGAGGTAACATCACTTTCCTCGGCCACCATCTTCGTCGGAATTCGCGAAGCCCTTTCGATTTCATGACGCCACTCACGCAAATTCGCAGCCTTCGTAGAGCCAGACGTGACCTCTTCCTTTTCCGCCTTCTCCAATAATGTCCTGAACCGCTTACCGGTTGCCAATTCATGGGCCTTCGCGCTCAGGTACGACAATTGTCTGGCACGCTGTTTCAAGCCTTTCTCTGGCATGTAGGTCTCCTGATCCCAGCCCAAAACCGACGCGGCCGATCCCACAAGCACGATCTCCTGAGCCAGCCCACACAATTGTTCGTAAGCATTCATCCGGTGTATACTCCTGATTAAAAAGCGATCGTTTCACCTGCTCCAAGCAGATGCAAATTTTTGCCCGCAAACTTAAAGAGGGCCTTCGCCTCATTCTGATCAATCGTAATGTTCGGCCAGGTGTCAAAATGAACTCCTACGATCTCGCCGCACTTCACAAGCCGAGCCGCTTCGAGTGCGTCTTCCGGCCCCATCGTGAGCGTGTCACCCACTGGAAACACCGCGAACTTTAAGGGCCCGTTCCGCAGAATGAGCTGCATATCCAACGTCAATCCCGTATCGCCCGCATAATAGAAAGCACCCTTCGAGCTCCTCACCACAAATCCAGCGGCGCTCCCTCCGGAACTGCCGTCCGGCAAGGTACTCGAATGAACCGCATTCACCATCTGCACCGTTCCAAATTCAAATCGCGCAGTGCCTCCAATATTCATGTGATGCAGTTGGCTCATGGGTATTCCATGTTTATGCAACCACTCACAAATCTCGTAAGAAGCTACCGCAGTTGCTCCCGTCCTCAGCAATATGCCAACTGCATCCTCAATATGATCAAAGTGTCCGTGTGAAATCAGAACAAAATGGGCATCCGGGGAATAGGCATCGAAATCTGCGGCGTGTGCTTTTGGATTGCTCGTAAGAAACGGATCAAAGAGCAGTGACACATCTCCCGTATCTTCAGGAAGCGTGACGGAAAAACAGGAGTGTCCAAAGTAGGTCAGGTTCATAAGTATGTCCGAGAGATTACGGTGTGCACTTTTAACGCAGACAACAGCACACGAAGACGAGCAAATAGTAACGCCTCCACAACTCCCCTAATATCTTCCCACCAGAAGGGTGATTCTCGGGGAATGAAGGCGCATCCGAACGAACATTCCGCAACACCAGCTCCAATAAAAGGCATCCCTGTCTGGCTTTCGGGCGCCGCATTTATGTTGTTCGTGGGAACGCTCCACGGCCACGCCTCCCCAGAACCAATCGAGTTCAACCGGGATATTCGTCCAATTCTAAGCAAACACTGCACGGCCTGTCATGGTGGAGTGAAGGCCGCAGGCGGCATTTCGTTCATCTACCGGGACAAAGCGCTCGCCAAGGGTAAGTCGGGAGAAGTTGCCATTGTTCCCGGCAACCCAGGGGAATCCGAGCTGATCAAGCGCATTAGCTCTACGGACGAGGACGAGGTAATGCCGAAACCGGAACATGGCGCTCGGCTTTCCGAAAGTGAGATCATCAAACTCAAAACATGGATCACACAGGGCGCAAACTGGAGCGAACACTGGGCCTTCGTCCCTCCGAAGCAGCACCCTCTGCCACAGGTCAAAGATGCGAGTTGGGGGAAGGTCCCTCTAGACGCTTGGATCCTCGCCAAAATCGAATCCGAAAACCTCGCCCCCTCTCCGAATGCCCCGCCACAGGAATGGCTGCGGCGTGTCAGTTTGGACCTCGTCGGAATCCCTCCGACTTTGGAAGAATGGGAATCTTTCTCAGCCGAATACCAGAACAACCCGCGTTCGGCCAAAGAACACGTCGTCGACAGGCTCCTCTCTTCGCTGCGATTCGGCGAACGGTGGGCATCCATGTGGTTGGATCTGGCGCGTTATGCCGACACTTTTGGTTACGAAAAAGATCCTCACCGCGATATCTGGCCCTGGCGCGACTGGGTCATCCGCGCTCTAAACGCGGATATGCCGTTTGATCAATTTACCATCAAACAACTGGCAGGAGACCTCCTCCCTTCGCCAACAGGCGACGACCTCCTGGCAACCGCTTTCCATCGAAATACACAAAACAACACTGAGGGAGGAACCGACGACGAAGAATTCCGGGTCGCGGCAGCACTCGACCGCGTGAATACGACATGGACAGCATGGCAGGCGACCACCTTTGGATGCACCCAGTGTCATTCCCATCCCTACGACCCGTTCCCTCACAAAGACTATTATCGCTTTCTAAGCTTCTTCAATAATACCGAGGACAACGACCTAAATGACGATTTCCCGCGTGTCGCATTCCCGGATCAACCATCAACACGCGATACCGCCGTTCGACTTTGGAAAGAAAGAGCGACCTTGCGGAACAAGATCAACGATTCCGGGCTCACCCTCGAAAAGCGGCTCTCCCAATCGTGGACTCGGTGGACCCCCACAGAAGCATCCGCAAGTGGAGGCGCTCTCGCGGTTAGCGATAGCGGCAAGATTGACGCCAGCGGGACGCTTCCAGTGGGAGTCAAATACACTCTTTCAATGCCTGCAAGAGAGGGCATCACAGCACTCCGCCTCGAGATTTCGCCCGATTCGCAGGATCCCAAAAAGTGGCCGGAACGTGGCTCCGTGTTATCCGAACTAAAACTGACTTTAGTTCAACCAGACGGGAAAAAAGAAGCAGTCCCACTACGGGAAGTCATCGCTGACTATTTAGCTGGCCCGTTTGACCCACAGGAAACTCTCAACTCTGACAAAGGAGGGTTTGGCGGATATCCCGTTCTGACGGGTCCTCGGTGGTGTGTGATAGTACTGGACGCTCCGATCAAAACCATTGAAGGAGCGAAGCTGGAACTCTTGATGAGCCAAGGCGCTGTTTACAACGGAGGCCAAGGGACGCCAATCCGCCACTTTGTTTGGTCCACCAGCACGGACGCTCAGTGGTTAGAATGGGTTCAGTCCGAAACCCACAAAACCGAATTGGCTCAGTTGAAGGGGCTCGATTCCGAACTTCAAAAACTCGGCGGAGTGAAAGTCCCAATCCTCGCAGAACGTTCCAGTGGGGGGCTTCGCGCCAATCGAATGTTTATCCGAGGAAATCGGCTCACGCCGGGTGATGATGTAGAGCCCGGGATTCCTGAAGTCTCTCGGCCACCCCAAAAACAGGACGGCTTAAGTCGACTGGATATGGCTCAGTGGCTAGTCAGCGAGCAAAATACTTTGACTGCGCGTGTACTCGCCAATCGTCTTTGGGCGGAGTGTTTCGGTCGCGGATTGGTAGAAACGTTGGAGGACTTCGGGACTTCAGGCGCAAGCCCCAGCCATCCTGAATTGCTAGACCATCTCGCATTACGTCTACGCAACGAGCACCACTGGTCCATCAAATCGTTTTTACGAGAAGTAGCTTTGTCGGCAACCTATGGCCAAAGCCATAAGACTTCGAAACAGCTTTTAGAATCCGACCCGCGTAATGCGCTCTTTGCACGGGGCCCTCGTATACGCCTCACCGCAGAAATGGTCAGAGACCAGTCGCTAGCGATTTCGGGCCTCCTGTCTTCGAAAATGTTTGGCGCGCCGGTCTATCCACCGCAACCGGAAGGGGTCTGGAATTCAACGTACAGCAACGCAAAGTGGACAACATCCGAAGGTGAAGATCGCTACCGACGTGGAGTTTACACATACGTTAAGCGCACAAGCGGCTACCCGGGCTATCTCACCTTCGACGCGCCGACACGCGACGCCTGTTCAGCAAGGCGAATTCCAACCAACACACCTCTCCAAGCCCTCGTGACTCTTAACGACCCCGCATTTGTGGAAATGGCCGAGCATCTCGCCAAACGCATGCTCAGTGCCGGAGGGAAGATAGAAGAACAAATCCGATTCGGCTGCCGTTTGTTTACGCTGACAACACCATCCAAAAGCATGGTCGACACGCTTCTCAAACTGCATGCAAAAGCACTGGCCGAAAACCCCAACGATGCAGTTAAGCCGCTGCTCCTTGTCGCAAATACACTCCTGAATATGGACAGCGCACTGTCCCGCTGACCCCTACTCAAAATGAACGCACGCAATTTTCACTCGCAAGCCAGTCTTCAACACCTCACGAGACGTCACTTTTTGTCAGACTGCGCCAGCGGCCTCGGCGCCCTTTGGCTGGCATCTTCAAGCGGTCATGTCTGGGGCGCGGGAAGCCCGCTGAAACGCGATCCAGCTCATCCTTTTCAACCGACAAATGGACACTTCGTTGGCCGAGCAAAGCGTGTGATCTATATTCACCTCGCAGGTTCACCAAGCCAACTGGATCTCTTCGACTATAAGCCCGATCTTGCACGGCTTGATGGGCAAGATTGTCCGACCTCCCTTTTGGCTGGCAAACAATTCGCCTTTATTCAAGGCGTCCCAAAAATGCTCGGCCCCCAGTATTCATTTAAGCAATACGGGCAGAGCGGGCATTGGTTCTCCGATCGACTACCAAACCTGGCGACAGTCGCAGACGATCTGACCTTCATTAAATCAATGGTGACCGACCAATTTAATCACGGGCCAGCCCAGCTCGTGATGCATACCGGTAGCCAGAACCCAGGAAACCCGAGCGCCGGGGCTTGGGCGACATACGGTCTGGGATCAGAGAACCAAAATCTTCCCGGATTTATTGTACTCGTGAGTGGAGGGAAAAATCCCGACGCAGGCAAAAGCGTGTGGGGATCTGGATTTCTGCCATCTGTATACCAAGGTGTTCAGTGCCGCTCCAAAGGAGATCCGGTGCTCTTTTTATCGAATCCCGAAGGTATTACTTCAAATGAGCGGCGACTGACTTTGGATGCACTTGCGGAATTGAACCAGCAAACGGTCCAGGAAGCGGGTGATCCGGAAACCCTCACACGTATCGCCCAATATGAGATGGCGTTTCGGATGCAGGCAAACGCCACCGACGCATTCGACCTTAAACAGGAAACCCAAACAACCCACGAGCTCTACCGATCCACGCCGGGAGGTGAGTCATTTGCAAACAATTGCCTGCTGGCACGTCGGTTAGCGGAACGCGGCGTGCGCTATATTCAATTGTTTGATTACGGCTGGGACAGCCACGGCGCCTCCAAATCAGAAGCATTAAACGAGGGATTTAAGGGAAAATGTGAAAGCGTCGACCGCCCTCTTGCAGCGCTCATTACGGACCTAAAGCAAAGAGGTCTGCTGGAGGATACGCTTGTCGTCTGGGGCGGGGAATTTGGAAGGACTCCAATGCAGGAAAATCGGTCGGGAGCAAAAATGGCGTTCATTGGACGCGATCACAATCCCGGCGCATTTACGGTCTGGATGGCAGGAGGTGGAGTAAAACCCGGCATCTCGTACGGTGCCACGGATGACCTCGGCTATCAGGCGGTCGAAGATAAAGTATCCCCCCACGATTTCCATGCGACCCTGCTCCACCTGCTGGGATTTGATCACATGCGCCTGACGTACCCGGTAGCAGGTTTAAACCAAAGGCTCACCAACGTTACAAAAGGCGGTACACACGTCATCAAAAGCCTTCTGGCGTAAATCTCCCCCAAAGCCCCAGGTCTCTCAGGAGCCAAACGCAGTGCTCTTACTGAGCGCGAGCCCAGGGGCTTTGCTTCGGAGGGATTGGAATACCCGCCCAAATCACAATCTCGTTTCGGCCCATCTGCAGCTGCTTGAATGGGCCAGTCCGCAGGCCCCCGTCAGTGCCAATGGTTGCGCCAAAAAAATCTGTAAGCAGACGCTTATCGCGGTATGCCCCCACTGCTACTGGATCAAGCGGCATCAGCACGGTTAAGCGCGTCTTGGCCGGATCGTACACATAAAGGATTCCTTTAATTGCGACACTGCGTTGCTCCGCATCGACGCCGCGGTTCATTTTCTTCCAGGCATCCGTCCAGTTAGAAAACGCCAAATCTGCCGATCCTCCCGCCAGGCGCCACCGCAAATCTTTGGGCGTCGCGTCGTAAACATTATAATCAAACGCTCGTCCTTCACTCCGATAAGAGTCAGGCGTCGTGATCT
This sequence comes from Verrucomicrobiota bacterium, assembly GCA_037133875.1. Lineage (GTDB taxonomy): Bacteria > Verrucomicrobiota > Verrucomicrobiia > Chthoniobacterales > Chthoniobacteraceae > Chth-196. The sequence continues at coordinate 28,544 of JBAXNG010000010.1, read as the reverse complement.
CCACATAAATACCGCGCCCCTTCATCACGTTGTTATAAAAGGCCAAATTAGACGCGCTCCATTTCCCTTCGCGCTTCGAATCCACGGTCGCCTTTATCGAATATCCGTCCGACCCCAGGAACATATTGTTCATGACAGTCAGTCCCCCCGCCTCGCGGATGGATACACTTGTTTTATTTTCAATAAACACATTGGCCGCAACCAGTGCGTCTTTGGCAACACCCCCCACAAATTCCGCACCCACCTCATGGCCCACCACCACATTCCGAACGATTCGCGCATCCAAACCAGCGCCACCGTCAAAAGAAATACCGGAACGTCCTATATTTTCAGCAATATAGTTATGTTCAATGATCGCGTGTTCTGAGGTGGTTAACTTAATCCCCGAGCTCTCAGTCCGACCAGGCCCCGAAAACCCCCAAGCGTTATTTCCAATCAGTACATTCCCACGAATTGTTAAGTGATTAGCATTATACGCAGCTATTCCAGACGCTCCGTTATCGATAATATAATTATTCTCGACGGTATGACTACCAACCACACCGGACCGGCGTTTGGCAGCCTTCTCTAAATCCGCTCCCCAAAACCCTTCCTCTCCCAAATCAATCCCAATCCCACTGGAACGTCGGACTATATTGTTCCGAATCACCCAATCATGGCCCGACCTCGTGCCCAGTGCCCCAGCCTGCTGACACTCAGGCCGATCCTGCTCCGCAAAACTAAAGGGGTATTGGTTCCCGCAGTGCTCCATCACAAATCCATCCACCTCGATAAAACCCAACCCGCGCTCATGCGGCGCAAAAATGCGGCGACGAGTCGTTATTTCGACAACATGTTCCCCCGGGCCATCCTTAAAAAAGTTGATGTATAGCGTCTTCCCTGCCGAATCGTAAAACCACGTCCCCGGCTCGGCCTCCATCTCCGATTTCAACGGAGCCTGCATATACATGTCCCCATCCACAAACACCTGGCCAAGATTATACACCAGGTTGGGATCCGCCTTCGGATTTCCCCGACGACTCTCCGGACGTCCTTCCCTCCCCCTTGGAGTGACAGAAAACGGAATATCAAAGGGGTTTGCGCCGTCAGTGTGGGATAAATCAGTGAAAAGGGATGACTCCAAAAAACCCGACCACACCCGACCGCCTTCCTTTTTCCAAGCAGGGGACCAGAGATCCGAGCCCTTAATTACCGCCTGATAACGCTCCAATGACCTGAAAATAATAGGATTATCAGGGAGCCCCCCCTGCGGCGGGGAAACTCGTTCCCGGTATATTCCAGGCCCAACCAACACCACATCTCCCGGCTGTGCTTTATCTGCAGCCGCTTGAATCGTTCGTAGGGGTGCCTTTTTAGAACCAATGTTTGAATCAGATCCATCCACGGCTACGTAAATATCCGCAGCAACCAATCCGGTTACTGAACTCAGCATCAACATGCTACAAATGAAAGCGGGCAATTTCATAGCGACACCAACAATAGGAGTTTTTACCCTATGTGAAACCAAGTGCAAAACGCACTCAAATCGTCTCGAAAAGCACAGCATAAACCCTACCGCCATATCTTTTATTAAGAGTATTCTTCGAATTCCCCCAAATTCACGCCGTATAAACATCTCCCATGCCTCCCCCACTGATTGTCAGTCGCCCAAGTCTCCAGGTGCTCGCCGAAAATCACGACCGCCATGAGTCCGAAAAAATGACCGCAAAACGCGAGGCCAAAGTCGCCAAAGAATGGGGCGACCTCAGCGAAAATGCGGAGTATAAGGCCAGCAAAGAAAAGTTCCGCCTCGCCGGACGCCTCCAGCAGCGAATGGTTCGCGAACTCAAAAAGCTCGAAGACACCGGGTACGTCATCGTCGATCCCCTCGACTGGGCCTCTCCAAAAAACAATCCCCGGACCGCCGAAGTAGGCACCGTAGTCAGTATAACGCAGGGCAAATTTACCGAGGATTACCTTTTGGTCGGTGCCAAAGACCAACATCTGCCAATGGACCAACCCCTCGTGCCTGTTCCCTATACGTCGCCACTAGGACAGGCCATCCTCAACAAGACCGCTCCACAAACCCTTCAGGCTCAGATCGCCAATGAAACTCGGACGCTCCGCTTAAATAGCCTCCGCCCCCCCACCCTTTCCGAAGTTCTCTGCCTTTACCCCGAACTCACACCTCAATCCGACACTCCCGATTAAAACCAGCTCTACATCCAGCGTTTGAGTATTTCCCCCAACCTGAATCCTGACACAATCCCTCCATGCGACTTGTGACATGCGCGTTCGTACTGGCCACTATCGTGCCGTTTCTCCCAATCACGGTCCAGGGGACTCCCACCGATGCACCTCGGAACGAACCCCCAAAAACCACGCGAACGAATCCCCACAAGGACCGCTCCGTGGTCGAGATCGCAAAACTTGTCCGTCCATCCCTGGTCAAAATCACCCAAGTGGGACGAGACGGCCCCTATGGAGTCGGAAGCGGATTCATTTTTAGTCAGGACGGACTCATCGCAACCAATCGGCACGTAATCGGTGAAGCGCGCCGACTGAAGGTAGAAACCAGTGACGGCAAAGAACATCCGATAACCGAAATCGTAGCGACAGACCCCCACCTTGACTTGGCTATCCTGAGAGTCTCGACGCAGGGACTCCCCCCACTTGTTCTTGGGGATTCCGATACGACCAAACAAGGCGCTCCCGTTGTGGCCATGGGCAATCCGGAAGGCCTGACGTTTAGCGTGGTTGAAGGTGTCGTATCCGAGCCCCAACGCGACATCGAGGGGATCCCGATGATTCAAATTGCTGTTCCAATCGAGCGCGGAAACAGCGGAGGCCCCCTTCTGGATCGCCAAGGCCACGTGCTAGGTCTTTTAACACTCAAATCGGCACGCACCGAAAACTTGGGATTTGCAATGCCGGTCAACGCATTGAAGAAGCTTTTAGAACATCCCAATCCAGTGCCCATGGAACGCTGGCTCACCATCGGCGTCTTAAACCCCCGGTTTTGGCAAACCCGCATGGGGGCCCTGTGGAGCCAGCGCTCAGGCATCATCTCAGTCACTCAACCTGGAGACGGATTCGGTGGTCGCTCTCTATGCCTCTGGATGAACCCACCAAACCCGGAATTTGAAGCCACAGTCACCACCTGGCTGGAAGACGAATCAGGCGCCGCAGGACTAACTTTTTGCACCGATGACCAAAATCGCCATTACGGATTTTATCCAACGGGCGGCAAGCTGCGCCTGACTCGATTCGATGGACCAGACGTCTTCTCCTGGAAAATTCTGCAAGATGTCGCCACCGACGCCTATCATCCGGGAGATTGGAACAGACTACGAGTCAAGGTAACCGAGACCCACATCACCTGTTTCGTAAACGAAATCAAGGTCATCGATCTCGAAGAATCGGGCCTCAGGGGAGGCTCCGCTGGACTCTGTAAATTCCGAAACACATCCGCCCACTTCAAACATTTCCGAATTGGCAATCATTTGGAACAGACACCTCCCTCGAACGAATCCGAGGTCGCGGTGAATAAAACCATCAATGACCTACTCGGTGGGCAGATTGAAAAAGACGAGGCGCTGCAGGATTTCGCCCAGATTCCAGAGGCAAGCGCTCAACTGCTCACCACCCGCCAGCGCGAACTCGAAAAGCAGCTGCAACAGCTCAAGTCTCTCTCCATCGACTTGCACCGTAAAACCGTACGAATCGAATTAGCACAGGAACTCGATCGATCCAACGAATCCGCAAATCTCCTGAAGTGTGCTCTCCTTTTGTCCAAACACGATAATCCGGATTTGGATATCGCTAGTTACGAGCAGGGATTCGCCCTCATGGTGCAAGAGTTAGAAGGACGTCCGGAACTGCAGCAGGGGACCGCCCAGGCACTCAAACTTGTATGTGACTATCTCTTTTCGGAATCCGGATTTCACGGCAGCAGAGGTGACTACGCAAATCGATCCAATAGTTACATTAACGACGTGCTCGATGACAGAGAAGGCCTTCCCATCTCCCTTGCTCTGCTCACCATCGAACTAGCACAGCGCCTGGGTATTCAAAACGTCGTGGGCATCCCGCTTCCCAATCGGTTCATGGTTGGATACAGAGACTCCAAGGAGGATGAATATTCTCTCGTAGACGTCTTTGAGCGCGGCAAAACCCTCACTATGGAACAGGCGATAGCCCTCGTAGCAGGCTCCTCAAGTGTTCCCGAAAAATCCAAGCAACCCGCATCGAAAAAGGAAATCATCCTCCGAATGATTCGCAATTTGATGTCCTCTCAAACGGAATCCAATAGTCCCGCAACCCAGTCTCTGCCGTATCTGGATTTGGTCATTGCTCTGGATCCAGAAACCCAATCCGAGCGACTAACTCGCGCTCTTCTATTGGAAAAGATCGGCGACCAAAAAGGCGCGATTCAAGACGTCGAATGGCTCCTCTCACATCTGCCCGACGATTTGAGCGAGAATCTCAAAGAAACACTCGAACGCTGGCTCCAGCGTATTCAACGATAAAACCACTCCCGCCCCCGTTGACGACGTCTTTGTTTCCAGCGACTCCAAGTGTAAACATCCTGCCAAAAGACGGGACCGTCTTTTACTTTGGCCCCACCGTTCCGGGGCCAGACGAAGCGATCGTATTCAACTCGCTTCTCAATGAAATTCCGTGGGTAAACGACTCCGTGCGGCTCTTTGGCAAAACCATCATCACAAATAGGAAAGTCGCATGGTTCGCCGATAACGACATTCCTTACTCATACTCAGGTACCACAAAACAGGCACAGCCCTGGAGCCCTCTTCTTTTAGGGCTCAAACAGCACGTTGAAGCGTTAGCCTGCACTCGCTTCAACTCGTGTTTACTCAATTATTATCTCGATGGAACACAAGGCATGTCCTGGCACAGCGATGACGAAAAGTCGCTTCAACCACATGGGACCATTGCATCCCTCAGCTTCGGAGCGGCGCGAAAGTTTCGATTCAGACACAAACACGACGGCACCTCCGTCGCCTTGCTCCTGGAACCGGGAAGTCTTCTCGTTATGACTGGCGTCACACAAACTTTTTGGCTTCACAGCTTGCCCAAATCGAAAGGGATCCACTCCTCGCGCATCAACCTTACGTTCCGTCAGATGCTTCCGACATCTCCTATCGTGTCGGCCCCCGCTTAGCAGAACGCCGTGTGGTAGAGGTGCTCATCCCCAGCAATTCCGTAAAGGCTATTGATGCCGGCGACTCGGCCCTTCTATCCGAACGGATCACCGACAAAGTTCGCATGAGGTTCGGGTCCACGATCGGAATACTCACACAATTTGAACGGTCTTGTTTCCCAGCCAATTCGGGCAAAATAGCCACGCCTAACCCAGCCGCAACCAACGAGCGAACCGTTTCCAATTCGCCACTCTCACACGCAATCTTAGGAACAAATCCAGCAAGTCGGCAGGCCTCCAGTGCACTGTCCCGCGCACGTCCTTTATAAAATACAAACTGCTCACCAGCCAAATCCTCAACCGCAATTTTCTTTCGGCACACAAGTCGATGCGACTGGTCAACCAAAAGCACGAACCGCTCACGAAGCAACTCCACAGACACCAATCGTTCTCCGGACACCGGAAGTTGAACGATTCCCACATCCACACGCCCTGCCTCTACCCACTCCGCAACAGACTCAGAAGTCCCCTCAACAAGGAGTAATTCGACCTGACCATATCGATGCCTAAACTCGGCAACCACTGGCGGCAAGACGCAGGCACTCACAGAAGGAATTGCTCCCAAAACCAACCTCCCAGCGCGTAACCCCACGATGTCCTGCACCGCACGCTTCGTGGATTCCAACTGGTCCAACAATCCCGAAGCGCGCTCCGCCAACACCTTTCCCGCTGCAGTCAAAACACTCTCCCTCCTACCTCGATCAATCAGCTTCGTCCCCAACTCCTCCTCCAACCTCCGAATCTGCTCACTCAAAGCCGGCTGCGCAATATGCAGGCGTTCAGCAGCACGCGTAAAGTTGCGTGTTTGCGCTACCTCCAAAAAATATTGCAGTTGATAAATTTCCATAGGTTTTTTCTATCATAAGCATCAAAAACCACTTTTTTACAAATCAAACTCTTATGGCAGGATGGCCCCACTGCCATGTCTACTCCCTTCAAAATAACTCGCGTTGCATCGCTCAAAACCACTGCAGACTTCAGGGCACATCTCCGATCTCTCAATCTCGAACTCCCGTGCGACGAGTCGCTTCTCACTGGCTCAGATTCGCCTCTTCTCCAGTCTGCCGATAACGTCACCATTAACGGAAAGATCCCGGGGAACCGCATCGCCATTCACCCAATGGAAGGCTGGGACGGCACCACAACAGGAGGCATCTCCGATGAAATGCGCCGCCGCTGGAAGCGCTTCGGAGAAAGCGGAGCCAAAATTATCTGTGGCGCAGAAGCCATGGCAGTACGTGCCGATGGGCGAGCAAATCCCAACCAGATCATTATCAATGACGACAACAAAGCAGGGATCACCGAACTGGTCTCCATCCTAAAGGCGGCGCACCTTGCACACTACGGCACTGTGGATGACCTCGTAATAGGCTTCCAGCTCACACACAGCGGACGATTCTGCCGCCCCAACGATAAAAAGCGCTGGGAGTCTCGTATCGCATTTCGTCATCCCATCCTGGACACAAAATTCCAAGTCACAAGCGACGAACAGGTCCTCACAGACGCAGATGTCGAAGAGCTCATCCAATGTTACATCCGCGCAGCGCGTATCGCCCTCGAGGCCGGAGCCGATTTCGTCGATCTCAAACACTGCCACGGATATCTACTTCATGAATTTCTTGGAGCCCACACGCGTCCCGGTAAATACGGTGGCTCCCTCGAAAACCGCACCCGTATCCTAAGAGAAATCATCAGCGGCATTCGTGCTGACGGGAACCCAATCGACATAGGAATCCGTCTGAGTCTCTACGACACCATTCCACACAAACCCGATCCTGCGCTCTCGCAGCCCGGCAAGCTGGGCCCCGGAATCCCAGAGGAATACACACATTGCCTTCCCTACAAATATGCGTTCGGCTTGAATCCAGAAAACCCGCTGGAGATCGATCTCACGGAAACGCTGGAGTTCATTAAGATCGCAGCGGATCTCGGCGTAAAGATCCTGAACACCTCCGCCGGCTCCCCCTATTACACCCCGCACATCCAACGTCCGGCCGCTTATCCACCGAGCGACGGCTACCAGCTTGCACACGATCCTCTCATCGACGTCGTGAGGCAGATCCAAGCAGTGCGTACGGTTCGCGCAGCCGCTCCGAAAAGCATGATTATTGTAGGATCCGGCTACAGCTATCTACAGGATTACATGCCGAACGTAGCTCAGGCGATTTTGCGCGAGGGCTGGACCGATATTATCGGCATGGGACGTATGGTTCTTTCCTATCCCTCATTCCTCAAAGATGCAGCCGACAAGGGGCAGGTTGAGACGAAGTTCATCTGCCGGACGTTTAGCGAATGCACAACAGCACCGCGGAACGGCTTAATCAGCGGGTGTTATCCGCTAGACGAATATTACAAATCAAAACCTGAGTTCGCAAAACTGAAGGAGATCAAGAAAGGGATCGGCGCATGAACCCATTAACCAATCTAATCAATAATCCAGCAGATCTGACGCCTCAAACCACCTGGCAGGAAACCGCCTGGGCTTGGGTTGGAGAAGAAGCTCTCGTTGACCACCAAACACGTTCCCGCTTATGCGGAGCAGCACTTCTCCCATTCAATGGAGGACAGCCGGACTGGGCCGGTTTTGTTGGAAGCCTCACCTGGATGTACGCGGCAGCAGAACGCTACGGAGTCGAATTCATTCCTGTATTAAACGCAGACACTGGGTACATCTTCGACTTGGATAACGCGCTTTACGCTGAGGTCCTGCATCGTTTCCGAAGCGCGTTTCCAGGGCGCAAATTTATCGCGGGGATCACAGCGCGCGGGGCCGAGCATGACGACACATTCAAAACCGAGCGATACCTGCCTCTTTTGGATCTGGTTCAAGTTCACGCAAACTGCGAGGTCATGATTATGACTTCGCGTCACCTCAGCGCACTAGCCCCGGAAGCCAGACGCGACGCGTATTACGAAATCGCTGAACACCTCACCCACCCGGGAATTGTTCACGCACTCGAACCAGCATTCGTACCTTGGGCAACGACCTTTGAGCCTTGGCTTTTACACCAACTCGCGCTGCATCCAAAATTTGTCGGCGGAAAAATCAGCACATTGGACGAGCCTCACTTCCTGTACTGGGCGGCGATGTGCAGGGACCTCAAGCTGGACTTCTCACCGCATAGTGGCGATGACTTCGGCATCTCAACAGCGATCAAGCTTGGCCTCCCTCTTCTCATTGGCGCTTCCGTTAGCAGCGCACCACTCATTTGTGCGGCCAAAGACATGTGGCTTCTGGACTCAGTTCCGGAGAAGCGACTCAAAACCGGTACAGGCAGATTCGATACGCGGGTTTACAAACTCATGGAGGCAATGCAGTCCCTGGAAGATCAGGTTTTCCGATTGGACGAACGCAACAGTGCAAGCCCCTACAAACACAGCACCGCTCACGTACTCAAAGAACTCGGCCTACTCGAGGCACCCGAAACCCATCCCAAGTGCACAGATCGCCGAGGCAGCGACGAAGCCCAACGGATGCAGGAGGCCTTGCGCCGCCCCCGCCGTGTCGCACAGAAGCTAGGCATTCCCGGACTCTGAGTCCGAATCAGCGACGCAACGAATCCACGATAAGCGCTAGAAACAAAACGGCTCATCCTTTCATACTGGAGGGATGAGCCCGTTGCATTCAGAACCCTCCCCCAAGAACCTGTACCAGATCGATCACGCACAACTTTTGCAGGAGAGCTTTCAGCGGGTAACAGGAACCCCGTTGCTTGAGAAACAATACAGTCCGGAAGATGCAGCCAAGGCGCTTTTCGAAGCGCCATTTGCACTCCTGTCTCACGACACTCAACCCGACCCAATATTCACTTATGGAAATCGGACGGCTCAGCGTTTGTTCGAAATTACGTGGGATGAGTTGCTCCAGCTACCATCCCGATTTTCCGCTGAACTTCCCAATCGCGACGAACGTGCCCGCCTTCTCAAAATGGTTACAGCGCAGGGCTACATCAATCATTACGAGGGTGTTCGAATCTCTAAAACAGGGCGTCGATTTCTAATCAAAGGAGCCGTGGTCTGGAACCTCATTGACCACCAGGGTGTTAATCGCGGACAGGCTGCGAGCTTCGACACCTGGTCTCATCTAGATTGATCTTGATGGTGTAATCTCTGGCCCTCGGCGGACAAATTTCACCGGTCCATTTTTCCTCTTGAGCATAAAAGACGCGACCGATGGCGCGGGTCCTCCAACCCACACCATCGGTCTGATCCACTCCACAGAAGACACTAAGACACTAAGACACTAGAAACGCCAAATGACATCAGCCGTGAGGCGGCTTTCAAAAAGGCCAACCGGACGCGTTGCAGGGATTTCATACGAGACACCCACATCAACGTTCTTCGCCAACTTCGAGCGGAAGCCTGCCCCAACAGTGATCTGCGTCACATTCTTCGCCTTTGTGGCTCCAAAGTTAATGATATCGGACATCTCCGTATTCATATCAACCGCACCGAGCAACTTCTGATCACCACTGCTCAGAACAGTCTGCCCGTTGAGCGCCACAAACGGAATGAAGTATTGGCATGTGTAGTAGTCAAACTGGAGGCTGTAATGCAGCTGTGCGGTCTGCTTCGAAAAGTCGTTCGGTATGCGCCCCCCCACATTTGCGGTGATGTGAAAATCCCCGAACCCTTTTGCAGCCGATACGAACGGATTCCACTCCCCACTTCCCGTCCCCTGGAACACGTCTCTGTTTCCAGTTGGAATCTCAAATGTCAAACCAGGGGTCACAATCAGCTGATTCACCCGATCGTCAATCAAAGCGTATTTAAACCCCGCAGCCAGATTCGCCCAGCCACCCCGGTGTGAAACAGTATTGTTGGGTTGAAGCTCGTAATAACCATCTTTGGTTGCAATAAGCGCCAGTCGATCAGTCAAAGCATAACGAGCCTGCACCGCATAAACCTGTGCACTTCCCCCAAGCGCGAGAGGAGCGGCTGTCGTCCGATTGTGGTAGGAGTTTGGGAACCAATGATTGGCAAAGATCGGACGTATTTCAGACGTGATCCGAGGATCTTCAAAGTAGAGCGGATTCGTTACTGGAGTAATCGTCTTATCCAACCAGTTAGATTCCAAGGGGGCCGTCACCGGTTTAACCGCCTTGCTCTGATAGTTCGCAGGCGCTGCAAATACTGAAAGAGAAGACGCCGTAAACGTGGCCAAAGCGGCAACTGTATTGGTCAAGTTACGAAGTTGAGTCGGGTGTGTCATACGGATTTATCCAATCTCAAATGCACGTTCCGCGCTCACCACACCTTGGCATTTTGTTAGCATGTATTGCTAACAATGGCGCATTCCATATCGCAACCCTATGTGCAACAATCGATAGCGTACACCCAAACCAAACCAGGCTCACACACCTTCGGATTCTGGTGCCCATTTCACACCAAAATGGACTTGTCCCCTATTACGCCGGCTCGACGACAAGAATGTCGCGCAAAACCTCCATCGCGCAACTTTGGTCACTTGTCACAAGACTCGCAATTGTTACCCCATGCTCTCTCCGCACAATATGAAGCGAGCGCAAATCCAGCGCTGCGTCTTTCAAGCGAACCGCGACTCGCGCCAGTGCACCTGGTCTGTCCTCCAGACGTACCAGCACTGTGTTTTGAGCAACCGCCTTGAATCCGGCAGAGCGAAGCAGCGCCAGCGCCAAATCATATTTATCAACGGTCAGCACCACGACTCCACGATCCTCCATCCCATCAATATCGAAGTGGTCGATATTCACGTCGTGCGCTGCAAGAACCGTCGCGATCTGAGCCGCAACACCAACTTCATTTCTCACCAGGACTGTAATCTGTTTCATAAGATCCCTGCCTTTTGCGTCCTGATGGCCTCCGCAAAATCGAAGACAAAAGCGTCGATCACCTCTTCCGTAACATGCGGCAGGGTGATGATGTGCCCAATATCTTTCTTCGGCGCCACAATCCACTTCCTCATTACGACGTCTGGCGGACGTGGAAAAACAACAGTGATGGAGTTGGCGTGTCTCCACGCACGGATCCCAACCAACCTCAACTTCTCAATAGCGTAATCCGCCAGTGATAGACTCCGATGCACAATTCCCGAGAGTCCTTCATACCCCAAGCTTCTAAGGCGATACCACAACATGAGCGGTGCAAATGCACTCCGGGAGCCAGCAATGGTTGTATCCAATGCTCCCACGTATTCGACGCTTCGAGCGATTCGGTCGACATTCTGCTTTCTTGCCAAAACCACGCCGCAAGGCAACGGACTACCCATCAGCTTATGGCCGCTGATGGAGATACTATCGGCCCCATCTGCAAAGTCCCAAGGCTGCGCGCACTCCACGAATGGCAAAATCATCCCACTCAGTGCAGCATCCACATGGATGTAGCAGTGGGGGATAACGAGGTCGTTGATGATCTGGCGAATCTTCACAATATCATCACACGCGCCCTTCATTGTGGTACCGACATTGGCGAAAATGATCGGCGGAACATCCCGATGAATTCGAAGTGTCTCGCGCAAATCCTCATAGTCCATCTGCCCGTCGGGCTGGCTCTTAATCATGATATTGCGGGTGTGCTGCAACCGTAACACCTTCGCGACACTGTAGTGTGTATCTTCTGAAAAATAACAAATCCCATCCGGAAAGAGCTCACGCGCGATATAGAGCCCATACATATTCCCCTCCGTTCCGCCACTTGTCACGTATCCCCACCAATTCTGCTCAGGTGAGTGGGTGAGCCGCGCAAAATCCTGCAACACCTCCCGCTCGAAACTCATCGTATTCACACGATAGTTTGACCCCACAAACGGATCCCCCACGTTGTTGATCGAAAATCGGAGAAACGGGAACAGTTCGGAATAATCGAATTCTTGGTTACAGGGGTAGCCGATGTTTCTTGGAACGAGGTCGGACAAGTGCGCGAACAGCGCTTCGAGCTTGGCTCGATCTTCCTGCGAGAGCGATGGAATGAATTCCTTCACGCGGGAAATTGGTTGAGGAATTTATAGCTCGTTTTCAGCGTTTTAGCAAGTCGAGAAACGCCCCGCTCAATCCCACGACTCGCACAAAGCCACACCCGTCGCCCTGGCATCTCCGCGCTCTCTGAATGGCTATAAACAAGTACGGGGCCGTCGGTAAAGCTACCAACGACCCCGCTGTTCCCCCCAGAACGTCTATTATGACTCAGGGCGGAATGTTTCGTTCAAAAACAACTTCCTCTTTTTTAAGCCCCTCCTATTTCCGCACCCCAACCTTCACAAAGTCAGAAAGATCCAAATGCAATTTTTCCGCATCCGATCGCAGCAGGTACATCATGTGTCCGCTCTCGTAGAGGCTGAATTTGATGTTCTCACGACTCTCCGCAGGGATCGGCAAATGCGAAAGACTGTAACGCATCGAATCTTCAGGCACCGCCATATCCCGCCGACCGCAAAGCACCAGCACTCGCATCTTCGGGTTATCCTGAATCGCCTCCGCCAGTTGATTCCCCGTCGACACATAGCGGTTCTCGTAATTGTGCCACTTCCATCCGAGCCCGTGATTCAAAATATGATACGGGTGATCACTTTCATATCCGAGGTCCCCGCGAATATACCCGTTGATGGCGGAAGCAAACCCACCGGCAATATTCGAGTACGAAGGATCAAAACCGCTCCGCAACTCCCCGGGACTATTATCCAGACCGATCACTCGTGAATCGAATCTCCCGATGATATTCCCCTCTTCACGCAAAAGCGCTTTTCGAAAAAACATCGGATCCAAACGTAGATCCTGTTTCAGAATGTCACTGACAGGTAGCCCAGTAAAACGCGCCAACTGCTCAGCCACCCGCTTCCGCTCCGCTCCACTAAGAGCATTTCCTTTAAGCAAAGCAGCGACGTAATCCCCTTGGGCAAATGCACGCGAAGACGCAACCGAACGCTCCAAATCTGACTGCATTTCGGGCACCAACTTTTTGTGATAATGCGCCGTTGCCGTCATTGTTGGAAGAAACAGCACATAGGGCAAATCATTGCCAGAGCCAGAGAGGATCGTCTGGTAATCCACTAGCCCCGAAAGCATCACTAACCCCTCCATATACAAGCCATGTTTCGATTGCAGGTAATTCGAGAGCCCCGCAACCCGCAGAACCCCGTAACTTTCGCCACATAGGTATTTAGGCGAACCCCAACGCTGTTCCCGAGTCGTAAACAACCGCACGAATTCGCCAACTGCCCGGATATCCTCGTCCACACCAAAAAACTGCTCCGGCTTCTCGCCTTTGGCTGCCCGGCTTAATCCCGTACTCACTGGATCCACAAACACCAAATCGACCGCATCCAAAATCGAATTCGAATTGTCCACCGTCCGAGCATACGACGAGGGTGTTAATCCATCAGGAGCCAGGTCCACTCGTTTGGGCCCGAGTCCCCCAAGGTGTAGCCACACCGCAGAAGCCCCCGGTCCACCGTTAAAACAAAACATCACCGGCCGATTGGGATCCTGCGCAGCCAACCTTTTCCCGTCCGCATCCGTCGCCGCATAGTAGACGTAGAATACATTCGCCCGCTTACTGCCATCATCCTTCAGCACTGGAACAGTTCCAGTCTGGGCCACGTAATTCACCACGTGCCCACCGATCATAACTTGGCCCGATTTCTCCTTCGGCTTCTCGTCCTTTTCGACCTCTTCTTTTTTAGAGGCGTCGGCCTTTTCCTTGTTTCCTGAAGCGCCATCCGCGCGCACCGACAAAGACTCATCACTCTGAGCACTCAGTGATGAACACGCCAAAACAGCACACAGAAAAGATAACGGAACTCGCAATTTCATAAATTTATTCACGTTCAAAAGTAACATTTCACCGCGATAGTGGATTCGACACAATTGGCTCCAATGACTTCGCCGGCAGCCAAGCGATAGCGCCATCGGGAAGCACGCAGCGCTCCCATCCTCCGCTTTGCCCCAAGATTCGAACCCAACTTCCGGCTGCCCACTCGCCCAAGGGACGAGCCGAATCGGCAGGCACACTTCGCGCAGTCACCACGCGTTCCACCACTATGGCTCCATTAAATTCATTGAGGGCATCCCGCCACCACTGCACCCCAGCGAGCAACAGCAACAGCCCCACACACCCCATCCCGAGAGCGGCACCCCGCCAGCGCCACAACCAACAAGAAACCCCTGCACCAAGCACAATCCAGCCACCGAGAGCCGCAAACCATCCCTCGTATCCAGAAATCACATCCGGTTTCAGTACACTCCAAATTCCGGCGTGTCGCTCCCGTGCCCCGGTAAGTTTGCGAGTCGCAGCCAACGCGGCATCCGACTCTTTATGCTTTGGGGTCACCCGCATAGCCCGCTCCCACTCGAGCACAGCCCGGCCTGGATCCCCGAGACTCTCGTAAGCCCGTCCCATATTGTGATGCAACTCCGCGCTCTCACCGACCTCGATCAGGTGCTTTTTATAGAACACAACCGCCTCTTCAAAACGTCCCGCTTTAAACGCGACATTTCCACTTTCGAAAGGCGTCGCGCCACAAAGAAAACCTTCCGCGAACCAAACCCCGAATACCACTAGCGTTGAGAACCTCCACACGTTCATCGGGTGCTCCTTTCTAACATGACCAAAATCCTGCTCTTTCGGTCATCAGAGATCTGCGGAACGTTCCCTTCGCCTGCAAATCGCGCAGCGGCATCTGTCTCAAACAGCCAGTTCAAATCGCCCTCGAAATCGTCTGCAATCTTCAAGGCAAGCTTCACTTCCGGTGCACCAATAGCGGCCACCAGCTGCCCCGTTGCTGCGGAGCTGGTCAGTTGCAGTACCCGAATCGAGTCCCGAATAAATACTAATGAATCCGTCTCCTTTCTAAGCCTCCCGAGAATCGCTGTAGCCTCTCTTTTTAAGACGGGTCCCACGCCCTCGCGTTCACGTCTTATCCGGTTCCACCGATAAACGACAAATCCGCCCAACAACAAAGCTAGGGCTCCTTGAGTTTTCCAAAAGGCACCCGAGGCACTCCACGCGGTAGCCATCCGAACAGTCGGCCCAGCCGTTTCCAGCAAGGCAACCGGGGGAGGGGAACTTGGATTCACTGCCACAGGTGCAGCCGAGGGTGCTGGCTCCGCTTTCACAACCGGCGGCAAACTCCCCAAAACCTCCAGCGGAACAGGCGAACTCACCTGGGTTACGTATTTGCCCTGCTCCGGATCAAAATACGCAAATTCAAATTGTGGCGTTTGCCGATGTGCCATCTCCGGCACAACAGGAAGCTTGAAAGTCTTCATCCCGCGTCGTCCTGTTTCATCCCCTTTGGTTACGTTGGTTTCCGGGGGATAGACGCGCCAGCCATCGGGATTCACCATCGGAGGAACTTCAACCCGATCAAAGTTTCCTTCACCATCCACCTGTAAATTCAAAGTAAGCGGCTCCCCCACCTTAACCTTAGGTTGGTTACTGCTCACCCCAAATCGAAATCTCCCAACCGCCCCTCGAAATGACTCCGGGCGGCCTTCCGACGGAAGCTCGCGAATATTGACTCTTGCGTCGCTGAATAGAAGGGTCCGCTCTTGCCATACCGTAGGTTGCCCGCCGAACGGGAACCCGTCAAAAATCCCGCCAAACGGAACTCCTCTACGATCTTTCTTTTTCGGAGAAGCCATCTGTATATGGAACGTTATTTCCCCCAATGGAACCTCACCGCTTTTAATCGCGGTCAAGACGGTCTTAAACGCCAGCACGTCGTAAGTGCGCCCATTCCGGTTCTCCTGCCTTGATTGGGGCTGTTGAAAAGGCGTCTTCAAAAACGCGTCGGATGTAAACTCTGGCATCGTCTCTATTCGCCAAACGACTTCTGACGGCACAAGCAGCCTGATCTCTACAGGCACCGCCTCGCCAACATACGATGCTCGCGGCGGAAACTCGACTTCCACAGACGCTCCCTGGTTGACCTCAGGTGCATCAGCCTGCCCCGGCTTCAGCACTCGCAGAGAAATCGGTTCCGTGTGGTATCGCGAGCCCTCGACCTCGACCTCTATCGATGGAATAACCAAATCCTCAGCTCGCTGTGGGATCAGATAATACCTGTGCGTAATCGTTACGCTGAACTCGGTATTATTCAACGTCGTCTGCATGGACGGCCCTAAATACTGGACTTGCGCTCCTTCTATTTGAACGGCCGGCGCCTGCCTCGCGTTCTGACTTCCCTTAATCGCGATAGACAGTTGGACAGGCTCTCCCACCGTCGTTGTCACCGGATCCACCGAAGCAGAAACCGTAATCGGTCCGGCCCATCCCGTTCCCCCAAATACAAACCACATCCAAACCACACCCAAAACCAGCATCCCCAATCTTACATTGGAGACACGTTCCTTTCTTTCGTGATCCCGCATCGTTGTCATGTGCGATAAAATCTGATTACCAGGTTCGCCCTTCGCGACCTCTCGCTTCCTTTTGCTGCTGCAAATTAGGCGTCCATAATTGCACGCGTCGATCTTCACTCCGCAACGCCTCAATCAAAGCCGCCGCCTGCTCTCTTGTTAATTTGCCATCCCCCGCCTGCACCTGCTGTTCGCCCTTCTCTTTCTCATCTTTCCGACCCTCTCCCGCAACAGGGTCATTCTTTAATTCGCCCTTCGGTTTCTGCTGCATTTGCTCCTCGGGACGAGGCTCAGATCCTTGCTCCTTCTTATCTCCCTTGTCTTGTTGTTCACCGGATTTACCAGACTCAGACTTGTCATCACCCTTCCCCTGTTTCCCTTTCTGATCCTTGGCTTGTTTGTCCTTCTCCTCCTTACCGTCTTTTCCGTCCTTGTTCTCCTCGCCGTTCTCTCCTTTGTCCTCCTTCTTTTCATCCGAGGACTGATCCTGTTTCTCCTTCTGCTTGTCCTGATCTTTCTCCTCGTTTTTGTTGTCCTGTTTCTCTCCCTTATCCTTCTTCTCGTCCTTTTTCTTCTGCTCTTCTTTTTTAGCCAAAAGCTTCCGAACCACATCCCGATTATAAACCGCGTCCTCCATCGCAGGATTACGCCGCAACGCTTCGTCGTAATGCTCCACTGCCTGTCCCAGAGCCTTCGTATCTACACCTCGACGACCTTGCCGAGCCTGCTGCACTAGCGCATTCGCAAAGTTGTACTCCGCCTTGCTCCGTAAATCCGAGTCTTCAGAAGCAAGGGCTGCCCCAAATGACTCGATCGCCTCAGACCAATTGCCAGTTTTGTAAGCTGCCGTCCCCAGGTTATAAGAACGCTCAGGCGTGCCATTTCCTCGCGCCAGCTCACTTTCGTAAGCAGTACGTGCCCCCGCGTAGTCACCCGCCTCGTACAATTCACGCCCTGTTTTTGCAAACGCTCCCTCCGGCCACAACACTGCTAACACCAGCGCAACCCCGACCGAGCGCCGGCGAGCATTTTCTCCCACCAGCATTCCCGCTGACAGAAGTAAAAGCGCTATTCCAAGCGGCCACTGATAACGCTCAATGGCTCGCACCTTCCCTTCCTGTTGCATCTCTCGTTGTTCCATCAACAAAATCCCATCTTCCACAATATGCCGCATCTCCGCCGGCCCAGATTGCAGCCGTGTATAGAAACCACCGCCAGCCTGAGCCAATTCAGATAGACGCGATTCATCTAAACGCGACTGCACCACATTACCTTCTTTATCTCGAATATACTCCATCCCACCCCTCGGAGAAGGAACTGACAGCACCGTTCCTTCCGGCGTACCCACTCCCATAGTGAAAACACGGATCTGCCCCGCCAACTCTTTCGCCACAGCGACCCCATCCGCCTCCAGATCTTCACCATCCGAAATCAAAATCAACGCTCTCTGGCCACCCTCCGCGCGATCGAAAGCTTCAACTGCTACACGCAAAGCTTCGGAAATATTAGTACCGGGAAGCGGGATCAAATCGGGATCCAGCTCCTGAATCGCAGCAAGCACCGCTGCATAGTCCGATGTCACTGGGGCCTGCAAAAATGCAGAGCCCGCAAAAGCGACGATACCGATGCGTGTGATGCCCCCCTTTCCACCCAAACTACTGACCCCAACGTTGGTCCTGAACTGATGAACCAAATCCTCGGCAGCGAGTTTCGCCCGTCTCAACCGCGACGGCGGCAGATCAGAAGCCAACATCGATCGAGATACATCCACTGCAATAATGACGTCTCGCCCAAAACCATTGCGTTTCTCGCTAATCTCTCCCCACTGGGGACGCAACAAAGCCAGTAACGCGAAACTCACTCCGAGAAGGAAGAACCCAAAGCGCAGACGTCTACTGGTGGCCTCTCCGACCAAAATAGAACGCAATCGATCCGCCACCAAGTTTCGCAAACACCCATCGCTCTGCTTTCCCTTATGCGCCCCAAAGAACGCCAATAACGGGATCAGCAGCAGTAAAAATAAAACCCAAGGATGTACGATCTTCACGGCAGTCTCCTTCCTAAGGTGAGAGCCCAAATCAGCCCCGCAATCAGCAATCCGATACCAAAACTCAACGGCCAAAAGAACAATTCCCGATACTCTCGTGATTGTGTCGTCTCGATCGGGACTTTTTCGAGCATATCGATCTCTGCAAAGATTCGCTTCAGCGAGTCACTATCCGTTGCTCTAAAAAATTTCCCGCCTCCTATTTCGGCCAGTTTTTCCACCTGCTTTTCATCCGCAGTCACCAATATCTCCTGATACGAAACCCGACCAAATTGATCCGTCACAGGAACCGGCGCGTATCCCTTACTGCCTGCACAGATACTATAAATTTTAATACCCAACGCCTTAGCCGCCTCTGCCGCCATGGTCGGACTAATCTGTCCCGCGTTATTGTCGCCGTCTGTGAGCAACACAATAATTCGAGTCCGTGCATCCGGATTTTGTCCCAGTCGCCGGGTCGCAGAAGCAAGCGCTGATCCAATAGCGGTGCCATCCTCAACCAACCCGATGCGCAGACGCTTCAAGTTTTGCTTCAGCCAATCGTGATTCAATGTAAGCGGACTCACGAGATAAGGCCGCCCCGCAAACGCGATAATCCCAATGCGGTCATTGGGACGCCCTTCGATAAACTCGTCAGTCACCTGCTTTACGGCGTCAATTCGCGATGCTCTCTGCCCCCCCATGGTAAAATCCTCCGCCAACATCGAGCGCGAAACATCCAGAGCCAGTAGGATGTCAACTCCACTGGCCTTCACCATTTCTGAATCCTTCGCTAATTGCGGCCGAGCCATGGCCACCACTAACAAACTCCACCCGAGTAAAAACACACACAGCCGCAAACGCCCCCAGTCCGCACGCACCGGTTTTCCTACCTTCTGTAAAAGTGAAACTCCCGGAAACCGAACCGAAGGCACCCCTCCTTGCGCACCGATGCGCCAAGCAAAAACAGGCACCAAGAGCAACAGCCCAAATGCCCAAGGACTGCCCCATACCAAGTTCCCAACACTCACGCCCTCCCTCCTTTGATTCGCTCTTCGACAATCCAGATCAATCCTTCACGCCCCTCTCGTTCCGCTTCTTCTCCTCCAAATTTGAGTTGGTCACACCGACTTAAAAAACGGCGCAACTGCCCACGCTCTTCAGGATCGAACTTCGGATCAGCCTCGAGTGCGGCTAGAAATTCATCTGCCGTCTGCCGCGTCGCTCGGATGCCATACACTGCTTCCAAAAACCGGCGCAACACCGCTGCGATCTCCGCCGCAAAATCCCGCGACGACAACGCCATTCCTTCAGCGCCTTTCAAGCGCTGCAATGCCTGTAAAGCCTCTTCCTGTGGTGTCGGCAGAGGCATCTGCGGAGACTTGCGGCGCAACATTAAAACAATACCCCAAACCAAAAGGACAAGACAGATCGCCCCCAGCAATGCAGCCAATGCAATCCAGCCAGGCGTCCAGAATGGAACCTCTACTGGAGGTAAAATATCTCGAAGTTCATCCGTCTGCGCGCCGGCTAACATCCCCGCTCCCTGCTGCTGAGAACCGCCCGAAGACGGCTGTTGGTTCATCGCAGCATACGCCGATATCCCAGTACATAGGCACCCGCCAGCGCCCCGTCTCAACGCGCCCCACATACCTCTCCCTAACGAACACTGTCCCTCCCTCGCACTCATACATGCCCTCCCATCCGATGCTCGCGTGTCCTGAAAAATGTCTGCAACGCCGGGAGCCAGTCCCGATCTGTACGCAGGGGAACTGCGTCCACTCGTTGCTGCCTGAACTGCTTCAGCAAGGCAACCGATCTGGACGCAACTGCCTGAGCGTACGCATCTCTTACAGATGGGTCTCCCGTTGCGACCTCGAGAAGCTCACCCGTCTCCGCGTCTTCCAACCGAATCGTCCCCAAATCAGGTAACGTCTCCTCCCGCGGATCGACCAGAGGCAGCGCAACCAAATCATGGCGGCGCGCGCTCAGGCCGAGTTGCCTGCTAAAATCGGGCGCCTGAAAATCACTAAACAAAAACACAACACTCCTCCGGTGCAGCACCCGACTGAGACGCTCCAAAGCGCCAGCCAGATCTGTCCCCCGACTCGACGGCTCGAAAAACAAGATTTCCCGAACAATCCGCAACACATGTCGCCGCCCCCTTTGTGGAGGCACGTACAACTCCACTCTGTCCGAGAAAAGCAACAGCCCAACCTTGTCGTTATTGCGAATAGCACTGAATGCGAGAACACAGGCCACTTCAGCAGCCAATTCACGTTTACTTTGATTCACGCTTCCAAAATCGCCGGACCCACTCACATCCACGACTAAGAGGACACTCAACTCCCGCTCCTCGGTGAATTTTTTAACGTACGCCTCACCTCTCACTTCACCAAAGCGGGCAGTCACGTTCCACTCAATCGTACGCACCTCGTCCCCGGCCTGGTATTCGCGAACCTCTTCAAAATTCATCCCGCGCCCCTTAAACACACTCCGATACTGGCCGGAAAATGCAGCCTCCACCCGACCTCGAGTGCGCAGCTCC
Source organism: Verrucomicrobiota bacterium (assembly GCA_037133875.1). Classification (GTDB taxonomy): domain Bacteria; phylum Verrucomicrobiota; class Verrucomicrobiia; order Chthoniobacterales; family Chthoniobacteraceae; genus Chth-196. Next base: position 7,437 of record JBAXNG010000010.1, on the reverse strand, counting down.
AAGCGTCGTATCTTACGTAGAATTTCGCGGGGGTCTTCCATACTCTCAGACGGCCCCGCCTAGGGTACTGGCAGATGCTGCAATAGCTTGGTAATAATCGACTCACTCGAGAGCTCTTCGGCTTCTGCCTCGTAGCTCACTAAAATTCGATGGCGTAATACGTCATGGGCTACAGACTTCACATCCTGCGGCGTGACATACCCGCGCCCTGATAAAAACGCACGCGCCTTGGCAGCCAACGTCAGCGCGATCGTTGCGCGCGGTGAGGCCCCATAACGCAACATCCCCTCCAAACCTTTTACCCCATACGTCGCTGGTTCTCGCGTCGCATACACCAAATCCACGATGTAGTCCTTCACGCGGTCATCCACAAACAAGCCATTCACAAGGGAGCGAGCTTCCAGGATATCCTTGGGATCCAACATCGCATTTACATCGAGCTTGGGAGCCGATGTCCCCATGAGATCCAGAATCTGGCGCTCTTCCGCCCGGCTGGGATAACCAACCGTCAGCTTCAACATAAACCGATCCAACTGCGCTTCTGGCAACGAATAGGTCCCTTCCTGTTCCAGCGGATTTTGAGTCGCTAAAACCAGAAACGGATCCGGTAACTTGTAGGTTTGATCTCCAATAGTTACCTGGCGCTCCTGCATCGCTTCCAATAACGCACTCTGCACCTTCGCTGGCGCACGGTTGATTTCATCCGCCAAAATCAAATTCGAGAATAATGGCCCCTTTTTCGTGGAAAACTCCCCTGTCCGAGGGTTGTAAATCAGCGTGCCGATCAAGTCGGCGGGTAAAAGGTCCGGCGTAAACTGAATCCTCTGAAAGCCAGTGTGAACACACTGCGAAAGCGTCTTTACAGTCAGGGTCTTTGCCAACCCAGGAACCCCTTCCAGAAGGATATGTCCATTGGTAAGAAGTCCAATTAAGAGCCCTTCCACAAGCGACTTTTGACCAATAACAATACGGGCGATTTCGTTCTGTAAAGGAGCCACCCAGTGACTGGCTAAACGAACCTGTTCGGTAATTTCCTGAGGTGTGGACATGGAATGCGAGGGGTTACGACAGTTTTGCTATCGGAATGTTCGATCCACGCAAAGCGGCGACTCAAAAATCCGACGTCTGGGGCTCCCCCAACCTTGGCTCTATAGGTGGCCATGAGCGTTCCCTTTCCCTACAAGTTCAAATCAGTCTACACCCTCGAGCCGCCACCTACAATCCGCACAAAAGTCCGCCAAATAAAACAACCGGCAATAAAGCCACCCTCCACTTTCGCTGCGAGGGGAAGGGCTTTCTTGCCACCCCTAAGGTTCGATAGCTCAAGCCATCGACCTAAACTACAAATGCCGTTACAAACAAATCACAAATACACACCGATTAAAACGATGCATCCCCCAACTGTAACAATTTAATACCATCAGCAACCTCTTTACACTTACTCAAAGAGGGGCCTTGGACCGCGTTAATACTTTTCAACACATCCGCGATTTTCCATAGCGCGGATTTCAACCCCTCCTTCACATCGGGATTATTGAGATCGGGCGATTCAAGGGTCGCAATAGCGGCAGAGAGTAAACTATTAATCTCGAAGTGGAATGTCGACACAACCGCTTCTGCAGCTGCAGCCTCACGAATAGCAGAAACTTCCTTTGCTACGTTGACCAAATCGAGATGCAACTGAATACGAGAAACCGCAACATCAAAACACACCGGCTTGGTGATATAATCATTCGCCCCCGCCTTTAAGCACTCTACAACATCAGAGGCATCCACTTTGGACGTCACCATGAGAACAGGCACCTGAATACGAGTAAACCGCTCCCTAATCTTGGATAACGTCTCCAACCCACTGAGACCGGGCATCATAATATCCAACAAAATAAGATCCGGTGCATTTCCAGCGATCACCTCAAGGCAACGTTCCCCAGAATTAGCATCCAGGATTGTAGCCTCAGTCTTTTTTGAGAGCGCCTTAACCAGCAACCCCCGATCAAAATCACTATCATCAACAACAATAATACGTTTATTGTGCATACTGGTTCTCTTTTAAAGTTTCACACTCCGCAACGCCACAGAAAGCCTTCCAGCTTCTTTCGAAAGCTTATCAAAGACATTCAGGGCTCTTGTCGCTTCCTTTTCCTTGCCCATCTTTTCCAATTCAAAAGCCAACAACCTACAATGTTCAGCATAAAAATTGGATACCACACCTTTTAAGGTATGAGCTGATATCTGCAATTCCCCCATATCACTGGAATCAATCGCATTCTTTACCCGCGCCAAGAGGCTCGGATAATTCTCCTCAAAACTCTCGATCACCTGAGTAACCAGCTCCTCCATGCCCTCAAAATTGGCTAGAAAAGCGTCTCTATTAAAAACCACATCGGACACATCATTACTCATAATATAATCTATATTAGACTACAGAGCGATCGAACCTTTCCCTGTTATAAGAAGCGTCACTTCCCCTGTATCTAAATCCAACCGCACCGTGCGAACATCTTTTCCGCCCGTATCCTTCGCCACGAGCTTCACTCCATTCCTTGAGAGCATTCTCTCCACCATCTCCACATTCCGCGCCCCGATATTAAACACTTTGTTATCCCCCAACAACTCCGCTCCACCTGCAAGCTTCACGATCAATCGCGATTTCACTCCTCCGAGTGCATAAACCGTGTGAAATAACGCCGGTAGTCCGGTATCCACGAACATGTAGGGCCGCTCCTTCGCACGCGCCGCGTTCATTCCACCCTCAGGCAACATGGCATGCAAAAGCCCTCCGACTTTTACCACAGGATCATACACAGACACCCCCACACACGAGCCCAGTGAATACGTCGTCAAACAAGCGTTAAGCTGATCACTGGCAGCCATATCGCCCATCCCAACAATCACATTAATCTTTGCGTGCGGGTCTGACCAGCGTCCGGGCGGCATCATACTTTTAAAGCAGCTAAATCTTCTGGTCCTAACAGCAGTTCGAGTGCCACGACTCTACGCAGTTCGCTCGTGGGGAACAGGAAAAAACCCTTGTTTGATCAGCTCCTAAGTTCTCAGCAAAGGCTTCACGCCAGTAGCGTATAATGTCTGAAAGGCAGGATTTAGCTCATCTCGGGAAACAACGGATACCTCCACGTCACAAAAGCCCGCCTCCTCCAAAAAGCCGACCAGCGCTGCCTCTGTAAATCCAAGCCACGTATCCGCATACAACTCCCTAGCTTGTTCAAATTGATGTGCCAACAAATCTAAAACTACCACCCGTCCGCCAGGCCTGACTATTCGGTACGCTGCCTGTATCGCTCTCGCTGGATTCCCCGCATGATGTAGAGCCTGCGATAATAGAGCCAAATCCACTGACCCCTCCGCCACAGGCGGCATTTCGATATCCCCAAGACGATACTCCAAATTGGCTATTCCATTCTCTCTGGCAAGGTTAGCCCCGTACTCCACCATTCTCTCAGAATTATCCACAGCAATCACTTGCTTCGCACGCTTCGCCAACAACTGCGACAGATGCCCTTCCCCAGCTCCCATATCCGCAATCACCATCGGCTCCACCAACGCCATCAGCATCCTCGCCACGCCCTCCCAAGTCCGTCCCGGCACGTATTCCCGCCCAAACTTCCCTGCCATCCGATCAAAATACTCCCGGCTTCGGTCAGCACGTTTCCGACGTAAGACCTCCAAAGCGCGCCGATCCTCCTTCACTTCCGGGAGCTCCGCAGCCGCGCAATCCAAAATAGGACGCCACTCGCCTGCCAATACATCTCCACTCAAGACATAATAAATATTCTTTCCCGCCCGTCTGTCTTGAACCAATTGAGCGCCTCTTAACTGGGCAAGGTGCGCTGAAATTCGCGACTGCCCCATCCCCAGAATCTCCTGCAGCTCAACCACCGATAACTCCTCCTGCTGCAACAACAGAAGAAGGCGAAGTCGCGTTTCATCGGCTAGAAGCCGGAGGGATTTCACGATTGACGACATGGCTGAATATGGCGATACATCACCCAATCATGATGCGTCAATACATTCAATGGCGCTACAAACCCACCCGTAAATCTTATGTCTCGTCGTTTCATTTTCTCTTCTGAGTCCGTTGGTGAAGGCCACCCAGACAAAGTCTGTGACACAATCTCCGATGCCATCCTCGATGCGTGTCTCGCCCAAGACCCTAAAAGCCGCGTTGCCTGCGAAACCTACGCTAAGAGCAACATCGTGGTTGTCGGTGGCGAAATCACCACGAACGCGAAACTCGACTACACTGAACTTGTCAGGGAATCCGTACGCGGCATCGGCTACGTAAACGACGACGACGTCTTTCACGCCGACAAGATTTTCGTGATGAATATCATCACAGCGCAGTCCCCGGACATCGCACAAGGCGTCGATGCACGCGCCGCCGAAGGTAAGGACACTGCCGAACAAGGGGCAGGAGATCAGGGCCTCATGTTCGGGTTCGCTTGCGACGAAACGCCAGAGCTTATGCCGGCGCCGGTCATGTTCGCCCACAGGCTGGGACGGTCTATCACGAAAATCCGCAAAAGCGGTACCGTAGACTGGCTCCGTCCTGATGCTAAAACACAGGTCTCCGTGATTTACGAAGGACACAAAGTCGTAGGGATATCGAACGTTGTTATTTCAACCCAACACGCGGAATCGGTATCCCACAACACGATCCGCTCCTTCCTCATCGACGAGGTCATTCGCAAAGACATCCCTGCAGAACTCATCTCCAAGGACACTCAATTTCTCATCAACCCAACGGGCCGTTTTGTAGTGGGTGGACCACAAGGCGACACGGGCCTCACCGGCCGCAAAATTATCGTCGATACTTACGGCGGAATGGGTCGTCACGGTGGAGGAGCTTTCTCCGGAAAGGACCCATCCAAGGTCGATCGCTCCGCTGCATACATGGGCCGCTACGTTGCAAAGAATGTGGTGGCGGCAGGTCTGGCGACTCGCTGCGAAGTCCAATTTGCATACGCCATCGGATATCCCGACCCAGTCAGCATCCGCATCGACACATTCGGCACCAACACCGTCGACGAGGAAAAGATTGAAAAAGCTGTCAGCGAAGTCTTCAGCTTCAAACCGGCTGAAATCGTCCGCCAGTTGGATCTTCTCCGCCCCATTTATTCCAAAACGACCAATTACGGTCACTTTGGGAAAGACGACTCCGACATCACTTGGGAACGCACTGATAAAGCTGCCGCCCTTCGCTCCGCCATCTAATCGACTGACTACCACTCTCAATAAATACACCTATGCTTACCGAAACCCGCACCACTACTGACTTCAAAGTCCGCGACCTATCACTCGCGGAATGGGGCCGCAAAGAAATCTCGATCGCCGAACGCGAAATGCCAGGCCTCATGTCCATTCGCGAAAAGTACGCACCATCCAAGCCTCTCCAAGGCGTCCGTATTACCGGATCGCTACACATGACGATCCAAACGGCCGTCTTGATTGAAACGCTGGTGGACCTCGGCGCGAATGTCCGCTGGGCCAGCTGCAACATCTTCTCCACACAAGACCACGCAGCAGCAGCCATCGCAGCCGCAGGAGTTCCTGTGTTCGCATGGAAAGGTGAAACCCTCGAAGAATACTGGTGGTGCACCCAACAGGCCGTAACCTTCCCCGGCGGGAAAGGGCCTGAACTAGTCGTCGACGATGGCGGCGATGTCACTCTACTCATCCACAAAGGAGTGGAGCTTGAAAATGGAAGCGACTGGGTCAACACCAGCAGCTCCAACACTGAAGAGCAGATTATCAAGAATCTCCTCAAGCAGATTCATGGAGAAAACCCCATTCACTGGACGTCTGTCGTGAAAGACTGGCGCGGCGTTTCGGAAGAAACCACCACAGGGGTACACCGCCTCTACAAACTTCAGGAACAAGGCAAACTCCTTGTCCCCGCTTTCAACGTTAACGATTCCGTCACGAAATCAAAATTTGATAACCTCTACGGCTGCCGCCATTCCCTCGTTGATGGCCTCAACCGTGCAATCGATGTCATGATTTCCGGAAAAGTCGCTGTGGTTTGCGGCTACGGAGATGTCGGCAAAGGTTCGGCTCAATCTCTACGTGGACAAGGTGCGCGTGTGATTGTTACGGAAGTCGATCCTATCAACGCTCTTCAAGCAGCCATGGAAGGCTACGAAGTCACCACTATCGAGGAAACCCTCGGCCGTGCCGACATCTACATCACTACAACTGGTAATGTAGACGTAATCACCTTCGAGCACATGAAGAAGATGAAAGATCAGGCGGTCATCGCCAACATCGGCCACTTCGACAATGAAATCCAAGTGGACATCCTCAACGCAGCCCCTGGCGTGACCCGCACAAATATCAAACCACAGGTCGACAAGTACCGCTTCGAAAATGGAAACGAAATTTTCCTGCTCGCAGAAGGACGCCTTGTAAACCTCGGATGCGCGACCGGTCACCCGAGTTTCGTGATGTCGAACAGCTTCTCCAATCAGGTGTTGGCGCAGCTCGATCTTTGGAAAAACAAAGACACTTACAAACCAGCTGTTTTCGTGCTGCCAAAACGTCTCGACGAAGAAGTCGCGCGTTTGCACCTCGAAAAAATCGGCGTTAAATTGACCACCCTCTCCAAAGCACAAGCCGAGTACATCGGCGTGCCAGTTGATGGTCCGTACAAACCCGAGCATTACCGCTACTAATAAGATCGAGCGGTGACCCCGCTCGATTTCGTCTACCAAAAACAACCTTGGTTGTTTAATTCGAATCACCCCGTGCTACTTGCATTTCACAAGCCGTACGGGGTGCTTTCGCAATTTACCCCAGAACCCGGCTCAAAGTGGGGTTGCCTCGCAGCCTTCCACTTCCCTAAAAACGTTTACCCTATCGGTCGACTTGACGCCGATAGCGAAGGGCTTCTCCTTCTCAGCGACGAAGCAAATCTCAACGCTCGCCTTCTCCATCCCACTCGCGGCCACAAACGCGAATACTGGGCTCAGGTAGAGCACATCCCCTCTCCTAGCTCACTCGAGCGCTTGCAAAACGGCCTCGTAATCAGCGGACATCGCACACTCCCCTGTAGGAGCTGGATTCTCGATCCGCAACCTGATCTCCCCCCCAGAACCCCTCCGGTCCGAGTTCGCAAAACGATTCCGGACTGCTGGATCACAATCGAACTCGTAGAAGGCAAATACCATCAGGTGCGAAAAATGACCGCTGCCATCGGTCACCCAACGCTTCGTCTGATGCGGGTTCGAATCGGCGAATTCCACCTCGCCCACCTAGCTCCAGGCACCTGGGTCGAACTCACCGCCACCGCACGCAATCAGGTGCTCTCAACCTGATCGCATTCCCCGGAGCAGCTCGCAGGAATTTCCCCGAGCCCTCCTTTTGGGCTCCCCCCTCGGTTAATCTCCAACGGGCGCGAAGCTTGGCGCTGCTTTCTGCTTC
>JBAXNG010000009.1:0-158941 GCA_037133875.1 Verrucomicrobiota bacterium | reverse complement strand
CGCCCCAGCGCCCCAGCGCCCCAGCGCCCCAGCGCCCCAGCGCCCCAGCGCCCCATCGCTACTCCCAAAGGAAATGCTCCAATCGCAACTGCCGCGCTCGTGCTTTTGCCTCCTCTGAGCGTGGCCCTCCTATCCGCCCCAGACGCTCATACAACCCAATCGCATCCTTCCATAAACGACGCCCCTCCAAAATTCGCGTCGCATCAAACCCCGACTTAAACAACCAGAAGAACTCCCCCGCCTCAACAGATCCCGGAAGCTCCAATACCCGGTAAAACGCCTCCAAAGCCCCATCCAAGTCCTGCCTCCCTTCCTTCGCCTTTCCCGTCTTATAAAGCGCCTGATTCCGCCAATACGCGGTCACTCCACTGTCCTCAAACAATCGTTTGTATTCCACCAGGGCATCCTCCAGCGAACCTCCAGACCGCCGCGCCAAGGCCAGCAAGGCGTCCGCCTTTCCACAACGCGCACTCAATTTAAGCTCCTGTAGAGCATCACTTTGCGGCGCTAATATCAAATCAAACAACACCACCCCATCCGCCTCTTCCCCAATCCTGCTCTTCACAGCCGCCTGCTGATACCTCGCCTCCCAATGCAGCGGTCCACCTCCCTGCACGACTCGATCCCAATACCCCAAAGCGCGCTCAACTGAACCCGGATTCAGAAGGCCCGAGGCACATTGGCCCGCCAAATAGAGCGCATTCCACAAAAGCTCACCGTCCGCCTGTCCCTTCGCAACCGAGGCAAATTGCGTCTCCGCATTCGCATAATCTTTGCGCCGCAAATACACCTCTCCGAGCTTCATCCGAATCTCTGCCACAAGCTCCGACTCCGGGTGATTCCGGAGAAACGCTTCGCCCAAGTCTATCACCATTGCATCGTCTCGGGTCGGAGCCTCATCCGCTAAAAAGATGGCCAAATACTCCGCCTGCGCCGCCGCCCTTGGAGATTGAGGATCTCCCGCCACAGCTTGTAAATAAGCAGATGCCTGAGACATCAGGTGTCCCGCCCGCGCATTGCCTCCTTTGTTTCTTGCTGCTTTGTAAGCCAATTCCGCCAGGGCAACCCGAGCATCACCTTGCCGGGAATGCCCCGGGTGCGTCGTCAAAAAGGTACGCAACACCTCCTCTGCGTTCCCTTTTCCGTCACGAGCCAACTGCAAGGCCATCTCCAACTCTAAATCCGCCACCAACGTCTCTGTTCCTTTGTTCTCCCTCAGTGCGCGCAACTCCTGATTCACCCTAGGCATGTCCCCTAAACGCAACGCCGCAACCGCCGCATTGTACCCAATCACCACTCCAAATTGCGCATCCCGATTAGCCATCGAGTCAAACTCATCCAACGCCTCCTGAAACCGTCCCTGTCGTAAAAGCACCAATCCGTAACGAATCCGAAACTGCTGACTCAAAGGCAATTCCCTACGATACCCCAACCCCTCTTTCAAAAGACTCGCAGCAGAATCCCATTGCCCCCCCTCCATTTGCAATTCAGCACATTGCAGCAAAGCCTGAGGCCTTAAAGGGTGATTGGGGAAATCCTTCAAAAACTGCGTCAACTCTCCATGAGCACGTTGGGGTTTACCCGTACTGAAAAAGATCTGTGCCAAATAAAACCGCGCATAAGCCCGGCGATTCCCGTCTGGCAAACGCGCCCACCTCAAAAACTCGTCCTCCTGGGCCTCTGGTGACTCCCCAACCAGTGTGGCCAATCGTTGAAAAAGCACCTCCTCGCCAGGCACCTCCCTTTCTGAACGCAAAATTCCCGCCAAAAATCGGATCGCCTCCTCCGGCTTCCCTCGCGACACCAAAACCTCGGCCTGTCCCAAAACGGACCCAACGTACACCGATGCCGGAACCTCATGTTCCGGCGCCAACATCCATAAAAACCGTTCGGAGGCCTCCGAAACCTTGCCTTCCACAAGCCACAAACGTCCCTCCAAATATCGAGCCGTTGCCTCCTCTACCGGAGTCCGGGGCCGAATCTCGCGCCATTCATGGCGAGCATCCTCGTATTTACCCAAGTCCAACCGCAACCCGACAACAGCAAACCGCAACGCATTCACCTCTGGGTTTTGCTGCAAAACCGGGAGCAAAGCGGCCAGCGCATCCTCTTTAAAACCTTCCCAAGACAACGCCTCTGCCCGAGCCAGCGTACAAGCCAGGACATCCACACCTCCTATAATCGCTTTTGAAAACTCGAGCGCAGCCTCACCCCAAAATCCCAATTCAAAATGCGCCTGAGCCATCCAGCGTAACGCTTCTGGATCCGCTTCCCATTCCTTCAGCAGCCCCCCAACCCGCTCGGGTTTACCCACACGTAAATACCCCTGAGCCAAAAGCAAACTCGCCGCACGACGCTCGGCAACATCCCCAGTTGCACCGGAAAGAAACGCTTCCAGACGGCTTACAGCCAAAGCACCGGCACCATTACTCATAGCCCGGCAAGCCGACTCCAACTCCCCAGCTCGCTCCTTTGCCTGAACCACACAGCTCATCGCAAAAAAGCCCAAGGTATAACCAAGCCCCGCCATCAATCCGGGCAATCTCACACTTCTCATCCCAATATCCTCCGCAAATAGCGGCCCGTATGCGAGCCCACGCATGCCGCAACCTCTTCCGGTGTTCCTTCCACCACGATCTGCCCGCCTTCCCGTCCCCCTTCCGGCCCCATGTCCAGAATCCAGTCCGCGCACTTGATCACCTCCAAATTGTGTTCAATCACAATCAATGTATTCCCCGCATCCCGAAGCTTTAACAATACCTCCAGCAACTTGTGTACATCCGCAAAATGCAGTCCCGTTGTCGGTTCGTCCATCAGGTACACCGTCCGGCCGGTACCCTTTTTCGCAAGCTCCGTAGCAAGCTTCACCCGCTGCGCCTCCCCTCCCGATAATGTCGCCCCCGATTGCCCCAACCGCACGTACCCCAATCCCACATCCTCCAGCGCCAACAATTTGTCAGCAACCTGCGGCACATTTCGGAAAAAACGACACGCCTCATCCACCGTCATCTCCAATACATCCGCAATATTGCGCCCTTTATACGTCACCTCCAGCGTTTCTCGATTGTAACGCCTTCCGCGACAAACCTCACACTCCACAAAAACGTCAGCCAAAAAGTGCATCTCAATCCGTTTCACGCCGTCGCCTTCACACGCCTCGCACCGCCCCCCCTTCACGTTAAACGAAAATCTCCCCACGTCGTACCCACGCACACGAGAAGTCGGTAATCCAACGAACAACTCGCGAATCGGACCAAACGCTCCAGTATAAGTCACTGGATTCGAGCGTGGAGTGCGCCCAATTGGAGATTGATCCACCACAATCACCTTATCCACCTGTTCCACCCCAACAAAACTCTGGTGTGCCCCCGGCTTTTGCTGGGCCCGATTCAAAACCCTCGCCAGTACCCGCCGTAAAACATCGTCCACCAGGGTCGATTTCCCTGATCCAGACACCCCTGTGACACAGGTAAAACATCCCAATGGGAAATGGGCATCCACATCTCTCAAGTTGTTTTCCGTCGCACCAATCACACTCAACCAACCAGGAGGCAAATGGTTCCTATCGAGCTTGGCACGTGATGTTTCAGGACGCACTCGTTTCTTAGGAACGGGTATATGCATTCGACCCGAAAGATATTGCCCCGTAGGTGAATGCTCCGAGAGCGCTATTTCCGCCGGTGTCCCAGCCGCGACCAAGTGCCCCCCCCGCACGCCCGCACCGGGCCCCAAATCCAACACGTAATCCGCCGCACGAATCGTGTCCTCATCATGTTCGACCACGATGACCGAATTCCCCAGATCACGTAACTTTCGTAATGTATTAATCAGCTGATCATTATCACGCTGATGCAGGCCGATACTCGGTTCATCCAACACATACAAACACCCAGCCAATCCCGAGCCAATCTGTGTCGCCAATCGAATTCGTTGCGCCTCTCCCCCAGATAACGAACCGCTCTGCCGATCCAAGGTCAAGTATCCCAGACCCACTTCCATCAAAAACCCGAGCCTATTGTTAATCTCTCTCCGGATCTCGGTTACGATGAGCTCTTGTTGGGGCGAAAGCTCCAAACCACCGACAAACTGCTGCGCTTCTCCAATCGTCAGCCGGCAAAAATCCGCGATGCCAACCCCCGAAATCCCAGCACCAAGCCGCCCGCGAACCAACACCTTCAGCAATTCCGGCCGGAGACGCGCCCCAGCACAACCAGGACAAGTCCGCTGTCCCATGTAACGCCGTAACCTCTGCCGCCCTGCCTCACTTTCAGTGGCTCCATACAATGCCTGAAGTTGAGCGACGACTCCCTCAAACTTCCGTTTCTCCGGTTTTCCATCCACTGAAGGAAGCAGCACACTCTTCGCGCCCGTTCCAAAAAGGAGCGCGTCACGAAACGCCTCGGGCAAATCCCCCCAAGGCACTTCTAGCGAAACCCCAAAGTTTTTCGCAAAAGCCTCCGTAAAACTCGCATAATACGCTTCGAGACGTTTGCCCGCTTTTTTCCAGGGTAAAATCGCTCCGTCCTTCAGGGAACACTCCACATCCGGAACCACCAGCTCCGGATCAATTTCCAATCGTGTCCCCAACCCTTCGCACACCACACACGCCCCCAAATGGCTGTTGAATGAAAAGTGTTTGGGACTCAGCACCGGCATCTGAAAGCCGGTCGCTGGATTCTCGTAAATCGTGGAAAAACGCCTTTCACTCCAGGCCGGACCGGCTCCCGGTTCCTGAAGTAAAACAACCAACCGATCCTTACCCCATTTTAAAGCCATCTCGACGGAATCCGCCAAGCGCCCCCGAATTCCGTCATTCAGCACCAATCGATCCACCACAATCTCAATAGAATGCACAACTTGAGACTGCAATCGAGTCACCCCCTGCTGTCCCCCAATCTCCACAATCTCGCCATCAATACGGGCCCTTAAAAAACCCTCCCGCTTGAAGCGTTCTAGAACATCCCGGAAGTCCCCTTTCTCATCCAGCACCACCGGAGCCAGCAGTATCAACCGGCTCTGCGGTTCGAATCCCAAAATTGCATCTACGATTTGCTGGGCGGACAACCGGTTTACGGGCTCCCCCGTGACTGGGTCATGCGGTTGGCCAATCGAGGAATATAGCAGACGAAGGTAATCATAAACCTCCGTTGTTGTCGCAATTGTGGACCTCGGATTTCCTGCGGAAGAACGCTGTTCGATCGCAATTGCTGGGGACAATCCCTCAATGAAATCAACGTCCGGTTTCTCCAACTGATCTAAAAACTGACGCGCATAAGCCGAAAGACTCTCAACATAGCGGCGTTGCCCCTCCGCATATAAGGTGTCGAAAGCAAGTGAGCTTTTTCCGGATCCACTGGGACCAGTAACAACAACCAACTTCTCTCGAGGAATTTCCAACGAGAGGTTCTTAAGATTATGCTGGCGGGCCCCCAGAATCCGAATGCTTTCACTGGCCATGACCGATGCGTGGTTTGGAATCTGCTAATGAACCACTCTGAACGTATCCGCTCCAGCAGGAAATCCCCCCCATGAACACTCTAGAACACAGTATCCCGATCCAAACGATTCAGGAACTCCACGAGGACTTCCGGAAAGCGAAACACGATATCAGCAACACGTTTGCCGTTCTACTCGCTCTGGCTGAACTCGCAGAACGCAACCCTCTGAACTACGAGCGTCTGGCCAAAGCCGTTTTGGAACGTTGCCCCAAAGTCCTCCAGGAACTCCAAAATTTTCAGGAAGCCCTTGCCAATATTGCGGAAGCGTCTCCTACCGGGCGGGAAAACGCCTAAATCTCGAAGCGCCCAACTTCTAAAGGAGAAGCTCCGCTCTATCCGATTCCGCGCCCCATCATTTCCCGATACAGAACGTCGCAAAAATCTTTCCGAGCAACTCCTCGGTATCCGCGCGTCCTACCACTTCTCCCACGGCGTCCATCGCCCCACGCAGCTCTTCGGCCACAAACTCCGGAGAAATCCCTTCTCCTAAAGCCTTTATTGCAGCCCCGACCTGCAATAGACCGCGCCGCAAACAATCCTGATGCCGCGCATTAATCGCTACCCGCCAATCTGCGCCGCTTGTCAGCCCTGCATTCAAACGTGCTTCCATCCGGTCCTCCAACTCCCCGAACCCGTCGCCCGTCACACAAGACACCCGAACGGCATCCACCCCCGCCCAACTCGGATCTTGCTTAAGATCGCTTTTATTCAAAAGCAACAACACCCGAGGATCTTCCAGTAGTTTCGCCTCATCAGCCGGACGACTGCCATCGACCACCTGTAACACGATATCAGCCTGTTCGAGTTGCCGCTGCGTCCTGCCAATCCCCTCCGCCTCAATCGAATCCAACGCCTGCCGAACCCCCGCTGTATCGATCAGCCGAATCGGCCAGCCCCGCAACATCACGACTTCCTCCAACGTGTCTCGAGTGGTCCCGGCCACCGCACTGACAATCGCGCGCTCAAACCCCAGTAATCGATTCAAGAGACTCGATTTACCAGCATTCGGGACCCCGTAAATCACGGTTCTTGCGCCTTCCCGCAACACGCGACCTTGAGTCGCCGTCGCCAGAAGCCGTTCCAATACCCGACGCACAGCTTCCAAACGCCCCCCCAAAGCAACCCCAGTATCCGGATCGATATCATCCTCAGGGAAATCAATATACGCCTCGATATGGGCCAAAACCTCCAAAAGCATCTCTCTTAAGCCCCGGATTTCCTCCCCCAAACGCCCCTCCAGTTGTTCCGCAGCAGCTTTTAACGCGAGATCACTCTGGGCCCCGATCAAATCCATGACCGCTTCCGCCTGAGTCAGATCCAGCTTTCCGTTCAAAAATGCACGTTGTGTAAACTCCCCGGGCTCCGCCGCACGCGCCCCCGATCGCAGTAGCAACTCCAACAAACGTCGCGTGAGCAACACTCCGCCATGACACGCGATCTCCACCACGTCTTCCCCAGTAAAACTCGCCGGCGCCTTGAAATAGGTCAGCAACACCTCATCCAGCTTACTCTCCCCATCCACCACGCTCCCGAAATAAGCTTTCCGGGGACAAAACGCCTCCACCGACTGCTTTCCCCGAAACACCGTCCGGGCAACATCCAAAGCGCCGGGTCCGCTAATGCGAAGTAAGGCCACGGCGCCTTGCCCGGTGGCCGTAGAAAGAGCAGCGATGGTTTCCATAAAAAATTGAGGCGGGGAACCTGAAGAATTCCCCGCCAAAAAACGATCCTTAAGCCAGATCTCTACGCTTTAGCACTCAGAAGGATCTCCAACTCCTCCAAAAAGCGTTGGTTCTGCGGCATCGTCCCAATCGAAACACGCACCCATTCCGGCAAACCGTAAGCGTTCATGTCCCGAATAATAATGCCCTTCTTCATCAACGCCTGGAACACGGCTTTTCCATCCCCCACTTTCACCAACACAAAGTTGGCGAAACTCGGGATGTACTCCAACCCCAGTCGTCCAAAGGCCGCTTGCAGAAAATTGCGTCCTTCCGTCGTGATTGTGCGGGTCTTGAGCTGATGCTCATCATCCAGAAGACCGGCAAGCGCCCCGGCCTGAGCAATTCCGTTTGCGTTAAACGGCTGACGCGTCTTTTGCAGCGCATCAATCAGCTCCGGTTTGGCAATCCCGTACCCGATCCGGAGATTGGCGAGCCCTTGAATTTTCGAGAACGTCCGTAACACCACGACATTTCGCCCCTCTCTCACGTACTTCAGCGTGTCCGGTGGCGTATCCAAAAACTCGAAATACGCCTCATCGAACACCACCACAACGTGTTCAGGCACTTTGGCCATAAACCGGTCAATCTCCTCCTGACTCAATAGCGTGCCAGTCGGGTTATTCGGGTTTGCGATAAACACTTCCTTCGTCTTTGGAGTGATCGCCGCCGCCATGGCATCCAAGTCATGACAAAAACCAGGATCCGGTACTTCCACTGTCGTGGCGCCGAACAAAGTCGCCATGAGTTTATAAACCACAAACGCATGACGAGCCGTAACGATCTCGTCTCCAGGATTCAGGAAGGCTTTTCCGATAAACTCGATCACCTCATTGGAGCCGCACCCGAGAATGACGTTTTCACGCTTCAAATCGAATTTCGAAGCAATCGCTTCTCTCAGGTAATAAGCGCCGCCATCTGGATAAAAATGGCTTCGAGACAATGTATCATGCATTGCCTGAAGCGCTTTCGGCGAAGGGCCGAGCGGATTTTCGTTTGATGCTAACTTAATGATCTGACCCGGCTCCAAACCGAGTTCACGGGCCACATCTTCGATGGGTTTACCCGGTTCATAAGAAACCAAATCACGGAGCCAAGGGTGAGCGAGATTCCAAATTGGGGACATAAAGGTGAAAGACTATAAGATGTCCAAAATCGAGGGAAGCGGAGAACAACAAACCCAATACGACGCTTTCCCTTCAATGTTTGTCCCTTGGTCCAGGATTCGGCCTTCCCTCCAGTCTGCACCGCCAAAACCTCCCCCATCCACGCCCCCTGTAAATGAGAGCGGCCATTCAATCCACGCAACCCACCCCTCCGATTCCACAACCAAGCCGCCCGCTCTCTTGCCCAAAATGAACACACTGCTCCCCGCGGAACGTTTTTACTGCCCGGATAGGCACTCGGTTTTTTGGGTGTCGCCGCCAAATAAGAGACGGAAGCCATCTCCTATTTTTTGGGGGCGTCCGCCGGTGTAATCACCAGCACCTCGATATTGCGCACCGCCGCGTCTTGCAAATTTACAGTCGGCGTCACGGCAAGCGTCGTGTTTTCAGGACGCAAATCGTCGTCCACCCGGATCACCTCTTTGCCATCGAAAAATGCCACGACCATTTTACCGCTCATCCTTAACTCCAGTTTGTAGGGGTCATTGGGCTTCGGTGTGGGCGCATTAAAACGGCCAACCTCGATATTCTCAAACCGCAGAACCACTCCGCTCCTATCGCGTTCCAGAAAATATCCGTGTTCTCCGTTTCGCAAACTGAGGCTCCCGCTGTTCCCGCTTGCTGGCCACCGAAACTCGGCTCGCACCGCTCCCGTAGTCATTGGGTTTCCAACCTCACGAGACAGCGGCTTCGCATCCACCTTGCGCATCACCCAACCTTCGCGCAGCTCGGAATCCCCAGTCGCCGGGTGATCCTCGACGCGTTGGAGCTTCGGCTCCCAACGTTCCGCCGCAGTAGGAGAGGAAGGCGGTTTTACTTCCGGCGCAATTTCGGGAGGCGGCGGGGCCGTGAGTTTTCCCGGAAACTTGCCCTGCACGATGCGGAAACCTTGGGAACGGCTTCTGGATTCCGCAGGAGCACGATTCGACGAGCTCGATGATTGTGGACTGACCGTGAACCATGATCCTCCACGACAAACACGCTTCCCTTTGGGATCAATCCCGTCCCAGGCATACTCCTGAACATTGCCACCGAGATCATAAAATCCTTGTGTATTGGGCTTAAAAGAGCCGACAGGGGCAGTTCCAAAAATCCCATCGATGCCGACCTTTTGCGGATCAGCACGTCCGTCATCTAACATCCCATAATTCCCGTCATCCCAATGTGGAGGGTAATAGTCACCCCATGGATATTTTGTTCCGCCCACGGCGGCTTCAAATTCCTTTTCCGTCGGGAGCCGCCACTCCTTGCCAGTTCTGGCACTTAACCAGTCGCAAAAACTTTTTGCTTCATTCCAGCTTACTTCCACCACGGGGTGTTCGTCCGTCTGGACTAACTCCTTTGGCGATTGCCACTCCGGGAATCCACGAGCCTTCGAATAAAGCCTCCACTCACCAACGGTGAATTCTGTTTTGCTCATGAATACATCCGTTGCAGGCACTGGAAGGAGTTTTGCTTCGAGGCGTTTCACCAAATCCGAGAAAGCATTTATATCATGTTTTCCTGGATTTTTCAGTGACTCGATATTCCGGACTGCCCCGGTGCTAACGTAGATCCGGGGAATGAAAACTTCCTCACTCACACCTCTGACCTGAGCGTCATCAACTCGGATAATTTCTTTACTATCCAGCTTGGCAAGGATCACAGACCCTTCTTTCCTGAGCTCTAAGCGAAACGAGTCATCAAGCTTCGGACTTGGAGCAGGGAATTGACCCACCACAACATTGTTGAATGTTAACTCCACGCCGCGCACTCCGTGGCGCCCGAGTGCGTAAACTTGTTCACTATTCAAAACACCAAGGTTTAAGTTACCAATCGCACCATTTCTGGGCCACCGAAATTCGGCTCGGATGGCCGCATCTGCCATAGGGTTTCCCAGCCAAAGCGTTCCAAACTTGGACGCTGCTCCACGTACGAGCCATCCATCTTTGAGCTCCCAACCACCGTTTTGAGGAAGAGCTTCGGGAACATTGTACCTAGATTCCCATAACTCATCGAGAGTGATGTTTTCGGCCGGTCCCGATGCTGGTCTCTGCACCATTGGCTGTGGTTCCGCCTGCACGATGATCGGCTTCACCACCACTCCCGGCTTTTCAGCTGCAAATCGTTCCTTCTCCTTTTTTACCTCGATCGCCTGCTCGATATAGCCCGCGATCGTCACGCGTTTCTGCAGCACCTCCAGTTCGCCGACGCATTTTGCCCGTAGATCCGTATCCAACTTCACCCCGTTTTCGAGCAGCTTGTTTAGCGCCCCATCGAAATTTTCGCGCAGCGTCTTCAGGGGCCCAGGCATCGCCATGACCTGCTGCGCAGTCGTCTTGAACCGTTTTGCAACCCGGTCGCGTTCCGATTTGATCACAAGCACCGCGTCCAAATCTCCCGTCTTCGCTGTGTCCGCCTGCAACTTGTCCAGGCTCGCCAAATACCCGCTCTGGACTTGCGTAAACGCACGCTCAAAATCCGCCTCCAACTTTTGGCGTCCCTCCACATACGGCTTCTTCACCGTCGCAATCGCCTCCGCCGCGTTAAATTTTTGCGGAGCATCACCGGGTGTCTGACTCAAAAGCGCGCTGGTGGACAACATGAATGCCAGCGTGGACGGGTAAAACGACTTCATAAAGTGGGCGGGGCTAGGGAAGAACGGGGGAATCTATTTTGTAACCGGCCCAAGCCAATCCATTTTCGAAAGACGCTTTAATCTCCCGTACACAAGAACCGCACCGTAATTCACAACACCGGAACTCCGGACTTACATTTCGTCCCTGCTGCAGTTGAGGGTTCCCCAACCGAAATCTGTGCCTTCAGTCATTGTAGTGACCTTTTGCCTGGGCAACTAGCAGGCAATCGCCATCCACTTTATAGATCAGTCGGTGCTCTTGATCGATTCGCTTGGACCACCATCCGGTCAGTTCGCCTCGGAGCGGTTCGGGTTTGCCTACCCCGCCGAAGGGGTCGCGTTGCGTTTCTTCTATTAGGCGAAGCAACCGTTTCGCCACTTTAGGATTCTGCTGCACCCAAAATTGAAGGTCTTCAAAGGCTTGGGGCTTAAATTCCAAGCGCATGATTTAGATCTTCGAGAGACTCAAAAACCACATGTTCCGAAGCAGGCGTTTCCAGGGCTGCGCGCAACCTGGCGGCATTACTGGGGGAGCCCAACAATTGACTTGTCGTGTCCTCAGCCGCTCGAGTCTGCGGCGTCAGCGTCCTCGCCAAAATATAGTCCTTAATGGACATCCCCGCAAAGGTGGCCAGCGTTTTGATTTTCCGATGTTGCTCAGGGTCGATTTCGATAGTGAGACGGCTCATGGGTATAAAATTGACCAAATTGTCAACTTTGTCAAAATGATAAGCCTTCCGTCACTTCTGATCCGAGCTCTTTTTAACCAGCACGATTCGGAAGCCGTTTTTGTCACTGACCAGATCCGGAGCAACGCCGAGGCGGAAAGCCACACTGCAATTTAACGCGTTGGAACGATCCCAGCCACCACCCCGGATGATCCGGTTTCCATTCTGGGATTCCACACCATCCCAGGAATATTCGGCGACATTTCCGCCCAGATCATAGAAGCCAAGCAGATTGGGCTTAAACGATCCAACAGGGGCTGTGCCATAAATCCCATCCCAACCCACACGCTCCGGATCTAATTTTCCATTCTCTAAGATAGCGTAATTTCCATCGTCCCATTGAGGCGGAAATGAATCTCCCCAAGGAAACTGGGTGCTCCCCACGGCGGCTTCAAATTCCTTTTCGGTCGGCATTCGCCATTCTCGCCCAGTCTTCTGGCTTAACCATTCGCTGAAAGATTTCGCCTGATTCCAACTGATGTTTACGAGCGGATGTTCGTCCGTTTGTGGAAACTTCTCCGGTTTATTCCAACTCGGCATCCCTTCCGCTTGTAGGTACAACTTCCATTCACCAACGGTAAATTCCGTTTTACTCATCAGAACATCCGTTCCCGGAACTGGCAGGAGTTTGGCTTCCAGACGTTTGGTTAACTCCAGGGTCGCAGCCGGATCTTTCTTACTTTCCTTCCAAAAATCCTTCATGTCCTTGGCGAGAACCAGTGATTCACTCTGCCTGTTTTGGAGATTCAACTCGTTGCATAAACGGTTTTTTGCCTTTGCCTCGCCTTCTTTCTGACTCTGCGAAATCAACTCCTCCGTGAGGGTCAGGTTTTTCCGAACTTGAGGATTCTCTCCAAACCCCAAGGCGTCCCGGTACGAGTCCACCGCCTCCGGCCAGCGCAGCAAAACCTGTAAGACGTTTCCACGAAGCTCGAAGTAATCCGCCTTCTTGGGATCCAAATCGATCGCAAACTGGATACTCTTAAGCGCCTCTTCAAAGTGCCCCTGTTTCAGAGCGTCACCGGCACGTTGGGTGAAAGTCGGAGCAGTCTCCTTTAATCGCGCCAAAGCGGCTTTCGCCCGGCGACCTTCCCGTACCACTTGCACCGTAAAACCAGCGGCCATCACAGTCAGCACCACTGCAGAAACCGTAAGCGCCTTGTTTCGGCCGACCCACAATTTGACTCGTTTCCACGCGCCGGCATCTTCGGCACTCGTCGCAAATCCATTTTGATAAGACTCAATATCCGCAGCAAACGCCTCCACGTCAGCATACCGATTGGCACGATCCAGAGCCATGGCTTTGAGTGTCACTGCGACCAACGCCTGGGGAATTTCCGATCCCATCGATGTTGGCGGATTGACTAAAATCTTTTGGTTTCGCCGACCGGAGCGTCGCCCCGACATCGAGCTGATATGGCCGTCACGCACTTTGTTTAGGACCTCATCCAAAGTCTTGCCCTCGACCGGAGGACGCAGAGTTAAAATCGCGTATAAAATTCCACCCAACGAGTAGATGTCAGAGCGCTGGTCGAGTTCCGCGACCATTCCCTGCGCCTGTTCCGGGGACATGTATTGAGGCGTCCCCATGACTTCGCCTTCCATCGTCATTCCAAAGTTGTTTCCAGTGGAAGCAGCGGCCTGGCGGTGTGTTTCCTCTCCGCTTTCGCCAATAACTTTTGCAAGTCCCCAGTCCATGACGAGCACTTCCCCGAACTCGCCAACCATGACGTTTTCGGGTTTGAGATCCCGGTGCAGAATTCCTTTTGCATGCGCAAAGGCCATGGCGTCGCAGATTTTGCGGAACACGGTCAGGAGTCGCTCCCGCGTGTAAACCTTGGTTGTTTCAACATCTTTGTCTCGGATGCCGTTGAGCACTTGCTGAAGGGTGCGTCCCTTCACCAGCTTCATGCTGTAGAATGGGCGCCCGTTGCTATCGGTACCGATGGCGTGAATGGGGACGATGTTCGGGTGAGCCAGATGCGCGAGCACCTTTGCTTCCTTCTGAAAGCGTGGATCAGCTCCACGGTAACTCAGGCTACTGACTTTCACTGCGACTTGCCGGTCCAGCAGGGCATCTTGCCCCTGAAAGATCATGCCCATTCCCCCGCGTGCGATCTCCCGAACCAACTGGTACTCGCAAGAAATTTGAGCTCTCACGTCTGCAATCGAGCTGTCTTTGCGGGCTTTGATAATGGCGTTGGCTTTTGAAAAATCGTTTTGCGCAGGGAGAGTCAGATCGGTGGACGAAGCAGAGAAGGCTGGTGCGCTATCCGATGGAAGATTTTCATCAGGTGTGGCGAGCTCGACCAAAAGAGTAGTGTCCCCGATTTGTACTGAAGCCGGATATGCGACCTCAACGCGTTGGGTGATCGCATAACCGTTCACCTGTGTCCCGAGCGCCGAACCGAGATCTTCCAAGAGCATCCGTTCAGGCATGAGCCAGACGGTTGTGTGCCGTGACTGGACGCCATCTCCTTGGATGACTACGTCGCAACCAGAGTCCGTACCGAGTGTGAGTTCGCATTCCCCTCGACTCCAAACGCCACAGACATCGGTTCCGGCAAATAACGTAAGAGTAAAAGAAGGGATCATGGACGACAAAGCAGGCGCCAACAGGGTGCGGTTTCGTGCGTAAGGAATCCAATGCAAACTGTACCATTCCGGTCTCTGATCCTACGTGCCAAAGGAGTACGTGCCATACTCGACCATTTACCCTCGGTCGGGGCGTGATTCCTGAAGAAGACGACAGGGCACGGGAGGATGCGAGTGCGAAGGCCATCGACCTTGACGATCTGAACCGGCGTTATGCTCTTATCGGTCTACTTTACGGCTTTTGCGTAGTTGCCCGATTGGTTGTAGTTACTTCAGCTGGATAGTTATCCCCAGCACTAGTCGTCCATGTGGGAGACGTGAACCCTTTTGCCCCGGGATGATAGAGGATTTTGGCCTTACTGCTATTTCTAAAAACGTTCTCTCCACATTGAGGTGCATCCCCCTCAAAAATGATATCGGCGGACGATATATTAGCGAATGCATTGCTCGCAATTCGCTTAACGCTACGAGGAATCACAATGTCGCCAGTAATCTTACACTTACTGAATGCAGAATTCTCAATCCCAACAACACCGGAAGATATTACAATATTATTGATTCGAGCGCCATTGAAAGCGCTAGCTCCGATTACAGAAGTGCTTTTTGGAATAACATAGGAATCTGCGATTCTACCTAGGGGATAATGCAGTAAAACTGTTTGACTTTTATTAAAAAGCACCCCCTCAGCCGTACTCATATAAGCCGAATTTTGATCTGAAACAATAAATTCCGTGACTCTACTTGTATCGGTAAAGGCGCCAGAATCAATACTGGTCACCGTTTTGGGAATTACAACCTTCTTGAGATCCCTACATTCAGAAAACGCCGATGCTCCTATTCGAGTCACAGATTGAGGTATTGTTACATCCTTAAAGGCAGCTCCAGAAAGCGCCCAATCTTCAATGTTAAGAACGCTATCAGGTATTATATAGGAGTCTGCAGATCTAGTTTTTGGATAACACAACAAAATCGTCTGACTTCGATTTAAAAGCACTCCATCAGCCGTAACTATATAAGCCGGATTTTTATCAGAAACGGTTAATGTAATGAGACTGTCTGTATCCGAAAATGCCCCCGCTTCAATTTTTGTAACCGTACTGGAAATGACAACCTTTACCAGACTTCTACACATTCTAAATGCCTGCCTTCCAATAGTATTCACTCCGATTGGAATAACTACACTCGTTAAGGTATTATTCTGAAAAAACGCACCTTTCCCGATAGTAGTTACAGGCAATTTGTTAATCATCGCCGGTATCACCACGGCACCACCTGGACCAACGTACTTTGTAATACTGACCTCGCCCATCTTAACAGTTGTCTCAAAGTGATCCGCTGGAGTCGCGGCACTTTCATTACTGCCCGACGGATTGACCGTGATTGTTCCTCCGGCATTAGTGCTGGAGGAAGCCGTCGTTCCCCTGTCCGCGGTAGTAAGTGTCAGCACTTCAATGTTTCGGACTCTGGCGTCTTCTAGCAAGATTGCAGCTGTAACCGAAATGTTTGAGCCATCCTGACGAAGGTCATCGTCGACGCGGATGATCTCTTTTCCGTCGAGGAACGCGGTGACGAACTGGCCACTCATGCGCAACTCCATCTTGTACGTCTCGGTGGGCTTTGGGTTTGGCACCTCAAACCGGCCTACTTCAATATCTTCAAAACGCAGTGCAACGCCGCGCCGATCTCTGGAGAGGTAATATCCCTTTTCTCCATTACGCAGACTGAGGATTCCGGCGCTCCCGCTTGCTGGCCATTGGAGCTCGGCTCTCACTGCACCGGTCTTTATTGGAGCGGAGAGGACGCGAAATTTTTTCTCTGAGTCAGGTTTGCTCGTTATCCAACCGTCACGTAAGGTCGAGTCTCCTGAGGCAGGGTGATCTTCGAGACGGTTCAGTTTACGCAACCAAAGCTCGTCGGATGGACTTGTTAAAGCAGGGTGGCGCGGGAGACGAGGACGGGTTTGCGGATGCGGTGGTGGTGTTCTCTGAGGTGGAGTTTGTCTTGAGCTGGTTAATCTGCGCTTCCTGAGCCGCAAGACGTTCTTTCTCCTTTTTCACTTCGAGCGCCTGCTCGATGTAGCCAGCCATAGTCACCCGTTTCTGAAGCACCTCCAGTTCGGCCACACATTTTGCCCGTAATTCGCCCTCCAGACGGACTCCGTCCTCTGTGAGTTTCTTGAAGGAGCGATCGTAATTTGCCCTAGGCACCTTCGCCGGCTCGGGCAGCGAAGCGAGTTGCTGAGGCGTGGAAATAGTGTTGGACGCTATTCGTTCACGTTCGGCTTTTATCAGAAGAACAGTGTCCAGCGCCCCCTGTTTGGAGATGTCGGCCTGGAGCTTCTCGAGTGCTGCCAGATACGTGGCGTTATAGGAGGAGCGCAGTTTTTCAATGTCGGTCTCCAGCTTCTGTTTGCCAGTTAGGTAAGGCAATTTCACCTGAGTGATGGCCGCCGCGACGTTGAAGTTTTGGGGGGCAGTGCCGGGGCCTTGTGCGAAGATAAGGCCGGTGGACATCACCAGGAGCAGTGCGATTTTCGGGAAGGAATTCATGCGAAAAGAGAGACGAGCCGAATTTATTGCTCCTTACGTTGAAGACAACGCAATTGGCCCCCGCAGTCCGGTTGGCAGGAGTAGAGGATAAAACGTTACGCTTAGAGAAAGGGAAAAAGACGGGTAGCGGTTGCGCTAAAGGGGACGGATCTTGATATTCCGAAACCACACTTGATCGCCATGATCCTGCAAACAGATATGGCCTTTGGGTGTTTTTGCAAAACCTGGAAGGGCTTTGAACGGACTATCTGCCACCTTCTCGTTCCAGTCTGCTGAGCCGATCTCGTATTCGAGATATTTGGTTCCGTTGAGCCAATGCTCACACTTTCCGTTTTTGCAGATCAGTCGCAGGTTATTCCATTCCCCGACGGGCTTTGTGGAATCAACCGAGGCTGAATAGAGCTTATAAAGCCATCCTGCTTTAATCGGATCACGCCCTCCGAGGTTATCAAGAAGTTGGACTTCAGGACCGGTTTTCCAGCTTTCGGTTTCCGTTTCCTGAACACGAAACATCACGCCACTGTTACCTCGAGTCGAAATTTTCCAGTCTATCGACAATTCAAAGCTCTCGAATTGTTCCTTTGATACTAAGTCAGACGTACTGTTTGAAGACGTCACTTTCTGGCACACCAACTCCCCCTCCCTTACGGCCCAATTACCCGGTAGAATATCCTTTTTAAAGCCGCGCCAGTTTTTGGCAGGATCTTTGCCATCAAAGAGAAGCTGCCATCCAGCTGTCAGTTCCTCGCTAGTGAGAGTGTTTATTCCAGCCATAGAGGAACGGGCCGGTAACGCTGCGTTCGTGGTAGGTGCTACATCGGGTGTAGATTTGATCGAGGAAGTCAGAGCCAGCACCTCGATATTTCGAACACTCGCGTCATGAAGGAATATCCCTGGCTTAATAAATATCGTCGATGTGTCAGGGCGAAGATCGTCGTCTACACGAATGACTTCTTCCCCATCGAGAAAGCCGGTCACGAGCATCCCGCTCATGCGTAATTCGAGTTTGTATAGTTCGTTTGGCTTTGGCGTCGGTGCATCAAAACGGCCAACCTCGATGTTTTCAAAACGCAGTATGACACCGCTTCGGTCACGCGACAGATAGTATCCGCGTTCACTATTCCTAAAGGAAAGGTTGCCAGTATTACCGCTCGCAGGCCATTGGAACTCCGCTCGAACCGCCCCCGTTTTCATAGAATCACCTAGGACTCGGGTATGCGGAGGCGAGTCGATTTTACGGGCTATCCATCCATCGCGTAACTCCGAATCCGCGGAGGTTGGATGATCCTCTGGGCGCGTGAGCTTTTGTTGCCAAGGCTCAATATTGGTAATCGCAGGAGAAAGGGCGCTCGCTGGTGAACCCGAAGCCGCTGTCGCAGAACCCGGAGCCGCAACCTGTACTGGAGTCGGTGGAGCAGCGTTAGGAACGGGTGTTGTCGGTTGTTGGGGTGCGGCGACTGGCTGCACTTCAGGCCGGGCAGATGGAACGGGTGTTGCCGTCTCCTTTTCGAATTTTGTTAAGACGATGTCTTTAAATTCGACAACCATTGCGGGGCAAACGGAGTTGTGTAACTGAAAGGCAATCACTCCCTCGCTGGCTCCCGCCGGATCATCGTCTGTAACGTCTACCGTGAGTTTCCCGTTGATGAACTGCTGGAGGTGATTTCCCTTCGCGATAATCACGTATTCATTCCATTCCTTGGAACGAATCGGCTGTGGAAATACCGGCTCTACGCCCGTCGAGCCCGTGACTTGAATATTGGCTGTCTTTGGATTTTGGGCGTTTTGCGTGAGGCGAACTTTCTGTCCGAATCTGGCCAAGATGCCGCGCCCCCGTTCCTCTTGAAGCATTCCGGTGACAATGCCCTTATCCGCGAATTTCCCCGAATCGATCTCAGCCTGATAACCGCCCACCTGGGGGCCGGTTGATAGTTCTCCTAAGATTTTGCTTCGATATTGGATCCCCGAATTTCCTTCAGCACTCGGGATCCTAAACTTTAAACGTAATTCAAAATCGGAAACTGAACCGCCTTTCCACACCAGATAGCTCTGCGTCTTGAGGAGCGACTTCTGAGGATCCGCCGGGTCGGGAACGGTCTCGCCGTGGATGACCCCGTCCTTCACCGACCACAGTGACCGATTACCCTCCCAGCCGGTGAGATCTTTCCCGTTAAATAAAACCTGTTGCTGGACGGGTGTCGTTCTTTCGGCCGCAAACCGTTCCTTTTCTCGTCTTGCCTCAAGGGCCTGATCGAGAAGTCCCGCTGCCGTGAGCCTCTTCTGCAACGTGTCAAAGTCCGCGACACATTTAGATCGCAGGTCTCCATCTAACCGCGCGACATCCTCTGCGAGTTTCTTCAAAGAAGCGTCATAAGTTGCCCGGACAGTCTTCGCTGGAACAGGTAGGGCCAAAACTTGGTCAGGCGATGTGGAGCTTCCGGCAGTGACCCGTTCCCGTTCCCCTTTGACAAGGAGCGCGGCGTCGAGATTTCCCTGTTTGGTGATGTCGGTCTGAAGTTTCTCCAGGTTCGTCAGGTAACTGGATTTATAGGCAGCACGTAGTTTCTCGGATTCAGCGTCGAGCTTCTGGCGCCCATCCAAATAGGCGCGACGTAATCCGTTAACCGTCTCTTGCAAACTAAAATTATGGGGCACGGTGCCTTGACTAAGAACTGCGGCAGGGCTCAACAGGAGAAGAGCAGGAAGAATCTGTCGGAGGGAAGTCATGATGCGGCTACGATTAAAGGCGCAAGTAAGGTGAATTTTCGCGTCCTAGGAATCCAACGAAAACTGTACTGGGCTTGGCAGCCTTACCCAATTCGGCAGGAGCGGGAAAAAGTCCGACACTGAACTCTTACGAGTCCGGGTACCGAAACTAAACGGTATGTCCCGTGTTTAAGGGACAGGACACAATTGAGCCCCCCCCGTATCCTCCGGCCGACATCCAGCTTTGTCACTCGAGTCACGCCACTTCATCTCCCCTCACTCCTATGTCCTCCAAACCTCTGAGCAAAATCATCTCCCCCCGTATCCTTTTAGGGTCCATCTGTATGTTCGGTGGTGTCGTTCTTTTGAGCGCCCAGGATCCAGCCAAAGAACAGCCCCCGACCATTGTGCCCACTTCTCTTTTCAGCGTTCCTGACGATCTGGAAGTTACGGTTTGGGCCACTACCCCGCTCCTGCACAACCCAACCAACATCGATTTCGACCGTTTTGGACGTCTTTTTGTCGCAGAGGGCGTCAATTATAGGAGCAAAGCCGGTCGGCGCCCTGAAGGAGACCGAATCGTGGTTCTCGAAGACACAACAGGGGCTGGGAAAGCCGATAAGAGCTCCGTTTTTGTTCAGGAGGCGGGATTAACCTCCCCTCTGGGAGTTGCCGTTTTGGATGATAAAGTGGTGGTTTCTCAACCACCGGATCTGCTCGTTTACACAGACGTCAACGGTGATGCGAAGTTCGATCCGGCTGTGGATAAACGCGAAGTGTTGCTCACCGGTTTTAATGGCCGAAACCACGATCATAGCCTGCATTCCCTCACCGCAGGTCCCGATGGGCTCTGGTACTTCAACCAGGGAAACACCGGCGGTCAATTTACCGATAAATCCGGGAAAACGTTCTACCTCGGCAGCCCCTACGTCGAACAAACCGGAACACCCCCTACCGATCCTCGTTCCATTGCCGGGAAACGCAGCGACGACGGCCATATCTGGATTGGCGCTGCCACGATTCGCATGAACCCAGACGGAACCCATGCTCAGATTGTCGGCCACAATTACCGAAACAGCTACGAGCAGACGGTTAATTCGTTCGGGCAGATGTACCAAAGTGATAACGATGACCCCCCCGCCTGCCGCGTAACCCCAATCCTCGAAGGCGGTAACGCTGGGTTCGCTTCGCGCGACGGGAAACGCACTTGGTCCGCGGACAAACGTCCAGGCCAGGAAATCCCAACCGCCGAGTGGCGTCAGGAAGATCCAGGCACCATGCCAGCCGGAGACGTGTATGGCGGGGGTTCACCCACAGGTGTCGCTTTTTATGAAAACGGCGCGTTAGGTGACAAATATCGTGGGCTTTTGATGGCCTGCGAAGCCGGTAAAAATGTCGTGTTCGGTTATTACCCGAAGTCGGAAGGCGCTGGTTTTAAGATGGAGCGTTTTGATTTTCTGACCTCCAACAAAGCCAAAAACTTCGCGGGATCGGACTTCCTCGGCAGCGGCGGAAACCCCAATCACACGACCGAAACGCTGTTCCGTCCGTCGGACGTGGTCGTGGGGCCGGATGGCGCGATCTATGTCGCTGACTGGTTTGATGCACGGGTCGGTGGGCACGGAACTTTGGACGACCAGTTGGTGGGGACAATCTACCGGATCGCTCCGAAGGGTTTTGTTTCGAAGGTGCCGAAACTGGATCTCTCAACCACGGAAGGGCAAATCGGGGCTCTGAAGAATCCTGCGGTGCATGTGCGTTACAGCGGGTTTATTCGCCTGAAAGCTCAGGGAGAAAAAGCCGTACCCGCCGTCAGCGAAGTGCTGAATGACGCGAATCCGTATGTTGCCGCACGTGCGATCTGGTTACTCGCCCAAATGGGGCCAGCCGGAGAAGCCAAAGTGCGCGAACTCCAGTCTTCGAAGGATGAAAACGTGCGTCTTGTGGCGTTCCGTGCGCTGCTTCGCGCTGGGAAAGATCCTGTGGAAATTGCTGCGGCGGCGGCAAAAGACAGTTCCGCTGCGGTGCGTGCTGCCGCCGCAATCAGCCTTCGGGATGTGCCGTTTGCAAAGAGCGGGGTCATTTTGCAGGAAATTGCGAAGGGTTATGACGGTAAAGACGCCACTTACCTCGAGGCATTAGGCTTGGGGTCCGAGGGAAAAGAAGCGGATTTGTACACTGCACTGCGTCCTGCTCAGAGCAAATCGGCTGAAGACTGGACTTCGGCGTTTGCGAGAATCGCTTGGCGTCTGGGAACGCCAGCCTCGGTGGTGGATTTACGTGCTCGGGCATTGTCAGCGAAGCTTTCGGCGGAAGAGCGTAAGCTGATGGTGACGGCGATTGCGTTTGTGAAGGATCCGGCTGCCGTGGAAGCCATGGCGGATGTAATGGCGGACAAGGGTTCTCCGGTGGAAGAAGACGCGAAGTGGTGGTTGGCGAATCGTCGTTCGAACGAATGGCAGATGTACCCGATTGATGTGGAGCTACAGAAGCGGGGAATTGCGTTACCGAAACCCGCGGGGCTTGTGAGTGTAATGACTCCGGAATTGCCAACAACGCCATCGACGCTGCCCACGGTTAAGGACATCGTCGCGTTAAAAGGAGACGTTGAACGTGGGCAAGCGGCAGTGGGTGTGTGTTATAGCTGCCACAAGATTGGCAGTGTAGGTGCAGAGTTTGCGCCGGATCTGACTGCGTTTGGGAAAATTCAGCCCCGTGAAGTGCTGGTGAACGCCATTGTCAACCCGTCGGCTGAAATCTCGCACGGCTTCGAAGGAACGCGTGTGGAAGCTGGTGTGAAGAAGGGCGATAAATGGACGGTCCAACACACAATTGACGGCATTCTGGTATCGGATGGCGATCCGCTAGTCATCAAGAGTGTGGGCGGGTTGGTTCAGAAGGTGGAACGGGCCAAGGCGGTTTCTGTAACAAAAATGACCCGGTCGTTGATGCCACAGCCTGAAATGCTAGGACTCGATGCGCAGAAGATCTCCGATATCGTGACCTACTTGCAGTCCGATAAGATCAAGTAATCCTGGAATCATAAACCAAACCCAGCCGGCGAATTTTACACAAGCGCCGGCTGGTAACATCCCCCCTTTCCTCCCATGTCTACCCTCCACCGCTTCTGTCTGGTCGCCGGTTTTCTGGCGTTAGTTCCATCGAAAGACGCCCTCGCGGCGAATCCAAAACGCCCCAACATTCTGTTCGCGATTGCGGACGATTGGTCCTTTGGGCACGCCAGTGTTTACGGCTGTCGCTGGGTCGCTACCCCCGGCTTTGATCGAGTCGCAAAAGAGGGCGTTTTGTTTACCCGAGCCTATACTCCGAATGCTAAGTGCGCCCCCTCGCGTTCCAGCATTTTGACCGGACGGAACCCGTGGCAACTCGAGGCTGCGGCCAATCATAACCCAATTTTCCCTGCTTCCTTTCGGACGTATCCTGAAGCACTAGCCCAAAACGGGTACTTTGTGGGAATGGTCGGGAAAGGTTGGGGCCCAGGCGAAGCCAAGGATGCAGAGGGAAAACCACGCGAGATGGCAGGGCGCCCCTTCGCTAAAAAACATATTCCCCAGCCAACCTCCGGCATCAGCGGGAACGACTATTCAGGCAACTTCGAAGAATTCCTCAAGGCAGCGCCAAGTGAGCAACCTTGGTGTTTTTGGTACGGAGGACATGAACCACACCGCAACTACGAATACGGCTCCGGCGTCGCCAAAGGTGGGAAAAAGCTCTCTGACATCGATCGTATCCCCGCCTTCTGGCCCGACACCGAAGAAGTGCGAAACGACATGCTCGATTACGCATTTGAGGTGGAACACTTCGACCGCGCTCTTTTGAAGATGCTTCAAATTTTGGAAGCGCGCGGTGAACTAGATAACACCTTTGTGCTGGTGACCTCAGACAACGGGATGCCTTTCCCCCGTTCCAAAGGGCAAAATTACGAGATCGCCAATCATCTGCCGCTGGCAGTCCGCTGGCCCGCAGGGATCCCAAAATCCGGACGGACCGTGGACGATTTTGTCAGTTTCATCGACTACGCCCCCACGATCGCCGAGGTAGCTCAAGTTCCCTGGGAGAAACTCGGGATGGCACCTGCAACAGGACGCAGCTTTCTGAACGTGCTCCAGTCTGAAAAGACAGGGCAGGTTGATCCCACTCGAGACCACGTGATTCTGGGGCGTGAACGAAACGATGTCGGACGCCCCAACGACGAAGGTTACCCGGTGCGATCCATCGTTAAAGGCGGGCTGATTTACTCCCACAACTTCGAGTCGAGCCGCTGGCCCACGGGGAATCCTGAAACCGGTTATCGGGATTGTGACTCCAGCCCCACCAAAACATCCATTATTCATGCACACCGCGAAAACAGAGCGGATCCGTTTTGGGCGCTATGCTTCGGTAAACGGGGTTCCGACGAGCTTTTTGATCTCAAAAACGATCCGGACTGCGTGAATGACCTCGCTGGACAGCCTGTTTATCTCGCCCTCCAAAACACCTTAAAGGAACAACTCCTAAGCGAACTTCGCTCACAGGAAGATCCCCGCGTCTTAGGACGAGGGGGCGAAATCGAAGCGTATCCGTATTCGAATGCGGATCGCGGATATTACAACCGGTTCATGGAAAATGGCGGCGCCATGCCTTCAAAGAAAAAGGGCGAAGGAATCAGTCCCGACGATTTCGATCCCCTTCCCAAATTGGAGCCAAAAAGCGAGTAACACCGGCTAGTCCGTCACCTTTAAACCGTGGGATTCGGGCGTTGCCGCATCCGTTCAAATTCGTAATTCTTCGAAACATCTCCCCCCTATGATCCGATACACCTTCTGTGTGGTGGCCGCTTTTGTGGCGTTCACACTCCCTGTTTCTGCCGCCAATCAACCCAACATCGTTTATATCCTAGCTGACGATTTGGGTTACGGCGATCTGAGCTGTTATGGCCAGACCACCCTCAGCACACCAAACATCGACCGTTTGGCGTCCGAAGGAATGCGGTTTACCCGGCATTACGCAGGAAACACCGTCTGCGCTCCCTCCCGAGGTGTGTTGATGACGGGGCTCCATACGGGACACGGACGAATTCGGGGAAATGGCGATTGGGTGCTTCCCGATGACGATTTGACGGTGCCTAAGCTTCTCAAACAGGCCGGCTACACCACAGCGTGTTTCGGCAAATACGGGGTGGGCAAATCCAAAACGGAAAATGATCCCAATCGAAAAGGGTTTGATGAGTTTTTCGGCTACGTCGATACCAGCCATGCCCACAACTTCTACCCCTCGTTTCTAGTTCGAAACGGGGAACGTGTTCTCTTAAACAACGTTCAAATTCCGGGATCCGGAAAAGGCGGCCATGAAGGCAAAGGCGTCGCTACCGCAGATGGCCGCAAACAGTGGGCTCCCGGCCTGATCTCGGAGGAAATGCAGAAATACCTCCAGTCACTCAAAGGGAGTAACAAACCGTTCTTTCTGTATTACGCACTCAATTTGCCTCACGCCAATAACGAGGCCGGTAAAAACTCGCCCCTTGGGCATGGCTTGGAGTCCCCCAATTACGGCGAGTTTTCGAACAAAGAGTGGCCGGATGTGGAAAAGGGGTTCGCGCAGTTCATCCGGTTTGTGGACAACGAAGTGGGCGCCATTCTGGCGACCATCCAGAAAATGGGTCTCGATGAAGAGACGATTATCATGTTCTCGAGTGATAATGGCCCACACGCCGAAGGGCTCCATGATTCCAACTTCTTCCGTTCCAACGGGAGTTTTAATGGAATCAAACGCGCTATGACGGATGGAGGGATCCACGTGCCGTTTATCGCGCGTTGGCCTCAGAAAGTGAAACCCCAGAGTGTGAGTGAACACGTCAGCGGCTTTCAGGATTTTATGCCTACAGTAGCCGAACTCGCCAACACCCACATCACCTCGGAGTGTGACGGACTTTCGCTAGTCCCGACGTTGTTAGGACAAGGGAAGCAGGCGCAACATCCGTACCTCTATTGGGACTTTGACGAACAAGGCGGAAAAACTGCCGTGTTAAAATGGCCGTGGAAACTGATTCACCTCAATACGGGTGCTCATTCAGGCAAGGCTAAGACTCCCGAGGTCCAGCTCTTCAATCTCGATGTCGATTCGGGTGAAACAACCAATGTGGCATCTGCCCACCCGGATTTGGTGGCGGAATTGGAGAAAGACATGAAAGAAGCCTATCGGGCTCCAATCAAAGAGTAACCCAGAACTCCCACAGAGTGCCCGTGGTCCGGCGCGGGCACTTCGACGACCATTAATGTTGTACCAAACCGAAAAGATTCTCTTTTTTGTTACGCTTAGGGAGGGCCGCGGAAACACCTCTTGTTCCGATTCTTCCCGCCACTCTTATGGATTCCTCCCGTTTCGTCCTCTTCTTCACCTTGGCCGCCGCCACCGGGCTGTCGCTGCACGATGCCCAAGCCAAACCGGTGCCTTCACCGCTCTTCGGCGATCATGGGGTGCTCCAACAGCAAAAACCCATTCCGGTCTGGGGGCGGGCGGAGCCTGGGGAAAAGGTGACTGTCGCCTTTGCTGGAATGACACGCACCGCCACAGCCGATGCACAAGGGCGATGGAAAGTGACACTGGACGCACTACCAGCCACCTCGGAGGGCCGCGAACTGAGCATCACCACAGCCGACAATGCCCCAGTAGTTTTCAAGGATGTGGTGGTCGGTGAGGTCTGGCTGGCCAGCGGCCAGTCGAACATGAAGTTTCCCGTCGACGGCGCGGCCAATGCCTCCGCCGAAATGGCGGCAGCCAACTACCCGTTAATTCGCCAGTTCGCGGTTACTCAATCCGGCACGTTGCACCCCACCGACAAAATCGCCGGCAATTGGGTCGGTTGTTCACCGGGCACGGCGGGTGGGTTCGGAGCGGTGGCCTATTTTTTCGCCCGCGACGTACACACGAAGCTCAACGTGCCCATCGGCATTCTTCTTAGCTCCTGGGGCGGTACACCGGCGGAAGCGTGGACACGCCGCGAAGTGTTGAACGGGCTACCCGAGTTGAAGGAAGAGGTTGCGCGTCAGGTCGCGGAGATGGAGCGCGCCCCCGCCGAGCAGGCAGCTTGGCCGGCGTTGCAGGCCGCCTGGGAAAAACAAAACGGTGTGGATGACACCGAGAATGCCGGTTTTAAAAACGGCTGGGCTGCGCCCGAGTTTGACGACCAAACTTGGAGTTCGGTGAAGACGCCGATGAGTTTCAAAACCGCTACAGAGAGTCAGGCAGGTGGCGTGCTCTGGCTTCGCAAAACGGTGGACCTGCCGCCGGAGAGCGCAGGCAAGGGCTTCCGCCTCAGCGTCGGCTACATGACCGAGCAATACGACACAGCTTATTTTAACGGCGTGGAAATCGGGCACACTGGCGACCAGCCTCCGGGCTATTACACCGCCTCGCGCGGCTACGGCGTGCCGGGCAAACTGGTGAAGGCGGGGCAGAACGTCATCGCCTTGCGCCTGGTACGCCACGATGCCAAAGGCGGGCTTTATACCTCTGGAAAAACCCTCGGACTGCCCGTACCCAATCCGGCGACGGTCGATGACCAGTGGAAGGTAAAGCTGGAGCGCGATTTTCCAGTGCTCGCCGCCGATGCGCTGGCCAGACGTCCCCTGCTCAATACTGCGGACATCAAAAACGCTCCTTCCGCACTCTACAACGGCATGATTCAGCCGCTTATGCCATACGCGCTCCGAGGTGCGATTTGGTACCAGGGTGAGAGCAACACTCAGCCGGCGAGCCGCGCCACTTATTATCGCACGTTGTTTCCGGCAATGATCACGGATTGGCGGGCGCAGTGGGACATGGGCGATTTCCCCTTCTATTTTGTGCAGTTGGCCAACAACGACCGCCCCAACCGCACCCATATCGACTCTGCATGGGCCGCCCTCCGCGAGTCACAGTTGCGCACCCTGCAAACTCTGCCCAACACTGGCATGGCTGTGGCGATCGACATCGGCAGCGACATTACGATCCATCCGCTCAACAAACAGGACGTCGGCAAACGCCTCGCGCTCTGGGCACGAGCCCACACTTACGGAGAAAAAGGCCTCATTTATAAGTCGCCGCTTTATAAGTCGGCCGAGATCGAAGGCGGAAAAATGCGCTTACGCTTCGACACCGGGGGCGCTCCTTTGATAGCGGGCAAAAAGACCGGGCTCGATCCGGTTGTCCCCACGCCGGAAGCCAAGCTCGAGTGGTTCGAAGTGGCGGGTGCCGACGGCAAATATGCTTGGGCTGACGCTGTAATCGAAGGTGACAGCGTGGTGTTAACCTCGCCCGAGGTGTCAGCGCCGGTGAAGGCCCGCTACGGTTGGGCAACCAACCCTGAAGGCTGTAATCTGTACAACGCTGCCGGGCTGCCTGCTTCTCCATTCCGTACTCAGGAGTAGCGTTTTGGAATTCACGTTTCGGTAGCAGATCGAGGTAGACTATTACCCACCAGGCGCTATTCGAGGAATCGTAGTGTGCAGTTTGGTCTCCAGCGATCCGCATAGACCGGCAGCGTGTCGTTACCTCTAATATTGCTTTATAAGAAGTATCTTCTTTCCGAAGACACGTTAACGAATCGACGTTCGCCCCCCTTACCTGACCTGTTCCCCCCCACCCTAAACAATGATCCTTTCCCGCCGCACCTTTCTCCAAACCGGTACCGCCAGCATTGCTTCGACGCTCTTTGGTTCCTCGTTATTTGCCGCTACAACGAAACCGAAAAGGGCCATCAAAAAAGCCATCATGATCGGCACCATCGGGTTTCCCGGAACCGTGTTGGAAAAGTTTCGGGCGATCAAAGAAGCGGGGTTTGAAGGGGTCGAACCCATGAGTCACATGGACCAAACCGAAGTCCTGAAAGCCCTCGAAGAAACCGGCCTCAAGGCGGCCAGCGTCTGCTGTGCAACCCATTGGAAAAAGGAGAGCTCTCTTTCCAGCCCGAACCCCGAGTTTCGGGCCAAAGGGTTGGAGGGATTGATTCAGTCGCTTCGGGACGCAAAATGTTACGGGGCATCCACCGTTCTGCTCGTTCCAGGAACCGCTCGGGATGGGGTCAGTTACGAGGAATGCTGGGAGCGTTCGATTGAACAGATCCGTAAAGCGATTCCGGAATGTGAAGCAACGGGTGTCAAAATCGCCGTCGAGAATGTGTGGAACGACTTCATCATGAAGCCCGAGCAGGCCAAACAATACCTCGACGAAATCAATAGCCCCTGGGTCGGCTGGCACTTCGATATCGGAAACATGATCCGATACACCCCGTCAGAAGAGTGGATTCAAGTGCTCGGAAAACGAATCCTCAAAGTACACATCAAAGAGTACGCGACGAAACTCGATGCCGAAGGCAAGGCGCCAGGGTTTAACGTCAAGTTGCTCGAAGGCGACAACCATTGGCCGCAGATCATGGCGGCACTGGACCAATGCGGCTACACCGGTTGGGCCATTACCGAACAACCCAAAACACAAACCAAAGATGCCGAATCGCTGAAGGAATTCTCCGAACGCCTAGACAGAGTTCTGGCGAGTTAAGCAATTCCCGCAGACATCCGCTTCAAAAACAGACCTCCCCTGGAATTCGTATTCCTAAGGGAGGTTTGTTTGAAAGCCTACGCTTAGACTGGGATGGAAACTTCCGCTTTTAGGAGATCTTCCAACGTTTCCCGGCGGGAAATCATTTCCACCGAACCATCCGCTTCCATCCACAGCTGAGGAGCACGCCCTACGGAATTGTAATTGGAACTCATCGCGTACCCGTAAGCCCCCGCATCTCGCAAGACCAGGAGATCCCCGATTTCCGGACGCGGCAACTCCCTTGGAACCAAAAGCTCCGCATCATCCCGCGTAAAGATATCGCCGCTCTCACACAATGGACCGGCCACCACGATAGGCTCTACTTTGCGTTCACCTCCATCATGGGCAATGACTTCGATTTTGTGGTAGCTCCCGTACATCGCTGGACGCACAAGATCGACGAATCCAGCGTCAACCATCGCAAACGTCACTCCGGCACCCTTCTCATTCGTCTGCGTCGTTTTCACATCCGTCACCCGGGCAACCAACGCACACGACGACGCCACAAAGTAACGTCCAGGTTCAATTTCCACCCGAATCGGACGCCCCGCCGCCGCACACAACCGCTCCCGGCAACGCGCAAACAACGCCTTTAGAGGAGGTAACGGAATCTGGGCGTTTTCATCCCGGTAATTATGAGGGATACCACCGCCCAGACTAACGGCTTCCAAGTCCGGAAAAAGTGGGAGCAACTGCGCAAATTCACCAGCCAGACGCTCCAAATTCTCGTGTAACTCCTCAAATCGCGGCCCGCTCCCGATGTGGGAATGCAGCATCACCACTTTCATTCCTGCGTCTTTGACCTGTTGGGCCACCTGTTTCAGGTCCGAAAACCAAACCCCGTGTTTCGAACTAGGACCGCCCGTATCGCAAGCATTCACGTGGCCATGCCCGAACCCTGGGTTCACACGAATCGAAACCCCTCCCTCATAACCGGTTGCCCGCAACTCCGAGATCATCCCCGCAGACCCGATATTGGGCAAAATGTCATTATCCAGCACCACGGACAGCGCGTTATCACGGAACACGTCACTCGTATAAAGGATCGTTGGCGGATTATGCCCCACGGCGTGTCCGGCGTTTTGAGCGCGGAGAATTTCGTTACCGGACACTGCGTCAATCCAGATGCCAGCGGCCACCATTTCGCGGAGCACCTTCGTTGCAGGACAGGCTTTCATGGCGAACCGAGCCTGAATTCCATCACCAGTGAGTTGTTTAATATCAGCGATTCGCTGACGCAAAACACTCGCGTCGTATAACCAATAAGGAGTTCCTACAGAACGGGCGAAGGACAGGAGACGTGCAGGGTCTAGGTGCATAACAATTAAATCGGAGGCGGATTGTGAGATAAAAACCGACGTTTGATAAATGAAATCCCGCTCAGGAATTCCACCGCCTCATTTGAAGTCAGAACCGTAGAGCCCAAAGCCCCCCCAGAACCTTGGCAGCCGACTAGGAAAGCGGGAGCACGTCCACCGCAACACTCACCGTGTGTTCCCCACCCCCAGTAAGGATTCCACTGAGGGGACTGACATCACTGTAATCCCGACCAACCGCAACGGTCAGGTGTTCATCCGACGGAATCAGGTTGTTGGTCGGGTCAAAATCCACCCACCCGTTCACCGGACAAAACGCCGAAAACCACGCGTGTGAAGCATCCGCTCCTTCCAACCTGGGTTTTCCTGGCGGCGGAATCGTCCGCAAATACCCGCTCACGTATCGGGCCGGCAGCCCAAGAGACCGTAGGCAACCCAACGCCACATGTGCAAAATCCTGACACACCCCTTTCCTCTTCTCACAAACCTCCTCGAGGGGAGTCGCCACTTCCGTTGCCACCGGGTCAAATTCGAACTCCTCGTAAATAAAACGCATCAAATTCGAAACCCCCACCAGCAGCGGTGTCTTCGCAGGAAAACAAGGCCGGGCAATATCCGCCAAAACGCGGCTCGGCCGGATCATCGGTGAATCCAGGCAAAACTCATACGCACCCACATCTTCCGGCGAAACGGGGTCCGAAAACTTCTGCACAACAGACTCCCAATTCGGCGACAAATTGGGCACCGGCGGCGTCTGCAACCGGACACTCACCCGACTCTTCGCCACGGTCTCCATCCGTCGATGCAACTGGCGAATCGAAAAAGTCGTCACGCTGTTGCCAAAATAATCGCGACGGACAGACCGAATCGCTGGCTCCGGAAAAACCTGAAGCCGGAAATCACTGTAGCTTTGGTGCGTGTTTTTTAAGGGCTCCAGACGCGCGGCATGATGCGAAACACTTACGGGTTCCGAGTACTGGTAGGTAGTACGATGCGTGAGGATATATTC
The DNA here is from genome assembly GCA_037133875.1 of Verrucomicrobiota bacterium. Lineage (GTDB taxonomy): Bacteria > Verrucomicrobiota > Verrucomicrobiia > Chthoniobacterales > Chthoniobacteraceae > Chth-196. Next base: position 127,457 of record JBAXNG010000009.1, on the reverse strand, counting down.
CATCGGCTGGTAGAGCTTATAGCGAAATGCTTATAACGAAAGCCTTCCCGCAAAGCCAAGGTTTCAGGAGCCAGATGCTCTTCTTCCCCCGTCTTCTCAGAGCGGCAACAACAACTGTGGAGAGGTCCGAGCCACAAAAGTAGACGCACCAATTCCCAAAAGCCGCAACGGACCGCTTACCAATCCGTGGGTGGAAAGCAAATGACACGCAATTCGGTAAATCTCCCGAGCTTTCACCACGGGTTCCTCCACCCGAATCTGACGCGTTAACGTCGTAAAATCTTTATATCGCACCTTCACCTGAATCGTAAGCGCTCCTGCATCGTGTTCTTCCAGAGTTTGCGCGATCTCGGTAGCCATTTCCGCAAGCGCCATGCGCAACGTCGGCCTATCATCGGTATCCACCAGGAACGTATTTTCCGCAGAGATACTCTTGCGTTCACTGGAAGTGTCCACCTCCCGGTCATCCTCTCCAAAAGCGCGCTGGCGCAACTTCGGCGCCCAAGAACCCAGAAAAGTCTCCAGTGGCAATGACGTATCCTGAAGGTCAGCGATGGTTTTCAACCCCTTTTTCTCTAGTAATTCCGCTGTCACCGGCCCCACCCCATGAATACTTCGAACCGAAAGTGGACGCAAAAACTCCACCTTGGTGGCCTCCCGAATGAGCGTCAACCCATCGGGTTTCTCGAAATCACTACCCAACTTTGCCAGAAACTTGTTTGCCGCAACTCCGATACTTGCGGTAAGCCCTCGTTCCCGAAAAATCGTCTCCTTGATTTCTCTGGCCAACGGCAACGCCGCTTCCAAAGCCGCATCAGCCTCTGAGTGATATCCCACTACGGAAGATAGATCGAGGTAAGCTTCATCCACCGAAACTCGTTCCAAAAGAGGCGTGTACTTCTGGAAAATCGCCATAATACATGCCGATTCGGCCCGATAAACGTCCATTCGTGGGGACACAAAAATGCCTTCCGGACATAACTTCAGGGCAGTCCGCGAAGGCATCGCCGAACGCACCTGAAACTTCCGAGCCTCGTAACTCGCCGCACACACCACTCCGCGCTGATCCGGAGGAGCTCCCACAATCAACGGTTTCCCCCGTGTCTCCGGAAAATCACGCTGCTCGATGGACGCGAAAAACGCGTCCATATCGACATGAAAAATAACACGGGGCAGTCGTTGGGGTTCCACGGGAGTCCACTCATTATAAGTTCAATTCCCGCGAATCGGTACAATCTTCAATCCCACGCCTGTGGATATCCCGAGCAACGAGTTTATCTTGGACTGCTGGCGTGATTTGGCGCACGTTTGGCGACAGGCGAACCTTCTTATTCCGCACATGCCCCCCCGTGTTGCCATTGTCGTCGAACCCACCTCGGCCTTCACCCGAAATGTGATTTTGGGGATCGGCGAATTTATCCTCGGCCATGGTCCCTGGCATGTCACTTATTTGGAAATCGACCGCGACGCCACCCTGCCCGTCTCACTCTCGAATTGGCAGGGAGACGGTGTCATTGTGCGCTGTGAAAATGTGCGAATCCCCGAGGCGCTCACCCAGTTCAAAGGACCGATCGTGGACGCCACTCCATCACATCTTTTACCAAACGCGCCCTGGGTTAAAACGGACGACAATGAAGTCGCCAAACTCGCATTCCGCCACTTTGAAGAGCGTGGCTTTCGGAATTTCGCTTATTGCGGCGTCGATCAACTTTATTGGTCCACTCGACGGGAAGAGGCGTTCTCCGAAATCTTGACCAAAGTCGGCCTCCACTGTTCCGTCGCAAATCTTTACTCGGACCGACGCGGGACCGGAGATTCCATCGAAAAACTCGGGCTCTGGCTCGAATCTTTACCCAAGCCTGTCGCCATTTTGGCGGGCTCTGACTTCTGCGCGATGCACCTTCTGGAAGCGTGTCGCCGCTACAATATCGCCGTCCCGGAAGAAGTCGCCGTACTTGGAGTAGGCTGCGACGACGCGATCAACGCTTTGTCCTCTGTGCCGCCTTCGAGTGTGATTCTCAACCCTCGCAGAGTCGGCTGGGAATCCGCCGTTCTTCTGAACGCACTCATGCAAAATCAGGGCGCGCCAGCGGATGTTTGGATCCCGCCCCTGGGAATCAAAACGCAACAGAGCACCGATATTTTGGCGGTGAACGACCATCAAATCGCGAAAGCTCTGCGTTTTATCCGAGAACACGCCTGTGAAGGCATCGCCGTTTCCGATGTGCTAAACGCCTGCCCAATGGCCCGACGCGTTTTGGAAATGCGTTTTAAACGAATGATTGGCAGGAGCCCTCGGCAGGAAATCGAACGCATTCAACTCAACCGCGCCAAAGAGCTGCTCACAGGCACCGACCTGCCGCTGGACAGAATTGCAGAACATGCAGGGTTTGAACCCCATAACCTGAGTGTCGTGTTTAAACAAAAAGTCGGAGTGTCCCCCGGTGTTTTCCGCAAACAGCACCGTCCGAGCTAATGCGTACATCAGTCCTCTCATCAAACGAACATGCGCGAATTGGAAAGATTAATGCGCGTTCCGGAATTCACGCAACGCACCTCTTTCGCGACGATAACCCTGCCCCCATTTTAGCGATCACCCCAAACTCCCCCCACCCCTCGTTTTCCTCGGAATGAAACCGCTTTTAAAATCCCTCTCGTTTGCCGGTCTTTTGGTTGCGTTCGCAGCAAACTCGTTTGCTGCTGCCACCAGCACTGGTGAATCTAAACTCAATGTGGTCGTCATCCTCACCGATGATCTCGGGTGGACCGATCTGGGATGCTTCGGGAGCAAGTTTTACGAGACTCCTCACATTGATCGACTCGCATCCCAGGGGATGAAATTCATGGACGCCTACGCGTCTTGTACGGTTTGTTCGCCGACTCGCGCTTCGTTACTGACTGGCCAATACCCCGCACGGCTCCGAATCACCGACTGGATTGCCGGTCACAAAAGGCCATATGCCAAACTCAATGTGCCGGATTGGACCATGCAACTGGCTACAACCATCCCAAATCTGGCAAACGTGCTCAAAACTGCGGGATACGCCACGGCCAGTATTGGGAAGTGGCATTTGGGACCGGAAGAGTGTTGGCCCGAAAAACAGGGGTTTGATGTCAACATTGGGGGATGTCATCGCGGACAACCTCCAAGTTACTTTTCACCCTACAAAATAGAAACACTAACGGATGGTCCGAATGGGGAGTTTCTAAGCGACCGTCTTACACAGGAGGCTGTGAAGTTTATCGAGACGAACAAGGACAAGCCATTCTTTGTTTATTTACCACATTACGGGGTCCACACTCCGGTTATGGCAAAGCCTGAGGTTATTGAGAAATACAAGGCTAAGGCAGACAAAAACGCACCACATAACAACCCAATCTACGCTGGGTTAATCGAAAGCGTCGATGATAGCGTTGGACAACTACTATCGAAGCTCGATGAATTAAAACTCAGCGATCGAACCATCGTTGTATTTACATCTGATAACGGCGGGTTGATTCCAGTCACATCTAATGTACCACTTCGTGCCGGTAAAGGTTCGGCTTATGAAGGAGGTGTACGTGTTCCTTTAATTATCAAGTGGCCTGGTGTTACCGCCCCAGGCAGCGTCAATAACACGCCGGTGATTAGCGCAGACTTTTATCCGACTCTTCTGGGGGCAGCAGGCGTACCAACACCCAACGCGACTTCGGTTGATGGAGAAAACCTCGAACCTGTATTGAGTAAAAACGGATCCCTTAAACGGGATTCTCTTTACTGGCATTATCCGCATTACCATCCCGGTGGCGCCACTCCTTATAGCGCAATCCGGGATGGTGATTTCAGGTTGGTCGAATTTCATGAAGATCATCATGTGGAACTCTACAACCTCAAAGCAGATCTCGGTGAAACGCATGATCTCGCTTCGGAATTACCGGACAAAACAAATGCCCTCCGTACGAAACTGGAAGCCTGGCGCAAGTCAGTAAACGCTCAAATGCCGAGTGCGAACCCGGAATTCGATGCGGAAAAGGACAAAGCGCAATCTAAAGCAAATAAACACTAAACTGTCTCCACAGTAACCCGGCTAACGCTGACCCACAAACCACAGAAATGACGCCCCATTTCCACCGGATCAGCCCCATACTTGCAACCAAAGTCAACATTACGGCAAACCAATCCAGCTTGTGTGTAGGAGCGAACAAGACATGGATTCCAAACCATACACTCAGGTTTAATATCACCCCCACTACCGCCGCCGTAACCGCTGACAATGCAGCTGTAAGCTTTCGATTACCTCGTAGGTATTCAATATAGGGAGCCCCCAAGAAGATCCACAAGAAGCATGGAGCAAATGTGGTCCAGGTGCTAATGAATGCGCCTAGTGTTGCGCTAAGGAGTGGTGATAATCCTCCGGGATAATTCCATCCCCCCAGAAAACCCACGAATTGAAGAACCATAATAAGCGGCCCAGGGGTTGTTTCTGCGAGTCCCATACCGTCGAGCATTTGGGCGGCATCCAGCCAGCCGTAAGTACCAACAGCCTGTTGCGAGACATAGGGTAATACGGCATAAGCACCCCCAAAGGTGACGAGGGCAGCTTTGCTAAAAAATACGGCCTCCCGAACAAGTGTATGATCTCGTCCGAGCCAAAACACTAACAACAGAACAGGCAGCCACCAAATAGAGAGCCAAATAAAGGAGACTCGAAATACACGGCTCCAAGAACGATCACTAGCAGCAACCGGTACTTCTTCGTCACTTATAACCGATGGCTCCACTGTTGCTTTACTGCCGTGTCTTTGGATAAGCGCAAACTTATCGGGACTTACGAGTCCGCCAATCACCCCTAATAAAGCAGCCGTCACGACTATTAGAGGGAATGGCATATGGAAAATAAAAAGGGCCAGGAAAGCCAAAGCTGCGATAGCCCACATCCATTCATTTCGAAGTGCTTTTTTCCCAATCCGAACGACTGCGGCAGCCACAATGGCCAATACCGCTGGCTTGAGCCCATAAAGGACCGCCGCAATCGATGGCAGTGTCCCGAAGCACACATATCCCCAACTTAGGGCCCAAAGAATAAACATGGATGGCAGAACAAAAAGTCCGCCCGCCACTACTCCCCCCCAGGTGCCATGCAAAAGCCATCCTACATAAGTCGCGAGTTGCTGGGCTTCCGGTCCCGGCAAGAGCATACAGTAATTCAGCGCATGCAGAAAACGGGCCTCACTGATCCAACGCCTCTTTTCGACCAATTCCGCATGCATGATGGCGATCTGGCCGGTGGGCCCTCCGAAGCTGATAAAGCCTAACTTTAGCCAAAAACGAAATGCCTCTCCAAAAGAAGGCGCTCTAGCAGCGATAGGCGCAGATGAATGGGGCTCTTGATTCGGATACATTCGTACAAAAGGCAGAGGCTGCCTCAGTAATCGACTGAGTTACGACCTGCTGAAAGGCAAAATCCCCAGATTACTTGCCCAAGGTAATATATGGCTGCGTCGCATAGCGGACGAGTCTTGAAACTAAAAAACCCCCGTTCGGGGGATATCTGAAAAGAAGCGTTTCATGGAAACTCACGTCGATTCCTGACGGATACATCGAAGGTGTACCTGCTACAGGAATACTCAGCCGTAGATACATACACACTTCTCCTTCCCATCTCATGAGATTGTTTGATCAACACCTAATCATCTCTGCATTTCTGCTCTTTTGTGCCTCAACAGGCTATTCAGCAACCCCTCTATCAATCGGCGCCAATGTACAACGGAAGACCGTCACGTATGGGACCCCTGGCAGCAAGGCTCAGGATGCGGCTAACCACGGGAATGCCGCAAAACCCCTGGCCTACGATATTCAGATCCTCCTGAGAGCTGAAGACGTTCGGAAAACCCAACAAGTCAACTCAGTCGTTTATGTGCTCGCCGAGGTCCCCGTAAAACCCGGCGCCAGATTATACGGCGCATCCCCAATGCGTCCCAGCCCATCTCGGGACAAAGTTGCTGTCAAACAGGTACTGAAATCTGAAACGCTTCCAATGGAAGCCTTCGATAGAAAATGGACCTCGGTTGGAAGCGTCGATTTCAACGCCCCCACCCCGGGTACGGATGCACTTGCAGAACCCAAAACCGGCGATTTTGCGGGTCTGATGGTGGAGACTTATGTGGATGGTGAGTTAAGGGCTACAAAGATAGTCGGAGGCCAAGCCGTACAAAGTGTGGTCGAGAAATACAAAGCAGCGCAGTCAGGAAACAAAGGCCAGCACGACGCTGATAAATAGCACTCGTCCGAGTTTGCTTATGCCCTGAAAGCTTTAGGGCATTCACTCCGGAATTCACAAGGGGCGCTCGAAGTCACGAGAGACATCAAGCGCCCCGTTTTGAACCGGGATTACAGGGGTGTGACCGTGAGTGTGTGTTTCACAGGAACCAACTTCGCGTGCGTCTCAGAATCGAGGAGCGAATGTGTGGCTAGGAATTTTTTGCGAAGTGTTTCGAAAATGGCCCCGAGTTCAGGGTCCTTTTGAGTTTCGGCATTAAACGCCCGAAACTGGCTGATCATTCCTTTGATAATCATGGTCTCGTAAGCCTGTTTGGCTGCCACAGCGTTCATCACCCCTCCGAATGCTTTGTCGAAAGGCGTCTTCGTAAATTCGGCGGCCAAATTGACACCGGCTTCCAGTTGCGCCTTAGTAAACTCACGGCTTTCTTCGCCCCAGGTCACCTTCGCGTTGTCTGAGGTGAGGTGTGCCACTTTCAAAGTCAGCCGATTGAGGTCCTGATTAAACGGAAGGAAAGCCAGCAGGCTTCGTGTGCTGCCAGACGATTTGGAGTCCGGATCAAAACAAAACGGATAACGCTCACTCTCGAGCTCAACCGTTCCCGCCGCCGAAGTCACCACCTTGTGCCCGGCGCTGACTGTCGTTTTTCCTGAAGCATCCATCACAATTTCACCCACATTCCCGTCGCAACCGAGCCCCTTCAGAAATGCATAGGCCATCGCCAAATGACCGTTGGGACCAGGATGCACACCGTCACGCCCACAGACATCGAAGTCGTCGCCATTAGCCGCTTTCGCCTTCACCATTGCGTCCATCATAGGCCCGTGAATGTCTGCAAAACCCTCGTTAAACTCAGCCGCAAGTTTTTTTCCAATGTCCCCAAGCTTCGCGAGACTTTCATTGTAACTGTCAGCAGCCTTCATGTTGGCGGGAAACGGGCGTGCGAAAAACTTGGAATCGACGGCCCCTGGAGTTCCAACCACGACGTGGATTTTGTCCTCCGTAAGCTTTTTCAGGATCGAGCGCATCGAATCTTCGTAACGCTTCCCAATCGCATTTTCATAAGGACGATAAGTCCCATCATTCATCCCGTAACAAAGGGTGACCACGTTTGGGGAAAATACTCCTAGATCGTTTTTCAGGCGTGTATCAAAACCTCCGGCTGTTTCTCCGCCCCAACCAAACTGGAAAACATGGACGTCCGGGCGTCCACCGGCAGTAAGGAGATACGTTTCAATGAACTTCGAATACAATTTCTGTTCCGTAATCGAATCGCCGACAACGGCGAGGCGTCCGTCCTTTGGGAGGATAGATAGCGAGTCTGCTCCCAAACAAACGGCAGAGAGGAGCGAAAGGGTAGAGGTGATGACAGCGAGGGGATGTTTCATGGTGGAACCTAAAGTGACCACTACAACGCCTCGAAAACCTTAGCGTCAATCACACGCGCGCTGAACAAAGTGGGCAGCGTCGAAAGTCTATCCCCTAGTTTTGCTACCGCTTGGCCGCGCTGCGAAGGCATAGAGCCCTAAAAGAATAGCCGGCCACTATCGCCGCAATCGGCGCAGATAATGGGGTTCTAGATTCGGACGCATTCGTAAAACAAACAGGGCCTCTGCGCGCATGTACCAGCGCCGGTGCCTAAAAACCAAAATAGCGGCGCATCCCCCACTCCAACCACGACACAGGAACGATCCGCTTAAGGAGCGGAGCCAGAAGCGCCTGATCGAACTTCCCAACGGTCCGCACTGGGTGCGGGTTGGGCTGCGCCAGTATCTGGCTCACAGCATCCGCAACCACGTCGGCTCTCGGCGCGGATTCCATTTCGCGTTTCTGTAACTCCCAGACGGATTCACTCCGTGCCGAAGAAACTCCCACACGCACCGTAGCCCCATGGAACTTCGTATTGATATCCCCCGGCACGACCTCGATCACCTGTATCGGAGTGTCAGAGAGTTCCAGTCGGAGACAGGTGGTTTGAACCTTCAATGCAGCCTTCGCTGCACTGTAAGAGCTCATAAACGGGATCGGAAACTCGGCAGCCAACGAGGTGACGTTCACGATTTTGCCGCTCCCCTGTTTGCGCATTTCGGGCAAGGCGAGACGGATAATCTCCAAGGGAGCAAACACCAGCACCTGGTATTGCGAATGAACCAGTTCTGCAGGGATATCCTCCGTCGGGCCAAAAACACCCACGCCCGCATTATTGATAATCACATCAAAACAAACGGCTTCCGCCAAAGCAGCAGCGAAGCCTTCGCGAATAGACTCGTTATCTAGCAGGTCCATGCGAACGGGATGAAACCCGGAAAAAGTCGGTAAACGGGTCAGATCTCGCGCCGTTCCCCAAACCTCGTGACCTTCCTGGATCAGACGCTGCGCGATTGCCAGACCGATCCCGGCACTGGCTCCCGTTAAAAACAAACGCAAGCGGCGAGGCTCAGGCATCACTCCACTTCTTGAACACTACTGACACGTTGGCGCCGCCAAACCCACTCGAGTTATTCAGCACATAGGTTGGCGCACAATTTACTGGTGCCGAAACAATTGGAATATCCGCACATTGAGGATCCAGCTCCGTAATGTTAGCGGAAACTGGCACAAAACCTTCCTCCAGTGCGAGACAGCAGAACCCCGCCTCCATGGCCCCCGCAAGCGACAAACCGTGCCCTGTCAGACTCTTTGTGCTGCTGACATACGGCAATTTCCCGCCACCAAAAGTACCACGAATCGCCTGGCACTCGCTCAAATCCCCGGCCGGAGTAGAGGTCGCATGCGCGTTGATATAATCAATCGCTGAAGGCTCCAACTGAGCATCCGCCAAAGCAAGATCCATCGCGCGACGAAGACCGTCTCCAGCGGGTTCCGGGATCATGATATTGTAGCCGTCCGCAGTTTGGCCCCAGCCCAGAACCTCGGCAACGATGTGCGCACCACGCCGTTGGGCATGTTCGAGTTCTTCCACTACTAAAGTAACACCGCCACCCGTTCCCACAAAGCCATCCCTTTTGACGTCAAAAGCACAGGGCGTCGTCGCGGGATTCGTCTGGGTGCTCAACGCCCGAATGGAAGCAAAAGGAAGCAGATTGAACTTTGAGCAATCCTCAGCCCCTACCACAAAAACAGTGTCTTGGCGCCCGAGTCGAATCAGATCAAGAGCTAGCCCCAGGCTATGGGCGGAAGAAGAACACGCGCTGGAACACCCCAACGTCGCGCCCTTCACCTTAAAGGAAGCGCCGAGATTGATGTACAGCGACCCAGGAATGCTGTTAACCACGCTCATCGGCGACAGTCGGGAAACTCCACGTGTCAGCATCGTGCTAAGGTTATGGTGGGCAAGCCACATCGACCCACCCGAGGCACACATCAAACCGGTACGCGGATTTGAAACATGCTCAGGCGCCAATTTCGCGTTGGCGATCGCCTGTTGCATAGAGCAGAACGCATAAAGCGAGTTTGGCGTCATCGCACGAAGTTGGTCACGTGTGATTTGGTAATCGCCCGGATAACTCCAGTCCTCAGCCCGAGGTGTAGGGAAGGAAAATCCTTTTACTGTGCCGGCGAGTTTAACCGGAATATCCGCTTCATCGTACTCGTGGAACAGTTCCACCCCAGTACGACATTCCTTAAGACTGCGAAGCACTTCCGCCCGGCTATTTCCGATACTCGTAATAAATCCCAACCCAGTAATAACCGCGCGTTTCATGCTTATAATAATCTAAATACTATCTTCCTGAACGGGTAGCAGCGGAGTCAGGTGGCACGATCTGTTCCCCAAAAGCCAGCATAAGACGATCGATTTTTGCCACCTTTTCACCCGTCTCCATGGAGATCGAGCCCGTGAAAATCGCAAGCGGATCACGCAAGCGATGCAATCGTACATCGAACACGAGATGATCTCCGGGGCGCATCTTGCGGTAAACATTCGCCCCATCCATCGATGCGAAGAAAACCTGACCGTTAGCGATCTCTTTACCGATTAGGCCTGGGACCCGTTCCAACACCCATAAACAAGCCGCTTGCCCCAATGCTTCAAATAAGATCGAGGCAGGGAAAATGGGGTCATTTTTAAAATGCCCACTGAGAAAAACCTCTTCCCCAGTTATCGTATATTGAGCCGTGACTGATTCCTCAGCGACCTCGGCACTATCCAAAAACAGGAAGGGCGGTTGCTGCGGGAGCAGCGCCATCACTCCCACGCGATCGTAGACTGCCATTAGGACGACTTCTCTGAGTTCGTCTTAATTCGTTCAGCCAGAAATTTGTTGAGTTCTGACAAAGTCCGAATGTTTACCAACTCCTCGTTTTCGATCCGGAGCTCCAAGCATTCCTCGATGGACAGAACCAATTCCAAGAGTGTGAGAGAATCCAGCCCGAGATCATCAATAAGGCGCGAGTCATCCGAGGCATCAGCCAAGCGCACAGGCGAAGTGGACGGCTGGTAACGCTCGATAAGTCCATAAACGACAACAGGAATCTGAGTGCTATCGCCTTTTTCACGGTACTGAATGGCAGCCTCGAGAGTCTGCGGACTGCACCGGCGAAGTTCTTCTGTTAGTCTTGCGAGTTGTTGGTCTGTCATTTGGGGCGGCAAAGAGGGCGTATTTATTCTATGAACGAAGACTAATGGCAAGCCGTACTCCGCAACGGTCTGGCACGAAAACGGGAGCAATAACTTCTGGGAGCTTCCACGAGCAATTGTTCTCAGAACTACCCTTGAAAGGCACAGTCGACTTACAATCGCGGCGCGCCAAGGAAACGCAGCGGCTTACGGGGCGGGTCAATTACAACCGCAGCCCGAGGAAGAACAACATTCATTAGCAAAGTCGTCTGCGGTCGGCACTCTTCCGAGCTCAAATGTTTTCGCGAGCTGTTTGTAGATAGACGACTGAATTTGCTGAACCTGTTCCTGAGCATCTAGAAAATTTGCGGCGATGCTCTTACTCATAAAATCGCCACGTAAGGATTCAAATTCAGCGATTTCAGTGTCGGTAATTTGCAATCCATTGGCCTGCTTTTCTTGAAGCAGTTGAGCGAGGTCGTTAATGGACTGAAATTGATATTTCGCACTCTCATCCGCCATAAAAGCAGCCAAATTAGCGAACATTTCATTGAAGCCGGATTGTTCTACAATGGCCTGACAAAGTTCGAGAGTTTTGATTTCAACGGCGCTAAGGGCTGCTGTTTGCATATCAGTAAGAGTGACGAATAAAGCTCGTTATTAAGGTTGAGAAAAAAAGGGCCCTCCGTACGTGATGTACGGCGGGCCCCACAAGCTCACCATCTCTCAAATGAAGCCATCGTCAAGATCACTTCACCTGAGGACAGGACACTTATTTTGAAGAACTACTTCAAAAGTGTGACAGTTGGCCAAGGTCCTTTTCCTGCCAGTTTGAGCAGGTGCGGATTTGCGTTAGCCAATGTTTTGATATTTGCGAAATCGAGTTTTTCCTTACGGACATTCAAGGTCTTTTCTGGAGCATGCTCCAAGATTTCCTTCAACTCCTGAAGGGAAACGGAACGACCGCTACGAACCCGAACTTTAGCCGAACGAGGTGCTTTTCCGGTGATACGGGCGATTTCTGCATCCAAACGCTCGAGTTCGTTCACGAGTTCAGCGCGACGAGCATGAAGTTCAGACACCGCTGCCTGCTCAAGGGAGGCGATTTCGGCTTTAAGTGCGTTAATACGATCTAGGGAGTGAGTTTTATCGGACATATCGAAGCGTATAAAACAAAGGCGTAAGATCTGGCAAGCTCCACATTTAATAATCTCAAAACAATAAAAACACCCCACTTAGCCCTCTAACTTCAACACATAATCCACAAAAGTTAAACACCAACACACAAACCCTTACAAATGTCCCATCTACATCAATCAATCATGTATAAAAACACTCCTTCTAATAACCCCAAAAGCTGAGCGGGGCACTCAGGCACCTGCCCTCACCAGCACCCCAATTCAACCGCCCACCACCGTTGAAGCCCCATCTTTAAAGCGCAGCTTTATATACTGACCCCCAGGCTTCAATAGCCCAAACAGCGCCCGGAGATGATGCACCAAACCGGCGCAAGACACCGTAAGCATCGATACAACACGTCATAACACACCAATTACACAGCGGTAATAACCGCCATTTGCCCGAGATTAAACGCGGTAATTCGCCGTATATTTCCAGCAACTCCTATCATTCGATCGAATGACAAAAACCACAGAAACTCAGGCCTTTTTCGGATACCCAGAAAGGTAAACACTCTGTTGTTTGCGGCGCTTCCAGAGCGGTGTACGTTTTTGTCTATTCACTCTTTCATGTTCACCATCCGTTATCCTGAGGACCTTCCAATATCGATCAGACGAAGCGAAATTATCGCGGCTATTCGAAATAATCAGGTCGTGGTCATTGCTGGAGAAACGGGTTCCGGAAAGACAACGCAACTTCCCAAAATGTGTCTGGATGCAGGGCTCGCGGAACGCGGCCGAATCGGCTGCACCCAGCCTAGACGTGTAGCCGCGCTTAGCGTTTCAAAGAGGGTCGCAGAAGAACTCGCGGTGTCCTGGGGACGCGAAGTCGGCTGCAAAATGCGATTTAATGACGACACAGGACCTGACACTCGCGTCAAATTCATGACCGACGGCATCCTGCTCGCCGAAATTCAGTCCGATCCCCTACTCCGCTCTTACTCCGCGCTCATCTTGGACGAGGCACATGAGCGCTCGCTAAACATCGATTTTCTCCTCGGATACTTACAATCGCTGCTTCAGAAGCGCCCCGATCTCAAACTGATTGTCACCTCCGCAACAATCGATACCGAAACGTTTTCCAATGCGTTCGGTGGAGCACCCATCATCGAGGTCTCAGGACGACTCTATCCTGTCGAGATCCGTTACGCGCCGGTGGAATCCTTTGCTGGGCACAACGAAGACACCGACACGTTGAACCACGTGACCGCCGCTGTACGCGCCACGGAAGATGCCCTTTTGGAATCTCCCAATGGGGACATTCTCATCTTCATGCCCACTGAACGGGAAATCCGTGAAACCTCCGAGCTGCTTGAAACAAGCCTTGGCAGCGGGATTGAGGTTCTCGGACTTTTCGGACGGATGCCTGCGGCGGAGCAACAACGCATCTTCACTCCCGGGCCCCGGCGGCGCGTCATTGTCGCAACCAACATCGCGGAGACTTCGCTTACCCTGCCACGAATTCGCTACGTGATCGACAGTGGCCTGGCGCGCGTGAGCCGCTACAACCCGCGAACCCGCACCAAACGATTGCCAGTTGAGGAAGTCGCCCAAAGCAGCGCCAACCAACGCGCCGGACGTGCAGGCCGGATTCAAGACGGGATCTGCATCCGGCTCTATTCCATCGAAGACTTCGAGAAACGTCCCCGCTTCACTCAACCCGAAATTCAGCGCGCAAATCTCGCTGAAGTCATCTTGCGAATGACGGCGTTTCGCCTCGGCGAAATCGAAACCTTCCCGTTCATCAACCCGCCTCAACACGCTGCTATCCGAGCCGGTTACAGGCTTTTACATGAACTCGGAGCCATCACCGAAACCAACGATTTGACGGCACTTGGCCGGGAACTGGCCCGGCTGCCAATCGATCCAACACTTGGCCGAATGCTCCTTCAGGGCCGCACTGAAGGTTCCCTCAACGAAGTGCTCGTTATCGCTGCAGGCCTCAGTGTTCCCGATGTTCGTGAACGTCCCGACGATAATCGCGAAGCTGCGGAAAGCGCCCACCAACGATTCGCGGATCCGGATTCTGATTTCCTTTCACTCCTCAATATTTGGAAGGCAGCGCCCTCCGCAGAAGGACGCGGCAGCGGTAATGCGCTCCGCCGGTTTTGCAAACAGAACTTCCTTTCCGTATCCCGAATGCGCGAATGGCGCGATATTCACGTCCAACTCGAAGACGCCGTTCCCCCTGAAGTCCCCCAGCGAAACCGGCCCGCTCCGTCCCCGAAACGAGGTAATACACTCGCCGCCATGGATGCCGATACAGCGGCATCCTACACCTCCGTACATCGCGCCATTTTAACCGGTTTGCTGGGCCACATCGCCCAAAGACACGAACGGAACATCTACAAAGCGGCAGGCAACCGTCAGGTCACTCTCTTTCCCGGATCGAATCTCTATGAGCGCCGCGAGAAACCCCGTAAGGGACGCAGCACCCCTGCCTCACAGGAACCCAAATCCAAACAACCTCACTGGATTGTTGCCGGGGAGATCGTCGAAACATCCCAGCTTTTCGCACGGATGGCGGCTGGGATTAACCCAAACTGGATTCAGGATTTGGGGCCGCACCTTTGCCAGTCGCGCTACATCGAGCCCCATTGGAGCAGCAAAGCCTCCCGGGTCCTCGTTTCAGAACGCGTATTCCTGCATGGACTCGAAGTATCACGCCGTCACGTTGACTTCGGGCTCGTCGATCCTGCAGCCGCTACGGAAATTTTCATCCGTTGTGCACTTGTGGCTGAAGACGCTCGAATTTCACTCCGGTTCTTTTCCGAAAACCGCAAGGTCCGCGAAAAAGTCGAAAACGCACTCACGCGTGTTCGAAATTCCCGTGCGATGGATTTGGAGGAGGCTTTTTACCAGTTCTATGCGGCGAGAATCCACAATGTATCCTCGGTGCATGATCTGAATAAATTCGTGAACGACCGCATCGCACGGGATCCTGATTTTCTCTGCGTCACCGAGGCTGATTTGATCGGCAAAGAAGATCCGACCTACGACCGGCATTTGTTTCCAGACAAAGTCTCTCTGGGAAATACAGCGTTGCCACTTTCCTACGCGTTTTCTCCCGGGGAAGAAAACGATGGTGTCACGATCAAGGTCCCCCTTCCCGTTGCGGAACACCTGACGACCGGGCAATTGCAATGGATGATTCCCGGACTTCGCGAGGAACAAATCAGCATTCTTCTAAGGGCATTACCGAAAGCGATCCGGAAGGCGCTGATGCCACTCGAACCCAAAATCACTGAAGTGGCTCAGGAGTTTCAGCCGGGCCGCGGGGAATTTCTGGTTTCTCTAGCGGACTTCCTCACCCGCAAATACCGCATTCATGTCCGTGCCTCGGATTGGCCTGAACTGAGCCTGCCACCCCATTTGCGCCCACGAGTGGAGATCGTCGATAAACGAAACCAAACCGTCGCTGCCGGTCGGGATTTGGAAGCGATCCAGTCCGAAGTGGAGAAATGCGGAGCGGAAAGTCGCGCCTGGGTGACAGCGGCCAAACGTTGGGAAAAACGCGATGTGAAGAACTGGTGCTTTGGAGATCTCCCGGAATCCGTGGTTATTGAGGAAATCGGAGGTGCACCGGTGCTTGCGTACCCTGGGTTGGAAGCGGTTGGAAGCGTCGTAAACGTCCGTCTTTTCAAAAAACAACCGGAAGCGCAGGTCGCGTCTATCGAGGGGGTGATGTGTATTGCCAAGGGGCTATTGGCCAAAGACCTGGCCTATGTCCACAAAGAGTTCATCGGGCTCTCACGCATCGCAAGCAGCGGCTCGCATGGTGGCTCCAACTTCCAAAACGCACTACAGCAGCTCAGTTCCAACCTGAAAACAGCAACACCGAGTGCGTTTTCAGAGGAGATTTTGCAGAAATGCGCACAGGAGAATTTGCTGAAACACACGTTAACGTTATCGCCCGTTTTCCCGCTCACCGAAAAACGGCTTAAGGAGCTCACCGATTCCGCCCGACGCGATTTTCCGGGAATTGCCTACCAGTTAAGAGAGCGCGCCAAACAGATACTGACCCTACGCCAGACGCTGCTCGCGATTCCGAAAGGGCACGCAACGTTAAAGGAAGACATTGCGAGGCTTGTACCGGAGGATTTCCTTTCGAAAACGCCGTTTAATCAGCTGAACAATCTGTTGCGTTATCTGAAAGCCGTTCAGGTGCGAGCCACCAAAGCCGCCCTACACCCCGCCAAAGACACCGAGCGCGCCGCCCAACTGGCGCCTTATCGACAGTGGGAAAAGCAAGTCGCACCCGAAAAACACGAGGCATTCCGGTGGCTTCTGGAAGAGTTCCGCGTGTCGGTATTCGCACAGGAACTCGGCACCGCCCAACCCGTTTCCGCTACCCGGCTCAATGCGTTGGGTGGATTTTAAGCCACCCCTGCGCGGCACGAATGGCCGCGCGCTTGACCTAACCCCAACTAGTCTTTTCGCGAAATGGCGCGCGCCTGACACTCCGTACAGGTCCCGAAAATCTCCAATGTATGCGTTACATTGGTGTAGCCCATTTGGCGCACCATTCGCTCCAATCCGTCTGCAAAACACACATCCAGTGTCTTCACACTGGAACACGTCCGACAAATGATGTGGTGGTGGTGATGTTCGCCGGTATTAAATTCATAACGGTAAACCCCATCCCCAAAATCACATCGGCGCACCAGGTTCGCCTCTTCGAGTGTCGCCAAACTGCGATAAACGGTCACCGGATCACAACGTACCCCCGCAAGTTTTCCGTGTAATTCGTCGGCTGTGAACGGGCCATGTTCATGCGTCAGAACCTGAAGTAGAGCCTTACGGGGCTCCGTAATTCGATGCCCCAACCCCCGGAGCGTGTCTAAGGCGCCGTCGAGCTGCCCCTCGTGTAAATGCGAACAGTCGTGTGATTCCATGATCCCTTGGCCTCAGACTACCGGTGCCGGGCTTTGGTTAACATAATTTCGTTGCCCTCAGAGTCTACACACATAGCGAGATGCGCAGGTTCCTCCGGTGTATCCTCGGGTTCGCGTAAAACCTCACCTCCAGCCGCTTTTACAGCAGCGCACCCGGCAAACAAATCCGCCACCTGAAACGCCATCCCGGTCCAGGTACGCTTCCCTTCCCCACCGCAGTGAATCCCAACAAGGCCACCCGCAATCGCAATATCCGTTACAATTTCGTTTTGGCGCACCACTTCCCCATCAAACACCTCTTGATAAAACTTCGCGGCCCGCGCCATATCCACCGCCCATATAATATACTTCAGCTTCTCAACATGCATCCTGCTCCAGTATCAGGGTATTTTACCTCAGGCGATGGTTTGATTTGGTTCTGAGGTTGACGCAGACGCCCCACTCAAGCGACCCATTGACCCTTTCTTTTCCCGACCTCGGATCCCTATGGCCTCACTCCTTACTTTAGCTCTGATTCTGATTCCCGCGTATCTCGTCGGCTCAATCCCCTTTGGCCTGATTGTAGGCCGACTCAAAGGAATAGACATTCGACAGCACGGAAGTGGCAACATTGGCGCCACCAACGTCTGGCGGACCCTTGGTCCCAAATGGGGAGGCACCACGTTCTTACTCGACGCAGGAAAGGGATTCCTCGCCGTCCGACTCGCCAGTGAGCTCGCAATGGCGAGGGTGACCCTTCCTGTGCCGGATGATTACCTTGCTTATGCGGAAGCGTTTGCCGGGTTGGCGTGTATAATCGGCCACAGTTTTCCAGTCTGGCTACGGTTTAGCGGAGGCAAAGGCGTGGCAACCTCCCTCGGTGTGATTCTCAGTATCATGCCTCCGATTGCGTCTCTGATAGTTTTGGTCGTTTGGGTGTTAGTCTTTGCTATCTCGCGTTATGTGTCACTGGCATCCATCGCAGCGGCAGTCAGTCTGCCGGCGACCATGGCGATTCTTTACTACAACCAATGGCGCAGCAGTCATTCGGGCATCAGAATCAGTGTCATAGACGCTCCGAACTCGATTTCAGGGATCGACAGCCCCGTCACACTGGCGTTTGCCTCGGCTGCCGCGTTCCTCGTGATTCGCCGTCACCGCGACAATATTAAGCGTCTGATCGCGGGAACCGAAAACCGCTTTGGTAAGAAGAAGAACTAAGGAGCAAACCATTATGGACAGCGAATTTTCATCTTCCGGAGTAGGCGTGATTGGCGCTGGGAGCTGGGGAACGTCCCTAGGACTCCTTTTGGCGAAAAACAACCTTCCAGTCACAATCTGGGGACACGACGCGGACGCGATCGTACGTTTGAAGAGTCTGCGGGAAAATAGCACCTATCTGCCTGGGATTCAGATTCCGGAAACTATCCAGTTTACGGCTGACTTGGACGATCTCGCTCCATGCGGATTAATTCTCCTCGTGACACCTTCCCGAGCGATGCGCGAAGTCTCGGCCCGTCTGAGTACGGTGGCGCTCAACCCGAAAGCGGTACTGCTCTCCTGCACCAAAGGAGTCGAACGCGGAAGCGGCTTGCGGATGAGCCAGATTATTCAGGAAGCGCTGCCCGCCCACCCGATCGCAGTCCTTTCCGGTCCAAGCCACGCGGAAGAAGTCGCGCGTTTGGCGCCAACTGCGGTCGTTTTGGGCTGCGAGAACATCACGCTGGGCCAACAACTCCAGAAGGCGTTCTGCAATTCCACCTTCAGAGCCTACACCAACCCGGATGTCATCGGAGTCGAACTAGGAGGAGCACTTAAGAACATTTTCGCGATTGCCGCGGGAATCTGCGATGGGCTCGCCCTAGGGGACAACACGAAGGCGGCGCTAGTCACCCGCTCCCTGGCGGAACTCATTCGCCTGGGAACCGCACTTGGAGGCAAACCTGAGACTTTTCATGGCCTCAGCGGGATCGGAGATCTGATGGTGACGTGTTTTTCACAACACAGCCGCAACCGGGCCGTAGGCGAACGACTGGGTCGGGGAGAAACATTGGCAAGTATTATCAGTTCGATGCAAATGGTGGCCGAAGGAGTCCCGACCACCTACAGCGCGTACGATTGCGCAAAGAAACTGGGGATTGATACACCCATCATCGACCAAATCAGGCTGGTTTTAGACGGCGCACTGAGCGCACCCGATGCCCTAAGTGCACTTCTCGCGAGAGATCCGCGTCCCGAATAAGGCTGCCGAACGAATGTTCGGTATCGAATCCCCCAAGCGGGAAAATACACGCAAACCATCCGGCAAAACTTTCCGGACACGTTGAGCCGTTCTGTGGCATACTCTCCCAGTTACATCACGAGCCACTTTTCCGTCAGTTTCGCAAATTTAGCCACCACCACCCGCCGTGCCACGATACGCTGAGGACACCATCCAACAGGTTGCAGCCGCGAATGATATCGTGGAGGTGATTGGGGCTTATTTCCCTCTGAAACGGGCGGGAACGACCTACAAGGCGCTGTGTCCATTCCACCAGGAAAAGAGCCCGTCGTTTACGGTTAACCCTGCACGCCAGATTTTTAAGTGCTTCGGATGTGGCGCTGGCGGGTCGGTTTTTCGGTTCGTAATGGATTACGAACACATCGATTTCGGCACGGCAGTGCGGCGATTGGCAGAACGCGCCGGCATTCGCCTCGAGGAACAGGAACTCTCCGTACAGGACCGCGAGAAACTCGATATGAGGCGCCGTCTGCTGGAGATGCATTCGGTTGCGGCAGATTTTTTCCACAAGTACCTGATGAAAAGTCCCGATGCGCAGATTGCCCGGGATTATCTGAAAGGACGCGGGATTAATGGAGAAATCGCCAAGGCCTGGAAGCTGGGATACGCACCCGACGCTTGGGACGGTTTTTTACGGTGGGCAACCGATAGCGGCTTTAAAAAAGACGAATTGCTCGCCAGCGGGCTCATTACGCAGCGAGATCCCGAGGATAACGGGGCTGGGATTTACGACCGGTTTCGGAAGCGGGTGATGTTCCCCATTTGTAATGACACGGGTGAAGTTATTGCGTTTTCAGGCCGGATATTGGAAGCGGAGGCCAAAGCCGCCAAATACGTCAATTCGCCGGAAACCATTTTATTCACGAAAGGAGCGGTCCTATTTGGGCTGCACCGCTCTAAGCGGGCGTTAATTGAAAAAAATTCGGCCATTGTTTGCGAAGGCCAGCTGGATTTGATCACCGCATTCGAGTCCGGAGTTCAAAACGTCATCGCCCCCCAGGGGACCGCGTTCACCCCCAAACAAGCCCGGATTTTGCGGCGATATGTTGAAGAGGTTGTGCTTTGTTTCGATTCGGACGCAGCAGGTGAAAAAGCGGCGGAACGGTCCCTTCCCTCGCTGTTAGCTGAAAAACTCTCAGTTCGAGTGATTCGGATGCCACGTGGACAGGATCCGGATTCGCTGATTCGAACAGAAGGAGCCGAGGCTTTTCGTGAATTAGTCGCAGGAGCGCCCGAGTTTTTTCAATTTCAGCTACGGGCCATTACGGAAAGCCCCGATTTTCAGACTCCCCGGGGTCGCGCTGCGGCTGCTCGCAAAATGGGCGACTTTATTAGCCACATCACCGACCCAATGCTTCGCGAAATGCAAACCCAACAAGTGGCAACGACGTTGGGTATTGGAGCTACGGACGTCTCCACTGTGGTGAAGGAAGCGGCGGACCGGAACCGTGCGTCGGTAGCGAACCAACACTTTGAAGAAGAAGCACAAGAGTACGTTCCGGAGCCGGAGGCAGCGGTGGTGGAATTAGACGCGACGCTGCGATTGATCGCGTTAGTGTTGGTGCATTCCCAAGAGGCCCGGGATTGGTTACTTGAGGAAGACTGGCAAGGCCGTCTGGAAGCTGAACCGAATGCTGGAACGCTTATTTCGATTCTCGAGGGAGCCACGAGCTTGGAAAACAATGGAGGGGTGGCGGCATTTTTGGCCACTTTGGATGCAGCAACAGAGGCATTAGTTACCACACTTCTGAGTGAGAGAGCCCCTGAGTATCCCCTGACGGTACTGCAGGATTGCTGGCGAGAAGTGGAGAAAAAGCAGGTGCGACGGAATATAGAGATTCTCAAATCGAAGCAACGGGCACCACAACTCTCTCTCGAAGAAGCAGCAGCATTACATCAACAAATTCTTGACCTCAAAAACAGGCTCCTCGATATTTCGCGCCCTTTTGCGCCATCCGCCTAGATGATCCTGATCGATAACAGTGAAAAGCTTTGGTGTTTTTAGGGGAAGCTGCTTCTGGAGCCTCAATTTTACAGGTATGATAGTTCGTTCGCTTTTCAGAATCGGTTGCCGGCCCAAATTTTCGCGCTAACACATCCAAAAGGAACCGTTCTTAGAAAAAGTATTTCGAGGAACGCTATTTAAACAAACTATTCCACCAAAAGAAGAGCCCCGTCTGACTACAACCCGTTCGACACCTACGCTGTGTCTGGTTCGCTTCCTGCTAGGAACATTGAGACCACCTCTTCAAAGGGGGAAAATCTAAATCCCCGTGCTTCTGTGACTTCAAAGAAAACTACATCTTCCGCCAAAACAGCCTCGAAGAAGGCCGCGCCAAAAGCTTCTGCTACTAAGGCATCCGCAGCACCTCAGGCTAAAAAAGCCGTGGCAGTTGAACCGATTGCACCTCCGAAAAAGGTCGCCACGAGTTCCAATGAGGCAAAGTCTGCTCAGTCTAAGGTAACTCCACCCCAAAAGGCGGAAAAAGCTGCTCCTGCTAAAACCGCAGCTCCGACAAAGAGTGCGGCACCCACAAAAGTTGCGCCTAAGGCTGTTGCTAAAACTGCACCGAAGCCTGCTGCAGAAAAAGCACCCGCTCCCAAAGCTAAGACTTCCGCTGAAGCAAAAGGGAAAAAGGCCGAGTCCCCCACGGACCCGGCAGCACCGAAAGTGGCAGCCTCACAAAAGCCTGCGCCAGCCTCCAAAGCTCCAGCCCCCGTCAAAACCACAGAAGCACCAAAGGCCCCCACTTCGGCAGCGATCCTTTCCGCCGAGTTTGATGTCACAGAGAAACTTCGTGAACTGATTCGTCTCGCTAAAGAACAAGGCTACCTCACTTTCGACGATCTCAACGAAGCGCTCCCGGATTCCGTAAACGATCCGGAAGAGATGGAATCCATCATGAACCGCCTCCGCGGGATGGAAATCGACGTGATCGAAGCGTCTGACGTCGACCGCCTCAAAGACGGTAAAAAAGACCAGGACGAAGACGAAGACGACAAATCTGCCGACCAGCGGGCCGACATTTTGGACGATCCTGTACGGATGTACCTCAAACAGATGGGCCAGGTGCCGCTGTTGACCCGTGAGGAAGAAGTAGAAATCTCCAAACGCATCGAAGATGCCGAGTTGAATGTGCTTAAACACATCAACCGTTACGGTTTCATCGTGCCGCTGTATCTCGATCTCGCCCAGAAACTTCTAGAAGGAAAAGAGCGTTTCGACCGCGTGATTCAGGACAAGAAAATCGAAAGCCGGGAGCGCTATATGAAAGGCCTTCCCAAGATGATCTCGTCCTTGGAAGAAGCTGCCGCAGATTGTAATAAGCTCTACAAAGCCTATCTCGGTGTCGGCGCAAAAGCACAGGATTCCAAACAGCATCAGGAATTTAAGAAGGCACACGCTGCCATCCAAAAATCCTATCCGAAGTTTTTCTTTAAACAGAAAGTCACTGAGGAGTTTGTGGTCGCCGCCGAAGAAAGCGTTAAACGAGTCCAACAACTGCGCGAAGACTTCGCACGAGGCAAAAAAGAGGCAGCTAATGCGCTGAAAGATCTTCAAACCGCGACCTGGATGAGCACGGAAGAATATCTCTCTGACTACCAGGAGCTTCGTCTTTGGATGCGCCGCGCACTTCGGGCAAAAACCGAGATGGTTGAAGCGAACCTTCGTCTGGTTATCTCGATTGCCAAGAAATATACCAACCGCGGCCTCTCATTCCTCGATCTTATTCAGGAAGGCAACATGGGCCTCATGAAGGCGGTGGAGAAGTTCGAGTACCGTCGCGGATATAAGTTCTCCACTTACGCAACGTGGTGGATTCGTCAGGCAATTACCCGTTCTATTGCGGATCAGGCCCGTACGATTCGTATTCCGGTGCACATGATCGAAACCATCAACAAGCTGATGCGCGTGCAGAAGCAGCTTGTTCAGGATTTCGGTCGTGAACCCACGCCTGAAGAGGTCGCTGAAGAAATCAACCTGCCCGTGGAACGCGTTCGTGCCGTTCTAAAAATGGCGCAGCAGCCGATCTCGCTTCAGTCTCCCGTGGGCGAAAGCGACGACACGAGTTTCGGAGATTTCATCCCGGACACCACGGCCGAAGATCCTTCGGACGTCACAGCGATTGCTCTCCTTAAAGAGAAAATTCGTGACGTTCTAGAGTCTCTCACCGAACGCGAGCGTCAGGTATTGGAGCAACGTTTCGGGTTGGTTGACGGCTATAGCCGGACTCTCGAAGAAGTCGGTCGCCAATTCCGCGTGACACGTGAGCGTATTCGTCAGATCGAAGCCAAGGCCCTGCGTAAAATGCGTCACCCGACGCGTATTCGCCAGCTGGAAGGATTCTTGGACGCATCTGAGCTTTAATTTCAGAAAAGGCGTACAAAACGCAAACACCGCCGCAACTTCCCTGTTTCGGCGGTGTTTCCTTGTATAGACGCGATGAAAACAGAAGCACAAGAACACGACGATCTTTGGGAGCTATTGGGCAAATCCAACCCACCTACATTGCCGCCTGATTTTACGCGAAAGGTGATGGCATCCGTCGAAGTGCTCGAAGCCACACAGGTGGAGCAAACATCGACCAGACGCTCCTTTGGCTGGATCACAATCGGCCTAGGTGCGGCAGCAGCTATTTGGGTATCACTGGCCTCTCCAAAATCCTCGGATGAAATCACCTCCCCCGACGATGCGCAATTGGTTGCCTTGTTAGCCTCCCACCAACTATCCCCGGGTGACCTTCGATTACTGTCTCATCTCGACGAAGTCTTAGATGCCGAACTCTCCGATTTATGGTCAGATTCCCTGTAACCCTTGCTTGTCTTCTAGGCGCGCCTTTGCTGCCGCTCCTGGCACAGGAGCAACCTCAACCAGAGGGTAAACAACCGGAAACAGCTTCCGATGCAGCCGCTAAAGGGGCCCAACAACCGTTAAAAGCAGGGAAAAAAGAAAAAGAAACGGAGACTGATTCGCTCAAGAATGCGGTTCGCTCGCTTTCGCATGACCAGAAGCAACGCGTTCAGGAAAATATTAAGACGTGGAAACAGCTGGGACCCGACCAACAGGAAGCATTACGTCAAAGGGAAAATGTCCTACGCAAACAGGTAGCAGAGGAAATCGAACCTCTTGTAAAGGATCTAACCCCTGAACAACGGGAGGCATTCACCCATAGGTACATGGAAGAGCGCCGCAAACTTCAACTGGCCCTCCGCCAGGAAATGGAAGCACGACGGAAAGCAGCAGTAAGCGAACTTCAAAAACGCCTCAAACAAGAAACCCCTGAAACAGACGCTGCGCCGAAAAATAACTTACCTGCGTCCAATCCCACTGGAAATCCATAAGCTAAACGGAGTTTTGTTTTGAAAAAGGCCCACTCTTTTCTCGAGAGCGGGCCTTTTTCTTAGAACTATTAAAACACAAAGCAAAGATTACCTATTTCCACAATCCATCAAATAGATTCATTAGATAACGATTCTCACTACGATCTTTAACAATTACCCTCGACCAAGACTGTGCTAAGTAAAGCAAACTTATTTAGTCACCCTTACATTATCAGCCCGCTTTCCGCCTATTTTACGAGTCCTGACAACTTCAGTATCGAGCATCTCACGTGAACTCGATTGCACTCTTGTTGATGAACTCAGTGCAGCACCTCTCGAAGTATGGCTACCCGCGCCTACATCTCCGGTTACCATCATTTGTAAATCCATTACAACATCTTCTAGTGTTGCAACCTGATTCGTAAGCTCAGCCGCTGAATCCGCATTAGCCTCCGCTGCACTCGCATTACTCTGTGTTACTTTATCCAGCTGCGTTAATGCATTGTTTACTTGGGACACACCCAGGCTCTGTTCTTGGCTAGCGGAGGTCATTTCCGCAATCACTCCGTCCAAATCGGAGATTTGAGCTACGATTTCGCCAAAGACTGTCTCCAGATTTCGGGCGGTGTGTTCCACTTCGCCAAGACTATTGACCACCCGAACACTAGTTGCCCCGCCCTGTTCACTTCTTTTTATAGCGGACTCAATTTTCTCGGCCGTTTCTTTCGCAGCATTTGCACTGCGTTGTGCAAGCGCCCGAACCTCATCCGCAACAACAGCAAACCCCATTCCTGCCTCTCCTGCCCTTGCGGCCTCTACCGCTGCGTTTAATGCCAATAGATTCGTTTGAAATGCAATTTCGTCGATCGTTTTAATAATTTTTCCAACCTCGCGATTAGAGTCCTGTATTTCGCCTACTGACGTTTCCATATCCTTTACGGCAGCCCGAATTGTTTCCAGTGTTCGACTCATTTCGCTAATCCGATCCATTCCTTGATTAGCTGAAGCCCGCGCCTGCTCGCTCAGTTTCTTACCACTCACTGCATTCTCTGCGCTCCGGTTCGCCATAGCAGAGATCTCTTCAAGAGAAGCACTCGTCTCTTCTAGAGATGCAGCCTGCTGGTTTGAGCCAGCTGCTACTTCCTGACTCGAATCCGAAATCGTATGTCCCGCATCCCCAAGGGCACTGGTCACATTAGACAACGCATCCACTCCCCCCTGCAGAACACTTGCCATTTTACCTGAAATCCGAAGTCCTACCGCCACCAAACCTGCCGCACCCAAGACACAAATGACTGCCAGCTGATAGATTTGCGCCCACAACTTCGCGAGCGCTACCTTCTTATCTAACCGCACCATTAATCCCCATTTTAATCCAGGAAAACCGAGAGCCCCTTGGGAAGCTGAAAATCCAACTACTTGCTCAATTTTCTTTCGCGTATGCACAACTTCACCGAAGCCGCTTTCACCATTCACCAGTTTCTTTGCAACTTCACTCCCATGCTCAACTAAGTTCGTTTTTAAAACCACATTTAGATCACGCTTAATTTCGGTTCCTCCTTTTACGAATGGATCACACTCCACCAACACCCTACCTTTGGAATCAATTAATGTAATTTCAGACTCAGGCTGCTTATGCGCTTTAAGGTGCGAATACGCATCGACCAACACCTCCTCTACCAAAGAGAAATTAGCGGCATTATGCCAAACACCAATAACATTCCCTTCGGAGTCTTTTACTGATGCTGAAAACCCGAGGACCAAACCATCATTGTTATAAATTCGCTTAACATCCTCATCCACGTGTAAGTCCTGGACCACTGTACCATCCAGTGATTCACTTTTAAGAAAACGCCCAGCCATCACATCTCTAAACCAATCAGCATTTTTGAAATTTTTCTTATAAAGATAATTCGTATCGATTGTTTTACCCGCTGGATTCAAATCATTCACAGCAACAACACGCCCATCCAAATCAACCATGTAACTTAACAAATAAAACCCATATAGATTTGCATATTTATTCGCAGCATCCGCTATCTGATTACCGGAAGCACCAACCTTATACCACGACCCCTTGTCACTGATGGCCTTATTAACCGCAAAGGCCTGAACATCCCCATAACGTTCGAACAAGTTTCGATCTATTTTATCAAGGGCAGCATTTGCTATATATTGATACCCCTCCTCTAAATCTACTGCCTGATGTTTTACCGCTCGGATCGCTACCAGACTTACAATGAGTAAAGGAACAAGTCCCGTCACCAGGATGGATAGCGTGAGTTTCTTTTTGAGATGCATAAATCAGTTTCCTGTCTCCAGGTCTCGTGAAGGAATTTTAGTGCGGGGAAAGCCCGACTGGATCCACGCATTCATCAGGATTCAGCCGTAACGTCGCAACGCACATTAGACACAGACTTAAACAATATCAAACCCAATCTTCAACAGATTAACATTTGCCAAATAACCACACTTCACGGGAGACCTTGAAGCAGAAAAAAGCCGGGGCCCTTTCCGATGGGGCTCCGGCTCTCAAAATCAAACAACACGAACTCAATCTTCAACTTACACAACACCACCAAAACTTACGTAGTCGTCCAGATCCAACAAATCCGCCCATCCAGAAACATCATCTCGGTGTGGCGCGATCTGTTTGTGCAACTCCTGAAAATACTCCCGTTGCTCAACCGAGGCAGGGCCACGTGAATCGTGATAGTTAGACCATTGTTGGATTTCGAGGGGCGTTTTGGGAGTTTTGGCGTTGGCCAATATCCATTGTAGAACTTCACCATCTCCTTTGCCTTTGGCGAGCTGCTCCCTTAAGGCTATCGGATCGACTCCAATAAAGTTGATAAAGTGCTGATCAAGTGGGCAGTTGTATTTATATTCACCGATAGTTCCCGCAATCTCGGCCCGCCCTTTATCAAGCATTCTCGGAAGTATGACAAATCCCCCTAAACGGGCACGCATGCTACGTGGCGGGGTTTTAGTTAAATCAGGTGCATTCATGACTTCATTTTGCTGATTGTTGTCGCACTTTTTCGATTAGACCGTTTGCACAACTTCCTTCGTTGCGAAACGAACCTTCGGAAGATGTGCATACTTATCATCTTCTGCACGATACCCTAACGCCAAACCGCACAATGCAGTATACCCCTGTTTATCCAAGCCAAGCAGGGTGTCATATTTGTCCGGTTCAATTCCCTCAAGTGGACAAGTATCAATGCCCATCACGGCAGCGGCAGCCATCGCCTGCCCCAATGCAATATACACCTGACGCGAAGCCCAGGCGTTTACCCAACCTTGCTCTACTGCTTTGGAGTGAAAACCCAAGATAAAGCCCCGGTAGCCATCCAATGTCTCCACGGGCACCCCACGAACCTCGGCGATTCGAGCCACAAAATGATCCACATCCGCCACGGAGAGATCCTTCCGTTGTGCAAACACAACATAATGGGAAGCATCCACGGTTTGGTTTTGTCCCCAGGATAACGCTGGGAGTTGAGCCCGGATTGCCTGACTTTCAACCACCACAAAACGCCAAGGTTGCAAACCAAAGGAGGATGGAGCCAAAGCCATGATCTCCTCTAAAGCAGCCCAATCCGAAGGGCTGATCTTCTTTGTGGGATCGAATTTCTTGGTCGCGTAACGCCAGCGCAAACCTTCGAGAACAGTATCTTTGGAAACGGGATTCATAAGAGTGCAGTTAGTTAGGAGCCTTATGATGTGGAGCCAAATCATTCGTGCAAGGTAAAAACTTCACCCTCTGCACAAGCCTTCCTGCCATCCCATTCCCCAAGGCTCCCCAATGCCGCCCGTCCCCCTCCCCGAACCCGCCCCTACTCGTCCTCGCTACTCTCTTTTTCTGCGCCTTCCTCAATTTGCCGTAGCACTTCTGAGCGATCCTCCACTTCCTCCCACACCTCGCGAGCGACATAAATGGGCGCTTTTTGAGCCACGGCGAGCGTAATACAGTCACTCGGCCGCGCATCCAGCTCGATGATTTTGCGCTCAAAAAGCTCGTTCTCGCAGCTCAAGATCAACCGCGCAAAATACGTCTCACTTTTGACGTCATTAATCACGACCCTCTCCACTTTCGCTCCCAATGCGGTCATCATGTGGCACATCAAATCGTGTGTCAGAGGCCTTTCCTTAGGGGTGCCGTTCAAAAACATCGTCAGCGCCGCCCCAACCGATTCGTCCACGTAGATCACAAACACCTTTTCCTCATTCCCGATGAAGATCGCCCTCCCATTATTAAACGGGAGCACGGAACGCACATCTACAGACACCACAGGCTTGCTCATAACAATAAGGTACTCCGATACCAGCGTTTCTCAAGAACTCGCCTCACACGAACCTTGGCGACTGTCCACTTATACACGTATAAATCCCCTCCTCTTTCCATTTTATGAACAAAATCCCGCGTCTCTTGATTTGGTTGGCCATAGCACTCGTTGGAGCAGGTGCCTATATGGCTATCGCATTTCATCGAGGGGAAAGCCTCAACTCGGGATACATCCTGACCGCAGCACTCTGCACCTACGCCATAGGCTACCGGTTTTACTCCAAATGGATCGAGGCTGCGGCTCTGGCAATGGAAGATCGCCGGGCCACTCCCTGCGAAATCCATGAAGACGGCCGCGATTTCGTAAAAACCAATCCCTGGATTGTCTTCGGTCATCATTTCGCCGCTATTTCAGGCCCCGGTCCTCTCGTTGGACCCGTACTCGCAGCTCAGTTCGGATATCTCCCAGGAACTCTCTGGATTTTACTCGGGGTAGTCCTCGGAGGCGCTGTTCAAGATTTCGTGATTCTCGCAGCCTCCCTCCGAAGAGACGGCAAATCGCTTGCCCAAATGGTGAAAGATGAAATCAGCGGGTTTGCCGGGGGCGTCGGAACGATTGCGGTTTTGGCAATCATGATCGTACTGCTGGCAGTCCTGGCGTTGGTTGTCGTTAACGCACTTGCTGAAAGCCCTTGGGGAGTATTCACCGTCGCCGCAACCATTCCGATCGCCATGTTTATGGGCGGATACCTACGCTGGATCCGTCCCGGAAAAGTCCTCGAAGGCTCCATTATTGGCGTCATTCTTTTACTCGCAGCCGTGTGGGGCGGCCAATTTGTGCACTCGACTCCAAGCCTTGCCGCAACCTTCCGCCTCGAAGCGCACTCCCTTGCTTGGGCCGTCATTATCTACGGACTCGCGGCCTCCGTTCTTCCCGTTTGGCTACTTCTTGCCCCACGTGATTATTTGAGCACCTTTATGAAGCTGGGCACCATTGGCGCGTTGGCCATCGGTGTCTTTGTACTTCTGCCCGAACTCAAGATGCCTGCCTTGACCCAGTTCGTCGACGGCAGTGGTCCCGTGATTCCAGGAAAACTCTTCCCGTTCTGTTTTATCACGATCGCTTGCGGTGCCATCAGCGGGTTCCATTCACTGATTTGCAGCGGTATTACACCGAAAATTGTCACTCGTGAACGTTATGTCCGGCCCGTCGGCTACGGAGCAATGTGCCTCGAATCGCTCGTGGCGATTCTTGCACTCGTGGCTGCCTGCACTCTGGAACCCGGAGTCTATCTCTCGATTAACATGAAAGTGGCAGGCGCCACTCCAGCCGCGATCGCCGAAGCCACCGCAGCAAAGGTCAACGGCTTCGGGCAAGTCTTCGCAGTCAGCGTCGAGCAAATGCAGCATCTTGCGGAAAGCGTACACGAAGAAAGTTTATTCGGACGTACCGGCGGAGCAGCAACCCTCGCCGTGGGAATGGCGAAACTTTTCGCCTCTGCTTTCGGGGAGAAACTTCTGGGACTTTGGTACCACTTCGCCCTCATGTTTGAGGCGCTGTTTATCCTCACCACTCTGGACGCTGGAACTCGGGTCGGGCGCTACCTGCTTCAAGATGCCTTGGGCCATATTTTCAAACCACTGGGCGACCCCTCCAATTTATTCTCCAATTTATTTTGTAGCGCCCTCATGGTCGCAGGCTGGGGCTTCTTTCTTCTCAACGGCGTCGCGGACCCCGAAGGAGGCACCAAAGCGCTTTGGCCCATATTCGGAATCGCGAACCAGTTACTGGCCAGCATCGCACTTTGCTTAGGAACGCTGATTCTTCTTAAAAAACAACTCGCTCGTCCCGACGGCCGCCCTTGGATTGCAGCCATCACAGGCGCACCGCTGCTTTGGTTACTCACAGTGACCGTTTCTGCAGCCGTTGAAAAAATCGGGCATCCAGATCCTCGTATTGGGTTCCTCGCAGCTGCCGAAAAGGCCAACAGCCTTCTACCCGCTTTGGAGAAAACACTCGCTGAAGCATCGGACGATTCAGCTCGAGCTGCCGCACAAAAGGCGGTCCGCGCAAATCAACGCCTCCAGTTGAATATGAAAACGGATGCGGTCGTGACCTCCGGATTCCTTGCGTTAGTGGCTATTCTACTCGGAATTACCATCAGAGAGGCACTTCTCCTCCTGGCTCGCAAAAAGGAGCCAGTATTGTCGGAAACCGAACCTGTTTGGATTCCACTTGATGAAGCGCGTTCTAGCGGAGTGCCCGTGATGAGTGCTGTGGCTCTTGGATGTGCTCTGGCTCAAGAGCTATCAGGAGAAGCCGCAGTGGAACGTGAACGCCAAGTGCAGGCTCAAGAGTGTGTCTGCGAGATCACACCAGCTAAAGGCCGAGCAAACGCGTTCTTACTCACCAGCGAACGCCGATTCAAAGGTGTACAGCGCTGCTGTTAATCGGAAACCGTCATTTGCCTCAACCAGCACTTCGCGTGAAATTCTTATTTTTCCTTCCCCTGCTGCTATCCTCACTTCCTCCACTTTCGCCGAAAGACTTGGCACACGTGGGCCAACGGGTCTGGCAAAACGAAGCGGATGGCAAAGTCGAAGGATTAACGGCCTGGAACACTGGTGAACAGTTTGCGTCTCTCGGGATTGGGCATTTCATCTGGTATCCGACCGCCGCCAAAGGTCCATTCGAGGAGAGCTTCCCGTCCTTGGTGGCTTTTTTGCGGAAGGAAGGTGTATCGCTTCCAACGTGGCTTACGCCTGAGATGCGATGCCCCTGGCCAGACCGGACTGCCTTTCTTGCGGATTTCAACGGCGCCCGAATGAAGGAACTACGCACGTTGCTAGCATCCACGATTGCTCAGCAAAGCCAGTTTCTGGCGAATCGCCTCGATCGCGCGTTGCCCGAAATGCTGAATGCCGCCCCTCCTGCGCAGAGGGATTTGATTGAGAAAAACTATCAAAAGCTCGCAGCTACTTCCTCGGGTCGATTTGCGCTTATTGACTACGTGAACTTTAAAGGAGAAGGCACCAAGCCCACCGAAAAATATCAGGGCCAGGGCTGGGGATTATTACAAGTTCTGGAAGCCATGCCCGCCAACGGTTCCGCTTCAGAATTCGGAAAAGCCGCAGGCGAAATCCTCACCCGCAGAGTCAAAAACGCACCTCCGGAACGCCACGAAGAACGCTGGCTTCCGGGGTGGCTGAATCGCGTGAAAGCCTATTAGGCCCGCCACTCCACTTGCAGGTTTTTCCCGATATGGAACGCGTCTCTTCTGCCTCCAGAGATAAGCGTTCCCCTTAGGGGATGGTCTCACACAGGAACACCCAGAAGTCCGTGCCAAACTCCGCCGCTAGTCGTTCCCCAAGCGCATAGCCCCGCTCTTTTTCTTTCAACACCGCAAAGACCGTGGAACCGGACCCTGACATCAAGGCTCCGTCCACTTCGGGTTGTTCGAGCAGCCAACGTTTGAGATCCGCCAGCAGGATGTATTTCTGAAATACGGGCCGCTCTAGATCGTTCACCAAAGTTCCCCAAGAAAACCGCTGCTCTCCATACGGAATCCCAGGGATTTCGGTCGAATTTTTCCACTCCTTAAAGGCCCAAGGTGTAGGAACTCCAAATGGCGGTTTGATGAGTAGTAGTGGCAGTTGGGGCAATCCCAACTTTGGGGTTACGACTTCACCTCGACCTCGGATTTCCGCCCCGGATTGGTAGATAAAAAACGGCACATCGGACCCCAGTTCCGCCCCGAGATCCGCCAGCGTTTCCTTTGTAAGTTCGGTCTGAAACAAATCGTTCAGCGCCAGAAGTGTCGTCGCAGCGTCACTGCTCCCCCCTCCCAATCCCGCACCGTGGGGGATCTCCTTCACCAAATGAACACGCAACCGCGGGAGGAACCCAAAGCTGGAACAAAACAACCGCACAGCTCGGACCACTAGGTTGTCTTCTCCGGACGGAACCGACGGATCGCTACAGGAGAATTCCAAATCGCCATCGGTTTGATGCTCAATCTCCAAAGAATCAAAAACCGACACAGGCAGCATCTGACTCTCCAAGTCATGAAATCCGTCCGCGCGTTTCCCTACAACCCGTAAGGAGAGGTTCACCTTAGCAGGGGCAAGCCACCGATTCATAATCACAGCAACAGGACTACGGCTTACGAACGTCTCCCGTGCGTTTCACCAAACGCACCACCTCACCTCGCATGTTGATTTCCACCCCAGTCTCAAGTTTCCCCTTACCTGCTTCCAAGTTTTCCGACCAGGCAACCTGCCAGACACGCTCCCCTCCGATCATGGACACCAGATTCAACGAGATCGACTGAATGAAGACGTTTTTTTCCAGATGACGCACATGCAATTGCTCTTGAGCCAATACGATCGCCTTTTCTAGCGAGAGCGCAGGGGCTTCGGCCAGGGCAAAACCCGTGATCGATAGAAAGCCGGCACCGAAAAGTATCTTAATAAATTTGATCATATCCAATCCTCTGAAATTCGCGCGATTAAGCAGTACCCAAGCGATACTCGTGCAGCTTATTTCGCAGTGTACGAATGCTGATATCCAACACCGAAGCCGCCTTGGTCCGGTTATCGCCACAAGCCTCGAGCACACGTAAGATGTGCTCTTTCTCGACCTCTGCCAGAGGCACAAGCCCTGGATCAGGCGAAGCCGCAGGTGCCATCAGAGCCGGAACCGATGTCCCGGAAGACTTCTTCAGAACCGCGTCGGCTTCCGCCGGAGCAAGCCCCAACACTGAGGGAGTCACAGGCATGCCCGGATCCGACAAAATAACAGCGCGTTCGATTGTGTTCTGCAGCTCACGCACGTTCCCCGGCCATTGGTGTTTATCCAACGCTAAAAGTCCTTCATTAGAAAATGTAAGTGCGCCACGCCCATGCTGTTTCGAAAATCGATCCAGGAAATGTTTTGCAAGCACGACAATGTCGCCATCTCTCTCTCGAAGCGGTGGTACCGCCACAGGAAACACGTTTAATCGATAATACAAATCCTCACGAAAATCGCCCTTTTCAACCGCCTTCTTCAGGTCCCGATTGGTCGTCGCCAACACACGAACATCCACTTGGATCGTCTTAGTGCCTCCGACTCGCTCAAACTCACGTTCCTGCAAAACCCGTAGGAGTTTGGCCTGTAACCGTGGGCTAATTTCGCTGATTTCGTCCAAAAGCAGAGTCCCACCATCTGCCAGCTCAAACCGGCCTTCGCGACGCTCAGTCGCACCGGTAAAGGAACCTTTCTCATGACCAAAGAACTCGCTCTCCATGAGGCTCTCCGAAAGCGCGGCGCAATTCACACGTATATAGGGCGCCTGCGCTCGGGAACTTGCGTGGTAAATGGCATGCGCCACCAATTCCTTTCCTGTGCCATTTTCTCCCTGAATGAGAACCGTGGCTTCCGTGGGAGCGACCTTTTTGAGCATCCCCTTCAAGTCGCGCATCGAATCGCTATCACCCACTAAATCTTTGGTGCCGGTGAGTTCAGCCGCCATGTACTCGTTCACCTGAAGCATCTGCTTGTAGGTTTCCGCTTTCTTAACGAGCACCTCGATCTGGCTAATACAAAACGGCTTAAGGAGATAATCAAAAGCCCCTGCCCGCATACACTCGACTGCGGACTCCACTGTTCCGAACCCACTCATCATGACAACAAGTGGCGGATGCTGAGTCTTAGACACTCGCTCCAGAAAAGGCGTTCCCTCCCCATCCGGGAGACGAACATCGAGGAAAACGACGTCGAATTGATCGCGTTTCAGTAAGCGTTCGGCATCCGCAAGAGAGCCCACACTGCTAACTCCATACCGTTTTCCTCGTAGAACTTCCTCAAAAGTTCGCCGAATAAACGGTTCGTCATCGATAACTAAAATCTTATCTACTGCCATGAGTGGTGTACCCGGAGGTGAACCCAGTACATGCACTCAATAGGCAAAAAAGTCATGTCTAATCCTGCCCGTGATACTTTCTTTGTACCTGTTTAGCAGTTGGCTTAGGAATAATTTGCACTGGGCCGGAAGACGAAGCCAAGGCGTGTTTGAGTAACAATTGCTCATTCTCCTTATCCAACAACATCGCACGCAGCAAAATACGTTGCGTCTTAGCAGCAGCACCTCTCAATAGGGACGATTTAGCAACGCCTCCGTTCTGGGAAATCTTCCGTAATCGTTCCAATGACCCCGTAAGCGCGCTGAGCAAAAATCGCTTCCGGTCTATGATTCCATCATCCAACGGACGGCCAGAGCGACGGTAGATCCGATTTTCCTCGAGCAAAAAATCGTAAACTTCCTCACAAAGCGCAGCATGCGAACGAATTGATTCCAGCGCCTCAGAGCTATTTACCTGCGCCGGACTGTTGGAACGTGTGTTCATGAGTTTCGGCGCAATTAACGCAGCTTGGAATAATCCTTGATCTCAGGCCCTGCCAAAGCGCGGATGGATTGGTTCGCATTACCTTCCCACTTCAGTTGTTCAATGCGCCACTTCGACATTTCGATCAGACTGGCAAGACTATCTGGCAGCTTTTTCCCCTTTAACTCAGGTTTCCCAGATTCGTCTAAGATATACTGATAAGATTCGTTCGCGCGCGGCTCCAACCGCAGACGCTCAAAACACAGCCCCATCTGATAAACCACAGGCCACCGCCAATCTGGTTCCTCGGACAACGCTGCCAGCGATTGATAAATCGTGACCGCGTTTACAAACTCCCCGCGCTGGTAAAAGTCATTTGCAAACTCGTTCCCCGCCTTTTTCTGCCAAAACACCCAAATTTTCGGGTCAGCCTCTCTCTTGGACTTCGCATTCCGCAGCAAATCTAGAACCGTATCGTAAGCCTCTTGTGCGCGGCCTTGAGCACGGTATGAAGACGCCAACATATACCGCGCCTCCGCAGCAGAGGCATGTGTGTTGTAGTCTTTTAGAAAGCGCTCGAAGATAGCAATCGCACCAGGCATATCACCACGCATAAACGTGCAATGCCCTGCTCGGAAAAGAACCATGGCGCGGTCTTCCTTACTCAACTCCGAACGAAGCGCCATGTTGTAAAACTTTTGCGCCTGTTCAAAATCACCCTTCACAAAATGGGTATCCGCGATTTCACGTTGAGCCCGACGCGCCAGACCTTGATGCGCCTCGAAATCACGGCCTCCTACCTTAATCGCCATGTTGATCACGCCATAGAAGCGTGAAATGGCCATTTGGTAAGCTCCCGTATCACGATAAAGCTCCCCAAGCTTCATCTGCCATTGAGGTGCATCCGCATCCACCTCCATCAAGGTCGACAGCTTCTCATAGATCGCTATCGCCTTGACTCGATCTCCCTTCGATTCAAAAACCTCCGCAACTTCGCGTAACGCCACCTTCTTGGATTCATCCGGCAATTCAACCGCCGCAATGGACTCCAAAAAACTATCGGCCAAATCAGGCTGCCCCTCAGCGATTGCTTTTTTGGCCAATCGCATAAAACCGCGGATCTCATTCAACTTCCCTTCTTCCGAAGTGGGATCGTGAACAATGACACGAGGTCTATTTAATTCTTTGGAAGCCGTTTTCGCTGCGGCATCTTTATCTTTGGCGCCCTCTTTTGATGGAGTCTTGGTAGCATCCGCCGTTTTTGCAGGTGCACCATGATCGCCAGCTGCGGGAGCAGGCGCCGCATGGTCAGCCGCCCAAACAACACCTACCGGAAGTGTCGCTAACAAGACACTAAGGGACGAAAAAAGTTTAGTTTTGGCGATATGTCGCACGGCTAGGAGGGGCTGAAGCTGGTGGAGTCAATGAGGCTGGAGGGGGCGCCGACTGGAACCCTTGAATCGGATCAAACATAAAACGCAATTTGCGCCGTTGTTGCTCCGTGTCCACTTCTTGCGGGCGGAAAAAATTAATCACCTCATCTAAACTCCCACCCGTTCCGGCTCCGGCATCGCCGCCCGTGATTATCGTCGTTGGGGTTGCCGTGGATGGCGTCGCATCCGCTGGAGGCGTCGTCTGAAAGGTGGTTTGTGAAGTGGCTGCCGGCTTCCTTGAAGTCGTAGCAACCCGCGGAGGAGTCCGCTCGTTACAAGTCGGAACCGCAGGACCAAAACGTAAGGGCGCAGGCCCAACTGTAGCCAAATAACCTACTTGCCGATAGACAAATGGCGATTCCAAAGGAACCCCGTTCCCAACCGCACTTTGCGCTTTTGTTCCGTAAAGGGGCGCCTTCGACGTATCGCGTCCAGCATCCCGCCCGGAGTCAGGGAGTCCTCCGGCAAAAGCTGATAAATTTGAGGCGAGCCCTGTGGTCGCCAAAATAAGCACACTTAAAATTCGCATAGGGCGGTCTAATGGAAGAGCAAGCATCTTGCCATCTCAGGGAAAAAGTACAATCCGAACGCTTATAAGCAAACAACACCCTCTGAAAATCGGCCCTCATTACACCTCCAACACGTCTATCGTACGCACCATCGATGCCCCAACTTGTACTTGAACTTATTTCAGTGATCTTTCACTCAAAAAAAACCGCCCCCCATGGGTTCCTTGCGGTTTCCGTTTGCCCCTAACCGTCTCTTTACGCCTCAATCAACCGTGCCAAATCATTCTCCTTGGGCTCCCACCCTTCCCGCCTCCGATTTCGACGCCATCATCTTCGACTGCGATGGAACCCTCGCCGACACCATGCCTACCCACTACAAGGCTTGGTGTTCAGCCCTAGGCGATAGCGCAGTCTTTTTTGACGAACCCGCCTTTTATCAACTCGGAGGAGTCCCCACGGCTCGTATCATCGAGATTCTCAATGAACGTCATGGCCTCTCGTTACCCGTAAATGAACTTGTAGAGCTAAAAGAGGCCCTCTTCCTCGAATTAGCCCACCTCGTCGATCCGATCGCCCCAGTCGTGAATGTGGCCCGCCAATTTCACACTAAAAAGCCCCTAGCCGTCGCGTCGGGAGGACATCGCCATATTGTCCATCACACCCTCCAAGCCATCGGCATCACCCATCTCTTCGATACGGTGGTCACTTCCGAAGACTACACCAACGGGAAGCCTTCTCCTGATCCATTCCTCGAAGCAGCACGGCGACTTGGATTACCACCCGAACGCTGCATCGTGTTCGAGGACACCGCAACCGGCGAGGCCGCCGCTCACGCCGCCGGTATGCACTGTATTCTCGTCCCTCCCGCTGCCACCCAACGCCGCCAATGAGCACCCCCGATTTGAGAGCCCTGTTAAAGCGCTCCTTCGGATACAGCTCCTTTCGTCCGCTTCAATTGGAAATCATCCAGGACGCATTAGCCGGCCTGGATGTTTTTGCCCTACTCCCAACGGGGGGAGGCAAATCCCTCTGCTTTCAACTACCCGCTCTCGCCCGTGCCGGCCTTACCGTGGTCATCTCGCCTCTGATCGCACTGATGAAGGATCAGGTCGATGGGTTAACGGCTAGCGGTATTCCTGCCACATTCCTCAATTCCACCCTCAGCGCCGACGAATCGCGCTCCCGATTCAGAGGCCTCTATCGAGGCGAATACCGTCTCCTTTATATTGCTCCCGAGCGGCTGATGCTGCCGAGCTTTGTAGAACGACTTCCAGATCTGAATATCCAACAGATCGCCATCGACGAAGCTCACTGTATTAGCGAGTGGGGCCACGATTTTCGCCCCGAGTACCGTCAACTCGCCGACTTACGTGCGACGATACCAACCGTCCCATTCATGGCACTCACGGCAACGGCTACCGAACGTGTTCGGGAAGACATTGTGCGCCTACTCGCCCTCCGTGAGCCGCGCTGTTACACCGCCAGTTTTAATCGCCCCAACCTCACCTACCGAATTGTTTCCAAAAACAAACCAGGGGAACAGATTCTAGACATCGTCCGTAGTAGACCCGACGAGTGTGGTATCATTTACTGCCAAAGCCGCAAATCCACCGAGCAAGTCGCTGCCAAACTTCAAACTCACGGCATCGAAGCGTGCGCCTACCACGCAGGTCTCACCCCGGATCAACGCGAGAAGAATCAGGAGAAATTCCTCAGAGACGACGTACGAGTCGTCTGCGCAACGATCGCTTTTGGGATGGGCGTTCACAAACCGAACGTCCGTTATGTCGTTCACTACGACCTTCCTAAAAATATCGAGGGCTACTATCAGGAAACCGGACGCGCCGGCCGGGATGGATTACCTGGCGATTGCATCCTTCTTTACAGCCCAGCCGATGCCATCAAACAACGCGCTTTCATCGACGAAAAACCCGATCCGGAAGAACAACGTGTCGCTCGGGACCAGCTGCAGAAGATGATCCATTATGCGGAATCCGCCGATTGCCGCCGTGCAACCCTTCTGAGTTATTTTGGAGAAACTTATCCATCCAATTCGTGTGGAGGATGTGACAACTGCCTGGAACCCAGGGAACGCTTTGACGGCACGTTGGCAGCTCAAAAATTCCTTTCCTGCGTTTATCGCCTCAGACAAGCCTCCGCTTTTTCCGTCGGTCTGAACCATATTGTTGAAGTTCTTTCCGGAGCGGACTCCGAAAAAATCCGCCGCTGGAGGCATGACCTAATCTCTACTTACGGAATCGGAAAAGAGCATTCCCGTTCAGAATGGCAGGCAATTGGACGTGAATTAGTCCGGCTAGGGCTCTGTCAGCAAACCGCGGAAAAATTCACCACTCTAGAGCTGACAGCGGATGGCCTTCACTGGCTCAAGAACCGTCACCCCCTGAGCCTCACCAGACCCATTACTTCTGCAGCCCGGAGTCCCAGAAAGAAGTTCGATGGCGAAATCGTCTGTGACGAAGCCCTCTTTGAATATCTCCGCACGGTCCGTCGCGAAATTGCAGATCAACGCAACGTTCCATCCTATATCATTTTTCCTGACGTCACCTTACGCCACCTGTCCGCCAGACAACCCGCCAACCGGGACGAATTCGCGGAAATTCCCGGCGTTGGGGAGCGTAAGTTGAACGACTTCGCAGATGCATTTCTAAGTGCAATTGCGCAATGGAACGCTCGTAAACACAAATAGCTCTGCCATTTCTCTAAATTCATTGGCGAGTGCGCCACTTTTCGTTTCCAATTACGCCATGTCCATTCCGAGCACTTTATCGCAATTATCGCGACGAGACTTTCTGCACTCGTCCATTGCGAGCGCTCTGCTCGCCACAACGGCATCCACTGTCGGGCAGGCCCCAGCCAAGCGATGGAAAGGCGCGGTTATTGGACATTCAGGCCGTGGTGATTACGGCAACGCCCTCGATCAAGCTCTTGCCAGACACCCAGATGTCGATCTGCTCGCAGTCGCGGATGCTGATCCGGAGGGACTGAAACGCGCCAAGGATCGACTCAAAGCCGCTCGGACCTACCTGAGTTACACCGAATTGTTGGAAAAAGAGCGCCCGGAACTGGTCGTCATAGCCCCCCGTCACGCCGACCAGCACCACGCCATGGCCCTGGCCGCGCTCAAAAGCGGAGCCCACATCTGTATCGAACGGCCAATCGCGACCACCCTTAGCGAAGCAGACGAAATTCTAGCGGAAGCACAACGCCGTAATCTGAAGGTCTCCGTAAACTTTCAGCTCCGCCTTCAACCAGGCGTACAATGGCTTCTCAAACAGGCCAGTTCCGGCGTCTACGGCCCGCTGCTTGAAATGAATGCCGTTGGCAAACAAGGCAGCAAGGCCGGGGGTGAAGATCTCGCAGTCTTGGGGATCAATCTGTTTGATATGATGCGTGCTTTTGCAGGCGACCCCAAAAGTTGCAACGGCCATATTTTTCAAAACGATCGCGACGTGCTCGCCAGTGACGCAAGGATTCCAGAGGACAACATCGGGCCCGTAGCCGGAACAGCAGTGAGTGCCGAATACTATTTTGAAAACGGCGTCACCGGCTCGTTCGACAGCCGCTTGATGCGTGGTCGTACCATCAAAAAAAATCCAGGCCGCTGGGGGCTCACGCTTCGTTATGCGAATGAAAATTTTAAGATCAACGCCGATCTGCCCTGTCAGATTTTCAAATACGTAGGCGGCGAATGGAAATCAGAGGGACGTAAAGACGAATGGGTTTTGGTCCAGGAAGCCCCCAATCCCCCTTCCACACCGGACCTGCTCGTAGATTCCGTTTTCCCTGTCATTGAGGATTGGATTCAGGCCATCCAAGAAAATCGAAACCCGATCAATTCCGGGATCGATGGACTGAAGTCACTAGAGATGGTGATTGCTGTCTATGCGTCCACCCTTGAAGAAAAACGCATACACTTCCCGCTTAAATCCAGAAAACATCCGCTTCTTCCCTAAAATTCCACGCCATTCTTGCGGGCATACACCGACTGGAGTTTCGCCAAGACTAAACTCACGAGTTTAGATCTCGCCCGAATTTCAGACAAGAAGCGGCTTCCCTAACGCATAGTGCTTTTGCAAAATGTCGCCTCATTTTCCCGAAGCCCTCCCTCCCCCCTCCCCACACGACCACAAAAAGCATTCCTGTTAAGTTATTTACATCAAAGAAAAACATCAGGAACAGCACAAGCCCGCACTTTACCTTCAATTTCCAAAACACGCGTTAAGCGTATTTATCCTCCAATCTATTATATTTTCTATTTTATGCGTTTTGCCAATCAAGTTGCTGTTGTTACAGGTGCAGGTCGTGGAATCGGTCATGCCATAGCGATGACTCTAGCCAATGAAGGTGCACGAGTCGCCGTTGTTTCTCGAAACGAGTCCAATGCACTTCGTACAGCGGATGAAATTAACGCTAAACATGCCGGATTAGCCAAAGCTTATGCCGTTGATGTCGCCAACCATTCTGCAGTTGCGACTCTTGCAGAGCAAATCTTAGCAGATTTTTCACGCGTCGATATTCTTGTAAACAATGCCGGGGTCACTAAAGACGGCTTGTCTTTGCGCTTATCGGAAAACGACTGGGATGTAGTTTTAGACACCAACCTCAAAGGCACATTTAACTTCATCCAAGCCTTTGAACGTTCCATGATCAAACAACGTTCCGGCCGTATTATTAATATCGGATCTGTTGCCGGACTGATGGGAAATGCGGGACAAGCTAATTACGCTGCGTCTAAAGCCGGGGTACTAGGATTAAGCAAAACGATTGCCAGAGAGTTAGCAGGTCGCGGCATCACTTGTAATGTCGTTGCACCGGGATTCATTGCAACAGATATGACCGACGTTCTACCAGATAAGGTCAAGCAAGCTGTGATCCCACAAATCCCGCTCGGTTGTTTCGGGCAACCTGAGGATATCGCCGCTGCTGTTGCATTTCTAGCTAGTGCCGAGGCAAAATATATTACAGGCCAATGCCTTACTGTAGACGGCGGAATGGTGATGTAACCCAAACTCGTTTCATTCATTCCATTATGAAATTACTGCTTGTACGCCACGCAGATGCAGATGTTCCTGCGGAGACCGACGCAGCGCGTCCTCTGTCCGAAAAGGGTCATAAACAGGCGCAACAAGTAGCCAATTTCTTAAAGAGCTATCCACTAGCCCCACAACTCGTGCTCTCAAGTACGGCTATTCGAGCGGCAGAAACCGCTCAACCTATAGCTCGCGCTTTGGGGATCGACGTCATCCCTTGTGGTTGGGCTCGGCCCGGAATGCTTCCAGATGAAGCAATTCAGGAACTTCAACCTTACGCGCGCTTTAAAGAACTCGTGTTAGTCGGACATCAACCCGATCTAGCCCTACTAACAGCAAGACTTATCGGGTTACCTCAACCGGCCCGAGTACACGTACGCAAAGCGTCCATTATTCATCTTAACTTAACATCACCCTCCAGCGCTTTGCTGGAAGCTCTTATTCCATGTCATCTACCTTAAAGTCCCCTGTCCTAAAACGGACCCGCAACTTCGTTTCCGATGCCGCCGACCATATCATCTCGGCCGGCAAAGCTGCCATTCAAGCTCGCGGTTTATTCCGTTTGGGACTCGCGGGCGGAAATACCCCAAAGGGTGTTTACGAAGCATTGGCAGCCCAACCGGATTGCCTTCCTTGGGACAAAGTCCAAATCACCTTTGGCGATGAACGCTGCGTCGCTCCGGAAGATTCCGCCAGCAACTTTCGCATGGCCAATGAATCACTCCTTTCCAAAGTGCCAATCCCACAAGGAAACGTCTTTCGGATTCGCGGTGAAATCCCAGCTGAACAAGCCGCACAGGAATGCGCATCTCAACTTGCCGCTGTAGCCGCTCGATTCAACGAACCAATCTACTCCCATGACCTCCTGCTGCTCGGCTTGGGCGAAGACGGACACACTGCCTCGCTTTTCCCCGGCTCGACCGCTCTTTCGGAATACACAAAAACGGTCATCCCCGCTTTTGGGCCGAAACCGCCACCCCAGCGCGTTTCTTTTACCTTTCCGCTCATTAATGCCGCTCGCGAAGTAGCCTTTCTGGTAAACGACCCATCCAAAGAACCTGTCATTCAGGAAGTGCTCCAAGGGCAACATCCCGCAGGAAAGGTGTCTCTCAACAACGGCACCGTGACCTGGATCATTGGGGAAAAATAGTTCTCCCTCGCATTTCCTTACCGTTATGAGCCCACCAAACTCGGTGGGCTTCCTTCTCAGGGCGCATTTTTTCATAAAAAACGCGCCCTGCTTTTTTCCTGCTTTGCACCAGAGCTCGGAATTCGTCATGTTCTCTTATGGAAGCCGTTTCGCCTCTGTCTTTTGACAGTCTCTTCTACAAACCAGCCGACTCATTCTTTCAGGATCAGTCCTCTCTGGCCCTCACTTACGACGACGTCACGCTCGCCACGCTTTACTCTGAGGTCCTGCCCAAGGATGCCCAGCTCGACGTCCGCCTCGCCGAGAATCTCCACTTAGGTATCCCGATGGTGTCCGCCGACATGGACACCGTCACAGAGGCAGAAATGGCTATCGCGCTTGCGCTTTGCGGGGGACTAGGCCTCATCCACTGCAATATGCCTGAGCGCGAGCAACTCTCTCAGGTCAGCCGGGTCAAAAACAACGTCCACGGCCTAATCCAGGAGCCAATTAAGGCATCCCCTGACCAACGCATCGGCGATGTTCTCGCTTACGTGGAAGAAAAGGAATTCGCCTTCCGCACCTTCCCTGTCGTCGACTCTCAGAACCATCTGCTCGGCCTCCTGCCCGGACACGTTGTCCGTCCTCGTTACGCCTCCCGACTGGTCAGCGAGGGAATGACTCCGAGGAACCAGCTTCACACCATTTGTGATGACGAACTCGCCGGAGACGCAATCAATCGGGCTGATCGTTT
The DNA here is from genome assembly GCA_037133875.1 of Verrucomicrobiota bacterium. Classification (GTDB taxonomy): domain Bacteria; phylum Verrucomicrobiota; class Verrucomicrobiia; order Chthoniobacterales; family Chthoniobacteraceae; genus Chth-196. The sequence goes on along the minus strand of JBAXNG010000009.1, from coordinate 83,454 downwards.
TTTCTCGGAACATGTTGGTATCCACAAACTTTTAGTCGTCGATAAAGATGACAAGCTGCGAGGCCTTTTCACCCTTTCAGACATCGAACGGATCCGACAGGAACATAACTCCCAGCTTAAACCTGCGCGTGACACTCAATTCCGTCTCTTGTGCGGAGCGAGCGTTTCGACACCCCGTAATGGATCGGGGGAACTCGATCGAGATCGAATTCTCGCGCACGTCACAGGCCTTGTTGAACGCGGCGTGGATGCAGTAGCAGTGTCCACGGCTCACGGCCATTCCAAAGGCGTCGGGGATGCCGTACGTCTCATACGGTGCGAATTTAAACATCTCCCAATCATCGCGGGGAATATCACCAGCGGAGCCGGCGTCGACTTCCTGGTCGATTGCGGCGCAAACATTATCAAGGTCGGGCAAGGCCCCGGGTCTATCTGCACAACACGGATTGTCGCCGGCGTCGGAATCCCTCAGCTCACGGCTCTTTATGTGGCTAGTAAAGCCGCCAAAAAGCGCGGCGTCACCATTCTTGCAGACGGAGGGATCACCAAATCCGGAGACGTCGTGAAAGCGCTTACCCTCGCGGATGCAGTAATTTGTGGAGGATTACTTGCGGGCTGCCCGGAGGCGCCGGGAAGTGTTATGGAGATCAACGGCAAGCTCTACAAACAGTACAGAGGCATGGGTTCACTTGCAGCGATGTCAGCCGGAAGCGCGGCCCGCTACGGCCACGCATCCAAAGATGCTGCACGTAAAGTTGCGGCTGAAGGAGTGGAAGCGTTGAAAGAACTTTCGCCAAAACTGGATCAGGTGCTTCTTCAACTGGCGGGCGGACTGCAGAGCGGCATGGGCTACCTTGGTGCGCGGACGCTTGCGGAGCTTCGTGCGAACGCTCGCTACATTCAAGTCAGTCCGGCAGGACAACGCGAAAGTGCGCCGCACGATGTCATTGAAGTGAAAACTGGTTCCTGATCACAACATGATTACCCCGGGTTTCGACTGAAAGCCGGGGAATCAGCTTGGCCCCTTTGCTTATTTGTTCTCGAGGGCAGTCAAGACTGCCCTCCTCACATACCGCAGGACCCTTTCGGTTACACCTCGCGCCCCTCCCAACACAGGCACCTGCATCACTCTTGTGCCGCAAGGGTTCGCAAAAATTTCAGATGTTTCGCAGGCAGTTGATTTTCAATAGCGCCCTCGATCACAACGTCCAAATAACCGGGCTGAGGTTTTCCCGACGCAGTTCCCGTTGTAACGTAAGTCAGACACTCGACTACGTCGTCCGTGTTCGGCAATCGAACGTGTAGGAGTTGCTTTTCGTACATTCCACAATGCACCCCCTCGAATTCGTCCAAAACACCGACCTCTTCCTTGGACAATAAAAACACCACGCCGGGCACGGACTCACCCAGCGCCGGCGTGACAGTAGCATAGCCGTGGGATGCGATCCCAAAGCGATACCCCTCCAATATCGCCTGAGAAACAATTTGAGCGCCGGGCACAATCTCACGCATGTGCGCGTGATTCATATTCATTCCATAAGCGAAATAAGGCTGGAGAGATTTCTCGCTAAACATTCCCTCCCGTAATACTCGATCGGAATTCATGGGGTAATATCACTCCCTAATCCCAACAGAATCCAGCATTCCGTTACTATCTCGAGAAACGCACTCGTTCTTTATTACGGAAAATACGAATCAAGTACGTGATCCCGTAACCCAAAAAAGCCAGAGCACCTGCCAGAACCAAAGCAACCGCTCCAGGAGGGTAAGAACGGAGGCGCTCCAACCAGACAGACTCGGCCTCGTTGATTAACGTCTCCGGAGCAGGAGATGGGGAACCAAACGGAGGCTGGGCAGCAATCACAGGGGTTGAAGCAAACGAGACCCGCGAGGTTTCATCTGGACCAGTCGGGATAGGCTGAAGTGTTCCGGAAGGTAAATCATACGCCGATGTATCCCCTTCTGGTTCTTTTCCAAGGCGCGCAGTTTTCAGCCATTTCCTAGCCAACTCAGGAGTAAATGCAGCCATCCGTTCCAATCGCGCAGCATCATCCTTGTGCACCCATTGACCTGCAGGAGAATCAATAAAATCGGCCATATTCATACTCCGCCACTTTGTGTCCGGATGTCTCAGTAAATCGGCTATTAACATACCGGAAACGGTACTATTTATCGAAATCTCATGAGGATCGCCCTCATAAACGGCGCTGGACCACTTTTCATCTGTTTGCTGAACACTAGCACGCACCTTATTGCCATTAATTCTGTAACAATCCACCCCCCAATACCTCCCCTCATCCGCATATTTGTTATGCCATGGATCATACAATACAGCACCACCACTAATAGAGGATACAAATATATAATCAATAGAACTTATATGCAGCGCACCAAACTCAGCAACAGCATCTTTCCGCTCACTTACAAATTGAAACCTATCATATCTACCATCAGGCATCGCCCTATACACCTCCCAAGATGGATTTCCCTTTGACATCATCATTGATTGAGCAATGAACATGTCAGGAATCCCATCACCCGTAACATCCTGTTTTAGCGTCAAAATATATCCTCCACGTGATACATCCCAAAACTCATTACCTTCAGGCGGGCATGCAGAAAGCAACTTTGAAACAGAGTTGTATACAATATCAGGAACACTGCAAAAAGCCTGTCCGCATACAAAAAACAACACTCCAAAAAGCCTAGGTTTCATAATTCACTTTCCTGCCGTATTCAAGACTTCAAGCGTCTCAACATGCTCACAAACTCTATAGACATAGTCAAATCCAATAAACTTACGTTTCTTACCCCCTTCAACATTTTTAGTTTCTACCAATCCGTTATAACGACTAAGAGCCCATTGCCGTGTTCGTTCATCCCAAAAACAAAAATCCGCTCTTTCTGGTTTAGAGACGCGAAACCCCTGAACGTAACCAGTACCAGAATCGCCAAGATCAATAAAATCACCAGGATCCGGCATTGAAAGACCATTATAGCGTTTCATAACCATAGGAGCTAAAATCTGATGCGCTGTATCATCCGAAAACAACGTCTCACGAACCCACAAGGGAGGAATCTTTGTTTCTTTAGATAAATTCCTGTAGCTAGAAAGCATCTTATTTGCGCCAGCCCATTTAAAACGGATGATATCTCCCCCTGCCTTCATATTTTGCCGCCAACTCCAAATTTGATCTCTTGGTATATCCTTATTCTCACTAATTTTATCTCCTGTCACCTGAAAAACACCGTACCCACCCGGCCGATTAGGACCATCGTCATTCCAGGTAGGATATCCGAGATCGGGCTTTTTGGGGTTAGATATAAATTGGTTATAAAAGCTCGGAGGGCCATCAGGTTGAGGGCGACGATATTGATATTCCGCCGTCTCGCTCTTTGCAATGGCATAAGCAAACCATAATTTCCCTTCATGTCCTAAATCGTCTTTTCCAGCCCACTGAACATTCTCTTCATCGTTGTAACCCCGTGATTCCAACCAAAACCGTCCGAAACCGTTCGCAGGATTTTCACCACCAATTCGAAAATGGGCTACCTGAAACTCTCTACCTGTAGAGGTAGAACCCCCAAGCTTCAATTCTGGACACCAATACAACTTTGCTTCCCCACCAAATAATCCTAGTGTCTCTATTTCGCGCTTCCACTCCTGCGTTTCAAAAATTTTCCATTCCTCATTTGCAGGCATAAACTCGGAGTATGTAGGTACGTTCCCTCTATCTTCAGCATTCAAATCATACGGTAACCTATTGGGGTATGGTCTTCCGGGAATATCTACAACGTCCTGCGGTTGTGTTCGTGGATGGAGCTTTCCGAGTGTAATAGCATTTCGCTCACCGCGTCCGTTGCCCCGATCATATTGAACACGCAAGCGCCAACATCCTCTCACCCCAGACGGAGCCTCTTTAATACAAACACTCAATTTCGGCATCGCAGGACGATAGTCCCCTTCATACGACTTCCCTTTGATAAAGGCCATACATGATCTCGGGTAAGGTATTTTAAAATATGCTTTTAATCTACTTGCATAACTGGCCGCAGATTCCCCTTCCTTCCTAATAGGCGCGTATTTGAGGTCACCGTTACGGGTACTTAGTATCACTTCATCAATCTCACGCTGTTCGCCATCGTCTTCATCCCTCACAATCACAGGACAAAGAATTGCTTCAGCCGGTGCTAATGAATCATTGCCAGATACACTCAATGCAACTCCTGGACCAGGAAATCTTCCATCAACTCCATCCATAAATGCTATACTATACGAACTCGATATAATACTGCGCTGGAAACAAAGATAATTGCAGTTAGCCACGGCTGGCTTATAATCAACATCCAGTGGCCCACCAAGCGGCGGGTTCCTAACCGAAATCACACGCACCAGTATTCCTTGCCCTTTTTGACTCAGCGTTTGTGAGAGCGCGTCGGGCTCACACCATATTCGAATCACACTGCCCAACGCCAACGGAGATGTATTAAAGTTACCGTTCGAATCAAACCGCCCATCCTTTAGTCGCCAGTAATCCGTTAACTCCCAACGTTGCTCTGTGGATTCCCCCTGTAGATTCGTCGCAGTAAACAGAAGACTCGGATACCCCTGCCCACCTCCAGCGTAGGCCGCAAAAAATCCAAGCGTGAACGATTTATTGACTATCAATTCTCCCGCGGCATCCACTGGGCTGTCTCCTGGTTCTTCCACAACTGCACTGACTTCGGCTGGATTGCTTCCTTGCCCAACTCCAGATCCCGCGATATCGGATCCATCCGCGTTCTCTTCGCCTGTTCCAACGCCGGTGGTTTTGAAACTAAAACTCGCAGCGTCGGCCATCGAGGACCCATCGTGCACTTCGCCATCGGAGCCCTTGCTATCCATACCTGTCCCATTGCCATCGGAACCAGAAGACGCTGCATTCGGAGTAAACTTTAGATCGTAGACCACATTGGCCAGCAACATTGATTGCGGGCGGAGAATGATTCGGTGGTTGATCGGATTGTAGACACTATCCACCTTAATCGCGTATCCCGAAAAGTACGCTGCGGTAAGCATTGCAGTAGATTGCTCATAAAACGCGCTACCTCTACTTGGATCGACATAAAATGAGAAAACCGAATCCAACGCAACATCATTACGACCCGCTTCTGATAATATTGTTTTAAAATATGAAGGTTGCCCAGTACCTTCAGAGAGCACATTTCCAGCCGTAAACATCCACGAAAAATCATTGGGTAATACCTTTCCAGACAAAGAACATATACCACCACCAATGGTTACAGTATAAGTATGCAAGGGACTCAATGCAACCTCCGGCGATATCACTAAAATATTACGATCATATTCAAAATCAATGCTTACAACCAGACTTTGACCCTGTTCGTCCGTCATTCTTACACGCTGTACATCAAGACTAGTTGGTTCTACTGGCAGTGTGAACTTAGCGCGTATAGAACTGTCAGGTGAAACTGATGTATTTGCATTAGCTGGAGTTACCGAATCGATGCGAAACTCCTTCTCTGTCAAATAACTTTCTAGTGTGCGAGCCAATCGCTTTTGGGTGGCGGCATCCTCCGACAAATTACGTAAAGAATCCAAGAACACAGGTGTATCGGCAATCGAAAATTCCTTGCGGTATTCGGTATGAATTGCCCCAAAAAGACCACCGCTGCCCAAGACAATCTCAAACCTAAGATTGTTCTGAGGCCACTCCGTCCTATTCACTTTCGTATTGGGTTCACAAAATTTCGAATAGGAACTATAGTTTCTTGAAGCAACAAAAGCGATCGCTTTTCGGCCTGGTAATATCACCCATTTTCCAAATATCTGCTTCACAGCCTCTCCTGTAAGCACAACATCTGCAAACAACTCACTTGGCTGCTCGTAATTCAACCATACAGATATATTCTTATCCACACTACCGTCAGATGTCTTCATAAACATACCAGTCGCTGGATCTACGCTAACCTCCTCTGGTAAAGCTCGACTCAAGAACAGTATAGGCACTCCATCGGCAGGAAATACGTTCTCTTTGCCATCCATCGAAGTTGAAGTGACTTCTATGGCTCCTGGAATCTGTTGATCTATTTCGATCGGGAATACACGACCAGCTATCGTTACCTCCACCACGCTATACTGCTTCCCGCGCAATACGGACAAAATCGCGTATCCGTCTTCATCTGTGGCAACCAAATCTTCAACACTCGATTCGACCGCAGCATCCCCGCGTACAACCGCAAACCTTACCGTTTGTCCGGCAACACCTCGGCTACCGGTACTATCCAAAACACGAACCACAATCAACTGTGGCGTCACTCCGTCTAAATCATCTTTGGTGTACTGATCACCACCCGTAACAGCAACCACCGCCTTGCCGTAATAATCGACATTTATTTTCGCAATAGGGATTGTATTATAATCACCAGCAATTGAATTCGCTTGCCCACGCCCCATCGCTTCTACGGAAATCACACCACCGTCGTTACCTAAGCGCAGTATCACCTGAGCGATGCCATTGGAATCGGTTCGTACATCTTCTATTGTATCTGTCCACGAGTACAGGCTATCAAAATAGATATCTCCAGATTCCACTGAAAATTTAACGGGGGCATTCACCAACGGTTTTCCACTGGAATCTAACACCAATACACATAACGGATCCGCCGCCCCTACTAAACTTGGCTTTATCTGCCTGCCACCACTTTTAACCCTTAAAACAGGAGCCACACCATTGTAATAGTCACCGGGATCCGTTCCATTTTGATACTCCTGAATGTCAGGAATCCCATCACCATCAATATCGCTTATTCCATCTACAGCACTGATTACACCATAATAATCAGAAAGAGACGAACCAGCATGCAATATACCCTTAAACATCTTGTACTCAATCCAATCAGGAATACCGTCCTGATCCACGTCGCGACGAAGATCGAATGCGAACATGGCTTTAAGCTGCCCAACATTCGCTACCGCATAATCATCCGCACTCGATTTTGTTATGGGATACTGCCATGGCACCCACACATAACCTTCTTCCTTTAGCCTATCATGAAACAATGTTGCAACCGCCTTTAATTGCCCCAAATTTAATACTGCAAAATCATTCGCTGCGGAAAGACTACTTTGCCATGATAGAATCAGACTCAATATTTTGCCCCCAGCGCCGCCTGGAAGCATTTCATTGAACTCTAATAGCGCATTACTAGCCACTTGTTTTAATTGACCGTGGTTTGCAGGTGAATAATCCCCACCTCGCGATTCATCTCGCACCACATCGCGTTGTATCCACCAATCGGGTATTTGCGCCCGCAAAACACCACACGATGCCAACATCAAAAATAACCAAACCGATTGAACCAACCCACTCCCAAAAAGTCTCATACCTTTACCTCAAATTGTTATGCGATTGCTATTACCTGTCCGAGCCAGCCGTAAATATCCCCATAGAAATATCCCCTAATGGCTCAATATGCGTTGGTAAGCCCGCCCCACCTTGTTGACCTTGCTTGCCTTGCTGTCCGACAATCGACATCAACATCGTTTGGGGCCAACCAGCCTCAATTTTCGGCCCCCAAAGCTCTCCGGTTACGATGTCCAAATAGAGATCTCCGACGTCCCCACAGACTTCCTGCGGCCCGCCAACACCAACGATCCAGTAGGTACCATTACGTCCACTAGGCCCACGCTCACCTTTCAGCGATAATCCTAAATCCCATCCCTCTGGCGTTTTCGGGCCGTAAAAAGTGAGGCTTGTTCGATCAACGTAATGATCACCAACAGAGCCTAGGTCTGCGTTGGGTTCCCCGAATCCAGATAAAATGCTGTGCCCGTTTTCTCCGGATAATCCGTCAACACCGGGCGCCCCAGACTCGCCCCGCGGTCCAACCTCCCCAACAGGGCCCTGAGGCCCAGCGAAACCCCGAGGTCCAGCGTCTCCTTGAAGGCCTCTTTCGCCAGGTTCTCCTCGCAGTCCTGTCGGTCCCATTTCTCCCTTTGAACCCGCTAGCCCACTTGGCCCGGGTTCGCCCTTCAATACTGCCGCCAAACGCCAATCAACCTCTCCCTTAGGTCCATAAACGACACGTGCCTCCAAATCCAAGTACCAATCGCCGGGCTCACCAAGTTCGTTTTTAGGGACACCATGACCGCTCAACCATGCCGCTGCGTTTTTACCAGCGATCCCTGCCGGCCCCGCAATGCCAGGATCACCTTTGGCTCCAGTAGATCCGGCGTCGCCCTTCGGCCCCATCGGGCCATCCGTCCCGCGTTGTCCAGACTCTCCGTCTCTCCCAGGAATCCCTGGAGCTCCCGGATCGCCTTTCTGCCCCTGGACTCCTGCAGGGCCTGCCACCCCAGTAGCGCCCTTCAGAGGAAAACCAGCCCCCCATCCAGAAGCGAGTTTGGGTCCGTAATATCGGGATGTGTTTTGATTGAGGTAAAAGTCACCAACTTTGCCTACCGCATTGGATGGCACTACAGCACCAGACAGCCAACTCGCACCATTTTGTCCCGCAACACCAGTGGCACCTGCCTGCCCTTTAAAGGAAACGGCTTTTCCCCAACCTTCAGCCATTTTTGGCCCGTAGAAGAGACACGCTTGAGAATCGAGAAAGAAGTCTCCAAGCGTTCCTAGCTCATTTTCTGGGACTCCGCTACCGCTCAGCCAAGCTCCGCCAGAAGTCCCAGCGCCCCACGTCACATCCAAAACTGGCGGATGACTCGTTGCCGCCCCTTCTTTGGAATCCATCGAAAACCTCACTGCCGAGTCTGCTGGGATGATGACCAAACCGTTATTGGGAAGGGCCCCGTCCATCCAATCACGCACAAGTTCCGTCACATCAAACGTAACAAACTGATTTACATCAAGTATCGTCCCTATGGCGTACGGCGTCGCGGTCGCGTCTTTGGAAATTGAAGGCGCGCTGGACTGCACAATTGCCCCCTCAGACCAATCACCCCGCCCGGCGACAATTTGCACCCCACCGGCACGCGCCAACGAATTCACGTAAACCGTCAGGGTTGCTTTAGATACCTGGTTCCATGTGAGATCATCAGGCAACGCACTCTTCAGGTTAAATTGAACCCAAGTTCTGCGAATATTGCCGGGACGCCCATCTACTAACAAAGACCCCAGCGTGTTTCCGGAGTTAAAATTGACGTTGGATTGGCCTGTCGCCGCCGAAGTATAGGCGTCTTGCGCGGGAAACAACTGGACAGCCAATGCCGTTGTTTGAAACCCAACCACAATTAGCCCACAGGCTACAATTGCGCCGAGCAACAAGTGCTGTGTGTCTCTGCGTTTTTCGCCCAAATGGTGCGCGCTTTTTTCAAAATGACTCTCCCGTGACCAATCCATAACTCCACTCCTCTTTGTTTTAAGTTTAGGAACTCATTTGCCGACGGCCCCTGTGCCGATTGCAGCAACGCAACCCGATCCTCGAGTTTCACCAGTTCCACCTAATACCCAAACAATCGCCTCTCAGAGCCATTACGGATGTAGCACACTGAGGCTCCACCGAGGCCTCTATAAGGCGTCCACGATCCCGGTTGATTCCCATTCACGCCAATGCGTAAAATCTTTATCCGATTTTTGAAACGCGCATCCCAAACCCACAAAAATGCACAAGGAAGCCTCTCCCCAAAAAGATCTTACAACTCTTTCAGGAAAGTATTTAACCTTTGTATTAGGTCCCGAGTGTTACGGAATCCCGATTCTTAAAGTCAGCGAAATCATCCGACTCCAGCCCATTACGTCCGTTCCGAACATGCCCGAATATCTGAAGGGCGTGCTCAATCTCAGGGGGAAGATTATCCCCATTCTGGACCTCAGAATCAGACTGCAATTACCAGCAGAAGACTCCGAACTCGCGTGTATTATTGTAGTGGGCCTTCAATCCGCGGAGGGCAAAACCGCTCACCTTGGAATGATTGTCGATTCCGTGGAAGAGGTCGTAACTGTGAGCGGAAGCGATATCGATCCAGTCCCGCACTTCGGATCGAGTATCGCTAAGGATTACATTCGTGGTATCGCAAAGCTTAAGGGACACATCAAGACGCTGCTCGATATCGACAAACTGATTTGTGACGCCACATTAAAAGAGATCTCCAAAGGAACGAACACCTAGGATAACGCTAGTTCGCAAGTATCCCAAGCCTCCGCGCTTCTCTTTAATGACGTTTTCCGATTCACACCGGCCATCCTTTCTGTGGCGTCTTGGTGCATTTGTGCGCTTTTCGCACACCGTTTTCGCTCTCCCTTTCGCGCTGATTTCGATGCTCGTAGCGGGAAATGGACGCGTTTCTCTCCTCATCTTAGGCTGGATATTAGTTTGCATGATTGCCGCCCGGACAGCCGCCATGTGTTTTAACCGGCTCATGGATTGGGAGCTGGACAAGGAGAACCCACGCACAATCGACAGGCATCAGCTGATCACAAAACGCCAAGGCTGGATTGTTCTAGTGTCATCCAGCCTGATTGCCATCGCGGCATCTTGGGAACTGAATCCGTTTTGTTTCCGGTTTAGCCCCCTGATGTTGGCCATCATTTTTTTCTACTCTCTCACAAAGCGCTTTACCGCATTTTCCCATCTCTTCCTTGGAATCGCACTGGGAGTCGCCCCTCTCGGAGCCTGGGCTGCGGTTCGAGGTTCGCTATTTTCGTCCCCGGAGCCGTTTTTCTTAGCCGCAGCCGTCATTACCTGGACGTTTGGTTTCGACCTCATTTACTCGACTCTGGATACCGAATTTGACCGAAAGAAAGGGTTATTTAGCTTTCCCTCACGTTATGGCATCCCAGCCAGCCTGACTTTAGCAAAGGGATTGCATATTGTTGCTATCCTATGCTTTGCGACCTTTGGAAAGGTCACGGCTCTTGGTCCCGCTTACTGGGCGGCCACTGGAATTTCAGCCCTCGCCCTCATCTGGGAACACCGTCTGGCCAAGAGCCCGGATCCTGGAAAAGTTAACCAGGCATTTTTCCAAATTAACGCTCTCGTGAGTATCACTTTGCTTTTAGGCGTCTGCGCGTCGCTTTACCTATTTCGCTAAGTTCGTATCGGGCTAAGTCACAGGTTTCCATCGATCAGAAGCAGATCTCAGCAACACGTCATCGGAGGCCGTAGTCTCTCCGATTTCACTTCCTCGCGCGACGCTCTATCAAATTGCGATAGAGGTCGACGTACCCTTGCACCATCCGACGAAATCCAAACTGGGCTTCCGCTACACTTCGAACTTGCCGACGATCCAGCTTCAAAGCGTCTTCCACGAGCGAGACTAACCCCTCTGGACTATCTGCGGTGTAACCTGTGACACCAGGAGTAATGACTTCACCCACTGAACCGCGTTTCACCCCGACGACAGGAGTTCCGCAGGCCATAGCCTCGATCATCACTAACCCGAAAGGTTCATCCCATTGGATAGGGAAAAGAAGTGCGGAAGCGTTCCGAAGCAGTTCTGCTTTTTGTTCGTGGTTTACAGGACCAACCCAGCGGATCTGGGTCCCATCCACCAGCGGCATGACTTCTTCCGCAAAATAACGCTGTTCCTCACCGTTTTGCGGTTGCCCAGCCAGAATCAGAGGGAGTCCGAGTTTTAGAGCAATTTCGACAGCTCCCTTCGGATTTTTCGCATGACTCATTCTTCCTAAAAACGCCAAGTGTTTCCCCGGCTCAAAAGACGGTTCGTAGGCGCCGAAATCGCATCCGTTATAAACGACCGGAAACTTCCGCCCCAACCGTTGTTCTGTGTCTTTCACCTGAAAATGGCTGATCGCAGCGACCTCCACATCCGGATAACGTCTAAAGGCCCATTCGTCATCTAGAACAGCACAAGTATGGAGGGTAAACAACGAGGCGCATTTTGAAAGCGCCGCAAGAGGCAACCATCCTGGGGTCAAATGATAATGGATCACGTCAAACTCCTGGGAACGAGCGAGCGCCTCACTGACCGCGGCATTTGCGTAGTGCTCAAACGCGTAAGCTTCTCCACGAGCCATCAGGTCGGTCAAACAGGCATCCGCCACAGAATGTAGCTTCCCTTTTGTGAGACAATCTCCCGTGCCAAAAAGAGTCACGTCATGTCCGAGTTCCACCAATTCATCCACCATCAGCTTCAAAAGCAGCTCAATACCTCCATAATTCACCGGCGGAATGCGGGTCCAGAGTGGGGAAACTTGCGCAATACGTAGGGTTCGTTGATTCATAGGAGGTAACTGCTCGCAGAGTGATGTAGGATCTTACCTGCACAGCGGCGTGCGCCAACCCGATTTCCCCAACCTCATGCACCTTTCCCACCTGCTTCGTAACGGATGCTTCATCTTGTGGATGTCGAGCATCTCCGGAATGGCTCAAAGTCCCCAAAAAATCGTAAGCCTTCGCGAGCGCGAAGAAACGGTACGTCTCCAGGTTTTTCTAGATCGTGCACTTTTTGGTCCGGGAAAAATTGACGGTCTGCCCGGAGAATTCACCAACAAAGCCGTTACCTTTTACCAGGAAGCCCACGGACTGGAGGTGACCGGGAAACCCGACAACCTCGGAATCACAAAGGACTCACCGCTTTACACGACTTATACAGTCCGCGCTGACGATAAGAAATTCGTTGGGGATCTGCCTTCAAAACCAGTAGACCAAGCCAAAAAGAACTACCTGCCGTATAGCACCCTGCTGGAATTTATTTCAGAACGCTTCCACAGCTCGGCTGAGCTGCTGGCATTGCTCAACCCCGAAATCAATCTCGAGAACCTTGCCCCCGACATGACAATCAAGGTTCCAGATGTTGAACCATTTCAAATTGAGGACGTTAGAAGCGTTGCGAATCTACCAGAGATTCCCGACTTCAAGCCCCGACAAATCGAGATCAGCCGAAAAGAACGCACCCTTCGCCTGAAGGAAAACAACAAACTGGTTGCAGCGTTTCCGATTACCCCTGGCTCGGACACCCTGCCAACACCTCCCGGAAAATGGCGCATTGTGGGGATTACTTCTATGCCGACCTTCCGTTGGGACGAAGGTGTTCTAAATCACGGCGTAAGAACCGAAACCTTTTTCATGCTCCCGTCCGGCCCAAATAACCCCGTCGGTGTCGTGTGGTGCGCATTGAGTAAACCGGGCATCGGTATTCATGGCACCAATCAACCGGAAACCATCGGGCGGGCATCCAGTCACGGCTGCATGCGGGTAGCGAATTGGGACATCATTCGCCTTTCAAGACAGATAACCCCAGGCATGCAGGTCGTCATTGAATAAAGGCCCTTTTTCAGAGCGAGATTGATTTCCGAAAAGAGCCCGAGATCAGACAGGCAGAGCGTCTAGAGCCTGACGCCAAATAACATCCTGAACGGCATGCATTCGGGTACGCTGCAGCTCCGTTCCGTCTTCATGTGCGTTCAGGTGAAGGAACCCATGAACCATATAAAGAGCCAGCTCTGCCATAGGTAACTGCCCATTCTCCTTTGCATAACGCAATGCTGTTTCAGCACTTATCACAACCTCACCGTGCTGAAACGTAATCACATCCGTTGCACCTGGAATCCCCATAAAATCCATGTGGATTTCAGCGATTCGTTTATCACTCACAATCGTAACCACGACCTCGTCCAGTTCCTTCAGGGTAAAAAGGCCGTCAGCAGAGTGTTCCGCGCACAACGGAAGGGCAAACGCAGCCACTTTACGCAACCAGCCGAGGTTAACAGGGACCATCCGTTGACGGTTTTGGACAATTAACTCGGGTAATCCGGTCGCTAAATCTTTCATATCAGAGCGTTTTACGCATTCACATTCGCAGAAATACCATGCCGAATAGAAGACCCTATCTTTGGTTCCTTCTTTTCCGGCGGCTTGGGATAAGCAATTCGACTATGTAGCATATTACGCAAAGTACGCTTAAAGCTTTCTGCAACTTCCTCAAGCTCACACATCGTGAGATCGCATTCCTTAAGTTGTCCGTCTATTAACCTGCGTTGCATCAGATCATCTACAAGTTGATCAATCTTATGCGGAGTCACTTTCTCAAGTGTCCGCGATGCACTTTCTATTGTATCCGCGAGACTGATAATTGCACATTCACGGCTCTGAGGTCGTGGTCCAGGGTACCGGAATGACTCTTCGCGAACCTCCGGTAAGTCTTCTTCATATCCGTCCGTACGGCTCGCCCGAGCTTCTTCAATCTGCTTAAGCGCACGGTTGTAGAAGTAATACACCAGAGAGTTCCCATGATGTTGTTGAATCACATCGATAATCTCTCGATTAAGACGATGCTTTAACGCCAAATCTACCCCTTCCTTTACGTGCGCAATAATCACAAGCGCACTCATAGTCGGTGCCAAATCTTCATGGGCATTACGACCGTGCCTGGCATTCTCCACAAAATACTCAGGCTTCACGAGTTTACCGATATCGTGAAAATAAGAACACACTCGAACCATTCCGGCATTCGCTCCTACTGCCTCAGCGGCCGCCTCGGCTAAATGGGCCACAATTAAACTGTGATGATAAGTGCCCGGAGCCTCAATCGTCATACGCTTTAAAAGCGGATGGTTCAGATCAGCCAACTCAAGCCAGGTAATCGATGTCGTGATTCGGAAAAGCCCTTCTACCACAGGCAACAAAGCCGAAACCAAAAGCGCAGCACCAACCCCACTTCCAATCGCCGCGGCACTTTGCCACCCAATCATTCGCCAGTGCGTTAATGGAAGATTCTCCCACAAAACCGGTCCCAAAAACCCCATAACCAAGGAAAGCAACCATGTAGTCCCACCAACCGCGAGCCCCGCCTTAATAAGGTCCGAACGCTTTCGAACCTGACGAGTCATTAACGCCCCAACAAAACCACACAGCATGCTGATCGTCAGGAATCGCGAATCCATCCCGCCATTCAGCATCGCCCCCAACAGACTCGCAAAAATCGTCACCACAATCGCTATCCGCTGTCCCAGCAAAACCGATACGAGGAGCGGCCCCAGCGCATACGGGACAGCTAACCCCCAAAACATTTTCCTATCTAACGCACTCCAATCAGCCCCACCAACACTAGCGGATTCGAGGGAATTACAGACAACCCAACGAACGATCTCGAGATGACAGACCAAGGTTCCAAAAATCAGAAGCAGACGAGAGTTGTCAGCCCAAATTTTAGGGTGATTTAACCAAAGCAAAGCCAGCGCCAAACCGTAGATGAGCAATCCCACAATTAGACGCTCAGGCACCCACCCTCCCGCGCCAAACGCAACCATCCCAGACAAACTTAGCGCCACCAAAATAATGAGCAGCAGTTTTGCCCACAGACCGTGACGTAATGTCTCCACCCATTCCCTCTGGGTCAACCGACGACGAAGCTTCCCGGAAGCAAGCCCCCGTCGAATCAGTCGTTGTCTGGCAAAAAAATTCGTCACTAGGGATTTTTTTAGTTAACGGGATTCGGGGGCTTCTCCTGTACCTCGATGCTTTCGGTAAGCCCGAATAATCGAAGCGACTAATTCATGCCTCACAACATCCTTTTCCGCAAACCGACAAAATCCGACGCCCGGTACCTCTTTCAACGCTTGAAGTGCCTCAATTAACCCGGATCGCCGATTAGGTGGCAAATCGATCTGTGTAGGATCGCCCGTTATCACACATTTCGAGTCCAACCCTAATCGAGTCAAAAACATAAACATCTGCTCCGCCGTGGTGTTTTGGGCCTCATCCAAAACGATAAACGAACGCGCCAAAGTCCGCCCCCGCATATAGGCAAGCGGAGCAATTTCAATCACGTTGCGCTCCATGCACCGCTGCAACTCCTCCGGGTCCAACATGTCTTGCAGCGCGTCATACAAAGGACGCAAATACGGCATAATCTTTTCCTTCAGATCACCGGGAAGAAATCCCAACGCTTCTCCCGCCTCTACTGCCGGTCGAGTCAAAACAATCCGTGCGACCCGATCCTGTTTCAGCGCAGCAACCGCCATCGCCATCGCCAAATACGTTTTCCCCGTTCCCGCAGGGCCCACTCCAAACACGATGTCATGACTCTGAATCGATTGCAGATACTCCTTTTGGCCTTCGGTTTTAGGCGTCACCGCAGCACGCCTCGGAGAAACTTGAAGCCGAGCCGCACTCAACTCATCCAAACCTGTCGAATCCGGCTCCATCACCGCTCGTAAAGCGTACTGGAACTCCTGCCGCCGAATCGAAACTCCATTTTGCCGTGCTTTTTCAAGTTGTTGAAAAAGACGCCGAACCTGGAGAACGTTCGCACCCTGCCCCTCCACTCGTAACCATCCCTCTCGAGTAGTTACCCGAACTGAAAGCGCCTGTTCCAGAACCTTGAGCAGGCTAAGGTCATTACCGTAAAGCGCCTGTAAAACTCGAGCGCTCTCGAACTGCAACGTCTCAACTTCAGTCATACGTGTCAGGAAAGTCGCAGTGGGGTCTAAACTTTTTTCGTTGTAGGCCCCTAGCTTCCCTTATCGGAACCCGTACGCTAGTGACCAGGTTGTCCTTTCCTCGAAGGACTTCTCGACTTCCACCAACAAATAATAAGTCCCAGTCCGCTTTGGCTTTATATGAGCTGCAGCCTTCTGCCCCTTCTGCCAGCAATCGTCTTCAGCCAACTTCCCCGTGTTATCGTAAACATGGACCGAAATCTTTGCGCCTTTGACATCAGTGCCCATCCAGAACCAATACTCGTTCCCCTTAAACAACTGATGTGCAATGGGCTTCGGTTGCTTTGAAGGCAAATCTCCCCCCCAATACTCTTCTCGCACAGTAAACCCTTCTTTCACCGCTGGAATAGCTGCCTCGAGCGCAAATGAAAGAGCATCATCAATGGTCCCTTTTGCGGTAACACCAACCAACAAAAGCGCCAATGCGGAAGCCGTCGAAAATAAAATCCGTTTCACAAAAATTTCTCCAATCAGGTTAGCGCGATTTCGATTGTATCGCCGACACTAATTTTCCGCAGATTCCCCCAATATCTTTGACCGTTTTCTCGGAGATGGCAGTTCCGTCGGATGTTCCCATCAACGGCCGAATATCGCGCAATCCATTCTGGACCTTCACTACCAGAGCATCTTTCGCCGAACGCTCGGGCATCGTCGAGATCCTGCGATCGAAATGCTCGATTAAAACGGGCTGATGCAACAACTCTGCACCGTCCTTCGTAAACTCCTTGGAAACAACCTGACACAACGCTTCAGTCCCGCGCAACCATCCTCCCAAGCTCACCAACTGCGCCAGCGGTTCGTTGTCTAGTTCCAACATCGCTTCACGTACGTCCTTTAAAGCCAGATCCAGCTCCTTTCTCACCTCGGCCCAGCGATGTTTGTCCGCATATTCGACAATCGAGTTCGCACGTCGATTCACAGCTTTCTCAACTCCGATCGCCTTGGCTAACGATCGCACACTGTTACCGATATGCTTTACTTCCTCCGTGTTCTCCGCCTCCACGGCAATAAATCCCTCGGCTATAATACTTCCGAGCATCATCGATATCTGTTCCTTTCCTCCCGCCGGAGTCGCAACCCCCTTCAAGGGTCTTAACACTTCAGACCAATTCGGTTTACCAAGCTTGTCCAACACCGCAAAAACTTCACTTGGAACAGGAACCACAACCTGCTCAACCAATTTCGTTTCCTTCGGAAATTGACTCACATCAATACGAGCCGCAGGCGGCGCGGCGATGGCGACAGGGCCGAACAAAGTCACAGCTCCAGCCAGAGCACACAGGGATCGGTAGTTCATAATCGTGGGGAGAAAGCATCAGTCATCTGCGTAAAAACTCAACAACGGCGTTACATACTACAGCAACCAAATCTAAAACCCCCTGTAATATTACGTATTGATCTTCTATCTGCCCCAAACCGCTTGACCCCATTCCCCCGCTCACGAGTAGACTACCCCATGCGTTTTCAGACTCTAAGGGAGAGCCTCTCGATTTTCAGGATGCTTGTCTTACTCCTTCCCCTTAGCTTCGGAACCCATCTGTTCGTCGATTTTCGTTTCGTGATAATATCGATCTCCGTGGTTCTATTTGCAGCCACTATTTCCGAGCCAAATCGCGTTGTGCGCTGAAAAATCAGACTCCGTCCCAGCATCTCTTCGCTAGAACATTAAGAAGCCCCAACCTTCCAGTAATCTCCCCATTCCATGAGCGAGGACAACGGCCCTAAAATCTATCTCCTGCCCAACCTAATGACGGCAGGCAACCTCCTTTGCGGATTTGCGGCCTCCCTGAAAATCGTCGAAAGCGCGATGATCTTTGCGGGCACGGGAGGAACCCAACTTGCCGACGCAAGTTTGCAAATCCACTACGCCATCTGGCTCATTCTCGCTTCCTGTATCTTCGATTTACTCGATGGACGCCTCGCCCGATTAGGTGGACACGAAAGTCCCTTCGGACGCGAATTCGATTCCCTAGCCGATATCGTCTCCTTCGGGGTCGCTCCGGCCCTCATGGTCTATAAAATCGTTCTTTTCGAATTTCCAAAGTTTGGAGGCATCATTGCCGCAATTTATCTAGTCTGCGGAGCCCTCCGTCTGGCTCGATTTAACTGCCTCGCCGCCGCCGATTCCGTTGCGGCTAATCGAGAGTTCACCGGATTCCCTATTCCGGCAGCTGCGGGTATGATCGCTTCGCTGACGCTGTTTATGCTTTGGCTGGACGAACACGACCGTCAGCTTGGCCCCGGACGCTGGGTGTTACCTCCCCTGATGCTCTTCCTTGCATGGATGATGTTCAGCAAGTTTAAATACCCGAGTTTCAAGGGTTTTTCTTGGAGATCAACTCGCTCCCTCCCTAAATTCATCGCCATTTTGATCGTAGTCGCAATCACTGCGATTAACTTGGAATGGATGCCCGCGGTGATCTTTATCACCTACTTGTTTTACGGGTTCTTTAGACCGTTCCTTTCCCGCGAAATGAAACGCGATATCGAAGACGATTCTGAGGAAGACGATTCCACTCCCTCTGCGCAGCCGTAGACTCACGCCTAGGCCCGATTAACACGCTATGAGCGACTTCACCCAAAACGGGGTTGTCTGCACACTCCAAAGGCTGAATACCGCCCACCTCGACGAACTCGATCGCGTGTGGCTTCCTCCATTATCCGAAGCCTCTCCTGTTACGATCATCCTTCCGTGCCACGCTCCTGACCTTCGCGGTCCCGCCCTCGCCCCCATCTGTCGCGACTTGGCCCACGCACCTTGGCTTCGTCAGCTTCTGATTCCCATCAACGGTCTGCCCCCCTCCAAACTCCCGGAGGTACGTGCTTTTTTTAAAACATCTCTACCGAACACACGTCACCTCGTTTTCCAAACGGATACACCAGACCTAACTCGTATTCTCGCCCAAGGAGTCGGATTACAGCCCGCTCAACTACCGAGTGGAAAAGGGCTCAACGTCTGGGTCGCTCTAGGACTTTTGTTTGCATCCAACAACCAGGGCATTGTCACGTTGCAAGACTGTGATGTGCTCTCCTTTCAACGCGCCTCACTCGCTCGCCTCGCCTTTGCACTTGCTGATCCAAACCTCGGGTTTGATTTCGCAAAAATGTATTACAGTCGTGTCACGGACCGCCTTTATGGCCGCGTAAGTCGCCTTTTTTTGTCACCACTCCTACACGCTCTGATTCACGTCGCCGGCCACCATCCCCTCCTCGATTTCCTACAGTCCTTCCGATATCCGTTGTCCGGCGAATGTTCGGTTCGCTCGGATCTTGCCGCACGCCTTCCATTTAGTAACGGTTGGGCCCTCGAGATAGGAATGTTATCGAGCATTTTCAGGCAAATCGACGCATCCAAAGTTTGCCAAGTCGACGGAGGAAGCGATTACGATCACAAACATCAACCCGCCACCGGAAGCCTAAGCCGGATGTGTACGGAGATCGGGAACGCTCTGCTGCTAGAGCTTCAAACCGAAGGATGTGCATTGAGCCCGGCGTTTCTAAAATCCGTTTCGAGCGCGCTTCGCAAAGAATCCATGGAAGCGGTACGCCGCTCCGATGCATTGTCCCGAATCAACGGCCTTATTGCATCCCCTGAGGAAGAAAGCGAGATGGCTTGCGCTTTTGCAAACTGCATCCCCCTCATAGCCCCTCCCCCTACAGAATCTCTGCCAGCATGGGATCAAATCCAGCGATCCAGCCCCACCACCCTTCAGGCGCTGCTCGAAACAGCAGACGCCTCAGGGCACCCCATCCCTTAGGGTTTTTTACGCAGGGTATAAGCAGCCTTTTGATTCAAAAGAAACTCACCATCCCGCGAACGCAGATTTCGCATATCGAAGTCGTACACAAAATTTTCCTGAAGATTTGAGATCACCAGATCCGCAGTGAGGCCATCCTCACTCAGAGTCACTTTACTGGGTACGACAAAATCCTTCTCCAACTCCGGCGAGCCATAGACCGCGTGGTAGGCATAGGTATAACGGCGAATATTCCATAACGCCGCATTTTTTGCCTGATAGTCCAATGGCTTCGTAAATCGGACCTTAAAACCAGTCGCAGTCACCTGCACTTCCAGAGGATCAAACGGAAGGCTTCCGGTAGGTTCTACGGTGGACAGATTTTCACCCCCTGCCCAAGACAAGTGGGTACGCCCCACCCACAACGTATCGCCTGCAAAGGCCAACCGATGCAACCCCTCGCGCAATTTCCGAGTTTCAACAAAGGGGTAACAAGCCCCCTGCCAGACATTATTCACCTTCTGCAAAGTAACCCGCAGTAGCCGAGGCACATTCATTTCCCCAATGACCACTTGCCCTCCATAAGGTCCCCAAGCTGGCGATTTGGGAATCACAACCATTTGTGTCGGGGAATTTGCATATGTCCCATGGGGGAACCAAACCGCCGCAGGCGTCCGAAGTTGTTCCAAACGCTCCATCGAAACCTCAAGCGGAACTGCCCCATCCCAATCACTTCTCCAAGGGAGACTCGCAGGATGCCCGTAAAACCCTCCCTTCGAAACCACGTGCAGCTCACTAGATCCCCGCCAGTCACCTTGGTTATCCGAGACCAACAGATTCCCTTGCGCATCAAACCCAAGACCGTCCGGAGAACGGAAACCGCTGGCAAATGGAGTCGCTTTTCCGGTCTTCACGTCCACCTCCATAACCCAGCCACGCCATGGCACCCGGGAATACATACGACCGGCCTTCTGGCTTTTCTCTTTCCAATCGTCCGGCGCATTCTTTGTCCAACTTGGAGCGAAGTCCTTTTTATCCAGACCGATAGGCAGCCATTTCCCTCGAATTTCAGGACGAATGGAGGCCCCCGCAGACGCTAAGTTCAGCCCAACGTAAACCGTGTCTCCCTGCCCCTTCAGGGGACCAAAGTTAAACTCATGGTAATTCCCCGTAATACCAAACCCATCCCAGACCGTTTCAAAAACGTCCGCTTTTCCATCCCCATCACTGTCTCGTAAACGGGTCAACTCAGGCCTTTGCATTACGAGAAGACTGCCATCTTTTTCGGCAATCATGCCCAACGGTTCATGTAAACCTTCCGCAAAAATCGACCATTCACTCTTAGTCTTATCAAAAATTCCAATTTCCCCGTGGTGAAAGGCCACCGCAATCCGACCGTCCGGTAACAAAGCCACCGCTCCCACTTGGGGATCCACTCCTTGAGGACCTTTGATCTCAGTCACCACAAAAGATTTAGCCATCTCGGCATCGCGCTCCTCTGGAGATCTTCCTTTTTTGTCAACCGACGGCGTCACAGACTCAGGCTCCCCGTTTGACTCCTTTGCGGTTTGAGCAAAAGACATTCCGCAACTCGCTAGCAATGCCCCGAGGGTCAGTTTCGATAAAAGCGTATTCATATTATTGGGGGGATTAAGGGGTAACCGTTGTTTTGTGAGGATGCTCAGTCGCGCCGGTAGGCGATTTCTTTTCTCCTCCTGCATTCACGTCCGACGCCTCAATCCGCACAGAAAACTCACTCGCTTTGTCGGCAGGCAACTCCAGAACTCCATTTACAAACTCCCCCCCAACACCAACCCATTTACCTCCTCCAGAACCACCTACAAAGGCAACCTTTTGATCAACTCCTGGAAGGCGAAAATGAAACACCAATCCATTTTCATGGGACGTGACCGTCTCGAAAACCTCCTGTTTCCCCACCTCATACCGAAATTCAGGAACACCATCCAAGAGCTTGTAGCCCAAAAACTTAACCTTTTGCACGCCACCCTTTCCCACTCCTCCTTTTGAGTCTCCTGCCTTACCATCCCCAAGACGGATTGGAAAACCGTCAGCCCTCCACCAAGGAGAATCACCCAGCTCCGCCAACGCATTTCCGTTGCCTCGCCAATGTGCGCCAGCATCTAAAAACGGCCCCTCCCAAGCATACCGGACATAACAACTCCCTGCGTCGAAACAAAAATTCTGGTTCCCTGTCAAAGCCACAGCAATCGCAGCAGGCCCGGAATTCGGGAGGAACATTCTCTGAACAAACGGCCGACGCCCCCCTCCCGCCAACCCCTTCTCCAAATTCATCTGTGGAATATTCGGATCCTTAGCCAGAGGTGGCATTGGCACACCCACGTACATCGCCCCAAACATCACCATGCCGTGCCCTGGGACCGTACATACATATCCATATACCCCGGGCTCATCAGGCACCTTAAACTTCACTTGAAGCTTCTTTTCCGGATCTACCACGGTCGAACTCGCAGCAAGGATCGCCGGGTGTGTCGGCACAAATGCCTTTGCCGGGCCAGACTCTCCCATCCCCATGGCCAACTGTACTATCTCCTGCACCTGACCAGGTTTCACGATCACCAGATTGTGCGCCAAATGCGACGGATCCACGTTTTCCACCTGAACAGAGAGGAACTCACCAGGCTTCGCTTCAAACCTCGGCGGATCAAATCGCAACCCCTCAGCCATCTTTAAAGCAACCTGACGCCCCTTCGGCACCGACGCAGAACTCGCAGGTTTGACGCTTACTGCACTCCCCACCTTCGCTCCTGCACCGCCAGACGGGGCCCCTGGATCACTCTGAGATGCTTCGCGAGGGGTTGACAATGATTCAGCTTTTGGAGCTGCAAACACAGGAGTCGTCAGGGCAGTCAAAACCAGCATGCAAGTTCGGGGGAAAGACATCCTCCTTTCATACCAATTTCCTAACCAAGGCAAAGCCTCTCCTTCGCGAACAAACCGTATTTATGAAACGTAAAATCACTCAACCGTTATGCACCCCATCAGAGCTATACCCATCCCCATCCAATAGCTCTTCCTCACGATTCACCTTCAATCAGGCTTCGCACGAATCGTTTACAGGTCGATCTCCCCAAAAAATTGGTCAACACGGCGCACTAAAGAAGACTCCGATACACCACAAGTCCCACAAAAAACCTCATAAGCAACAAACCAATCCGCCCCGCAAAACCGTATCGTTTGTATGGGCTCGATTTGGAAACTTCGAGGAGGATGGAATACTCCACAGGGAAGTCGTGTTTTTTGTTTGAGGCGACGACGCAAAAGTGACCTGCGCATCCCGCTCGAGTTTTACACTCAGAGTAACGCCGTCAAAACCGGGTCTAAAAAAGGAACACAAAAAGATACCGCTCCTCCTCATGGCGCTGCACACATACGAACACAGGGGGCAGCCCTCCTCCTGACGCTGGCCTGCATCAGCATTTTATCTGCTGTGCTGGTGGCTTTTCTGTCACTCGCATGCGCTGAAAACACTGCTGCAAGTGCGGATACAGCGGCTCAACAGTCCGCCCAAACTGTCCCGTTTGTGGTTCAACTCATCCTGAAGGATCTGCATCACGAAATACTCGCAGGATCACAGGACCCCAACAGCTCCGGGTATTCTGACACAAAAGAATCCCCAATCTTATACCCCGCAACTCGTTGGAGTTTTGTGTCTTCCTTGTCCGCAAAAACCGCTTCACCGCCTCTTAATCTCATTAAACAAAGCGCATTCGGAGTCCCATCGTTCCCCGGCGAGAATTTTTCTGCCAACCACCGAATGTACCCGAACTCGGATCTTTACCCAGCTGCTACCCGAGCCACCAATGTCCAAACGACAACGCCCTCACTGAACGGTCGTTTTGTCTCCGCAAAACGCTGGAATCGCTCGGGGTTACTACCCCGAAAACAGGCAACCTCGTTCGACGACCTAACTCCCGCTTCTCACGGAATTTTCAATTCCCCAGCGCAAACCGGTGCCTACAAAAACACTGGGCCCTCCTACAGTCCAAACGAATGGGATTGGATGCCTCCTGACTGGATTTTACTACAACGAAACGGTGATACACCAACCGCTTGGAGTATTGGCAACCGGTGGAGTCCTCAGACCGATTCCTCTGTGCGCCATCGTTTCGCGTATCAAATATTCAATACCGGTGGACTCCTGGATCTCAACGTTGCCGGATTCACCCAGGACTCTGTTCAGAGAGTTGAGGCTTCGCGACGAGGATCATGCGGCCTGGCTGACCTATCCCAAATTGGGTTTCGGGAGTCACACATCGCCTCACTCGTGAACTGGAGAAATGCCGGAACGCTCACCCAGCATGACGCCCCGCCTTTCGGTAACCGTTATCTCAATTTCTTATTCTGCGGCCCAATCAATCAAGGCTTCCTCCGCACGGCACATATTCACCCACTCAAGTATTCACACAAAGTTCCGGTTACTAACCGGGCCATCGTAAGCCGTGCCGCTCTCATAGATCTCGTCTCATCCTTGGGTTCCACCCCCCGTGAAAAGGAAGCGCTGACAGATAGCCTACAGTATTTGAATCATTTCTCGCGCAGTCTCGAACAACCGTCAGTAAACCCAAAGTTATCGGCTACCAACCAAACAGAATTTCGACCGCGTATAGTCCCTCCCGCTGGCATCGGCGACTTGCCGACTTCCGAATATACCACGCCAAAAGACTTGCTCCTAGGGGCCAATTATCGAGGAGGGAACGATAGCGCTAGCCAGGAAGACCTCATCAATCCCGCATTTCTGAGTATCCGCGCCCAGAGTCCATTTCTGCGTTCGTCCGGACATCTGAGTACCCCGTGTGAAGCGCTCGTAAAATCGAAATTTCCACTCTCCCGCCTGCGCTGGATCACCGCCAAGGGCCCGAGCTGTGAGCTTCCAAAGAACCATATCCAACATAACGAGGACGGCACCGCAGAAGCAATCTACACGGCCTTCGGGCTACGATGGGATCGAATCCGCGAAGTTTGGGAATATGAGCATAAGCTTCACCTGAGTAGAATCCCTGAAAACAAGACGATCATTGCAACACTCGACCGGGTAAGAGACGCAAACCGGGAGCCCAACTTCTTTGAACTCCTTAAAGCGTCGATTTCTGCAGGCTCTTTGGGAAAAGCAGCAGCCATAGACCACCCACACACAGCAAGCGCCCCATGTACTCCGAATGACTCCGCATCATTCCAACAGCGCAAAGATCGCTCTCTCGATCTCCAGGTTTTCCAGATCGGCGCAAACATAATCGACCAATACGATCCCGACAGCTTCCCCACCTTACTGAGCATTCCATCAACGAGCACAGACTCCCCACAGTCGACTCCAAAGGAAGATATCGTGCGGGGAATCGAGGATCTTCCGTACTTTTATCGCTTACATCTAGCCGGCGTTCCAAATGCCGACGATCTCCCCATTCCTCCACTTCCGTCTGGGCATCCCATCGAAATCACGACCGATTTGTCCGCTTACAAGAACTACCATTGCGGCACAACATCGGTGCTTGCGCTGCCAGAGCTTTGGAATCCGCACTCCCAGCTAGGTTCAGGATCCTCGGTGCCACCCCCAACCCAATTCCGCTGCATTGCCTGCAGTGAAGATCCTGAGGGCTACTACCCGATCGGCTCTTCGGCCTGGCAAAACGAAGGCAGATTCAAAATTCGTCCAAACGTCGCGTTTGCAGCTATTCCTGCCCCAAATCAGCCGGCCTCTTTATTCTTTTCAAACAAATGGCCATCTTCTTCCGGTTCAGCAAGTATCTCGAACGAACTGGCTCCTTCGCGGGGATTTTGGCCCGATATCTACAGTAATTTTTGGAACAACTTTCCTCCGTCGAAAGACCTCTACGCGATTCAGTGTTATCCATTTTTTCGTCTCCCCGTGGAAGCCGAGTCCAACGCGATGCCCTCCGAGCCATCCGATCAATTTCATGTAGATCGTTATTTTCAGGGCATCCACTCCAGCCCCGTAGCCTCAAGATTTTTCGCGTTAGGGGAACAAAATGCTCCCGTTCAGACATTTCAATTTGAATCATCCCAAGTCGAAGTCGACACCCGTGGTACCGAACTTCTTTTTCAAGTTCCCAACCGCTCATTGTTTCGTGAGCCGACGACTCTGTGTAAACCGGGGCATCCAGTCGGCTCTGATCTTAAAACAGGAGCCAAACACTGGTTTTTAAGCCAAAGTTTTAAAGGCAAAAACAAGGGCTACATCACAGAAGCCGGCACCTCCTCAGGGGGAAACGCACAAACTTGGGTAGGGTTCCCTATGGGAGAACGGCCAACAACATGGATCATGGCAGCCAAACTCATCGATTCCGACGGCATCGATACCCCTGCCGATCAATACGGATGGGACCCCAACCGCGGGCCTCGGGAAAAAACTGGGTTTATGGGAAGCTTCCAATACCCGGGCGACGCTATTCGGCCTCCATCAACCATTCTCGGAACAGGAACCGGTTGGTATACGCCTGCACATCTCAAAAACCCGAGAGTCAGTCTCTGGCGATTTTTCCAGGTCCCAGCAAACACCATCAATATTCAGCCCACCCTTCTGACCATCCGCCTCCAATACCAAACGCAGGAAGGAAAATGGCAAACGTACGACGAACGCTACATCCAATGTGAAGGTGATTTCACCTCGCGCTTCGACTTTAAACAACACGCCAACGATCCCGACGGTTCAGGGAACGCTTGGTACTGCCTCGACAATCACCAACGCTCCACACCTATTCCTTGGTCGCACACTCCAGTTGTAACACCCAAACTTCCGCATCCAACCTCCGAGCTCGGTTACGGACACCCTCTGGTAAGTGCATACGATCCGCGAACCGCTCGTTTTGGACACCCGGTAACACCCGCATTCGTGGGGTTTGCCTACTCTGGCATTTTACCCGACTGGAGCAGCAGCATTCTTGCAGATCGGTGGGTAGACTCATTGCCGAGCCCCGACGGAAGTGTATCCGGCCCGATACTTCCTACTTTTGGTCCCATTCATCAAAAAAGCTGTACCTTGCGACCGCTCAACTCCCCTCCAGCTCAAACAGCCACTCTGATGGTACCGGGTGGGTACTCGAATAGCCTTACCGATCCCAAACTCATCGGATGGTTTCCAAACCTAATATGGAACTCACCGCAAACCAAACTCATCGCATCCGGCACCCTTCGCAAAAACCTGCCTCCCATCGAACCACCACGCTTCGCACGCACTCCGTGGTATCCGGGAGGCCAAGCAGGAAACCCCACCATCTTCCGACCGGGATGGCTCTCAGAAAATACAGCGACTCCACTCCACCAGTATTACGCTGACCCGGACGACATCGTCAGGCGCGCCACAGGAGCCTACAGCGACGCCAGTATCATTAAATCGGCCAAAACAATCGCACCAGACCAGGAAGACTACGGCAACCCACAATCGCAATCTGCAAAAGACACGGGACGACAAAGCCGACCAATCATTCTCAACCGACCGTTTCGCTCCGTTGCAGAAATGGGATATGCGTTCCGAGGTACTCCTTGGAAACACATCGATTTTTTCACTCCTGAAAGTGGAGACGCCGCATTGCTGGATGTATTCACCGTCAACGAAGCCGTCGGCGAAACCCCTTTGGTAGCCGGTAAAGTCAATTTAAACACACCTCAGATCCCAGTATTAAAAGCGTTGTTGGCAGGAGCGCTTAAAGACGAGCTCCATGCGGAAAACGTATTAGCCGAATCCGCTGACGCCGAACAGGGTGCAAGGGCCTTAGAACGATACACGCACGGCCCCGAAGCTTGGCAGGGGCCGCTCACCAACCTGAGCGAACTTGTCAGCCGCCCTCTCGGGAAAAACTTCGTCGATTCTCCTCCTGAGCCTGGCCTCTGTTCGACGACCCCCTTCTACACCTACACCATTCCGCCGGGCCGCCCAGACGCCGGGCCTTGGAGTTTTAGTGGCTTCTGCGACACATTAAACACGGTGTTCCAAGAACCGGAAGATTTGGCAATCCAGCGACGAAGGGAAAGTGTCATTAGAGCGCTAGTGGATTGCGGACAAGTACGAGTCTGGAATCTCATGGTGGATCTCATCGTACAAACCGGCAAGTACCCAGGATCCGCCAGTAACGGCGCTGAATTTCTGGTCGAAGCAGAAAACAGGGTCTGGCTACACGTCGCACTAGATCGCTACACCGGTGAAATATTGGATGAACAGTTGGAGTGGGTTTCAGAATAAACACTCCCATCACCGGCCACCTACTGAAATTCCCAAATACCACCCTTTTATGACTCACTGCTACCACCACCGCTACTTCCGCGCCTACACCTATGAGCGATCAACGAGCCGATAAACTCGTCACTTTCAAATTCCGGAAAGCTACAGGCCCATGATCTCCCTGTAATCGTATCGGCCCCAAAGCCGCCTCCTCCCGACCTCCTCCCCGAGTTGGGCCGGTCACCTCCACATTTTCATGAACCACCTGTCCGTTGTGCAGTACCTTTACGAACTTGGCGTTCTGAATCTTTTTCCCCTCAGCATCAAACCTCGGGGCCAAAAACGTAATGTCATAGGCCTGCCATTCACCCGGAGGCTTAGCCGCGTTCACCAACGGAACAGATCCTTCAAACCCTCGTTTCCCCGCATCGTCCCAGCGCTCGTAAATCGCAGCACAATCGTGCACGTCAATATTCGCTTTCCCATAGCTGTCCAAAATTTGGACTTCATACCGCCCCTGCACATACACCCCTGAGTTTGAGTCTTTAGCTACACAGAACTCCACATGAATCTGCGCATCTCCAAATTCACGCTCCGTTTTAAAATCTACAGCTTTGCCCGACACTGTATTTAAAAGAACCCCCTCGCCAGGAATCGCCACCAACGCCTTCGGGTCGGCCGAATCGAGGCTCACATCCTTCACAACCGACCACGTCCCACGTGGAGCCTGCCACCCAGAAACATCTCGCCCGTTGAATAACTCGACCACGCCAGCAGAAGTCGCTTCCTCGGCACGTAAAAGCCCAGCAGACAACAATACAATAGGAGCCAGTAAAGAGTAGTTCATGAATGGAAGGGGGGATCTCGTTTGCTTAAAGGGAACTCCGCTCAAAACTGTTTCTTAGAAGAACCCTGAGATACCGGTCTCACAAGACGCGCCCTATTCCTTCCAAATTTCACTCGAAGACCCGGGCGTAACCCTCGGGCTCCACTTCCAAATCGCGATTTTCCGCCTCACGAAAAACAGCGTCCTTCTCAGAAACTCACTAGGAAAACGCCCAACGCCCCGTGGTTTCGGAGCAAAGCTTGCCTCCCTTCTCGCCCCCTCACCATCCCTGACCACTATACATCGCAAACTCCAACCGCCTCCCGAAGCGACACAAGCGGCTCCGGACGCGCCGGAATAAACTCCTGCCCGACGTGTCCCTTATACCCCACATCCACAATCGCCCGCATAATCGCCCCGTAATTCAACTCCTGTGTATCGTCAATCTCGTGACGCCCCGGAACACCACCCGTGTGGTAGTGAGCAAAATAGGAATGGCTCGATTTAATCGTCGCAATGACGTCTCCCTCCATAATTTGCATGTGGTAGATATCGTACAATAACTTAAATTGTTCGGACCCGATGGCTTTCGCTAACGCCACGCCCCAGGCGGATTTGTCACACATATAATCCGGATGGTTTACCCGGCTGTTCAACAGCTCCATACAGAGCGTCACCTTATGCTTCTCGGCCAACGCCATCAGCCGCTTTAAGCCAACAGCGCAGTTCTCCAACCCCTTTTGGTCATCCAATCCGTCCCGGTTGCCCGAGAAACAAATCAGGTTCGTAAACCCTGCGTCCGCCGTTGCCTTAATCTGCGCCTCGTACACCTCCACCAACGCATCGTGGTGCTCCACTCGGTTCCAGGCTTTGGCGATTCCGCCGATCTTCACGCCGTTCAGAAGCGTGGTGGGATAATTCACCATCGCGCACTTCAGGTTATGTTTCTTTAGGGTATCGAAATCCGAAGGATTCAGCAGCTCAATGGACGAAAGACCAATTTCTTTGGCCGCGACACACATGTCTTCCAGCGACACCTTCGGATAACACCACTTACAGACAGAATGGTTGATCCGCCCCTTCAGGCTCGAAGCCTTATCGGCAGCCTCAAGCCTCGGTTGAAGCGAGGCAACTACCGCTGCGACACCAGACAAAGCAGACCCTTGAAACAGGGCACGACGGGAAATGTTCGAGGAGTTCATGGCAAACAATGAAGTCCACACACATCACACCCGCCCCCAAACCAGTGCGAGCCAATCCTTTTATCAGGAATCGTTCTCTTCTTAAAATTCCCCACACACAACCGCACAACCGACTCGCTGTTTCAGCCGCGTCCAATCGTCCTTTCGGTTTTTTGCGTTAACCCCCCTCCTTCACCGTGTAAACTCCTACCACCCCTACCGTTTTCCTCCCAACAAACCCTCCCCTTCACGGTCATCTTCCCTGCACCGCTTTTATGTCATCCGCCCCCCTGCCCACAGGAGACGCCGCTTCTGCCGCCGCCCTCGTCCATCTTCACCACCAGATCCGCACCGAAATGTCCAAGGTGATCGTCGGCCAAACGGACGTCGTCGACCTTCTCCTCATCGCCGTCCTGGCAGGAGGCCATTGCCTGCTCGAAGGAGTTCCAGGCCTCGCCAAAACCGCAATCATCCGGTCGCTGGCTCAATCGATGCACCTCTCATTCCGCCGCATCCAGTTTACCCCGGATCTCATGCCCGCCGACATCACCGGCACCGATATCATTCAAGAAGACCCAGCCACGGGACACCGCCGCTTCGTGTTCCAAAAAGGCCCCATTTTCTCCCAAATGCTTCTGGCCGACGAAATCAATCGGACCCCGGCCAAGACCCAAGCAGCTCTTCTGGAAGCGATGCAGGAACACGCCGTCACCGCAGGCGGACATACCCTCCGTCTCGAAGAACCGTTCTTCGTTCTCGCCACTCAAAACCCCATCGAACAGGAAGGCACTTATCCCCTCCCCGAAGCTCAAAAGGACCGTTTCCTCTTCCATCTGATTGTCGATTACCCCGACCGCGACGAAGAACGCGAGGTCATCACCCGCACCACCAGCCCGTCCACCACCGAAATTCAACCCGTGGTGACAGGTCAACAGATCCTCGAGTGCCAGAAAACTGCGCGTCGAGTCCCAGTTCCCGATCATGTCATGGACTTTGTGTTGGATCTCGTCCGGGGCACTCGTCCCGACGACAAAAACGCCAAACCTTTCGTAAAAGACCTCATCGCTTGGGGCGCCGGTCCAAGGGCCTGTCAATGTCTGGTCCTCGCAGGAAAAGTCCGAGCCCTGCTACACGGTCGCTTTCATGTGAGTATTCAGGACATCGAAGCGCTGGCTCTTCCCGTACTTCGCCATCGTATTGTTCCCACTTTCCACGCCGAGTCGGAAGGCATCACCCCGGACGCTATCCTTAAACAGCTCCTCGAAGCCGTCCCGCGTTCCACCGCACCCGCCCCACTCTAACCTCCTTTTGTGAACACGCCTCCTCCCACCGGAGAACCGGCTTCCAGCGTTAGCCCTTGGTCCTTCGCCAACCTCCTGCTCCTCGCTAGGCAGGTCGTGGAAGGTCTCGCTACTGGCCTCCACCGTTCCCCACACAAAGGCGCCAGCGTCAGCTTCAAACAACATCGCCCCTATGTTCCCGGCGACGAATTACGTCGCTTAGACTGGCGCGCCTTCGCCAGAACCGATCGTTTTTACATCCGCGAATACGAACAGGAGACCAACCTCAGGGCCACCCTGCTCGTCGATCTGAGCGCTTCCATGCTCTATCAAGGATCCTCCGCTCGCCTCAATAAAGCCGATTTCGCCAGGCAAGTCGCTCACTCCATCGCTACCATTCTTCTCCAGCAACAAGACGCCGCCGGCGTCATCACTTTCGATAGCCATATCCGGTTCGTTATCCCCCCAAGATCCCGGCCCAGCCACCTCCATCTGCTCACTGACGCACTCAAACACCAGGCGCCCTCCGGTAAAACCAACCTCTCCGCCGTCCTCCAAGCCCTCGCTCCGCGTATGGAACGCCGGGGCCTCATTATCCTCATCTCCGATTGCCTGGATAATCCCACCACTCTCATTAAAGCCCTCGCCCAGTTGCGCCATCAACAACACGAAATTCTCGTTTTCCAAATCTGGGACCGCGACGAACTCGAATTCCCGTTCCAAAGCTGGACCCGTTTTGAGTCCCTGGAAACCGAGGGGGACGCTCAAACCACCGACCCTGTCGCTTTCAGAGACGTTTACCTCGAAAATCTGGCCCAGTTCCGAGCCGAGCTTTCAGAAGGCTGCATCCGCAACCGGATCGACCTCGTCCCGTTAATCACGGACGAACCCTGTACCGATGCCTTAGCCTCTTACCTGAAGCGCCGAGCCACCCGTCGTTAAGTTTCCTCGTCATGACGTTCTTAAACCTGGCGCTTCTAGGAGGTACTTTGGCTGGCGGAATCCCACTCGCCATTCATCTCCTGCACCGGAGTCAGGTCAAAACCGTGCGTTGGGGCGCGATGATATTACTTCGCTCCAGCTCGGTTCAAAATCAGAGGCGCCCGAAGCTCGAACACTTCCTTCTGCTGCTCGTTCGCGCCGGCATTCCCATTCTTCTGGCCCTTTGTATGTCCCGTCCCGTGCTCACCGGACTGCAAACACTCACGGGAGCCGCCCCAACATCCACCATTCTCCTTCTGGACAACAGCGCCTCCATGGCCGCCACCACGAATGGCCGCTCCACCTTCGAACGCGCCCGCGATGAAGCCGCCAGGATTATCCGGGACCTCCCACGTGGCTCGGAAATCGCCGTCATCCCACTGGATTCGCCCGATAAGCCGCTGTTGCCAACCAGCGTAAACCTCAAAACCGCTGCTGAATTCGTCGAAAACCTCACGCCGAAAAGCGGCGCCGCTAACGTGTCATTCGGACTCGACTCCGCCGCTCGCACCCTCGGGCAAATGCACCACGCACAGCGGCAGATCATTCTCCTGAGTGATTTTCAAAAGGCCAATTGGAACCCGAACGACGCTCCCCAACGCCTCCACAGCCTCGAACGTCTTCAAAAACTGCCAATCCTCCCGAAACTCATCCTCTTTAACGTCGCCTCTACAACCGTCCCAAATATCGCGATTGAGTCGCTCGATTTCACACAAAACCCAATCGGCCTCGGAGAAAAGGTGCCTTTCCGAGCCTCCCTTCGGAATTTCAGCACACAGGCCTTCACCGATCTCAGGGTGATTTGGAAAGTCGACGGCCAAGTCCGGAACGAAACGCGTATTTCACTGGAAAGCCGTTCCAGCGCGCAGACTTCATTTTCGCACACATTCACCGAGAAAGGATCGCATTTCCTCGAAGTCACTACCGACGCCGATTCTGTTACCGCCGACAACACCTGGATATCCAGTATTCCGGTTCGAGAACAAGTCAGCGTCCTTCTCGTAGACGGACATCCCTCCGCTGAACCGCTTCAGGGCGAAACCGACTTTCTCGCACTCGCTCTACGTCCCCGCCCTGAAACACAAAGTTTGCTCGCGCCGAAAACCATCGAATTGCCCGCTCTGACCGCTCGTGCCCTGAGTAAAACAGCGGTCCTCGTTCTGGCAAACGTCCGTTCTTTGGGCCCACAACAGGTTCGCGAGGTGGAGGAGTTCGTGAAACTGGGGGGCGGTCTGTTGATCTTCCCCGGGAACCGCGTCGATGCACAATGGTACAACCAAACCCTGTTTCGTCAGGGGGAAGGTCTTCTGCCCGCCTCCATTGAAAGCCTCCGGGATGTTTCCACCCGCGGGCAACCAGCGGCCATCCCAAGTAATCATTTTAAACATCCCGCTCTCGCCGCATTTAACCAGAACGCACCATCCCTTTCCGACTACAGCATCCGCTCCTGGTTTAGTCTGAAACCGGCTCCTCCAACCAACACTCAGGGTTCACAGCCCGAAACCCTCACGGAACTAGACAATGGGGATCCCCTCTTCGTGGAACGTCGCTTCGGCGCGGGGAGCGTGATTTTGGCCGCCATTCCGTGCAATGCCGAGTGGAGCAATCTGCCCGCGCGACCGGCTTTTGTACCCCTGATGCAACGTCTGGTGAATCATCTCGCCGCCGCCACGTTACCTCCAAGGAACATCAGCCCGGGTGATCCCATCGTTGCCTACTTTCAAGTCCCAGCAGGAACCAAAGAGCCAATGGCCGCTTTTACGCGCCCCGATGGCACTCAATATTGGTTATCTGTCCAAAAAAAGGGCGACCGCTGGTTGGTTGAAACCAGTGATACCGCTGCCCCCGGGATCTACACCCTCGTCGGTCCGGATACCGACATCCAACATTTCGCGATTAACGCAGGCCGAAATGAATCCGACCCCGAGCTCCTTTCCCAAACAGAGCTCAACGAAATCACAGCCTCATTAAAATCGACACTCATTCACTCCGGTGAAGAGCTCCGCGATCTCGATCGATTATCCCGCTTCGGCCAGGAACTCTGGAAACCGCTCTTGTTCGCAGTCCTCTTTTTGGCGTTTGCCGAGATTTTCCTCCAACAGCGGTTTCGAAGACGAAAGGGAGGTACCCGATGACCCACCTTCGTCTTGCCGGTGATTGGGCGCCCATCACGGGATTTGTTTTCGCATTTTCACTAGCCGCCTTAGCTTGGTGGCTGTACCGGCGCGAAACCCGGCTGATTCCGTCCAAAAAAGCGGCGCTACTTCCCTGGTTACGAGCAACGGCCATCCTACTCCTTGGGTTGATGCTGACCGGGCCTGTTTTGCATCACCGGCATACGACTGGCACCCTGACCAAATTGCTTTGCTGGGTAGACACCTCACTCAGCATGGGCATCACCGATCCGGAAATGGATCTGTCGCGAAAACTCGTAATCGCCGAACAACTCGGCTGGCTTCCACGAGGAACCGTCCCCCAGTTTTCCGCCCAGGCCGAAGATATCCTGGGACGCGCTATCACCGCCCTGAACCGCGCGATCCAAGAGAATAATGGCGTACAAGCCGCACTCGAACTCTTCGCGGCTAACACTCAAACGGCCCTCGAGTATCTCAAAAAAGCCGGTCTTCCCGAATCCAGCGCGGGCCAGATGGAACGCGAACTTTGTATCCCCCCAAGGGAGCTCGCAAAACAGCCCCTCGCCGCGCAATCCGATATTCGCCCGATCAAACAGATCGTCGTCCGTTTTACTGAAACGGCGGAACGTTGGCGCAGGGAATCCCGCCGGATCTCACAGGAAAACGCTGAACGCCTCGCCAAACAAGACGCTGGTGCGGCAGCGGCCGTCCAACGTTTCGATTCCACCACTCGTTTGGAGCGACTCTCGTCCCTCTTACTTGGGGGCGCAAAAGACAGCCTGTTGGCCGGACTAAGCGCAAAATTCGATCTTCAACTACTCTCGATCTCGGGCAAAGACGGCCAATTACTCTGGAACGCCCTCGACGGTTTACCTCAATTACCTGGAAACCTGCCCGCCGCGAGTGCTGAGACAACGAACCTCGCAACCCCGCTTGCCAATCACCTCGGTGCCCACAAAGGTGCGCCACCAAAAAAAGCACAGACGGCAGAGAGCTCTGCGCCTTCTCAAAAATCTGGTCCAAAGACCGCCGTTCTCCTCTTCAGCGACGGCCAACACAATTCCGGAGCTTCCCCAGCCGAGCTCTCAAAGTTGTTAGGTGACCGCCAAATTCCCGTGTTTACAGTGGGGTTTGGTCAAACCACTGCGCCGGGTGATCTCGCGATTGTTTCCGTTGAAGCCCCGGAGAGCGTTTTTATCGAAGACCGTGTCCGGGGTACTATTACGATCAAAGAAGACACCCGGCCCGGCTATCCTCTGGCTATTCGGATTCTCTCCGGAGAGCAGGTTGTCTGGGAACAAACCCTGAGTACCCTCGGACAACACCTGCAAAAGGTCCCTTTTGATTTTCAAATCAAACCTCTCATGGAGGCCTCAAGTGAAGTCCTCCGCAAAACGAACGCCGCCGCAAACCTCGAAATCAGCGCCGTCCCCTTACCGTTTAGTGTTCAAGTCGCTCCGTTTCCCGGAGAACGCGAGTTGCGTAATAACACCGCCAAGTTTCAGGTCCGCGCCACGAATCGCCGCCGCAAAATGCTCATCCTCGATGGGCGTCCACGCTGGGAAACGCGTTACCTGCGCAATCTCTTCGAACGGGATCCCCAATGGGAAATCAACGCTTTGCTGGGAGCCCAGGAATCCACCAACGCCTGGTCACGGGGCGAAACCAAAGGAAGCTTCCCCGTAGATGAACGCACCCTTCAATCCTACGACCTCATTGTTTTCGGTGAAGTCCCGCGAGAACTCGTCAAAGACGAGGAGCTCCGCTGGATCTCGAATTTCGTCTCGGAACGAGGCGGCGGCCTTTACCTCATCGACGGCCGTCGAGGCACTCTTCGACAATACGCTGACAGTCCGATCAGCGCTCTGTTCCCTGTCCGTTTTCCAGCCCGAGACGTCTATACCGAACACCCCGGTTTTGCTCCCGGACATATCCTCCCCACAAACCGAGCGGCGACCCTGGCGCCGTTTACCCTCGCCTCATCCAGTGAAAAGGCCGCAGCGATTTGGGAACAACTCCCGCCGCCGAAATGGGTCGCCCGAAATATCGCGTTACCTGGGACCGAAACTCTGCTCGAAGCTTTCCACGAACAAGACACACACCCCGCGATGGTCTCCCGCCTCTTCGGCGCGGGCCGTGTAGTGTACGCCGCTTTTGACGAATCCTGGCGGTGGCGCCTCGATGTAGCCGGACTGCATCTCGATCGTTTTTGGAATCAGCTTATCCCCTGGATTGCCGAACCTCCTTTTGCGATTCAGGACGAACGTGTCTCACTGGATGTAGGCCCGTTCTTATACAGCCCGGGTGATGTGGCTGAAATCCGGGCCAGGGTTCGCGAACCCAATGGCCACCCCAGTAGCGAGAGCAAACTCAAAGGCACCCTTTGGCGGGACGGCTCTCAGGTTGCCACGCTCATTCTGGAAAACGACGATACACATCACGGCGTTTTCCGTTGCCGAACGGCTCCCCTCCAACCGGGCCATTACGAGTTCGCGATCACGTCTAGTGCAGCCGGTGATTCGGCTGGGCGTGTCCGGCTCGGATTCGAAGTGGGCACTCGGGACACCGGGGAACTGGCGGACTTAACGCTAAACGAGGATTTGCTGATTCAGTTAGCGGGCGAATCACAGGGCCAATATTTGCGGGAGGAACAAATACATCGTTTGTCCGAAATTCTTTCACCGATCCAGGAAGGACAGGCAGAGGAAACAGAGACCGTTCTCTGGCAAAGTTACGGCTGGCTGGGCCTCGTGGTCCTGTTACTCGGCACGGAATGGGCGCTCCGGAAACGGCTCGGTCTCATTTGAGGCGTTTTCAGAATGGCCACAGAAAGAGATGTATCGGACAATCGCGCGCAGATCTCTGCAAGCAGACGGATAGAGGGTTACCTGATAACCCATGACTGCATTTCCGTCTCAACCTGTTCGATGGGAATGGATTCCCCGCGATCAAGCTCGTCGATTCCGTGTCTGATAGCAGCTACAAACTCGATTTCTTGAGCGATGTCATGAAGCGAGACATTTTCAGGGAGACGTCGGAGCAGATCTTGAACGATTTCCTTGGTGCTCATGTTTGCAGTATGCGGCTTCTCTCTACGGAATCCAATGGTTGCAATCGAGGATGGTGAGCATCTGACGAGAGGTCACGGCTGCGAAATGGCAGCGCTACTTCGCCGCACGAAGGATCTCCGCAGTCGTTTCC
Source organism: Verrucomicrobiota bacterium (assembly GCA_037133875.1). GTDB lineage: Bacteria > Verrucomicrobiota > Verrucomicrobiia > Chthoniobacterales > Chthoniobacteraceae > Chth-196. The sequence goes on along the minus strand of JBAXNG010000009.1, from coordinate 45,474 downwards.
CAATCGAGACAGGCGTCTGTAATGGAAACCCCGTATTTGAGTTCCCCTTTGCTTCCGGATTGCGCACCGAGGTGAATGTGGCTCTCGATCATAGCCCCAACAATGTCACTCCGGCCCAGGATACGCTGGCGAACGATACTCTGTAAAACTTCCGGCTGCCGCTGTGGATCCTTGCCGCTGTTCGCGTGACTGCAATCCACCATCAATGCTGGGGTTAATCCCGCTTTCCTGAGACTTTCAGCCGCAACCGCCGTTTCCGTTGGACCGTAGTTTGCCCCCGCCCGACCGCCTCGAAGCACCACGTGTCCGTCGGGATTTCCCATCGTTTTAATAATGCTGGTCAGCCCGTTTTGATCGATTCCGAGAAAACTATGCGGCGCACAAGCCGAACGCATCGCATCCAGAGCAATCTGCACACCGCCATCCGTGCCATTTTTGAAACCCACCGGCATCGACAGACCACTCGCCATTTCACGGTGCGTCTGAGATTCCGTGGTACGCGCCCCGATTGCCGCCCAACTGATCAAATCCCCAATATATTGAGGAATAATGGGGTCCAGAAACTCCGTTGCCGCAGGCAAACCCAACTCCGAAACGCCGATCAAAATTCGGCGCGCGAGTTTTATTCCCGCCTCCAGATCCCCGGATTCATCCAGATGCGGGTCATTAATCAGCCCCTTCCAGCCCACTGTGGTGCGTGGTTTTTCGAAATAGACCCGCATAACAATGAACAAGCGGTCCTCGAGCTCCTTTGCGAGATCGGCCAGTTTTCGTGCGTAATCCAGAGCTGAAACTGGATCATGAATCGAACATGGTCCGACCACCACCATGAGTCGTGGATCTTCCCCTCGTAAAATCCGGCGGGCCGTTTCTCGAGCTTCCAACACACGTTGGATGACTTCGGCTGAAGCCGGGATCTGTTGTTTCACCTGATGCGGAGTGATGAGCCGTTTGACCTCGGAAACACGGGCATCCTCCAATCGAGGTGTTGCGGTGGCTTGGGAAACAAGAGGAGAGGCCGGAGAAGACATAGAAAAAAGGGGGCGTGGAGTGTCCACCGAAGGCACTGTTTCCGCAATGAAAGAAGCGCTATTCCACACAGGGACTTTGCCCCAAAAGGCCTAAACGGACGCAAATAGGGCAAAACAAAGAGGCGTTTTGACCAAATTTCGATCAAAACGCCCTTTCTTGCAACCGGCACACTGTTGCGCCGTCGCGACTCGCCGGAGGTTTATCCGATAAACAGCGGACGCAAATGGCGGTCGTACATGTTTTCCGTGACTTGTTTGGCCACAATAGCCGCATTCGCTTTCAGGAGATCGGTGTACCGAGTGCCGGCTTGAGCCGCGACTTTGAAGGAGACATGTAACAACTGACGGACACTCGGGTTGAACTCCGGATGGTTCGGGATGTGCCGCAGGGCACTTGCGAACTGGGATCCAGTCCACGCAGCCACCGCCTGCACTGTCGGTAATTTTGCGCGATCAATATCGATGACCGTCGCATAAGGCGCGCACAACTCATCCACGTGAGAAAGTGCATAAGCGTAAATCTCCTTTGCGAAGGCCAACCCTTCCCCGCCCGCCTCAGCCAACCCGATCAGTTCCTCCAGCCAGGTGGTCCCAGCCGTTTTCACGTGCACGCCAGCGCCGGTCCGTGCAATAGCGCGACGAATGGCTGGGTAAATGGAAAACTTGTCGCTCCCGCTATGCACACTGAGCTTCAGGTTCTCGGGCAACCCATATTGCTGAACCGCATAAGCAATCACCGCGAGGTCGTCGTTAAATTCGCGCTCAAACTGGACCACATCCCCCACGTAATCCACACCCTTGTTAAAACGTCCGGTGAACTTCGGAGCAATAGTCTGAATGGGAATCTTCTCGTCTGCGATTGCCGCCAAAATGATCAGCAACTCCGGCGGAGTCTGAGGCGCATCCGTTTCATCCATTGAAACCTCCGCAATCAAATTCCCCTCGCCTTTTACCGAGGCCACATGCCGGTAGATTCGTCCGGCATCCTGCACTGCGAGTAAATATTTAGCGGCGACACTTTCCACGTCCTGCTGCGTTGTCTGGAACGGTGCACTGACTCCTGCAATCTGAATGTTCCCGATCAATTCAGGGTGTCGGGCCACAAAAGCAGCCACATCCCCGGGCGCCGCCGGTTTACCAATCGAATCCGCGACATCGATCGTAAAGAAATCGGAGGGGGCAATAAACCGATCAACTGTTTCCAGACGGATATGATCGGCATCCACATGCCAACCCTTATCCCATCCGCATGCTGCGACTGCGGCTTTCGCGGCATCCAAAACACTCTGGGGCTCCGAGCCAATAAAGGAGTGCTCGCGATTAGATTTGTTCCACACGGGGGCCACGTCCACACCATCCTTTGCAAGCATCTGGAAGGCTGCCAACTGTGCCTGAGCCTGATGTGCAAAACGGTCACCAACACCAAACGATAATCTTTCGAGTTTCAGCATGGCGAAAGACTGCACGATAACAGGGCGTTTTGAAATAGCAGGAGTTGACCGTCCCATGACGATTTCTAACCCCTGCTTTTCCAGAGACCTCCCCCTTAGCAGGGCCTATTCACACTGGACGGTGCCCGCGCACTTCCAAAGGGCAAACGCCGCCCCCTGAGGATCACGCAAAATGGCCAGAGTCCCCGTGTTCGGCACCTCAGTCGACTCCTTCAAGATCGCAGCGCCTGCGGCAACAGCCTTAGCCACATCCGCTTCAATATCCTGACTCATCACGTAACTGAGCCAGTGCGGCGGAATCGGCCCCATATCGGGAGTCACCCCGAACATCCCTCCAACCACGGTATCGCCCAGTTTGAACATCGTATACTCCCAGCCCGGAGCCATCGTTTTCGTTTCCGAGTCCCAGCCAAACACAGCGCCGTAGAAGGCTTTGGCAGCCTCCACATCTGAAGTGATGAGTTCGTTCCAACCGAAGAGACCGGTTTTTGAGGCAGATGTTGTATTTTCGCTCATAGATTGCGTAGTAATTCGACTGCACTTCTGCAACCGCACACTCTCACTTGCAACTGTGCGTTTGTAACGATTGCTGTGGGGGACTCGTCCCACAAAAACGTGCATGCTGGTTTGTTCAGGAGAGAAACTGTGCGGTTGGTAAAACCCCCAATTTTTCTCAGAACAAAATGATTCCCTCTCTTGAAAACTCGCCCGTTGAGAGCAGCGAACAGTTTCGCGCCATGGCGGACTCGATCAGCCAGCTGGCTTGGATCGCCCGTCCCGACGGCCACGTTTTCTGGTACAATCAACGCTGGTATGACTACACCGGCACCACTCCTGCAGAGATGGAAGGCTGGGGCTGGCAGCAAGTCCATGATCCATTTGAACTACCTCGAGTTCTGGAGAAGTGGCAAGTCTCCCTCGCCACTGGAGAATCGTTTGAGATGACCTTTCCTCTACGTGGGGCAGACGGAATCTATCGCCAGTTTCTCACCCGGGGCATCCCTCTTAAAAACAAAGAAGGACATGTCATTCTCTGGTTTGGCACAAACACCGATGTCGACGAGATCACACGTACCGAAGCGGAACTGCGTGCGAGCCATCAGCGGGTGCAGCTTGCAACCGAGGCCACCGGCGTAGGAATTTGGGAATGGAACGTTCTCACCAACCAAGTCCGCTGGGACGCCCAAATGTTTCGAATTTACGGTATCCCTCCCACAACGGATGGTTTTGTCGGCTACTTCACCTGGAGCCATGCCGTGCACCCGGAAGACCTTCCGAATCAGGAAGCAGCTCTACAGGAAACGGTTCGAAGCGCAGGACACGGTTCCCGATCCTTCCGCATCCGGAGAGCCAATGACGGAGAATATCGCCACATCGAGTCTGTTGAAACAGTCCGCACCAATACTTCAGGCCAAACCGAATGGGTCGTAGGCACCAACCTCGACATCACAGAGCGAAAGCATGCCCAGGAAGCCCTCCGGGCAAGTCAACAATTCAACGCCATCGTCCTCGATTCCCTGCCTGCCGAAATCGCCGTATTGGATGACGAGGGCCGGATCCAGGCCGTGAACCGTCCCTGGCTGGAATTCGCAAAAAAGAACGACGTGTCTTCCCTGGAAACTATCGGTGTGGGAGTCAATTATCTGGAGGTATGCCGCAACGCCTCGATTCGAGGCGATCAGTTGGCCCAACGCGCGCTGGACGGAATCACGAGTGTTCTCGCAAAGCAGGCTCCGGAGTTTCATATGGAATATCCCTGCCATGCCGTGAATCAGCAGCGCTGGTTTAGCATGCACATCTTTCGGCCGGCAGAAGGCGTCGGTGGCGTGATTGTTGCCCACACCGACATTTCAGAGCGCCGTATTGCCCAGGAACTGATCCTGGAACAGGACACCCTGCTCAAAATGATCGCCTCGGGCATCCCGCTACACAAATGCCTTACTTCGTTGTGCTCGGCAATCGCTCGACTTTCACCTAAAACACGAGCGTGCATCTACTTAACAGGTCCTGAAAAAGGAAACATCACCCATTGGATCGCGCCGGATCTGCCGACGGAATTAACCGAAGCTGTCGCTCGCTCGGTAGAGAATGAGCGCCCCACAAGCGCCAGCGCAGACTATTCGCCTAGGCCCAACGCCATCCCCTCAAGCAATACCGTATCCAACCCAATGTGTTGCGAACGGTTTTCTTCCCTGCTTTTCAGCAGTCACGGAATTCGCTCATGCCACTGTACTCCGATTCGTGATCCCGATGGCATAGTCCTAGGCACACTCAGTCTCTACTTTTCAGAAACTCGTGGACCGAATGAATGGGATTTAAAAATCGCAGAGTTCGGCACCGACCTTGCAAGCATCGTCCTGAAACGGGATTCTGCAGATGCTGCTATTCGCGAGGCTTTGGCTATTGCGGAAGCCGCAAACCAGAGAAAGGACCGTTTTCTCGCCATGCTAAGCCACGAGCTTCGCACGCCACTCACACCAGTTCTCATGGCACTGAGTGCTCTTGAAAACGATCCGGAGCTCCCGTCTCAACTGCAGGAATACCTCGCCATGATGAGACGCAACGTCGAGCTCGAGACCAAACTTCTCGACGATCTCCTCGACGTTAGCCGGATCACCAGCGGGAAACTCCCCCTCAACCTCCAGCCCGTCGACCTCAACGAATCGATACGCCGTGTCTACGAAATGTGTGACCCAAGTAGCGGCGGGCATCATTTGGAGTCCCATCTCGACGAGAGCGTCGGCTCTCTATGGGCCGATCCAACCCGACTCCAACAGGTTCTCTGGAATGTCATTCGCAACGCTTTCAAGTTCACGCCCCCCAACGGCTCTGTCGCGGTGTATACCAAACGGATCACCACGAACCGCGTTGAGATTCGTGTTTGCGACACCGGCGTTGGCATTTTGTCAGAATCGCTGGAAACCATTTTTAATGCCTTCGATCAGGGAAAAGAAAACATCACCCGGCGGTTTGGGGGTCTCGGGCTTGGACTGAGCATCAGCAAGGCGATTGTCGAGTTACATGGGGGCTGCATACGCGCGGAAAGCCCCGGACTGAATCAGGGGGCGACCTTCGTCATCGAATGGCCCACCGATCACACCGATCACACCGATCACACCGATCACACCGATCACACACGTATTTCCTCTCGTGTTACTGAGACAACACCCACAAAAACGAGGGTTCTGCTTGTGGAAGACCATCCCGACACTTCCAAGACGCTCACGCGTATCCTCCAGCGCTCTGGATTCGATGTCATTACAGCCTCCAGTGTCGCAACGGCCGCTTCGACAGCCGAAGTCGAAAGGTTCGACGTTCTCGTAAGCGATCTCGGCCTACCGGACGGCAGTGGTTACGACGTGTTGCGAAACATCCACCTAAAGAAGCCCGTACCGGCAATAGCCATCAGCGGATACGGTACCTCCGAAGATATGCAACGCTCTCGAGACGCAGGGTTTTTCGAGCACTTGGTAAAACCGATCAACCTCACGCAACTCCTCGCAGCAATATCCTCCGCAAAAGCCGCCTGTCTCTAATCCAGAGATTTATTGCCTTCGCTAACGCCACTCGAGGGCAAGCTGCTGTCGCTTCTATTCCAAAGAATGCCGCAGGCCGTCTATAATCCAAGGCGCCCTGCACTGTAGCTTCGGTGCGTGATCGAACGCGCTCCCAAACTACATCTTATCGGCACGTCCCGGCTCCGGGCTCTCCGTTCCGCCACGGGACGCTTGCCCGATATTTCCCTTCATTTCGGTCGGCCCGCATCCCCATTCCTCCTGAGCGAGCGTGCCAGCACACCATGCATGGCCCTGGTGGGAAATACTGCGCCGGCAGTGATCTGATCCCGGAGGCGGACACTTTCATCCCCTTTTCACACTCCCAGAAACATGAAAGTCGGAATCGACAGCTACTGCTACCACAGGTTCTTCGGCGAGGTATACCCCGGGCAAACTGCTCCGGATTCACCTCTCTGTTTTGAAAACTTCATGCGCACTCTAGAGGGCCTCGGAATTGATGGCGTCTCTCTGGAGTCCTGTTTTATCCCCCGATTTGATGCGTCCTATTTAGGTGGCGTTAAATCGCAACTCGATGAACTAGGGCTAGACCGCGTCTATGCCTGGGGGCACCCAGACGGACTCGAGGGCGGCAAAAACGAGGCTGCCTACGACGAAATGATCGAGCACATTGCACATGCCAAGGCGATTGGCGCCACTGTGATGCGGGTGGTGGGAAGCAGCCTTCGGTTTCGCTCTGAGCCGCACGCTCCGCAGCTCGAGAAACTCACCCGTATGTTCTCCAATGCCGCGGCTATTGCGGCGCAAGCTGGAGTCAAACTGGCACTCGAAAACCATATCGATTACAACTCCGATGAAATCCTGCAACTGCTGAAGGATGTCAACTCACCCTACCTCGGCGTGAATTTTGACTCGGGAAATTTCCTGCGCGTTCTGGACGATCCCGTGGAGGCAATGAGGAAGCTTGCACCCCACGTGCTCGCCACACACATCAAAGACCTTCGGCCAGTCAAAGGCGTCCCCGCTGATGCGTGGCACTTCTTTTCGTGCGTCCCGACTGGAGACGGACTCATCCAAAACGAGGAGCTGGCGCGGATCCTCAGCCAAAACGGTTACCAAGGGTTCTTGGCTGTCGAAATCGACTTTCTCCACCCCGACTACGAAGGCAGGGAGGACTGGGCAGTACGGGAAAGTATTCGCGCCTTAAAAGCCATCGTTGCCCATTTATAGGATATGAAAAGCGAACTCCGGATCGGCCTGATTGGCTCCAAATTTATGGGGCGAGCACACAGCAACGCGTGGAAAAAAGCGGGCTCGTTTTTTGACATACCGTTGCGACCAGTGCTGCAAGTGGTCTGCGCCAGACAACAGAACTCCCTTCAAGAATTTGCGACACAGTGGGGCTGGCAACACACAGAAACCGATTGGAAAAAGGTGGTCAGCAATCCAGACGTGGATGTCGTTGATATCGCGTTGCCCCAACATTTGCATTTCGAAGTCGCTCTAGCAGCGGCCAGAGAGGGAAAACACATCTTTTGTGAAAAGCCTCTGGCAATGAACACGCGCCAGGCGGAGGAGATGCTCCGCGCGTGCGAGGAAAACAAGGTGGTCCATTACCTCAACCACAACTACCGCCGCACGCCCGCCATCGCCTTTGCGCGGAAGCTGATTGAGGACGGCAAAATCGGCCGGATATTTCACTGGCGATCAGCCTACCAGCAGGACTGGATCGTGGATCCGGAGTTCCCGCTCACGTGGCAACTGCGGGCCGAAACCGCTCAGGCAGGTCCGCAATGGGACCTGAATTCCCATGCCGTAGACCTTGCTCATTATCTGGTTGGGCCTATCAAAACGGTTTCCGGACTGACTGCACAGTTTGTCCACGAGAGGCCTTTGGCAGACGAATCGAGCTCGGGAAATCTCAGTGCCAATGCGCTTGCTGAAACCAAGGGCAAAGTCACCGTCGAGGACGCCGCTCTGATGCTGGTTCAGTTTGCAAACGGCGCGGTCGGCTCCTTTGAAGCCAGCCGTTTTGCGACCGGTAGGAAAAATGCACTCACCTTCGAGATCTACGGGAGCAAAGGGAGTCTGAAGTTTGATTTGGAACGTATGAACGAGCTCCAGTTCTTTTCCACCGATGACGCCGATGGCTGCCAGGGTTTCCGTACCATTCAGACAACCGAGGCCTCACATCCCTATGCAGGCAGTTGGTGGCCTCCGGGACATATCATCGGTTACGAGCATTCATTCGTTCACGCAGCAGTGGATTTCATCCGGGCCATCGCTTCGGGAACCACGATCGAACCCAACTTCGCAAGCGGTGTGCAGATTCTCAAAGTCCTCGAAGCCGGACTGGCGTCCGCTCTGACCCAGAAACAAGTCGTCCTATAACCCCCAAAAACAGTCCTAACCCCAACCCAAAAACAATGAGCACTACTCTCAAAGACCAATTCAACACTGAAGGTTACGTCATCGTAGACGTCCTGACGCAACAGGAAGTCGCTGACTTTCGCGTTCTCATGGATGCTCTCATAAGCCCCGAAATCCGATCCAACGACACCGAAACCCGGTCCTCGTCCTTCCAACATTTGGGTGACGAAATCGCCGATTTCGGTAAGGAAGCCCGGCAATACTATTTTCACCTGCTGACCAAACCCGGCACCCAACCGATTCTCCACGCCTTCCATCATCCTGTTATTTTAAAAACGGTCGAAGAATTGCTCGGGCCCAACCTGATTATCAACAACGCCTCCATTCTGGCTGCGAACGTAGGCACAGAATATTCGTTGGGGTGGCACCGGGACATTATTCAAATCCCGCAGGACGAGATCGAGGACTGGCTTTTTTCGCCGGAGCGATTCCACAACAGCGTGCAGATCAACCTGCCGTTGGTGGATGAGAATTCCCTGTGGGTCGTCCCAAGAAGCCATCACAGGCCAAATACGCCGGAAGAAAACGCGGCCTTTCACGGTTCAAAACACTACGCACCGGTGGGTGTCGAAATGCCGGGCGGCATCCCCGTGGCGCTTAAGGCTGGGCAGGCTGTCCTCTATAACAACAATCTCATCCACAGAGGGTTTACTAAGAAGATGGCGGTGCCACGGCGGACCCTACACATGGGCTACCACAGCGCTGCTTTCCCTCCCACATGGCACTTCTATTTGCTCAATTCCGATCTCGTCACTCCCGAATACAAGGCGACTCTCAGCCCCCGCCTGCAAACCATGATGGACGAATATCTGGAATGCAAAAAACAGTACCCGGATATGTCTCAAACATGGAAATGGGATTACAACTTTTCGGGGCAACTGGCCGCCCACTAAATCCAAAGGAAGGCGCGTAATCATTCCGGTCACGACACTGATCACCGAAACCTCCCGCTCGAAGTCCTTCAGGCGTTGCAGGCGAACTTGCCTTGACCAAGTTCGCCTACAACGGTGGCGCCTGGTTAGTCTCGCGTGGATTGCAGAGTGCGGAAAATATAATCGTAGGTTCTGTATAGCCTTATTGATTCGGTAAAAGCGTTCGTAAACGTATGGTTGTTTCGTCCCGATCAATAAGGCTGGATGCAACTGCAACAGTAAGGTCTTCCCATTCCGGTCCATCACCCGTGGGCTCGATTCCATTAAGACGAAGAAACAAAATGCAGGCGCCGAGAGCAGTTGGTTTGTTGCCGTCAACGAAGGGATGATTTCGGCACAAATAGAATAAATACGCGGCTGCAATCTCCGTCCGATCTTCGTACGGCGAATTTCCACCGAAGGTTGCTTGAGGGGCTCCCAGAGCGGATTCGAGTAATGCTATTTCACGGGCGCCGTCTGAACCTCCGAACTGTTGGATGGCCTCAGCGTGAATCTTTTTGATTATTTCAACTGTGAGATGGAAACAGTTTTGCAAATGGCCGCTCATGCCAATTTCTTCATCGTGGCGGCATAATCCTTCATTGTGGATTTGATGACTCGCGAGATTTCGTCACGTGAAGGTCTTGGGCGAAGGGGTGTGAGCGTGATAGTTCCCCCTTCATGGACTTCGACGTTTACCTGGTCACCGGCTTTTAAATGAGCCAGTTCCATGAGTGCGGTGTCGAACATTATTCCCTGGGAATTGCCGATCTTTGAAATCGTCTTCAGCATGACGTAAAACTATGTTTTACCACTGGATTTATCAAGCTCACCGGCCTTTCAGAAGAAAGTAGATGAATTCAGGCTGTGGAGATATTCATCCCAGTCCGGCCGACATAAGGCTAACAAGTGGCATCAACTCGTCCCCACCGTAGCGCACGGAGAAGTGGACCAAAACCAACTCGCCCAACCTCGACTGCACCGTGCGCGATCTCAGCGTCACCGACATCCGCACCCGCGACTCTCAAACCGAATTAGCGCCCTAAAACAGACAACGAAAACCAACGGTTAATGAACGAGGTGATGTGATTCCCAGTGTCCCGTCAGCATCTCGTTTCGTTTGGATCTGCGTGTCTGAAATGTTTTCCAGACTCACAAACACCTCACGCCCCTTCCCCAAATCCCGCCTCAACATCGCGTCAAAACACAGATACGCACTCAGTCGGCGCTCGTTTTGATCGTCATCGAACTGTCCCGAACTGTAACGAGCGTCGATGTTCCAATGCCACCCTCTGCCCCCACCACTGAGATTCCAAATCAGTTGTTGTTGCGGAAGCTGCGCCAGTTGTCGCCCTTCAAGCCCTCGCTGGATCTCAGCCTTTTTCACAAGCGAATCCGACAGCAACCAGCGTACTTCACTCCGCATCGTGTACGGCAAATCGATTTGTGCGCCCAATTCCAATCCATGTACCTCCACGCGATCCAGATTCTCGCGTCGCGCCCCCACTCCACCCACAGGTAACACACCCCAATCCCCGATGTTTCCAGGGCCTTTGACTAGGGACACGTTACTGATGGCGTCCTGTAGTTCGCTTGCAAAAACGCGACCGTGAAGACTGAGCCGTTTATTCACCTGCCACCGGGAAGAAAGGTCCGCGCCCAGAAGCTTTTCAGGCTCGAGACTCGGATTCCCCAGGGTGACGGTGTTGCCAACACGGAAGGGACGAAACAATTCGTTGAGAGTCGGATACCGGTGTGAGGAAAAGATGGAGCCGCCAAATTCCAGGACTGCGGTCGGCTGCCACCTGGCCGTGAGTCCAAAATCCAGCGCTTCCAATTGTCGGGAAGGCGCGATCTGATTTTTGAGTAGCGTCCCAGTCGCAAGATCCGATTCACGCAAATGGCCTCTGGAGTCATTGTGAAGAGTGCCACGCAGAGCACTAGTAAGAGTCCACTTGGGACTGATTCGCCAAGTGTCGGCCAAGGAAAGCTCCCCCTCATGTTGTGTCCCACCGGCCTCACGCGCTCGGGTGAATCCAGCGCCCAGGTTCCCGAATTTCTCAAACGTCGCGCCCTCCGTGACACTCATTCGATTGCTCAAACTCAGGAGGTGGTTGTCTGAAACCGGGACCTGAACGTGTTGTAAAAAGCCCGTCGACTCCGTCGGAACAGCGTATTGATCGAGGCTCAGCGTTTCAGAATTTCGATTCGCCGCAACCGACGTAAACGTGCTCGCGAACGCTCGTCGTTGGTAAAACAGCGCCCAACTTCCCGACCATTCCTCAGGTGAGCTTTGTTTTTCCAATCGAATCGAAAAATCGCGGGCTTCGCTCCGATTGTTTGCGAGTTGCGTACCGTTACCCCGCTGTTCTCTCCAATATTGCCCGCGCAACGTGACATTCCAATCACTCGTCGGAGATAGCCTTTGGCGCAGACCTGCATCCATCGAATAGGCCCGAGTAAACGCTCGCACATCCACTTGCCCCTTTTGTTCCTCAGGAATCAGTCGGTAGCCGGAATATTCAAACTCCTGTACGGAACCAAAGAGCCGAGTTGTTCCGTGATTACCGTCTTGTGCAAAGGCACCGGAAAAATGCTGAGTGAGAAAATTCCCGGTGGCCGCTTCCAACAAAACAAACGGAGCATCCGTAAGCATCCGAGATTCGATCGAGATAGTGCCTCCTGGCATGCCCGGCCGAAGATTATCCGGAGAACCATTTGGGGTAACAGCAACACTTGAGAGCGTTACCGGAGCAAATCGGCTCCAGGGAACCCAGCCTCCAAACGGGTCGTTTACCGGAACTCCGTCCAGCAAGACGAGAGCGCGACTGGCACCGTTCGGTCCGACATTTCCAAGCGAGACGCCCTGGCTTGTGGGATGCGAAGTCAGGCTGTCGGTCCGCCGATAGAGGCGGAACCCGGGAACACTTCGGAGGATTCCATCGAGAGAACGTTGCGGGAGCTGCAGCAGGTCTTTGCTCGTAATCACGTCCCCACTGAGCAGAGCGGTCCGTTGCGCCGTAACCACAATCGAAGGAAGCTCACTTGCGGCCGCCGGAGTTTCTGGCGCGGGTTCAGAATGAAGCGTCCGTACCGATGCAATTGTGATTAGAAGAACAGGCCCCGAGGCTTTCAAAAGCTCGTTTCGGGTGATTTTCATGGCTTTTTCGGAAGCGAAAACGCAACCCACGAATCTCCCGTGGGACCGCTCAGTTTTCCGCCACCCGTTGTTGGAATCACGACGTATTCCGTCCCATCGATCTCGTAAATGGAAGGCGCTGCCGTGCCATACATTGGAAGCGTGTAACTCCACAATTCACGTCCATTTTCGGCATCAAACGCACGAATCTTGTTGTCCCGGGTGCCACTCACAAAAACAAGCCCAGATGCGGTGACGCTCGCGCCTCCGAAGTTCTCCTGACCGGTAATCGGGACTCCTTTTTCCGTGAGCTCTTTGTATTCGCCAAGGGGAACACTCCATGCCGTTTTACCCGTGTTCAGGTTGATACAATTCAACGTCCCCCACGGTGGACTACAGGCCGGATACCCCTGAGGATCGAGGAATCGTTGGAACCCATTAAACGTCCAGGAGGATTTCTTCTTCGGCGCAGCTGCATCGGCCGGACGATCACGACAAAGCAGAAAATCAATCACCGGCCCAATCTGCTCCTCCGTCAAAAAAGTCAGCGCAGGCATTCCATTACGGCCAGTTTTGAGAACCGACCGAATCTCCTCCTCTTTCATCCGGTGCCGAAGTCCTCGGAACGGTGGCGCGTGACCCAGCCCACGGCGATCCGCTCCGTGACAGGCAGCACAGATCATTTGGTAAACCTGTTCGCCTGCTGTAGGAGGCTTGACCGGCTCGGGGTCATCATCCTGAAAACAGGTGATCGTCCAGGGCACCTCGTTGGAAGTGACATACAGAAACCCGCGCGGATCGGCAGCGGCACCGGTCCATTCCGCCCCCCCGTGAATGTTGAACATCAGGGTCGGGCGCGCTTCATCGAACGAGGGAAACGGACCGTGATTCGAACGCTGGAAGGTGGGAAAAATCGCGTCTTTCGCACCTGGGAGCGTCGGCAAATCCGCCTCTGTGTAGGCCTGGCGACCGAAGGGTTGCGGGAGTAAGGGAGATGGCTGGTACGGGGCCGTGATATCGCCGGGCAAACCGTGCGTTTCCACTTTCACGAGCCGGAAATCGTACAGCGGCTCCCCAGTGACACGGTCCAAGAGAAGTGTGTTCCCCATTTTGGTGACTTGCGCCACGGCATCGACGCGGCGGCCGTGACGTTCCACGGTGACAAGATTTGGCGGAGCGGGAATGTCCCAATCCCAGATATCGTGGCGGACTTCCTGAAAATGCCAGAGACGCCGACCGGTTTGAGCGTCCAACGCAATGAGACAATCCGAGAAAAGATTGTCACCGAGATGATTCATCCCAAAAAAATTGGGTTTCGGGGAGCCGGTGGAGACGTAAGCGATCCCACGCGATTCATCGAGGGCCATGCCCCCCCAGCAATTCGCGCCCTGCTCGATTTTACTCCAGGTGTCGCCGCCGAAGTCACCGGATTGGGGACGCGTCGCGAAAGTCCAAACGGTTTTCCCCGTGCGTGCATCAAATCCGTAAATGTCCCCGTTGTAACCGGGAAGCACGAGGATATGCCCACACATAGATCCAACCACCGTGGTGCTCTGAGGCACCCGCGCCTTCCCTCCTTCTCCAAAACTTTCAATCACCTTTCCCGTGGCCGGATCTACCGCAATCAGCCAGTTGCCATCTCCAAACAGAAGCCGGGGCGAGGCTTCCTTGTCCCCTTTCCAATAAAGAAGTCCACGACGCGCAGGGGAGATCGCATCTTTGCCGATCAAGTCGGGAGACGAAAACCGCCAGCGTTCTTTGCCCGTCGCGGCATCCACTGCGACGATGTTCTTCCCTGGGGTTGGAGTGTATAAAACGCCGTCTACGATGATTGGATTACACTGGATGTTCGCCTTGCCGTCCCCGGAGTGGTAAGTCCACGCGACTTCGAGTTTTGCGACATTTTCACGCGTGATTTGTTTGAGCTCGGAAAAGCGATTGGACGTCGCCCCGCCAAGAGAACGTTCCCAATTGGAAGAGTTCCCAGCCGCGGGCCAGCCATTGGCTGGAGTCAGTGATTCAGGCCGAGCGGCAGGAATGATCTTTTCGGGCGGAAGACTCGAGCGATCGCCTCCTACTGCTTCAATTGCCGAAAGAGTCGACGGGCCAGGCAAATTTGCGGTGAAACAGATTGTGGGAATGATCCACTGACTGAGGAGGGGGGCGTGCCGATTCATGTGGGGGGAGGTAATCGCAGATTTCGAACGAGTAGAGACCAACTTTCAACCTTCATTTGAGTGCCCGATCGCCGGACAACGAGTGTAGGACACCTACTTCGCGACCGGAGGTTTCCAGCTCACGTATTCAGGTTTTGGTCCGGGTGTCTTCCCATCGAGTTGAGGCAAGATCCAAGACAGTCCCGCGAGATTATCCTGAAGGCGTTCTTCTGCGTCTTCGTTGGTGTGATTCAAAATCCCGATCAGACCTTTGTACCCACTATCACGGATCATCTTTAATAAGCGGACATCTTCCGTCCCCTCACCAAGTGGCATGATTTTGCGGCCAACCTTATCACCGTTGATTTCCATCCCGTTCAGATTCAAGCAAATTAGATAAGGGGACATCCGTTTTAGAATCTCCTCAAACTGAGCAATGTGTCCGTGCCCGTGATGTTGGTTGTAAACAATACCCACATTGTCGAATCCCTCTTTCCGGAGCCTTTCCACGATCGCAATTTGGTTATCGGGTTCCCCAAACCATCCCCCGTGATTGTAGAGCCCCACTTGCAAACCCCTGCTCTTCGCTGTCGCTGACACCGGGCGAAGTGCGTTTACCTCTGCTGCGACTCTGCGTTCCTGCTCTTCGGGACTTCCCGGATCAATAGACTGGCCACCTTTAATGATCCAGAGCTGTGGGCGGACACCGTGTTTTTCGAACAGCTCCAGCATCGCGAGCCCCTTCGGAGCAAGTTTAGTGGAATCACTCGGATCAGTGTTCGCAGGGAACATCCAACCGGTGAGTTCAATCCCGTGTTTTTTTAAGGCGACGATTTCGTCCTCAAACTGCGGCACATGTTCCGCACGGTAATCGTAGACAAAATGAGTGAGTCCGAGTTTTTCGAGCATCGCCGCCCGCTCCTCGGGGCCGCGTTTGGATTTATCGAATGGAACGATACACCAGGCCGCGAGATTCTCTTTCCGGAAGAGTTGAGCCGAGGAAACCGCCGAATTCGATTGTGCGGCAGATTCCACAGCACGGGCCAAGGGTGCTGAAATTGGAAGCAGCGCGGCGCCGATCGAGAGAAGGATTGGGAGGGAATAGATGGGGGCTTTCATGTACGTAACGCTAACCGAAACGAAGGGGCGAGAGATAGACGTGTACGGTCAAGTTTTGGAATAAAAGCGTCACCCTCGACTTGCCTCAGTCTGGTGCAGGAGTCGGTAAGCTTTTGGGGTCAACCCGGTCTCTTCCCTGAACTCCCGAGTAAAATGACTTTGATCGCAGAACCCATGTTTCTGGGACACAGCCCCAATCGGGTCATGACTGTAAACCAAATCATGACAGGAAAGGCGCACCCGCACCCTCCGCAGATATTGTTGCGGCGACATGTGGAGTTCTTTGACAAAGAGCCGCTCGAGACTCCGTTCCGAACGAGAAGCAACTTTCGCCAAATCGGCGTTTGTTGGTGAGTCCGCGTAATGTTCCCGAATATAAGTAAGCGTTGCCGCCAGGCTCACGTTCGGATGTCCGGCAAGATCCGCCTCCTTCACCACACGCGTGATCCCTGCTGTGCCGATAATCGAGCCATCCTGCGCGTGAATGGGAAGTTTCGTGGTCCAGCACCAAGCGGATAGATGGTCGTAACGCCCCACCAATTCGAGACGATCCGTGATCACTTCGCCGGCAAGAACCCGTTGGTCATCGAGGACATACTGGTCCGCTAAATGTTTGGGCGATAAATCGTAATCCGTTTTGCCCACAACTTTTAATGGATCTCCCTCGAGGGAATAATTGAGAAGGAATCCCCGGTTAATCCATAAATAAACCCCGGCAGCATTTTTGATCCAGCATTGGACGCCCTCAACGTAATCGAAGAGCCGGAGCATCACCGTAGGTGCCTGTTCCAATACATCTGGCATGGAATTGAGGGAGCTGGGTTTCACAAAGGAACGAATCCCGGGGCTGTATTTGGAGGAAAGAGCACCGGGACTTCGATCGTAATGCCGATTCCTCCGGAAACGATCCTGAAAACAGGCACACATGGTCCATCGACAGGAAACCTTCCCTTCCAATAAAAAGGCCTCACGTTTACCCAGTCACCACTCGCTTAGATGATCGTTTGGACACCACAAACAAGCGTTTGGAAAGGCTGCCCCCGAGCACCTTGTTTTATGACGTGTACACCCTAAACTGACGTCTCCCCGCATCTTTCGCCCCATGAAACATCGCCCTGCTCTCCCCCTACTCGCAGCACTCTCCGTTGCCACCCCTCTCGCCCCTTTCCTTTCCCTCGCAAAAGACGACTCCGCACCCGTCGAAAAAATCGTCATCGGTCCATCCGCCGCTGGGCTCACTTTCGAGAAATGGTCCGCCACTATAAACGTCCCTGATCCGGTTGCCTGCTCGGTCGATCCCCAAGGACGCGTTTACGTCGCCTCTACAGCCCGACGTAAAGCGGCTGACCTCGATATTCGCGAATACCCAAAGTGGATCCCTGACGACGTCGGCCTCAAGAGTATCGAAGAGAAAGCAGCATTCTTACGCCGGGAACTCGCTCCCGGTAAAATGCGCGCACCTCGTGGCACTTTCGGTGACCACAACAAAGACGGCTCCATCGATTGGAAAGATCTAACCGCCATTTCGGATAAAATCCTTCAACTCACGGACACCGACGGCGATGGTGTGCCGGATAAAATCACGGTCTTCGCGGAAGGGTTTAACACCGAGGTGACCGGTATTGCCGCGGGTGTTCTTTACCATGATGGCTGGGTCTATGCCACGATCGCTCCCGATCTCTGGCGTTTTAAAGACACCGACGGCGATGGTGTCGCGGACGTGTACGAAATTCTCGCACACGGTTTTGGGCTGCACATCTCCTATGGCGGTCATGATATGCACGGTCTCAGTGTCGGTCCGGACGGCCGCATCTACTGGAGCATTGGAGATAAAGGGGTCAACGTGACCTCCAAAGAAGGCCGCAAATTTAATGAACCCAATCAGGGCTGTGTGCTTCGGATCGATCCGGATGGCGGGAACTTCGAGATCTACGCCCATGGTCTGCGGAATCCTCAGGAACCGGCATTCGACGATTTTGGGGATCTATTCGCAGTTGATAACGACGCCGATTTCAAAGGGGAAAAGGAACGTTTTGTTTATATTCCAGAGGGAAGTGATGCCGGCTGGCGCGGAAACTTCCAATACATGAAGGAACGTACCCCGTGGATTTTGGAAGGCATGAGCATTCCGAAATGGGACGGGCAAGCCGTTTATTTCCTGCCCCCGCTCGCGAAGTCGACTGATGGTCCCTGCGGGTTCAAGCGTGATCCCGGCACCGCTTTGGGGAAAACTCAACGTGGTATGTTCTTCTTAACAGAGTTCCCCTCGGGAGTCCTTCGCGGATTCCGAGTGGAACAAAACGGAGCCAGCTTCAAACGAAGTGAACCCGAGGTTCTCCACAAAGGAATAATGGGAACCGGCCTCGCATGGCATCCCGATGGCTCGCTTTTTTCGGCCGACTGGGCAAAAGGCTACCCTCTCGACGGTAACGGCGCCATTCAACGTATCGAATCGACTGACGGCGGCGTACATCCGCTCCGGAAGGAAACCGCAGAGATCCTCAAGGCAGGCTTTGAGAAGCGGAACATCAACGAGCTCACCAGCCTCTTGGGACACGCCGATCAACGCGTGCGCATGGGGGCGCAGTTCGAATTGGTCAAACGCGGCGAAAGCAAAGTGTTACTCACAAAGGCGACCGACGAAAAAGCCGCTCTTTTGAGCCGACTCCACGCGCTTTGGGGGTACGGACAATTCCTCCGTAAAAACGAAGCCGATGCGATCGCACTTCTGCCTCTGCTGAAGGACAAAACTTCAGAGATCCGCGCGCAGGTTGCCAAGGTTCTGGGCGAATCCAAACTCACTCCTTCACAAGCGGAAGCCCTTATTCCCCTGCTCTCTGACTCCACCGCGCCGCGCGCCCAAGTCCAGGCCGCTTTGGCCCTGGGACGTCTCCGGGTCCCTGCCGCAGTGAAATCCCTTTTTGCGCTCGCCGAGACCACCTGGGACGAACCAATCCTGCGCCATGCTGTTTTTACGGGCCTCACTGGCTGCGCGACTGCGGAGCAATTAGCGGAACGTAAAACAGCAACATCGCTCCCAGACCGGCTCGCGTCTGTGGTTGCCCTGCGCCGACAAGCATCCCCGCTGATCGCCGCGTTTTTGCAGGACAAAGATCCCGTAGTCGTAAACGAAGTCGCCCACGCCATCCACGATAGCGACGGCATTCCGGAAGCGTTACCCGCATTGGCAGCATTGATTGAGAATCGCGCGTGGAATGCCCCCACGATGCTTCGAGCTATCAACGCAGGGCTACGACTTGGCACTCAGGCACACGCGGAAAAACTGCTTCAACTGGCTTTGGACGAAACTGCTCCCGCGGACTATCGCTGGGAAGCACTCGCAAGTCTGCTGGCTTGGAAACAACCACCACGTCTCGACCGCGTAGACGGCTTCGCGAGAACACTGATCCCTCAACCGATCGACGATCTGCTGGCCAAACACGTCGACGGATTACTTTCGGTGAAAGGAACGGAACTCCGACAGACGGCCATCGAGATTCTCGTGGCCTATTCCTTAAAAGCCAAACCGGAGCAAATCGCCGCCATTATCACGGACAACAAAGCGCCTGCGGAAATTCGCGCGGAAGCCCTTCGCTTGATGAGCGGTGAACAACGCAACGCCAGTGTCTGGCCCGAAGCGCTGGAAGGTTCCCTCAAAGAAACCAATCCCCCTGTGCTTCAACAGGCGGCCCTTGTGGCGCTCCGCACTGAAAACCCGGCGCGTGTTGCCAGCATCGTTGAGCGCATTTTGAAAAAAGCGCCCGTTTCCCAGAAACAACACGCCATTGCTCAGCTCGCCCTCGCCGCTCACGCGGATACCGATGCGCTCCTGACAAAACTCGGGCAGTCCTTGCTCAGTGGAAAAGCCGAGCCCAGTCTGCAGTTCGATATTTTGGATGCCCTCACCACTCGAGGTGCCAACAACCCCGAACTCGCCGCGCTTGCTCAAAAATACACAACCAGCGAAGCGGGTTCCGAACATCGCGAACTTTTAGTGGGAGGAGATAGAGTCGCCGGAGCGGAAATCGTACAGAACCACCTTGGGGCAAACTGTATGGCCTGCCACGCGGTCGCCGAAACAGGCAGTACGGTTGGTCCAAACCTGCGTTCCATTGGCGCACAGAAGGAGCGCCCTTATTTGCTCGAATCACTCATTCTGCCCTCGGCAAAACTGGCCCCGGGTTATGGGCTCACGATGCTGAACCTCAAGGACGGCTCGGTAGTAAGCGGCGCGCCCTTGGGTGAAACAGCGGAAGGAGTGTCCATTCAGTTGCCGGACGGCACCAAAAAGACGGTCGCGAAATCCGACATCACAAGCCAGACCCCGCCGGTGTCGATCATGCCGCCGATGCTTGGCATCCTGAAGCCCTCAGAAATACGAGACGCCGTCGAATACCTGAGCACCCTGAAGTGGACGCCAAAAGCGAAGCCCGCAGCAGAACACTGATAACGGACGCCGAAAGGCGTTAGGGAGAATAAACAGAACCGTTGGTGTCTTCGATGCACCAACGGTGCGGCGCGGCATCCCACGGTCTGGAGAGGCACGCATCTTTGCGGAAACTTTCGCGTGAGGAAATTAGGCGAGAGCAGTCTGGTGTTGGACGTTAAGGTCTGGGCTGGCCAATTCTCAGACCTGCGCAAATCGTGATGATCCGAACGCAATGATTGAGATATCAAATCAAAAGCACCCTAAGCTATATGACACGTTTGCTGATTTTTAATTTGGCATTCATCGGGCTAAACCTCTTGTTTATACCATTAATGTCCTTATACGGACTAAGAGTTTGCCCGACACTTAATACATCCGGATTCTCCATCGGCTGCGCCTATTCCGGAACTTTCATCTCCGTAGTGTGCGCAGTCAATCTCCTGCTCACCACATTACACCCAAAGAAAGCAAACACCCGCATTTCCAAAACCAACGGCGGGACATTTTTCGGGCTATACATCATTGCTACCTTAATAGCGCTATTAACCCTGGAACTGCTTTTCAGAATAAACCACATCAGCCATCTATCCAGAGCACCAGAGGTCCTTGTTCTCGCTAGTGTTTTATTGGCAATTACTCAGTACTACGGACTCAGTTGGGCAATGCCTGCTCCAGCATCGATAACACAGGAATTCAAGAGTGATCAAAAGCAGAGCAGTTTTCGCAGGTTGTGGCTTGGGCACTTAGCCCGCACAACCGCCCCAATTATTGTATCCGTAATCCTGCTCTTACATTTCTTACTGCGACAGAGTGATTCCATGAACCATGGCCATGTGGCCCCAACGATGTCGCCAGATCAGCTAATCAATGGAACGGGATTATTAATTGGGTTTACCATGATTTGGCTAACCGTAACTTTTACCTTCCACTTTTTATCGGAAAACGATCAAACCACTCAGGTCGAGAGACACTTATCCCGATTAAAAGACCTCGATTTATCCTTCAGATCCGAGACCAATCTCACATGGGGGCTCTGGAAGGCGATATTGAGTCAACTAAATGAATTCTCAAAAATATTCGGTGAAAGAATGCGTTTATTAAAAAGCTTTTCGAGGTTCGTTACAGCTTCAGTAGCCCAGGATGCTGCCGAAAACGAACTCAAACAAGCGATCGGCGTAGGCCGTGAGTTAACCGTTATAATGTCCGATATTCGAGACTTCACATCCATTTCCGAATCATTACATCCACAACAAGTGGTAAAATTACTGAACGAATACTTCTCTGCGATGTTAGATGAGATGGCCCAATACTCAGTCAATGTGGATAAATTTATTGGCGACGGAATTTTAGCCTATGTGGACTCAGATTCACAAGAAAATCAGGAATCAACAAAATCGGCACACCTTGAAAATATGCAGGCCACACTGGCGGCGCTAGCGATGCTTAAAAGGGTTAAATTATTAAATCTATCCTTAATAAAAATGAATATCCCCGAGATAAAAATCGGCATCGGAATCATTCGCGGCCCATTGGTTATTGGGCTTATTGGCTCTGAGTCCAAGCTTCAGCATACAATTATCGGTGACACCGTTAACCGTGCCGCGCGACTCGAAGGTCTTTGCAAAGAGCTATCAGTTCAAATGGTACTATCCAAGGAAGTATGGCTATCTCTCCCGTTGGATTTACAAATTAACTTCTCTGCAATGGGGAGCCAAAAAATTAAAGGCATCCGTGAAGAAGTCGAAGTCTACGGAGGGCCACGGACAGACACGTTTAGTTAAATCAAGCTTCCACACTTATTTTATAATGAACGGTCATTTATCCCCCGCTCGGAAAAGCCATTATTCCATCTGCCCTTAGATGTGTATTAACACTCCAAACCGCGCCATAACGCAATCGAACCCATCGTCGTTATTCCGGCGCCGCCTATCCATTCATGCGCCATGGGATACGCGCCTTTTTGATCCCCCAAAATGGGGGGTAGTGTCGGGCACCTCCAGTCTGTAAAAGGAAAGCCCCCGTTTCGCTAATTTCTACTCCCAAACCCTGATCCCAGGGCCCTTTTTCCCTCCCCCCATCATGAAGGCAATCCCCCTGCTTCTATTAACGATTTCAGGCGTCTCTCCGGCAATCGCTGCATCTCCCGACGCCAAAGTTGATTTTAACCGGGATGTACGCCCCATTCTCTCCGACAATTGCTTTTATTGTCATGGGAACGACGCCAGTCACCGCAAAGGAAAACTGCGTCTGGATATACGTGAGGAGGCGCTAAAAAAGGAGGCCTTCGCTCCCGGCAAAGCTCAGGAAAGTGAGCTGATTAAGCGTATTCTGACGAGTGACAAAGACGACCTCATGCCGCCTGAGGATTCACACAAAAAGCTTACGGATGCGGAAAAGGAGATTCTCAAGCGGTGGATTGATCAGGGTGCCGAATACAAACTCCACTGGTCTTATGAGAAACCCGTAAAAGCCGCTGTCTCACCCAATACCAACGGAGTCGATTTTCTCGTTCAAAGCCGCCTTCAAACCCGTTCGCTCAAAGCCTCACCCGAGGCCGATCGCAGAACCCTCATTCGGCGTCTCTATTTTGATCTGCTCGGGCTTCCCCCCACCCCAGAAGAAGTCAGCGCTTTTGAAAACGATCCGGCTCCCGACGCATACCCCAAACTCGTGGAACGAGTTCTCGCCAACCCGCATTATGGAGAACGAATGGCCATTGGCTGGCTCGATGTCGTGCGGTTCGCGGACACCATAGGCTACCACAGCGACAATCCCCGAAATGTTTGGCCGTACAGAGACTGGGTCATTCAAAGCTTCAATAAAAACAAACGCTTCGACCAATTCACCCTCGAACAAGTCGCCGGCGATTTGCTTCCAAACGCAACGGAAGAAACACGGATCGGATCCGCATTCAACCGGCTGCTTCTGAGTACCGAAGAAGGCGGGGCTCAAGCCAAGGATTACGAACAAAGAATGTTAACCGATCGCGTCCGTGCGATCGGTGCTGCCTGGTTGGGACAAACCACTGGCTGCGCACAATGTCACGACCACAAGTTTGACCCATTTAGTACACGGGACTTCTATTCGCTCGGCGCCTTTTTTGCAGACATCAAGGAGCCCATTCTAGGTCGACGCGAAGACGGCATGGTAATTGGAACGCCAGAGCAACTCAAGCAACTGGCCGCCGTGGAGGATAAACTCGCAAATTCCAAAAAGAAGTTTGAAGCCATCCGGGCGCAACTTGATTCCGCCCAAAAACAGTGGGAAGCCGACCTCAAAAAATACGATGTCACCCTGCCGGAATTAAAAGACGGCGCCAAATCCAACGACCCCGAGGTACAGAAAGCCAAAAAAGCAGCAGCCGCTCTTCGTAAAGAACCCAAAGATCGTAAAAAGCCCGATCAGGATGCGATCCGCGACTACTTTCTCGCGCACGGCACCGAACTCTTTAAACCCGAACGCGACGCCCTCGACAAAAGTCAGGCCGAACGCGACGCCGTTTACAATCCCCTCGCGAAATGTTTGGTCAGTGTGCATACCGACCAGAAACGAACCGTACGGATTTTGCCGCGCGGCAACTGGATGGATGAAAGCGGCGAAGTCGTAAAGGCAGCCCTCCCGCATTACCTTCCGCAACCCACGATCAAGGATCGGGAACCGACCCGGCTCGACCTTGCACAATGGCTCGTCTCGAAAGAGAACCCGCTTACGGCGCGCACTGTCATGAACCGCCTGTGGAAACAACTCTTCGGCACCGGATTAAGCAAAGTGCTGGACGACCTTGGCGCTCAGGGTGAACTCCCGCCGAATCAACCCCTTCTGGACTGGCTCGCGTGCGAATTCATGGACCACGGCTGGGACTTCAAACACATGGTGCGCACCATCGTAAACAGCGCAACCTACAAGCAGGTCTCAACCGCCACCCCCGAACTAACAGCGGCTGATCCTTATAACAGGGAATTAGCGCGCCAAAGCCCGTTCCGTCTGGACGCAGAATTAGTGAGAGACAACGCCCTTGCCCTCTCCAAATTGCTGGTTCCGAAAATCGGCGGCCCAAGCGTCAAACCCTACCAACCCGAAGGATACTGGGATAACCTCAACTTCCCGGTCCGCACCTACCTCGCAGATAAGGGTGAAAATCAATTCCGCCGCGGAATTTACACTTGGTGGCAAAGAAGCTTTCTGCACCCAAGCCTTCTGGCCTTCGACGCGCCAAACCGCGAAGAATGCAGCGCGGAACGCAATCGCTCCAACATCCCCCAACAGGCGCTTATTTTATTAAACGACCCCACCTATGTAGAGGCCGCCAGAGTCTTGGCAGCAAGAGTCCTGACAGAGTGCAACGGAACAACGGAGCAGCGCTTGGATTGGACTTGGAAACAAGTGCTTCAGCGGGCTCCCTCCCCAGAGGAGAAAGCAACACTCGCAAAGGTGTTTTCTGAACGCTTCACCACATATCAGGCCGCGCCCGAATCCGCAGACGCCTTGCTAAAAGTCGGCGAAACACCAACCCCAACAGGGCTACCGCCCGCAGAGTTAGCAGCATGGACTCATGTCGTCCGTGTTCTCCTCAACCTGCATGAAACAATCACCCGGGCTTAACCTCGAAGCGTGTTTCCCTCCGTTTAAAACTCCTCTCCCCTGATCTTATGCACCCGTATTCCCCTCTCCATCGCCGTGCGTTTCTTGGCAAAACAGCTCAAGGCCTCGGAGCCGCTGCATTAGCGTCGCTGATTCGTCCGGCTGAATCGATCGCCGCTCAAACAGGGATTCTCGCCAAGCTCCATCTCCCACAAAAGGCCAAGCGCATCATCTGGCTCACCATGGCCGGAGGCCCGTCGCATCTGGAAACCTTTGACCCCAAACCGAAGCTTGCAGAAATGAACGGCGAAGCGATGCCCGAAAGCTTCACCAAGGGCCAACAGCTCGCACAGTTGCAGGGACAAAAGCTCCTCTGTTTTGGGCCGCAACATCCCTTTGCAAAATTTGGGAAAAACCAAACCGAAATCTGCTCCCTCTTTCCTCAGATTGGCTCCGTCATTGATGACATTTGTCTGATTCGTTCGATGACAACCGACGCAATCAATCATGACCCGGCGCATATGTTTATGAACACCGGCTCACAGATTGCCGGACGCCCCAGCATGGGGGCTTGGGTCACCTATGGATTGGGCAGTTTGTCAGAAGATCTGCCAGGTTTTGTGGTCTTGACGTCACTAGGAAAAGGCGGCCAGAACCAACCGATCGCGGCGCGTCAGTGGAGCAGCGGATTTCTGCCCTCCAAGTTTCAGGGAGTTCAACTCCGAAGCAAAGGCGATCCGGTGCTGTATTTAGGGAATCCATCCGGCGTAGCCAAAGACCAGCAGCACGGCGATGTCGACGCGATCAACTCACTCAACCGCATGCGCGATCAGGTGACAGGAGATCCCGAAATTGCGACGCGTATCGCGCAATACGAGATGGCTTTTAAAATGCAATCCAGTGTCCCGGATCTCATGGATATTAAGGGCGAAGATCCCAAGACACTGGAACTCTACGGATGCCAACCTGGCGACGGTTCTTTTGCAAGCAACTGCCTCCTTGCTCGACGACTGGCACAACGCGGTGTGCGATTTATTCAACTTTACCACAAGGATTGGGACCACCACGGCGGACTTAAGGAAGGAATCGCGCTTAAGGCACAGGAAATTGATCGGGCCTGTATGGCGCTCATCACCGACCTCAAGCGACTTGGAATGTACGAGGACACACTCGTCGTCTGGGCGGGTGAATTTGGGCGCACGCCGATGTCTCAGGGTGGAAGTGGCCGGGATCATCACAACAAAGCGATGTCCGTATGGCTTGGAGGCGCTGGAATTCGAGGTGGAATGGTTTACGGAGCCACCGACGAACTCGGATATGCAGCGGTGGAGAACGTGACGACCGTACACGATCTTCACGCAACGGTGTTGAACCGGCTCGGTATTAACCACGATGCCTTTTCCTTCAAGTTCCAGGGACTCGACGCAAAGCTCACGGGAGTCGAAGGGGCAAAAGTGATCAAAGACATCTTGGCCTAGACGCCCCCCAACAATTGATATGGTTCCTATTTTGGCTGGATGAGGAACAGGGAGCACCGAAACAATTGCTCGGTTTTCGAACACCTCGGGTAGTCTCCCTCATCCCTCCTCATGAAATCCGACAAAACGTTTCTGAGCGTCTTGCTCATTCTCATTGGACTCTCTGCCATTTTCTTCGTCATCGAACGTGTTGTCGGGCGGGGAAGAAATCGGATTCAACCCATCATCCGTAAAGGTTGGTTCACCGATATCGTTTATTGGTTCGCGACTATCCTCATTACAAAGCCGCTAGTCCGCGTGATGATCCTGCTGCCTGTCAGCCTGCTGATCCTCGCCAAGGTGACCACCCTTCAGGAACTCCAAGGCGGCAGCTACTCCGGGTACGGTCCGTTGAGTCGGCAACCCGTCTGGCTCCAGACCATCCAGATTTATGTGCTCGTAGACTTCTTTGCATATTGGTCTCACCGGCTATTCCATCGCGGACATTGGTGGCCCTTTCATGCGGTGCACCACAGCACGGAAGATCTGGACTGGCTCGGAAGCCTACGGGTACACCCGGTCAATGACCTCGTGAATAAGCTCTTCCAGGCGACCCCCGTCCTGCTCCTGGGGTACAACCCGATGGTCACACTCACGACCGCCCCTTTTTTCACGCTGTACGCGATCTTTCTTCACGCCAACGTAAACTGGGATTTCGGCCCGTTACGTTCGATCATCGCCACCCCGGTTTTCCATCGCTGGCATCACTCCAAGGACCGTGAAGCGTGGGATAAAAACTTCGCGGGCCTTTTTCCAGTCTGGGACATCGTCTTCGGCACTTACTTTATGCCCAAGGGGCGTTACCCCGAAAACTTCGGCATTTGTGAGCCTATGCCCGCTGGATTCCTCGGCCAAATGTGGGAGCCTTTCGCTGCGCTCTTCCGGCGCAAGAGGTAGCCCAAATCGTCCCTTTCGCATCCAACCTCCCACACTAAATCGTGACCTCTTCCCGTAACTCGTTTTTAGCCATCGGCGGTTCGGCGCTGCTTGGAGGATTCGCGGCTCTACTCGCACTGCCACCAAGGACAAACCCCGTTGCTGGCGCTGCGTCAACATCCGTACCGTTAGGCCGAGACTCAAAACAACCGGCTCCAGGGACAAAACAAGAAGCTACGGATACGACAGTGCAGGTTCAGAACACCTCCGAGGATGAGGGATTTGAGACTTGGCCTACAGAAAAACAGAAGGAGACGCTGCTTCGGTTACGAACTAAATACGGGGCCTTTTCTCTTTATCCAACAAACGTGCAGTTGTGGTTGGCTCGGCAAGCAAAAGGGCTAAGCGGCGACCAAATCAGCAACCTACTCGAGGCTCTACCTTCCGGCAAAGACGCTGACGCGAATACCCGTCGGTTATTAATCGAGCGCCTGGCTGCAGAGGATCCGCAGAGAGCAATCGAATTGGCGCGGAAGCTTAAGGACGAGACCCTCATAGGCACTGCCGTCGCTTCAGTGGCGCAAAAAAGTGGGCCAGAGGCGCTCCGTTTATTGGCGGGAGTGAAGGAATCCGAGCTTGGCCGGATTTTAAATCAAATGACGTCTCCAGTGTGGCCCTCACGTTTTAATGGGAGCGTTTCAGACGTGGCAGATTTTCTGCGGAAAAATACAAAGTTGGCAGAAGGCTCCAAGGCTAATCAATTTGGCAGCCTATGCGGGAAATTGGTGGCGCAAAGTGCAGGAGATTCCACTGCCGAACTAGAAGAAGTCCGTGTTTTGGCGCGGGAGTTGGCGGGGAATGGAAAAGCGGACCAAACGGAAGATGCGAAGAAGAATAGCGCTGACGCTTTTCTAAAGTACGTCACGGACCACGCCTATCGGGGCTTCGTTGGCAATTCACCGGAGAAAGGGTCCGCGTTTTTGGACGGCGTTCCGGAGTCACAGAAATCGAGTTGGTTACTCCAGGTGGACGCCGTCTCGAAGTATCGGAATGAAGGGCTCGAATCGGCAATTCAACTGGCCGAAAAACAAGGCGGCGACGAATTCGTCAAGATGGCGGCCAGCGGAACGTGGGTGGCGTTGGCGCAGGAAAACAGAAAAGACGCGCTAGCCTGGGTGGAGACGCTTCCGGAAGGACCATTCCGCCAAGGCGCTTATATGGGAGTTTTGATGGATGCCTTTCGATACGTAGGGAACGAAATGGGACTTCAGCATGCTATCGAAGCGGCTCAAGAGCTCTCGCCGCAATCGAAGGTGGGTTATTATGACGAGTTGATTCAGCTATCGCGCCAATGGGGGACGATGTGGGGATCACCGACTCCCGGGCAGATTATCGAACGCACACCGCTGACACCGGAACAGAAGGACGAGTTGTACCGGCGAGTGGCACCGATTCGCGCAAAATGAGGAGCAGGAATATGAAGGCCCCAGTTCTGATAATGGTCTGTTTAAGCAGTACGGTTTTGAGTTTCGGAGTGGTTCGTTGGGCGGTTGAGTTGCGGGCAAAAACCCAGAGTTCTTCGGTTGCATCAAGTGAAGTCAACGCCGCTAAAGCCCTCGATGAACGAGGGCCTTCGAGCCGAAGCGAGGCGAAAGAGGCAGGTGTTCCTGAGAAGAATAGTCTCGAGAAGAGTGCAAAATTAGCGCGGTTGCTGCAGCTGATCAGTGAACTGGAGCGTGGCGGCAGTTCCTTAGCAGACAGTCGTCTGGCTGTATTCGAAGCGATTAACGGAATGAGTAAGGAGGATCTCAAGCTGCTGGTAGAACAGGCATCAACTAGTGCGGACTTCACCCGAATGTTTCGTTACGACGTGAGGTTCGCGGCTCAACGTTTGGGGGAACTGGATCCGAAGGTAGCGACCGCCATGTGGGAGGAGCGCGGCACCAATGTGCTAGTTGCGAGTGCCATGTTAGCCCCATGGGCGGCTCGGGATCCGCAGGCATTTGCGGCGTGGGTAAAGAGCCTTCCGGCAAACCAGCAAAGCTCGACCAGTTGGGCACTGCAACCACTCGCACAAAATAAACCCGAGAGTTTTGCAATATTGGCTCCCCTCTTGAGTAATTCGCCTGCGGGCCCTGCCGGTGCAACGGCAGCCATTCAAAAAATGATGAGTGATGCCGGCGACAAAGGGGATTCGGCTTCGGCCCTCGCATACGCGAACAGTTTACCGGAAGGAGCGATCCGAGATCGCGCACTAGCTAACATGGCGAAATGGCCCGGGATGGATTTGGCAAAACACCCGGAAGTGCTCGCCGCAGTTGGGAATCTTCCCGACGAGATCGCGCGGCAAATGGGAGTGACCCTTTCCGCAAACGCATCGAAATTGCCGGAAGGTCCAGCGCGTGAAAGCGCCTTTTCGAACGCGTTGAAAGGAGACACGGACCGGGATCCTGCGGCGGCGACAAAACGGTTGGATGAGCTTGCCGGGAGCAAAGATTATCCGGCGGCAGTGTTGGGATTTGTCGACGCCACAGCGGGTAAAGATCCGGCGGCAGCCGCAGACTGGGCACTCAGCATCGGGGCAAATTCGGCTTCTGTACGCCAGCAGGCTTTGGAGAAACTAGCTCAGGTGTGGAAGATAAAGGATGCCGAAGAAGCACGAGCATGGGTGGAGAAGGCGCCGTTAACGGACCGCGAGTATTTCATCCTCACGGGCCGGACACGTTCCAAATAAGGGGCTTATTTTTGGGTCTTCGAAGGCGCGTCTTCCTCCAAGGCAAACGCTACGAGGCTGCCGCCAGTCGGACGCCCTGACTTTCCGCCTCCGGTAGAGATCACCAGAAAAAGACGAGGAAACCTTAGAGATTCCCACATCCCAATGTCCGCGAGCAATCAGCGCTTACACGGAGTCCGAAACAATCCGTGCTCCGCTTGTGCCGTCAGGCTAATCCCGGATCAATCCGAGTTTCGTCAGCGTCTCCTGAAGCTTCGCCTTGCGGATGGGTTTCGTGACGTAAGCGTCACACAGATTCGAGTAAGCTTTGGTTACGTCAGTCAGGTCATCCAACGCAGTTGTCATCACCACTTTCGCTTCACGGGCAGGCGAGATGCCATTTTCTTGCTCTATGTTCCGAATCTCAACCAGGGTGTCCTGCCCCCCCAATTTCGGCATCATGATATCCAGGCAAATGAGTTGGTAGTGCTCTCCTGATTTCAACGCTAGCCGAACAGCCTCAAGGGCCTCCGAGCCATCAACCGCCGTATGAATCACCCCAAGTCCATTCAAATGGTCTTGCAACACTAACCGGCTCGCAAAGTCGTCTTCCACAACAAGGATTTTCATATGGTCG
This sequence comes from Verrucomicrobiota bacterium, assembly GCA_037133875.1. Lineage (GTDB taxonomy): Bacteria > Verrucomicrobiota > Verrucomicrobiia > Chthoniobacterales > Chthoniobacteraceae > Chth-196. The sequence goes on along the minus strand of JBAXNG010000009.1, from coordinate 14,969 downwards.
GCTATTGGTGATTTCGCTCGCTGATCTGATGACTAAGAGCAGCTCTTCAACTTGGTTCTCAATGCTCCAATTCTGGGGACTTTGCAAGTATCCCGAAGATCATACGTACTCCACCATCCCATCATATCCATGGCAAACCTGAGTAGAGCAGCCGATGTCTTTCAAAATTTGACGGGTCAGGTGCAGTTTCCCGTCCAAAAACGTATCATCGCAAACGGGGTCATGGTGGATCACAACCCACTTCTTAACCTCCGTCAGTTTCGCCAGAACACACGCATTGCTCAGGCTGGAGTGTCCCCATCCGATTTTCTTACTGTATTCCGTGGCCAAATATTGCGCTTCGTGCAGTAACAAATCCACACCACTCAGAAAGTCCACCAACGGTTCCTGCGGAATGACGAGCTCGCTGTTTCGTCCTACATCCTTCGGGTCGCCCAAATATCCCTGAAGAAATTCGTTATCCGGAACGTAGGCGATCTTTTTGCCCTGATGCTCAATCTTGAACGCAACGGTAGCGCCCGGGTGATTCGTAAACTGACGGCTGACTTGGATATCCCCGATCGAAACGGGTTCGTCATCCAACACTCTGAAGTTGATCTTGGCCCTTAGATCCGACCGTTCCATTGGGAAATAATCTCGATCGAGTTGCCCGCCCAACAAGGTCTCGAAGTTTTTGCCAAACCCTCGTTCGCCATAAATCGTGATCTCGTAGCCCGGAATGTAAATCGGCGTGAAAAATGGGAACCCGTTCACATGATCCCAGTGGGTGTGTGTGATAAACAGGTGCAGGTGCCTCGGGCCTCCCGAAAGTAGGGCGCCAGCGGCTTCGCGAATCCCCGATCCAGCGTCGAATATAATGTGATCGTTACCACATGCGTATTCGACACAGGACGTGTTTCCGCCATGGCGAAGATAACGCGCCCCGGACACCGGGATAGATCCACGCGTTCCCCAGAGGATCATCCGTGCGCGAGTCTCGTCCAAGGAGGGAGCGTAAATTCCCGTCCCTGGACTTAGGGTCACAACAGGAGAGACAGACGGGGTGACAGCCTTGCCAAAATGCAGGTCTACCTTATCTGCCAACACCTCCTGTTTGAAGGGTTTGATGATCACGTCGAGCACCCCAAGCTCCTTTACGTGCTTCAGTTCGGTGCTGAAGTCTTTTGCCGTCCAAACCATGACGGCTAGATCCTTGGTCTCCGCCTGCGCCCGGATTTGTTTGAGTACATCTATCCCATTTATTTTGGGCATCATCAGATCCAAAATGAGAAGATCCGGCTTTTGAGAAGCCACCAACCTCAGGCATTCCTCTCCATCGGTAGCCACCGCCACCTCGTATCCTCGTTTCTCCAGCGCATGGGTGACCCGCAACGACAGCACAGATACGTCTTCGGCCACCAGGATACGCGTCTTTTGAGAAGGAATACTCATAGGGTTAAATTAAAGTATTTGAGCAAACTGTTCAAGGGCAGCCCCTAACCTCGCCACCTCCTGGATGATTCTTTCCAGCAACTCCGGCGCACGTTCCAGTTGCCCGTTCTCGGCACATGCAGAAAGCGCCACCACCGCCTCCAGCGCTGGGGCAGCCGAATAATTCCCGAGTAGCCCCTTCATTGCGTGAGTAGCTCTTTCGATCGCATCCACATCCTTCACCAACACAGCGCGATTTAACTCATCGAGCCTCTTCTTCGACTCCGCAGGAAACATCTCCAGGAGTTTTTTCATGAGCGAAACGTCCCCCATTTCGAGAGCAAACTCCGTGGCATTAAAGACGAGTCCCTGCTCTGAGCTGCTCGTCTCGCTGATCGTCAACACCGGCTTCGCTTCGGGCAGGGCCGCGTATTTCTCCAAAACCGCGTACAACGCCTCGGAACGAACTGGCTTGGAGATATAGTCATCCATTCCCGCAGACAGACATTTCTCCCTGTCACCGGTCATTGCGTTCGCTGTCATGGCAATTATGGGAATATGTTTACCACTTTGTTTTTCGCGTTCGCGAATCGCTCCGGTGGCCTGATACCCATTCATTTCCGGCATTTGAATATCCATCAGGATGACATCAAAATTCTCTCTGGAGGACAGATCAACGGCTTCCAGACCATTGTTGGCGATGGTCACTTTGTGGCCGCGATCCACCAAAAACTTCGTCGCCAGAACTTGGTTCACTGGACCGTCTTCAGCTAGGAGGACGTTCATCGAAACTCGAGCAGGCGCGGTGGCTCCATTGACCACACACAATGCCTGATTCGGGGAATGGACCAGACACATGGTCTGTGTGATTGCATCAAAAAGATCTGACGGTCTCACCGGCTTGGTCAGGACCCGCGCAAATCCCGAGCCGCTCGAATTCGACAGTTCCACGGCATTTCTGGCAGCCACCAGAGCCAGGACATTGGGGGCATCCACTCCGAAACTTTGCTTAAGCTCCTTCGCCATCCCGGAAACATCCAGCCCAGGCAAATCGACGTTTACAACCACCATCGGGATCGGCTTCGAGCGCGACTTGGCGGTATTCAAGCAATCGAGCGCATTTGCCCAACTCGAGGCAAAGTAAGGCGTGACGTGCCAACCTTTGAGCATTTCTTCCAACACCCTTCGACTGCTGGAGGTATCCACCACCAAAACAGGCAGAGCTGCCAGCGCTTCCGGCAACTGGTAGGGCTTCTGGATCCCAAGGTGGAACTGCGCAGTAAAGTGAAAGGTGCTCCCCTTCCCCGGCTCGCTCTCCACCCAGATACGCCCCCCCATCAACTTCACGAGTTGTTGCGAGATAGTCAGCCCCAGACCAGTGCCTCCGAAACGACGCGTAGTAGAATCTTCAGCCTGCGTAAACGCCTGAAAAACATCATCCTGCCTTTCATACGGGATCCCGATACCCGTGTCTTTCACAGTCACATGCATCAGCACATGATCCCCAGAGTGCATCTCATTGCGGATCTCCACCAGGATCTCCCCTTCGTGGGTAAACTTAACCGCATTACCGACCAGATTGGTGATCACCTGTCGCAGGCGCATCACATCGCCGATCAAGCAATCAGGCACGTCATTGTAGATCAAATAATTCAACTCCAGACCCTTCTCGGATGAACGCAACGCAAGAAGCTGAAGCACGTCCCCAATGGAATCCCTCAGGTTAAACTCGCTTCTTTCCAGATCCATTTTCCCAGCTTCGATCTTGGAGAAATCCAAAATGTCATTCAGCACAGTCAGCAACGATTCAGCGGACTGTTGCACCAGATTTTGGTAATTCCGTTGAGCCGGAGTAAGGTCTGTTTTGAGCAGAATTTCTGTCACCCCGAGAATCCCGTTCATAGGGGTGCGAATCTCGTGGCTCATGTTCGCCAAAAAGAGACTCTTGGCTTTATTCGCCTGCTCTGCGGCTTTTTGAGCAATCTCTCGTTGCTGCTCCGCCAATTTACGAGCACTCACGTCCGTCGCAAACTTCACCACCTTCTCAGGCTTGCCGTCCAATCCAAGGATCGGCGTATAGGTCGCCTGCATCCAAACGGCCTTCCCATTTTTCCCAAACCGCAGGCATTCCCCGCTCCAAAATTCTCCGGCTCTAAGCGCCGCCCAAAACTCATGATACTCCTTACTGAGCGCATAATCAGGCGAAACGAGAATCTTATGGTGCTTTCCGACAATCTCCTCCCGCCCGTAGCCCAACATCTTAAGAAAGTGATCATTCGCCCCGAGTACAGTCCCTCTCAGATCAAACTCAATGACCGCTTGGGAAGCCTCGATCGCTTTCGCCTGCCCCTCGTATAACGCAGCCGCCCGTTTCCGCTCGGTAATGTCCAAATTCGCTCCAATCATCCGCCGCCCTCTCCCTTCGGAGATGTTCTGGATATCCCCCCAAGCCTCCACAAATCGCGTCTCCCCAACCGGAGTGATAATCCTGAAAACAGAATGAAATTTGCCTCCTTGGGCAACGGCATCCTGAATCTCCTTCACCGCACGATCCCTGTCTTCAGGATGAAGCGCAGTCTCCCAGACCTTATACGCCATACCTACGCCTTCCTCGGAAACACCGTAGATCTTAAACATCTGCGCATCCCAAATCAGATCGTTGGTTTCCAGATTCCACTCCCAACTCCCAATGCCGGCGGAGACTGTTGCCAGCTCAAACCGCGAGTGAAACGAAATGAGCTGGTCATTCTTTTTCTGAAGCTCACTCACCGTGGCGTTCTTGTTCTTAACAAGCTCTAAGTGCGCTATCACCTGTTTGCCAATCCGAGCCAACATCTCTCTCTGCAAATCGGAAAGTTTGCGTGGCTCTCTATCGATCACGCAAAGCGTCCCAAGATTGTACCCATCCGCCGTTTCCAGCGGTGCCCCAGCATAAAACCGAATGGACGGGTCGTTCGCTACCAAAGGATTGTCGGCAAACCGAACGTCTTCCAACGCATTCGGCACCTCAAACACCTCGTTTCCAAGAATAGCGTGGGCACAAAACGCCAAATCACGTGGAGTTTCCGCAGCATCCAACCCAACGCGGCTCTTGAACCACTGCCGATTCTCATCCACAAGAGATATCAAAGAAATCGGTGTCCCACAGACACTTGAGGCAAGCCAGACCAAATCGTCCAGCACGGCATCGTTTGGGGTATCAAGAACCCCATAACTTCTTAATGCCGCCAGACGTTCAGCTTCGTTTTGAGGCAAGGGAGCAGATTGCATTGGGAAATAAAAAGGACCGCTCCTCAAATACCACACCCTGCCCCTCAACGCGCAGAGCAATAACCAACAGCTATTTCGCGGAAGCTTTCTTCGGAGCGATGACTTGAGCGCCGATCCGCTCTTTACCTAACGCGATATCGTCGATCCAAGCCACAAAACCATCGCCCGGATTCACACCAGCGGGTTGGTAATTATTCCACCCAAAAGACAGGCTTTGGAAAACCTCTGGGATCTCGGATTTTTCAAACGCTCCTGCTCCTTTGGAGAAGCTGACCTTGGGGATTTCTTCTCCGTTGATGAAGAGCTTGTAGGTTTGGGTGGCGTGATCCACGAACCATTCAGCCAGGGTCCACTGATCGCTATACCGATATTGGCGCGGGGTGCTGGTGGCGAACTCAGGACGTTGCTTGGGTTGGACGTTGTAGAGGTAACTCAATTCGCCAGTTTTGCCGACCAGGGTATCCAAGACTCGAACTTCAATCGGATCGTTAAATTGAGGACTGGTGGCCTTTCCTCCCACAAGCGTCGAATGGATGATCGGCTTTTCAGGGCTCGGATCAGGCGTAGGCAGTTGCACTTTGAAATATAGACGCCCCCAATGTTGTCCACCCAGAGCGGTGATTTCCGGCCCGCTTTTGTTGATACGCCGAGGCCCACGAATCGCCGCTTCAATACGAAGGCTCTTCTTTCCCCAATGACCGACTTCATCCGTGACACCCACCGAACCGTCTTTGGTGAACCCGTCAGGGATTTGGCCTTTTGCCGTATTTTCAAAGTCTTCGGAGAAGAGAATGGGCACTTCTTTTTCCGCCGCACTCACTGGCTGAGTTAGCGATAATGAAAGGGAAGCGAAGGCAAGTAATGGGGAGGTGTTTCTGGAAAACATAATGATTTGGGGAACAACGTGATTATGAGCGAACGCTTCGGTCTGGAACAAGGTACGAAAATCTCAGGCTCCGCGCATCCACTCCAGTAGCGACACCTCGTGTTTTGCACTGACTTCAAGCACGCGGTCTGGCGCGTCCCCTGTTTTGTCCCGACTCTAACTGCGCCACTCCAATTCGTGAACTTCGCCATGTTTGGGATGTGCCACGTCTACACAACGCAGCTCCAACTTCAAAGAATCCCTCCGGAGATCGGCCCGAACCCATCCACGCGGATTCATCGGCCAAAAAGCCGCTGCCACAGAAGGCAGGTTGATGAGATGAATTCCACTTTCATCCCGCCGTACCCCCCAAGCATGGGTGTGACCGTAAAAACATGCCTTCACTTGTTTCCGGGGACGCAAAATCCCGAGTAACTCAGCGTGATCCTGCAATCCTAGCTTACCCGACCCTGCTGGGATGTCGTGGTGAAGCATCACAATCGCCGGCTTGTCCCCGTGGCTATCCAATGCCTTTTCCAACCAGCCCAATTGTCCGGAACCCAACAGTCCCGGTGTCGAGTTTACCTTCTCCAGCGAATCCAAAAGAAACCAGTTTGCGTGGTCGCCCTCAACCAGCGCCACATGCCGCTGCTCAACTGGCGAAGGAACGTTCCGTTCTTTCCCCAATACCTCCATGAAGTGTTCCCGATCATCGTGATTCCCCAAAAGCAGATGCACCGGTGCACCCGCCCCGCGCAATGGGCGAACGACGTCTGCGAACACCTCATAATCGGCAAGCTCCCCCGTCTTATGTGCACAATCTCCGCAAACCAACACTCCGCTCGGATTCTTTTGCCATTCCAGAGCGGCGCTCACACACGTCTTAAAACTTTCCACGCATTTCACTCCACGAACCGAGAGTTCCCGATCCGCAGGAATGTGTGTATCCGAAAACAAAACCCACGATTCGGGCGCCGAAGGATCCTGGGCAAGACTGCGGTGGATACGGACAGAGGCCACCGCACATGCAGCGGCAAATGCTTCCACAAACAACCGGCGACGACTCAAAGAAGGCAGGGTGATAGGCATATCAACAATAGCTTTGAAGATTCTGTCCGAAGTTCAATCTTGTCCGTACCAAGATTCTCGGCACAGACAAGCCCGACTCTACCCAACGCCTATAGCCCAGTCAAAGTTCCGGTGCTCGATGCAAACTTGTCCGTCTCCACACCGAGACGCTGCAACATCGACACAAACAGATTCGGCAACGGAGCGTTCTTCTCCTTGTCAAAAGCAAGATGCTGGCCGTGTTTAAAACCGCCCCCTGCAAGCAGCATCGGCAGACGAGTAACTTATCGCCGTCTCCCCCCTAATAACGCCGCTATTTCTGTCTGTAATATTTCACGTCATCAATGGTGACCTTATTGGACACCAATAGCCGAAGAACCTGTTTGGATTCGTGCGCTATACCCGGAGAACTAAAACTGCCTACAGGTTTTCCATCCACCGAAGCCGTCATGGTGTCGCCAACAATCGTCACATTCAACGAGTGCCACGTATTCAAACTGATCTCGTTAGGGAAAGCCTTCACCTTGGTTTTAATAAGCGCGTCATCTTCCTTGGAAAGCGTCCCTGCTTTACGGGCATCGTAATACTTCAAGTTCATCCCACCCGTTTTCATATCCTGCAACGTGACCTTTTTGACCCCAAACGTTGCGGCGCAAAGATGCCCGGCATGAACTTCTTTATAGGTTAAATCCGCGAAGTTGAGCATGAGGGTGTCTTTCTCCTCATGGAATTTGAAACGCATGGTTGCCGTGCCATCAATGAACTGAAAGTCATGCCCAACATCCACGGCATGAATTGCCTCCGGATGAATGTAAATGTACATCGTGCCATCCACGAGATCGACTTCCTTATTCCCTTTTGCGCTCCACGAGCTGCTGGTTTTCCAACCGTTCCCCGGTTCATCTTTGATCTTCTGCGTTTCCGTACGCTCGAAATCATCGGAAAAAACAAGTGTGCCGAGGTTTTCTTCGGCCATGAGAGGAAGTGCAAAACAGCACGTAATGAGGGGGAGGTATCGCATCATAAAGGGGGGAATCCGTAAGGCGGATAAACAACGCTTCTATCGCTCCATACGACGCACCGCAATCTCAGAGGAGCCATTCCCGATTACAGTCAGGCCTCCGGATTCAGGGAAACAGGAATCCGGATTGACGTGATAAGCAGACCAAGGCAAGCACGGTAGAACTTCCTCAAATCGCTTTCTATGTTCCCTCTAAATCGTCCGTTTCCTTTCGCTGTCTACGCACTTTCTGTTTTGGCGGGTTCCTCGTGGGCAACCGAGCCCACTTTACCCGGCGTAGGAGCGGCCATGGAGGAAATGATAGCCAAAAACGAGGTCGCCGGCGCCGTCACGGCTGTTTTAGCCGCTGATAAGGTTTTGGGATTCGAGAGTACCGGTTTTGCGGACGTCGCATCGAAACGCGCAATGTCGCCAGACACGCTGTTCTGGATCGCCTCAATGACCAAACCGATCACAGGCGTCGCCCTCATGATGCTCCAGGATGAAGGGAAATTAGAGGTGCGGGATCTGGTTTCCAAATATCTGCCTGAATTCGGCGATTTAAAAACGCCGTTCGGGAATCCTGCCAACCTGACAATCCGCCAGCTCATGACCCACACCTCGGGGTTGGGTGAAGCGAGTGGCGCCGCTGCCAAGGATGCACGCACACTCAGCGATCTGGTCCCGCTTTGGTTGTCCGCGCCGATGCAATACGAGCCCGGCTCCAAGTGGAAATACACACAGAGTGGCATCAACGCTGCCGCACGGATTGTGGAGGTCGTCAGCGGACAAAGTTTTGATGCGTTTCTTCAGACTCGCCTCTTCACCCCCCTCGGCATGGTCGATACGACCTTTTATCCCAACGAAAATCAGCGTGCCCGTTTGGCGACGGGATACGCCAAAAACAAAGAATCCGGAGCCTTGGAAGCTGTGCCTCCGCGCTTTGATCTGGAAAACAAAGACCGCCCTCCCCTCGGAAACGGAGGCCTCTATTCGACGCCTCATGACTACGCCCGCTTTTGTCAGATGCTTCTCGGAGAAGGCAGTTTTGCAGGACGCCGTTATTTGAGCAAAGGCGCGATGAAATTCCTGAATACACCACAAACCGGAGAGCTTCCCTGTGGTTTTTTCCAGAGCGAAGCCGCCGGGAATCTTGGAGCCAACTATGGTTGGGGCATCGGAACGTGTATTTTAAAGAAGCCACATGACGGAGTCGCCGCCATGCTTTCGCCCGGGACCTTTGGGCATGGCGGAGCGTGGGGAACACAGGCGTGGATCGATCCCGTAAAAGGCGTGGCGTATTTGCTCATGGTACAACGCTCGAACTTTGCCAATGGCGACGGCAGCGAGGTGAGGCGCGCATTTCAGGAAACGGCGGCGAAAGCTCTGAACAAGCAGTAGATCGCCCCCTTTCTCCCTCTTATTTCCCCCTGCCCATTCGCCCCGATTTGACCGCGCACCATATATCATGTAATATCACGATATATGTCACGGTTACCACTCACAACCCTTTCGGACTCGCAGCGCCGCGTGTTGTATGCGGTCGTTCGCCGTGAACAGGTTCAAGAACCCAACTTCATTTCCGAGCTTGTTTCCGAGCTGGGAATGAAGGCGGAGAGCAGTCTGGCCCCGACTCTCCAGCGGATGGTTCGGTTAGGGGTGATTCTGATCCAGGGCGGCGGCGCCAAAGGAAGGCAACGGCTTGTGCTTTCCACTGAAAAAGGCCGATTACTTTGTGACACGGATGCAGGATTCACGGATGCCAATTTGGAACGCTCCGCGCATTGGCGATCCCCTCGATTTACAGGAGGATTAACAGGTCCATTCACGAGAAGACTCCTGCCGCTTTTGGGGTCGATCCCTGCAGGCCCACTGGACGAGGTCATCGCAAGGGATGAAACGGAGGCCGTCGAAATCGACAGTGTGTTAAAGTCCCAACCGGGAGATTTTTTACTCAAGATCAAAGGCGACTCGATGATCGGGGACGGCATTCTCGACGGAGATATCGTTCTTCTTCGAAGTAACGTCTCGGTAAATCCAGGGGAAATCGCAGCCGTAATCGCCATGGGAGCCGGTGGAGATTGCGACGCCACACTCAAACATATCTTTTGGTACGCAGGTGATAAACCGGTGCCTCCAAGCCAAGCGACGGAAGTCCGATTAAAAGCCAGTAATCCCGCGTATGCAGACATGGTGTTTCCGGCGGAAAGTATACGGATCGCCGGAGTCTTTCGTGGGTTGATTCGTCCGGGAGGCAGCACCCCATGAACGCCGCTATCGTCAGTCGTACCATTAGCAGCGGTACCATTAGCAGCGGTACCATTAGCAGCGCTACCAATGGCAGTCGTACGGAGTGTGGAATCACAGATTTGCGTGCTCTGATCTCAGAGCGTTTTCAGGGAGCCATTCCGGATTGGGAACAGGCAACGGAGCAACGGAGCAAGACGTTGCCTACGGGGATTGCGGATTGGGATACCCTGACACAAGGCCTTCGTTTGGGTGAAATTACAGAGATCTGTGGCGGATTAGGAGGGGGCGGAATGTTGTTGAACCAGTTATTGGAAACGGGAGCCAGAGCCGGTTGGTTGGGAGCCTGGGTGGATGCGGGAGGGACTCTGGAGGTGGCGGATTGGGAAGCCGAGGCATTGGGAAGGATGTTGTGGGTTCGTTGTGATGGTCCTATGACGGCGATGAAAGCAACCGATCTGCTGTTGCGAGACGGGAACACCTCCTGGGTGGTTCTGGATCTACAGGGCATTTCCCCGAGGGGGCTTGGGAAGATATCGGGAAATTACTGGCACCGGCTGCATCGGTTGGTGGAGCAACGGGAGAATGCGTTGGTGGTGCTCACCCCGAGTGCCTTGGTGGAAGGGGTCCGGGTCCGGGTTGCGACGGAAGGCCTCTGGACCCTGGACGATCTCGAACGGCCCCGAGCTGCATTACAAGAGGACAGTCGTGTCCGTGTATTTGTGAGAGGGCGTACGCCGCATTTTGGGAGTTTGGACAAACTCACGGAACCGGAGGGGCGGATGAGCGCTTAGAGTTTATGGCCGTGGCGCAACGATATGCAGCGTTGGTGTTACCCCGCTTTCGGTTGCAGGCGGTCCGGCTCGCCCTTGGGGAACCGGAAGACGCTGCGTGTAAAGAAGTGGGGATACTCGACGGGGATTCGTCGCGAGGTATTCTTTTGGAGGTAAGTCCGGAGGCTGAGGTGTACGGGATCACACCGGGAATGGCATCCACACAGGCCCTGGCTCGGTGTGCGCATATTCGTCTACTGGCTGCATCCAGAAGTGCTGAAGACGCTGTTTTACAGAAGCTCTTATCGTTTGTGGAAAGTCTCTCACCGCGAGTGGAGAAGAGGGCCAGGGATCTTTGGTTACTGGATCTGCGCGGGATCCAGCCTCCGGATTCCAGCTGGCCACTCTGGGCGGAGAGAGCGTTGCGACGTCTTTTGGAACAGGTCCGTCTTTCTGGGCGGCTCGGCATTGCACCGGGTACAGGTCTTGCGTGGTGCGCCGCGTTTCGAGCCAATCCGGTTCGTGTTGTGGAAGAGCCGGAATCTTTCATCGAGGCGTTACAGTTTAGAGAACTCGGGGTCTCTTCCAGACTACAACAGCAGCTTCATGACTGGGGGCTGTCTACCCTTGGCGATTTGTTACGGCTGCCACGGCAGGCTACGATTGAACGATTGGGAGCCGAGGCCGCAACCCTCTGGGAGTTGGCCCGTGATTCGCGTGAAAGTGTGCTCCGTCTCGAAAGCTTCCCTGAACCTTTGGAGATCGAAACCGCGTTTGAGCAACCTCTGGAGAGTGTGGCTCCTGTCTTATTTGCTCTAAACCGAATTTTAGAACAGCTCTGCTCCCGAATGCGTCTTCTACAACGAGTCGCTTCAGCCATGTACCTAGAGCTGCAGTTAGAAGACGGATCTGCGCATTTACGTCAGTTTACGATTCCGGCACCTACCCGCGAGGAATCGGTGTTGTTAAGGATTCTCGATACTCATCTGGAGACCCTGCACTTCGAGTCACCTCTGGTAGGAGTGTTATTACGCATGGAGGCGGTGACTCCATCCTCACAACAGCTTGCGTTGTTCGAAAATCCGTTACGGGATCCGAACCGATTTGGCGAAACCGTGGCCCGATTACGGGCTCTGGTTGGAGACGAGTGGGTGGGAGTTCCGGTATTGGGACACACCTATCGGCCCAACACTTTCACCCTTAAAGATCCCGTAGAGATGTTTTCCAAAAAAGATCTGAGGGAAAAAGGACCACCTCCCCCCAGCCTTCCTCAAGCCGCACGAAAAGGGCCGCTCGGCTTGCCTCTTCGTCGGTTTCGCCCCCCCCTTTCTGTACAGGTGGAGTTGGAGAAACACCGTCCATTGTCCGTCTGTTCAGACTCGGTGCGTGGTCCCGTTTTAGAAAGCCGCGGTCCTTACCGGCTCTCGGGTGATTGGTGGGACCGGGAACGTTGGATCTTGGAGGAATGGGACATTTGTTTGGGCGGCTCCAAACAGGGTTTGTACCGGCTTGGGTGTCATGTGGAGGCGACATCCACCGAGTGGTTTCTGGAAGGTTGCTACGATACGAGTGTCTGGCCACTGACACAGATCCCCCCACCCCGTGAGCGCTAAAAACTTATGGGCTACATCGAGCTTCATACACGGAGTGCCTTCAGTTTTCTGAGGGGTGCATCCCAACCCGCGAGCCTGATACAGAGGGCAGCAAATCTCGATCTACCCGCCATGGCTTTGACGGATCGGGACGGGGTTTATGGTGCCGCCCGGCTTCATAAAGCAGCTCAAGACACGGGAGTACGTCCCATTGTTGGAGCGGAACTAACACTCCACGACGGCAGCATTCTTCCACTACTGGTTCGGAATCAAGAGGGGTACCGGAATCTCTGTCATTTGCTGACCAGGGCTCATCTGCGTGGTTCCAAAGGAAACTCCCCTGTGTTTTGGGAGGAATTAACCGAGTTTTCAGGAGGTTTGGTGGCATTAAGCGGCGATCCCGAAGGGCCCATTCAGCGCGCCCTTCATGCAGATGATACCGAAAACGCTCTGCTAGCCGTGTGTCGTCTGGAAGAGGCGTTTGGCCACGAAAACGTCTTCATTGAACTCCAAAGACATCTTTTGCGTGGAGAAGCGCTGATGCACCGACGGCTTCTCGAGTTAGCCGAAACTCGGAAACTCACACCAATTGCGACTGGCGGCATCACCATGGCAACAAGGGAAGATCGTGAAGTGTTGGACGTGTTTACCTGTATGCGACTCCACACGCACCTCGATGCAGCAGGCCGTGCGCTTTCGCCGAATCAGGAATCGCATCTGCGTCCTGCGGCAGAAATGAGGCGGCTTTTTGCCCATTGCCCCGAGGCTGTGGAAAACACGGTTCACCTGGCCGACACTCTGTCGTTTACGCTCAACGATGTCGGGTACGGGTTCCCCGAGTACGCCGTTCCGCCGGGTGAAACGATGGATAGTTTTTTACGAACCGTGACGTTGGCGGGGGCTCGATCCAGGTATTCGCACCTTAGCCGTAAAGTCACAGCTCAACTGGAACGGGAATTGACCCTGATCTCGAAGCTCGGGTTTTCGGGATACTTTTTAATCGTCTGGGACTTGGTGAACTTTTGCACAAGCCAGGGGTTTCTCGTTCAAGGCCGGGGTTCCGCTGCGAACTCCGCCGTTTGTTACTCGCTTGGTATCACTGCCTGCGACCCGATCGCCTGTGAACTTTTGTTTGAACGGTTCTTGTCCGAAGGCCGTACGAGTTGGCCTGATATTGATCTCGATCTGCCCAGCGGCGCTAATCGTGAAGCTGTCATTCAGGAGGTGTACCGACGTTACGCGCCTGAGGGAGCCGCGATGACAGCCAACGTCATCACATTCCGAGGCAAAGGAGCCATGCGCGAAATTGGCAAGGCGCTGAACTTCCCCGAATCGGTTTTAGGCCGTTTTTCAGCTCTGTTCGCCAGTGGAGACTTCCCGCATACGCTTGCGATTCAGGAGCAGTTGGAAAAAGCAGGTGTGTCAGCGTCGCATCCCAGGGCGCCGGCTGCGTTACGTCTCTACAATGCCATCAGAAGACTCCCCAGACATTTAGGGCAACACTCCGGAGGAATGATTCTCAGCCGGGGCCGCCTTTCATCGATTGTCCCACTGGAAAATGCATCCATGGAAGGGCGAGTCGTCGCGCAATGGGACAAATACGACTGCGAGGAAATGGGCATCATCAAAGTGGATCTGCTCGGATTGGGGATGATGGCCGTGTTGCAGGATACGCTGGAGTTGTGCGCCGACAGAAAACGGCCCGTGGATCTGGCATCGATTCCGAAGGACGATCCCGAGACGTACGCCATGATGCAGGAAGCGGATACGATTGGGGTGTTCCAAATCGAGAGCCGTGCACAGATGGCGACACTTCCACGGATGAAACCGCGGTGTTTCTACGATGTGGTGGTCGAAGTCGCCATTATTCGCCCAGGACCGATTCAGGGGGACATGGTTCACCCGTATTTGGCGAGACGAGCCGGAAAAGAGCCGGTGACGTATTTGCATCCCGATTTGGAGCCGGTCCTAAAGAGGACATTAGGAGTGGCCCTGTTTCAGGAACAATTACTCCGAATCGCCATGGTGATCGCCGGATTTACCGCACCCGAAGCGGAAGAGTTGCGAAGGGCATTAAGTGACATGCGTTCACAAGAACGTATGGAACGGGTCTGTGAACGGCTCCGGTTACGGATGCGTGAACGGGGGCATTCGGAGGATTTGATAGAGCGGGTGTTGAAATCGATGCGTTCGTTCGCCCTGTACGGGTTTCCGGAGTCGCACGCGATTAGCTTCGCCCTGATTGCCTATGCCAGTGCTTGGCTCAAGGTACATCGAACCGCTGAGTTCTTCGCGTCGTTACTGAATAACCAGCCGATGGGATTTTACTCCAGCGCCACTCTGATTCGGGATGCCAAAGCCCACGGGATTCGAGTGCTGGCGCCATCGGTGCAGTATTCACACTGGCGTTGTACGGTGGAAACCGATCAAACCCTTCGTTTGGGGTTGTTGCTGATTCACAATCTGAGCGCAGCCAATGGGAGTGTTCTACTGAAAGAACGGGCAGTATCGCCGTTTGAATCGGTCGCGGATTTCCAGCGAAGATCCGGGTTGAGTCGGGACGAGCTCAGGGCTGTGGCAAGAGCCGGAGCATTGCAGGGACTAGCCAGTCACCGACGAGAGGCTCTCTGGCGGGTACAGGAGCCGGTGGAAGAAGATCTCTTTAGTCTGGCGGCGAAGCGGCAGACACCTTCGCCATCTTCGCCATCTTCGCCATCTTCGCCATCTTCGCCATCTTCGCCATC
>JBAXNG010000008.1:0-160606 GCA_037133875.1 Verrucomicrobiota bacterium | reverse complement strand
CCAACCATCCACAATTAAACACGCCCCTCCCCAAACTTTGACGTAGACCCGTCCAAATGTGTCCATTCAAAGTGAGCCGAATTGGCTTCTTTAACGTGTTCCCTTTGAGTGTTTTCAGAGGGAAGTGCCGGGGAGGGGACTTGAACCCCTATTTCGCAATAAGAAGCGAATCTACTCTGTGTGAAATGCTGCAACAGAGTATGTTGACGTCCTGAAACATCGATAAACATTTTCGTATTGTCTTAGGATTTGTCTTACATGAATTTAGGGGATGGCAAGCCTCTGGAAACACCCCCAATCGAAATACTGGGTTGCCCGCTTTTGCGATCCCACGGGTAAGACGCGGAACCGAAGCACAAAGGAGACAAATAGACGGTTAGCCCAAAAGATTGCGGACTCGTTCGAGGATGCAACCCGGAAGAAAAGAACGATCAAGCAGGTTCGTGAGGTGATTGCGGCACTTCACCAGGAAATCACAGGAGAGAATGTGCAAAGTCCTTCTTTCAAGTTATTTATTAGTGGATGGATTAAGCGGAAAGCTCCTGAAGTGAAAGCTTCTACTTTGAAGTTTTACGAAGGTACGACGAAGAAGTTTATTACCTTTCTTGGGAAATTGGCTGATGTACCCATGTCGGAGATTACTGTAAATCATGTGGTTAAGTATCGAAACGAACAAGCAGAGAAGCTCGCAGCACGAACCGCAAACCACGATTTGAAAGCGCTCAAAACGATTTTCCGCGATGCGTTGCGCGACCAAGCAATCTCCGAAGACCCCTCTGCCAATGTTATCCCTGTGAAACCTAAAAAGACGGAAACGACCGTGCGCCGACGCGCATTCACCGTTGAGGAGCTTAAAGCCGTTGTTTCTGTAGCTGATGCCGAGTGGAAAAGTATGATTTGCTTTGGTTTATATACAGGGCAACGTCTTGCTGATATAGCCGGGTTGAAATGGGAGAATGTCGATTTGAAAAGAGGGCAGATTCGTTTGGTAACAGGAAAGACCGAAAAGGTAATGCTTTTGCCTATTGCGGCCCCTCTTCGTAAACTTCTGGTGGGGAGGGTTGTAGGGCCCGAAGCGCAGCCAATCCATCCGAATGCGTTTGAGGTTATAAGCCGCAATACTACGGCGTCTTTGCTCTCAGCGCAGTTTGGCCGACTCCTCGCCACTGTGGGACTCAAAGAGAAAAAGCCCCATAGAAAATCAGCAGAAGGTAGAGATGGGGCAAGGAGAGGAGAGGCGCTCTCGTTCCACTGTCTGCGACATACCGCCGTTACCTTCCTCAAGGATGCTGGTATTCCGCAGGCAGCTGTTATGGAGCTTGTGGGACATGACAGCGAACAGATGAGCGCCCACTACACTCACGTCGGATTTGACGCGCTCAATCAGGCCGCACAAGCTTTGCCTGACGTTTTTGCAGCTGTTGAGTAAAGGAGTACCGGGCTAAGGAGAACGAAAATCGATGAGCAATGTGGTCGGTGGTATACAACCTCTGGCAGAAACGTCTCCAGAATGATTCTACAAGGAGCGTAAACACCCAAGTCGAGTTTTCGACTATCAAGAAGCACCACTGTCTGGAGTGCCACTATTCTTTGTGGAGGTGTCGGTAGAAGATTTATCTTGGCCACTAATCCACTTCTTATGGATATACTCCCTCCGTTTTATCGAGAAGTGAGTGATTTCTGCTTCGCTGAAACCTTGATGTTCATAGAATAAATAGATGGTTTCTGCCCATGGGCTTGTCATCTTGTTGAAGAATGTCGTTATTTTCGTGTTTAGTTCTGCCTTGTGGATTTTAAATTCTTTGCGCTTCTGTTGTGCTGATTTATTTAGCTCGGCCATTCTTTCGGTGGAATAGTGACCTTCATCTGAATTTGGTGCCTTAAATGGGTGTTCTTTTTCTTGTTTCCTCACAAGATCTATCGCTCGATTTACCTCGGTAGTGAGTTGCTCGCAAAAGTCTGTTACTTCTTTGTATGCAGACACAGTTTGACTGTCTTCGCATGCGCTGAGGATCGCTTCACGTAGCTCACATATGGCTTTAGGTAAATTGCCAGCGGTAAACGATTTGGCGTCAAAGTCAGAAATCTCGTGAAATAGTTGTATGTCAATCCATAACGCTTGTATCGTTGGCTCCGAGGGATAGTGTAAAATCTCCGGAAGAATACCGTATTCAGGGTGTTGTATATGCCAAATTACCTCTCCCGAGTAGCAGTTCAGAAGTTCATGAAAGGCTGCTTCTTGTCGATCTCTTCTCTGGCTATTTACTTTGAGAATCGCATTTAGCCCGTCCCTGAAGGAACATCTTTTCTCATCTACACGTGAATGAAACAACTTCCTAAGGTGTGTTTGCCGAGTTTGGTTAAACGGTATAGATCTTGCAGTTTCATTGAAAGTGCGCGTTATTTCGATGATCGCATTCCAAACACCTATTGATCCTAGGCTCAGTTCATTCCGATTTTTAATCTTATTCCATTTTTCTTGGTTATTTTCTTTCGATATCTCATCGGGGAGGGCGCTATATATTTCGCTTACAGATTTTTGTAATAAGGATGTCACGCTCTTTTCAGAACCATATTCCAAAGTCATTTTAATAAACGTGTCCAAGGAGATGTCAGGTGCTGCATCTCCCTCAGAGAGCTTCATATTTGCCTCGTAAAGGTATCTCTCTGTAACGGACACTCCAGAACCGCGGTTTCTGATTGAATGAGCTGTTCGCGAAAGATTCTCAATTTGAGTTAGCAACGTCTTCGCCTCTTTTTCAGAGCGAGCACGCGTGGCAATTGCGTTGTACGCATCAATTTTGGACATGGCCGGGTGAGGTGGAAGTGTAAAGGTAAAGGCGTGTTCTGTATTTGGGGTAACGTCTTTGATTTGTCCGGTATCTTTCTGTGATGTATTCCGAAGCGATCGTGTAAACGGCGCTCGAATAGTGCGACGGGTGCCGGTCGAAACGTTCTGCACCAAGGGAGTAAATTATGCCTCTCACTGAACGGGTCAAGTGCGTGTTCCGTGATCCCCCCTGTAGAAGATCCGGAGCGTAGCGGAGGCTTTTCTACAGGGGCTGCCTCATCCCGTTTCTTTGCGTTCTGAAGCCGGTACCTTTCCCCGTTCGCTTCGAGGATGTGCACACGGTGCGTCAACCGTTGACTCCCTAACACTTCAGGCTAGGTATCAAACGGCAGGTTCGTTGTTACTACTACATTCGTTCTTTCGTACGCCCGGCTGACCACCTCAAACAGCAGTTCCGCCCCCGTTTTGGAGAACGGTACGTACCCAAGTTCATACAAGATCAACAGATCCAGCCGCTCCATCTGCTTCAGATAACGTTGCAGACGCCGGTTTTCTCTAGTCTGTTGCAACTGCGCCACCAATGCCGTCGTTGTGCTAAACTTTACCCGCCGCCCTTGCGCAAACGCCAGATGCGTTTTGCCAGTTCCGGGATTCCCAACCAACAGCACATTTTCTCTTCGGTTGATATACTCTCCGCCCACGTTCAGCTCCCGGATCAGGGCCTCGTTTATCGAAGCTTGTCCGCTAAAGTTGAACGTATCCAACGTCCTTATCGCGCGAAACCTCGCGTCTTTGACACGCCTTTCCGAAGCCCGGCGCTCCCAGTCCAGCAACTCCCTTTCGCAAGCCTCAGAAGGATCCCGGCGTAATCGCACCTCTCCAACGCACACGCCGCTGACACTCCTTTATATTCCCTCACGAACGCTGGCAGCTTCAGCCTCTTCAAGTGGTGCTCCAATAAGAGCGTCGAGCCGTTTCCGCTCATCTTCCACCTCCCGCCAACAGGCAGCCGTACTGGATGATATCCGGGGCTTGGACCATCACCTCTTTCAAGTGCGGATGTCCGTCTAAACTAAGCTGCGTCTGCCTCCAGTTCTCCTACGGATACAAAAACTGGGCTATCGCATCCCGGGTCAACGCTCCCATCCGTAACCCTTTCTCCACTCCTTTCCGGGGCTCCTTCATCGAATGTTTCTCCATCAACCGTACCACCCGGATGTATTCCCGCGTTCCTGCTCCCGTCTCGTACTCCGTTTCCAGCCGGCGCCTCAATACTTCAAAACACTCGGGTAAGTTCCATCCCTCCAATGGTCGGGCATGATCCCATTCTCCGGGCTTGCGTTCCAATATCGCAAGATAATGCAGCGGTTCAAATCTCACCCGTTCCTTCGATCATATCCGCGGATGGGCTGCCTCCGCCTCATCAAATGACAGATCCGAACCTCCTCATAAAACCCCCTCACCACCACGGTGTGATGCGCATACGCCACCGGCACCGAGTAGTCATTGTCATCAAACCTCACCAGCTCCTCGATTCCGCCGCTCAAAACTCTACGGCGTATATCGACCCATTATTCCACTTCGCGCAATATCCTCCTTCTTAATTTGGAGCTGTTGTCATTTGGTTGATCGTGTGTGTAAGTGACTGGAGTAGAGGTTTGTGTCTTTGTTTTACTAGGTTTTGGTTATGCAATATGTGCCACAGGCAAGAAGATGAACCCTTCTTGAGGGAAAAAATTTTAAGCCCCCGTTTTGTAACTGAGGCAGCAGCAAGTTCGACAAAGCAATACTCTGAGCCGACAAAGCAGCCAATTTCTCCGACAAAGCATAGCTGCCAAGAGACAAAACTAGCCCAAAATCTGACAGTGAGAAAAGTTGTAAGACGCTTGGGGTAAGGGGGTTGAGTTAAGAAATGGTGTTGACGGCGTTGAAATGCGGCGGCATGATGCGCCCCCATGGGAAACCAGTTAGAACCAACATCGGCTCGGCAGATTTTTTCTGCCGAGGGTAACCACGAAGTAACCTTTGGAGTCGGCGCAAGCTCACTCTGCGAGTACGGAGGCTATAAACGGGTACGGGAAATTTTTGACTTGTCTCGCACCTTACTCTGGCGGCTTGCGCGTGAAGGAAAAATCACAAGCGTAAGTATTCGTGAGCGTAACAGGCTCAAGGGTAGACGATTGTATCGCCTGTCGTCGATTTCGCGTTACTTGCAAAGCCTGGAGGCCCCTCAGGCATAGAAGTAATGACCTCGCAGAAAAGTAACTTAGCCACCTAACCGTAATGAGCCTTAGAGAACATAACATGCCGTCAGTCGGCGAAACCGCAGTCAGTCAACATCTTATCCATATGAGCACAACACCCGTGGCAACTAACGTCACAAAACAACCACAAATCATCGCGCGTCCAATTGAGCGGACGGCCAACGATGATCAAACCTCAAAGGTAGAAACACCGACCCCAACAAGGCAATCTAACGATGCCGAGCAGAAAAACGGGAGTACAGAGATTGAGCCCTCCGTACTCCCAAAAGTAGCACCGAGCCTGACAGCACAGCACAACACTCAAGTCAGTGTAGCTTCTGTAGATAACGGCAGCAAGGCCGAAGACCGCGAGTTTAGCGCCATCGTGACCTCATGTTCGTCGCCTCACTTGTCAGAGCAAGAGGTTGGTTTCTCGGAAGCAATCGGAGCGATAGACATTTCACAGGCCGTGCTACCCTGCGCAGTCGCTTCTGCCCGGATCGCAATAAGCCTATCTAACGATGCCCCAGGTCGGGTAACGTCGATTGCTACTGCCGCAGCCGATGTATCTCCAATATCGTCGCCTGTTCCTCAAGTCGTCGGTAGTCCGAATGTTTCACCGGTTTTTGGAACAACGGCAGGCGAGTGTTGCGGCCAGAACGCTGTAACTTCAGCTCCACAGCTACCAAAACTGATTATACCAACCCCATTCCCAGAGACCTTGGATGGCGCGTTGGACGTGTATCAAGGTCTCGGTCTTGCGATCTACCCCTGCAATGGTCCGAAAGAGGGCGGCGAGGGAGAGCGTGGTAAAAAACCCAAGACCAAAGGGTGGCGAGACACGAAGCCTGAAGACCTCACACCAGCCGTTCGTAAGAAGTACTTCAGGGGCCGCAACCCCTCTAATGTCGGGTGTGTTGTACGAGGTCCTTTTGTCGCCGTGGACTTGGACTCCAAACATGACCAAGGACAATCCGTCCAGAACTGGCTGGGAACGCAAAAAGACCTAGCGGTTGTTCCTCGTGAACGCACGGGCGGAGGGGCGCACCTCTGGTTCATCTGCCCTGACCTACCTGAATTCAAGAGTGGAAGCGGCCAGCTATACCGCAAGAACCTCGTTTCAAAGATCAATGATGATGTTACTGCGGAGTTGATTCACTCCGCAGGTATTATCCTGTCGCCAAGCGTACACCCAAGCGGAGCTAAGTATCATTGGGATGTAGCTGGATCAATTCCAGTGGTCCCGTGGGCGCAACTGAAGGAGCTCTTCGGGTTTGAAAATCCTGCCGAGCAAGCGTGCCAGAAGAGTCGGAAAGCTAAACGCGGAAATGATTGGGGCTCGAACCACAAGGGGAACCTCAGAACCCTGAACATCATAAACCTAACTAGGGAGCTGGGTATTTACGGCGAGATCGTGGACGCCGATAAATGCACGCACAGCGTTCTATGCCCCTGGAGGACGGATCACAGCGATCACTCACAAAAAGGAGATCGAGCAGACAGCAGTACCGTCATTTTCGATGGGGATGGAGAGAAATGGCCAGGTTTCAAGTGTCTGCACGCTCATTGTGCTGAACGCGAACTAAAGGACTTCCTCGAATGGGCTGAAATCCGGAAGCGAGGTATTGTCGACAAGCATTGTGCCGAGCAGTGGGAAGGTACGCGTAGACGCAAGAGCGCTAAGGATGATCGCCCTAGTGTTATTCTGCCGACGACTGATCGCTCGGATTCTGACTTCGCATTGGATGTGAGCCGCCATCTCGAAAAGACTGGTCGCTGGTTCAACTACAACGGCAAGGCTGTCGTTATTCGCGGAGGAAATGGCCACGACGCACAAGGTGAAGGATTCACTACGCTTACACCCTCGGAACTAATCACCGAAGTCGAGCGGGATGTTCGGGTAGGGTTTTTAGAAAAAACTGAAAACGGCGATGTCTTTAGAGCGCGTAGTATGTCCGAGACGTGTGCTCGCATATTGTTGGCGTCGTCGCAGTTTGTTGGAGGTCTGCCGCGAGTGCAGAGAATGTTGGATGTTCCCATCCCGATGTATCACGGTGGAACAGTAACCTTCCCCAAGAAAGGCTACGACCCACGGTTTAGCACTTACCTAAAAGTCGACGCCCCAACCATAGAGCCGATGAGCTTGGTGAAAGCTCGTAGACTGTTTGATGATCTACTCGGGGATAAAGACGACGGCGGCTTTTGCTGGAAGGACGAGCAATCGAAAGTTCACGCGCGCGCGCGTATGTTGACACCTTTCTGCCGAGGACTGATGGGAACAGCTCGTCCTCCTTTCTGGATGATGGTCGCTAACCGCCCTCGCTGCGGAAAAGATTACTTCGCTCAGATTCCGTCTATCCTCTTTCACGGCAGGAAAATAGTATGCCCGCCCTTAAGTAGTGACTCCGATGACGAGATGCGGAAGCGGATTACAACAGCACTGATGCAAGGTTCGCCGATGTTGCACTTCGCCAACTTCAAAGGGCACATTCGTTTTGCGTCACTGGAAGCGGCAACCGACAACACCGGCGTTTGGCAGGATCGCTTATTAGGGGGCAATAAAGAGGTTCATCTCGATAATCCTATCGAGTTTAGCCTGTCAGCAAACTCTGGCACCACATGGGAACCGGACATTGCCGAGCGTTCCCGTTTAATTGCCCTCCATTATGACAGAGAACATATCAACCAGCGTGCATTTAAACATGACGACCTGCACGCATGGGTGGCAACTAATCGGACACTGATCCTCTCAGCCTGCGCTGCATTTGTTCAGGAATGGGAAATCAAGGGACGACCTCTCCCTGCTCATCGATTCGCTAGCTTCCCTGAATGGGCGCGGGTGGTCGGTGGAATCATGACCGCTTGTGATTTAGGTGACCCATGCTTGCCACACGCAGATACTGCTAATGTCGCAGGAGACCAGCAGACCGAGGAGATGAGAGACCTCTTTGAACGGGCCTTCAATCGATTTGGAGAGCAGACCATAAAGAAACAAGAGCTTGTCGCATTCATCGAGCAAAACCAGAGCAGCGGTTTGTTTGAGTGGCTTGATATGAGAGAACAAGCCGGCAAAGTGAGGCTCGGTAAGCTCATCGCTAAATTTGACAAGCGAGAGCTCAACGGCATTCGCCTAGAGATACCTCCAACCGGCAAGAACAACGTTCAATACCGCTTCATCAAAGCCGCTTTGCTCGACGAGCAGGGAATATCGGGAGTATCGGGAATATCTAAACTCCCCTTACGCGTGAGCTTTGATGAAGCAGTATCGACAGCACCTGGAGAGCATACGGTGCTGAAAGGACTGGAGGTGGAAGACGGTGGAAGTGGTAGCTCGGGGTCGGATATTCCCGATACTCCCGATATTCCCTCCCTGGTCACATCTCCGGAGGAAATGGGCGAGATCGTGGAGGAGCTTCAGCGGAATCCGGAGGCGGGTTTGGCGTTAGACCTTGAGACCTACAACGATCAGACCGGTAAGGGAGAACTCTCGCCGTTTGTGGAAGGGGGGCAGATCCGCCTTCTTGCGCTGTCGTTGCCGAACAGGACGCCGTGGATCATTGACCTGAGAGCGGTTGGTTATGACCTAGAGGCTCTGAAGTCGTTGTTGGAGACTCGGCTGATTATCGGACACAACCTGAAGTTCGATGCTCTCTGGTTGGCGGTGAAATGTGGTGTATTTCTGGATTCGGTGTTTTGCACAATGTCGGCTAGCCGTCTGTTGACAGCGGGGCTGGCTGTAAAAAACGATCTGGGAACTGCGCTGGAGAGGTATTTGGGTAAGTCCATTCCCAAAGATCAGGCGAAGTCGAACTGGAGCTCTCCCGTTCTTTCCCGTGAGCAGCTTGTGTACAGCGCGAATGATGTTCGATTCCTGCACGCGTTGAAATCGAAGCAGGAGGAGGAGCTTGAGACGGCTCAGCTTTCCGAAATCATGGGCGTGGAAATGTGCCTTCTGCCGCACGTAGTCAAGATGGAGCTTTCTGGGCTTCCCGCGGATGTTCAGATGCTCGAGTCCTTGCGCCAAAAATCCGAGGAGGATGCAGATGCGGCAACATCAAAGGTGCGGGCGTTACTCAATAGTCCGCACCTCAATCTGGGAAGTGTACCACAGCTAACGGCGGCATTCGCAAAAGCAGGGATCGTATTGAAAGACACTTCGGCTGACACATTCGGTCAAGTGGATCACCCTGCGGCTAGGTTGTTGCTGGAGGTTAAGAAGCACCGGAATACCGCGCAACAGGCTAAAAGCTTCGTTGAAGCCGTTTGTGCGGATGGGAGAATTCACGCTCAGTTTAACCCTCTAGGGACTGATACGGGGCGATTCTCTTCGAGTAATCCAAACATTCAACAGATTCAGCGTGGGGCGATGCGAGAGGCGTTCCGTGCTCCGGTAGGGAAAAAGCTGATTGTGGCTGATTATAGTCAGATTGAACTACGGGCGGCCGCAGCCATTTCAAAGGATCCGGTGATGCTGGAAGTGTTTAAGAACGGCGAAGATCTTCACCGGAAGACGGCTTCCATAATCCTCGGCAAACCTGAAGCTGATGTCACGAAGGAGGATAGACACACCGCTAAGGCGGTGAACTTCGGGCTGATCTACGGCCAAGGAGCTCAGGGGTTAGTGAGTTACGCCCGCGACAGTTATGGCGTGGAGTTGTCGTATGAACAGGCAGCCACGATGCGTGAACAGTTCTTTTCGACCTATGAGGGGGTTAAAGGCTGGCACGGCAAGTGTTGGGGAGCTGCGAAAGGTCGCCTCAAAGTGGTGGGAAACTGCACCCGTAGCATTTGCGGACGGCGTCGATTGCTTGAGCAGGACTTAACCAAGAGTTGGTCTCGTTTCACTACTCTCGTGAACACTCCGGTACAAGCTAGCTGTGCAGACGGGTTGAAAGAAGCGATGTGTATGATCGGAGAAGAATTACCGGAGGGAGCAGAGATGATCGCCTCCGTTCACGATGAAATCGTTGTGCTAGCTGATGAGTCAACTGCTGAAGCAGTGCGTGATTTAGTGGTCGATAAGATGAAAGAATCAATGTCGAGAATGTTCCCCGACGTGCCGATCGAGGTTGAATCACGCATTTGTAGCCACTGGGGTGAAAAGTGATGCAGGTGTCACACTGAAGGTGAAGTGTCGATAGAAGCAAAAGCCGGTACCCGCTCCATGTAGGTGCCGGCTTTTTGATACACTTAATCGGAGCGGGTGGGGGGCTTAAGTTATGAATGCGAGCCACATCTGTTGCAAAGGTTGTCTGAAACGGCCCTGCACATGATTAGGCGCTGCGGTAATACGGGGGACGTCTAGCTCCGTCGGCCAATGTCTAAATAGCGCCTCCTCGGGATAAGGCCCCAACAATACCACTTCGACCGGTGTGAACGGCTTCCCTGCACAGGCAACGGGGCCCAGAGAGATGAAGACCATTACAAACAACAAGACCGCCTTAATGCTGCCCCACAACAGGAACGGTGTGATGAATGGCTTCATGATGTTGCGAATCCTCAGAACTGAGAGGCGTTGATGGATGAAATTCAGATCTAGGGATCGAAGGTGGTTAGCAGTAGTTCCTGATTTCCCAGCGGCGGGACGGTGCAATCTTTATGGGAATTCCTCCCCAAAAACAGCGAAGCCCCATGGTGTCACCCAAACCCGCATGCAGGCTTCGTGGTGGCTCTGCTCGGTCCGCAGCGCCGCCGCTCACTGTTATTCCCATCCAGCAAAGACAGAGAATGTAGGTCCGCATAGAAGATATAGGATGCATAGGCCGTGCCAATAGCAGAGGAACTAGGCTGGTTTTAAAACGTTTCCTCACTTTCTTGGATGCTTCGAGGTGACCGACATACAAGTGCTCCGGAAGAGTCGTCTTTAGAAAATATTCAACGACTCAGTTCGAGGATTTGCTGATTCGGAAAAGGATCAACTCAACCAGGGGCCGTGGCAAATACAGGTGAGTCTCGAACTTCGCCTTGAGAATTCCCTGTGAATCGATCGGAGCCAGAAACACGCTGTCGAGTCGCAGAACCGGGGATGGTGGAGTGGGCCTGCACTCATGAGTTACCCTGGCCGTGCTTAGCGCCTACATCTAGGAGCCTGACGATTTTCTGGACGATTCGCTGAAACTCTGGGGTTTTCTCCTGTTGCTCGGTCAGGCGGTAGGCTTCCGCCAGATTCCGGGTGATTGAGTTTTCTTCTTCTTCTGACAGGGGTTGGTCGCCTGGTTTGAAAATGGGGTCAATCATAGTACTCCTCCTGATATTCGGGCCTGCTGCCAATTTCTCTCAGGCGTTTCATCACCTTATACACCGTGTTATCCACCACACGTCGATCAACTCCAAGCTCCTCAGCAACTTGACTTGGAGGCATCTCTTTCAGTTTTACCATTTCAAAGATCTCGAAATGCCGTAGAGGGATTTGTTCCTTCATATCCTCGATCAGTGTGGCGAGGAGTGCTTGTGAGAAAGATTTTCGTTCATCAGGCGTTTCCGCAGGGGTCTCCGAAAACGCTTGATCGTCGCAGTCCTCCAAAGAGAGATGATCAAAGGGACGCTCTTTGCGCAAAAGATCGACGACGCGCGCATTCGTGAGCACTCGAAGATAGGTTCGCAACCTGCCGCGCTCGGCGTCGAAACGGTTCTTCGTCAGAAAGTCGACGACCACCAATGACACCACGTCTTCAATCACCTGCTGGGACGGCGTCGCATCACCGGTGTGCTTGCGGTAAATATTCGATGCCATAGCGATCAATGGCGCGTGATAAAGCTGATGGAACCGTCGCCAGGAGACCTGCCACGTCGCTTGGTCTCCGTCGTCACGAAGACGTGATAGTAGGGACAGGGAGGTGTTCGGGAGTTGCATGGGAACAATCACATTTTACCGAATCGCACTGGCTACTTGGGGAACGGAGAAAATAAGTGCATACCCTCAATTCGCAAAGATCCCCAGTTTCTCTCGGGGGGAATTTCACCTAGTAAAACGAAGGTTCAGCTTTCTCCCTCCCTTCATTGTCACTCTATTGCCAGAACTTCAAACGTGTGGATCATCTGGGTGTTCCCGTCGGGTTTTCTAACGGCGATGCATTCCGTTTTGAGAAGGGAGCCTTGGAAGACCATTTCCCCAGACGACGACGGGTGCTCTGGTGTGGTTTGTTTCATGATACCTATCAGGAAATCCAGAATCTCCTTCCACTGCGGCGGGGTGACGAAAAGGCCGCAGATGGCAACGCTTGCATGGGTGAACGAGTAAAGGTCGAAGTCCTCGGTTTCTGCCGTCGAAATCCTAGCCGCTACGCATGACCAGACCGCACCGGTTACGGGGTCGATACATAGTGTCACACGGGTGCCGAATGGTTCTTGACTCCCTGGTTTATGTTTCTCAAAAGATTTGTATTCAGGAAGATCGGCGGTCTGCTTGAAGTTTTCGATGCGAAGATGTTGCACGCTGTGCGGCAAGGATATCCAGGCGATATTTCCTTGGTTCTTGGGCTGCAGTGGAGTGGGCTGCAGTGGAGTGGGCTGCTGTTTTGCGCGAGATTGAAACTCATTGCTTACAGCAAATTTGATCAGCAAAACGACCAGGAGAATCCCTGGAAGATAGCTGTGGATCTTATTTGGGGAAGGGGCTTGGGATGCTCCAGATGTTGAGTCAGACGTAGACGATGAAGCATGTGTTTCCGGTTCAATTAATGGAGAAGCTTCAGGGCTGGAATCTATGGTATCCGGAGTTGGGATCAGGAGTCTTGCAAATGTTGTGAAGTCGATAAATCGTTCTGCAGGACGATCGTCTATGGCGCGTCTGATCACGCAATGTAGACGGAGCCATTCCGTGCGTTCATCCGTGGTAAGTGACGCCTCGCCCTGAGGCGGCCAACGAAATGCGGCTCGGCCAATTTTGTCTGGAGGATTTCCCGTAAGCAGTGAGTACAGGGTTGTCGCAGCTCCATACATATCCGGGTGTCCTCCGGCCTCCGTGAACCAGCTGGGGGCTGAGTACCCTGGGGTTCCTCGCCGCGTGATGGCAAAGGAATCGGCCCCCAGAAGACCAATGTCCGCAAGACATGGAATGCCGTTGAGGAACAAAATATTGTCGGGTTTGACATCACGGTGGACAAGAGATGCTTCCGATAGAAGCTGCAGGGCCTGAAGGATGGGGGTGATCCAGCTTCGGATTTGCGCACTTGAAAACCAGTCGCTGGTCCCACGATAGCCTTCAATCAAAGCGGCCAAGGTTAGGGGTAACCATCCCGGATCATCCGGGGAAGGTGCGTTGAAACCATCCGCGAGTGGCATGACGTAGAATAGGCCTGCCTCGGTGAAGTTGACGTGTTCGATGGGGATCAGTGAAGGGGAGCGCAGTTGGCCGACCACTGCCCGGTACTGGCAAAGCGCGTGGAACTCTTTCTCCAGATGATCTGCATCATTTGCAGGAATAAACTTCAGCGCACGAAAATCTCCTACCGCCTCCGATCGACAAAGCCAGACTGCCCCAAAGCCACCACGTCCGATCAGCCGGATTAGGCGGTAGCCGTCGATGGATGTTCCTGGGGTGGGCATGAAGATGTATTAGCCTGCTATCGGATAGTCTTTTGAGATCCATTTTTCGCGTTGAATACGGAGGCAGTCAATACCCGTGCCCATCGGAGTAATCGCCCGCGCGATACTTGAGGGGTCGGGGAGGCAAAACGGTCAAAATGATGTGTTAGGCTTGGGGATTTCCCCTATGGACAGCGGCTGGAGCGACTGATTCGGGAAAATGGTGAGTTGGCGAGAGCTTCTCTTCCTGACCACGAAATGGTAATGAAGGCATGAATCCTAAGCTCAAAAATTTCAATTCTGGCTCTCTGTTGCGCTTGGCTTTTCTTTTTCGCTCGAGATTCTCTCCACTCGCAAGAAAGCCCACGAGTTTTTGTATCCCGATAAAAGTGCGGCCGGAAGCTTGCCTGAACACGCAACGGAGTGCGATGGCGAAAGCTGCTGTAAGCAAAGGACGGACGAGACCCGTAAAGAGGTGTGCAGTGGAATGCTGACACGCTTTTTTGGATTGTTATGGAAAATCATTCAACTAGAAAGACTCTTGGTATATATTGAAGATGGGTCATTTGCTAATGCTGGCGGTTATGAGATGTAGATATTTTACTTATATAATAGTTTGGTTTGCTTTTTTGAGTAGCTTTTCTGTACGGGCGTTTGGTGCTGCTGATGGGTTGCTTGTTTTTGTGAAGGATGCGTTTGTGGAAAATGCGTTTGCAACTGGAGTTGAGTATGTAAGTATTGCGCAGTCAGCGGTTGTGACAAATGTTGTGACAGTTTCTGGTGTAACTAAAGTTATCAGAAATGAATGTATTCGTGCTAATATCGATTATAGGCAGATGAGGGCTGCTCAATTCGCTGAAATTCTGCGAGAGAATGACTTGATTCCAATCAATTCCGCCATACAGGAGTTGGAGAATTTAAATCGGAAGTTTCCATCGATACGTCAAAATCTAATGCCGCTTGCTCTTTCTTTGGAATCTGAAAGAGCCAATTTCAAGAAAGGGGGCGGGAAATATAACGGTGTTTGGTATGAAACCGTCGCCTTAGCAATGCAAAATAAAATTCTTGAGCAGCAAAAGGCAGAACAGAAACGCATTGCTTTAATTGAAGCTGAGCGCCGTGAGAGGGAAAGGAAAGAGGCGCAAGCATTAAGCGTTGCATTGCAAGAGAAGGCTAGGAAGGAAAAGGCGGATATGGAAGAGAAGGCTAGGAAGGAAAAAGGGGGCAGGATTTCTAGGCAAATTAAAGACTTGGAGGCGGAGCTTAATTCTGTGCGAAAGGAATATGGTAAATACGGTGTATACTATGATCTTGTAATTCAAAAGAAACTTAGTAAAAGTAAATTTCCTAATCTATCCATATTGGATGGCGGTATTTATCAGGCGCGTGTGGGTGATGAATTGGTCATTCTAGTCACCGTTGATACGATGTTTTCATCTACGGGACGCGCAAGAGTGTTTGCGAAGGTAACGGAATCCGTGGGCGTGGAGCTGGAGAATGGCTTTTCGGATAAAGTATCTGTGCTACAAGAAGTGCGTCCTAACCCGGTGCTCGAAGGGAAAATCGAGCGCCTCCGAGATGAAATTATCAATCTGAAATCGCAACTTGAAGAGTAACGTAGAGAGCTTCGTGTGTGTGGTTCGTATATGCCAACCGAGAAGCTTTAGAGGAGAGCGAGTTCTATCGTAACGGTCACGCCAAGCGCTTCTAGTCGTAGATGTCGTAGGAGGCGGACTACGACATCTATGATATCTACGATATGTGAAGAGTCGGGGTTAAGGGCCGACGTTTACGAGTCAGTGAAGAAAGACGACAAGAGCTATTTGGCGAATATGATCGGAGTCACTTGAGCGCTCAAGCGTTTGCGGAGCTGGTTGGAGTGCGTTATTCGACTTTTGCCGGATGGGTCCAGCGTCGACGCGTTGCCCTGGGATCAAACGCTTCGACTGTCCATCGAATGGAAGCAATCTCCGGATTGTGCCCTTCAGATACCACCTCTGTTGGCAGGGGGAAGGCTCTAGGAGCTGTACCGCAAGCCGGGGGTACACAGACAAGCAGTTCGGGGAGCCCTGTGGATACGGGAAGAGCCGTCCAGAGTAGGGGAGTCTAGAGTGTGCCCATAAGAAACGGGCGTCTACACCCCTTCGATCATCAGATGCCCCCTCGAGATAGAAGGTCGTATCGGGCGGTATAATGAAATGAGCGTCGAGCGTTGTGCACTTCGCCCCTGTGACAAGTTAACCAGAAGGAGGACTCGCATCATGAAGATCGTCATACTCACGTTGCTACTCGTGATCGGTACGAGCGATACGCTTGAGATCATCAAACAAACCAAGGGTGGAGGGAAACGGGCGCGTCTTGCAGTGTACTGCTGACTGCGGCTGATTTAGTCGAAACAGCCTCGTTCCGGATAGGAGTCGGAGGCTGTTTTTAGCTGTCAGCCGTTGGTGCCGACTCAGAGATCCAGCCCAGGTAGAAGCAGAGCGCTGTGTAGATCTTCAACCAGATCGATGAACGCTGCGGAGAACAATGGCTCCTCCAGCACTGGCATCCGTTCGTGTTCAAACTCGTTGAGTTCAGGCGGTAGAGCTGCCCGAGTTACCATGCGGACCACAAACAGGCCGTTTCGTTCTTCACACATTCCCCGGAGGACCAAGCCCGAAGGGACGGGTGCCCAGCGCAGCTTGCCGTCTTTGTCCGAGCGTTCCGCGAATTGTTCAGCAGGGACGTCGACGGGAGTCAGTCCACGCTTCTCCCACCATGACCGGATCTCGTTACGAGCGAAGCCGGCCCAAGGTGCCCTGAGTTCACCCTTGGGAGAGTGCACTCCGACAGGTTTGCTCGGACGCAGGACCTTGCCTTTGATAAGAATGGCAGCGCACATTGTGATTGGAGCATAGCGCCCGTAAGCCGAGTGTTGTCAACCTACCGAAAGGCAGCGCGCAAGGAGTAGCAGCGGTGGTGTCCTGTTATATGCCACTGGAGCTCGCAATTAACTTTCTACCAGCAGCGGTAAACTTCCACCACGGCTTGGATTCTCCTGTATTGAGGTAATCCTGAACTGCCAAGAGGACGTAGAGCACGCACGGGTCGTGCCGCCTTCCCATAACAGGGGCGAGTTCCTTAAATGTCTTCAGCGGATCCCTACCCCTCAGGTCACTGGGAGTTTTGATCCCGAGGCTAATCAAGTCGCCTGCGATGGCCTTCCCGATGTTGGGAAGTTCGGTGAGCCGGGATTTGAATCATGCGATGTCGGCAAGAGCCGCCTTCATTTCAGCAAGGGTTGTGCACACGAGTTCCAATACCGGTTAGGGATTCTCGGTTACGGGTCTGAATTCCGAAGCACGCTTTTGGCCTTCCTTGAGTTGGTCGGGCGTCAGAAGTGCTTCCAGCGCTTTGATCCGTTCACTGGCTTCTGGTCGACCATTGGAACGCGCCAAGAGACACCACTTGTAGGATTCGATCTCATCGACTGCGACCCCGGTCCCAAGATGGAAATACAATCCTAGGTTCGATTGAGCCCACGCATCCCCTTGCGTAGCTGCTTTGAGAAACCACTTGGCTGCATCCCTATAGCTCGTCTCAACGCCACGTCCCTCTGCGTATAAACTTCCCAGACTACTTTGCGCTTTGGCGTTCCCTTTCTCGGCCGCACAAGAGTACCACTTCAACGCCAGCGATAGGTTCTTCTCAACACCCCAACCTCGTTCATAAGCACCCCCGAGCAAGACTTGGGATCGCGCATACCCAAGTTCGGAAGCCTTAGTAGTCCACTTGATGCATTCGCCAGTGTCTTGAGGCACGCCTTCACCGACTGCATACATTCCAGCAATCACTGAGCACGCAACGGCGTTTCCTTGTTCAGCAGCCAAGCGCATCCATTTAGCGGCTTGCGGGAGGTCCTTCGCCACCCCGAGGCCGTAGAAATAAGCCGACCCTAGAGAGGCTTGAGACGAAACATCGCCATTTTCAGCCTTTATCCGTAGGTCCTCAACGTTCTCGGCTCCAAAGCATGACGTGGCTGTGAAGAGAACAAAGGTACCGAGCTTGATTAAAAAAGACATGGGGAGAGGAAGATTGCTATGCTTGCTCATGCCAAAGTGTCCCTGAGGGAAGCGTGAACCCAGCGTACTCGATGTGAAGGATTCGGCGGTGGTTGGGACTTGTCGATCGCCCTGAGGCGTGAAGTAGCAGAGGCCTCATGAGAAGCGCATCTCCTGCTGACACTGAGCACAAGGATTCCGGTACTTGGGACCGTTGCTCTTGAATCTGGTCTGGAGAGAGTCGTCCCAGGCGATGGGTTCCGGGTAAAACTCTCAATGCACCGTTTGACTCGTTTGCGTCGTCTAAGTGAATCCTGATCGTGAGCATTCGTTGCAGCATCTCTACCGGAGGTTGGACGTGAGGGATGCCGTCTTTCGTGCTCCATGGTCCGAACCCATCAATGTCTGAGGGGTTTTGTAAGGCGATTGTTAAATCTTGATGCCAACTCACCAGCCAATTTGCCTCTGCTGACTTGTCGAAATAAATAGATCGAACCGGAGTAGGGCTGATTGGGAGGTGGGGACGGATGAGATCTAATACGCGTTCCGAGCGTGCGATCTCCGAGACTTCAGGGATACCAAGCAGACCTCTTCGGCCGGCACCGGAAACAGGCCCTAGTGTTTCGATTAACCGTTGTCTCTGAGTGAGACCGATAATCTTTGGGAGAATGGCGAAGCCGTTAGTTTCTAGGGAGTGCGGCATATACGGAAAGCGCTTAGCTCTTGAGAGCATCACACGTCTGCGCCCCAGCCGTCAAAATCGCAGATCCGCATCTACTGGACAGTAAAACTGCCGTGCTCTGTGATAGGCCTCCCATGTCCAGAAGCATCCACATGACTCGGCGTGCCTTCGGGAAGCTGCTGAGATCTCAGTTTAGTGACCCGGCTACCAAGGCGGAACTGGTCGCCGAGGCTCGCGAAGCTCTAAGCCGTAAACGCCGAATCAAGGATTCTACGGATGCGGCCTTTGTCGATCCACTTGTCCAACCCATGTGGAACTCTCCGGAGTCGATCCCGATTGTGGTGGATTCCGAAGCCGATTTTGTCCACTACCCGCTCAACGAATCAGACATTCGCAGCTTGCTTCAAGCCCTGCCTAGGGCTGCCACTGATGGCCTCTCGCGAGTTCAGTTACTCTTGGGAGATGAATACATCGAAAAGAAGAGCGATCTAACGCCCGAAGAGCGAAGCGAGAGCCGGGATCCGTTCACAGGTCGATTAGGGGGGGAACTGCTTCCTGGAGTGTACGTCGGAAAGACACTCGGCACTTATGCACCGTGGTCTGGGAACATTGCGTTACACGCTTACGTGTATTCGTCCGAGTCTGTGGGACAACTTCCACTGCCAGAGACTGCGTTTCAGGGGTACTTGCGTCTGCACGCCATGAAAACGCTCATTCATGAATGTGCCCATCACCATGACCATTGTGTGCGAGTAGGCCGGGGCCGTTGGCTAGCTGACCGGAGGGACCCTGCTGAGAACTACGCTGAACGGATGGAGTACGAGTGGACCATGGAGATCGGTCTGGAGTGGTTGTCTGTACGGTACCCTCAAGAAATCCGTAGCCTGACAGACTGGTTGGAGGAATACGGAGGTTGCCGTGTTCCGCTGTTCTTTTTTGCGGGCGATCCCAGGGTCACTGGCCGTGATGGTCTCCATAAGCACCAATACGGCTCGGATTCAGCGTTTGAATCCTTTGTAGAGGACGTGGCGATGCTGCCGGATAGGAGCCCATCCCATAAGACACGGCTCATGTTTGCTTGGGAACTCCATTACACGGGCGACTACGACAGGTGCCTGAAGTTGTTGGATAGGATTCTTTCTAGTGAACCCATGGCCATTGACGCTTTGGTTTGCCGTGCTGACACACTGGTTCATCTAGAAAGGTATGACGAGGCGTTCGACCTTACCGGTACTCTTCTGGAGTCGGAACCGGGGAACAGCGAAATTTGGAAAATCCGGGCGGATGTACTGGTCGAGCGTCGTGTTTGGTTAGAGCTACTGGCCTTGTGCGATCTCTGGGAAAAGGCTGCCGGAGGGCCTCCGAACAGGTGGTTGCCTCTTTTCAGAGCGATTGCTTGCTGTGGCTTGGATCAACTCACCGAGATGGAACGGTGGATAGCGGTTGGTGTCGGTGACGGTCCCCCAATGCGTGCGCAGTACCTCCGGCGAACGGCCTTTCGTCGCGCTGGAAAGACTCCATCTCCTTGTTGAAGGAGCCTACTTGATTAAAGCTCCTCAAAAACATTCCCTCTCTTTCTTCTGCTCTCAATGGACGAACATCTGTACGAGATCCGAGCGGTACACCAGACCCTTCGGCACGACGAGACAAACGCATATCTGGCACTTGGTTGGCGACTCCTGAAGATTCTCTGCAAAGACGACGAGGGAGAATACGTTGGGTTCCTCTTAGGCTGGCCGGATTCTGCACCGCCACAGAGACCATCATACGACAAAGAGGCTAGGCGATTTTTCATCCGTGACTCTGAACCACGGAATTACTTTACCGAGGACGATCAAAGCGCCTGACAATCCACCCACCTACGCGCTGCGTGTCGTCGGTGGGCTTCATGTTCGATTCTGAAGTGGCGAGCAGGCGCAGCTAGGCTTCATCCAAGCGTACGGAATATGACAACGATTGTAAGCGCTTCACGAAGCACCAATTGACGGATCGTGTCCGTTTGTTTTGCTAAGTTGCTTTTGCTACTGCAGCCTGCTGCGCTTTTGCCCAGGCTAATGGTGGGATGTCCCAGATTGCCAGATGGTCATCAAAGGTAAGGGTCTCATGCATCATGAGTCAAAAGTGCCCAAAATTTGACCTGAATAAGCCCAATATTTGGGCGACCGTATCTATCTTATATATATCTTATTAAGATAAGCATCTGGAGCTTTACGGTCTTCCTTACCTGATGACCAAGAAGAGCTCCCTCGGACGAAGGGGGGATTACTACCTAAAAAAGAACCCAGAGACGGCTACGTCGGTAGCAGCTTCCAGATTCTTTCATTCTACATTTTAGAGTCTCTGCAGTGGCTTCTGTGGGTAGACCGTTTTGGCGGTCTGTTGACTTAGGAGAATCAGAATCCGCCTGGTTTCCAGGCCGAGTCCCAGCAGTCCAATCGACACACTGCCGATGACCACCAGCCCGAATGCTTCTTCGCTAATGGGCAACTGCAAAGCGCTCATCGCGATACACCCGAGCAGCAGACACATTCCTAACATGAGGGTCAGTGTCGAACTGACCTCCTTTCCAAATTTCTTCAGAAGAAGCCAGTGGCTT
Organism: Verrucomicrobiota bacterium; assembly: GCA_037133875.1. Taxonomy (GTDB): domain Bacteria; phylum Verrucomicrobiota; class Verrucomicrobiia; order Chthoniobacterales; family Chthoniobacteraceae; genus Chth-196. The sequence continues at coordinate 139,725 of JBAXNG010000008.1, read as the reverse complement.
CCGAAGGTGATGGGGAGTGAGATGGCCAGTATGGCGACGATTCCAACAATGATGTTCATACTTTTGAGGTAGGTTGAGGGTTTGGTTTGGAAGGGGAGACGCTCATGTGCTGAACGAATCCCGATTCGTGTGATTATCCCCCTAAAGCGCGTGTTTGTTGGGGGAGGGGGGGATGCACAACAACGCCTCAAAAGTTGGTATAGTGATGTGAGGCGAGCATGGGCTCTTTTGCTAGGAGCACGTCAGCGGACCTCGGCAAACCCAAACCAAATCACTATGCCGCAACTCGCAAAAGCGATAGTAACAGCGGTCGTAGAAGCCGTGTTTTCTTTCATCGAAGACTGGCTCAAACGCCGCGGTTCAGATCGCGAACCCGAAAAAACACAACGGAGGTGAGACGTCGTTCAGGCAGCTCGCCCTAGTTCAACCCTAACCAACATCCGTCTGCCTTCGTATCAGCCCGTCCTAAACGACGGGCTTTTTGCATTGCAGACACGACCCAATCAAACCCCTATGGCAGTCAAAATCATAGCCAACTACAGCAAACGGCTGGGTTTACCCAGCTACAGCAGTCATCAGTTCAGCCTCAGTGTAGAGGTGGAACTTAGTAACCCCTCGGATGTTCAGACCGAAGCGGCTCGGCTCTACAAGAACCTGCAGTCCGCCGTCGATCGGGAGATCCAAAACACAGGGTTCATCCCAAGCGAGGAGTACGGAGTCGAATCAGGCAATCCAGCCCCGGCTCGACTCCCAGCTTCCAGAAACTCTGGGGCTATCCAGTGGAAGGCCTCCGATAAACAAAGAGAGCTGATCCTCAAAATCGTTGAAGACAATCAGCTCGAGCTTGAGGTCGTCGAAGCGATCGCGGAGGAGATGTTCGGCACGAGCAGTCTGCCGAGCCTAAACAAGATCCAGTCGAGTGGTCTCATCGACGAATTGCTGGCTCGCTACGGCACGAAACCGCGACGAGCAGCCGCCTCCAACACTCGCTGGTCATCCAATCGGAGGGCTTCCTGATGATTGCGATGCGTCCAGAGGTTCAACTGGAGGAAGAGCCGGTTTCGAGCATCCTTGAAGAGCCCATCTCAGCCTCCAGGCTCAACTGCTTCCACAGTTGTCGCATGAAGTTCTACTTCCGCTACATCCTGAGGATCGAGAAGCCGGCAGCCGTGGCGCTTCATGTGGGCAAAGCGGTTCACGCTGCGCTGCAAGATTGGAGCAAGAGACGTTGGCTGGGGAAACCCAGTGACGCTCAAACACTCAAAGAACAGTTCAGTGGGCACTGGTCCCGGTGTTTGGAGGAAGCGCTAGTGCAGTTTGAATCAGGTGAAGAAGAGAGCGAGAAAGCCAAAGCGATGGGGCTTGTGGAGATGTATCTTCGCGAGACTCCCATTCCTTCGGATGAAAAGCCTGAAGCGGTGGAAGTCGGTGTGGAAGCGGATCTATCCGATCATGGGCTTCCTTCACTGCGAGGGTTCATCGATCTGATTCGACCCGGGGGCCGGATCGTGGACTTCAAAACGAGTGCCACGACTCCGTCCGAACCTCAGGCGCTTCACCGAAATGAAATTCAACTCACGATCTACGGACTTCTGTACCGAGAGGCTACGGGAGACATGGAGAGCGGGTTTGAGTTGCATCATCTGATCAAAACCAAAGTGCCCAAGCTCGTGATCGCTACTCAGGGGCCAGTGACTGAGGGACAGAAACACCGACTCTTTCGCAGCATGGAGTCCTATGTGGACGGCGTGCAGCGTGAGGATTGGGTTCCGTCTCCGGGGCTTCAGTGCGCTTCGTGTGAATACTTCAACGAATGTCGGGGAGGTAAACCATGAGAGTGAATTTGCCTCTGCGAGGAACCCAAAGCTTGGCTGCATTTTGTTGCGAATGCGGATGTCGCATTGCTGCGAAGCGTGCTCCGTTTGACTCGCCTGTTAGCAGAATCAAGGTGAGCCGAAGAAACCGATTCGAGATGACGGTCAGATGCGCTGACTGCCACGAGAATTGGAGAGAACTACCAGATTGGCTGTAACCCGAACCGTTATGGCCAATCTCTCAAAACGAGGTGTACGGCCTGAGATGAGATTCACGTGTTGTGACTGTGGTCATGTCACCACGGGAACGGAAATCATCGAGGGCACGTATTTATATATCGTCCGCAAAAACGTGGATGCCCCAATGAGCTCGATCTGGCGGTGCGAATGCTGCCAGGACGACTGGCTGGATCAGCAACAAGACGGTGACAGGCTATGAGTGAAACATTGCGTTACAAGCGCTCAACTTACGAGGTGCGGGTCCAGCGGTTGAATGAAAGCGCTGGTTCTCTCAGGATCAATTCTGCTGATGATGCAGTGAGTTATTGGAAGGAGAAAGTGACCGCTGCTCCCTGGTATGATCCGGAAAAGGAAATGCTCGTGGTTCTGACTGTGAACACACGGTATGTGGTTACCGGTCATGCCCTGGTGAGCCTCGGTACGCTCAACGAATGTATTGCCCACCCACGCGATATATTCAGGCCGGCCGTGGCGCTGGGGGCGTATGGGATCTTGCTGATGCACAACCATCCCAGCGGTGATCCCGCACCAAGCGAGGCCGATCGGCACTTAACTCGTCGGATTACTGAAGGCGGTAAATTCCTCCAAATCTATTTCTTGGACCACGTCATTGTGGGGACAGGAACAAGACTGGAGAGCAACCACTTCAGCTTCAAGCAGGCGGGCCTTACGTAAGGTGGAACCGCCATTAACCCGTAACAGCAACCCCTAATCCCAAGCAGAAAGGCCGGAGGCAATTACGTCTCCGGCCTTCTGCGTTTAAACCCCAAACAACCCAAATAAAATGAACCAAGTAATCAATCAACCTGTAGTCAGTCAGAAACCGCCCAAAGGAATGTTACTCCATTGCGGAGCAGAGTTAGTGAGCAAAGAACAGTTGTGGGAAGTGCCCACACCCAACCACACGGAAACGTGGTATCCACTTCCGCACTTCAGCGTGTTTGCAGAAGTGCAGAGCCAACTAAGAGCCTGTGGGTTCATCATCACCGAAGAAGCCCACGCGTTGAGTCACGACGGTCAGCGCTATTTCGGCGTGTTGAACATCACCCAACCTGGGCGTGGTATCTTCGAGTGGAGCTGGGCTGTCGCAATCCGGAACAGTCACGACAAGACGTTCCCCGCCGGACTCGTCGCGGGTACGAAAGTGTTCTGCTGCGATAACCTAGCGTTTAGTGGCGAGGTGCAAATCGCCCGAAAGCATACGCGATATGCTGAGCGTGACTTGCGACATTTAACAGCCCGGGCCGTGGGGCAACTGGGAGCCAAATTGCACGATCTGGATCACCGAATCCTGACGTACAACGAAACGCCAATAAACGATCAGCGGGCGCACGACATTGTAATCCGAGGACTCGATGCGGGAGTCATTACTTCCACTCAAGTTCCGGAGGTGTTGAAAGAATGGCGTGAACCCAGTCATGCGGAGTTTACGCCACGAACGGCGTGGTCGCTCTTCAATGCGTTTACGGAAACACACAAGAAAGTGAATCCACATACAGCCGTTCGCAGGGGCGAAGCCTTGTACGGGATCTTTGACGGAGAGATGGGAGCGTTTTCAGCGAACTAGTAATGTGAACCTACCATGTGTATATCCACCGTTTCCTCCGCCCGACTGGAAGCTGCTCTTTGAATTGGGCAAATGGACCTGGGGCAGATTAGCAAAAGCGGCTCGTTTGCCTGCAGTCAAAGTAGGATCACCTCCAGATCTGAGGCAGTGGGACGAATCCGTCTGCTTGAATGTGAGTCCGGCAACGCAGATCGACTTGTTCAGCTGCGGAGTCGCTGCTGGATGGGCGGTCGTAAAGTTGCTGTATCCGGAATCAAGGGAGCAGGATCGACGTGCGTTCTACCAATGGTGTGCACCTTGCCCTGATAGGGGAACACCTACGGAAAGGCTGCATGCCGCATTGAAAAAGGCGAAGGTTACTGTGCGTCTGCGACATCGAAAATTGCGGTTTGAGACGATCAAGAAGACGCTGCAACAGGGGCATCCGCTCATTGTGTGTGTGGATTGTCCCGGTACAGACGAAGCGCACTGGACAGTGGTGTACGGTTGTTGTGCCATAGGAAGAGGCAGACGGCGGGAAGAACGGGTGTTGTTGTTCAACAACCGCAGGTTCTGGCAAGGATTGGATGAAGAACTGATGCCCTACGCGCGGTTCCGTGAACTGCAACTCGGGGAGACGCTGGTTTGCAGCACAGCGCCTGAGGCTAGCGTGCCAGAAAGACGGCGACACGAATGAGGTGGGGAACAAACCAAGCGGCAAGGAGACGTCCAAGCTGCAAGTCTGTGCCGATGCGTTGGCACAGGCGGAAGAGGGGACCCGGCGTGGTCTTTTCTTTTAGCGATTGGAAATAGGAAGGTACAGCGAGACACCAAAGTGATTGGAAGCACCGCACAATTTATTTATAGAAGCACAGAAACGATTAAAGCTGAACCCAGCAAAGAAGAAATAAAATCAACCGTTCGCCCGGGGTTTCCCTTCGAGCTCACTGCTCTAATGCCCAGTTTTGGCCTCAATGGAGATTTATCGTTTAAGGTGCTCTGATTTGAATGGCCGGTATAAATCGTCAGGCGGAAGAAACGGGATCAAATCCATTCCCCAAAGATTCCGACAGCCATCTGTCCTTATCTCGCCAGCTGCTTTAGCCGCGCTTCCATGACTTCTGTAGAACGACCGCCCTCTTTTCCTCCAAGATGCATGGCTAAAAACCGTTCTATTGCCAGGTAAACGGCCTGCTCTGTAAGCGGGTCGTCAAAACCATGCCCGCCGTCTTCATCGGATAAATATTTTATTTTTATCCCTGCCCTCAGACACCCTTGATAAAAATGATCCGCCTGGGATTTTTGGACAATTTTATCGTGCGCTCCATGATAGATCAGCACCGGGGCCTTTATCCGGTCCACCCCAAAAAGAGGCGACTGGCTATTTAACCGCGTACGATCTTCCTCGTTAGATACATCGCCAATTTTCACGCACAGATCCCCCGCAAACCGTTTCCATACGGGGGACACCTCCTGTAGAAAGGACACCAGATCGGTTTGTCCAAACAGCGAAATCCCCGCGCTGTAAAGTTCGGGAGTAAACGTGACGCCCGCCAGCGCAGCATACCCCCCGTAAGAACCGCCAAAAATCGCAATGCGCTTTGGATCCGCGATCCCCTTTTTAATCAAAAATTCGACGCCATCGGTAAGATCCGTCTGCATGACACCCGTCCCCCACTGGCGATCTCCCGCGTTTTGGAACGCTTTGCCAAAACCTGACGACCCGCGGAAATTGGGCTGAAATACGGCGTATCCTCTGCTGGCCAAAAACTGCCCCCTGGGATCATACCCCCAATAGGTGCGTTTGTTCGGACCGCCATGGGGAAATACCACCAAAGGAAGCTGCTCTCGCTGGGTCCCCCCCGGGAGGGTAAGATACCCAGAAATCTCGGCGCAATCTCGTGCACGATAAACCACAGGCTCCATCTTCCCCGATGCCCCATCCTTCAAAGCACCCCTTCCCTGATCCAGACAGATGACGCTCTCCATCTCGGAATCAAAATAGTACGTTGCCTCAGGTGCGGTGTCAGAAACCACGCCAACCAGCCAATAGCGCTCATCCACACTACAATCCCGTATCGCGATGTCCTTATTGGGAAAAAGACCCGTTAATACGGCGAATCGCTTCTCCATGCTTTTTGAATTCCACTGGTATACTGAGCGATTACAAATATAACGGCATCCCAAAACACGGTCTAGCGTCCGGGAAAAAAGGACATCGCTTAAATCCGTGGTCTTTTGAGGATCTTCAGAAAGCGTCGCACATTCACCAGACTCCACATTTATAGATTCCAATCGCAATAAATCCTTTCCGTTACCAGCATTGGTTAGGATGTAAACGGTTGCTCCATTTTGACTCATCGCCGCGATGTTGATTGAATCCCCCGGTTTTGTCTGAAAAACCGATTTTTCTAACCCGTTTCTGATCACAACCAGTTCCCCTCTTCCTTCTTCGTCAAAACGCAAACCCGCCAATGTTTGCGCATTTGCACTACACGCAAGAACCGGCAGTTGTGGCGCATTCTGAAAAACCGCCCTCTTTTCCGAGGTCAACGCATCCACCCATACAAGCTCCTGGATCCCTGCGAATTTCTGGGATGGAATCGCAAGAATGACCTGGGGTTGTCCTCCATCAGGGGTGCAAACCCCGTGTAATGCAGCCTCCTCACCTGGCCGGGCAAGGACTCGCACCGTTGACGCACTTTCCGGCGCCTCCGATAGCGCAAGCGAACAAACCTGAACGCCCTGTCCGGGGATTCGCGAGGAAAAAGCGAGCAATTGGTTGCTTATCCATAAAAACGTCAAGACCTCTCCGTCCTCTTCCTTTGTGTGATAGGCCACTTTTAGCCTCCCATTATGGGTCGCGCCAACATGCAATCGGGCACCTCCATGGTCTGATTGTAAAAATGCCACGCGTGTTCCTTCAGGGGATAAACGGAACACCGGCTGTTCTTCGTCCATAAAGAAAGCAGATACGGGCGGAAGATCCTCCGCATTGCATTTCTGGCGGACCAGCCCAAAGGCGGCTGTAAACACAAGAATCCGTATGGCGCAAAATATCCATTTTATAACCATACGGATTCCCTTTCTAATAATTAGTAATTGGAGTTGCGCCCGGACCCTTTACACATGGCGCAATTGAAGGAGCCCTGAAAGCCTGTCCCATTGCAAAACGTACACTTAAATCCTGCTGCTTGAGCAATGCCGCCAATGACGCCCAGTATAATAGCTCCAACGAGTAATGTTTTTTTCATATAGTTAATATTTGTCTCTCCTACTTCAGGAACGTTCCTTATCCGGGCTTGAGACCGGCGTATACACACACAATGAGTATCAGGCGTAGTTCACAAATAGATTATGTAACCGTTTTCTTGCACTAACATTTCCCCGCATCACTCTCGTATTTGACACGAAACGCGGATTACTGCGGTAATCCTGTTCACGAGCCCCCTACGAAAATCCTTGGGTTACCTGTTGTTCGCAAAGCGAGCTGATTTCTCTCGTAGTTTTTTGAGGAGCAAAACAATTGCATCGATAAACCTAGGATTGGATTGCACTTACAAAGGTTTGGCCTCAAGAAATTCCCGCGTTTTCACCGTCTTTCGCCACTCCCATTCCTTGTATTCGCTCAAAGCGATAGGGCAGATAGCGGGCTCTCTCTTCCGTCATGTGCTGGTTACCGACGAGAACTATCCCGCACCAACCGTTTCGCTCTCGATACAGCTTGTAAGCATTCACGGCGAGTTCCTTGGCCATATGCAGTTCGATTTTAGTTGGTGCGCCAATCCGCTCCACTTGAAGGCAGTCATAACCCTGCGGCTGATTCATGCCGACAGCCCGCACCAAGACGTCCATTCCCGGAATGCAAATGCCATACGGATCCGGCATCACTTGGCCGAGCATCCCTTCAACGAAGCTGTGATCTACGTCGATGATGGCGTCTTTTTTTAAAACGAACCCAGTCTCCAGGTTCAAGGATGTCGTCGGTTAACCGGTCACAGATAAGGGCCTCCAGGCCAAGATGGTTAAGATCCCTCGCGAGGGCGTAGGCCAAGCGCAACGCCAACACTCCTCAGAATCGCTGCCGAGATTGCACGCGCTCCTCTAAAGCGTAGCGGTTGCCGATACGAACCAAACAGGTGAAGCGCTCGACTTACTCAGTACGTTGCAATTTCAGATTGTTAATTTGGTCGCGGAGGCGCTCGATGCCCCCCTTACTTGAAGACAGACCGAGCCAACGCCAATGTCCTCATAACGTTATCCAAACTAGCAGGATCTGCCAACACCTGATTGGCCGTACGCGCCCCAAACATTCTATTGCGTTCGCCAGAGTCCATTTCCTTCATAGCCTCATCGATAGAAAAGCCGTGTTTTTCTATAATTGCGGCGGCACGAATTGCGGTTTCTTTTGACAACCCGCGTCGAATTAGAGGCCGAAGGTTTTCAGTTTCCGAATCTCTGTCCGTCCGCGACGCCGATGATTCATACTTAGCCAATTCCATTTTTGCAGTCTCCGATCCCGCAAGCGCTGCTTTCCGCAACCAGTACACGCCGGCGTTTATATTCCTCTCACCGTTGAGGCCATTGAGATGAGCAAGTCCAATGTACTGAGCCGATAACATATGCCCCTGTAATGCCGCCTTTTCCAACCATTGCATTCCAAGAGTGGCTGCTATCCTATCTTTCCCATGATCAGATATTTCGCACAGGCGCAGGCCCTGAAAGAACTGAGCTGCCACTATTCCGGCTTCGGCCTCCTTTTTTGTATCAAAGTAACCCTCCTCTGTATCTGGGCGGTGACCGTATTTTTGAGTTTGCGCCTCGAACCAGGGCTTCATTTTGAAGAACTCTTTTTCCTCAAAACTTTGAACCTCAGATGAATCCTTCTCCTTTTTTGTGTTTTTATACGTCTTGTCTAAGTTGCTATCCACGGAGTCAGCGCCGGTTTTGAGATGCAACAATGTTTCGATCGCTGTGGTTCGTAGGGGCTGGAAAATCTTACCATCACCCCACGCCCATATGGAGTCGTCTTCACCAATTGCGAAAACTTCATAATAATGGTGATAACTTTTTGAATCGAGCGAACGGAGAGCCTCTCCTATATCAAAATCGCACGAAAAATATTTCCATTTCGGCCCTTCCACCCTCACTGGAATATTACTGTCTTCCCGGCTGCCATTCCCCAAGGCCCCTCCACTATTTTTTCCGCAGGTCCAAAGCGAACCATCGGCCTGCAATCCAATCCAAAAATCAGAGCCTTCAAAACTTTGAACCCACTCTCCATTCCGAGGTACTCGCTTAACCTCTCCTCGATAGGATCCACCGTTTTTACTAAGATCAAGTTCCCAAATTGAACCATCTCTTTTTATGGCAGATAATTTGGAGCCAATCTGTCCAATATCTGAAATGAATGCCCAATCCTGCTCCTTACCCACCACATGAGCACTTTTCGGGTCTATCCATTGCTCGGAATTACTTAATTTCCCCCAAACCAAGAGCGTGCCATTCTTTTTCATGGCCATCACCACCTCACCGTCGCTAGTCGCCATTTTCCAATCATTTCCCGGGACAATTTGAAGAGGGGTGTTCACCCCCTTCTCATTTTTGCTTTCGTCTTTAAAAGGAATGAGTCCCCACGCCCACAGGCTTCCATCATTCTTAACGGCAAAAACCGATGTGATGCATGGGGCAACCACTTTCCAATCCTTATCGCGTCCTATTTGAACTGGTTCCGCACGATTTTCATACGTGCCATCGCCAAGCTGACCTCGTCCGTTGAAGCCCCATGACCAAAGTGTGCCATCAGTTTTTAATGCAATTGCATAAAGGCCATGCGCCCAAACTGAGCGCCAATTATTTTCATTTCCAACCTTCCTAATAAACTCCCCAGTGCTGTAAGTTTTTCCAGTACCACGGCTTCCAGAAAATGGCTCATCTCCATGACTCCATAAGAAACCATTTGCATCAATGAAAAATGATGCTTTTCCAGCGATTATAGCCACAAGTGATCGCGTCTGAACTTCTTTGACCTTTTTGTGAAATTCAATTTGCCTTAATTTTGTTTCATCGGAGTATTTTCTTATAATTTCACCAGCCTCTTCATATCTTTCATCAGAAATTAGTCTATCAACTCTACCGTAGTCTAATGACTGATTGTTCGCTATATCACTTATCCGCTCAATAGATAATCTGTCATTAAGGCGTTCATAGGCTAATTTCGCGCCAGTAAAGTTGTGCTTTTCCTCCATTTGTTTCGCATATTTTGGCAACAGCGATAGAATTGACTCTTGCTGCGAATACTGCTCGTAGATTTCTAACGCTTTTTCATAGTTGCCATTTTGCTCATTAACTCGAGCTTGCTCAAGAGCGCGTCCTAATTCGAGTCTCCGTTCTTCTGCTGCCTTTTTCTCATTTTTCTTAATTTCTAACTGCGCCATGGTTACGGCGTCCTGTTCTTTCCGTATACTATTAACGGCCTGTGATAGGCTTGCTAGGGACTCGTCAACGAGGCGCTGTGCGGTATCGAGATTTTGCTTATATTCGCTTTCTAGGGACTCCGCGTCCCTGAGCATCCTTTCAGCTCTTGATTGCCCGGATGTGTCGTTCCTGTTCAGGCCGTTCGGCATTGCGGCCGTCCGTGCGCTTCTGCGCAGATTCGCCACATCTATATTTACTTGAATCTTTTGTCTGTTCAATAAGAGTAAATTCTTTTGGGCTGCAGATAGTGTTGAACCCAGTGTTCTAACTTCCTGTCTTTTTGCTGCATTTTCGTATTCAAAGGATAACGCCTCATTAATTATTTTATCAAAGTTTCTGACTTGTATGGCTAATTGAAGAACCTTTCCCGCCTCGGCATTGCTGATTTCACGGGCTATTTGCAATTGCCAGTCAGCTTTTTCTAACAGCGCTGCCTGAGTCTCTCGCGCGTCCTTGATAGCCGCGACAAACTTTTTGTTCATCTCCGATCCAGCTCTGCCTATTTCTGGGTATTTACTGAGGACCTGAGCCTGCCAAGTTGCGTCATCGGTGGCTGGGGCACCGGGGGCCGCGTTACAATGGCTGGATACTGTAATCGTAATGATAGCCACTATTAAGATTTGGAGAATATACCTGCGATTCTTCATTTTAGATTCCGTTTTCTGGGGCGGTGCGGATAAATTGTCTGACTCACTAGGAGGTGGATTCGCTGCAGTCCTAAGCGAATCGCTTTTGCGCGGTTCCGGCTATCCTCTGAAATTCAGGCCGCTTTTTTGGTCTCGGATTCTGCCGAAGGACTTCAACAGGGTCTCGTGTGATTTTTGTGCCATACTCTATGGAGATCGGACGTTGGGTACTGTTAAAAATTGGTCACTCATAAATAATACTCAACTGGGTATTCGGGCATTATTGCGATTTCTCTCAGCCGTTTCATCACTTGCCGCTCGTTGCTCCAGCAGAAGCTGCGCTGTCAGAGTTCCACACCGACGCAGCGGATCAGATGAGTCAAATCGAGGCTAATGCGCAGATGGGCTGGAACGGTTCTGCATGAAGTCCTAATCCCTGGTTTCAGGACGGCGGAAAATGGCAGGATCTAGACTGGAGGGATGCTCGATGAACTAACTCCACGCGTGTGCAGGGAACGGATACCGATCATCTCCGGCCCCCAGCGGAAGGGGGTGTCAGCAGTATGGGCAGCGGTAAACCGATAAACGGTGCGCCGAAAAGTGCCTTATTTTTTACTGCGATGCAGAGCCCCAGCCCGAACGCTAGCATCGCCCACAGCGCCTTGCGTGTGTACTTGTTCAAGTAGTGTAGCTCTCCTCAAATAATCTCATTTATTCCGAACTGGGAGTTTTTGACCAATTCGTTTTGACCATTATGAGAATGTGTGGGGCACAAGCGTTTAAAAGAGACGATGCCGGAGCTTGCTTGTAAAGAGCTCGGTATTTCTTCAATGCAGTCAGCAAGCCCTGCACACTGTCAAAGGCACCTCGACGCAGGTTGTTGATTGTGAGTGAATTGCCCATGTGAATCCGCCGGCAGAGGTGCTAAAGGCAATGATTGCTTGAGAGAGTTGATTTGCGATTGAAAAAAGACGAGAAAACGCAAAGGTTGGATGGTGTGGTGGAGTGCATCCCATTCATATGCAGGTTATTGTGTGGGGATCAAAAGAAAACGCATGATTTGTGAGAAAAATACTCGGGTGTCTCTAAACCTTCGCCGTCAGATTTCGATGGCTTAATTGTTATGGCAATCGATTAAGACAACAATCTTGAGCCGCTCTGCCTGACTCTTTCTTACGAAACGTTTTTTTTGTCTTTTGTTGATTGTCTGCGTATGGACGAGGGGAACCGCTGCAACTTCCTTTGAGAAAATCCAACTTCAAGCTGAGCAGGGAGACGCAGCCGCACGGGCCGAGTTGGGATTCATGTACAGTCAGGGAGTCGGGGTGCCTAAAAGTGAAGCGAAAGCAACCAAGTGGACCCGCAAAGTCGCTATGCAAGGGAACGCCCGTGGACAGTACAATCTCGGACTCATTTTCGAGAAAGGAGAAGGGGGATCAAGGAATATGACTGAGGCATTCTAATGCTATAGGAATGCTGCCGATCACTGACATTGAACCGAAGCCGCATGATGGCGAATCAGGTGCTTAAATTTACGTTTGAGGTATTCTTCGATGGAAGCAGGGATGAATTTAAGAGCTTTTATAGGGAGCTATAACAACAATCTATGCTGGTCACCATCGCCAGTTCCCATGCATCGACCTCATTTGAGGTCTACGATGTTCACCTTGCGTATGCTCGTATAGCATAATCTCCCAACAAAAGTCCCGAATAATCAAAATTCACCGCTCGGGGGAATCACCGTATTTCGCACGAAAATTCTCTACTCCCATGGAATACATTAGTGCTCGAGTCTTTTTGTAGTTATCATCAATAGATTTGATAATCGAATCCTCTGGAAGATTCTTCAGGACAGGATTGGAATGGTATTTTTCCAGAGTTTCTTTAATAATCCGAGCCCGCCCGCCACTTAGCCATTTTCTTTCTTCTTCAGCGGCGTAGTCATAGGTGCTTTTTTGTGGCACGAACGTTGGTTGTGTCGGTGTTGTGTTATTGTCGGACACTTGGCTTGGATTAACCTTACTTGAAGCTGAGGGCTGAGGAGGGGTCGCTTCATTAAAGTTGACAGTAGCAAAAAGCTGTTCATTGTCAGAGTTGCGTTTGTAAGGTGATTTCCATTTTATTTCAGTGAGCGTGCGATCTGTCGGGAGTAGAAAGACTCGATAGCCGCTAACCTTAAATCTTGGATCTACGCTTACTGGTAGGTTGTCTTCAACCGAAGTTTTTGAGTCATATGCATCGCCTACATTGTCAATCGCATAAAAATCAAGACGATCCGATTCGAGTTTTTTTGCTGTGGTATTGTTGATGTGGAATCTACAGGCTATCGCTCTTCTGCTGGACTTTTTAGCTCCATCGAAGTCGAATCGATGAAGTCTACCTTCGCTAGATATCAGATTTTCATCGGTAACTACACGTAGTAGCTTCATTTGGATGCCAATTAAACAATTTGGGCGACCTCCATCAAACTCCAATTCGCCAATCCAGTTTATCCCGGTTTGTTTTGTGTTCGCTTGTTGAGATGTTGTGGTGTTAGTTGGGGTGTTTGAGGGTTGTGTATTGGTTGGGGTTGTTGACTTTTCTATGGTTAGAAATAGGGCAAGGATAAGGACTAGTGAATATAGTATTGGACGTTCAAGATTTCTTGGTTCTTGTGTAGTCTGTTGCAATGATGTAGTTGTAGTCGAATTTTCGCAAGATGCAGCTGTTGATGCTTGTTCTGCGTGTGAAAGTGTTAAAGGTAACTGGGTAATAGGTTGTGTATTATTTTCAGGAAGAAGTTGCGATAACGGAATCCATTCGGAGATCCCTTTTGTCCACGACATATCGTCTGGAGATAGTTGCCCAGCTTTTAGAAATTCTCTCACCTGTTCTTCAGGGTAAGGGCCATGCTGAATATTGTTTTTTAATATAAGGATTTCCATGGTTAATGAGGTGCTTTGAAAAATGGTCCCTCTGGAGTCGGTGGAGAAGCTTCTCCCTTGAGAGGGATGTAAATGTCCTGACTTTAGTGGTTGGTTAAAATTTGGGGTCCAGAACTGGAGATGCAGTATATGTAACTAGTCAACTGCCAGTGCCTTTGGTTTGCTTCTCCTCTTGTTTGTGTTTTTAGGTTTTACTGCAGCTTGCGTACTCGGAAATACGGCCTGAATTTATCAATGTAAAGGCGTTCGCAGATTTGACGCCTGCAGGTTAGTTGAAATCTTGAACAGGCTTGCTGCGCTAAACCGGCAGGTGTCGGTGCCGCTTCCCGCCCAGGAAGCCGATCGGTAAAGGACGTCCTATTGCATCCGTTCCTACGAGCTCTGAAAGCGAACTCCAGGTGTAGTTCACTGGGCAGACACGAAAAACCGAGATCTCCTGAGAGATTTTGCCCATTTGCTCGAACAACGGATAGATGCCCAATCAGTGCACATGGAGAGGATCAGCGATGAGCGAGGCCAGATTCAGGTGTAAGGCATCAAACATAAGATATTTGCATCCGAATCGAAATGAAAATTTACATCACCCGAAACGGGGATCAGTACGGTCCCTATTCCATTCAAGATGCCAACGCTCACATTGTTTCCGGCTCGGTCACCTTGGACGATTTAGCATGGCACGAAGGACTCGCAGGCTGGATTCCACTCAAAACGGTTCCTGGGATCATTCAACCCACCCCAGCGACTCCGCCCGCACCACCGGCTCTCCCAACTGCACCTCCACCAAGCGCTGGGCGTGTTGTGCATCCAACTACAACGAGCAGTCCTAAAGCTGCGGCTTCCGTGGAAGGTGCTGCAGGCACCGCCGTGAAGGAACCCGTTTACGCGGGCTTCTGGATACGTTTCGCCGCGTTGCTGGTTGATATGTTAGTGCTAGTGATACCACTCCAGCTTATCTCAATGGTCCTGGGAGCGGTGTTAATCCAAGGCGCTCAAACAGCCGAGAGTCAGGCGGAACTATCGGCATACGTGCTGGTGGACGACTTCGCGCAGTTGATCGTTTGCTGGTTGTATTTTGCGTTACTTGAAGCGTCGGCATGGCAATCCACCATCGGCAAGAAGGCCCTTGGACTGAAGGTCATCGACGAGAAAGGCGGTCGGATGTCGTTTGGACAGGCAAGCGGCCGCTACTTCGCGAAGCTCCTTTCCACGTTCATTCTAATGGCGGGGTACATCATGGTTGCATTTACGGCTCGCAAGCAAGGGCTCCATGATCGGCTGGCGCGTGTCTACGTCATCAAAGAGCCAAAGAAGGCTTAAATTCTTCCACCCAAGCGAATCCGATTATGAACATTACCGAAAGCAAAGTTACGGAACTGCTCAACTGGGCTTATGACAAATCTGTGGGCAAGATAGCCGGGCTCGAAAGCGCCGAGGAACTTGGCGAACATTATCTCCGAACGGCCAAAGACAAAGAAGAGGCGATCGAGAGCCTGATTCGCTGGCAGGCAGGGAAGTGTGCGGTCAGCGGATTTGTTACGGGACTAGGAGGGTTACTGACGTTGCCCATCGCAATCCCGTCGGATCTGGCTGTGAACTAAATGAATTTCCTTTTTGCGTACGTATGGGGGGAAGGCTGCATTGCCGCGGCGCGTTAAAGTTCATCCCCGCCACTGGCCAGGGGCATCTGGAAAAAGAGTTCGACGCACTTTGCCGTTATCGAACGGCTGCCGGGAAGCTGTGGTCCCCTGCCATCATGCCGATTGAGCATGTTGGACGGCGCCAAGACGGGCTCTTTTACATCATGCCGTTGTCGGATGGGATCGGTTCAACATCGCCGACGTCCCCAGAATGGAGACCGCGCACATTCGCCGATTTAATTAAGAACCAAACGATGGAACCAGTTTGGTTCTCTATCGCGGAAATTAAGAGTTACTTCACTCCCGTTCTAAACGCTCTGCAGCTGATATCCGATGCTGAGCTCGTCCACAGGGACGTCAAACCGGACAACATCCTCTTTTTAAACGGCACGGCATGTCTCGGGGACATTAGCCTTCTTGGCGCGGATTCAATCAATATTACACAAAGGGGAACCCCCGGATATTCGGCTCCAACTTGGTTTGTAGAAAGTGGCAGGCATCGATTCAAAAACACAGCAATATGAATATTCTTATTTGGAAAAACAATGAGCAGCTAGGTCCTTATTCTGAATCCGAGATAGCGGAAAAATTGCGTGAAGGGACTCTGACCAAAGATGATATGGCTTATGTGGATGGGCAAGCGGATTGGATTCCGTTGTCGAATCTTCTACCTCCACCGCCTCCGCCACAGCAACGAGTTTCCGCGAACAATCCTTCATCCGAAAAGAACTCCAAATCAGAGACCAACATCTTCTCAAATTATTCAGGGAAGTCAGGACTGATCCTAGGAATCCTCATTGGAATCATAGTAGCCACCGTAGGCTACTTGTCGTGGCGACCATCCTCGGACCCGGTCGACAACAGGGTTTGGTTCAGAGTCTACGCGCCCGCAGAGTTTCCAAAAGGTGCTTGGTTCGGCGACCTCTGTGCTTCTGGAAATAAGACAGAAATAATTGTGGACTTTGGAGAGTCGCTTAAGCTTGCGAAAGATGACAGGTTAGAGGGGACTTTTGTTATGACGGATTCTACGGGGAAATGGAACAACGGTCCATTTCGCATATACAAGCTTAAAGGGAAATTTCGATTTATTGATCCACTTTCCGTGAAATAACTGCGAACGATGGCGATGGGACCTAAATTGAAAGGAAGGACTGTCCCGTGAGTACGCGTCACAGGTAACATCTGCCAGCCTTCGCCTCTACCATTTGGCAGACGGAGCCAATTCAAGGCCGAGCAATACCCTCAAATCCCCACCTGCAGATCATTAAAAAAGAACACCGAATCCAGAAGGGCGACAAAAACAATCAAACTATGAGAGATCATTCGAGGGACGCCTTTTGCTTCACTGTTTCGATTTGTCTCAATCCTTCTTCAACGAGGAGAAACACCAAGTACCAACTCCCAACGATAGAGGTAACCCAAAAGTAAATCTGACCTTTAAAAACGTTTGCATTCGTCGGAGTTACCCAAAGCATTCCGGAATTCCAGAGCATATGAAGTAGGACAACAAAAGCTAGGATACGAAGGAAATCTTTATGTAATAGCATATTGAAATGAAATGGAAGATCGCCCTTAACTCGCCACAAACCTCCAACGACACTAGCAGTCCAAACGACATGACAAAACGGCGCAAATACAGCACGAACGAAAAGGGTTTGATAAAAAGCTCCGAGCCCTTCATTACTCGAGAGCCCCCCAAGCAAGGCCTCAAACATATAACCCGCGCTCTCGAAACCGGCGAAACCAGCTCCTACAGCCGCGCCAACCAGTAGTCCATTGAGTATCCATTTATACTGCGCTGCGCTCCTAACAATAAAAACCGCAGCTAATACTTTCGCGATTTCTTCAACCACCCCTGCTGACGTAGCACCTAGAAAGGTCTGATGCAAATCAGTCACTGCGAACAAAAACAGCGCGATAACAATAGATACAATACCACCACCCACTATAAGCTTTATGAGCTGATATAAGGAAATATTGCGGACAACATTAATTTCAAAAAATAGCGAAACGCAGGTCAGAGGCACAAAAAACGCGCCTACAATAATGAGCCCTGGGATCATCTTCGGATTGTTGAAGAACTCAAGTCCCAGGCAAAATCCTACGAGGGTAATGAGACCGAAGATCAACATCCGTAAAAAAAACCATGGCTTGGGCCACTCCGATGAGACATCAGCAATGTTCGGAGTGTTTTGTATGCATCCACAGTTAAAGTATACATCCACCTCACCGCTGGTACGGCGCACGAGTGTTTCTGAGAAAAAATGAGACAGGTCAAAACCTTGCACTGGGGCAAGCCCGCAAAAGGAACAAATAAAACTAAAAACATTCGTTAAAATCGACTTATCTTGTTCGGAAGATACGGGAGGAGGCGTCTTAATACTCCCGTGAATTGACTGCGGCGGCGCTGCGGGCGCACGTGGAGCGTTTTCGATATTCCCACCTTTAACCTGGTCTTGATCTGAGGGAATTCTCGGCGACTCCCCAAGGTTCGGTTCTTGAACAAAATAATCAGAAAACCGAGTCCATTCTACTAAGCCATCACACCAGATTAGAGAACTTGGGCTAATTACACCTCGGCTAACACGATCATGGAGCTCTGCAGCAGTGTACGGACCTTGTCGTTGATCGTTTATCAGAACACAGCCATCCCATAGGAATGGCGAGATGAGGTAAAAAAGTTGGGCTGAGGAAAGGATCCCTACCACACAGTAGGGGTGTGAACCAAACCCCAGCCCGTTCCGACATTATTGTTCTCAAGCAACTTCTCAACTTCATACCACGAGGTGTCTTCAATCAGGCCGCTCGTAAAACTGGGGTGGAGAAAAAGGCCCGCACTTTCAGCGTTTTGAGCCACTTGGCGACCATGCTCTTTGCGCAGCTTTCGCATGCCATCAGTCTCAACGACGTTTGCGACTGGCTTCGACTCAAAGCTGCCCCTCTGAGCCGGCTCCACATCACCCCTCCTTCGCGCAACGCCCTTTCTCACGCAAACAAGGTTCGTTCCGCCGACTTTATCGAATCGCTCTTCTGGTCGGTTCTCGCTCACCTTCAGAACATTCAGCCGGGTTTTGCCACAGGTAAAAAAGGCAAGGGGCTCTTGCGACGTTTCAAAGTCAGGATTCACGCAGTGGATTCCACCGTCATGGAACTGGTCGCCAACTGCCTCGACTGGGCCAAACACCGCAGCCGCAAGGCCGCTGCCAAAATGCACCTCAGACTTGATCTGCACAGTTTTCTTCCCTCTTTCGCCATCGTGGATACCGCTGCCCATCACGATAACAAGCGGGCACGCGAAATCTGCGCAGGCATTTGTGCCGGAGAAATCGTCGTTTTCGACAAGGCGTACGTCGATTTCGATCACCTTTGGGATCTGGATCAAAGAGGGGTCTGGTGGGTGAGCCGCGCCAAGGAAAACATGGCTTATCGAGTGGAGAAAAATCTGAGCCTTGGCGTGAAGGGGATATTCAAAGATGAGCTCATTGCGCTCACGGGGCCCGAGCACGAGGGCATGATGCTGCGACGGGTAGAAGCGTATGTCGAAATTGAGGGAGAAGAACGGCTGATGGTCTTTATCACCAACAATCTGGCGTGGAGTCCGCGCACGGTGTGCGACCTGTACAAGCGGCGTTGGGACATTGAGGCGTTTTTCAAACAGGTCAAACAGACGCTCAGGTTGAGCAATTTTTTGGGGCACAACGCGAACGCGGTGCGGTGGCAGGTGTACACGGCCCTGTTGGTGTATGTGCTGCTGCGCTTCCAAGCGTTTTTGTCGGACTGGGCACACAGTTTCACGCGTCTTTTTGCGGTGGTGCGCTCGGCGGTTTGGGAACGCCTCAACCTGCTTGAGCTTCTCAAAAGCTATGGGACAGCATCGGGGCGAATACGATTTGCTGGCGCACTGAACCACGCCTGGCAACAGCTCTGGCTCCCTGATCTGGCTCCTCCCAAGGCATGAAACATCACATCACCCCCGTAAATCTCATGGGACAGCAGCCACCCAGGAAAAGAGAATGGCTGTCCCAAAAGTTGCAATTGCCTCCAGCAAGATTCCGCCGCCGCTTCTCTGTAGCATCCCCGTCAAAACCTCGTCTTCCTCAGGCTGTGGGATGACTGTGTTATCAGAACAAAAAAATACATTCCATTTTGAAGTATCACACGCACGCTAAATCGCAACTGGCGAGACTCAAATTGGTGAACCCGCGCTCAATCAAAAATGCCGCTGTTGCCCTAGTCCTGATTCGCTCAGCCCGACTGAATCTCTCAAAAAACATTACTGATAGGAAATCCCTTTTTGCGTACGTATGGGGGAGGGGCCGAATCGGCATTGCGGGTTAAGACCCCCCTACCGCTTAAGTCCGGAACGTCGGTATAGTGTTGTATGAAGGCTATCCTATTACTATTGATGGTGTTGACTGGTTCCACTCAGGTGCAACCAGTGACACCACCACAACCAACAAAGGTGTTGGCAGCCGGCGCGATCAAAGACTTCGTTAATGGCCAACCCGTGCGGTTGAGCCCTCCAACGAAGTTTCAGATCCGCTTCTACTGCTAGCGCTAAAAGAAAAAAAGGGGGACCACTTGACGGTGGGCCCCCTTTTTTAGCTACTTGTTGCTTAGATTCTACCTGGTGCCGGAACCACACCTGGTGTGGGAGGACGTGCAGAAGACGCACCTGGTGCTGCGTTGAGCTCTTGCCCGTTGTAGGAACCTGCGCTAGGATCAACCACTGGCGTAGTGACTGGAGCAGTCATAAGCTTGGTGGCTGCAGAAACCGTACCAGCGTGGTCGAGATGTGCTTTAACTCGTCGCGGCAATGCAGCCTTCCCCTTCATACGTACGTAAAAGAAAACTCCTATCCGTCGAGCAGGCAAGACTGCTGAACGGCTTCAAGATGCGTCAGGTCTAGTTCGACTCAACGGGGATCGGGCAGCGTTCGGTCAGTAGCCGCCTCAGTGTATTTACGCGAATGTTTGTACAATACTTTGAACAAATGACCGGAAACGGCCTTTTCACTATATGAAAAACCAACAAGAAGAAATCGATAGATTGAAGAAGCAACTAGAAGAGGCTGGCAATCTCATACTGGAGTTGTCCGACTTGCTAGACGACGCAAGTCGGAGCGGCTGGCCAAACCCAATAAGAAAACAGGGGAAGCTTCGGTTGAATCGCGTTGTACGTATTCTGCAGGCTGCCGTTATCCCAGCCCCAGTAGAGGCGATGCTAGAGAGACGGGCAGTCGCAGCGCAACAGGAGGTTGCCAGTTTCTTAATGAAGCTGTCCTCCGAAGACTTCAACCTGGAAGCGACTTCTGGAGCCCAGCTATGCCGATCGTTTGTCTTGAATGGTTGTCGGCAGAAGGACTGTTAATCGTACTGATCTGTGTCAGCAGTCGCCGATCAGCTTGAAATCTGGGCGCGTAATCGTAGGCCAGAGGTTCTTTTCGATTAGTCGTGGAATGTTGTGGCCGCGGTTCTCTGCTTTATTGTTTCCCGGTACATACCAACCATTGGTCGACCTGAAGCTCCTTGAAGCGCTCGAACGGCATCACTCGGTCATCGATCGCGCCCAAAATAGGCCATCCATTATTGCTAATGTAGACCCACTTATCTCCCCCGTTCTTTTTTGAAACCTGGCGGTATCCATAAATGGTTACCCAATGGTAGCAACCCGTCCCTGGCATATCGATGCACGCAATAATGGGAGATCCCGCGTCCATGGCCTTCTTTATCTCTGCGAAAGTGGCCTTTTTTCGCCTTAACGAAACCCTCACATCATGAGCGCGAAGGGCCTTTACCAATCGGGTTGTTGATGTTCCATTCTTCGGGCATGGATTACAAGACTCGTAGAAGGCGATGTGCTCGGCGCGGCCTTTCTTCGGATAAACGGCCTTGAGCACAGTCCATCCCGCAATGGCGCCACAGCTGAAGAAATCAGCCTGAAACACTTGTGGCACCACTAGAACACAACCTTCGTCCTCTGGCGGAACCTTCGTCGGAAATGGGTGAGGAATCGGAGGTAACCTTATTTGACGCGCCAGACTATCGTAAATTTCTACGGCTCGCTTCTTAGCTGCGACAACCCCGTCTTTAATAATATCCATGTTGATAGCCTGATTAGACAAAGCACAGACAGTTGTCCGCAATTGAATGATTCATCGCACCTAGGATCACGGTCTTGATGATTGCCGGGACGGGTAATCCAAGCCTCGAGATACTCACATCCTCCTTAGCGCGCAGCAGCTCTGCTATGTGATCAGGTCGATCTTCTGAAACGGGCATTGGTCTTTATACTTTTACGTACGTTTAGAGCTTTCGATACGGTCACGTTTGCTATGCTTTACGGGGTGCTTTTCTCGAAATGAGGGGCTCCTGAAATGGGAAGGCGTACCCCCGTATTTGTCCTACCCCCTCTGATAGTGTCCCTTTTTTGATGAATCCTCCATGCAACTCGAATCCCTAACCTCTGGAATGGCGCTCGCCGGTGTTGAACCCGGTCTGATCGTGTCCGTTGTTGCGGTGGACCATCTTTCGCCAGGCACGGTCACACTGGTCTACCGAACCCCGGACGGCGGCCTACGGGACAGGTTGGTGAGCAGTGCAGATGCGGAAGCGTTTTCGTTAGCTACCGTGGCGCGTCCTTGGGCTTTTGACGGTGATGGGGAAAGCTTCAAACTCGCGGTAGAGGCCAAGCGTATCGATCTCGCTTTCCTGTTTGATCCAATGATGGCGGTGCATACCGCTAATGTTCAGCCGCTGCCGCACCAGATTTCAGCGGTCTACGAAGCCATGTTGCCACGGCAGCCGCTGCGGTTTGTCTTGGCCGACGATCCGGGTGCTGGAAAAACGATCATGGCCGGGCTGTATATCCAGGAACTCATCATGCGTGCGGATGCCCGTCGTATCTTGATCGTGTCGCCGGGCAGCCTCTCCGAGCAGTGGCGCGATGAGTTGAACGAAAAGTTTGGGCTGGAATTTAAGGTCTTCTCCAAAGAACTCCAGGCTGCCTACCCAAACAGCAATCCTTTCGAGAGCCTTGACCAAGTCATCGTCCGTCTCGACCAGATGAGTCGTAACGAGGAATTGCAGGATCAGGTTTGTGGCGAGTCCTGGGACCTAGTTGTCTTCGACGAAGCTCACAAGTTATCTGCCCACTTCTCGGGCTCCGAGATGAAGCGTACCGGTCGCTACAAGTTCGCTGAGCGCATCGGAGGGCATACCCGTCACTTACTTCTCATGACGGCAACTCCGCATAACGGCAAGGAAGAGGACTTTCAGTTGTTTTTAGCCCTGCTGGACTCGGATCGCTTCTACGGCAAGTTCCGTGACGGTGCTCACAAGGTTGATTGTAGCGACCTCATGCGCAGGATGGTTAAGGAAGACCTCGTGAAGTTTGACGGTACACCGCTCTTTCCTGAGCGTCGGGCCTACACGGTCAACTACACACTATCACCGCTCGAAGCTGCTCTCTATCACGCTGTCACCGAGTACGTGAAAACGGAGATGGGTAAGGCCGAGCAACTGGAAGGTGGACGCAAGGGATCCGTTGGGTTCGCTCTTACTGCCCTTCAACGACGCCTGGCGTCTAGCCCTGAAGCCATATTCCAGTCGCTGCAACGCCGTCGTGACCGGCTCCAGAACCGCCTCCGTGAAGAACAAATCGGTGAGCGTGGACGGTTCTACTCTGAGACCCTTAGGGCAACTGGAGATGCAGATATTCCGGAGGATGACGATGATCTAAGTGCCGAAGAACAGGAGCAACTGGAAGAGACGCTGGTGGATCAAGCCTCCGCTGCCCAGACCATTGCTGAACTCGAAGGGGAAATCCTGCTCTTGGGCCGTTTGGTTCAACAGGCACGCGAACTGGTGGTCTCGAAGCAGGACCGCAAGTGGGACGAACTTTCTCGAATCCTCCAACAGGACGATCCCCAGACCCGCGACAAAGACGGACGCCTTCGCAAGTTCATCATCTTTACCGAGCACCGCGATACGCTGAACTATCTTCGGGATCAGATCTCCGGGGTTCTGGGGAATCTCAACGCAGTAGTCACGATCCATGGCGGCACGCACCGGGATGATCGCAAGAAGGCACAGGAACTTTTCAGGTCAGACGTGGATGTCCGGGTGCTGGTGGCCACGGACGCTGCGGGTGAAGGTGTTAACCTTCAGAACGCCAATCTGATGGTTAACTACGACCTGCCTTGGAATCCTAACCGACTCGAACAGCGCTTCGGTCGTATCCATCGTATCGGGCAGCAGGAAGTCTGTCATTTGTGGAACCTTGTGGCCAACGAGACCCGTGAGGGGGAAGTTTACCATCGGCTACTAAAGAAGCTCGAAGTCGAGAGCGTGGCGCTCAAGGGCCGGGTGTTCGACATCCTCGGTGAGGTGTTTGAAGACACGAACCTCAAGCAACTCTTGATTGAGGCGATCTGTTATGGCGACCGCCCGGATGTCCGTGCCCGGCTGTGGCAACAGGTGGATCACGCTTTGGATCACACTCACCTAGTGGATTTGATGAACCGAAACGCACTTGCTCAGGAGGCCATGAGTCCTGAGAGGTTGTTTGCGGTCCGGGAGGAGATGGAGAAGGCGGAGGCTCGCAGGTTGCAGCCGTACTTTATCAGGTCGTTTTTCATGAAGGCTTTCGAGACCGTTGGGGGGAGCATTTACCAACGGGAGTCAGGGCGTTGGGAAGTGACCTTTGTGCCGGGTATCCTTCGTGAACGAGACCGACTCATCACTGGACGGAATAAACGGGATCATGTGCCTGTCTTAAAACGTTATGAACGCGTTTGTTTTAGTAAGGAGGCACTGCGCTCACAGACGCATCCGCAGGCTGCTACGGCGGTGATGTTGCATCCCGGACATCCGCTGATGCTGTCGCTGAGTGACGTGATTTTGGAGAAACATGCGAACCTGTTGCGTCAAGGTGCCGTGTTGGTGGATCCGTCCGACGAAGGCCGTGAATGTTCACTTTTGTTCCTGCTTACCCATGACGTGAAATCTGGGGATGGCACCGTCTTATCGAAACGGATGCAGTTCATCCGGGTCCGTCCTGATGGCAGTGCGACGTTTGCGGGTTGGGCACCACATCTCGACCTTGAGTCACTATCGGAGGTCGACCGACCATTTGCTGACAAGTTGCTTCAAGCGGACTGGCTCCGGGCCAACTTTGATCAACGGGCTCTCAGCCATGCAGCACAATCGTTAGTGCCGGAGCATTTCAAAGAGGTGTCAGAGCGTCGTATCGCTCATGTTGATAAAACAATGGCGGCCGTGCATGAACGTCTTACGAAGGAGATCAACTATTGGACGGACCGGTACATGAAGTTGAGCGACGACAAGGCGGCAGGGAAAGACGTGCGGCTCAATCTTGAGAACACCCGGCGTACATTGACCGACCTGGAGACCCGACTTGAAACCCGGAAACGTGAACTGGCCTCGATGCGCCACGTAACGTCCGCACCACCTGTGGTCCTCAGTGGCGCGTTTGTGATACCGGGTGGGTTGCTGCACGAACTCCGTGGTGAACCCAAACCTTCGACCTTCTGCGTGGACGCTGCGGCTCGTACCCGAATCGAACAGATCGCGATGGATGCAGTACGAAAGGCTGAAGAGGCGATGGGAAACAGGGTCGTCGACGTTTCTGCCCAGAAGTGTGGTTGGGATATGACGTCGTATCCACCAATGTTGGACGGCAAACTGTTACCTGAGAGGCATATTGAGATCAAGGGTCGGGCAAAGGGAGCCGACACCGTCACGGTGACACGGAACGAGATTCTGTATGCACTGAATCAGGCTGATAAGTTTCTCTTGGCCATCGTCTTGGTGGAGGAAGATGGGAGTGTGGACGGGCCGTATTACGTCCGGAACCCTTTCGACGTCGAACCCGGCTGGGGTGTGACCTCGCAAAATATCGATTTAGAGTCGCTGCTGTCCCGATCCCAGATTGCCTGACCTATGTCGTACGATCATGTCGATAAGTTTTGGAGCTGCTTTCCTGTGCCGCCTAACCAGCCAGCTGTGG
Organism: Verrucomicrobiota bacterium; assembly: GCA_037133875.1. GTDB lineage: Bacteria > Verrucomicrobiota > Verrucomicrobiia > Chthoniobacterales > Chthoniobacteraceae > Chth-196. The sequence goes on along the minus strand of JBAXNG010000008.1, from coordinate 114,432 downwards.
GGGGGGCTCCTCAGGTTTACTTGGCCAAACTTCACGACATTGGCGAGCTAACTCATGATTGGCCCTCAAACCATCCTACGGGCCAGGTTTCGCGAAGTCAGCTGCGAGCCATATGTCGTGACCCAAATGTTGACGTCTTGATCGGATACGCTGCCGTCATGGCTTGGGGGAACCGAGGGGTGGATTCAAGAAACTACCGATTAAGTCTTAGTGCAGAGTGCCGCCAGCCTCTGGTTCAAATCCTCCAGTACCTTCGTGCCAGTACGGGGAGTCGAATGGCCGATTTTGCGGAGATGCAGCAGGCTGCTGAGAGCATAAAAGGGCTTGGCATATCGTTTTATACCAAGTTGTTGTTCTTTTTTAGAGAGAAGTCGGATGCTTACATCCTTGATCAGTTTACCGCTAAAAGTGCGAGGCTTCTGTTTGATGACTGCCAAGTGGTGCTTAATTCAAGCGACTATCCGGATGCTGATAACAAGCCTTCCTCCTATGAATGGTTTTGTTCTGCGGTCGAAGATCTAGGGGCCAGTCGAATTACAGGACAGCGTTGGAGCGGTGAAGTGACGGAGCAAGCCATGTTCGATGTCAGGGGCGGAGCATGGCGTAACTACCTTCGATCATTTTACGGGAAGGCTGGGACGCCAAACATTAGGAAACGTAAGGTCACGGTCACACTCAGTCAGCCTCCTTCTGGTTACCTACAACCCTTAAAGATGATGCCTCTAGCTCACGAAGGGTTGGAAAGTCTTCCCGAGCTAGTCGCACGATTTCATGCTTCGTCATACCAAGCTGGAGAGGAGCTTCCGGGAGCAACCCCACGGGCGGGCACGTCGCCGCCTTTCCGCATTCATTGCAGTCGTGTTGATGAAGTGAACTGGCAATACGCTTTTCAGAAGAAGAGCATCCATGCCCAAGTCTTCATACCTCCGAGCCATGTCGCCCGATACGAAGCTTTGCGTGATTTTCTGAAGGTGCCTGCCCACGATTTCGGGGATGGCATCCGGGGTACGGGTGAAAAACAGGGTAAAACCCGGTCCCTGAAGGTCACGATATCTGGTGGGTTAGATACTCCTCGGAACGAATGGGAGAAGGTCGCCCGAGATGCGGTAGCTGCAATGGTCCTGTTGTACGAGCGAGTCCGCGAAATCCTCTAAATTATGCCATCCCGTCCTGTGAGCTGTTCCCAAAAACGAAGCGGAGATGTGAAACCCACTGTCCTTGTGCCCTCGCAAAATGCAGACCGCCTCCTACTATTGGAACGGCGTATCAACGCCTGAAGCTGTTCAATGACATGAGACTCAAAAAAGTAACGCTAACCAACTTCCGGTGCTTCGATCGGCTGGAACTAGAGCTACATGAGCGTCTGACCGTCATTGTTGCCGATAATGGTGGAGGTAAGACTTCGATCCTTGATGGTATCGCAGTTGGTTTGTCACAGGTGCTGCGATATTTGTCTTCAGCAAATCAACGCCTTACAGGACCCGGCTTTAAGGACACGGACTTTAGGCTAGTTCCCAAAAAGGTGAAGGATGAGGTTCGGTGGGTTGCTAGCGACTATGCTCAAGTCGTAGTGGAGACGTTTTCGGGGTTACGTTGGGATAATTCCAAAGTGTCTGGGCAAAAGACGCGGAAACCGGTCTATGAGAAAGTCGGATCTGAACAGTTGGCCGATGCAATGGCTGGGGTGTTCAAGACTCTAACAACAGATGAACCCGCCATGATTCCGGTGTTTGCTTACTATGGAGCAAACAGAGGATCGATAGCGGTACCCGAAAGACTCAGAGAGTCTAAAACAAAATACGACTATCCGACTTCTGCTCTCTTGGGGGCGTTGAGCGCCCTCGGTGACTTCAAGGAAATGCTCAAGTGGTTTGACGCCGAAGAAGCAAGAGAACTCCGAATGAATCGGGCGTATAAACTCGAAATCAAGGTTCCACCGGAAACCCAGGAGCGACATCTTTGGGTTGAATCAGGAGCGCTTACATGCGTCCGAACATCTATCGAAAGAGTTTTGGGAGGGACTTACTCCGATCCTATGATTGATCGAAATAGGAAGTTCGTCATCCATTCAGACACCGATCCTCGCGTTCTCCAGATTTCGCAATTGAGTCAAGGATACCAAAGTATGCTGGCCATTGGGATGGACTTCGCACGACGGTTGGCATTGGCAAATCCCCTCATGCAGCATGACGACAAGCTGACAGACTCGGCATCTCCAGTTCGCCAGTACGTTCAGAAGTGGATGGGAGATATTCACGATAAAGCACTCATAGGACCTACTTGGGCACCCGCTGTGATGCTTATTGACGAGATAGACCTCCACCTCCACCCGTCTTGGCAGCAGCGAGTGCTAGGCGATCTGATGCGCGCCTTTCCCGGCACGCAATTCATCGTCACAACCCACAGCGCTCAGGTTCTCACCACCGTCCGTAAGGAGAATATTCGGATTATAGAGAAGGATGGGGACGGAAAGTGGGGTGCCAAGATGCCGGAGCACAGTCCGCTCTCACAGGAGTCTGGAGACGCACTCGCCTCTGTTATGGGGGTGAATCCGATTCCCGTGCGTTCTGAGAGTCAGAGAGAGCTTCTCGATATCGTTCACGATTACGAACAACTCATTCGTGGAGGCATGGAGGGTGAAGCTCCGGCAATGGCGGTCAAGGCCAAGCTCGATGCAGCGGGTTACGAAATACCGGAGGCTAGCTTGGCTTTGTGGCGATTCATGGGCGAGAAAGTAAAACAGAGGAGGTAAGCCGTGGTTGAGATCGCCCATCGTCAGCCCGAACCAACAGAGTTGGCGCAGTTCCGAGCAGGTAACCCTAATGCTGGCCCTGCTGACTTTGACTCTGAGAATTTTCAGCCAGTTAAGCGGTTAGTGAAAAGAAAGCTTAACAGGGATCAAGATGGCCTTTGTGCGTATTGTGAATCTTTGCTTGTTCCTGAAGAGGGGCAGATTGACCACATCAAGCCCAAGCAGGGCCTTAATGGGCATCCACACCTTACCTTTGATTACTCGAATTACGCGCACAGTTGTGTGAATCCCAACCACTGTGGGCAAAGGAAAGGCGATCGTATAATCCCTGTAGAACCAAGATCAGGCTGCAATGCCCGGTTTTTGTTAAACACTGATGGATCCATCGAGCCCGACGAGAAACAGAAAGACTGGGAAGATGCTCGTCTGACTCGCGATCTTTTGAACCTTAACGATCCAGAACTTCAGCGCAAAAGGGAAAAATGGGTCGAAAGTGCCCTTTCACTTCTTGTCGAAAGTGAGGCGTTTTATTGGGACTTCGTTCAGGATAAGAGTCAGCCCTTTAGGTGCATCCTGCTCAGGCTTTTCCCGTAGTCTTCCTCTTCCAATGTCCGACCACCCCGTTATCTCCCCTAAGAAGCTCATCGAAGTCGCGCTGCCGCTCGATGCCATCAACGCGGCTTGTGCAAAGGAGAAGTCTATCCGTCATGGGCATCCTTCGACGCTGCACCTTTGGTGGGCACGACGGCCGTTGGCAGCAGCACGGTCGGTGATCTTTTCGCAGTTGGTGAACGACCCTGCTGGTTTGTGGGAAGCGCAAAATCCTGGTCAGAAACCCAGCCCGCAACAGCGGTCCGCCTTTACGAAGCGGCGGCGGGAACTCTTCGACCTTATCAAAGAACTCGTCCTCTGGGAAAACACCACCAATGAAGCCGTTCTTGATCGGGCTCGGGGGGAGATCCGGCGTTCGTGGAAGGAAGTCTGTGAGCTGAACAAGGTCCATCCGCAGGCGGCTGAACTGTTCAATCCAGACAAACTCCCCGGACTACACGACCCCTTTGCCGGTGGGGGTGCTATTCCGTTAGAGGCGCAGCGTCTGGGATTGGAGGCGTACGCCAGTGATCTCAACCCCGTTGCCGTTCTTATTAATAAGGCGATGATCGAGATCCCTCCCAAGTTTGCAGGGAAACCTCCGGTCAACCCGGCTGCCGTACAGCGCGGGGAGCGTTCGGCGACCTGGAAAGGCGCGACTGGCCTTGCTGAAGATGTGCGTTATTACGGGGCTTGGATGCGTGGGGAGGCGCAAAAACGCATCGGGCATCTGTATCCGCCTGTGGAGATTACACCAGAGCTGGCTGGTGATCGTCCCGATCTCAAGGCACTCATCGGCCAGAAGCTTACCGTGATTGCGTGGCTTTGGGCGCGCACGGTGAAGAGCCCTAGCCCGGCGTTTTCACACGTCGATGTGCCGCTGGCCTCGACGTTTATCCTTTCCAGTAAAGCAGGGAAAGAAGCATACGTTCAGCCCGTGGTGGAGGGGGATAATTACCACTTTACGGTCAAACTTGGATCCCCGCCATCAAGTGCAATCAATGGGTCCAAATTGTCTCGCGGTTCGTTTGGATGCGTAATGTCTGGGACTCCGATCGGTTACGCCTATATCGACGACGAGGCCAATGCAAAGAGGTCTGGTAGCAGGCTAATGGCCATTGTTGCAGAGGGCATTAGGGGCAGAGTTTATTTGCCGCCTACCTCAGAAGCGGAGATGGTTGCAACTAGTGCTAAGCCTGGCTGGGGGCCAGAAACCCCTTGCCGAGGAACATTCGCGTCTAACGCTCAAGGTCGCAGTTACGGATTCAAGGTGTTCAGTGATTACTTCACTTCGCGCCAGCTAGTCGCGCTGACAACATTCAGCGAGTTAATCGGCGCCGCGGGCGAACGCATCCTCTCAGATGCATCCCGCTGTATGAATGATGATTCCAAAGGCATTGACCAAGGAGGGGATGGGGCGAAGGCTTATTCCGAAGCCGTCTGTGTTTATTTGGCGTTGTGCATCGACAGGCTAGCGGACTCTGGATCATCTCTCGTAAGCTGGACACATCAGCGCGAAACCTTGCGGACTACATTTGCAAGGCAGGCGATTGCCATGCCCTGGGATTTTGCGGAGACCAATCCTGTGGAGGCTACCGCAGGCAGTTTTGATGGAGCTTTAGAATGGGCTGCCAAAGCGCTTCTTTTTACACCCGCGGCCTACGGCGGGACAGCAACTCAGAGCGACGCCCAGTCGCAGCAAATCTCAACTTGGAAAGTAGTTTCTACCGACCCCCCTTATTACAACAATATCTGCTATTCGGACCTGTCTGACTTCTTCTACGTCTGGCTTAGGGTAGCACTCCGTTCCATTTACCCCGGTTTGCTCGCCACCATTTCAGTGCCCAAGGCAGAAGAGTTGGTGGCTTCTCAATATCGCCACGGAAGCAAAGAAAAGGCAGAGAGTTTCTTTTTGGCGGGAATGACCATGGCCATGGAGAAGATCGCCATTCTGGCGCACCCAGAAATGCCCATTACAATCTACTATGCCGTTAAGGAGACTGAGACAAATGAGGCCGACGGCACTATTTCTAGCGGATGGGAAACGTTCCTAGAGGCGGTTCATCGAGCATCACTTCAACTAACTGGAACGTGGCCAATGCGAACCGAGCGCGAGGGGCGCGCTGTCGGTATTGATGCAAATTCATTAGCCTCAAGCATTATACTCGTCTGTCGGAAACGGCCTGCTAACGCGCCCAGTGTTTCTCGACGTGAGTTCCTTCGTGAACTGAACACCGTGCTGCCGTTGGCGCTCGACGAAATGACCAAAGGTGCCGGGGACGATCAATCCCCAGTGGCTCCGGTGGACTTGTCGCAAGCGATTATCGGGCCGGGCATGGCTGTGTTTTCCAAGTATAGCGCTGTGCTTGAAGCAGACGGCTCTTCGATGAACGTCAAAACAGCACTCCAACTCATCAACCGTTTTTTGGCCGATGACGACTTTGATCCGGATACCCACTTCTGTCTCCAATGGTTTGACCAATTTGGCTGGCAATCCGGTGACTTCGGGATGGCTAACACGCTTGCTCAAAGTCAGGGCAGCAGCGTTGAGGGAATCGCCGATGCCGGAGTGATCGAAAGCGGTAGCGGCAAGGTGCGTCTCCTGAAATGGGCTGAATACCCCAGTGATTGGGATCCACGCACCGACACACGGAACCCTGTGTGGGAGACGTTACATCACCTGATTCGTGCCCTGCGACAGGACGGCGAAAGTGCTGCAGGCCAGCTTCTCGGGCTGACTCGCCACCAAAGCGAGGGCGTGCGGCAGTTGTCGTATCGGTTGTACACGTTGTGCGAACGCAAAGGCTGGGCCGAAGATGCACGTGCTTACAACGAACTGATCACGAGTTGGGAAAGTGTGGACGCTGCGTCAAGTCAGGTTGCCTCGAACCAGGCGGAACTTTTCTAAGGATAAAGCGTTATGGCGTTACCCATCGACATTCAGGACCTCTTGCACGGGAGTGCTGTCGAGTGGGAACGCCTTGAGCTCAAACGCGGTTGGAATCCGGCGTCGATCCTGCACTCGATCTGTGCCTTTGCGAACGACTTCAGGAATCTGGGTGGTGGATACATCTGTATTGGTGTGGAGGAAGCCAACGGGCGACCTGTGTTGCCCCCAGCTGGACTTGCCCCTGAACAACTGGACGCGATCCAGAAAGAGTTGGTGGAACTCGGTTATCACGCGATTGCTCCGTATTACCATCCGCTGGCTGTTCCCTACGAAATCGAGGGCCGCCTGATTTTGGTGTTGTGGGTACTGGGCGGACAGACTCGGCCCTATCGCTGTCGGGTGTCGCTTTCCAAGGAATCAAAGGAGTGGGCGTATTATATCCGAAAAGGATCGGTGACTATGCGTGCGACTGGGGCTGATGAGACGGAGCTGTTGTCGCTTGCGGCCACGGTGCCGTTTGACGACCGGCTTAATATGCAGGCCAGCGTCAGTGATTTGTCTCGCGACCGGATGGTGGATTACTTGCGTGAAGTGCGCAGTGATCTTGCTGTGCAGACTGAGACGCTGAGCGTCGAAGAGTTGGGGCGTCAAATGGGGGTTGTTGGAGGGCTGTCGGAAGCACCGTTCCCGTTAAACGTCGGGTTGATGATGTTTCATCCGGAGCCTTGGCGGTTTTTCCCAGCCATGCAGATTGATGTGGTTTGGTTCCCTGCGGCTGGACCTGGGGGTGACAAGTTTTCAGAGAAGATCTTCAAAGGGCCGTTGCCACAGATGCTCCGTGAAAGCCTCGACTACCTCCGGCGCAACCTGATTACCGAGACCGTGATCAAACACCCGGATCGGGCGGAGTCCACGAGGGTCGAGAATTTCCCCTACGACGCAGTGGAAGAAGCGGTGGTGAATGCCGTGTATCACCGGGGATATGACACGCGGGAACCGGTGGAGATCCGGGTGGAACGGGAGGAGATGGTGATTTTGAGCTATCCTGGACCCGACCGGTCGGTGCGGTTGGAGCAACTGCAGAGTGGCCGGGCTCAGGCTAGGCGTTACAGGAACCGGAGGATTGGTGAGTTCTTAAAGGAACTGGAGTTTACGGAAGGACGTTCGACTGGGATCCCAAAGATCCTGAAAGCAATGGCCGATAACGGGTCACCTGCTCCCCAGTTTGAGTTCGATGAAGATCACTCGTACTTCTTGGTTCGACTACCAGTGCATCATGCTGCGCTGGAGGTCTCTGGGCGTATCAGAGCCGAGTCGGGGCCAGAGTCGGGGCCAGAGTCGGGGCCAGAGTCGGGAGTCTCGACGGCCATTCTGGCTGCCCTCAGTAAAGGTCCTCTGAGCCGATCCGAGTTGGTGCGAGCACTGGGACATTCCAGCGTGTCCGGAGCGATCAAACGATCGATCGCTCACCTGATGGAAACTGGCCGTATTACTTACACCCTCCCTGACAAACCCAACAGCAGGCTCCAAAAGTACCGGCTGACCTCCGCTGGCTAACGGCGTCCCTTTTTTCACTTTCAACCACCACCCTGTTTATGAGCCTCAAACCCTGGCGTGAAGCCATCGTCCCACATCCCGATGTCTTGGAAGGCACGTTCCTTCAGTCCGAATTTGCAGCGGACATCTCTGCTGTCAAAAGTGGGTCAGCTCCCCGTGAGTATCAGGATGCAACCGCCTTCTATGATCGGACGTTTATCACCGACGGGATGCGACTTTTGCTGACCTCTGTGGCGAAGCGGTTGAACGGCCTAGGTGGTGATCCAGTCATCCAACTCCAGACGGCTTTCGGTGGTGGAAAAACCCACACGATGCTGGCTGTTTTGCACTTGGCGAACCGGACTGTGCCATTGAGCGATTTGGCTGGGATTTCAGCGATTTTGGATCAGGCATCCCTGCTGGATGTCCCCAAGGCTCGGGTAGCGGTACTCGACGGGACAAAACATTCGCCCGGTCAGCCGTGGAAACGTGGCGAGTTAACGGTCCACACCTTGTGGGGGGAGCTGGCTTGGCAGTTGGGAGGTGAAGACGGTTATGCGCTGGTGAAGGATGCAGATTGGACGGGTACGTCGCCCGGCAAAGAGGTACTGGAGTCGCTGCTGAAAACCTACGCGCCGTGTGTGGTGTTGGTGGACGAGCTGGTGGCGTATGTGCGTCAGTTCGAGGCTGGAAAGCAACTCAGCGGCGGTAGCTACGACAGCAATCTATCGTTTATCCAAGCGCTGACTGAGGCGTTAAAACTGGTGCCAAATGGCATCATGCTCGCCTCGCTTCCAGAGTCTGAGGTTGAGGCAGGGAGCGGCACAGGGGTGGCTGCACTACGTGCACTGGAGACTTATTTTGGCCGGGTACAGGCATTGTGGAAAACGGTGTCCGTGGAAGAATCCTTCGAGATTGTGCGTCGTCGGCTGTTCAATGTGGTTGTTGACGAAAAGAACAGGGACGCAGTGTGTCGTGCGTTCGCAACCGCCTACGTGAATGAGGGAGCGAGTCTTCCGGCTGAGACCCAAGAGGCCCGTTATCTGAAGCGGTTGACGGATGCATATCCCATTCACCCTGAGATTTTTGACCGACTGTTTGAGGATTGGGCGACCATTGACGGGTTCCAGCGGACTCGTGGGGTGCTCAAGTTGATGGCGATGGTGATTTACCGGCTATGGAAAGATCAGAACCAGGATCTGCTTATCCTTCCAGCCAGTCTGCCTCTGTACGATGGCGATACCCGGAACGATCTTGTGTATCACCTGCAACCCGGCTGGGATCCAGTGATCCACCGAGACATCGACGGTGAACACGCCGAGACCACCGAGATGGAAAACAGAGAGCCAAGGTTTGGTGCAGTTCAGGCCGCTCGTCGTGTAGCCCGGACACTGTTCTTTGGAACCGCACCGTCTGCAGTTTCGACCAAGCAGAACACAGGACGTGGGTTGGAGCGTGCGCGTGTACTCTTGGGATGTCTGCAACCGGAGCAGGCTTCTGCCCTTTATTCGGATGCCCTCAATCGGCTGGTCGACCGGCTTCATTATCTGAACACCTCAGGCGACAAGACGCAAGATACCACCCGATATTGGTTTGATACCCGTGCCAATCTTCGCCGGGAGATGGAGGATAGGAAGCGACGGTTCTCTGATGTTCACGAAGTGCTTCCGAAGGTTGTGGATGTGTTAAAGCGGCTCACTATGGGGAGTTCCTTTTTTGAAGGCGTTCACATTGCAACACCGCATTCAGACATCCCTGATGATACGGGACTCCGCCTTGTGGTGTTGGAGCCATCGCTGTTTTTCAGTAAAACGGAGAGCAGGATTGCGTTTGAGGCAGTGAAGGATGTCCTGAAGCAACATGGAACGCAGCCTCGGTATCGTCAGAATCGTCTTCTGTTCCTCGCCGGGGATCACGATACGCTTAGCCGACTCAAGGAGGCAGTGCGTGGTGTGCTGGCTTGGAAGTCTATTTTGGAAGACGTGGAAGCTGGGCGTCTGAACATCGACAGGGTTCAGGAGAAACAGGCGAAGCAGGAGTTCAAGTCGGCTGAAGACGCGTTGCCGAGGATTGTTCGTGAGAGTTACAAGTGGCTGTTGTGTCCGGGTGTGGACAGTCCGGGGAGTAAGGATGCGAGCGTCGAGGCGTTTGCGTTGAACCCAGCAAGTCAGGGGTTGATTCCTGAGATTGAACGGGTGTGCACCGAGAACGAACTCGTGATCTCAACGTGGTCGCCGGTTCACCTTCGTACGGATCTTCAGAAGTATTACTGGAAAGGTGACAAAGTCGCAGTGGGGGCGCAGGCCGTGTGGGATGACACGTGCCGATATCTGTACATGCCGCGACTGAAGAAGTCCCACGTGTTCGAGCGTGCCATTCAAGTGGGCGTTACGACGGAAGACTTCTTTGGAACGGCGATGGGGCAGGTTGGCGAGAAGTTCGATGGGTTCAAGTTGAGTACTGGGAGTGTACAGTTAGATGACACGTTGTTGTTGATCGAGCCGGGGGCGGCGAAGGCGTACCGTGAAGCGAATACGCCAAAGCCTGCCCCGCCTTCGACGGGCGATGGCACAGGACACACCGGCTCTACTGGTGGAGGAGTGTCGACAACAGGGGGAGTTGAGCCCCCGACTGATGGCAATAGCGGACCGACTGCACCGACGACTCATGTGCCGACCACTCCACCAACAACGAAGGCGAAGACGTTTATCGGCACGGTGGAGGTGAACGCTGCGTCGGCGAAGTTGAGAATGGTGGAGATTGCGGATGAGGTAATCAGCGCACTGGTGGCGGACCCTAAAGCGACTGTGACAGTTCGGATCGAGATCAGTGCGGAGTTCCCCGAGGGTGTGGCAGATAACGTACGCCGTGCAGTGTCTGAGAACGCTACGGCCTTGAAGTTTAAGCCGCCGGTGTGGGAGTAGTAGGGGGCTGCTAACAGAGGACTATCGAGATGATGTCTATGACCCCGATGCTGGTGCAATACTTGGTCGGCCTATGCTGCCTCATACCATCTCTTTGAAACAACTGGCGTTTTATTTGGATTATTAGTAACCTGTTGCATGCGAACGCGACAACTGCAACTTGGGCGTCCGGACCTGAGTGGCGAGATTGAAGACAGGTACCGGAAGGAGACAGACGTACGGAATAAAACGAGGCTCTTGAGTATAAAACTCGCAGCCTCCGGAGAGTATACCAGCGAGCAAATCGCTGGGATCTGCGGAAAGTCACAAAGTTCAATATTTGTATGGTTTAAAGCCTTTCGAGAAGGTGGTTTTGAGGGGCTTCTTGGGCGAGAAAAACCGGGCCCTGAGGAAGGGGCATTTCGTGGATTGCCCGCATCCGTTGTGGAAGAACTCAAGGCGGGAGTGCAAAGCGGCCGTTGGGCTACGGCGGAAGCGGCGCGCCGCTGGCTCCAGCAGAAGCACCAAATCCAGCGGCCGTATGTGACTGTTTGGCAATGGCTAAAAAAATTAGGCGGGGTGTTGCGTGTGCCGCGACCCAAGCATCCCGGGCAGAATCCAGCAGCGGCAGAAGTTTTCAAAAAGGAGTTGGGAGAAAAGCTTGAAGCGCTCCCGATCCCTGTCGGAACCCGGGTGAAGGTTTGGGTTATGGATGAGGCCCGCTTTGGTCTGCATACCGAGATGCGCCGAGTGTGGATTACCAAGGGAGTACGCCCCGAGGTGAAACGTCAAACCCGGTACACTTGGGACTATCTTTACGGGGCGATAGAAGTGGTGGATGGCAACGCAGTTTTTGTCCATCTGCCGACAGTCAACCTGGAATGTAACAACCTGTTTTTAAAAGAGATCGTAAAAACTGATCCTGATGCTCAGCACGTCGTTATAGCCGATCAGGCTGGGTTTCATCTGCGTCCTGGAGATAAGCGTGTGCCTGAAGGGGTACATTTAATAGCGTTGCCGCCATATAGCCCGGAACTCAATCCATGTGAACAACTCTGGGATGTGATCAAGGATAGCGAAGGCGTGGCCAATGGGTTGTTCAGCACCATCGCAAAATTACGCAAGGCAATCAAACCGGCTTTGCACAGGTTTTGGGATGACGCAGCGGCGGTGCTCTCCCTAGTTGGTCGCCCGTGGTTGCACTCTCAAGCAAACGTTTCGTACAAAACCTAATACTCCAGACATCTTAAATAGGTGGTATCAGAAGGGATCCGGAGGCCGTTGACGTCATCATTGGCGACATGGTGCATGACCCGTCTGCAGGAAAGGATAGGGATGTCGATATCACCGTAACGGTTAAAGAATCAGGCTCTAGCGAGAATGCCCTCAAGGCTTTTGAGGTTAAGCGGGAGCGTGCTCCGCTTGATGTACCTACTGTTGAACAACTTTGTGCCAAGTTGCTCGATATGCCTTCGGTCACGCATCGAGCAATTGTTTCGACATCAGGATTTACTGAGGCTGCACAGAGTAAAGCTGCCAGCAAACACGTTGATCTTTACGAGTTTCTCGAATGGACCCGACCACTGCAGGAGCAGTTTCCGCTTTTCCAATACCAAGGAACAGCAAAGGAGTGTTTTCCTGGAATGAAGGCGTTGCTCTGCTGGATAGACTATACATTTGCCGTGACAGCAACTTCTGCCACGGCACCGTTCTCTGTATTAACTGGCGATACGCTGTTTAATCCCAAAGGTAAGCCTCACAAAAAATACCCAACTTTTGGCGTCTACCAAAACGAGGTGCTTCTACGTTCGACTGAGATTCTAGTTAATCTGGAACCTGCTCAAACTGTTTTCCTGACGTTTCCTATACCATTCAAAGTGGAGGACGGACAGATCGCGGCAGGTCCTGCATGGCCCCATACCCACTCTATTGGAGTTGAGAGCGACCAAGTGTTCGTTCAGACAAAAGACGGGTTATGTCAGTTGGAAACCATGACGATTAACGGTCGTTTACAATGGCAACGGAGTGATCCCCCTCGCTACTACGTGATAAGCAAGGTTCCTTCGGGGGACGCATTCGCAGGAGCCCTCATCTCTACTGAAAAGAGGGAAGGGCACATGCAAGCCTTGGTGATCTCTCCGAACTCTCGGGAGATAGGAGTCGAGCTCGTGCAATTGGCTGAAAAACATCTGAACTGCATCCGGAGACTTCGCCTTGAGCGGCCTTAGAAACTACAGGCTGAAAGGGAAGCATTCCACGGAGTGCGGTAAGCATTGCGTATAGCGCCAGTAGGCAGGGAATGAGAAACCAGAGCCATTGGGATGGATGACGTGTCTCGATCGAGAACAGGGAAGGCTCGCTGTTAGGCGACGGAGGGAGAAAAGTCCGCACTTCAAATCGGGCCAGTAGAAGAGGCGGGGACTGACTCGTTAATTGCCGTCCGATTGGGCTATCTGGACGGGAGGGGATTTGTGGATTCTGGAGGCTCGAGTAGCTGGATTCGGAACACAAGTCACTACAACGAAACCCTGCTTTTACGAAAAGTGCGAAATGTAAAACGTTACACATCTTGTTTCGTAAGTAGCTGATTGTTGCTGTGTTAATGTGTGCCACTTTTCCCTGTTGTTTTTTATACACCAAGGCGAATCTCGGTCATTACAGTTCCGAGAGGGGCGCAGATTTGTAAAGTGTTGATAGAAAGTTATTAGGAAATGAAAGAACGTATCGGAAATTTCCCTGAACGACTCTCGTTACAGAGGGAAAATTCATTTTTTCCGTGTCCAAAACGCGTACCACAATTTACTCTCCATTTTGTGCCGCCGATTTTAGGAATTCGGGGCCTCTTTTGTCGCAAGTGAGTGACGCTTTTTTTGGTGCACGTTTGCTGTGCAAAAGCCAAGGGAACCGATTCGTAAAAGTTGATCCATCAAAGAACACGGAGCTATTCCACAGGACTTTGCTCCTCTCCTTATTGTACTACGTCGGGTGGAACGGGGCTATGGAATATCCCAATAAAACGGTGGCAATCCGTGGGAAAGTTTGGTTAGCCCGACGTTGTTGTTTTAATGAGGACAAAGCGGTCTCAGATCGGTCTTACTACCTAAACTGGAATGTGGCCTGCAACTTTCAACCGGTGGGGCTTCCAGAACGTGTTAGGCCTAGGCTTTATTAGCTCTCATGCAGCACACGCGATAACCCGTCTAGAGCTCCCAAGGGAATTCCGACCTGGCCAATTGGTACATGGTAATCTCTGGGATTAATTCGGATAAGTCTGCTTCCGGAGATTCGGGCGGTGCGTTCTGAAATGTTACGAATGCTGGCAATTTCTGTTCCTGCTCCACATTCCACAATCGCCAAACGTTTGTTCCTTACGGAATCCAACCAGTTTTGAAAAGTGGCCCGTTGATGATCAGCTTGGGTTGATACCCAATTGGGATCGCCAAACATTAAAATATTAGGACGCGCCAACGCTCCACAACGCATACAGCAGGGAAGTTCTGAAGTGGCCCGGAAGCTCGTGGGATCAACTTCGATCTTCAATCCCTGAGCTGACCAAATTTCAGGAGTACAGGGTCTAACGCATTGAAGATGATGAATCGAACCGTGGATTTCATAAACGCTAGCTGCTTCAAACCCAGACTGTTGAAACTGTCCGTCCACATTGGAGGTTACGACGAAGCCATTGCCTGAAAGGCGTTCAACGGTTTTGCGTAAAAGCGTAAATCCTGAATGCGGAGTGACGCTGCGGTAAAGGTTGAGGCGGTGACCGTAAAACCCCCAAGCGAGGGTTGGATCATGGAAAAACCATCTAGGATCGGCCATTTCAGCGAACGACAATCCCAGTTTCTGCATAGGTGGGTAGGCCTTCCAAAACCCTTCGTTTCCTCGGAAATCAGGAAGACCAGAATCCACCCCCATTCCTGCACCGGCTGTTATGAGCAAGGCTTCCGCATCGGTGATAATCTGCAGGGCACTTTCCGTGAGGAACATTAGATTGGGATCCAGAGACGCCATGGAAGATTGGGTAACGGATGAGGCAGGAGACCCGGATAACTCTAGGACTTTAAAATTCAGGGATCAAACAAGGGCTCAAGACAGGGCCTAAAACATCCGGAAACGTACAGAAACGTGGGGGTATGTTGTCTTACATTTTGTCTTAGGCTTGCCCTTGCTGATATGCAAGTGCCTTGTGATGAGGGAAGTGCCGGGGAGGGGACTTGAACCCCTATGCCTTGCGGCGCCAGATCCTAAGTCTGGTGCGTCTGCCAATTTCGCCACCCCGGCTTTCTTTTCGGCCCACTTTTAGCAAGGGACTCTTCAGAAGAGCGGTTGTTGTACACCAATTCGTTTGAGAATCGCAAGAAACACCTTGGTTTATGTGCGTTGTTTTTAATGCGGTGCAGATTGGGAAGACGGCGTTTTTCCTTCCGCTTGTGCTTCTTTTACAGACTGCGCGGCGATTTTCGAAACGTAACGAATCACGAAAATTCCCGCTGCGATCCCTACAAATAAGAAAACTTTCCCCCACGGATTTTGAGCGGGTACGTCGTTTCCGAGGGATTCGAGTCCCGCTTTGGCTGACGCACCCATGACGGTGAATGCGAGGGTTGGGGGGACGACTGCGAGCGCAGTGGCGCTCAAGTGATGGAGGCTTGGTAGCTTAGTGAGTCCAAAGGCGTAACTGACCAACCCGAACGGGATGGGGCATAGACGGAACAGGAACGCCAGCCGCCAGCCGCCTTTTTCGACGGCACTCTGTAGCCCCTGAACAATGGGGAAGCGGTTTGCGAGACGTTGTGCCGGTTTTCGTGCGACTGAGCGTGCCAGATAATAGTTTAAACCAGCACTCAGGACTTTCGACGCAATCATCACGAGAAATGCACGGGGGAAGCCAAACGCGAATCCAGCGGCTATATCAAAGGGGGTGATTGGCAGAACGAAGATTTCGCATACGACCAACAGGATCCCAAATAAAACCATGGCCGAGGGTCCCGCTTGATTACTTAGCCAGGGTAGTGACTGAAGATACTGGATTAAGTCAGGAGCCATAAATTGAAGAGAGCAGCGCTGCAGGATAGGTGAGACTTACACGTTTCCAAAACGGAGAATTGTTTTATTCCCGTATCAAACCCGGACAATGCGGGCTGTCCGGCTTTGTAATTCGAGCTTTTTACTTTCCTGAAAAGGACGCTACATCTTGCGACACGTTGCTCGTGACGGGGATTTGCGCCGCTTTTCTCACGTATCGATCACCTCAAATACTTCTTTCAATGCCCTTTCATCCACTACCACCTGAGGATCTTGAGCTTATATTTGAGAGTACGCTAACTTTGTGGGAAGAGGCACGAGGGAAACGGTTCTTTATAACGGGCGGCACCGGCTTTTTCGGTGTCTGGCTTCTGGAATCTTTTGTCCACATTAACGACGTCCTGAAGTTGGGAATGCACGCTGTGGTACTAACTCGCGATCCCGCTGCGTTTGTGGCGAAGGTCCCGCATTTGGCGTCCCGTCTAGATCTCGAGTTTTTAGAGGGCGACGTGCGCTCATTTCAGTTTCCTAATGGGGTATTTGATTACGTTATTCATGCTGCCACTGAGTCGAGCGCGAAGCTTAACGCGGAGAATCCCCTGGAAATGTTCGACTCGATTGTGACCGGGACGAGTCAGGTGCTGAAATTTGCGGGTTACTCTGGTGTTAAGAAGTTCCTTCTAACCAGCTCGGGTTCTGTTTATGGGCGGCAACCTTCAGAAATGACCCACGTACCGGAAATTTACCAAGGGGCTCCGGATCCACTTCTTCCGGGTTCTGCCTATGGAATCGGAAAACGTGCCTCCGAGCACATTTGTATTCTAGGGGGAAGAAAACACGGATTTGACGTGAAGATTGCACGTTGCTTTTCGTTTGTGGGACCTCATCTCCCGTTAGATTCTCATTACGTCATCGGGAATTTAATCCGGGATGCAATTCAGGGAAAAGACGTGGATTTTACCGGAGATGGCACCGCGTATCGTTCTTATCTCTATACCGCCGATTTAACAGCGGCGCTTTGGATGATTTTATTTAATGCTCCTAACGGCAAAGCTTACAATGTCGGTTCCAAGTTCGATGTTACTTTAGGGGAGCTTGTCCGCGTTGTGAGGACGGTCTTGGGACTGCCTCCTTCGGTTCAAACCTTACGCGCGCCTTCTAGAACGCAGTCGTCCTCGAGGTATGTCCCCGATGTCTGGCGCGGGGAGAAGGAGCTGGGGATTCGAGAACACACGTCCTTGGCCGACGCCATTAAAAAGACGGCTGCTTGGTATAAACACAGGTATTCATAGACATCTTTTTTTATGGTTTAATTTGGTCCGGGTAGCCTGTTTTCTGACAACTATTTTATGATGATTAAAAGTAAAAATCGAGTGGATGGTGTTTATGGTGGGAATCAAGTTTCGATGTTAGTGATGGATGGAATTGCCATTAAAAGTTTTGCAAATGGAGTCTATGACTATTTTATTTGTCAGTTGGAGTCGGGTTCCATGTTTCCTATTTCCGGTTTAGCCTCCTACACGTTGTTTTTATTGAGTGTCACGGATGGAGCCGTGCTGACTGTGACTCAGGGAGGTTTTTCCGAACGGTTAATGTGCTCTGATATTGTCAAGGTTGAGAATAGCACTGTTTCCGTCAGCCTAGATAAGGGAACCGCCCGAATTCTTGTGGCTGGAACAAAAGAATCCCTTAAAAGTGAGCCTAGTATTCAATACGTTAAAAACTCGGAGGTTAAAAAGGTTGTTAAACCGTGGGGGCATGAATTGTGGTTTAGCGGGGAGGGGGCAACGTATGCTTTTAAGGAAATCGCAATCAGAAGGGGCACGAAAACAAGCCTGCAATATCATTTATTAAAGAAAGAAACGAACGTTTTGTTTCAGGGTAGCGTATTGCTCCATTACAAAAATAATGAGGCGATTGATAATGATAATGTTGCCACTTCGGACGTTTCCACTTTGGAACTCCATGCAATTGCTTCGATTGATGTATCGCCGCCTACTTTACATCGCTTGGAGTCTCTAACGGATGTTGTTCTTTATGAGGTTTCAACACCACATCTAGACGACGTGATCCGGGTTAGCGACGATACGAGTCGAGTCCATGGCCGAATCGACGCCGAGCACACTCCTGGAAAATGAAAACGGTCTGTATTCTCACGGCCGGTGTGGGGTCGCGGATGGGGCGAATGGGGGAAAAGATGAACAAGGCCTTACTTCCGTTGGACGGTAAAGCCGTATTGTCGCATCTTTTTGAGAGGTTCCCGTCCGGAACTCATTTTGTGATCGCTGTTGGGTATCTTGGGGCCCAAGTGCGGGATTATGTTCGAATTGCTCACCCGGAGTTGTCGGTGGACTTTGTGGAGGTTGATCGTTTTGAGGGTATTGGGAGCGGGCCGGGATACTCACTTCTATGCTGCCGGGAGCTTCTGCAAAAGCCGTTCTATTTTCTATCCTGCGACACATTGTTTGGCGGAAGGATCGAGGACGATCCTACGGATGGCTGGTTAGGGGTCTCGCGTGTTCCAGCTGAGTCATCCGCGAGTTATTGTAATTTTCACATTGAAGACGAAAAAATCGTATCGATTTACGATAAAGTATTTGTCTCCGGAAATCCTTATAGAGCTTTTGTTGGACTAGGTTACATCCGAGATTACGCCGTGTTTTGGAGTGGCCTTGAAACAACGCATTTGATCGCCGGCGAGCATCAAGTGTCGAATGGGATCGCCGCTTTGGTGAGGAGTGGTGAAAATCGAGTGCGCGAAGTGGATTGGACAGATGTTGGAAGCGAGACGAATTATAAGAAGCTGATTCAAGAGGGGTGTGCTTTTGATTTTAGTAAGACAGATGAGTTTATTTACTTCGTAAATGGAAAAGTGGTTAAGTTTTTCGCTGACCCGAAATCGGTTCGGGGTCGAGTGCGTCGTGCTTCATTAAATGAAAAAGTATTTCCGAAGATTACTGACGTAGCAGAGCAGTTTTATGGGTACAAAAAAGCTCCTGGGGATACATTTTATAGCCAGGGGACCCCGGATCTATTTGCAGAACTCTTAGAGTGGTTGCATGAAAAACTTTGGGTGCCGCAAAATGTGGATCCATTGGCGTTTCAGTCCCTTTGTCATGCGTTTTATTTTGATAAGACCCATACTCGGCTGGGATTGTATTATGCCAAATATAATCAAACGGATGCTTCAAGTGTTGTGAATGGTGATGTTATTCCGACTACAGCTGAGATATTCGATCGGATCCCATGGGAATCTCTGAAACAAGGGGATCCCGTATTTTTTCATGGAGATCTTCAGTTCGATAATGTTCTGGTGGATGTGGCGACGGAGGATTTTCTTCTCTTGGATTGGCGGCAGGATTTTGCCGGTAATACTGAGTATGGGGATAGGTATTATGATCTCGCCAAGCTTTATGGTGGGATTGTCTTGAATTACGATTATATCAAAAAGAACTTAATGTGTTTTCGCGAGAAGGATGGTGTGGTTGATTTTGATTTTGCCACACGTTATCAGTCTAGGCGGTATTTGTCTGTTTTGGAGTCGTTTGTGGAGCGGCATAGACTGGATCTCCGAAAAATTAAAATAATTGTGGGTTTGATCTATATCAATATGTCTCCTTTGCATGAGGCCCCTTTTGATAAGCTTCTTTATTCGTTGGGAAGGTCATTTTTGTGGCAGGAGCTTCAAAAGCCATGCAGATAACTCCGAAGACCCAATTGTGCATCTCCTTGGCGGCTAGACCAGGGAGCTTTGGTGTTCGATTTCATAACTATTTGTATGCGGCTCTCGAGCTTGATTTTGTTTATAAGAGCTGCACAACATCCGATCTTCCATCGGCTATCCAGGGGATTCGTGCACTTGGAATCCGGGGCTGTGGACTCTCAATGCCTTTCAAAACGGATGCACTCCGCTGGATCGACGATGTCGATGCCGCCGCATTGCGTTTGGGGGCCATTAACACCATTCAGAATACCTGTGGGGTTCTAAAGGGTTTCAATACAGACTACCTAGCGCTGGTGGAGCTGATTTCCAGTTGTTCGGTTCCGATCGATAGATCTGTAGGGGTTTTAGGGAGTGGTGGTATGGCTCGGGCGGTCCTCGGCGCTTTACGCGACTGTGGATTTGAGTCGGTTACTATTTTTTCGCGATCTGAAGCCAACGGTAACGCCTTGGCGGAGTCTTTCCAATACGAGTGGTTGTCTTCGGATCGGGTGGATGGGGCAGGCTGTCGGTTTTTAATCAACGCAACTCCAATCGGCATGACGGTAGATTCTGAGGAAGGATGTCCGTTTAGTGACCTTGCGATTGAGGACGCAGAGTTCATTTTTGATTCGGTCGTTTCGATTCGTGCTGTTGGGACGCCACTGATTAAAAGGGCACGATCACTCAACAAGGTCGTTATTTCTGGTTCAGATATTACGGTCTTGCAGGCAAAGGAGCAGTTTCAAATTTATACTGGAATTATGCCTTCGAATGAGCTGGTGGCAGCTGCAGCTCAGTATGCTTTGGTAAAATAGAGTTTTCAAAGATTGCTAGTGATGAAGACATTGAAATCTACTGAATTGATATCTCGAGAAGCTTGTGTTTTTACGGGGCATCGGGATCTCGAGCTTCTTTATTCGCTTCGTAATTTTCCTGTGTTTATGGGATGTAGCGATTCTAGGGACCCCGATTCGGATCTGGTTGCGGATATGAATTGGTATATCAGCCGGGGCACTGGATCCTTACAGTTACATCCATTAATACCGTTGGATGTTTTATATGGACAGAGTCACAACGAGGTTGTGGGGGAGATTTGGATGCGGCATCATAGGGAGTTTGCCGAGCTGATTTATAAATATAATTGCAAGGCCGTTTTTGAGATCGGCGGGGCCCACGGAGCGCTGGCGCGAAACTATTTTAACGTCTTTCCAGATGCGCAATGGACGATATTGGAGCCCAATCCGCATATTCCGGAGGATCTGCCAGTGAATGTGATACGAGGCTTTTTGACGGATGACTTTAGCTATTCGGGGGATTGGGATGTAGTGGTGCATTCGCAGTTGTTTGAGCACATCTACAATCCGAAGGAAATGGTGAAGCAGTTGGCTCGCTTTTCGGAGGTTGGTAAACTACATATATTTTCAATACCGAACTTAAAGGCTATGCTTGCGAAGTTTTATACGAATTGTTTAAACTTCGAGCATACTTGTTATCTGTGTGAGGAATATATAGATGAGTTGATGGTTTCTCACGGCTTTGAGATTTTGGAGAAAAAGGACTTTTCAGATCAACATAGTCTCTTTTATGTCACACGAAGGGTGGAGGGTGTTCGTGAACCTGTTTGGCCTGATTTGTATCTCAAGAATAAGTGTCTGTTTGAGGGGTTTGTTCGGTATAACGAGTCGATAGTTCATCGGTTAAACGAGATGATAGCGGCACTGGATGGGCCGGTTTATTTGTTCGGTGCCCATATATTCTCGCAATTTTTGATAGGGTTTGGTTTGAGTGTGGATCGGATAGTGAGCGTTTTAGACAACGGTCTTTTAAAAATCGGACGCCGATTGTATGGGACGAATCTTTGGGTTAAATCCCCAAAGTGTTTGATGGGTAAAGGTAAAGTATATGTAATTCTGAAAGCTGCCGGATATAACGAAGAGATTAAACGTGACATATTGGATCATATTAATCCGGACGTGATTTTTTTGGAGTAATCAGCGTTTTGTCTGGGGCGAGTGTGGGGCGAGTGTGGGGCGAGTGTGGGGCGAGTGTGGGGCGAGTGGCTTTTCGTGCGGGTTTTGTTCAGGCGTTGGGTTTGTCGAGTAAAAGGGATGAGGAATCTATTGAGCGGTTTGTGGGCGGGATGGGCGATGAGTGGCTTGATGTTTTTCTACTAGGGATACGATTCTTCGAAACCTTTGGATTGAATGAAGTCCTGTTTAGTTTCACCCTTGGCTGTGTAGTTTTTTGTTTAGAAGTGTTTGATGCTGCAAATGCCCTTGGTAGAGTTGTTTGTCGCTATTTTATAATCCCCGCTTTCAAATGGTTCGTTCCCCAGAAGATCAGTCTATCATCCCCAAGGTTTTCCTTTTGGATGTCGATGGAGTGTTAACATCCGGGGCTTTTTTCTATTCGACGGAGGGAAAGGTGATGAAGGTGTTTGGTGCTGACGACAACGATGCGTTGTCTCTGCTGAAGCCTTACATCGAGATTCGGTTTATCTCGGGAGATAAAAAAGGATTTCCAATTTCTCGGAAGCGGATTGTGGAGGACATGGGATACCCGTTGGATTTGGTGAGTACGACTCATCGGATTCAATGGATTGCTGAGCGTTATCCCGTGAAATCAGTGATTTATATGGGTGATGGCATTTTTGATCATTATGTCATGCGTGAGGTTGGATACTCGATCGCTCCCCATAATTCGGATGCTTTGGCGAAAGCGACGGCGAATTTTGTGACGCAACGGGATGGGGGGGATCGTGCAGTTGCTGAAGCGTGTTTGCACCTCCTGGAGCGTTTTTTTGTTCCTTACGACCCTGAGGCTTGTCCGGATTTCCATCTGGGTGCGAAGGGGGAGGCTGTATGATCGAGGAGCGGCTTAAGGCCTTTGTTGGGGATAGGCAACGCACGCTCCTAGCCGTTGGTCCTATGAGTCACACGTGTGTGAATGCATCCATTGCGTTGGCTAACAAGTACGGCGCACCTCTTATGATTATTGCCTCGAGGAGGCAGATTGACTCGGCTGAATTTGGAGGGGGATACGTGAACCAGTGGACTACGCCAGAGTTTGCGAAGTATGTGAAATCGCGTCCTGGGGGTGATGGGATCATCCTCGCAAGGGATCATGGGGGCCCTTGGCAAAGTCCCCTGGAGGTCGAGCAGCGTCTTGGATTGGGAGCTGCTATGGAATCCGCAAAGCGCTCGTATCTAGCTGATATTGAGGCTGGATTTCAGATGCTTCATATCGATCCTAGTGTTGAGATTCATGGTGAACTTACTTTGATTCAGACCTTGGATCGGGTTTTTGAGTTGTACGAATATTGTTGGGAAACAGCAGAGAGGTTGGGGCAGGAGGTACGCTTCGAGATTGGGACCGAGGAACAAAAAGACTCAGTGGGGACTGTTGAGGAGTTAGAATTTGTTCTTGGAGCGATTGAGCGATTTTGCGCTAAAAATCGGATTCCAAAGCCTACTTTTGTGGTGGTTCAAACGGGCACGAGGGTCTTGGAGATGAGAAATGTCGGGGATTTGCCGGAATTACTGGCGGAGGAGGGCGACGTTCCTGATCTGCGGCTACTAGCCCAATTTAGTGCGACGTGTAAGGCGCATGGAGTGTTTCTCAAACAGCACAACACGGACTATCTATCCGATGAGGTCTTGCGGGCACACCCGAAGCTTGGGATTGATTCCGTAAACGTAGCCCCCGAATTTGGCGTTGCGGAGTCGCGTGCGATTTTTGGACTGTGTCGGGAGTATGGATTAAAGCGCTGGGAAGATATCTTTATTGATTTGGCGCTGGCGTCAAACAAGTGGGAGAAGTGGATGGCGCCGCACACACAAGCCAGCGAGTTGGATCGAGCGCTCATCGCTGGGCACTACGTGTTTAGTCATCCTGAGTTTATAGAGGCCAAAAACGAGGCTGCTTATTGTTTAGACAATAAGGGAGTGAACTTAGCTGAGGTGCTGGAAAAGGCCGTTACTGGTTCTATTGAACGCTATATGCGGGCATTTGGATATTAGCTGTAAGGTGCTTTTATTGTTTGTGATCTGGTGGTAGTGAATCGAATTCTGGGTGGAAGTTTTCATCGCGAAACGGAAATAACGCTGCCCCCGATCGCCCTATCCGCTGATTGAATTTATATCCGATCAACATTTTGATGAGTTGGAGGCTGTATTTGATAATGCGCACGCTGCTTGGCAGGTCTGAATCACGCCATAGGATTGGTACTTCCGAAACGACAATATTAGGATCGGAGTAGATGAGAATATTGAGCTGCGGGTGAAAATGGAGTCCGTTAGTTATTTGGAAAAATGGAAGATCTTTGAGTAACGAGACTCGCAACATGGAGATTGCGGCTCCTGAGTCGGACATTTTAAGGCCGGTGGTAAATGCTGTGAGACTATTGAAAACTAGGTTGCCTATAATACGGGCACGACTGTATTTGGAGGTATCGCTTTCTTGTAGAAAGCGTGATGTTAGAATGACCTGAGGGGCGGGAATTCCTTGGGTCGCTTCAAAAAGAGTGGATAGAATCGAGTTGGCATCAATTTGTCCATCGCTGTGGAGAATGATAATCCAATCGTAATTGGAACGGATAAAGTACTGAAATCCTATTTTGATACTGCCGCCATAGTTGTAATCTTCGTGGTTCTTGATGATGGCGACTTTTCCGCTGTAAGGGGTGTTTTTTCGGGATTGTAATTCTAGTAGAGTGGATACGGTGTTGTCTCTACTCTGGTTGTCGATGCAGAGAATACGGTCGATTCGAGAGAGTAGTTTCGATGATAGAGAATCAAACAGTGCGCAGATAGTGCTTGAGACGTTGCGGCACGGAATTATAATTCCAATTTTATCGCTCATGATAGGTGGCGATTCGCTGAATTGAATACGGAATGAGTATGATTGATGGCGTGGGTGGGCTGGGATTTAGAAAAAAGCAATAAGGTATTTTATATTGCTTAGGAGCTGTTCGATTGGTTCGTGTGTAAAAAATGCTAGAATGGTCCAGGATGATAGGGTGATCGCAATTGCAAGGTGAAGGTTTTTGGTGTATGTATCGTTAGCCTTTTTGATCAATAGGATAAGGATTCCAATAAAAGGTATCTCGATTAGTCTGTACTTTATCCATGGAAGAACGCCGTCTAGGATGAAATCGACAGAAAAGAAAGCCATTGCAAGTGTAGCGGTGAAGAATAGAACGAGTTGTAAGTGGTATGAGAGTTGGGGATTGGTTGAATTTTGAAACTGAGGGTGTGCCCATATCCCGAGTAAACTGAATGCGCAAATTATTAGTAGTCCGTAGTACCCGAGGAAATTGCTGAAGGACAACGCGTGTTTTGATGGACTACGATTTCCGACAAAACGGAAATACTGTTTTGGGGCATCTATATTCGCCAAGTTGGCGGCCCGTTGAATCGTGAGTTGATACCCGCCAGGAAGGATGTGTTCGGATACCAATGGTCGGATCGCTCCGATAATCTTCTTTGAAGGCATGTTCCCGAGAAGTCCTACGGATAGGAAAAGTCCGGCTATGAAAATAATCCAATTGAAGTTGGGGCGCGGGACCTCTTCGTTATCTGGAGTTGGTATGTGAGTTGGGCGTACTAATAGGCATGCGGAGCTGAGTAATGCGCCAAGTACAAGAGGCCATCCGTTATAAAACGGCGGAGTCGCGGTTGAAGACGCATATGTGAAAAGTATTGCTAATAGGTTCGTGGTACTTGCGATGATGGCAATGGGGCGCCAGATTTTCGGAGAGACTCGGAATGGCTTAACGTAGAACCAGAGGACGGCGAGTGTGACGGTACCTATTGTGAAGAGCGTGTTGTGAATGCTGGTTGTTCCAACACCAATTCCAAGTAGGGCTGCTGTGAGGCGGGATGGTTTTTCGGATGTTTTTTCGAAGAACATCCCGAGGACAAGGAATGGCAGTGTAGGGCCCAGGAATCGACCGATATGCCAGCCATCGAGAATGGGTAACATACAGGCGGTTAGATCTATGTATTTAAGGGGGTTTGCGACTAGTCCGCTAAATACTAGGAAGGGAGCGCCAACTAGGGCAATGAGGGACAGTCGGCGAGTATCTTGTATGGGAAAAAGAATGACCCAGAATGTTGCGCAAAGAGCGGCTTTTCCTATTGCCGCGAGCCACCAGTAAGGGACGATGAGTAGGCTCCGACCCGGTGGCAAAAAGTTCAGGGGATAACTGAATGCAAATTCATCGTATTGCTGGTCGACGAGTGGAAAGAAGCGGATTTCGTTTAGTTTTTGGATAAGTTGAGTAAGAATCGGAAGGAAAGTGTTACTTGTAGAATCCGAAACCATGAATATCCGTCCCAGATGGATGTGTAGAAGGATCGAGAGGATGTAAACGCCCGAAAGAATGGCGAGGTGTTTCCAGTGTGAGATAATGGTAGCCGAGAAGGACGTATCTTCGCTGTATCGACTGCGGCAGACTAACCAGCAAAGTAGAATCGAAACAGCCACACAAAGGGCGGGAGCGATGGAATTTGGGAAAACGAGATTGAGGATACGGTTGATTCCTGCCAGAGCGAGGTAGCCAGGAAGGAAGGATGCACAGAGTTTGACTCCAAATGGCACGCGGCTCATGGCGAGCCAAGGTCGAACCATTTGGTAACCGATCAGGTGTGTGACAAAAAAGTGGCCAATGAGGAGAAGTGAAAAGGGGACACCCCAACGGCCTCCGCTAAAGGGCTCGTACTTGACCGAATCCCAATTGTCTCCATAAATGCCGCCCGGCTTCCAGAATCCTGCATCGGGTGCACGTGGGGATTGGTCGAAGACGGCGATCACGAGGAGGGTGAGGATAATGAGCGGAAGGACGAAGAGCTTGAGTCGATCTGTGGAGGCGGTTGGTTGTGACGGAGAGGAGCTCATCGGGAGATGGTCGCTGAGGGAGAATGTGGGAGTGAGGACGAGGCGAGAGGCTTGTTTCTCGTAGGCGGGATCTTTGTGCGCTGACGAGGAGGAAAGTCGCAAGGTTCTTTACCGGGCGAGTCAGAGTTTTTGCGTTGCAGCGTCATTGCTAACGTGGGATAGCCAGAGGACTATCGATGAAGGGCCTCCAATGGGTCGTGTTAGCTTGAACTTTTATGAATACCTTTGCTCAACAACATATAAACGAGGCTATCGAAATTTTGCAGAAACTGGACGTTTCAAAAATTGAAGCGGCTGCAGAATTGCTGGCAAACCTGCGGGCGGAAGGCGGGCGAGTATTTTTCCTTGGGGTGGGGGGCAGTGCATCAAATTGTTCTCACGCAGTGAATGACTTTCGGAAAATTGCTGGAATTGAATGTTATGCGCCGACCGACAATGTGTCGGAACTCACTGCGAGGACCAATGACGAGGGGTGGGCGACGGTATTTGTGGAGTGGTTAAAGGTAAGTCGATTACAGCCCAAGGATGCCTTGTTTGTCCTTTCGGTGGGCGGAGGCAACTTAGAGAAGAATGTGAGTCCGAACTTAGTGGCCGCTCTTCAATACGCGAAAGAGGTGGGAGCGAAGTCGCTTGGTATTGTGGGGCGCGATGGAGGTTATACAGGGCAGGTGTCCGATGTGTGTGTCTTAATTCCGACGGTGAATCCCGAGGCCATAACCCCACATTCCGAAGCGTTTCAGGCCGTGATTTGGCACCTGTTGGTGTCTCATCCACGTTTGAAGGCGCATCAGACTAAGTGGGAAGGAACGAAGTGAGCGCTGATGGATCGATATCGCACACGTTGGTGGGGACAGCAGTAAAACGAGCTGCTGTGTACCTCGACCGTGATGGGGTGTTGAATCGGCCAGTCGTCAAAAATGGATTGCCGTATCCGCCGTTATCCCTGGCTGAGTTTGAGCTTTACCCCGAAGTGTACTCGGTTTGTGAGCGACTTAAAGCGGCGGGATATTTGCTGATTGTAGCGACGAATCAGCCGGATGTGGGAAGAGGCACCTTGGCGAAAGAGCGAGTGGATGAGATTCACGAATTTTTGCGGGAGCAGCTTCCATTGGATGAGGTTGTGGTGTGTTTACACGGAGGGGAACGGTATGGGCAGTCATGCTCTTGTCGGAAACCGCTGCCGGGAATGCTAACGGAGAGCGCTGAGAGATTTCGGTTGGATTTGAATCGGTCTTGGATGATTGGGGACCGTTGGCGGGACATTGATTGTGGGGCGGCCGCAGGCTGCCGAACGATCTTGATTCAGCGTGGCTATGACGAGACTTTACGAATGAAGCCTGATTTCGTTGCTGACAGTCTGGAGGCAGCGGCCGAGATTATTTTGAGTGTTAGCTATTAAACACAAATCCCTCCGATTTTTATGACGCTTCAAGATCTCCAAGTTGAAATTTTCGCCGATGGTGCTGACCGGGCGGGTATGCTGGATTTGTATGCGAACCCGTTGATTAAGGGACTGACGACTAATCCGACATTAATGCGAAAAGCGGGGATTACGGATTATGAGAGCTTCGCTCGTGATGTACTGACTGTAGTGCGGGAGAAGCCGATTTCTTTCGAGGTGTTTTCCGATGAGTTTCAGGAGATGCGTCGGGAGGCTCTTAAAATTGCGTCCTGGCAGGGTAATGTGTTTGTGAAGATTCCGATTACGAACACACGTGGTGAGTCGAGTGTGGCGTTGGTGCGTGAATTGGCTGCGGAAGGGGTGCAGTTGAACGTGACTGCGATCCTGACGTTGGAACAGGTGCAGAGCGTAGCGGCTGCCTTGAGCCCGAGTGTTGCTTCCGTGGTGTCTGTTTTCGCGGGGCGGATCGCGGATACGGGGCGTAATCCGGTTCCAATCATGCAAGAGGCACTTGGAATGATCGGGGCATTGCCTCAGGCAAAGTTACTCTGGGGAAGTGTTCGGGAAGTGCTGAATATTTATCAGGCCAACGAAGCCGGTACGCATATCGTGACGGTCCAGCACGACATTCTGGCTAAGGCAATTTCTTTAGCAGGAAAAGACCTCGGGGAACTCTCTTTGGATACCGTGAAGATGTTTGCCCGAGATGCCATCAGTGCGGGGTACAGTTTATAGTTTTTCGACTGTTTGGGTTATCCTATAACTGATGATTACGTTTCTTCAGAGGATAGGCGAGTGGGTTGGTGTACAGAATAAGAAGCGTGCGGTGGTGGCATTAGGGGTGTCGTTGCTGACCGCTTGGTATTACCTGTTTTGTGTTGGTACTCTGTGCGTGCCCGTATTTACCTCGATCGAACCCTCGAGGTATTATTCCTCTTTTCGATTCGATGAAATTAATCCGGGGCTGAAGGATCATTATGGCTTTTATAATCTCCTAGCGGATGCTTTTTTGCAGGGACATACTTATCTGCCAGTTGATCCCGATCCTAAAATGTTAGCGCTATCGAATCCAATGGATTCAGCGCAGAACAATGGACTGCGTTTGCATGATGTTTCATTGTTTCAAGGTAAGTATTATTTGTATTTTGGACCGACGCCGGCTGTTACTTTGTTTATTCCTACAAGGTTGCTGGGCCTTGGTAGATTGACAGAGCCATATGCGGTATGGCTTTTTTCTGTGGGTGCATTTTTATCCGGCGCAGTTGCGTTGTCTCGACTGTTCGTAATTTTTAAGGTTAATGTAAGCTTGAAGTTGTATGGGTTTCTGTTGTGTGTGCTTGGTGTTTCTGGGCCGCTTGCTTATATTCTTCGTCGGCCCATTGTGTATGAAGTTGCACTGACCGCTGGTGCGTTTTATGGAGTGTTGGGTTTTGCCTGTCTTCTAGGAGGATGGAAGGATGGGCGGCCTTCGAAAAGAGGTGTTGCTATAACGAGTCTGCTTTGGGGGTTGGCCGTAGGATGTCGTCCTAATTTGGTGATCTTTGGGGCACTGCTTTTCTTAATCTGGTATATTTGCTTTAGGCAAAAAGGAGCAAGTTTTGGGAAAGAATCGCTCTTGAACGCAGGCATAATTGCACTGCCTTTTGCTTGGGTTGTTCTATGTTTGCTCGCGTATAACTTGGCAAGATTTGGAAGTGTTTCTGAGTTTGGTGCGAATTTTCAACTATCTGGAAATGCTCTTGTGGAACGTGGGTTTCACCAGAATCAATTTAGTCCCATTAATATAGGACTGAATGCGTATAACGCGTTTTTGAATTCACCTTCTCTTAAGGTCTACTTTCCTTTCGTAGAAGCCTCGGCGGGATATACGCCCGCGATGAGTGTCGGAAAATATTTTGCTTCGGAGCCCGTTGTTGGGATGATCTGGACCACCCCCGTGGCGGTGCTTGGTGTCTTTTTGTTTGTTGTGTATATTGTTAGACAGCAAATTTTCAAATTACATTATGAGCGATTGCCTTTAGTGCTATTGGGGTATTGCGGGCTGCCGTTGTTGTTTTCTTTTTGGCTGGTTCCCGGAATAACAATGCGCTATTTGGTGGATTATTCGTTCGCATTGTCTGTAGTCGGTTGCTTCGGAGTTGCGGTTTCGATGGGGTGGGTTTCGGGTAACGGAAAGCTGCTTTTGGGTGGAGGCTATATAGTGTTGGCAATGTTTGGAGGTGTTGTGTCTGGCTGTTTAGGATTTTCGGGTTATCACGACCTTTATAAACAAGCAAATCCCGGACAATTTTTTGAGTTAGCCGATAGCTTTAAGTGGCTCGAGCGAATGCTCCTTCCTAGCAGTTCAGTAGGTAATGTGCAGGTGCTTGACGTTACGGCGCCGTCTGGGATGACTGTTTTGGAGGATCGTTCCACGGCGATGTTATTGGGGCCGGCGCCAATTTTTATTCGGGTGACGAGTCCGTCGTCTGTCAGTTTGTTGATGCAGTTTAAGACAATCGCCCAAAGAGAAGCTGCTGCGATAACGATTTCTTCGGGCTCCTGGAGTAGTGAGATGACTGTCGGTAAAGCGCTGGAGTCAAAATCGTTTACGCTACCATTAGAAAAGGGCATGAACTTGATCAAAGTGACACCATCCAGCACGTTTCAGCATTTGAATGGACCGGTTTGTGGTTTAACCGGGTTAAATTTTTCTCTCCAAAAGCCCTAGACGATTTTAGTAAATCTGGATCAAGGTCGATTTGATTATGGGAGTTCAGCCTAGGCTAGGAAATACCGAGAGAAGTCACAAAGAAGGAGAGGTTCTTCATAGGCTTCCTAAGGGTGTATTATTGGAACCGGTGGAGGTTAGTATTGTGGTGCCCGCATTGAACGAGGAGATCACCGTGGGAGAATTTGTGGACTGGTGTCACGAGGGCTTACGTAAAGCCGGAGTGAAGGGGCAGATTCTGATTGTGGACAGTTCTACGGATCGTACGCCTGAGATCGTGTTGGAGCGAGGTGGGGAAGTTTTGCAGACCCCCAAGCGTGGCTTGGGTAGGGCGTACATCGATTCAATTCCCTACATTCGTGGTCAGTTTGTGGTGATGGGGGACGCAGATCTGACGTACGATTTTCGGGAGTTGTTACCGTTTGTCGAACGTTTCCGAGCCGGTGCTCATTTTGTCATGGGGAGTCGGTTTCGGGGCAGTATTGAGGAAGGCGCGATGCCACCGCTCCACCGATATTTTGGCACGCCACTAACGACGTTTATATTAAACCTGATTTACGGGAGTGCCTATACGGATATCCACTGCGGTATGCGTGGCCTATCTGTAGAGGCGTTCCATAAAATAGATTTACGCTCGCAATCCTGGGAGTATGCGAGTGAAATGGTGCTCAAGGCTGCGCGTTTGAAGATCCCAACGGCTGAAGTGCCTGTGAAGTTTTACAAAGATCGGGAAGGGCGCGATAGTCACCTGAAGAGAGGGGGATGGCTTGCTCCATGGAAGGCTGGCTGGATTAATCTGAAGGTAATGTTAGTTTATAGTCCTGATACCTTTTTGTTTTTACCAGGTTGTTTAATGTTTGTTCTGGGTACTTTATTTTCCCTCTGTCTATCGGGCGGCCCAATTCAGGTTGGTTCCATTGGGTTTAATTTACACTGGATGTTGTTGGGTTTAATGCTGTCGACCCTTGGTTATTCGTTTTTGCAAATTGGGGTTGTTGCCCGTGTATTGCATCGGCTGCAGTTGGGCGTGGTGGCTGAACTGGAGCGTAAGTTGACCTATGACCGGGGGATGGGGATTGCAGGTTGTAGTGTGCTTTTTGGCGGGGCTTTGGTGTTTCCTTTAGTCGTGGAATATTTTAGGAATAACTTTCGATTAACGCAAATTTCGCACCCTGCAATATTTGGTATATTAGTAATGATTCTGGGATTTCAGACGTTTTGTTTTGTTTTACTCCTCGAGATGATTCAGCGCGTTGTTGTGAAAAGACCGCGGTGATGGTTGATTTGTTTCAATGTATCGGACACCGAAAATATGAGCGAACTGAGCAATCAAGATAACTGGGATGCTCATTGGTCTGATTATTCCGATGCAGTTGGATGTAACCCTGCTCAGAAATATCGTCATCGATTAATGCTCGATCTTCTTGGGGAACAATGTGGTTTTTCCGAGGGTAAGTTGTTGGATATCGGTTCGGGGCAGGGAGACTTTGCGAGGCTAGCTGCGGCGCGATGGCCAAAGGCTTCGATACTCGGATTTGAAATGAGTGACGTCGGCGTGCAGATTTCGCGGAAAAAGGTGCCTTCTGCGATATTCTTGCCTGTCGACCTTTTCGCCCCGCCCGCCGAAGCTGTTAGCTTTCACGAGTGGGCTACTTGTGCAACGTGTTCGGAGGTTTTGGAGCACGTGGACGATCCGGTGGCATTTGTCAAAGCCGCGTCCGCCTACCTTAAGCCAGGAGCGAGCCTTGTGGTGACGGTACCAGGCGGCCCGATGTCTCTGTTCGATAAATACATAGGTCATCGCACGCATTTCAGCAGGGAAAGTATTACGCGGGTTCTGACCGACGGTGGGTTGCAGGTGCAACGGACATATCTTTCCGGCTTCCCGTTTTTTAACCTCTATCGAGGTGTTGTGATAGCGCGTGGCAGCGCTTTAATCGATGACGTGCGGGGAGGAGAGCCCCCAGTCGGGAGTTTAGCTCACACCGTGATGAGTCTGTTCGATCGGCTTTTTCGCTTTAATCTTCGCAATACTACCGCCGGGTGGCAGGTGGTTGCCGTGGCTACCAAAGTCTAGTGGCACGGATCCCTCTATTGGGGATTTCAATTTTGCGGAGCTCTTCGCTTCTATTCTCGAAACAATGCACACGTTTCTGCGAGTCCTTCAGGCGAACCAATTTCGTAGAAACGCTGGTGCACTTCCTGATGAGCCAGTTGACCCGTGTGTGAGAGGTTCGTGAAGATATCTGCTAAATCCGCTGGTTGATTTTCGGGTAACCCTTTTAGGGCCTCGCTAGACAGAATGCTCAGGCCGTAATCAATGTGCTCCATCTCAGGACGGAGAACGCGCTTGTTGTATTCGACTAGGTGATCGCCTTCGAGCAGCACGTTGCTTTTGTCCCACTGCCCGTTATTTCGCAAGACGGTCATCAGCGCCGGTTTGCCTTGTTCGATGTATGCTTGCTGAACCGGAGCGAAATCAATGGGGAGATAGGAGTCTCCGTAAAACACAAAAAAGTCGGGCCCCAGCATGGGCAGGGCACGTTTGAGCGCCCCTGCAGTTCCTAAAAGAGTTGGACCGTCCATCGAGTAGTCCACGCGCAATCCGAAGGCGGCGCCGTCGCCGACGGCTTCCTGAATTTGTTCGCCAAGATACCCGACGCAGAGCACCACCCGTTCGATACCTTGTGCTTTAAGGTATCGGAGTTGGCGGAAAATAAAGGGTTCCCCGGCTACGTCTACCATGGCTTTGGGAATGGTGGAGGTGATGGGCCGAAGTCTGGTCGCTAAACCACCAGCTAAAATCGCTACGGGAAACGCGTGTCTTTTAGACATGGGGTGATTGTGGGGTTAGTTTTGGGTCACGACTTTGGTGCCTTCGAAATCAAAACGGAAACGGACCTCCTGCAGCCCAGTCTGGCGCATGGCGTGACGCAGCCGTGTTTTGTCTTCCGCGTAAAACATCAAGAAACCACCGCCTCCGGCTCCGATCAGCTTTCCGCCCAAAGCGCCGTTAGCCATGGCGTGATCGTACCAATCGTTAATGTGTTGGTTGCTCATGCCGGAGCTACGCACTTTCTTGCGCTGCCAATGCAAGTCCATGAGTCGTGCGAACTCGTCGAGGTTTCCGGACTCCAGGGATTCGAGAGATCGATAGCCTAGATCCTTTGTAAAATGGAGATTCTCGAGCATCTCGGCGTTGTTCGCTTGGGACTTGTCGTGCTGGTCTTTGAGAATCGACGAGGCGCTCCGAGAGTAACCTGTGAAGAAGAGGAGGAGATTGTCCTCGAGATTAAAGATGGTTTCTTCCGCGATTTGGCACGGACGATAGTCGACGCTGCCGTCTTTGTGGAAAGTGAACGCGGTGATTCCTCCGATTGAGGCGATGTATTGATCCTGTTTTCCGACGGGGTCACCAAGACGATCGATCTCGATGTGACACGCTTGTTCGGCGAGTTGTAAGGGAGAGACGATACTTTTATTTTTCGTGTGGAGCGCTTTCAGTAACGCCGTCGTGAAACTGCCCGAGGATCCTAGTCCGGTCCCGCCCGGAATATCGGCCATAGAGGCGATTTCAAGATGAGGGTCGGTTGTGTTCGTGAGTTTCAGGGCTTCTCGGACGATCGGGTGTTCGATTTCGTCGACGGATTGCACACGCTCCAATTTGGAGTATTTGACGATGATCTCTTGCTGAAATGTTTTGTGCAGCGTGAGGTAGATGTATTTGTCGATTGCTGCCGCAACGAGGAATCCGCCGTGTTGTGAGTAATACGAGGGCAAATCTGTGCCGCCTCCACCGAGGGAGATACGCAGGGGAGATCGGGAGATAATCATGGGAAACGATTTTGTTTAATGCTGGGACGCCCACGGAAAGCCGCTTTTCGCGTAGATGGTTTCAACAATCTCCAAAACTCGGACGCTGTTTTCGAGTTCTGGATTGCCAGAAAAGGGGCGCTGAATTTCGCTCAAAACATTCTGCGTCTCGATGGACCATGACTGGTCTCCGCGCGGAAATTCCCAGGAAGTGGTCTCGGGTGGTCCCATTTCGGGAAGCATTTTATACCAGGTAATCCGTTCGACACCGTAACTTCCGCCAAGACCGTCGATGGAGATTTTCCCGTCGCGCCCGTAGAGTTCGAACGAAAACATGTTCTTCCATTCGGTGCAGCTCGCATGCAGCCAGGCGGTCTGTCCGAGTGGAGTTCTGAGGGAAAGAAAGGCATTATCGTCGACTGCCATGTCCCAAAAGGAAGTGGTCGCATGGCCGTCGATTACGGAAAAGTGCCCGAGGAACCAACCAGCCAAGTCGATCAAGTGAACTCCCTGGTCGATCAGTTCACCACCACCCGAAAGGGCGGGGTTCGCTCTCCATTCCTTGTCGTAGCCGACGCGTCCACCATGGCCATATCGAGAACGCAGAAACATGAGTGGGCCTAAAACACCGCTATCGACCAGTTCTCGGGCCTTTTGAAAAGCAGGATGAAAGCGGTGATTGTATCCGATCCGGACGGTTACTTTGTGTGAGTTTGCCGCGAGTAATACTTCCGTAAGCTCCTTCGCGCTGAGTGCTCCGGGTTTTTCGATTAAGACGTGTTTTCCGGCGTGTACACATTCCAACGCAACTGGGGCGAGGGCGACGTTCGGTGTCGCCACGATCACCAATGTCACTGCGGGATCGTTGAGGATAGGGCAGAGCGTTTTCTGAGGAGAACAGTTTGGGAATTTGGCCGCGAGTAATGTGGCACGGGGCAGATCGGCGTCGCAAACGTGGAGAAGCTGTTGTTGCGCCAACGCGGTTGCTCTTTTGTTCCCAATCAAACCGCATCCAACTATCGCGACGCCAGGACAGGACGGGGTAGATGCTGTGTTCATACGGATTGGGCTGTTGTGACGGTGCGAAGTTGGGGGGGAAGAGGGGGCTCGACTATACGGATGAAGAATGAGAGGTCGTTTTCCAATAATCGAGGATGTCTCGGATGCTCTGCTTAAATGGGATTGAGGGATTCCATCCAAGGTTGATGAGACGCGTTGGATCTCCGACTTTGATCAATTCATCCACCGTTCTGAGTAAGTTTGGATCGGTCGTAGCGACTAAGCCCAAGTGGGTGATTTCGTTGAGGGCGTCGAAGACATCTCCGATCCGATATCCTCTGCCAGCGCATATATTGTAAACTTCCCCGGAGGTGCCGCGCTGGCTGAGGAGAATCAATGCGCGGATGCCATCGCGAATGTCGAGAAAGTCGCGTGTGATTGCCATGTTGCCGACGGCAATTGAGGTTGTGTGGTTTGTTTCTGCCTCAATAAAACGACGTGAGAAATCGGAACAAACGTCTCCCGATTTTTCCGGTCCAATCAGGAAGAAGGGGCGCACGCGAATGATATCCAGGCCGAGGCGAATGCCGTAGGATTCTGAAACGTTGTCCTGAATGAGTTTGCTGTGTCCGTAGGGATTGGATGGAGCGAGCGGTGAATCCTCTCGGATTGGGATCCCCGGCGTGCCTGGCGCGTACTCCGCACTAGAACAGACGGAGATGATTCGCGGTGAAATTGCGGCGTCGAGGGTTGCGTGGAGGAGGTTGAATGTGCCTCCGACGTTTACGCGAAAGGTGGCATCGGGAT
The DNA here is from genome assembly GCA_037133875.1 of Verrucomicrobiota bacterium. Classification (GTDB taxonomy): domain Bacteria; phylum Verrucomicrobiota; class Verrucomicrobiia; order Chthoniobacterales; family Chthoniobacteraceae; genus Chth-196. The sequence continues at coordinate 78,401 of JBAXNG010000008.1, read as the reverse complement.
TCTCCCATGATTTGCCGGGAAAACTTTGAGCGGCGAGATGGAAGATGATTTCAGGACGGAGTTCTTGGATGCATTGCGAAACGTGTTTCGCGTTTGTGATATCGAGAACCGTGGTTTGTTCCCCACTAATCGGTCTTGCTGGCGCGCGATGGTGCCATCCATGTACCTCGTGGTTCTCCGCAACAAGTGTACGACTGAGCCACGAGCCGATAAACCCGCCTGCACCTGTGATGAGAATCCGCATGGGATGTGTTTGTTTAGAGCCCCGATCCAATTTTCCCAACAACACGTTGCCTTTCGGAATCGTAAGCCGCCAGAGCGACACGCATGGCTGCAAGACCATCGGCGCCGCTTCCACTCGGCTCCTTGCCGGATTGAATGGCTTCGACGAAATTCTCCCATTCGAGCTTCCAAGTGGGATCGGCTCCACGGAAGTGAGTCACAGTATCCTGGAACGGTGCGTGAAAGTCGCGGCGTCCGTAGGTGAGGCTTTGTTCGCCGTAGCTTCCACCGAGGCCATTGATTTGGACGTAGCCTTCTTCTCCGAAAATCTCAAACGAGAAGAGATTTTTCCATTCAACCAACGTGGTGTGGAGAGAAGCGGTCGCTCCATTTTCGCAACGGAAGAGTGCCATGCCCCCGTCATCCAGCGGTTGCTCTTTGAAATAATGCAAAGAGGTCATCGCTGAGACGTCGACAATTTCTCCGAGAAACCAACGAAAAAGATCGATCGCGTGGCCGCCAGCCTCGAAGAAATGCCCGCCGCTGGTTCGGTTTGGGTCGGCGCGCCATTCCTTTTCGTAACCCGGCCGCCCACATATTCCGTAGCGACAGCGACCAAAAAGTGGGCGGCCCAATTTGCCACTTTGAACCATTTGATGAGCAGCGCGGATCGCCGGATAGAAACGATAGCTGAAGCCACACTTGAGAATCCGTTGGGTTTCGCGCGCGATTTTTACCATGGCTTCGGCTTCCGCTAGCGTGCGAGCCAGTGGTTTTTCGCATAGTACATGTTTACCAGCCAGCATCGCCGCTATCGCTATTTCCGCATGGAGGTCGGGCGGTGTTGTGACGATGACTGCGTCAACAGAAGGGTCCTCGACAGCTTGGCGCCAGTCGGCTGTTGGCATCCCGGCGAATGTTTGCGTTGCTTTTTCCGCCTGTTCCAAAGTACGGGCGGCAATCCACGCGATGGTTGTCTCCGGCGAGTTAAGAAGGACCGGTGCGCGTCGTTTACACTGGAGACCTGTACCTATGATGCTGACTTTCATTTTCGAAAATGCGTAAAGCGACTGGTTGGCCGTGTTAACCGTGAGACTGGTGCGGTTTAAATCGCGCCCCGTCCGCGTCCGATGTCCATATAGACGAATCCGAGCGCAGTGAGTTCCTCTGCGACGAACATATTCTGGGTATCGATGAATCCGGAATCGGCCATCTCGGCTCGAACCTTTTGAAAATCGAGGTCTCGATACTCCGGCCAACCGGTAAGGATGATCGCCATGCGAGCCCCTTTTAATGCGGTATACGGGTCTTCGAAAAATGTGAATCCGCGGATTTTCTTTAATTCATCCCGATCAGCTTTGGGATCGTGAGCACGAACCGTAAGACCGGCGGCGACCAGATCGTTGATGATTTCGAGCGATGCTGAGCGGCGAAGGGTACTCGTTCCGGGTTTGTAGGTCAGTCCAAGAACGGTGACATTTTGGCCGGTCAGATCGGCGCCGAGGAATTTTCTGATTTTCCGTAGGACCAAGTGATTTTGAGATTTGTTAGACTCCCAAATGCCGTCGAGGAATTTGGTGTCGCAAGCGGTTTGATCACCAAGTTTGCGCAGCGCCTGCAGGTCTCTGGCGATTGTGCCCCCCGAAAATGCGAGCCCGGGCATCAACATGGCCTTGGCTCCCACGCGGGGTTCGAGGCGGAGAAGTTGGGCGATGCGTGCGCCGTCTGCGCCGACTTCGTCGCAGAGATTGCCGAGTTCGTTGCCGAGTGTGATTTGTGCGGCGAGGAACGAATTGAGCGCGTGTTTGGTCATCTCAGCAGTCCGGAGGTTCACATGGTGCCACTGCACATGAAACGGTTGGAAAAGAGCTTCAAGGCTTTCGAGAACCCACTGCTGGTCGGATCCCAATACGGGCAACAACGGTTCTCGATAAACTTTGATGGCCTGTCCCAACCGGAGGTTCTCGGGGCTGTACGCGATGCCAAATTCCAGATCGGGACGCGCCTTTTGAATGCGGGTTTTGATTTGGTCACAAGTGCCAACGGGAACCTGAGCCGTGACGTATAGTACAACACCGGGCTCTAAGGAGGGCGTGATGGCATCCAGAGCTGCGAATATTCCGGTGAGATCGCTGAGGTCCTGTTCGTCGACAGGCGTGTCGAACATGATGAAGACGAAGGGGCAGCCGCTACAGCAAGAAGTGAGGTCCGCTGTGAATCGAAGGTTTCCTGAGTCGATCCCTCGTGCCAGCAGGTCGTCGAGGCCGGGTTCGAAGACGCCAGCTTTGCCAGTGGCGAGTTTGGCGATTAACGAGGGATCTGGATCCGCCCCGATCACGGAGAAGCCGAGATCGGCTAAACATGCGGCCGCGACAGCGCCCTGATGCCAGGTGCCAATTACGCAGATGGTAGGGGTGAGGGATGGTCGCATGATGGGGTGGGGTGGGCGATCTTAGATAGTGTCAGACTTTCCGAGCATACGCCGGATGGCTGTGGTGACAGCTTGATCAGAGGATAGTTTGGCGCTCCAACCGTGTTGCCTCATACGATCGACATTGATGTGAACGCGAGGCTGGTCACCGGGCCAGGCACGTTTGGCTCCTTGGATCGTGACGCGCGTTTTTCCTTCGAGCCCCATTTCTCGAATCACGAGTTCGGCGATTCGTGTGACCGGAGTTACGGAGTCTGTGCCGAGATTGAAGACGTCGCATGGGTGGTCTTCCGTCATCGTAATGTTTTGGTAACCGTAGCAGATTCCCTGAATACATTCTTCCGTGAGGAAGTAGTTTTTCTGCTGTGTGCCATCACCCAAAATTTCGAGGTGGTCGGGTGTTGCTTTTAATTTGCGGATGAAATCGTAGATGACCCCGTGGGTCATCCGCGAACCAATGACGTTTCCGAATCGGTACATCCAACCCCGCAGGCCGTAGAGATGACAGTAAGCGGAGATGAAGGCTTCGCTTCCGATTTTTCCTGCGGCGTAGCAGGAAATGGGCATGAGTGGACCGGTGGATTCCGAGGTTGGATTGTTGTGGCAGAGGTCTCCGTAGACTGCGCCAGTGGATGCAAACAGAATGTCCCGGACCCCGCAGCAACGCATTGCTTCAACCATATTAAAGGTGGCGATGAGGCAGTCTTTAAGATCGCGGTCGGGTTGTTCGTGGCAGCCGATAATGTCGGTATTTGCGGCCATGTGCCACGCGAGGTCGTGACCGGCGAGATGCTGCTTTACGAGCTCCAGATCGAGCATGTCTCCCTTCACAAAGGTGAAGTTCGGGTTGGATTTGTGATGTTCGATGAATGCTTCGCGTCCGTTGGAGAGATTATCGAAGGCTGTCACGCGATATCCACCTGCGAGCAGAAGGTCGACGATGTGGCTGCCAATGAAGCCGGAGCCTCCGGATACAAAAACGCTTTGGACGGCGTCGCCTAGAATTTTAGTCGTCATAAATTAGAGATCAGAGAGTGGGGCGGGGAGAATGTCGCCTGCGGCGAGGTCTGCCAGCATCGCTTGAACGGAAGCTACCATTGCTTCCTTCGAGTTTTTTTCGTTCGCCCAACCCAGCTTCCGGATGCGGTTGGTGTCGAGTCGATATACGGGGACGTCGGCTTTCCATCCTCTGGATCCGCCTGAGAAACGGTATTCGACGTTATGGAGGCCCATTTGTTCGACGATGATGTCCGCGATGTCTTTAACGGTTAGGAAATCGGTTGGTGCGACATTGAATACCTGAAAGCCTTCAGTGGCCTCTCGCTCGACGAGGCGGAAGGCCGCCAGAACGTCAGTGATAAAGATGTAGGGTTTCGATTGGGAACCGTCCCCGAAGATTTTGAGAGAATCCTTTTTTGCGGCGAGGCGGCGCAGGAAATCGTATGCGACGCCGTGGGTTTGATGTGGGCCGATGACGTTTGCGAATCGAAAGACGCTTCCCCGAATATTGAACATGTGCGCATAGGCGCTGATTAAATGTTCGCTACCGAGTTTGCTCGCGCCGTAAGTCGAGATCGGTACACGGAAGGCGTAGTCTTCATCGACGGGATCGGCGCCAATATCGCCGTATACACCGCTCCCTGACGTGTAGAGAATGCGTTTGGTGCCGGTCATACGCATCGCCTCAAGGACATTGTGGGTGAGGTAGGTTCCTTGCCAAAAGTCGATCGAGGGATCGGTTGCCGCACTCGCGATGTCCGAGTTTGCGGCGAGGTGATAGACGACATCATGGCCTGCCATCGAGGCTTTCAGAAGGTCGAGATTTTGGACGTCTCCCTCGATGATGGTAAGGCGTGGATCGGTTAGGCGATTGCGGAAAGCCCAGCGCCGCCCTGTGCGAAAATTGTCGTAGACGGTTACTTTTGCGGTGGTGGTATCCAATAAATGACAGGCGAGGAATGCGCCGATGAAACCAGCGCCACCGGTGATAAAGTAAGAAGGACTTTTGGATTCTGACATGAGGAGAGAGGTTGAGCGTAGTTGACCCTAGGGTAACACGCGGCGCAGTTTGTAGATGTCGGTACCTTTGAGATGGGCCGAGTTGAGCGTCTTCCATGGATCCCAATTTGCACTCAGGAGGCGGCCACTGACGCCGTCTGAGGCCGGAGAAATAAGCCATTCGATGAGATCCAAAGCACGTTTCATTGGGTCGGTTCCGGATTCTTTTAGGGAGAGTGCAGACTGGTATTCCTGAGTTCCCGCTAGTTCAGGTCCAGCGGCGATGATGGAGTCTGTCATGAAAGTGGGGACGGCTCCGGGGGCTATCGCGTTAATATCGAGCGGTAATCCGTCGTTTTCACTGGCGATGGTTTCTACGAGACGAACCACGCCTGTTTTCGAAGCTGCGTAGGAGGAAAAATTCGGTCGGGCTCTAGATGCACCACCGCCCGAGAAGCAGAGGATTTTTGCGCGTCGATTGGATTTTTTGAGCAGGGGAGCGAATGCTCGAATGGGGAAGTAAGTTCCTGCGAGGTTCGTTTGAACGGTATCGAGCCACTGTTGTGGATCGGAAGCCAAAGTGGGACAGATTTCCCCCTGAATGGCGGCACAGCAAATCAGAGCGTCGATAGCGGGCCAGTTTTGGTTTAAGACCTCTGCAATGGATGCGACCTGGCTCCAGTTGGCAACGTCACATGCGATGTCCTGTCTGGAAGGAGCGGATTGATTGACGAAAGCCGCAACGGGCGTAGGGAAGCGGCGGGCGAGTCCAAGCACGATATGGCCGTTGGTTGTAAGAGCACTTGCGACGGCGTTTCCGATGCCGGAGCTCGCGCCGGTGACAACAATACGGAGAGGCGTTTCGGAGTGCATGGTTAGCAAGGAGAGGAGGGCAGATTTTGGGGAGATGGAGGGGAAGTTATCTGCTCAAAACCGACGGATCGATCGACGATAAATTTTGGGCGTTGTCGGACCTCTTCGTAAATGCGGCCAATGTATTCGCCCAAGACACCGACGCTGATGAGCTGCACGCCGCCGAGAAAAAGAATGAGGATCACAATGGTCGGATTTCCCAATGGGAACGCGACCCCTGAGAGCTTCATCGCGAAATAGACGATGCCGAGAAGAATGGAGAGGAAAGCGGTGATGAAGCCGAGTGCTGTGCTGAGGTTCAACGCATAGGTTGAAAAGCAGAAGATCCCGTTGAACCCGATCCGGAGCGAACCGAGGAAACGGTTGTAATTGGTTTCACCAGAGAAGCGCGCTGGGCGATCAAACGGGATGAGGCATTGACGGAACCCAACCAGGGCTACCATTCCTCTGAGGAACCCATGGGATTCGCGGAGGGCGTTGAGTTCTTTGACGACTCTGGCCGACATGAGTCGGAAATCGCCTGTGTTTGGCGGGATTTTGACGTCGGTAATGTTCTGGATGACGTAGTAGCCGACTTTGGCGATGAGTTTTTTGAGCCAGGGTTCCCCAGTCCGCGAGCGACGTTGAGGAATCACGACGTCGTATCCCTCGCGCCATTTTGCGACCATCTCGCCAATGAGATGCGGGGGATCCTGCATATCGACATCAATAACAATGACGGCCTGACCGGAAGCGTATTGAAGACCGGCGAGTGTGGCCATGGGTTGGCCGACGCGCCGGGAGAACTTGAGGAGTTTGATACGCGGGTCGGAGCTTCTGGCTTCGACGATGACTTCTTCGGTGCGATCCGGCGAGGGATCCATGGAGAAGATGATTTCGTAATCGTCGGTGATTGAGGCCAGTGTGTCCGAGATTCGGTTGAGGAATTCGGGGATGTTTTTCTCCTCACGAAAGACTGGCGTGACGATGGATAAGACGGGCGAAGCCATGGGGCGAAAGGAGAAAAGGAGGGCTCGAATGGTGGGAGACGCTTAGTTCGCTTGGGGTTTGAGAAAATAAATGCGAACGGGAAGTTTGTTGGGAGCCGTCTGGATCTCGGTGACGAAGTCGTAGTTTTTGAAAATCCAGGTGGAGAGCTCGGGGATCATGGTGTGTCTGGCTGCGACTCCTGGAGGCCACGAATACCAACGAAACTCATCTACAGCGTCCAGAAAAACTTTGGGGCGTGAGGCTTGGAGGTCCGCAATAAAGGTTTCACGGTGGCGGTTAAATTCGGGAGAGGGGTCTGTGACAGCGGCAGTGTGTGCGAACCTGGTGGCGGGCGGCATTTGAGTCAGAACATTGAGTTTGGATGCCCAGCCCCAGATGGCGATGTGATCGGAAGCGGTACAGCGAGTTTTAAGAAATTCAGCGACTGGGTGAACTTCCTGGCCCCAGTTGGATAGGAACCGTGCGTTTTTGATCGAGAAGTTGGTGAGTTGGATTGCCATAACGCCGGTGAAGATGAGCAGGGCGTAGCGGAGCAGGGTGGCTGGTGTTTTTTGAAATGGACGAGAGGTCGTGAGGATTGCGATCCAGGCGGCACCCATGACGAGGGTCGGCGCGAGCAGGAACATGAGGTAATGAGGGAACCCGAAGCCGCTTTTAATTACGGCGTAGACGAGGGAGGCGAAGTAGCCGGTTAATCCGAGAGCCACAACAAAGCGGTGGAGGATCACTGGGCGTTGTTTGGGTTTGGAGGTCAGGGTTTTTCCGAAGAGGAAAATGGCGGTGGCAAAAATGAGGAGCAGGGAGCCAAACAGGAGGACGGTGTAGCCGATGTCGCCCAGAGTGAGGATCGAGAAGTCTAAGGGTTTGTTAACGTTGTTTTTGTATCCGATCGCAAAGCGGATGTAGAAGTGGATGAAATCGCTCCAGACACCGGAGATGGCTACGGGGATCAGGATTAGTGCGGGAATAGAAAGGCCGCCGGTTGCGAGTAGAATGGTGTTCTGCTTCAGATCGGCACGAAATTTTTTGCGGAGAAATGGGAGGCTCAGGCCCATGAAGAATAAGAAAAAGGCCCCCGGAACGACTTGGATTTTAGTGAAGGGAAGGGCTCCGCATAGAGCGCCGATGGTGTAAGCGCGCCATTTTTCAGGGTGCTTGAACTGTTTGAAAAGAAGCCAGAGAACTCCTGCGCAGATGGCGGCTGGGAATTGTTCACTGGAGAAATGCAGGAAATCGAGGTTCAGCGTTCCGAGTAGGAGTGTGAGCAGGGGGATGCTGAAAAGGAGTGCGTGTTTTTTTCGGAGTAACTCACCCAGGGTCAGAACCGTGAGTGTGCTGAGGGCGAACATGAGGAAAAGCCCAGTGAGGCGGGCTGTCAGGTAACCGAAGCCGAGCCCTAGCGGTTTTGCCCAAAACAAGACCCAGGTATTTAACGGGCCACCGGCGTCGGCGACTACAGCGCGCCAGGGCATGAGGTCGTCCTGATATTTGAGTGCCTGAGTGAGGACCATACTTTCATCGACGTTGATTTCGCCATTGTAAGTGAGGCTGCACCAGCGCCAGAGGGGAAATGCGATCGCGAGCAGGACGAAAAAGAGACGGGTGATTTTTTGGCGGGTGGTGCGGTTGAATCCCCCGAATTTAAAGCAGGGGTAAAGTGCGGTGGCTAGTAGGCTGCACCAGACGAGGATAGCCACCGAGAGTCTTAGATTCATAAAAGGACGGGGCGGGATTAGCGCCCGGGTTGATGAAACGGTTGTTGGTCGCGGTAGAGTTCGAGCCGATTCCGGATGGCGTCTGCTGCTGCTGTATTGTTAGAGGCGCTTACGAGTTCGAGTGCCTTTTGGGCGCTTTGTCTGGCGGCCTCGAACAGGCCCTGTTCCGCGAGGGCTGTGCCTAGGGCGTCAAAGAGAAGCCCTTCTTTACCTTGGTTGATTTCGATACCCCGGCGGGCGATGGCTTCGGCTTCTTTACCGTTACGAATACGTGCTTCTGGGTAAGTGGACAGGGTCCATGCCAGTTTGAAATAGGCACGGAGATCGTTTGGGTTTTGTTGTAAGGCCGCTTTCCAAGTACGTACGGCTTCTTCGGGGTCTTTCATTCGAAGAAGCAATTCTGCTAAACCATCGTAAGGCTCAATATAGTTAGGGTCTGCTTGAATAGCATAGCGATACGCGGTTGCGGAATCTGCATTTCGATTATTTCTGGATAATATAGTTCCCAGATTATTCGCAGCTTTGGCGTGTTTGGGATCTTTCTGAATGGCTGTTTGTAAGTGTACGATAGCTTCTTGGATGTTTCCTGCCAGGAAATGTGCGTTGCCAAGAGTGAAATACACTCCGGCATTATCAGGTTGAAGTTTTGTGGCTTCCGTTAATAGGCGGATTGCTTCAGGATAGTTTGCCTTTTTAGGTTCGGATTCACTTAAAATAATTCCAAGCCGGTTTAGTGCTTCGAAATTGTGAGGATCAGCTTTTAAGATTTCTTCCAAGGTTATTTTGGCTTCATCAAATTTGGACTGTGCTAAGAGGAGATTGACTAAATCACTTTTTGCAGAGGCGAACCATGGGCTGATTTGAAGGGCTTTTCTAAGTAGTTCTTCGGCTTCCGCAAGGTTGCCCCTGGTTCTAAGGACAACCGCTAGATTATTTAATATCCCCGTGAGTTTGGGGTTTAACTTGAGGGCTTCTCGATAATACGGCTCGGCTTCATTGAGTCTGCCGTTTACCGCTAGAGAATCCCCTAGTTGGCCGTTTGCGAAATCGTTTTCTCGAGTGACTTCCAGCGTTCTGCTCCAAAGATCTTCGTCATTACCCCAGTAACGGGTTTGGCGGATACTGAAAAAACAAAGGAAGGCAACAAAACAGGAGGCTAGCAATGGAGCGATCCATTTATTTTTCCAAGATGCAGTCCATTGAGCGCCGCCCCATGTGATAGCCACCCCAAAGAGAAGCTGGGCTACATAGGTGTAGCGGTCGGCCATAATTTGAATACCCGGCGGAACGATCCCGATTACGGGGAGTAAGGCGATTAGGAACCATGCCCAGGTTACCAATAATAAGGGGAGTTGTTTGCGGAGATGCCAGCAGACGATGGAAATGGTGATTGTGATAAGAAGACAACTAAGCGCTAAAGAAGGTTGAGGACCTGCTTGTACATAGGGGTAATGGGCGGCCAGATCGAATGGGAATAGAAAGAGGCGCACGTAAGACATGCACCAAACGGGGATATAAGCCAGACGTTCGAAGAGCGGAGGCGGGCTCATCGGACGATGTAAATCCACGCTCAAAATAGTGGCTACACAGGAGCCTGCTGAGAAAAGCATGAGCGGAATCTTTTCCTTCAACAGGGGCCAGACGCGTTGAAGCAAAGGAGTGTGGTTGGCGTTATCGAGGTTCAGGCGCTGGAGTGGCCAGATATCGAGCAGCAGGAGTAAGCCGGGGACCGTCACTAGAACGGATTTGGAAAGTAGTCCGCAAATGAAGAGAAAACAGACACAGAGGTATCGGGTGCGTGATGGGCTCTTGGCGTAGCGAGCATAAGCCCAGACCGTGCTCATGAGGAAAAGACCGCTGAGTACGTCTTTCCGTTCGGTGATCCAGGCGACAGATTCGACCCGAAGAGGGTGAATGGCGAAAATAGCGGTGGCGAAAGCACTGCGCCAAACGGAGCCGGTAAGATGGCGGAGTGCTTGGAAGAGAATGACCGCGGTTAAAGCGTGTAAGACGAGATTATGTTGATGAAAGCCCTCGGCTTTTGAGCCGAAGACCGTGGAGTCGAACATAAACGACAACGTGGTAAGGGGATGCCAGTTGCTGTAATGGGGATGGGTCCAAGCCCAAACAAATCCTTCCCAGGAGAGCCCTTTTTTGACCTCGGGATAATCCCGGATGTAGATAATATCATCCCAGTTGAGGAAGCTGTATTCGGCGGATTGGCCAAAGGCTACATAGACTAGGGCAATTAGAATGAAGCTTATGGCCCAAAGGAGAGCTGGACGAGGTGTGGGGCAGGCATTCGAGGCAGAGGGTGCGATAGGGAATTCGGTTAACGGGGGTTCCTCGATTGGCGAGCGGGATGAATTGGGGTGTTGTGCGCTCATTCGGAAATAGTCGGATAGCCTAAGAGAAAGTATAGGGTGCGCAAGCTGAGTAGTAGAAAGGAGAGTGGGGCGTGGCTGAGGGCTAAGCGAAGGAATTGAGATGCGACTTCTGCCTAAAAAAGGAAACGATAGGTGCAGCTTTCTGGTGTCTTGAGTTGATGCCGGAATTTGACGGGCTAAATCTAAGATATTCTCATGGATGCCGATTCCCGTTCTTCAGCTCTTTTTTCCGAAGCCCGCAAGTTTATCCCCGGCGGGGTGAATTCACCTGTTCGTGCATTTCGCGGAGTCGGAGGGGAGCCGTTTTTTGTCGATAGGGCGGAAGACGGACATATTTGGGATGTAGATGGGAAAGAGTACGTGGATTTTGTCGGGACGTGGGGCCCTGCGATTTTGGGACATGCTCCGCAAGTGGTGAAGGATGCGATTGTGGCGGCGGCGCAACGTGGGGTTAGTTTTGGGATCCCGAATCCATTGGAGGTGGAAATGGCGCGGACGATTGTGGAATGGGTTCCCTCGATTCAGAAGGTGCGGATGGTGAACAGCGGGACAGAGGCTACGATGTCGTCGATCCGGCTGGCCCGTGGATACACAGGGAGGGATCTGATTGTGAAGTTCGAGGGGTGTTATCACGGGCACGTGGATTCGCTGCTGGTGAAGGCGGGAAGTGGTGCGTTGACCCATGGGCAGCCCGATAGCGCAGGGGTTCCTGCTGCTGTTGCAGCGCAAACGTTGACGCTTCCCTACAATGATGAGGAGGCTTTGCGGGGCATTTTTGCGGAGCGTGGCGGAGAAATCGCGGCGGTAATTGTGGAGCCTATTCCGGCCAATGCGGGTCTTTATCTACCGAAGCCAGGGTATTTGGAGCTCATGCGGGAACTCTGTAGTACCCATGACACGGTGTTAATTTTCGACGAGGTGATGACGGGATTTCGTTTGGCGAAGGGTGGGTATCAGGAGAGGTGTGGGATTACGCCGGATCTGACGGCGCTCGGAAAAGTGATTGGGGGAGGGTTACCGGTAGGTGCTTTTGGCGGGAAGCGAGAGATTATGGATAAGCTTTCGCCGGACGGTCCTGTTTATCAGGCGGGGACGTTGTCGGGGAATCCATTGGCGATGGCGGCTGGGTTGGCGCAGTTGAAGGAGATGGAGCGAGTGGATGGTTGGGGGAGGTTGGAGGCCATTGGGTCGCAATTTGAGGAAGGGGTACGGAGGACGCTCAGGAAAGTGGGGCGGAATTATAATTTCCGCCGTATTGGTTCGATGTTTTGTCTCTATTTTACAGAAGGCGATGTTTGGGATTTGGCTTCGGCCCAAAAGAGCGACAAGGCGACATTCGGACGCTTTTTCCACGGATGCCGTGAGCGCGGGGTATATTTTGCGCCATCTCAATTTGAGGCGGGCTTTTTGTGTGTGGCCCACAACGAACAAGACCTGGAAAAGACGGAGCGAATAACAAGCGAAGTATTGGCGTCGTTATAAACAGCGGAGCGCCCTTGCCTAAGAGCCACGTACTCCTTAAAAATTGATAAAGCATGTCCCAAACTGACCTTAGCGCCGCCCTCGAGTTACAGACTGGTCTCGTTCCTATTCAGGCCCGTTCCAAATTCCTGTTTGAAGGAGACCGCAAGTTTTTCATCAAGGGCGTTACTTATGGTCCGTTTGCTCCGGATGCTGACGGTTTTTTTGTCGGTAATCCTGAGAAAGCCCGGAAGGATTTTGCGTTAATTCGCGAAATGGGGGGGAACTTGTTGCGGGTTTATCACGTTCCTCCGAGATGGTTTTTGGATGTAGCCAAGGAGTTTGGATTACGGGTGATGATCTCGATTCCGTGGGCGGAGCACGTTGAGTTTCTAAACAACAAAGGAATGCGCCGACAGATCGTGGATACGATTCGTGCGGCCGTGGCCACCCACAAAGGGCACGAAGCGATTTTTGGGTATCTTGTCGGCAATGAGATCCCGAGTTCCATGGTGCGTTGGCTTGGGGCGCGGCGAGTCACGGAGTTTGTGGAGCATTTGATTTCCGTAGCGCGGGCGACGGATCCTCGGCCTCTTTACTCCTACGCAAGTTATCCACCTACGGAGTATCTGCTGCCGCAGAATGTCGATTTCTACACGTTTAATGTGTATTTGGAGCGGCAACGGGACTTTGAAAAGTATCTCGCTCGACTTCAGAATTTAGCTGGGGACAAGCCATTGGTGTTCGGTGAGTTCGGGTTGGATACGATGCGGAAGGGACAGGAGATGCAGGTGGATGTTCTACGTTGGCACTTGGAGTCCGTTGTCCGCGGTGGAGCAGCAGGGACGATCTTTTTCTCGTGGACCGACGAATGGTTCACGGGAGGACACGATATTTTGGACTGGGAGTTTGGGTTGGTGACTCGAGATCGTGTTCCGAAGAAGGCGTTTTATCTGTTGAAGGAGATGCTTGCGGGGGTGGATTCGGTCACGAATAAGGTGGCGCTTCCGAGTTACCCAAAGGTGTCGGTGATCGTTTGCTCCTATAATGGGGGCAAGACTTTGAAGGACTGCTTGGAGTCATTGGATCAGGTTAATTACCCAGACTTTGAGATCATTCTGGTTGATGACGGGTCTAAAGATAACACGCAGGATCTGGTTAAGGACTACGAGTTATCTCGTAATGCGCGTGCTCAGCGGACTGGGGAGAAGTTGCCTGGGTTTGTGAATGTGGTGCAGGTCAACATGGGGTTGAGTTACGCTCGAAATGTCGGAGCGAAAACGGCAAGTGGAGATATTTTTGCGTATACGGATTCCGACTGTATGGCGGATCCTGACTGGTTGTACTATTTGGTTGGGACTTTGTTGAGTGGTGATTATGTAGGGGTTGGGGGGCCGAATATTTCGCCGCCGGCCGTGGATTGGATTCAGGCGGCAGTGGCTGCTGCGCCGGGAGGACCGAGCCACGTGTTGTTAACCGATGTAGTAGCGGAGCATATCCCCGGCTGTAACATGGCTTTCCACCGTGCTGCGTTTGAGAGCGTTATCGGTTTTGATGTGGAGTACAGGAAAGCTGGGGATGATGTGGATTTCTGTTGGCGTCTCCAGACAAACGGTGGCGTGATTGCTTTTAGTCCGAGTGCCATTGTGTGGCATTACCGTCGATTCACGCTCCAGGCTTTCCGCAAACAGCAGGAAGGATACGGGGAAGCGGAGTCGATGCTTCGGTTCAAACATCTGATATTTTTTGGTCCGACGGGGACGGCAAAATGGAAAGGCCAAATCTATGGGGCGCCTCGATTTACTTGGCTTCTTAATAGCCCGATCATCTATCACGGCGTTTTTGGGGAAGGTCTCTTTCAGTCGATTTATCCGACTCCCCAATCGGAGGTTGCTGCATATGTGAGCAGTATTGAATGGGTCGCTTTGACGTTGTTTATGGCGATTTTGGGTGTGCCGTTGGAAAAGCTGCGGATGGTGCCGTTGTTTATGTTGGGTGCGACCTTTTTGGTGGCGCTTTCCTTCATGATTCACGCACGAATCGAGCCTGCATTTGATACGATCCGGGCGCGATTGCTTGTCGGTTTCTTGGCGCTTGCACAGCCACTTTGTCGTGGATGGGCCCGTTATTTTACCTGGATGCGTTATAAACACACGCCTCCCGAGGTGATTTCCCAACACGAAGAAGGAGTGACTTCGGCGAGTAAAAAAGGAGGGAACTCACGGCTTAACTTCTGGAATGAAACGGGCCAGGGCAGAGAGCGTCTGCTTACCGAAATTTTTGCACTATTGGAGCGGGAGGGATGGCGTTATTCAGCGGATACTGGTTGGAAGAACTGGGATTTGCGGATTTACGGAAATCGTTTCTGGAGTGTGCAAGCTGCGACTGTCACGGAGTATCATGGAGGGCCCAAGTGTTTGACTCGGGTGCAGTTGGAGTATCACCCAGTGGTGATGACTGTGATTTTGAATACGATTTGTTTGCTCGGATTGCTTTACCGAAGAGTTTTCTTGGATCGGACAGACGTTTTAGCGTGGAGTGTTTATGGTGTTTTTGCGCTGTATATTTTGTGGCGTGGATGGCGTTTAAAAAGCCGTGTTGCGGAGCTTGTGATCGCTGCAGCGAATCGCTGTGAATTGGTCCGCGTTTCTGGAAAAGCGAGCCGTCCTGTGCCCCAAGGGTAGTGGGAGAACTAAAGGCCTCGTGTATTTGACCAGAGCGTTTAAGAAGGAATTAAACGCAGAACAGCCCCGCGCACTGAGAAGTGCCGGGGCTGTTTTGTGATGTGCCTGAAGTTTAAAATACGAACCGAATACCTGAACGGATCTGGACGTTGTTCTGATCTCCGCTACCCGCACGGTCCCCGTAATAGGTCCAGCGAGCATCTGCAAATAGCCCGATTTTGTTGGGCACAAAACGGTATTCCACACCCAATCCAGCGTGTGCACTGGCAAGAGTGCCAGCGTTGGAGGTGACTCCGCCCCCTGCGTAAGCATACGGAGCGAGTGCTAGCGCCTCGTATGGCATGCGGTAAATGAGACTTGCGGTGTATTGGCCGAAGTCCTTGGTATCATTGCCCCTGGCGCTGTTTTCTCTACCGTGAAGGATATCCACATCCATCCCGACGCCGAGGTTTTCAGTCCAGAAATAGTTTAGCCCAAGGCCCCCGCCCCAGGCGTGTTCAGCAAACGGGCCAGCATGTGATGGACCTTTTCCGACTCCGTATACGCCGAACGCATCGAGCTGAAACTCGCCAGCGTTGAACACGTTGGCTGGTTGGCTGGAATGCTCCATTTCTCTTTGCTGAGTGTGGTGCGTTCCTGCGAAGGTGATCGCTTGGAGGGCTGATAATGTGGTGAGTGAAATGATGGATATTTTCATGTGAACGAATCACGTCGTAGCTGAGGGTGTTTTGTTCTCAGCCAACCCGTGCTCGTTTGCATCGTGTGCTGAAGCTTCTTTGGATGGGTGAATGTGCTGCTTGAATCAAACGCAAGGCTACTTACCGAGCGAATCGCGTTGAGGTGCAACGATCCAGTGTTTCTGCTGGGTTTCTCTCTGGTTTGCGGGGATAGTTAATGTCGTAATGAAAACGATTTTTGCCACTCTTCTCATCTCGATTATGCCGCTAGGTTTAAGTTTAAAGGCGGCTGACACGGCTCCGTATCCTTTAACAACTTGTGTTGTGTCCGGCGAAAAGCTCGGAACGATGGGCAAGCCTTACGTGTACAATCACGAGGGTCGTGAAGTGCAGTTTTGCTGTAAGAGCTGCGTTAAGGATTTTAATAAAAATCCAAAACAGTTCTTAGCGAAATTGGACGAGGCTGCCGGTAAGGCGAAGTGAGTTGCTTAAGTAATTAAGGGTTAAATGCAAAGATCCCGGAGCTTTAAATATGCTCCGGGATCTTTTTCGCCTGATATGAATCTAAGGGTGTCGTTTCTTACTTATCTTCGGTGACACCCTTAAAGTTATCTGTACGGAATGGGCTGGCTGGCAGCTCCGCTCCGTTTACAAGGTTTGGTTCTGCATCTTCTCTCCATGCAAAACGAACTGCTACGGGATTTGTGACTTCGGGCGCACTTACAACGATGCTGTCCCCGTCAATTTGGGCGTTTGCGGCCAGAAACTTCTGATCTTCACCAGCGATAGTAAAGTGCGTTAACGCTTTTCCATCTTTGGATTTTAATCCAGTAGCGTGATCGAATTGGAGCCTGATTTTGCTGCTGTCGGAGGTGTATGATTTATAAATAGGCCCAGAGTAAACGAGATTCTTTTTACCATAATCTTTGGTTAATGCCCACAATGCAAGGCGATGTCCTACGTCAGCCTTATTCTTTGGATGAATATCCTGGATGTTGCCGATATCCATGGTGACAGCCATTCCTGTATTTGTAACAGTCTTAAGCGTGTTTAATTGGGCATCCCAAAGTTCTGCGCAAGGGGTAAGGTCAGCATTCGCATTTCCTCGTGCATAACCAAAGGGAGCAATTTGAACAAAGTAGAATGGAAAGTCTCCTTGAGCAAAGTCGGTACGCCAATTTTGAATCATTGTCGGAAATAACGTCCGATATTGGTGTGCTCTCGAAACGTTCGACTCGCCTTGGTACCAAATGGCTCCGCGAATACTCAGTGGGAGCAGCGGGGCAATCATGCCATTGTACAAGTTGGCTGGCCGACCTGGAGAGACGAGCGGAGCGACAGGGGCGCTGGGTTGCCTTGGAGCCGGTTTGCCTTCGTCTTTGGCGGCTTGGGCTTTTATTTTCCAATCAGCCAAGGCTTTTTCGTGTGCTGCTTTTACCTTTTCCGGATCGTAACTGGCAGCGCTCGCTTCGGCGCGCTCTAGCATGGATTTAAATGAGGGATTCGCTTCCAGCGCCTTCCAGCTGGTCCAGGCTTCTGCGGGGGTTCCGCCCCAATTGGTGCCCACTAATCCGATCGGTGTTCCTAGCTCCTTGTGCAGTTCGCGTCCGAAAAAGAATCCAACTGCAGTAAAGTTCCCAGCGGTTTCTGGTGAGCAAATCTGCCATTCGCCTAAAACGTCTTCCTGAGGCGTTGCAATTGCGTTTTTGGCTACTTTGAAGTGCCGAATTGCGGGGAAATTGGCAGCTGGGATATCTGTATCGGCGGTACTAGCCTGTTTAAGCGACCATTCCATGTTGGATTGCCCCGAACAGATCCAAACTTCACCGACTAAAATGTCGCTTACTTTGAGCGAATTTTTGCCGGTTACCGTCATGTCGAGAGGAGAACCGGATGCGGGGACCTCCAGTTTTACCGACCATTTTCCGTCTTGGTTGGCGGTGGTCTTTGCGGTTTTACCGGCGATGGTGACAGTGACGTCCTCTTTGGGCTCTGCCCAACCCCAGATGGTGGATGGTTTGCCGGCCTGGAGAACCATGTGGTCACTGATGATTTTGGGGAGACGAACGTCTGCTCTGGCGAGTGGACTAACTGCAATTGAGGTGCTTAGGATGATAGTGGATAGCCGAATGTTCATGGTTAAGGGAAGATAAGTGGGGGTTGAATCGGACGGAAAGGCAACCAGATTGAGATGAAAATGTTAGAAAGCATTTGTGTTTACGACTCTGCGGGTGATTCGGGGGATGGATGTCGGATTCAGCGGGGCAGAATCTGTAGCAAAGTCAGCGAATCAGTGGCTTTTACAATTGCCAAACGGTGGTTCTTCAGCGAAAGTGCTGGTGCAATAGTTGATGCGAAGCCTTTGTAGCGGGAAGCATGTCAGTAGAGCGATAACGCCCTTTTGGCTGCTTGAGATTCGATGACCGAAAACCTTACGAAGCTCTTTGCTCGGCAGTTAATTAAGATAACGGAATGGGTACGAAACTGTATGTCGGCAATCTCGCCTTCACGATGACTGAAGGAGAGCTGGAGGATCTTTTCCGCCAGGTCGGTGATGTCACTGAAGTGCAAATCATATTCGACAAGTTCACTAATAAGTCTCGCGGGTTTGCGTTCGTGACGATGGCAACCGACGCCGCAGCATCAGAAGCTGTGAATAAGTTCCACGGTCAGGCCGTCGAAGGACGTCCATTGACTGTGAATGAGGCTCGCCCTCGTGAAGCACGCGGCCCAGGCGGCGGTGGTGGTGGCGGCGGCGGTGGGTTTGAGCGCCGTGGTGGTGGTGGTGGTGGCCCTCGTGGCTTCGATCGCGGAGATCGCGGTGGTCGCGGCGGAGATCGCGGTGGTCGCGGTGGAGATCGCGGCGATCGTGGAGATCGCGGCGGACGCTACTAGAACTTATTGAGTTCACGGCTCTTAGAGCCATTTCACACGCTGGGAAGCGAGTGACTTTTGACAGCATAACGGGGCCTTTTAAGGGGCCCCGTTTTTTTTTTGTTCGCAGCAGGAAGTATTTCCTTGGGCAAGGTCGCTCAATGGTGTGGGCGTGCGTTTAGGGGAGCCCTGCCTGAGGTCCGTGCGCGTTTAAGCCCTGAGGTCGGCTAGGAGCGCTTCCACGTCCCGTTCGGTGGTTCGCCAGGAACACATGAACCGAGCCCCGCCTCCAATGAAGACGTAGTAGCGCCAGCCTTTGGCTTTGATTCGAGTGTGTACTTCTTCCGGAAGCTCGGCGAACACCGCGTTGGCTTCGGTGGGGTAAAGGATACGCGCTCCTGGAAGTGTTTGGATGCCGTTCGCGAGTTGTTTTGCGAGTGCATTGGCGCGTCCTGCCATCTCTTTCCAGACGTTGTTTTTCAGCAATGGTATCCAGGGGGCCGCGAGGAAGCGCATTTTGGAGGCGAGTTGCCCAGCTTGTTTACAGCGATACGAGAATTCCTCGCCCAGTGCCCGGTCGAAAAACACAACGGCTTCGCCAAATGCCATTCCTAGTTTGGTGCCACCAAAGGAAAGAACGTCGACACCAGCCTCCCAAGTGAGCGCTCTGGGCTCAATATTGAGTGAGGCTACCGCATGGGAGAATCGCGCCCCATCCATGTGTACTTTCAACCCGTATTGTTTCGCGACGGAGCCGATGTTTTTGAGTTCTTCCGGGGTGTAGACCGTTCCCAGTTCGGTGGGACAGCTTAGGCTGATCACCCGTGGTTTCGGGTAATGAATGTCTCGTCGGCGAGTGACCGCTTTTTCAATCTCGCGGGGGTCGAGTTTACCGAGGGCTCCGGGAGTTGTGAGGAGTTTGGTGCCGTTCGAAAAAAATTCGGGAGCGCCGCATTCATCGGTTTCGATGTGCGCTGATTCATGTGTGATGACGCTGTGGTAAGACTGGCAAAGGGAGGCTAGGGCGAGGGAATTAGCGGCTGTTCCGGTGAATACAAAGTAGACGTCACAGTTTGTTTCGAAGAGTTCGCGGAATGCTTCTGCGGCCTCTGCAGTTATCGGGTCGTCGCCGTAGGAAGGGTGAAAGCCGTCGTTACAGGCCTGGATAGCACTAAGGGCTTCCGGGCACATGCCCGCTGTATTGTCGCTAGCGAATGCGAAAGGGGACGTGGTCATAAGGAGCGCTTTGGTTGGGGGGCGAGTCATCGGGCTTTTGTTCGATAGCCTCGGCCTGCACAATGCGGGACTTTGTATGGAATCAGGAGACGAAAATGTGCTGGGCCAGAGAATTTGCCGTCTGATCGCGCAATGGATGGTGAGTTGTTTTTATCGAATTGATGTGGTCGCACCCTCGCCGCTTCCTGATGGAGGCGTACTGCTTCTTCCAAATCATCTGACTTGGGTTGATGCACTGGTGTTGCAGATGAGTTGTGCGCGGCCAATTCGTTTTTTGGTCGACGAGGAGATCTACAAACGCCGCTTTTTGAATCCGCTTTTACGGTTGTTTGGGGCATTGCCTGTTTCGTCGAAGCGAGCGAGCCTTGCAGTCAAAGGTGCTGCCGAGGCCTTGAAAAGGGGCGAAGTGGTGTGTCTGTTCCCCGAAGGCGAGATTTCCAGGAATGGGACGCTATTGCGTTTGAAACGCGGCTTTGAATTGATCTGCAGAGAGTCCGGCGCGCCAGTGGTGCCGGTTTGGCTGGATCAATTGTGGGGATCGATTTTTTCATTCTCGGAAGGGCGTTTCTTTTTGAAATGGCCAAAGCGGGTGCCTTATCCGGTGACTGTGGCGTTTGGGGAGCCGATTGCGGCTGGGCAGGCCGATGTGGCCGGTGTGCGTTCGCGATTGTTGGAATTGGGGGAACGTTGTTATCAGGCGCGTCCTGAAATGACGCGCCATCTCGGGCGGGCTGCGATTGCGGGGTTAAGGCGTGGGCGTTGGGGCGTGGCGCTGGTGGATGGGACAGACGAGCGTCATTTTTCGCGTGGGATGTTGCTTGCTGCAGCACTCGCTCTTTCGGGACAGGTGCGGAAGCGGTGTGCGGGAAACCGAGTGGCGATTGTGTTGCCACCGGGCAAGGGAGCTGCGATTGCCAATCTGGCGGTCGTGTTGGCGGGAAAAGTGCCGGTCAATTTGAATTTCACGGCGGGCCGTTCGTCCATTGAAGCTGCGACTCGAATAGCGGGTTTACAATTAACGATTACGGCAAAGCCTTTCCAGGCGCGGTTCCCTGACTTTCCTTGGGGAGACGAGATCCTGCATATTGAGGAGATGATGCCCCTCTTAAAGGGGAGAATGGTTTTGTGGCGGTTGTTGGTCGAGATACTACCCTCGGGGTGGATTGGGGATGTGCTGCGGTTACCCAAACAAGGGGATCAGGAGGAGGCGGTCGTGTTGTTTACCAGTGGCAGCTCTGGAGAGCCGAAGGGAGTGGTTCTTTCGCACCGAAACCTGATCGGAAATGTGACGCAATTTTCCACAATGCTCGGGTTGGGCAAAGACGATGCGGTGCTGGCTTGTTTGCCAATCTTTCATTCGTTTGGAAGCACAGTAACCCTGTGGTATCCCATTCTTGTCGGCGTTCGCATGGTGACCTTTCCGAATCCGATGGATACACCGAAGAACGCTGAGTTGATCCAAAAGTACCAGGTGACACTGCTGTGCTCTACTCCGACGTTTTTGCGGGGCTACCTGCGTCGAGCTGAAGTGGATCAGTTGGCGTGTTTACGGTTGATCGTGACGGGGGCGGAAAGGTTGCCGATGGAGTTGGCGGATGCGTTTGAAGAACGGTTTGGGAAGTGCGTTCTCCAAGGCTATGGGCTGACGGAGACGGCACCGGTGGCGAGTGTGAACTTGCCAGAGCCGGAGCGGAAAAAACCGGGGCAGTTGGTTCAGCCCTCAAATCGGCGAGGTTCGGTTGGGAAGCTGGCTCCGGGGATGGCCGCGCAGATTCGCGATCCGGAGTCGGATGAACTGCTTTCTTTACACTCGACTGGGATGCTGTGGTTAAAAGGGCCGAATATTTTTGAGGGATATTTGAATGATCCGAAGCGTACCGGGGAGGTTTTGAAAGAGGGTTGGTTTAAGACGGGGGATTTGGGGCGGTTTGATGAGGACGGGTTTCTTTACATCGAGGGGCGTATGTCGCGGTTTTCGAAAATCGGAGGGGAAATGGTGCCGCATGAGACAATAGAGACGCGTCTTCTCGAGGTGTTGAAACTGGCGCCGGAGGAGCGGGCGATTGCCGTCGCGGGGGTACCCGATGCGAGCAAAGGAGAGGCGCTGGTTTTGTTGAGTACGCGGGAATTGGACCTGGCGGTAGTGCGTGCGCTTTTGCAGGAAGCAGGACTTCCGAATTTATGGATACCGAAGCGGATTGTGGTAGTTGGGGAGATTCCTCATTTGGCGACCGGAAAGCTGGATCTTAGAAAGATTCGGGAGCTTGCGGAGGGGTAGGCGGGAGTCGGAACGTTTCACCAATTTCGGTGAGCGCAATGCGGTGGGGGGCGTGTTGAAGTGCTGCGCGGAAGCGGCTGATGGGTTCGTGGATCGGCTCCCAGCTCAGACGGAAGGTCTGGTGGTGAATGGGAAGCAAGTATGTCGCACTGGCTTCGTCCGCCATTTCGATGGCTTCCTCTGGGGTACAATGGTTGTTGATCCAAGGATGGTAGGCGCCAATCGGCACAATCATGAGGTCGATGGGGCCGTCGCTTGCGAGATGTTGGGAACTGGTGCGAGCTGTGTCGCCCGCAAAACAGATGCGGATGCCGTCACGTTCTAGAATATAGGCGTTGTAGCGGCGGTGGGTGTCTGTGCGGGTTCTTGCGCCCCAGTGTTTGAGTTTTTTCCCAGTGATTTTGATGGCGCCGTTTTTGGTTTCAAAGACGCGGGTTTCGTCCCAATCGATCTCGACGATGGAACGAAAACGAAGGTGAGAAAAAATGTCAGCCGTTGCACCTGCAGTGACGACGATGCAGTCCGGTTGTAGTGCTTTTAGGGACGGTAGATCGAGGTGATCCATATGTGCATGGGAAAGGAGCACTAGATCGATGCGCGGGAGTTCGGTGGGTTTCAGCGCGCATACGGTGTAGCGTTTAGGGCCAATGGTGATGGGCCAGATTCGGATTCCGACGCGGCTCATAAAAGTCGGATCGGTCAGGATGACGACGCCTCGGAAGTTGAGTAGGACGGTGGCGTGTCCGAGCCAGGAGGCGGTGATGTGAGTCGGGGACCAAACCAAGGGGGAAGGCGTGTGAGGAGCCGGGGTTTCTTTGCGTGCGCAATCTGCCAAAATTTGCTTCAGGATTTGGAAGACTCTCATGATTGAGACGCGGGATACTGGGGCTGGGCGGGCTTGCGGGGTGCGGGTGGTTTTCTTTTGGGAGTATGAAACTCAGAACGGAGACGGCCCAGCTCATCTTTTACGAAGCGGGTGCTTTCCTTGGGCTGAATGATGGCGGATCGGGGAATGTGTAGTACGAGTCGGGGGCGACACCCAAACATGCGATAGACGGGGAAGTGGCAGGGGTGTTATTGGGGTGTTATCTTATGATCCCCACAAGAATTGTTGCTCTTTCGTTGGCGTTTTCCCTCACACCCTATTTACATGCGGCTGATTACCTTACTTTTGAAGGTAAGGAAGGCCCGGGGAAAGGGAAACATGTCGTTTTACTCGCTGGTGACGAGGAGTATCGGAGTGAAGAAGCGATGCCGATGCTTGGCAAGATACTGAGCCAGCGGCATGGGTTTAAGTGTACGGTTCTTTTTTCCGCAGATGACGATGGAACGATTCGTCCGGGAAAAGGCGATAGCCTGACACATTCGGAGTCCTTGGATTCTGCGGATGCGATTGTGATGTCGATTCGTTTTCGTCACTGGAGTCCCGAGACGGTGGAGAAGTTTAAGGGGGCGGTGAATCGCGGTATTCCGATTGTGGGACTACGCACTAGCACCCATGCGTTTAACGACAAAGCGTTGGGGAATTTCGGGAAGGACGTTTTGGGAGAGAAGTGGGTGAGTCACTGGGGGAAACACAAATTTCAAGCAACGCGTGGGGTGATTGAAAAGAGTGCTGAGATTGAGTCGATTATGCACGGGGTGACGGATGTGTTTGGCACATCGGATGTCTATGAGGCTTACCCACCGGCGGATGCGAAGATTTTGATGCGTGGTCAGGTTCTTAAGGGAATGTTGCCTACGGATGAGGCCGACGATTCAAAGAAGAAACGGGCAACCGATAAGGAAGAGCAGGGCATTAATGACCCGATGATGGCGATCGCCTGGACCCGTGAGGTGGACAATACGGCTGGAAAGAAGAACCGGATATTGTGCACGACGATGGGAGCGGCGTCTGATTTGCCTAATGAAGGGCTGCGGCGTTTGGTGGTAAATGGGGTTTATTGGGGGTTGGGATTGGATGTGCCACAGAAAGCGGATGTTACGTTTGTCGATCCCTATGAGCCGACGATGTACGGATTTAATGGGTCGATTCCAGGGTTGAAGGTAGATGATTTGGGGTTGGGGAAAACCCCGCCGAAGGCGCCTGCGCCAGCTGCTCCGGCTGCGAAATAGGCAGTTCTTTCGGATAGGATGTTTAGTGGAGGAAGTGCTAGTGGCTTTCCTCCACTAAATTGGGGTGGGGGGGATTCGGTGGAAGTTGTTCGTTGAGGGCTGGCGCGGGAAGAGTACAATAGGGGGAGTAATCGAGGTTCGGCGCCCACAGTGGCTTTCTGTGACAACGATTTCGTTAAACTTTAACCCCCCTCTTTTTCAGCTATGCAAGATTTCACAGGCGGCGGCATTCACGCCTTGCCCTACACTTCCTCTCGTTCGGTTGGGGATCCAGAGTTTGACGAACGGATTAAACAATTGGTGGCGGATTGGGGGTGCGACGAAAGTACCTCGGCGCTGATCGGGGGGATGATTACGACGGCATTGAAGTTGGCAAAGGATAAGCCGGGCATGGCGGATCTGAAGCTCTTCAGTCGTTCCCTGAGGGAGATGCGTACGGCGGCGAATGTCTTTTCGCCTTACCGGGACAACAAAAAGGTGGTGGTTTTTGGTTCAGCGCGTACGGCGCCGACTGAACTCGAGTATCAGGCCGCGGAAGCCTTCAGCCAACAGATGCGGGAACGTGGTTATATGACCATCACGGGTGGTGGTGACGGGATCATGGGGGCGGCGCAGAAAGGAGCGGGACGAGACTCGTCCTTTGGGTTGAATATTCGGTTGCCGTTCGAGCAGCGGGCTAACGAGACCATTGATGGGGATCGTAAGTTGATTAATTTCAATTACTTCTTCACTCGAAAGCTGAGTTTTGTGAAGGAGGCGCATGCGGTGGCACTTTTCCCAGGTGGTTTTGGCACGATGGACGAGGGATTTGAGGTGCTCACGTTGATGCAGACTGGAAAGGCTCGGATTATTCCAGTGGTGATGGTGGACAAGCCTCACGGGACGTATTGGCGCACGTGGAATAGCTTTATGGCTGAGTATCTTCTGAAACTCGGCTTAATTTCGCAGGAGGATTTCCATCTCTTCCGAATCACGGATCGGGTGGAGGATGCCGTGGCTGAAATCGAGCAGTTTTACCGTAACTTTCACTCTTACCGCTGGGTGGGGGATCGGCTGGTGATTCGGATGAAACATGCGATTACGGAACAGGCCATCGGGCACTTGAAGGAAGCGTTTGTGGATATTATCGGGAAAAACCCGCTGGAGCAGACCGTGGCGCTTCCTGATGAGCAGAATGAGCCTGAGATCGCGGATTTGCGCCGGTTGATTTTTGTACCTGCCAAGAAGAACTTCGGCCGGTTTCGTTGCCTGATTGACGCCGTGAATGTGGCGCCTTGGGCGTGAAGTTTTAAACAATCGGAAACTTCGTTGGGATGAAGGATACACCGATGGAACTGCTGCAAATTCGGGTGCTTGGGTTGATCCAGGCTCCCGTGGGGTTTGTGGAAGACTCGCGGGTTATTGCTGCTTTGGAGGCTCCGGAGTTGGATGATTTGGTGGCGTTGGATGTTCCTTGGAATGTGGTGGTTCACAATGACCCGGTGAATTTGATGTCTTATGTGACGAAGGTGTTTCAGAAGGTGTTTGGGTTCAGCAAAGAGCGGGCTGAAAAACACATGATGGAGGTACACAAACTAGGACGTTCCATTGTGTGGACTGGAGCGCAGGAAAAAGCCGAGTTTTACGTGCAGGAGCTTCATTCGAACCTCCTGCTTGCGACCTTGGAAAAAAGCGTATGAGCCGGAAACTAACGCTTAAACGGAAGGATGCCGACACACTGACACTGTCGGGATTGGACTCGTTTTTATGCGAGATGCTTCAGAGCATTCCGGTGCTGGGAACTCCTGGCGAAGCGTCGGCTGAACGGTTTTTCCCCTCACCAACGGGTGGGAATGAAGCGCAGGTGGATGAGGATTGGGCGAGTTATGTGCGTCCGGAGTTGGAAGAACAATTTTCGGAAACGCGCAACTGTATTGCCGAGGACCTCAAGAAGATGAGGGACAAAGGGCGGAGTGGAATGGAGTTGGATATTCCGGATATCCACCGCTGGCAGTGGATTCATGGTTTAAATCAGGCTCGGCTGGCCTTGGCCACGGTGCATGGGCTGGGCGAGGCAGAGCTTGAGCAGAATGTACCGCTTCAGGCACCGGCGGCCATGGCGGCTTTTCAAATCCAGCTGTATGGGTTACTTCAGGAATGGCTGCTGACGGAGTTTAGTGACGACGAGGAGTGAGTGTGGGGCAGTGAGTGTGGACCCTCGATAGTTTCGGGTGCTAGGTAGCAAAAGGCTCTTTTTCCGGATCCAATATCTGTTTCTCGTGTGGGGTGATCTCGATGGCTGGGGGCGGAATTTCACCAGCCGCTTTGGGGGCTGGGGGAAAATAAATCGAAAACGTGGTTCCTTCGTTCAGTTTGCTGTCGATGAACATCATACCGTCCCAGGATTCGACGATTCTGCGAGTGACCCATAGGCCCAGCCCGGTGCCTTGGCTGGCGGGTTTGGTTGTGAAAAACGGCTCGCAGATGTGCTCTAAATGTTCCGGTGCGATGCCGCTGCCGTCGTCGATGACCTGAAGGCAGACTAGCTTTTTATCTTCGGAATGTGGGAGTTGCTGTTTGTGTGCTGGCGAAAGAGGGCGTAGATCGATTCGTACCTCAATACGTCCGCTTTTGTTACCAATTGCGTAGCGGGCATTTAGAACGAGGTTGGTGAGGATCTGTTGAAATTGGGATATCTCACCCAAGATAGTGGCGGTTGGAGCCAGGACGGTTTCTGCAATTTCCACGAACGAAGGGATAGTGGCGCGAAGCATAACCAAGCTCTCGATGAGGGCTTCGGACGGGTAGAAGGGTCCCTTCGGTTGTTCCTGGCGTTTGCTGAAGGAAACGATGGCTCGGACGAGGTTTGAGGCTCGGTTGGTTGCTGTGCGGATATCCTGAAAGTTGCGGTAACAGTCCGGATAGCTTTGCGCGGCACGAAGACCGATATCCGACAGGCAGAGGATTCCGCAGAGGATGTTATTAAAATCGTGCGCAACACCGCTGGAGATTGTTCCGATGGCGCTAAGGCGTTGGGCGTGTCGCAGGTGGGATTCGAGTTGATGCAGTTTGGCCTGATATTCTGCCAACTCTTTGCGAAGGGCTACGTTTTGCTCTTCGATCGGCAGCTGGTCCGTTGAGCGTCCCGTGGGAGAGTTCACGCACCGGGAGTTATGGTCGGCGATGAGGGCTCTAAGAGTGCTTTCCACGACCTTGGCATCTGCGTCTCGTGAGAGAATGGTTGCCGCGCCTGATTCGGCCGCCATGTGTTCGAGTTGGACAGTCGGGGGTTGATGGGAGAGCAGCAAGACTGGGGTGGTCGCGAGTCTGGGGAGGGCGGAGAAAGTGCGGGTCAGGGAGAATCCGTCTCCGTCCGGAAGGAGGGTTTCTATGATGATGAAGGAGGGGCGGATGTTTTCAGCGATTGCAATAGCAGTGAGCTGATCGGGGCAGAGGGTTAGTCTGAATAAGGAGGAGAGAGTCGCGTGGAGCTCTGAAGGAGGAAATGGGGAGACGAACAGCAAATTCATTGGACTGGGTGAGTCTACTAGAAGAATGCAATCGGGGCGCGAAAGATTACGTCAGAAAAGAAGGGGATGCGTGGGGGGCTTGGTGATCGGTGGGCGTGACCGTAGTGGACTGATGTGATAACAGGGAATTACGAATGAAACAGCGACTCGACTTGCTGCTGGTAGAGCGCGGACTCGCTGAGAGCCGGGAAAAGGCGCAGCGTGCCATCATGGCGGGCAGTGTGAGTGTGGCGGGGCAGCGTATGGACAAGGCTGGGACAAAAGTGTGTGTCGATAGCGAGGTTACGCTAGAAGCAGGCGAACGGTATGTGGGTCGTGGTGGGTTTAAAATGCAGGGTGCATTAGAGGTGTTTCAAATCGATCCCAGTGGATGGGTTTGTTTGGATGTGGGGGCATCGACTGGAGGTTTCACGGATTGCCTGCTTCAACATGGTGCGGCGCGTGTGTACGCGGTGGATGTCGGGCATTCTCAATTGGACTGGAAAATCAGAAGTGATTCACGGGTGGTGGTTCATGAGCGGGTGAACTGCCGTTATTTGAGTGACTCCGAGGTGCCCGAAAGGGTGGATCTTCTGGTGGCGGATGTGTCTTTTATTTCACTTACACTGATTCTTCCCGCTGCGTTGGGACGTGTGCGCCCCGGAGGAATGGCGGTGGTTTTAATCAAGCCGCAGTTTGAATTAAGACGGGAAGAGGTTGGGCGCGGTGGGGTTGTGAGGGACGCTGTTCTTCACCAAAAGGCAGTGGATAGGATCCGGGACTGGGTGAATCTTCAGCCGGGACTGGAATGGCGCCAATTTATCGAATCGCCCATTCGTGGAGGGGATGGTAATACGGAGTATCTCGCATGGATCGGAAAACAGTCGGATTGATAGCCAATATTGCAAAGCCGGGTGCTGCTGAACTCGTGAATGTCATTCGTGCTGAGCTGCTTCGCACGGAAACGGTCTGTGTTTTGGAGAGTCTGACTGCTTCCTTAATAGGAGAAGTTTCGGAGGATTCAGTGCGTTCCTTGGCTAGGCGCTGTGACTTGCTGATTTGTCTTGGGGGAGATGGGACGTTATTGCAAATGTTTCATGAATCGGGGTTTCCGTTACCTCCGATCCTTGGGGTTAACGCTGGGACGCTGGGGTTTTTGACTGGAGTGGGACCGGCTGAATTTACTCGTGTTTGGTCACAAGTGATGGCTGATGAAGCTGTTTTGAGTGCTCGAACACTGCTTGCAGTAGAAGTTTTAAGAGGCGGTGAACTGTTCCATAGTGATTATTCGTTAAACGAAGTGGTTTTATCCCGGGGTGAAAGATCCCGGTTGATTCGTTTACACGTTGAAATCGATGGGGTTGCTCTTACGGAATATAATGCGGACGGATTGATTGTGGCGACGCCGACGGGATCGACCGCTTATTCGCTCAGTGCCGGAGGGCCGTTGTTGGCGCCGGATTCGGGGGTTTTTGTGATTACGCCGATTTGCCCGCATGTACTTACCAATCGGAGTGTTATCGTGAATGATGCGGCTTCGATAACGATGCACTCTTCTTCACTACAACACGGGGTTTGTTTAACTTCAGATGGCCGGGATGCTCAGTTTTTAGATCCGGGTGATATTGTGCGGATTCGACGTGCACCTGAGGTATTGAGGTTGGTGTTCCCTGCGGATTTGTCATTTTTTGAGGTGTTGCGCCTTAAATTTAAGTGGAGTGGTACGGCGGTGTAGGTTGTTGAAAATCAGATAATTGGATTTGTTGATTTAGATGTTTTGCGCTAAATGAGGTGCTGGCGTTGTCACTCGCCGATTCCCGCATTAGTTTATCTGTTATGTCCGCTTCCGTTTTAAATTTAACCCCTGAAACAACGATGGGGGAGCTTGTGGCGAAATTTCCGGGTGCTCAGCGAGCTTTGTTTCGTGGCTATCACATCGGAGGCTGTTCGAGTTGTGGGTTTCAGTTGGAAGAAACTCTGGCTCAGGTGTGTGCACGCAACGGTGGACTTGTGGTCTCTGATGTGATCGGGTTTCTGGAACAGGCGCAGGAAAGTGACCAATTGATGGAAGTTTCGCCAGCAGAGGCGGACGCTTTAGTCAAAGCTGGTAAGGCGCGTATGGTGGATGTTCGGACTCGAGAAGAGTTTGACGCAGTGCACATTGAAGGATCTGTGCCATTTTCTGAGAGCTTGATGAGTGAGTTGCCGGGATGGGATCGTTCCCTTGAGATCATTTTTGTGTGCCATCACGGAGTGAGAAGTTTGGATGCCGCTGCGTATTTTGCCGGGCACGGCATGAGTAATGTACGGAGTTTAACCGGGGGAATTGACGCTTGGAGCTGCGAGGTGGATCCGAGTCTTCCTCGTTACGAGTTGGCGTAATGCTTATTTTATGAGTGACTTACAGGGGCGGATTGAGGGTGCCATCGCTAATCCTAAAAACCTTGGGGAAATGGCGGATGCAGACTGCGTGGGGACGGTAGGCTCTCCGGATTGCGGGGATATGCTGCGGATGTGGGTGAAGTTTCGGGAGGACGATCAAGGGCGTAAGCTTATCGATCGGGCGACTTTTCAGACGTTTGGCTGTCAGACGGCGATTGCGGTGGCGAGTGTCGCGACCGAACTGGTGGCAGGAAAGACGGTACAGGAGGCGCTGGAGATGTCGGGGGAGGAGTTGGCGGCCCCCTTGGGTGCATTGCCGCCGATGAAGATTCATTGTGCGCAACTTGTGGAGGGAGCGCTACGATCGGCCTTGCAGTCGGAGAATGCTTCTCCTGCGACCGGAGCAAAGCGACAGGAAAGCGAAGTTTCCACCTCGGTTTCCTCCACCCCGATTTCTAGTGGAGTGGCACCTACATTGGTGGATAGTTTTCGGACTCCGGTTTCAGGTGAGAAGAAAGTACAGGTGATCTTTAAAAGCCCGAGTAATTCGTAGGTTGATCAAATCAAAGCTAAGTTATGCACGAAAATTCTGAAAAGGTACTGACTCGAGACTGTGACGCGGTTCGGATTCCAAGCGGGGAGCCGATTCTACTGCCGAAAGGTTCTGCGGTCACCATAACGCAGGCTCTTGGTGGAAGTTACACCGTTGCGAGTGTGGACGGGTTAGCTCGAATTCGCGATATTGATGCGGACGCACTTGGGTTGGAAGTGCATGAACGGAGTGAGCAAAAGGTTGTGGAGGGGGTTACTGTCTCCGAGGGGGCGGTTTGGGAACAACTGAAGACCTGTTATGACCCAGAGATTCCGGTTAATATCGTGGACCTTGGACTGGTCTATGATTGCGCCGTGGTACAGCCTGAGGGACAACCAGCCAAAGTTTCGGTTAAAATGACATTAACGGCACCGGGTTGCGGAATGGGACCTGTGATTGCACGGGAAGCTGAGGAAAAAATTCAGAGTATTCCCGGGGTCGTCGAGGCTTCTGTGGAGGTTGTGTGGGATCCGGCTTGGAGCCAATCGATGATTAGCGAAGTGGGAAAAATGAAGTTGGGCCTGCTTTAGAGCCTGCTTCTTTTTCATGATGGACTGTGTAAGTGTTTAGTTTCGTGTTTTTGATCTGATGAATGTCGCCACTCCCTCTGTTGTAATCCTTTGCGCCGGTGTTGCTGGTTTGGCGACTTTTTCCGCCAGGGCTGCTAGTGCGCCAGATGGCAAAAGCAAAACTCCCCAAGTGCAGGCCCAGGCGCAGACTCAAGCTCCTGCTCAACCTGCGGATCGCAATTTTGGCTCCACTCTTCGGAAGCGGTCGATTGCTGGTGACTTGAAGCTGATTGATGCCGTCAATTTAGCGCTCCATCAGAATCCAGAAGTTTTGCGTAGTGTTCGCGAAATTGAGCGTACTCATGGGCAGATCGTAGAAGCGCGGGCGCAAGCCCTGCCTCATTTGTCGGTGGATACGACTTTGAATCGACAGGATTCGAAGCTGACGGGTGCGTCGGGAGGGTTTACCGATTCCTTGACGATTGCGTTCTCTGTGAAGCAGGTCCTTTACTCCGGAGGTCAGGTGAGTTCGGCGTTGGAAGTTGCTAAACTGACGCAGGATGTGACTTTCTTTAATCTGCGCGATATTTTGGACCGTACGGTTAGCGATGTACGGAAGCAGTTTGCTCAAGTGTTAGTGACAGCTGCTCTTATTGATGTGGCGCAAGAGTCCGTGGAACTGGCGGCCAAACAGTTGGAGGACGCTTCGAACCGTTTTGCGGCGGGAACGGTACCTCGTTTTAACGTGTTACGTGCGGAGGTGGAATTGGCCAGTGTGAAGCCGGGGTTGATTCGGGCGAAAAACGATTACCTGATCGCACAGTTGCAATTGGCGAAACTGCTAGGCCTGGATGCGTTGCCCGATGGCAAGTTATCGTTTAAGTGTGTGGGCGATTTAACCGTTCGGGATATTCCATTCGGTTTGGCGGATGGCTTGAGCTTAAGTCGAGCCCGCCGAGCGTCATTGAAGTCTCAACGTCAGCAAATTCTGGTCGAAAAGGAGCGGATCAATATTGCGAATGCCGGGTATAAACCCCGGATTGACGCACATGCTGACTATCAGTTTGTGAGTAAGGGGAGCTCCCGCAACTTGGAGAGTTATCTGAATGGATATTTTCTCGGCATTACAGGGAAGTGGAACATCTTCGATAGCTTTGAAACGGCGGGACAGGTCAGCCAGGCGAAGGCGCGTTTTGAGTCTGCGTTATTAACTTACGATGAGTCTGTGTTGCAGGTGGAACTAGAGGTGCAGAGATCTTATGCGGATCTGCTCCAGTTCCGGGAGACGATCGAGAGTCAGCAAAAGAATGTGCAACAGGCCTTGGAGGCGTTGCGTCTGGCTCAGGAACGTCTCGCTGCCGGTGCTGGGACTCAGCTCGAAGTGCTTGATGCACGTGTGGTTCTAACGCGAGCCCGTCAGACTGCGTTGCAGGCACAAGGTGATTATGTCCGTTCTCTTGCAGAGTACGAACGTGCGACTGCCACCAATACCGTTTACGCCGAGTCGTTTAAGGATCCGCTTTCGATTCTTGAGAAGCGTGTCTTGAAACAGTCTCCAGCGGAAGCATTTAGCCCGGCTGATTTGTTTAAGAAGTAGCGTATGGATGAGATCTTCCACTGGCGGGTGGCGGATACTCGGATCCCGAGTGAGTTTTCTCCAGTTCTCGTAGAGGCAGGAGTTGTTGGCGGTTTTGCCATACGGCAACCCGGTGTTGAGGTTGCCGTCGAGCGCCACGAGGCATTGGATCGATTACGGCCGGTGCACTTAGAATTGCAAAAGGAGTTGGGGCTTCAAGATCATCGATTGTGTTTGGCCGAGCAGGTGCATGGGACTGGAATCGCTCATGCTGCGCAATGTGCCGACGAGTGGTTCCCCGCTGCAGATGCCTTGATTACTGCGGATCCGAGTGTGTGTTTGGGCATCTATGTGGCGGATTGCTGTGCCGTCTATTTGGTGGATATCGAACGCAGGGCGATTGGATTGGTCCATTCGGGGGCGAAGGGGACGCGGCTGGGGATTGTGCCAAAAACGGTTGATAAGATGGGCGATGCTTTTGGCACTCGTCCCGAATCCGTTGTGGTTGTTTTGAGCCCCTGTATTCGCCCTCCGTTTTACGAGGTCGATTTTGCAGCCGAAATTCGCACGCAATGTAAAGAGATCGGTATCCAGCGTGTCGTGGATTCTGGTGTCTGCACAGGGGCAGGAATGGATCGTTACTATTCTTACCGGAGAGAGCAGGGGAAAACGGGTCGTATGCTCGCGCTTCTTGCCCTCTCGGTTTGAGGTACTCGATAAAAAACGTCGCGTCGGAGTAGAAAATAAGGCGACCTCATTTCGATTGCCGAAGTGAGGTCACGTGTAGCCACAAGTGCGATGGACTTTTACTGCATACGCCCGAGGCAACGGAGCAGATATGGGAGAAGCTGCTTTTTGCGTGATACCACGCCAGCGAGTTCCCAGATGAACTCTTCATGCACAGGATAATCGATGGTTTTAAGGAACCCAGGGCCCCCGCGAACGAGAAGCAGGGACGTTTGTTTGTTGATGTCCGTTACGAGGAGAGCGGTGAAGAGAAGATTCTGATCCTTGCGTCTCTCTTCCAACGCCTCGAGGAGAGCTGTCTTCTTGTCGTAGAAATTCTCAAATGAGAGTTCCTCGATTTGTGCGACTTGGAAGGAGTATCCCTTTTCTTCGTAGAGCTTTGCATCTGCTCCAATGGCCTGCTCCGGAGGCATTGTGGTAAGCGGGGAGCCTACTGAGAAGATCTCCTTGGCGAGAGTTACGGATTCCACTCCTGCAATGGTTGCGAGCTCTTGGAGGAGTTGGCGGTCAATCGCGGTCGTAGTCGGGGAGTTCAGGTGGAGCGTGTCGGAAATGAGCCCCGCCATTAGCAGTCCTGCGATTGGTTTGGGAATAGGAATTCCCGCGTTTTTGAAACAGAGCGCAACAATGGTACTGGTTGAGCCAACGGGGTTGTTCCAGAACAGAATGGGAGTGTGTGTCGCAAACCCACCTAGTTTGTGGTGGTCGAGAATTTCAATGATTGGGATCTCATTCGCGCCACGGACCGCTTGGGTTAATTCGTTGTGGTCGACTAGAATCAGTTGGCGGGGAATCGGCTTAATGAAATCCGATTTGGATAAAATTCCGACGAGTTTTCCGAGGTCATCCACGATCGGAAACGAGAACTGACTGCTCTCAGCAATGACTCGGCGGGCTTCTTCCAGCGGTGTTTCTACATGCAGCGAGCGGTACTTGGGTTGAACCATCTGTTCCACTCGTACGGCTCCACGGGCAAGAAGTACGGTGGTTGCTGTGTCGTGCGGTGAAGAGATCAGAGTGACGTTGGCCGCTTTTGCTGCGTCCCGGATTTCGTCCAGAACCCCTAGATTGCCAGTCACAATGATCGCATCGACCTTCTCCTTGATCGCAAGCTCCTGAATATGTGGCCGATCACCCACAAATAGGATCACCCTCTTATCCCTATAGCGTTGTAACCGCGGGATAAACGAGTCCTGTGCCATGGCTCCAACCATGAGCAACTGTTCCATCGGCTCGGTCTCGAGTGTCCCCGTAATGAGAGCCCCTCCAAAAGTTGCGACAATATCCGCGATGGAAGCCTTTACGATACGAGCCTTGGAGGCTTCATCGCGTGAAGGGAAGAGGTAGTGCGTGATTTTGTAGGCGCTTAGCAGACCGAGGCATCGATTTTCCTGATCGACCACCGGAAGCCCGCGGAGTCGTTTTTGGTCGATGACATGGATGGCGTCGTAAACGGGGGTGTCCTCCGTAACAAAAATGACCTTGGGTTCCATGACGTCTTTCACCTTGGGCGAAAGGTCGGTCATGAGCACAGGGGGCTCGACTCCAAAGCGTTTTAGAACGTAATCGATTCGCTGGTTCGTTGCCCCCGCACGCGCCGCGACGACGTTTTGATGTCCGGTAAGCTTTTTAAACTCGGCGTAGGCAAGAGCACAACAGATGGAATCCATATCTGGATTCCGATGACCGATTACGATGGTTTGCATTGGGGATGCGGACTGTAGAGGAAGAAATGGGGGACGTTGAAGCGGGAAAGCGCGAATGAACGCATTTTCCGCAGGAAAGAATCGTGTCTTTACTCGTGGCTCTAGTCTAGCCGAGATCCGAAAGCGCTGTATCGGCGTCTCCAAATCGGTTCATGTGGATCCCCATGCGATCCATGATTGCCATGTGAAGGCGGCAGAGTTTCCGGTTTGGATCCTGGCTATAATCGAGAAGGCGTCCTCCTCGGATGGTGCCGCCGCCGCCGCCGGCCAGAAGGATCGGGAGTTTGCGGGAATCATGTGCATTACCATCGTAGAGGCTGGAGCAGAACATGATCATACTGTTGTCCAGAAGGGATCGTTCTCCTTCGTTCGTTGCCTGCATTTTGGTTAATGCTCTGGCCCACAATTGCATGTGGTACTCATTCGCCTTTTGGTACATCGCCATACGGGCGGGATCATTCGAATGATGCGATAATTCGTGGAGTCCTCCCTTGATTCCGCCGAGATACCCGAAGTTCATGCCGGAGAGATCGTTGTTTAGCATCAAAGTGGCCACGCGAGTACGGTCCATCTGGAATGCAAGAACGAGGATGTCGAGCATCAGGTTCATGTGTTCTTCGGGATGCGCCGGAATTCCTGCGGCGGGGCGCGGGAATGTCGCTTCCTTCACGGAAGGTTGCCAACCAGCTCCGTTGGTTTCCTTTTTGCTAAAGGCATCAGCCCGTTCGATTCGTTGTTCGAGCTCCCGGACGGATGTCAGGTATTCGTCCATTTTGAGTACGTCTCGTTTGCTCAAAAACTTCTTGAGACTCTGAGCGTCGGCTCCAACGAGATCGAGCAGGCTCTTGTTACGCTTTTGTTTACTGCCATCCTCAAACAATTGGTCAAACGCTTGTTGGGGATAGATCTCTTTCGGCGAAGGCGAAGTCGGCGTGCTCCACGAAATGTGTCCCGAATAGGTGGATGTAAAGCCGTCTTCATTTCCGTATCCGGGGGGCTCTGTTCCGAGAACCAGACTGCCGACTGGTGTGTGGTGACCGAGTTCTTTGGCAATCACCTGATCCATGGTTGTACCGACCTCGATATCGGTTGTGGTCTGTTTGACCTTCAAACCAGCGAGCAGATTCATTTTCGGAAAGTGTCCTCCGGGGCCTTCCACGGTGGTTGGGTTCCAGAGGCCGTCAAAAACGAGGATCTGTTTTTTGAGCGCCTCCAAGGGCCGCAACGAATCCTTGAAAACCATACCATCGGGTCCGTTCGTGGCTCCCCAGTGGTTAGGATTTACGCCGTTCCCCATGAAAATAACTGCGGCGCGGCGCGGAGCACCCGAGCCAGTGGCGGCTTCAGTGGCACCCCAGGCGCGGAGTGACTCGAGCCAGGGAAGACCTAACGCAACACCCGCACCACGGAGGAAATGCCGACGGGAAAGAGAGGAGTTTGAAGTGCTCATGGGAGAGATTTGAGAAAATGTTGGGGGAAACGGTCGGTGAATACGGGTTGAGATCGAGACTAATCCCCCCGGCGGTTTTGAAATTGTCGACTTTGAGTGATGGCCAGGACGGCTCCTGCAATGGTCGGATCGTTGGACTGGAGTTGGGCTTTCATTTGTTCCAGAAGCGCTTTGTCTGTCGGAAGGACGGATCTGCCTAGTGCGTATCCTACCAATTTGCGGCAAAATTGCGCGTTAAACTCAGGGCCTTTTGTTTTCACATATTCGCGGAGTCCCGAGATCCCTCTAAAGTTGCGACCATCTTTGGTCGAAGCAGAATCATCCACCGGTGATCCGGCGTCATCGGTTTTGCGAATTCGACCGATCGGATCAAAACCTTCCAATGCGAAGCCGAGTGGGTCGATTCGATCGTGACAGGATGCACACGCTTTATCGGCGCGGTGGCGTTCCAAACGTTCCCGCAGGGATTTGGGTGTAGTGAGGTTGTCGTCGAGTTTGGGAACGTTGTTGGGAGCGGGTGGTGTTGGGGTTCCAAAAACGGTTTGGATGAGCCAGTTGCCTCGTAGCACGGGGCTAGTGCGGTGGGGATACGAAAGCTTCGTAAGGACGGAGCCCATGGCGAGCAACCCTCCGCGGGAGTAGTCGCTCGCTTTAGTCTGTTTGAATTCGTCTCCCTGGATTCCCGGGATGCCGTAGAATTTGGCTAGCCGTTCGTTAAGGAAGGTGTAGTCGGCCGTGAGAATTTCACTGACGGGCCGGTTGTTGCGGATGATGTGGCTGAAAAACGTGACGGTTTCGTCGTAGAAATCATGCCGCAGTTCCGGGGTGAATTCGGGGAAACGTCCTCCGTCTACCTTGAGATGTTCGTCGAAGCCTTTAAATCCAAGCCATTGCGCTGCAAATTCCTGAGCCAGTGCGGTGGCCTTGGGATTTTGAAGCATACGTAACGTCTCGGCTTTTAAAACTTCAGGTTGGGTTAACGAACCGTCCTCGGCCTTTTTGCGGAGCTGCTCGTCCGGAAGTGAGGACCACAGGAAATAGCTGAGCCGTGAGGCTAATTCGATCGGGGTAACAGGGTGAATGCCTGGTTCGCCGACCTGCTCCAATTTGAAAAGGAAAGAAGGGGAGACCAAAATCTTCACGAGAACTTCCCTTGCGCAGGATTCGCGATCGAGTTCCTGGGTGAGGCCAGCTTTGTAGATGGTTTCGAATTGTGCCTTTTCTTCAGGAGTCACAGAGCGTTTCCACGCCTTGTTTGCGAACGCTTCCAAATGCGCTAACACCTTCTTGTCCCATTCGGGCTCCAGATTTTTCGGGATCGTCTTGTTCCAGAGGTAGCGCCAATCCTCCTTCATATTTTCCAGTCGAGCGGACTCTTCTTTTGGAAGGAAAGCCGCTAGTTGTTTGTCGCTAAAATAGTAAACGGTGGGACCGGGTTTCCCATTCCGAAAGCGATTGGAAGCGGCCTGGTTCAGCAGATGTTCCATATTTTCAGGGAAAACTTCGCGCAACCGTGCGAAATCACCGCCGATTTCTTTTTGGCTGGCCGTCTGTCGCTTCCAAACCGTGATCAGACCGGGGATGATCTGTTTGGGATCGGGAGGGGTACCAACCGTCGCTTTCCACTGGGCAGATGCAAAGTCACCATCCGGAACCCGAAGATCCAGTTTCCCGGAGGCGGTGAACTGAGTGGCGTCTTCAGGGAGCGGAATCGTCAGGACAATGGGTGCCTGCAAAACGATTTGTTTATCCTCCACTGGAAGTCCGAGGGGATGTTTTCCAACGAGATTCAGGAAACTTTCTGCCTGATTAATACGGGCTTCGACTTCGCTTTTTTGGGCGCTCTTGCCCGGGTCATCTTTAATAGAATCCAGTAGTGTGCGGTCAGCGTTACGCTGATTGGTGATCCACTCGATGTAGCTGCCTTTTTTCCCTTTTTGTTGCAGCTCCAAGTTGCTCACTATCACCACATCACCCCGATTGCCATCCCCTAGGTCTCCGACTACGAGGTGAACTTGTCGTTCACCTTTGACTGGGGTGTTGAAGGGCTGCGATTTGAGTTCATCGGAGTCCTGTTGGGCTCGTAACACTGACCATTTGGCTGGCAAGTACCACGAGTGCAGATTCTCCCCGAGTTCTTGGATCTTTTGTTTTACAGCCGGTGGAACGGCTTTGGGTTCCTGTGGGTTCGGGGCAGGGAGCTCGTTCCAGGGGTTGCGGGTGATGTCCAAGAAACGCGATTTTGGTTCCTTTGCCTGAAAGAAGTTCCACCAGTTTTCAAGGAACGCAAAATTTAAATTCTGTTCCTTGGCGAGTGCTTCTAATGAAGCCGCACCAGTCAGTTCGCGGTGTTTCCACTTCCAGCATGCGGTCATGTAATCGGCGAACCGAAGGTCTTCACCATCCTTCGGAAGCATGGGTTCTGACATCTTTTGGTACCATACGAACATCTTGGCATCGGCGTCCGATTTGAACTGGGCCGGACCACGAGTTCCAATTCGATGGGCGTAGAACTGAATGCCTGAGCCGGGTTGGATCGTGGCGTGTTCAGAGAGCTTTCGTGCTGCGGTGATATACTTGTCCAGCTGCTGCGGACTTGTGAACAGAACATCTCCAAGGTTGGAAAAGCCCTCTCCGCCGCCGCCATCAGGCACAAAATCCTTGGCGAATCGATAGGGGAACCCCGTTAAATCCCGGATCGAGTTATCGTATTCCGCGTTACTGAGACGTCTGAGTGTGACTGGGCCCGGATCACCAGCATTGGTCTGAGCCGCATCTTCCAGAGCCGTGTTGACCCACGAAAGCATCGCCTTCTTTTCTGCTGGAGACAGAGCTTTGGAGTCGTCTGGGGGCATGTCGCCGCTTTCGACTGCGGTGTTCACTTTGATCCAGAGGGAATATTCGTTGAGTACGGCTGGATCCTTTTCCAAACGCTTCAAGTCCACGCCGCCCTTGGTTTTTTTTCCACCATGACAGTCGAAGCATTTTTCTTTCATGCTCGGCAGTACGGATTGCCAACTCGGAGCTGCTGGGGTAGCTGCTCCATAGAGGCTCACAGTGACAGAAAATGCCGTCAGGAGAACGGACGGGAGCATCAATCGACGATAACGGACGGGGAGACAGGAGACAGCAGGCATCGTGAACAAAGAGTAGTAAAAGCACAGTCTCGTCACGGCGTTTTTCTTAGGCTAAACCGCCTTTCTAAGACCTTATGGATTCTTCATTTCTCATCGGAGGCGACCTCCCTGTTACACGGATCGGTTATGGCGCTATGCGGCTCTGTGCGCAGCCTGGGAACTTTGGCCGTTACCCGGACTGGGACGGAGGAAAAGAGTTGCTTCGTAGAGCTGTTGAGTTGGGGGTTCGCTTTATCGACACGGCGTACGCGTACGGTCCTGGTTGTAATGAAGAGCTGATAGCGGACGCGCTTTTTCCCTATGCGGCGGGGGTGGTTGTGACAACCAAAGGAGGGGTCGAGAAGACGGCGCCGGATCAGGTGTTTCCCGATGGAAAGCCGGAAAGTCTCAGGCGTTTTTGCGAATTGAGCCTGAAACGTTTGCGGGTCGATTGTATCGATCTTTATCAACTGCATCGTCCCGATCCAGCGGTGCCGTTTCAGGAAAGTCTTGGGGAGCTAGTGCGCCTCAAGGGGGAGGGGAAGATTCGCCACATTGGTCTCTCGAACGTGTCGCTTGAGCAGGTACGGCAGGGACAGGCGCTCACCCCGATTGCGAGCGTTCAGAATCGATACAATTTCCTCGAACGAGCGGATGATCCGGTTGTGGACTACTGTGAAAGTCAAGGGATTGCCTATATCCCGTGGGGGCCATTGGCGGCTAAACCCTTTGCTGCAGGTGCACCTCTCGCGGAGAAAAGCGGTCCATTGGAATTGGTCGCAAAACGATACGAAGTGACGAGCGGGCAAATGGCGCTGGCCTGGCTCCTGCATCGTGCACCGAACATCGTGTTGATCCCGGGAACGACGTCTTTGCTGCACCTCGAAGAGAATCTCAAAGCGGCTGATCTGAAACTCAGTCAGTTGGATTTAGATCAGCTGAAGGGTGTTTAATACGTGTCGGAACCGAGGAGGCGAGAGCGATTTTCGATTTCGCGTGGACTCTGAGAATAGGAGCCGAAGTCCAGACCTGTGCTACTGGGCTTTTGCCGCTGAAGCAGGATCTGGCTGCGGGGCAGGGGGCGTTTGCTCGGCCGGAGCTGGAAGTCCGAGTGCCCAAGTAATGCCGTTCAGAAGGAGACGGCGAAACTGGGGGACCTCAAAATCGCGTTCTGCACCGAGGGAAGTGTAGAAAATACGCTGTTTTTCTCGGGTATTCACCCAAGCGACTGGCTCCTGTTTTCCTTCACCTTCGACATGGCCTTCGAGGAGAATGGTAACGTTCGGCCCCAGAATGGTGTTTTTATAAAGATGCGACGGGCAGGTGAATTCAGCGGGATTGAAGCCGGTGAGTATGGGATGACGCAGGGCTTCCGCTAGTGGTTTTACGTGAGAAATAAGGCCCGTTCCGTAGTGTCCCCCGTAAGTGGTTCCGAGGATTTCTTTGTCAAAGTTCTCCCAGGAGCCTTCATCTTCCCCTTTGCGTTTTCCAAAGGCATGGCTTGCTGTACGAATGCCGACAACTGGCTTGCCTGCTGCAATGTAGGTTCGAATGAGCTCCAGCTGTTCGGGAGGGAGGTGGCGCCGCCGAGTGCTTATGAGTAAGAGGTCGGAGCTTGGAAGGGAGTCGAGATTTGGGAATTCGTCGGTTGTTTCGTCGGTGTGAATCGAAAAGGTACTCTGAATACCTAAGGGTTCGAGCTCCGCTTTAGCAAATGCAGGAAGCGTCAGTTCCGTATGATATTCGGGTTCTCCAACGAGAAAGAAGACATGAGGTTTTCTTGGGGGTTCGGCTGCTTGAAGAGAGAGTGCAAGCGTCGCACACACCGAAAAAAATAGGGCATGAAAGGTGCGTGAGATGATCATAACAGAGAGTGATTGGTTTGGGGGGAAGACGAAGTGGCGAAAGTGGCGTCTCAACTGGCTGGGGGGGGAGAGTGGGCCTGGAGGGATTTGAACCCCCAACCAAGGGATTATGAGTCCCCTGCTCTAACCATTGAGCTACAGGCCCGGCGATCTGTCTGAAACGTTGATTTATACACAGCGTTTCGATTTAGCGGAAGGTCATATTGAGGACCGGCGCGGGATCTCGCAACGCGGAATTAGTTTGAGGAAGAGAAATGGATCTGAAGGGTTGTTCGACCAGCCTGCTTCGATAGATTTTGCCCCGTGATTGGACAACCTGAGATTCTGGAGGCTTTGCCCGTAATTGCTTCGTTGATCGTTATTGAAGGGCTTTTGTCCGTAGATAACGCGTTGGCGATTGCTGCGATGGCGTCGCATCTTCCTGCTCAGCAGCAAAAAATGGCGCTGCGTCTTGGAATTATTGGTGCGTATGTGTTTCGCGGCATCGCTTTGGCGCTGACAAACTGGATCATTGCCAACCAGTGGATCAAGGTGTTTGGGGCGCTATACTTGGTTTACCTAATGTGCTCGCATTTGACTCGTGCCGATTCTGAGGAAGATGGCGACGCGACGGCCAACAGGCCTGGATTGTTGCAGACGGTGCTGCAGATCGAGCTCATGGATCTGAGTTTATCCATTGATAATGTGGTCGCTGCAGTGATTTTGTCCCCGAAACTCTGGGTAGTGTGTACTGGGGTTTTTATTGGGATTTTGGCCCTGCGATATGTCGCGGGCTATTGCATCAAGCTGCTTCAACAATTCCCGATTCTCGCACACGCAGCCTTCCTACTGGTGGGGTTTGTGGGGGGGATTTTGTTTTTTGAGATTGGTACCGGACGCCATGTGTCTTCGGTCGAGAAGTTTGCAGGGATCTGTGTTCTGATCGTGATCTCTCTTGTCTATGGACGTTTTGAATCGGTTCAACGGATGCTGCGTCCGGTGGTGGTATGGTCGCTTGTGCTAATGCGAGTCTTTGCCTTGGCTTGTGACGGTCTATTTTGGCCGCTTCGGAAGTTGCATCAAATGGTGAGCCGTTTATTGCGGCGAAATCGCAAGACGGAGGAAGTGGAGCCCGGATTGTAGTGCCCGCGAGTCTCAGGGGGTCTCCCTGTTGACATGAGTGTTCGGTAGGGAGGGGAGGAACGTTGCTGCCAGTTGGCGCTAGGGGTGTTTACGCCGTCTATCGACTGCGTCTACCAAGACCACGATTTCGCCCTTCGGGGGATGCGCCGTGTAGTGGGCGATAAGTTCAGAAGGGAGTCCCTTACGGTAATCTTCGAACTGCTTGGTTAGTTCTCTCGCAACACACATTTTACGTGTCGGCATGAGGTTGGCTGCCACTTCTAGCGTCTTGAGGATGCGATGAGGGGATTCGAAGAAGATTGAGGTTCCTTCACGTTCAGCGGCCGCAGTCAGTTCGCGCTCTCGTTGACCACTTTTCACGGGCAGAAAACCACCGAAGAAGAATGTCTCCGTGTTAAACCCCGAGCCAACCAGGGCCGTGAGAACGGCGCTTGGTCCAGGGATAACCGTGTACGGCAGATTGCGTTCGATACACAGGCGCAAAAGACGGTGACCAGGATCTGAGATGCCCGGCATTCCTGCATCGGTGATGAGCGCGATATGGCGACCGGCTTCAAGATCGACGATGAGTTCGGCCGTACGTTTCGCTTCGTTGTGAGCGTGGTATGAGATCAGGGGCTTTTGGATCTCGTAATGACGGAGAAGGATGCCGGAATG
Organism: Verrucomicrobiota bacterium; assembly: GCA_037133875.1. Classification (GTDB taxonomy): domain Bacteria; phylum Verrucomicrobiota; class Verrucomicrobiia; order Chthoniobacterales; family Chthoniobacteraceae; genus Chth-196. The sequence goes on along the minus strand of JBAXNG010000008.1, from coordinate 35,250 downwards.
GCGCGTATCTTCTGCAGCAATGAGATCTGCGCTTTTGAGAGTCTCAAGAGCGCGTAGGGAGATGTCTCCCAGATTGCCGATAGGGGTGGCGATTAAAGAGAGCACAGGCGGGGGGATTACCAGCCTTCGCTTAGATAGCTAACCGCACGGGAGGCAAGATCTTCGGCGGCGAGAGGGAGAGATTGACGCTCGTCCTTATTCACATCTGCGGTACGTGTGTTGCGGCCATTCACGAAGAAACTCGAATTTCCGGTGATGGATCGTTCCATCAGGATACGGCCTGTTCGTTTTTCGGTGGCCTTAATCTTTGCTACCACAGCAAGAGTGTATTCGCTGGTCTGATAGAAGTCGTTTTTGACTCCTCTTGCAGGGAATCGCTCGATTCGTTCAATGACTCCTTCGATGATCGCATCGGCGTCTTGTTCTGAGGTCACCTTATAAGTGCCATCCTGATGTAGCTGTTTAATCAGGGAGTTTGCCATCAAAACCTCGATCCGAGGCTCTAATGTGTCGTTTTCGAAGGCCGATACAGAGACCTTCTCAATCGAGGTTAACGCAGCCGGTTTCACCGGGCCCACATGGTAGCCGGCGCATCCGCTTAACAGCAGGCCGACCATCGGAATAAAGCCAAGAGCACGCATAATAAACAATCGTACTGACTACTGTTTGGGAGATGTTGTGCCTTTTTCAGGATTCAGAATGGGATCTGTAAGCGGCAACGGCGGCTCGGGAAGTGGGCTAAGATCGGATGGGGAGAGGCGCAGCGCAGGTCCGGATTCAGGACGGCTGACTGGTGCGGTTTTGATTTGTGGCCCTACGTAATCCGGTCGAGACACGGTGTTAATCGCAGCCTGCATGCGTCGCTTGGAGGCCGCATTTTCAGCATTTTCAGGGGCTTCGTTGCCGGTTCGTACGGCATCTGCACCGAGCTGACCTTTGAGGATTTCGAGACGCTTTTGCGCGTATTTGCCCTCCGGAGATTCCGGGGATTCCGCGATTACATCTTTGTAGTAAATCGCAGCGGCCTTTGTTTTCCCGCTTTTGTCGTAAAACTTGGCGGCGTCTAGGATGGAATTCAAATGTTTGCTCTCAAGGGTCTTGAGATTCTCTCGAGCCTGTGCGGATTTTTCGTTTGAAGGCGACCGGAGTATGAAATCTTCGAAGGACTCTTGGGCTCGAATGCGGTCAACCTTGTCGTAGGAACCGTGGCGTACGCTACGCATCCGAACGTAACCCATCTGGTACTGGGCTTCCTCGGCGATTTTTTCGCCGGGAAAACGATCCATGATTTGCTGATAGGTCACGATAGCCTCTGCGTCTTTTCCCTGGCGCTCCATCACCATTCCGCGGAAGAGAAGCACTTGCGCAGCAATGTTTGAATAAGGAGCCCGTTTGAGGATGGTATCGAACATCTCCTCGGCACGCTGATTCGATGAAAACATTTTAATCCCGAACAAACGCCGGCGCTCACCTTCCATAAAACGTTTGGCGATATTAAACATTCCCTCCAGAGCAGTAGAAAAGTCTTTGCCGTCTGGATGTTTGGAAATATAGCCGTCGTAAGCTTCAAATGCACTTTCGTACTGGCCTTGTTTGTCCAGAAGTTGGGCTAGCCGGAACTTTGCTACCGGTGCCTGATTGGAGAGGCTGAAGTTCTTGATCAGTTGCGTGTACGCCTCTCGAGCCGAAGCCGTATCGCCCTTCTTTTCGAAGTCTTCAGCTAAAGAAAGCTGTAATTCCGAGGTTTTTGCGACGGGCGCCGATGATCCAAAAATTCCACCTTCGCGTTTCCAGCCTTCGCCGGGCCGAAAGACGTAATCGGCTCGTGTCGCGATCGGCGATAAAATCAGCGTCGCGGTTGCAATCGCTGCTGCGGAAAGAATAGGACGTGCAATCACGGAGCAAAGCTAAGGGGCTAAGAACAGAGCGTCAAGGAGGCTGGAGTGTTCCTGCGCCAGACTGATTAATCAGCGAGATTGCCGTTTGGCGTTACCGCTGGGCCAAAATCCACGAAACTGCTCCGGCGAGATCTTGGGCGACGTGATTGGCAGTCGTATTGGTTACGGTTGCTCCGTAGCCTGTGCGAACGAGAATGCTGCCTACTCCGGCACGTTCCGCACACTCAATATCTACCGGTTTATCACCTATCATCCAGGAGGTTGCTAAGTCGATCTGCCATTCTTCGGCAGCTTCCAGTAACATTCCAGGGGCAGGCTTGCGTCGTAACGATGGTTCCGTTGGACCATCGGGACACATATATGTGGCGTCGAGAATTTCCGGGCCTAATAGCTCGAGGAGGCGTGAATGCACCGCTTCGTATTCGGGCAAACTAATACTGCCTCGGGCAATTCCGCTCTGATTTGTTACCAAAATGACATAAAACCCTGCTGCCTTGAGTGCTTTGAGTGCATCGGAAACTCCAGGAAACAAACGTACTTTGTCCGGTTCGCGGCAATAGTGAACCTCTTCCATGACCGTACCATCTCTGTCTACGAAGACAGCGGGGCGTTTGATTGTTTGCGTTGTTGCCATGGAGGGCTTTACGGAAATCTGGGAACCGAGTCTCGGTGCGAGCTCTTTTACTCCGAAAAACTCGAGAGCAACTCGTCTCGAGAAACAGTGGCCGTGCCCAATTTTCCAACAACGATGCCGCTTGCGTGATTGCTGACTTCAGCGGCCTCGATGGGAGTGGCTCCTCCTGCAATTGCCGCGGTAAACACTGCGATTGCGGTGTCGCCAGCGCCAGATACGTCGAACACTTCCTGAGCCCGGGTGGGAATATGATAGGGGGGAGTATTGGGCTGAAAAAGTAGCATCCCGTGTTCGCTCAATGTGACTAGGACAAGATCGCATTCCCAGAGTTGGAGAAGCGTTTCACCGACTCGAAGGAGAGCGGTGTCTTCCAATGGAGGATCAATTGGATCGCTCCAGGGAATCCCTGCGGCATTAAAGGCTTCGAGTCGATTGGGGGTGACCCCAGTGACGCGGTGCCAGTGGATTGGGTTGGATGGTTTTGGATCCACCATCACGGGCACGTTGGCTTTCCTTGCGCTCGATACGAGGGCATCGGCGAATTCCTGATCGAATAGCCCTTTGTCGTAGTCTTCTAAAATCACTGCCTGAAGAGAGGGGAGGAGCTGATTGAAACGTTCCAGGGCGCGGGCGCGATGTTCGGGGGCGAGGGGAGTGCGTTTTTCCCGGTCTACACGAACGACCTGCTGGGTACGGGCCACGATTCTCGTTTTACGGATGGTCGGATAAGTCGAATCGTGGAGGGCGGGATCGAGATGAATGTCGTGGGCGACGAGGATTGATTTGAGGCGCTCGGCATCTGGTCCGTCGCCGGAAAGGCCCATGATTTCGACATGTTGTACGATTTCACGGAGGTTTCGTGCGACGTTTGCCGCGCCCCCGGCGTCGTACGTTTCTTTGATGACTTCGACGACAGGAACGGGAGCCTCAGGAGAAATGCGTGATACTTTTCCCCAGATGAACTCATCGAGAATCATCTCTCCGATCACCAGAATACGGGAGGAGGCGGGCAGGATTTGGTCTACTCTAGAGCGACGCATGAGAATCGGATTCTAATTGGTCAATTACCGCAGCGAAAAGGAGCGGTAGGTTTAATTCATGGTGGCCCACAATGTAATAACCTTTGCCGCCAAGTGCGGTTGGACGGCGTTGGACGTTTTCACTTGGCCGATAGTGACGGGTCATATCGAAGGTGGCGGTGGTGAATTTCTCCACTTTATTCCCAAGGTTCCGGGCAACCGTGAGTGCTTTGAGGAAAACTTCGGGCATGATGACCGCGCTTCCTACGTTGAGTACGACGCCGCCTTCCAGTTGGGCGCAAACTGCGGCGAAAGTTTGAAAGTCGCGGTAACTACCTTCCCCTAACGCAGCCCCATTGCAGGACGGGTGTTGGTGAATAATATCCGTTCCAACAGCGATATGCACGGTCACCGGGATGTCGAGATCTACGGCTGTTGCGAGAATCGAGAGGTGTCGATTTGGAAAAGAAACGGTCGCTTCACCTAAGGCGCGGCCTGCGCCAAGTCCCTGGGACATGCCATTTTTGAGGGCGGCATTCATGAGACTTCCTGTTTCCTCGGCCATGCCGAACATGCCTTCATTAAGTCCTTTTTGGACGTCTTCACTTGTTTCTCCCTGATAACAGAGCTCGAAATCGTGAATGGCGCCTGCCCCATTGAGTCCAATCGCCGAGATGATTCCGCGACGCATGGCGTCCAGGAGAATGGGGTTCATTCCGACCTTAATGACGTGAGCGCCCATCATTAAAAGCACCGGACGCTTGTTTCTGACGGCTTGTACGATGGCAGAAACGATTGCACGCAGATCGTTTACGGCTAGGAAACTGGGGAGTGAGCTGAAGAACTGAGCAAAGCTGGAGCGAGCTTTGTGGGGCTGACCGAAGGCCTCTAATTCGACTTTGTTGGCGCGGTCCGCGACCGGGAACGTTCGGATTTGTGAAAAATCGAGAGGCGGAAATTTCATCGAAAAAGAGCCCGGCGAAAGGCGGGGCGTTCGTTAGATGTTGTGGAAGCTTTGGTAGGCGAGCCAAGAATTCCAGCCGGAGATCACGATTAATAAAAAGAAGGAGAAGACAAGGCTGCCGCGGCTTTGGCGCCCGATGAGGCAGGCAATAATCAGGAGAGCTAGCGTGGCCACACTCATAGCTGTGTAACTGACGGCAGGAGCTAACGAGTCGAGGATACCGAGCGTCTGAACGAAGATACCGGGCAAAGCGGGTAGGGATTTTAGCCAGAACCAGCGTTTTGCGTCCCATGGGCCTTGTTCGAAAGGTAGCCAGAGAAACGGTAGGTAGAGGGATGGAAAAAGGAGGAGAAATACAGTCAAGCCACTCGGAGGACGTGGCTCGGAGAGTGGGAGTATAAAAAATTGACTGCGCTTCGACATGAGGGGTGGAAGTGAAAAACGAGAGGCAACGAGTTGCGAGGGCTTTTTTGAAGGCCCACTAATAGGCGGGGTGTGAAATATTGAGAACGATCAGTGTAAAGGGGGGGAATCTTGGGGCAAGGGAATCTACCTAGGCGGGCTTATTTATCCGGGGTGTCATTGGAAGGCAGCTTGGGCGACTTCTTGTTCAGCAGGCCGTCCAGAAGCAGTCCAATTCCTGTCCCTACCGCGAGGCCGAATCCGGCAAAAAAGGGCGAAGCGGCGAGCATACGCAGCAATACGGAGGTGGTTGGAATATCGACATCCTTAAGGCGAGGGCTTCCGACCGTAAAAACCATGTAGATTTCCCCAAGGACGACACCAGCGATACCGGCAATTTTGGCGTAAGGGATGGGTTTAGCTTGCATGGGATGCTGAATTTGGGGCCGCCGGCAGGATTTGTCGAGGGGAGGGCGTTGGGATTCAGGTTGAGCTGAGAGGAGGCATGGTGTTCAATGCAATGCCTCATGAAACCTAGACTCTCCCTTGCTTTTGCTTTGTTACTCGCAGGAGTGGCATGTCATCCAGCTCGGGTAAAGCCCCCGGTGGTTATGGCGCAGCCGGAGCCGCAGATAAAAAAGGAGAATACTGCGGAGAAGATCGCCCAGCGGAAAAAAGCGGAAATGGAGCGATCCGTGAAAGTTCGCCAACAAGCGAAAGACGCGGTTGAGAGAGGGCGGGAGCGGCTTCGCGATGAACAAAATGGGGAAGCACTCGTGGCGTTCCAGGAAGCGGTTCGTCTGGATCACCAATCCGTGGATGCATGGATCCGTATTGCTTATGTTTATGAGCAGGAAGGGGACATGGCTCGAGCCTCCGAAGCATTCCGTGAGGTGAAGCGTTTGTGGGCAATGTAGCCTGTGAATCGAGGCGAAAACCTTCGATGCAGAGCGCAATTTGATCGGCGTTGTTTATGTTTCAGATCGTCTTTAATGAAATCAGCGCGGCAGAAATGTCCGCCTTACCTACGGAGCTTCAGTTGGAATTGCTCGCCGATTTCCAATTGCTCCCAGAAGAGCTGGGAAAAGCCGATCCCGAACAGTTTGGGGTAATCGAACGCGACGGAAAACAGCTCTACCGTTATCGGGTGAATGATTACCGGATTTATTTCGAAAAGGCGCTCGAAGGTATCACCGTGCATCGAGTTCTCCATAAGAACACGATCCGCGATTTTCTGTTTCGAGCCGCTCTGCCCATGCCTGCCGAGGATGGCGAATTGGCTCGTCAGCGGAAGTTTTGGGAGCTGATCGAAGAGGGGAAAGCGGCACGTCGTCAGTAGGTCGCATAGATCGCTCGGCTGTATATCTGGCACGAATCCAAACCGATTTTAGGAGATATGAGCGCGCCTCTGTTTGCGGACGAATCCGCTCGAATTCGTGAGTTTCCGGTCTGTGGGGAAGGCATCTTTTTGGCTCACGCCGCAGTCACTGCCTTGCCTCGGGTGGCCGCGGAAGCAATGGCTAATTATGCCATGCAATCTGCGGGAAAACCCCAAGAGTTTGGTGAGGTCCTTCGGGATATGAGAGCTTGCCGCGAGGCTTGCGCGAATTTGATCGGCGCGAAGTGGCAGGAGGTCGCTTTGCTGGGGCCGACGTCTCTGGGCTTGAGCCTGTTTGCAAATGGCATCGATTGGGCGCCGGGGGACGAGGTGGTTTGTTATGCGGATGATTATCCGGCCAATGTTTATCCTTGGCTCGAACTACGCCGGCGCGGTGTGGTGGTTCACCTGTTGCGTCCAGACGCGCCGGGGGAAATAACCCCGGAGCGTATCTTGTCGGCTCTCAGTCCCAGAACGCGCTTGGTGGCGTTGGCGAGTTGTCATTTTTTTAACGGCTACCGCTTGGATGTGGAATCCATTGGAGCGCTCCTGCGTGAGCGGGGGATCATTTTTGCTTTAGACGCAATTCAGACTTTGGGGGCGTTTCCCTTGGATGTCGTGAAGGCCAACGTCGATTTGTTAAGTGCGGACGCTCACAAATGGCTCTTGGGACCGATGGCGATGGGCATCGTCTACGTTGCCGAACGATTGTTTGATACCGTTCGGCCAACTTTGCTTGGAGCGTGGAATGTCAATAGCCCCAGATTTTTAGCGCAGGACTGTATTGAGTTCGTCCCAACGGCTCAGCGTTATGAGCCGGGTGTTTTAAATACCAGCGGGATGTATGGCATGAAGGCCGCAATCGACCTGTTGCAAGAGGTCGGAATTTCCAATGTCGCTTCCCGAATTTTGGAACTCAAAGCGGCTCTCTTAGAGCGATTGGATGCATTGGGTTTTGTCTCCACGGGACCTCGAAACGGTCCTACCAGCAGCGGTATTACAACCGTTTCTCATCCAATGGTGAAGGCGTCGGAGTTGTTTCGGAGCCTCGAAAAAGCCGGGGTCACGGCCTCTTTACGTTATGACCGCGCAGGGAACGAATATCTCCGGTTTAGCCCGCACTACTACAACTCCATAGGTGAGTTTGACCGACTTTCCGAAATACTCGCCGAGGCCTTATCCCCGGCGAGTTAGAGGCTTCCTCTAATTGGAAAGGGCTAGATCAGCGGAGTGTTGTCGTACACGACGACTCGATCGAAGAAAGGTTTGCAGATACTCACAAAGCGCTGATGCAGTTCACACCCACGTTGGTAGTGCTCGTGGTCAGCCATCGTCTTGAACTGCAGGGAACTTGTGTAATCAAACGAGTGATCGGTGACGGGGCGTTCTTCCGTGGGAGCTGGTCTTCCGACGGACGCGTGGGCGAGGTACGGAATTTTGGCTAATTGAAGGAGCTCAGCTTCGAATGTGGCGCGTTGTTCGGCGGTGAGATCTTTTTTGAGCCAGAAGTAAACGTTGTGAATGATCATAAGTAACTGTGGTGGAATGCTATTTGCTGTGTTCTTTGGCGTAATGTTCCTTGAGTAGATCCATCCCGAAGTCGCGCTCGGTATCCCGCCAGGCGCAATGCGGATGATTCGCTTCGTTCTGGGTGTTATCGAATTCCAGAATAAAAGTCTTACCCTGAACCCTGTAGTAATGGCCTTGTCCGGGCTCGATGCCTCCGGCCCACGCAAACTTCACTGTGTTCCAGTCCGATGCCTTGATTCGATCCCATTCGGCGCCTTCGATTTCGGGGCGATGGCGGCCGAGATATTCGCGGATGATTTGTTCCGCAATGGTCTGCTGAGCGGGTGTCAGCGAGCCTACTGCGACACCTTCAGGACTGGTGTATCCTTCCCGTTTGGGATCGTTCAGCACGTCTTTGGGCGCTTCGGTTGAAATGATTGCAACCTTTTGCTGGTCGGCGGAGAGCGATTTGATCAGTTCGCGGCCCAAGTCTTCTTCACGCCCCAGTACACGAAGTCCGGCTCGAGGTCCCTGACGGACCTCACCGGGATTCGAGCCATAAAATGATGGCGTTGCTGCTGCTCCGTGTCCGGAACAAGTGAAGTTGAGGGAAAGGTGATGGCCTTCTACGCGCCATGCCCACGGTTTGTCGGCTGATGGGGTGCCGAAAATCGAAAAGAAGTACATTTCCGGATCGCGAACGGGTTTGCCGGTTTGTCCGCGTTCGATTTCTGCAAGAAGCGCCTCAAGGCTCATGATGGTGGTGGCTTTACTGTAGCCACGCGAACTCATGCCCGAGGCAAGTAGTGCTTGAGCCACGAGACGTTGTTCAGGCGTCATTTCTTTGAGCGTCAAACCGAGGCGAGGGCGCGGAATAAAATGCCAGTTTTTGCGTTCCGCGTCTTCCATCTTGAACGAGGCTTTTTGAAACTGTTCCGGTGTCAGTGTTGCGATGAAATGGTTTGCCGCGTCCAACATGTCGGTTTCGACGTGATGCGCGAAACTGGGCGTGGCGGATGCGACAAGTGCGATGGATGGGAGGAGCCAGCGTGGATTAATCATGGGAGGTAAAATGGATAGGGGAAAATGAGATCCGAATGTTGGTAGGATACTTAGCGCTTTGGAAGCTGCCATTGTTCATCAAAAAATCCGGCATCAGGGATGAGTCCGGGCCAGCTTTCATTGGGGGGCGTTTGGATATCGACCACAGCCCAATCGGGAAGTTTAGGTGTCTGGAGTGCGTTGGTCCCATTGCTGCCCTGTCTGAATGTGTAGGAGCTATTCAGCACAACGTAGCGGCTCGGCGCCTTGGGATTGGGATAGATCAGGATCGGAGCGTGAGTGTCGGCGTCGTAGGTTGCGCCTCCCAGGGACAATTGTTGTTTGTTCCACTGAAATGGAAGTTTCGGTAAAAGATCCGCGATGACGCTGTTGGACTCTGCGTCGCCCCAAAGCACCAGATTTGCGGAGGCCATGAGTTTGGGAGTGACTTGAACGTCGTCGATGACGCGGGCGTCGCCTCTGAAATTGATGCGCCACTTGGTGATGGCCATTTCCAACTCCGCTTTGGCCCAGGCATCGACTTTGGGGTGAGTGGAGTGGCCTGTGGGGCGCACAAAAACGAAGCTGTCGGTGAATGCATCGTCGATGGGCCCCTGAAGTCCGGATTGTTTGCGCAAAGCCGAGGCGCCTTCGTCAGCGGTAGCGGTGCTGATCCACTTGCCGTTTTGTTCGCGTAGATGAACGCCGGTGGGCGTTGCTTTCGCGGTCAGGTTTTGGCCGTTAATCACGAGCGACCAAGTGGCCGAGTCAGCCCAGCTTTTGGGAGGAGTTAGGGAGAGCGCTTGAATGCCCTTTGTTTTGAGTTCGATTTGACCCGACCCCTTTTTGGAAGCCTCGACCGAGGCGTGTTCCCAATGACGCGTGAGGTCGTTGATTCGAACCCAATCCATCGTGTTGTATCGGAGTGTGTATGTCTCCAGTCTTACGTTTTCTGGCGCAAGAGGACGGCCTTTTTCGGCGGCGGCATCTACAAGCTCGATGAGTTTGAGTTTGGTTTCCGGATGATATTTGTGGGCGGTATTCGGGCCGATGAGATGCGGGATTTCGGCACCGACTTTGGCGAGGGCTTCGACCATTTTGTCAGCTGCTCGTTTTTGCGGATCGATTTCACCCGAGTAAGCGATGGTGGGGCGGTTGGTGAGGTTCATCGCGTAGCCTGGGACATCGTAAAGACGCCAGAGGACTTGCTCCCACCAGGGTGGTGGAGTTTTTCCGGCATCGAACACTTTTGCGTACTCGGCGGTTTCTACAAACCCAGCCCCTGGGGCAATTGCTGACCAACGATTGGCGTGGTGAGCTCCCAAGTGCCAGGTGCCTGCGCCTCCCATCGAAAATCCGCGGATCGCCACGTGGTCACGATCGATGTGGTATTGCCGGATAATTTCTTCGGTAACCTCGAGGACATCGGTTTCTCCTGCAAATTTGAAGCCGTTGCAGAAACGCCCGTAGGGGTGCAGCACGATCGTTTTTGCGGGAGTGAAGTCTCCTTTACTGGTGAGGCGCCCATTAATGAACGAGAGTTCGGTAAGGTTGTCGTTTCTTCCGTGGAGCCAGATGTCCATACGGCCTCCGGAGGCCGGTGCATCTTCTGCTATGTAGAGGCCGTAGGGTTGAACGGAGCCGTCGATTTTCGAGCGGTAACCACGAACGACTGCACCCTTGGCTTTGGTCCAGGGAGCCTCGCCTGCTTTGAGTGCGGCAAGGCGGGCATTGCCTTCCTGGAGAAGTTTTCGAGCGGCGGGGATGTCCTTTAAATTATAAAACTCATCGAGTTCCGCGGCCCATAGAACCGCCTTCGAGAAGATTTCTACATCGACTAGAAGTTCCTGCAAATTGGGGGGGAGTGCACCGGGTTTACTGAGGCTTGTGATCTCTGCCTGAAGGGTTTTGGCGGCGCTAACGAGTTCCTCTCGGTCTTTTTGGGGGATCTCGATTCCAGTGGGAGGGCTTTTGGAAATTACCGTCTGAGAAAAGCCGCTTAGAGTGAGCAGAAGGGAAATGGAAGTGGTAAGGGGGGCGCGCATTGGCGAAAGAGGTTAAACAGGATGACCGGGGACGGTGTGGATCCTTAGAGGTGGCAATCGGGAGCGTTGCTTGCTCGGGAGGATCGAGGGGGACGAGTTGGTTTCAGAGTGCAAAAACGATCTGAAACGTTGTTTCATGCGCGTTCTCAAATTTTGACTATGACGAAGAGCACTCTTTTTTCCCTGGTAGCTGCGTTTTCCGTAACAGCAGGTGTCTCCAGCTTGTTGGCTGCACCCGTGGTGTTTGAAGGGAAACAAGGGCCGGGGATTGGGAAAAAGATCGTATTCGTGACTGGCGATGACGAATACCACTCGGAAGAAGGGATGCCTCTCCTTGCCCGGATTTTGTCGGAGCGACATGGCTTTCGTGCAACCGTACTGTTTGCCATTAACCCGACTACGGGTGCGATCGATGCTGGGGAAAAAAAGAACATTCCCGGACTGGAAGCGCTCAGGGACGCGGATGCGATGGTGGTGTTTACCCGGTTCCGTGAGCTCGAGGATTCCCAAATGAAGGAGATAGTCGATTATTTGGATTCGGGGCGGCCGGTCATCGGGTTGCGTACCGCGACGCATGCGTTTGCTTATTCCAAAGACAGCGCTAGCCCGTACGCCAAATACTCTTGGAATAACCAAGGCGAGGCATTTTTGGGGGGATTTGGACGGCAGATTTTGGGGGAAACGTGGATCGCTCATCATGGTCGGCACGGGCAGCAATCGACACGTGGGGTCGTTGCTCCCGGAGCGGAATCGCATCCCATCCTGAGGGGGATTAGCGGTCCGGAGATTTATGGGCCGACCGATGTTTATGCGGTTCGATTGCCTCTGGAGGGAGCTACTCCGTTAGTTTTGGGGCAGGTGTTGGTGGGGATGGATTCATTGGATCCTGCTGCGACTGCTGCACCCGATGCGAAGACTGGAAATATTGTGGATAAAAACGATCCAATGATGCCGGTGGCTTGGACCAAGACGTATACGGGAGCTGACGGCAAAACCGGCCGGGTATTTACGACGACCATGGGAGGTGCCATGGCGGGTAAAGCGGATTGGGAGAGTGAAGGGTTTCGGCGCCTAATCGTGAATGCTGTGTATTGGAGTGTGGGGTTGGAGGGGAGTATTCCGGAAGAAAGCGACGTTCATTTTGTGGACGGGCCGAATCCGTTTAAGCGTGGAGTGATTCCGGAAGAGGCGATGAAGGCGTTAACGACAGGGCAAACGGTCGAAAACAAATAGGCGAAAGAGCCGCTCATAAAAATTCACGTTTTGTTCTAAGAATGGTTTCGTGAAACGATAGAACTACGCGTAGTTAATCGCTTTTTATGAAAATCGCTTCCTCCCTCGTTACCCTACTTGCTTTGGGTGTCTCGGCTTTTGCCCAAGAACAAAACCTTTTTAACGGTAAAGACCTCTCCGGTTGGGAAGGCAACACTGCCCTGTGGTCTGTGAAGGATGGTGTTATCCACGGTGAAACGGTTCCTGATCCCGAGAAACCTGAGAAAAGCACACTCAAACACAATACGTTCCTTGTCTGGAAAGGCGGAACCGTGGGGGATTTTGAGCTACACGCGAAGTTTCGTATTACGACTCCCTGGGGTAACTCTGGAATTCAATATCGCAGCAAGGAGCTGCCCGCGGGACCAGACGGTCCGATTGTGAGCGGTTATCAGGCAGATTTTGAAGCGGGCAAAACGTACAGTGGTATTAACTACGAAGAAAAGGGCCGTGGGATTTTAGCAAAACGTGGTGAAAAAGTGGTGATTCGTGCGAACCCCGAAAATCCCAAGAAACCCAAAATCGAGGTGACTGGATCAGTTGGGGTAAGTGATGAAATTCAGGCTGCGATTCACATTACCGAATGGAATGATTATGTTGTGATTGCGAAAGGAAATCACCTTCAACAGTTCATCAATGGAAAGCAGACGGTGGACATTATCGACGAAGATGAAGCTGGAGCAAAAGAAGGGATTTTGGCGCTTCAGATGCACGCTGGGGCTCCGATGGTGGTGGAGTTTAAAGACCTCGTTCTCTCGCCTGCAAAATAAGGATTTTTTGAATTCTAAATAAGGGGTGAGGCCACAAGAGCTCTATGCTTTTGTGGCCTCGTGGCTTTACACCCTGAGAGTATTTCTATGAAAACCCCTATTTCCCTCCTTGTTTTGAGTCTAGCTGGCTTCGTTTCTGTTGGATCTGCCGCAGAAACCGCCAAAAAGAATGTTCTTTTGATTGCCGGTAAACCGAGTCACGGCCCCGGACAACATGAACACAACGCAGGGGTACAATTGTTGGCCAAATGCCTAAAAGAAGGCGCTGCGGATCGTGTGGATGTCCAGATTTCGCTGGGGGGGCAGTGGCCTGAAGAAGCCGTCATTAAGAAAGCGGACACAATTGTGATGTATTCCGATGGAGGTGGAGGGCACGTGGCGAGCGGGCATTTTGATCAAGTAGCGGAGCAATTGAAGCGTGGGTGCGGCTTGGTTTGTTTACATTACGCAGTCGAGCCAGCTTATGAGCCTGAGAACTGGCCTGAATTTGTGCGAAATGCCGATGGAAAACCCGGCAAACAAACGGTGTTTAATCCTGCGCGGACATCCAAGGGAGTTGGAGCAAAGGAATTGAAGGATGGTTTAGGTGGTTATTTTGAACAGTTCTGGTCTGTGAATCCGCATTGGACTGCCGATTTTAAGGAGCTTCCCAAACATCCGATTAGCAGCGGTGTTAAGCCTTTTAGTACGAATGACGAGTGGTACTACCATATGCGTTTTCGTGAAGGAATGAAGCGTGTCACCCCGATTCTCTCAGATGTGCCTCCCACCTCTACAACCGAGCGTGGTGAAGGTTCCCACTCTGGGAATCCGGATCAGAAACGGGATGTGTTGGAATTAAAAGCGCCTCAACACGTGGCTTGGACCGTAGATCGTGAAGACGGCGGACGCGGCTTCGGGTTCACTGGTGGTCATTTTCACGCGGGGTGGGGGAATAACGATCAGCGCAAATTGGTGCTGAATGCGATTCTTTGGACGGCGAAGGCGGAGGTGCCTGCGACGGGAGTGGAGTCGGCAGTTTCTGAAGAGGAATTGAAGGCTAACCTAGATCCCAAGCAGCCACCAAAACCCAAAACGCCTGAGCCTGCGGCTAAGTAGGTCGGGGAGATATGTGCCCTTAGCGCACTAGCTTGATTAGTAAAGTTACCAAAGCGTCCTCTGGTTTTTCCGGGGGGCGCTTTTTTCTATGAAGACTGCGGATGAGATGTCGACAGTCGTTACGCTTACGTTTCGGGTACGTGAACAAGGGCGAATTTCGTAAAAAATGAGACAAAATGCGCGTTTGACGTTGCCCCTGCCTTGACACCTTAGGGGTGCTTCCTACCCTTGGCGTTCTCTAGATTAACTATGAATCTCCCGACTGAAGCCCTGCAACGTGCCGCCACGGAAGCCCGTGGATTGGCAATGGACGCCGTACATGCCTGTAACTCTGGTCACCTGGGCCTTCCCCTAGGGTGTGCCGAAATCGGTGCAGTGCTTTTCGGACAAGCTCTCAGCTACGATCCCGCTGAGCCTCGTTGGTTGAACCGTGACCGTTTTGTCCTTTCTGCGGGTCATGGATCCATGTTCCTTTACGGTTGGTTGCATCTTGCTGGATATAAGCAGGTAACCATCGATCAGGTGAAATCCTTCCGCAAGCTCGGCTCGAGGACCCCTGGGCATCCTGAAAGTTTTGAAACAGAAGGCGTCGAGTGTACCACCGGTCCTTTGGGACAGGGCGTCGCTAACGCTGTTGGGATTGCTGCTTCACAGAAGATGGCGGCAGCTCGTTTTAACACACCTGCACACACCATTTTTGATAATCACGTGATTGTGCTGGCTGGAGACGGATGTCTTCAGGAAGGCGTTTCCGCAGAGGCTTCGGCATTTGCGGCGCATGCACATCTCGACAACCTGATTCTCATTTACGATTCGAACGACGTCACTCTCGACGCGATGGCAAGTGCATCGCAGTGTGAAGATACCGCTAAGCGTTATGAGGCTTACGGTTGGGAAGTTCAGACGATCGACGGTCACGATTTTGTTGCGATTGCAAAGGCGATCGAGAAGGCCAAAGAAACTCACGGGAAACCGCACCTCATTGTTGCCAAGACTCTGATTGGAAAAGGAATTCCTGAAGTCGCAGGAACAGCAAAAGCACACGGTGAAGGTGGTGCTAAATTTATCGAAGGAGCACGCAAAGCGCTCGGCCTTCCTGAGCATGAGCACTTCTATGTGTCCGCTGAAACACACGCCTTCTTCGCAGAACACCAAAAGGCGCTCGCCGCGAAACACGCTGAGTGGAAAGCCACTTTTGCTGCGTGGAGCGCTGCGAACCCAGCCCAAGCTCAGTTGCTTGCGGATGGTATCGCGAAGAAGACCCCATCGGCTCTCGAGTTGTTGAATCAGATTCCTGCGTTCGCTGCGGATTCGAAGATCGCTACTCGTAAAGCTGGTTCTGATGTGTTGCAGCCTGTGGCTGCAGCCATGCCGCTTGCTGTCTCTGGAAGCGCTGACCTTTACGGCTCAACGCTCAACTACATCGCCGGTGGTAACGATTTCTCGTCCAAGGATTACGCAGGACGCAATATTCGTTACGGGATTCGCGAGCACGGGATGGCTGCGATCATGAACGGTTTTGCTTACGATGGAATTTTCCACGCGAGTGGAGCGACATTCCTCGTTTTTGCTGATTACGCGCGTCCTTCGATTCGTATCGCTGCGCTTTCGCATTTGCCTGTGGTTTATATCTTCACTCACGACTCCATCGGAGTGGGTGAAGATGGCCCAACCCATCAGCCTGTTGAGACTGTGACCGGTCTCCGGGTTATCCCGAACTTGAACGTAATTCGTCCCGGGGATCCTGAAGAAACCGCTGGTGCATTCGCCGCCGCGTTTTCTCGTACGGACGGACCGACGTTGCTTGCACTTTCGCGTCAGGCGGTTCCGATGCAGAACGATTTGTCTGCCAAGGAGCGTCGTGAAGGTACACTGAAGGGCGGCTACATCTTCCACAAGGAAACAGGAGAATTGAAGACCATCCTTCTCGCGGCTGGAAGTGAGCTGCAGCATGCGGTTGACGCTGCCAAGAAGTTGGGTGATGGAGTCCGTGTGGTCTCCATGCCTTCGATGGAAATCTTCAACAAACAGAGCGAAGAGTACCGCAAATCGGTATTGCCTTGTTCATGCCGTCGCCGCGTAGCGATTGAAGCTGGGGTTAAAGACGCCTGGTTCCGTTACGTTGGTTTGGATGGTGTAGTGATTGGATTGGAGCGCTTCGGTATCAGCGCGCCTGGTAACGTTGTGATGGAAAAGTTTGGTATCACAGCGCAGGGCGTGATTGATGCAGTGAATGCTCTGAAATAACGTCGCAATTTAAGAAAGGCGTGCCTTCCGGAAACGGGGACACGCCTTTTTTTGTGGTTTGGTGAGGGGGCCTCAAACCAAGGACGTTTGAGCAAAAAAATCCCCTTCTTCGCCGAAGCAAAGAAGGGGAGGGGATCGATTGAGTTTTTCCAGGGCTACTTGATATTGATGCCGCTGAGATTTTTGCCAGCTTGTTGGGCCGCTGATTGGAACGCTTGGTGGTTCATATCGGAGGTGTTTGGCAATTTGACCTCCGTGTTCCCGTAGAAGACGTTTCGGATGAAGTTCACCATACCGTTTTTGACACCCTGGTTGGTTCCAGGGTTGGCGGCCACGAGGTGTTGTTGCGAAGTGAGGTTAACGGTGGAGCCGTCTTTAAACTGTGTATCTGTGAGCACAACGGTATTAGCTCCGATAGCAACAGTCTGGGTTTGGGAGAGGTCCACGTTGTTCAGGCTCACTTTGTCTCGAGCGTTGGCCGTAAAGGAGCTCTTCGTTGAGTCGGCTGCCTTGTGAGTCAGTCCGTTGATGTCGATCTTTCCGCCGGCGGTGATGTTCACTGCTTGGGTCGTGAAGACCGTGCGGGTCTCGATTACCTGTTTGGTAGTGATCTCAGGAGCGGCGGGTTCATTGCCGATTGTCACATCACCGGTAGTCGCAGTGAGGTTGATGGAGAGCAACTGATTGACGTCGCCCAGATTTGCAACGGCCTGAATATCGCTGTCGATAATGGTCAGGTTTCGTTGGGCAGTGGCCGTAAAGGTGCGGTTTGCTGTCTTTGCGGTGATCGTGAAATCCGAGGATGTTCTGACTCGATCGAGGGTAATGTCGGTGCCTGCTGTGATTTCGATGTGATTGGCTGCGATCGGAACGTTGGTCAGTGAGACACCCTTGGTCTTGGATGTGAGTTTCACCGAATAACCTGTGATTGAGAGATCCTCAGGAGTTGGGAATCCAAGAGGGAGTTTCACTGGCACTCCGTTATTCTTAACGGTCAGGTCTCCGTCCGTGGCTACTACCTCAACCGAAGGTGAGGATTTCTTGGTGATATCGTCGATGGATTCCGTGGAGCTGGCGCGAATAGCGGAATCGGTGAGCGAAATGGATGGAGCTGTGAGGCGAATCCGTCCAGTCAGGAGGGAACTATCCGAGCTGTATTCGTTTACGAGTCCTGTTCCGGTCCAGTCGATAACCGGAGTGTTGGAAGGAGTCCCCGGAGTGAATGTGAAATTTACATCAGGGCTGAACGACCCACCTCCGGCGAAAATCTCGAACAATGGCACTGCCGCTCTTAACGTGGTGCTTTGCGCCATAGTGATGGTATTTCCAGCGGAGAGGAGCAATTGGGTGAGGGGACGCCATTTCTCTACCGAAGAGATTTCCTGTTTGCCGTCCGGATTCACCAAAATGATTTGATCTGCGTAAGGTGCTGAGAGTCCTAAGAATTCCAAACTGGTACCGACGGAAAGATTGTTGAGGGCAACGACTGCGGCGTGGTTGGTATCTGCTTCAATGTCGACTCGAGTGGGAATGAAATAACCGGGGATGGAGGATGTGAATTCGATGTCTTTTCCAATCAACATTGAATGAAGTCCATGTCCCTCTTGGTTTCCGGGAATATTCTTGGGTAAAGCGTAGCTGTCCTGGCCCTTGCCGCCATTTCCTCCGCTGCCATCGATTCCGAAAATGTGTTGGGCGTCTGTGCTTTCCCCAAACTGGCTGGTGAGACTCAAACTCTTCGCCACGGCTTGCACATAACGTGGATCCAGTTTGGTCAGAGAGGGCAGATCCTGAGGTGGTTGGGTTACCTGTTCGTGTGTGACTATGGTAATTTCTCTAATCACAGACGGATCGATTTTGAAGGCGGTGTCTGGACGGTCACCAATGACTAGTCCTGTATCGCCGAGCTTACCACTGGCGCGGTCTTTTTCTTGTTTTGCTATGGCTGCATCGATTTTAGCGATAGATGCCACGGGTTTCGAAAAGCCGTTCACCAACTTGGAAGACCCGACTTGCCCTTTGAGAGCGAAGTTTAGGGGGACTGACGGTTTCTGGCCGGGCATTGAGAACGAGAGCTGACCTGCGGCCAGTTTAACCTGACTCCCGCCGGGGCCAGTTATTTGCCCCTTGCCCTCGAGTAGCATTGTCTTGAATCCGCCACTTGGATTGGCGCCAACGATCAAAGTAGTTCCCAGAACCGATGCCGTTGCGCCGGCGCTCTTAATATTACCGCCCCCTTTGCCTGTTTGTGAGTGAAACAGAACGCTTCCCTGGCCAAGGTTTACATCCCGACTGTTCGCATCCATGGAGAATACGGTATTGGATCCAACGCGTGTCACTGTTTTGTCCTCAGCGACAAGTTCCGCCCGGGAGTCAGCGCCTGTTTTCAGAACATTTGGGGGAACTAATGTATCCCCCACTTTTGCAGGAACTTCCTTTTTTGTTGCAACATCGAAAATAGCCACATCCTTAATCACCTCTGTAAATACGAGGTTGCGAATCGGGGCGGAAAGTGCGCTGGCACTAGAGATTGCCCAGAGTGTGATCCAGATGCGAGTGTGCTGGCTATTCATACAAATTGTAAAGGAAGCAGGATTTGGGCCCAAGTAGGTTCTTGTCTAAGATTGACAGAGTTTATCTGTGGTTTCGTGTGTTGGGAGTTGATTTATCCGTCGCCTAGCTGCGTGCTATAGATGTCACTCAAGTTGCTTCGCGCCGAGACTGAGGCGATGCCAGCTCATTTTGGATTTTGTTTACCTGCGTCTGGGCGCTCAGTCGAGATCGCGAAAACGATTCCGTAGGTATGAATTCAAATTTTGGCGGTGACGCCTCGGGTCAGGGGGGGGCGAGTGAGGGCTCGGTTTATTGCGGTGTGGGGCAGTTAGGGCACAGCGGGATGCCCCGAAGGTTTGCATTTTTCTACGAACTACAGGCAGCGCTGGTGTCTCTAGTGAGAAAACGTGCGCCGGATTCTGTTGTCGCTTCTCTTCGTTATATTCTAAAAGCGCCCGAGCGTTTTGCGGAGTATCGCTATTACGTCCTGCGATTGGTGTGGATGACACGGAAGTTTGACGGCGATCGTTGGTGGGCTCAGTCCTGTTGGCTCGTGAGTCGGTTATGGGGGTATCACTTCGGTAGCCGGACCGTAGTCTGTAGTCCAGAAATCCCCAAACTGAATTATATCTTGAGGAAGTTGATTATGTTATGTGGGGCGCGCCCCACGACTAATGTTTCACCTAAAGGTAAACGGATTGCTTTTTATTGGATTGATTCTACTAAAAATTTCTATCCCAGCGAATTGCTTGCTGCGATGGGTGAAAGCAAGGTCATTAATGGTGGATGTATTGATATTTCAAAGATGAATGTGGAAGCGGTGTTTTGCGAGGTGTTTGGGTACTCTGGATTTGTGGATCCGCAGGTTCATCAAGGGCTTGCAGTTGAAAAGGGGGACGATAATGCGCTGCACGATGGGCGAGTGGTGCAGTGCCCTGTTGATAATCCGATTTTAGGGAAGGTGTATATGCGGCTTATTGATAATGCGATTGATTCTGAGACGGTGGAGGATTTAAGGGTCCCGTTCTTTGGTGATAATATACCGTTTGTGTATGTGAAATATCGTCCAATGAATGAGCGTTTCGGGATTGCTAATTCAAGCGTGCGAATAGTGGAAACAAGAGATGTGTTTAGTCGGCAAGAAATGGCGCGTATTAATACCTTTTGTAGAAGCTTTCCAGTGGAGTACGGGGAGCTGGATGTGTTACGGGATCGTAAGAATGGGCGTATTTACATTGTGGATGTAAATAAGACGCCAGGCGGCTTTGCTGATAGCCTTTCCTACGAAGATGAAGTCGACGCTTTACGCCGCCTGTGGCACGCGTTCACGAGAACATTTCTTCGGTCCGGAAATACACGCGATACCCCAAAAAGCCGAGGTGAGGGATTGAGGACGAAGATCTCTCAGCCTGCACTCTAGCCTGGGACAGTGTTGTCCCTGGCGGAGTGAAAGAGATCGGGGCCGCTACTGTAGGGACGCAACGAATTCGACAATGTCGCGTAGTTCTCTACGAGTGATGAGGTCTGGAATGTTTGGGATCATTCCGCTGGGGGCAGCCTCACGTTTTGCCACTGCGGAAACAGGGATTGTTTCCGCCGGAGCAGGAGGCATTTGCAGGCTGATTTCAGTGGGATTTTCCGACTTCAAAAGCCCTGCTTTGAAGCCACCATCCTTGAGGGTCAACATGACCATCTGGAACCCGGGAGCGATCTTCGCGTTCACGTTCACGATGCTTTCCAGAATGTACTGGCGATCATGAGTCTTGGAGAATCCGTCGAGGTTGGGGCCTGCATCTCCGCCGGCACCACCCACCTTGTGACAGCGCATACATGCGGCGACCGCATGTTCTTTAAACAACTTTTCTCCGGCATTGCGGTTACCTCCAAGGAGCGCTGGGGCAAACTTGGCTAGCAGATCGCCCGCGGGTAAACTCGCTTCGTATTTGGCCAAAGCTGCTTTGACTTCTGGTGCCTTCCTTTTTGCTGCGCCTTCAAGAATTTCGAGATGCGCCTCTTTGGGTTCTTGAACCAAATTTTCGACTGCTTTTGCAAAAAACGTATCTGCCTCTGCGCTGTTGATGTCTGCGAGGGTATCTGCCAGCCCTTTCTTGTTTTTGGCATCGGCGCTGCTCCATGCAGCCACCAGTTTGGCGGCGGCTGCGTTCGGATCGCGTTTTGCAAGAATCGCACTCGCCACAGTCCGCACTGCTGAGTCATTAGCGGTTAGCGCAGTCGTGATCGCTCCGTCGAGAACTGGAGTATTCAATGCGGATAATGCCTCCAAGGCGGCTACTCGCACTTTACCCGAGCGCTTTTCGTTCTTCGCTGCTTCCAAGAGCGAATCGGCGCATGCCGTCGCTTGCAGCTTGCCCGCAGCCTCGATCGCAGCGACGGCCACGGCGTCTTCTCCGGCGATGAGTCCCGCAATGGCCGGTGCTAGGGCGTCCGCTGCTGCGGTAGCTGGCCGAGTTTCTAGTGGGCGATAAAGGCCAGTAACACGGTCACGAGCCGGTGGGGTAGCCCATAGCCCGATTTCAGTGAGCGCCTCGGTGCGGAGGCCCGCAGCGTGTTTCGCGTCGCTCGCGTAAGTCACAATCGCTTTTGCATCTTCGGGTGTCCCAACCCGGAATGCTGCGTTGAGGGCCCGTTGTTCGATTTGTTCTCCGAGCCCATCTTTCGTCAGCAATTGAGCGAGTGCGGGGAATGCTGCGGGAACCGGCGCGTCAGTGATGACGTGTGCTGCTTCGGATACAAGGTTGGGCGAGGAATCCTGAAGGAATCGTTTGATTTCGGGATGATTGAGCCGTCCATATGCCAGAAGTGCCGCCAACCGTACTGCTGGGGTTGCATCTTCCGAGGCCAAACGGAGCACTTCTTCGTCGGCGCAATAGGTCAACGCAATCACACCAGCGTGACGGAGATACTGGTCCGCATCCGCATTTTCACGCAACATCTCGAGAACGGCTGGGAGCGATTTTGTTGCCCCAGTCTGTCCGACTGCTAGAGCAGCAAAAAAGCGAACCCGTGAATCCGGATCTTTGAGGAATTCGTTGAGGGATCCATCAATGGTGAGTGTGTGCGCTTTGCAATCTCCGATCACCTTCAGCACGTTGGCGCGGATCTCGGAATCGCTATCCTTTAAAAGAGGCAGCAAGGCTGTCAGCGGTTTAACATCCAACGGTCCGGGGCCATTCTTTTGGTCTGCACGTGCGACCTGACCGAGCCCCCAAATTGCATGAAGCCGGGCAAACCGATCTTTCGAATGACTAAGCACTTTTGTGAAAGTGGGCACGGCCTCGGCTCGTCCAGCGAGGGTCCATTGGGCTCTTAGGCGAATACGTTGATCGGGGTAAGCGAGTAATTGACTGAGCTCTTCTACTGGTAGGGTCGTGAATCCATTTTTTAACAAGGATTGCACTTTCTCGACCTGTTCTTTTGCCGCGGCGTAGGCGGCTTCGTGTTTGATTTTGTAAATTCGCCCTCGGCCCAGACCTTCCCAACCTTCTGTGCCCCAGTCGCTGTAATACAGGGCTGAGTCCGGTCCGAATTCGACATCCGTTGCTTGGGCTGTTCCGATAAACTCTTCCGGTTCCTTATCGGGGGCAAAATCCGCGCCTTTGGTTTTTACTGACCAGTGGTTGATCGAGCTTTTCGCAGATGATCCCTTGAAGCTGCATACAAAGAAGTGCCCGTTGTATTCCTCCGGTAATCCCGTGCCCGGATAATATGCCACACCCGAGGGACCATCGGGGATGTTCAGAATGGGGCTCAGTAAATAACTGGGTTGTGGCTTTTGGGAATTACGAGGCTTCCAGAGATCCTCGGACATCCAGGGATTGTAAGCCTTGCCGATGGGGTGATGTTGCCATCCAACGCGCCAACCTGCGTCGCCACCCGGGACTACGTAAACGAAGCGCTCGCGATCTCCCATATCGGCGTCGTTATCCGCAGTGAAAAGATTGCCGAAATTGTCAAAAGCGGTTTCCTGCGGATTGCGCAGGCCACGCATGACGAGTTCAAGATTAGCGCCATCGGGTTCGCAGCGGAAAATCCCACCTTCATCAGGTAAATCGATGATCGTTCTGCCTGTTTTGGGATCTTCGATATGGGCTCCACGATCTCCCAGGGAAAAATAAAGCCGTCCGTCTGGACCGAGTGCGAGCCCGTGAAAATCGTGTCCAGTGTAGCTGTAACGGACGCCCCATCCGAAACTCAGGGATTTACGGGATTTGGCGCGGCCATCTGCGGCGATCCCTTCAAACTGCCAGAGGTTCGGGATGTTTGTGAGCCAGACTTTGCCTCCATAAGAAACAATGCCCGAAGCAATCCCATCCAATAGGGTGTTTAATCCATCGGCATAAACACGGGAGCTATCGGCTTTACCGGTCCCTGTGGTGTCTTCGAGAAGGCGAACCACTTCGGTCTCCTGTTCGAGCTTCTGCCAGTCTTTTGGAAAGTTCTTCTTAGTGTATGCGATCCGGTCCTCGACTTTTCTGGAAGCCAAGTCGTCTTCCAGCATGAACATGTAGTGGCGAATATCGAGGACACTGGTCCGATAACGATTGGTTTCGGAAGTGAAGCAGCGCCCCTGATCGTCAAATGTGAACGCGACGGGATTTCCGAGCATGGGTTCACTTGCCCAAGTTTGCGCGACGAACCCTGGTTTCAGGCGGAGAGATTTACGCCACGTCTCTTCTTTGCCCTCGGATTGCAGAAGTACGGGTTGCGCGGTCCGGGGGGCTGGCTTTAGGTCGCGCGATTTGGAGTCGCCGCCAGAAATCTCAGCGGCAAAAGCATGACTGAAGCTGAGCCCGAGCAGGGCGAGAATGGTATAGCGGGAGTTCATAAGGAGAGCGTGGGGAATAAAGCCGAAAAGAAGTTCTTGCAGACTCTGGTTTCCATTCAAGTCGGCAGGGGAGGGGATTATTGGAGAAAATCGCTTTCGATGCGATTGCATTCAGGGCGGTCCTTTCGGGTGCCGTGTTGCGATTTGTTGTCAAAATTGAGAAAACCGCTCCTGAGGATGCGCTGGAGTGACTATCCATGTTCCCTCCGAAGATCGTGACGCTATAGTATCATTGGGGATGTTGCTGTTTGGTGTGAGGGTGTGGATCTACCGCTGACTCGGAAGCGGCTGATGAGCTTTATCGTTAGGGGGGTGATGGCTCGGTAAATGCTGGTTAAACCATAGAATTCTCAATTCCTGAGGGGCATCTTATGGGCGTATCTACATTTCGAAATTTGCAGAAGACACAGCGCTGGCACGTTGCGGCGAGGCTGGGGGTGCTGTTTGCATTGCTTGTCTTTGGTTTGTGCGCCAACGCGAACAGCGTAACGAACGTCACATTTAGCCAGCAGGGCGGCGGAGCGAATCTGGTGGATGTTTATTATGACCTCACTGGGAGCGGCTCCTCGCAGGTGATTCTTTCCGTGTCGAGTGATGGCGGGCTTACCTACAAAGTGCCGGTCAAGACCGTCACGGGTCATGTCGGTACAGTCGCAGTCGGTACAGGAAAACATCTTGTTTGGAATGCGGGTGTTGATTGGCCCGCGGAAGCTTCTGGGAATTTGAAGGTGCGGGTTACTGCGTGGGATTTAACGGGAGCATCCGGCGGAGCGTTTGCAACGATCCCAAGTGGGACGTATCAGATGGGGAACTACGTGGCCGCAAACTCGGCTGGTGATGGAGACATTACGGGTGCAGGTACGGTTTCAGTGACGCTGAGCCGTTATTACATGCAGGTAAACGACACTACGAAAACTCAGTGGGACGCGGTTTATACTTACGCGACGTCCAACGGGTATACGTTTGCAAATACGGGGGCAGGCAAGGCTGGGAACCATCCCGTTCAGATGGTGAGTTGGTACGATGTCGTGAAGTGGACAAATGCCGCGAGTGAGATGGACGGTCTCACCCCTTGTTATCGCGTGGGGGGCGATGTCTATAAGACGGGTGATAACGATAACGTCGTGTGTGATTGGAGTGCCAATGGCTACCGGTTGCCTACGGAAGCGGAGTGGGAAATTGCGGCCCGTGGTGGCTTAACTGGGAAACGCTTTCCGTGGGGCGATACCATTTTACAGAGTCAGGCGAACTACCAATCAGGAAACTTTGCTTATGATTCGAGTGGGCCCACCGTCGCGTATCATGCCTCCTACACTGGAGGTGGAACTCCCTATACTAGTCCCGTGCAGAGCTTTTTGGCGAACGGTTATGGTTTGTATGATATGGCGGGTAATGTTGAGCAGTGGTGCTGGGACTGGTATGCTGCGCCGTATCGCGGTGGAATAGATCCGGTAGGTGGAGGGGGCACAGCCCGAGTCATGCGCGGGGGAGCTTGGATCGGGCACGCTGGGCTTTGCCGATCTGCTTTACGCGATAATAATGCACCTAATAACCCGGTAGAGTTTATCGGCTTCCGACTTGCGCGTGGATTTAATGCGGAGTTGCCAACGGGAGTTGCGTCGGTTGCAGGGGTGGTATCGACGAAAAACCCTGGGATCACGATCCAGCCGAATGAGGTGGCGGTGTTGCCTGGTATGGGGGCGACGCTGAATGCTACGGCAGTAGGGACTGGGACGATTACTTACCAATGGCGGAAACAGTTGGCGGTCCCACAGGTGACGGCGTTTGCTGGCACTGGTAATTCCGGATCGGCTGACAATGCAGTTGGTACGTCTGCGACCTTTGATTCCGTAAACGGCGCGGCGAGTGATGCTATCGGAAATCTCTATTTAGCGGATAGCAACAATAACCGAATCCGCAAGATTACCCCAGCGGGTGCTGTGTCTACATTTGCGGGTGACGGCAATCCAGCAAGTGCCGACCATGGATCAAATCCGCTTCTAGCGTCTTTTAATCACCCGATAGCAATCGCCCTCGATTTGGCGGGGAATATCTACGTTTCGGATCAAGCGGGTAATGTGATTCGCAAAATAACAACGGGGGGCGCAGTTGTTACAATTGCTGGAGATGGTACAGGGAATTCTACAGACGCAAACGGGACAACAGCGCAGATTCATACACCGAGTGGTATCGCTGTGGATAAGTTTGGAAATGTGTATGTAGCGGAGCAGGCGGAAAACAAGATCCGTAAGATCGCGCCTAATTTGGATGTTACTACAGTGGTTACGGGGCTGAATCAGCCTTCTGATGTAAAGGTGGCACCTGATGGTAGCTTAATTGTTTCTAACGTAGGTGATGGAAGTATCAAACGAGTTACTTTGGATGGAGGAGTAACAACGTTACGTTCGGGATTCAGCACTAACGAAAGAGTCGACGTAGATGTTAATGGGTTCATTTACGTTTCCGAAGGAACCGGTAGTCGTGTTGTAAAGGTATCCCCCGATGGTGGCACACAGTGGAATTATTTAGGTGCGGGCTCTAACGCGGTGGTAAATGGTGTGTCTGGGGGCAATGTGAACTATCCACGTGGACTGGTATTCGCTCAGGACGGAAACGTATACGTAGTTGAATCTGGTAATAACAAGATCAGTAAAGTCGCAACGACTCAGGCTCTTCCTGGGGGGGCGACATCCTCGTATACAATCGGTTCAGTAACGAATGGGACGGTTGGTGAGTACGATCTTGTTGTAGGAAATGGAACCTCATTTGATATAAGTAAAACTGCGAATGTTGCCATGTTAACGGATGGTGCGATTGTTTCCACATTTGGAAATAATGGGGCAGTCACGAATTATATTGGCAGTGCCAACGCAGATTTAAAGAAGGTGACCCAGCAACCCGATGGTAAGATTGTGGCCTTAGGTAAAGCATATAATGGCACTGACGACGACGTGGTTGTGGTTCGTTACAATCCGGGTGGTGCACTGGATACCACTTTTAATGGTAATGGAAAGCTTCTGCTGAATATTAGCGGAAACGATCTTCCCGGTGATGTGGTTGTGCGTCCTGATGGAAAGATCTTGGTGATGGGAACGGGAGCGGACGGATGGATTCGTCTTATTCAGTTAACCTCGACAGGTGTTTTGGACACTAGCTTCGGCGCGTCTGGGATCGCGACTGTGGACTGCGTGACGGGAGATTCTGAAGTGGGCGAGTGTATGACATTACAGCCGGATGGGGGGGTATTAATTGGAGGTCATACGTTGGGCACCAATCACCCAAAGTTTATCGCGAGAGTGAGTGCAGCAGGTTCTTTGGATGCCGGCTTTGGAAGTGGTGGTGTTGTAACCAGCTTGGAGGGGAGTGATCATAATGCTGTTAAAATCTTAACGGAGCCTGACGGGCGTATCTTGTTTGTCGGTAATTCGTATGATGGCGATTATTGGAGTATCTCAGTCAGACGATATAACGCTGATGGGTCTCTTGATTTGTCGTATGCTGCAAGTG
This sequence comes from Verrucomicrobiota bacterium, assembly GCA_037133875.1. Taxonomy (GTDB): domain Bacteria; phylum Verrucomicrobiota; class Verrucomicrobiia; order Chthoniobacterales; family Chthoniobacteraceae; genus Chth-196. The sequence continues at coordinate 8,067 of JBAXNG010000008.1, read as the reverse complement.
GTGTAGCCACTCTATCGGCAGCGGGTGGCGCCACTGCTTACGACGCGGCGCTACAGGCGGATGGTAAGTTGGTTGTAGTGGGTAGTAGTGGGACGTTTTATCTTATCCATCGTTTGACTGTCACGGGTACTGACGACGCCACATTTGGGAGTAGTGGTCGAGTGCAGGCGGCTATTGATATGATGTATTCTTCGCAGGAGGCTACGGGAGTCATTATTCAGCGTGACGGAAAAATTACGATTACAGGGACCTATGTAAATGGGGGTGTTAATTCTATTTTTGCATCGCGTTATCAAGTGAATGGTTTCCTTGATAATTCATTTGATAATGACGGCTACTCTTCGATTTCTGTGGGAGCCGACGCCATAGGGAAAGCTAGTACGGTCCTGAATGATGGGCGTATTTTGGTTGCCGGACAGGCATTGGTTGGAGGAACGCAGGCGGCCACATTGGTGAGTTATAGCGCTGGAGTTGTGGCTCCTTATATTACCCATCAAACAAACTCTGCCACTTTGGCTGTGGGTGGTTCCTTTAATATGAACGTAGAGGCGGTAGGCTCAGGTTCGTTGTCGTATCAATGGCGTAAGAGTGCTCTGGTCTCAACCGTAGTTGGAAATCCAGGTGTACCCGGTAGTACAAATGCTGTTTTCACTAACGCTCTCGCGGATAGTCCAGAGGGGATAGTTCGAGACTCATCGGGGAATTTTTATTTCTGCGAAACGAATTTGCATGTAATCAGAAAGATAGCGCCGGATGGTACTGTGTCGCTTTATGCGGGTAGCTTAAATTCTCCTGGAACGACAAATGGTGCTCTTGCCTCCGCGTTGTTTAATTATCCAAAAGGGTTAACTATTGATGGAAGTGATAATTTATATGTTGCGGATTCTGGAAATGGATCGGTTAGGAAGATTTCAGGCGGAACTGTATCGACGCTAGCTGGGACCTATAATAACCCGAGTGGTGTGGCTGTGAATATTGGTGGCACGAACGTGTATGTTTCCGATACGGGTAATCACACAGTGTGGAAGATATCCGGGGGAACCTCGGCCATGTATGCTGGTGATGGCCTTACGAGTGGGACGCTGGACGGATCGGGTTCCAGTGCACGTTTTAATTCTCCTCGAGGTATCACGGTCGACGCTAGTGAGAATGTTTATGTAGCGGATACCGCTAATCACACTATTCGGAAGATTACTTTTACCGGAGGGATGGTGAGCACTATCGCTGGTGTTCCAACCATATTCGGTAGTAATGACGGGCAGGCGACAGATGCGCATTTTTATTCACCCTATGGTTTAACTGTGGATTCGAATGGTGTGGTCTATGTCGCCGATAAGGGTAATGCGACCATCCGCAAGATCTTTACTCAGGGTGGTGTGCTTACAACTGCTACCGTGGTCGGGGTGCCTGGCAAAACGGGAACACTGGACGGTTTTGGTAGTAACGTACGGTTAAGTGAGCCTTTTGCTGTAGCGTTGGGGACTGCAGGAACATTGTATATTGCCGATCCAACCGCGCATACGATCCGGAAGGTAACACTAGACTCGGCGATATCAGGGGCTACCGCATCGGCGTATAGTTTGCCTATCGCGAATAAACTGGCTTCCGGTGTTTACGAATGTTTTGTCTCGAGTGCTTTTGGAAATACTACGAGTGCTCCAGTGGTGGTGAATGTGATCGATCCTGTCATTACAGGTATAACGGGTGGTGGCAATTTTGCTTCAGGTGCGACCCCGTCATTGGGAGTCACAGTGAGCGGAAGCGGTGGGTTTACCTACCAGTGGCATCGCGGGGAGACTCAAGTGACTACAGTTATCACCGGGCTACCAAATGTGTCGGGTGTTGCCGTTGGAAAAGATGGTGCGCTCTATGGTACCTCGGATGATCGTCGGATTATGCGGATAAGCGGAGGAACTTCGTCCGTTTTTGCCGGAAACGGAGGACAGGGTCATGATGACGGGACGGCAGGCGCGGCATCCTTTAATAATCCCGGCCACATTTCGACGGACGCCTTCGGAAACTTTTATATCGGTGGGGATAAAACGGTTCGCCGGATGACGCCTAGTGCCATGGTCACTACATTGGCTGGTAATCCGATAGAGCCCGCCGGCACAACAGACTCGATGATTGGAACTCTCGCAAGGTTTGGGGTTTCGGCAGGGGAGTTGGCGGTTGCAGCAGATGGTTTGGGTAACCTCTATGTTGCGGACACCGAGAATCACACTATTCGCAGGATTGGCCCAGATGGGGCTGTAGTCACTTTAGCCGGACAAGTTGGAGTTAGCGGGAATTGGGATGGAGCTGGGTCAGCAGCTCAATTTAATAACCCGAAGGGTATTACCGTGGATCGCTACGGTAACATCTATGTTGCGGATACTGGTAACCATAGGATTCGTAAGATGACTCCAGATGGAAACGTGTCCATTTTGGCCGGAAGTAGCTCAGGCTATTTGGATGGAAATGGCTCTTCGGCGATGTTTAATACACCTCTTGATGTGGTCACGGATGCATACGGTAACGTTTATGTAACCGATAGCGTGAATAAGCGGATTCGTAAGATTACGCCTTCAGGCAGTGTAACTACTGTTGCTGGTAGCGGGGCAACGGGTGCTGATAATGGTAGTGCGCTAGGAGCGAGTTTCGGCCAGCCAGACGGGATCTGTATTGATGATACGGGTGCGTTGTATGTTGCGGATACTTCCAATAACAGCATTCGTAAGATTACATTTGGTGCGCCGATTCCCAGCGCCACTGGTATTAGTTATTCCTTGCCTCCTTTAAGTCCCTTTTTGGTTGGCGATTATCGAGTCGTGGTGACGGGTGCAAATGGGGTTGTAAGCAGCAATGCTGTGAATGTGGGCATGAATCTGACGTTGAGCGCGGCTTCTACTGATCCGAGCGCTAGTTATCAATGGATGTTTAATGGCGGTTCAATTGCAGTTGGCGGGACAGCCTCCAGTTATGTAACTACACTGAATAAACCCAGAGGTGTATTGGGCTATTCTGTAGCGGTCACAACTGCTGTAGGTGCTGGTACTATTCGAGTGAACGAGGCACCGCTTATTGTGCACGAAACGACTCCGTATACACCGACCGTGACGGTAGGTGGGTCTGTTTCGTTTGGTGTCACAGCTATTGGAAGTGGGTCTCTGACGTATTCATGGGTGAAGCTTGGTTCCGATACGGTTGGGACATTGGCTGGAAGCGGAACTGCCGGGATGAACAATGCGACCGGTGCCGCTGCACAATTTGATTCCCTAGGAGCGGTTGCATCGGACAAAGCAGGGAATATTTATGTCGCTGACGCAGGTAATAACCGAATTCGAAAAATTGCACCCAATGGAACGGTCACAACATTTGCAGGGGAAGGTACACCCGCATATCTCGACGGTGCAGCGCTGATCGCCCGGTTTAACTCACCGAAAGGTGTGGCGGTAGACAGCGAGGGTAATGTGTACGTGGCTGACACAGGAAACCATCGTATCCGGAAAATTTCAGCTTATGACGGCTCGGTATCTACCCTAGCAGGCTCCGGGACTCCGGGAGGGAATAACGGTGGACCGGATGTCGCGCAGTTCAATCAGCCTAGTGGTGTTGCCGTTGATCTGGATGGAAATGTATTTGTAGCAGATACGGATAATTTCAAGGTTCGGAGAGTGTCTCCGTATGGTGTTGTCTCTACATGGGCAGGTAATGGAGTGAGCGGCTATATTGACCATGAAAACCCTGATCTTGCGCAATTTGGTGCATTTAGCGGCATTTCGGTAGATCGACTGGGGAATGTCTATGTGGCAGACAGAGAGCACAACCGGATTCGGCATATAGCGGTTAATGGTCGTGCGGTGAGTACGTTTGCAGGTGACGGGACGCCTGGATCGACCAATGGACCGGCTATTAACTCTAGTTTCAATTTTCCCGATGGTGTGTTTGTAGATAATTCCGGCGGGGTGTATGTCACAGAAAAGGCAGGGTATCGTATCAGGAGCATTTATGATGGGCAGGTGTTCACGGTGGCCGGTAATGGAGCGAATGCCTTTGTCAACGGAGCCGCTGGTACGGCGTCGTTTCAAGCGCCAGCGGGAATCACAATTAGCCCGGTTGATGGGAGTATCATTGTTGCGGATTTTGACGGAAACAGAATCCGTAAGGTCGATCGAGGCACTTTAGTTTCGGGCCAGAACCAGGCGACCTTTAGCCTTCCAAGTGTCACCGTTGGTGACGCAGGAGAGTATTTAGTGGTGGTAGGTAACCAACGGGGCGTTGTTGAGAGCAGCGTTTATACACTCACGGTAAACGTACCTCCATTAATTACGGTGCAGCCGCCAACTAATATCAATGTGACAGAGGGTAATCCATTTTCCCTGGACGTTACGGCTGTTGGTACAGGATCGCTAACCTACACTTGGTATAAAGTTGGATTAGGCGGGCCTCTTGTTTCTGGCCCGATGTCGCAGTACAGTAGTGTTGGCGGGGCTAGTAGCGAGGATGCTGGTAATTACTATTGTGTTGTTTATGATTCGATTACGGCTCTGTCGACGACTTCGAATTCAGTAGCCGTAGCGGTTAATGTTCCTCCGAGTATTACGAGCCCGCCCATTGCAAGCGGGACGTTGACGGGCGGAACGTTGTTAACGCTAAATGTAACCACGAGTGGAACTGGGCTCAGTTATCAATGGAGAAAGGCTGCGATAGTTTCAACACCTGTAACGGGTGTTAATGCGATCGGTGGTATGGCTATGGACTCTGTAGGAAACATTTACGTTTCCAGTCTGTTTACACATAGTATATATAAGTTTCCAGTTGGTGTTTCAAGTGGGACTCCGTTAACTAGTGGAGGGTTTGGATATACGGAGGGAGCTCCAGCAGCAGCTCAGTTTTCTAATCCACAAGGTATGGCTGTAGATTCGTCAGGTAATGTGTATATTGCTGACTCTGGCAATAATCGGATTCGGAAGATTAGCGTGGCTGATGGGAATGTGTCTACGCTTGCCGGGACGGGCGTACCTGGATCGTTAGCAGGGGCGTACGGCACGGCACAGTTCTCCTCCCCATACGGGTTGGCTATTTCCGGAACAAACTTGATTGTAGTTCAGAGCTCCCCCAGCCCAGGTGATCATATTGTTCGCCAGGTTTCGTTAGTCGACGGATTTGTAACTAATATTGCTGGTGGTAATGGTGAGTTTGGGGCAGCTAAGGGTGTTGCCGTCGACGCAGGTGGTAATATTTACCTGTCGGATGTTGATTTGAATAAAATTGTCAAGGTATGGGCAGGGGATAGGCATATTACCACTTTGGCTGGTGACGGAACGATGGCGTTTGGGGATGGTGCTCCAGGTAGTGCTAGCTTTAATAACCCACGAGGCTTAGCAGTTGATAGCGGTGGGAATGTATATGTTGCGGATTCGGCAAATAATCTTATACGCAGAATTGCTGCGTCACCATCCTTCGTGACGACCTATGCAGGCGATAATAGTTTCTCCGGTACCTTGGATGGCCCATCCACTGTAGCTGAGTTTAATGGGCCGGAAGCTTTGGTTGTTGATGCTTCGGGTAATATTTATGTGGCAGATTATTATTCCAATACGATCCGCAAGATTACTCCGCCGATAGACCTTGTTTCTCAAATTTCTTCGACACTTTCTATAAGTGGGGTTAAAGCTTCGGACGAGGGGGCCTACGATGTGGTTGTTTCGAATGCATACGGCAGTGTTGTAGGCACGCCTTCCATCATCACGGTGAATGCACCTCCTGAGATTACATCACAACCGGCTAGTGCTGGAGTTCTGGTTGGCGGTACAATCGAACTGAGGGTTAGCGCAAAAGGAAAAGGAACTCTTCTGTATGACTGGAAGAAGAATGGCGTTAGTACGGGCGGGGCGTTGGCCTACTTTGTCCTATCTAATGTAGTCACTACGGATACGTATTGCTGTGTAGTGACAGATTCCTCGAATTCATTGAGTTCTGCCAGCGCCACTGTTACTGTTACACCTAAGACTCCGCCTTCGATTACCTCCGTGACGGGGCCGGTGTCTGTAAATGAAGCAACTTCCGTGTCGCTAAGTGTTGTTTCAAGTGGTGCGACTGCGTATCAATGGCGACGGAGTGCGATAGTCAGTACAATTAGTGGATTCGTGGGAATTGACGGTGTGGATGAAGTCGGTGATGTCGTCTGTGATTCGGTCGGAAATATTTACTTTTCTGGCTGGAATCAAAATAACATTCGAAAAATCGACGCAGGAACCGGGCTTGTTTCTGTTTACGCCGGGAGCGGAGCTAAATCGTATCTAAATGGTCCAGCACTAACTGCCCAATTTAGCGGTCCTGGCCCTATGGCTATAGATAGCGTTGGAAATATCTATGTTGCGGACCAGGATAATTATCGGATTCGTATGGTAGCAAGCGGGGGAGGTTCCGTTACTACCGTTGCTGGTAGTGGGGTGTTGGGATATTTAGATGGCCCTGGGGCGACAGCGCAATTTGCCACTATTAATGGTTTGGCTGTAGATAGCAGCGGAAACATTTTTGTTTCTGACGCCAACAGAATTCGTAAAATAGCGGCCGATACAAAGGTGGTGTCGACGCTTTCGGGCAACGGTCAATCTGGTTTCTTTGATGGCACGGGTGGTACCGTTGGTACTGCTATGTTTAATTCACCGGCAGGCTTGGCCGTTGATCCCTCAGGCATACTTTTCGTTAGCGATTCGGGTAATGCTAGGATCCGGAAGGTCGCGTTAGGAACGGGTGATACTACTACTCTCGCTGGTAACGGAAATAGTGGATTGTTTGATGGCACAGGTGGGCCTTCGGGAACGGCGATGTTCAGTAGACCGATGGGTATTGTTCTTGATGGTCTGGGGAACTTATACGTTTGCGATCAAAATAGCCGGGCGATTCGGAAAGTAATTATCGCGACAGGGGCTGTAACAACAATTTCGGGTAATGGTTCCATTGGTAGTGCTGATGGTGTGGGAGTCACAGCCACTTATTCTGAGCCCGCCGCATTAACTCGAGATTCTCTGACCGGAAATCTTGTGATGATGGATGATGGTAACTTGGTGCTTCGTAGAATTGTTCTCGGGACGGATATATCATCTGCAACAGGTTTGACTTATACCAATCCGTCAGTTCTTCCCTCGGATGCGGGTTATTACGAGATTGTTGTCAGTAACGCGGATGCACAAACGATCTCCACGCCGGTTAGCTTTAGTGTTAATCCGGGAGTAGCGCCGTCGATAACCTCGCCGATTGTTGGGGGCAGTATCAATGCAGGACAGTCCTTAACATTGTCCGTGGTTGCAAGCGGTACGCCTACTTTGACGTATCAATGGCTCCAAGGACGTTCACCAATTTCCGGTGCAAATTCGCAGTCTTATACTGTAACAACCGGAGGTTCCTATTCGGTTACAGTTGCAAATGGAAATGGAAGTATCACGAGTAACGAGGCGGTTGTTACCGTTAATCAGCCCCCAGCGGTTGTAGTTCAACCAGCTTCTGCGCCGATGATTTCCGGCGGGTCGGTTACCTATACGGCGAATGCAAGTGGGACAGGTCCGTTTACGTATCAGTGGCGTTTGGGGACAACACCGATTCCGGGGGCAACCGGAGCCACATTTACGATCACATCGTCACATCTCGCGGATGTCGGGTTGTACACATGTGTGATTACGGGCCCTGGTGGGAGTGTGACTACGGAGCCGTTTGAATCGCCCTTGCGAATCACAACACAACCGCAGGCGCAGTTGTTTGCACTCGGCGGACCGTTGAACTTGTCGGTTGGAGCAGTTGGAGCGGGATCCCTGACGTATCAGTGGTATAAAGACACTGCACCGTTGCCTGGCGAAACGAAGGCGACGTATTCGAAGGCGATAGCGGTGACTGAAGACAAAGGTTCCTACTCGGTGGTTGTGGGGTACAACGGGCTGCAGCTTTCGAGTCAGGTTGTGTCGGTGTCGCAAGGGACACCTGAAATTGTGATGACACCGGAGGATCGTGTGGTGGTGTTAAATGGGGGAAGTGTGACGTTATCGGTGAGTGTGCTTAACGAGCCGTTGCTGACGCAGAAAGCGA
>JBAXNG010000007.1:0-161415 GCA_037133875.1 Verrucomicrobiota bacterium | reverse complement strand
TCGCGTTGCTATCTAACAAGATCGCCGAGACACCGCTGCTCGTGATCGCGTTACTATAGGTCGCGCCACTTATCCCCAGCTGCAGTGTACCTCCCCCAAACGTCACACTTCCTCCTCCACCCAATGCGTTGCTGCTTCCCAACACGAGTGTCCCGGCACTCAACATCGTTGTGCCAGTGAACCCGTTGCTGCCGCTCAAGGTTAACACACCAGCACCCAGCTTAGTAAACCCGCCGGTGTTTGTTGCGCCAATGACTCCGCTTAACGTCCCGCTATTCGCGTTGCTGTCTAACAAGATCACCGAGGCACCGCTGCTCGTAATTGCGTTACTGTAGGTCGCACCACTTGTCCCTAACTGCAGTGTTCCTCCGCCAAACGTGACACTGCCTCCACCCGCAAGCGCGTTGTTATTACCCAACGCCAACGTGCCTGCGCTGACCGTTGTAATGCCGGTAAACCCGTTGCTACCGCTAAGCGTCACTACACCAGAGCCCAGCTTGGTAAACCCGCCGGTGTTTGTTGCGTCAATGACTCCGCTCAACGTCCCGCTACTCGCGTTGCTGTCTAACAAGATCACCGAGGCACCGCTGCTCGTAATTGCGTTACTGTAGGTCGCACCACTTGTCCCTAACTGCAGTGTTCCTCCGCCAAACGTGACACTGCCTCCACCCGCAAGCGCGTTGTTATTACCCAACGCCAACGTGCCTGCGCTGACCGTTGTAATGCCGGTAAACCCGTTGCTACCGCTAAGCGTCACTACACCAGAGCCCAGCTTGGTAAACCCGCCGGTGTTTGTTGCGTCAATGACTCCGCTCAACGTCCCGCTATTCGCGTTGCTGTCTAACAAGATCATCGAGGCACCACTGCTTGTGATTGCATTGCTGAATGTCGCGCCACTTGTCCCGAGCTGTAGTGTTCCACCACCAAACGTCACACTTCCGCCTCCAGCCAATGCGTTGCCGCTTCCCAACACCAGTGTCCCGGCGCTCACCGTGGTCAGACCGGTAAACCCGTTGCTGCCGCTAATGATCAGCCGGCCCGTACCCGTTTTCGTCAGGGATCCTCCTCCAGTGATCGCTCCCGCGTACGTCGTGCTACTTCCATCCCCACCCACCGTCAATACAGCCGCCCCTAGACTGACGTCTCCCCCCAGCACTCCGCCCCCACTCAGCGAACCAATCGTATGGTTAAAGCCTGCCAGATCCAGGCTCACACCGACACCATTCGAAAGTGACACACCCACACCAACTCCAAAAGCACTGGTCGATCCCGCTCTCAACGTCCCGCCACTGACACTCACCGGACCCGTAAACGTATTCACTCCACCTAACACCAGGACTCCGCTCCCGCTCTTCGTCAATCCGTACCCATTTCCGCCATCACTGAGCACTCCTCCAAACGTCACTCCACTCGCCACGTTCAACGTGTAGCTTCCCCACAAACTCACATTCCCTCCAAACGTCAACGTCGCTGAGTTTATTGAATCACCAAATGCAACATCACCCGTAAGACTCACTGCATTTGCAATAGCCCGCGGCGTAGTAGCGTCATCCCCTGATAGTTTTCCTCCTGCCAAAACCAAGGTCCCACTGCCCAACGCCCCATCGTTCCCAACTTGAATAGTCCCCGCATTCAACCTCGCCCCGCCCGTGAACGTGTTACTCGCAGATAACGTCAATACTCCGCTGCCGCTCTTTACAAGCGCTTGCCCCGATGTCCCGCTAATCATCGCACTCACCGTTAATCCTGAAGTCCCCTGAACCACATTCACTCCCAAGTCACTCTCCAACACAATCGGCACCGCTATGGAATGCGTCCCTCCACTCACACTCAACGACGCCGTACCGGTACTCGAATAAAACCACAACTCTTCTGTTCCAGCGGAGCGGGCCAACCGATACCCAGTTCCGTTTCCGGAGTCAAACGACAGACTCTTCAACTGTGTCTTCGCACTCGCAAGCGTCACGGTTCCTGCGGTCACTCCACTGCCAAACGACGCAGTATCCAAACCACGACTCCCTGCCACCGTTCCTGGCACCACATTACTTCCCCAGTTCCCTGCGGTATCCCACAAGTTGTTGGTTGTCCCATTCGTCCACACTCCGGAACTTGTCACGACAAGCAACACCCGGTTCGCCTCATACGTGAGCGTCTGGCTTCCTCCCGTTGCCGATTGGGTAAAAGTACCAAACGTCCCCACAAACGTTCCAGACACCGTCAGCAACACGTACGTACCGGAACTAAGGCTCCCCAGCGCATTCGCGCCGCTATTATCTAAAACCACAAGTGTACTAGCCCCGCCCAACGTCAGTCCGCCTGTTACTACCAGTTTGTCCCCGTCCAAACTCGCACCGAGCCGCAACCGCAGCTCTCCATTCAAAGTCAGACTACTGGTATTTAGTGTCCCGAAGCCCGTGGACAAATACGGCACAACCTTCGCTCCACTCACGACTGTTGTTGTCCCGCTCAGCGTTCCAGCTCCACTCAACGTCTGCCCGGATGCCATATTCCACGTGCCCCCGGTTACACCGCTCACATCCAGAGTTGTCCCGCTTCCCACGGATATCGCGCCACTCGCCAACGCACCTGCTCCGACCAATTGCAAAGTACCTGCAGTCACATTCGTGACACCTGTAAACGTGTTCGCGCCCAGCAATGCCAATACTCCGGCGCCACTCTTCACCAGGCTCAATGATCCGCCCCCCGCTCCATCCTGCATTACCCCACCAAATGTGCTTTTTCCGGATGGCTTATTCACCGTTAACGTTCCACTCGTTGCATTGCCATTTTCAATCACGGGGCTTCCCACGGTTGCGTTGGTTAAAACTCCCGAAATAGTAACGTCGTTCCCGTTTAGTTGCAGCGTTGTTCCCACTGGCACTCCGCTGCCAAACGTCACTGTGTTTGGAGCCCCGTTATTTAGCGCCCCGCTATTTCCCAAACGGACTGTCCCCGCGTTCATCGTGAGCCCGCCAGTAAATGTGTTCGACGCTGACAAAAGCAGAAGCCCTGTACCTGCTTTGGTTAAAGCGCCAGTCGATGTGGCGATGGGATCACTCACTGTGATGTTTCCACTTCCACTCAGCGTCAGATCAAAAGCGCCACTCAACGCGTTTCCACTCGTAACGTCCAAGGTAAGTGTACCTGAATCACTTTGAATCGACGTCGCAGCACCCAGTGTAATTGCTCCGCCAAAAGTGTTGTTCCCGCTCGTACTCCGCAACGCCCCGTTCCCGCCAAGCCCCGTTCCCGAGAGGGTAAGAGGTTCTGCCCCAATGGTGATTCCTCCCAACAACTCCAACGCCGCCCCGCTATTTACGGTGGTTCCATCCGTTGTCCCGCCCAAGGCAGATCCATGCGCCACTTGCAGCACACCATTACTTACGGTGGTCACTCCACTAAAACTATTGCTACCGGACAACGTCACGGTGCCCCCTCCCTGCTTCGTGAACCCGCCCGTATTAGTTGCGTAAATTGCCCCGCTCAACGTCCCGTTATTCGTGTTGCTATCCACAAGGATCACCGAGACACCGCTGCTTGTGATCGCGTTCGTAAAAGTCGCTCCACTCGTACCGAGCTGCAATATCCCACCACCAAACGTAAGGCTTCCACCTCCAGCCAGAGCGTTGCTGCTTCCAAGCACCAACGTCCCCGCACTCACCGTTGTCACTCCAGTAAACCCGTTGCTACCACTCAACGTCACCATACCACCGCCCAGCTTCGTTAAGCCGGCCGTGTTATTTGCGTAGATATTACCACTCAACGTCCCGCTATTCGTGTTGCTATCCAACAAAATCATCGAGGCACCGCTGCTTGTGATCGCGTTCGTAAAAGTCGCCCCACTCGTACCGAGCTGCAATGTCCCACCACCAAACCTCAGGCTCCCACCTCCAGCTAATGCATTGCTGTTTCCAAGCAACAACGTCCCCGCACTCACCGTTGTGATACCTGTAAACCCATTACTTCCACTCAACGTCAACGTGCCCGCGCCTAGCTTCGTTAACCCGCCGCTATTGGTCACATCGAGATTTCCCACAAACATTACCCCCTGCGCATTTGTGTCTACCGCAACAGAACCGACACTATTCGTAATCCGTGCCGCATAATCGTTCGTGTTACCCGCGGTGAACTGCAACGTCCCTCCTCCAAACCGCACACTCCCACCTCCAGCCAGTGCATTGTTACTCGCGAGACTCAACGTCCCGGCATTGATATTGGTCACTCCAGTATATCCATTGCTTCCGGATAACGTGATGACGCCAGCTCCAAGCTTCGTTAAGCCGCCCGTGTTATTTGCGTAGATATTACCACTCAACGTCCCGCTATTCGTGTTGCTATCCACAAGGATCACCGATACGCCGCTGCTTGTGATCGCGTTCGTAAAAGTCGCCCCACTTGTCCCGAGCTGCAATGTTCCACCACTAAACGTCAGGCTTCCGCCGCCAGCTAATGCATTGCTGTTTCCCAATACAAGTGTTCCGGCACTCAACGTTGTGATACCGGTAAACCCGTTACTTCCACTCAACGTCAACGTACCCGCGCCTAGCTTCGTTAACCCGCCGCTATTGGTCACATCAAGATTCCCCGCAAACATTACCCCCTGCGCGTTTGTGTCTACCGCAACAGAACCGACACTATTCGTAATCCGTGCCGCATAATCGTTCGTGTTACCCGCGGTGAACTGCAATGTGCCTCCTCCAAACCGCACACTCCCACCTCCAGCCACTGCATTGTTACTCGCGAGACTCAACGTCCCGGCACTGATTGTTGTTACTCCGGTAAACCCGTTGCTGCCACTCAACGTCAAGACACCAGCGCCAAGCTTCGTTAGGCCGCCCGTATTATTTGCGTAGATATTACCACTTAACGTCCCGTTATTCGTGTTGCTATCCAACAAAATCACCGAGACACCGCTGCTTGTGATCGCGTTCGTAAAAGTCGCCCCACTTGTCCCGAGCTGTAGTGTTCCACCACTAAACGTCAGGCTTCCGCCTCCAGCTAATGCATTGCTGCTACCCAGTGCCAACGTCCCCGCACTCACCGTTGTGATACCGGTAAACCCATTGCTTCCACTCAACGTCAACGTGCCCGCGCCTAGCTTCGTTAACCCGCCGCTATTGGTCACATCGAGATTTCCCACAAACATTACCCCCTGCGCATTTGTGTCTACCGCAACAGAACCGACACTATTCGTAATCCGTGCCGCATAATCGTTCGTGTTACCCGCGGTGAACTGCAACGTCCCTCCTCCAAACCGCACACTCCCACCTCCAGCCAGTGCATTGTTACTCGCGAGACTCAACGTCCCGGCATTGATATTGGTCACTCCAGTATATCCATTGCTTCCGGATAACGTGATGACGCCAGCTCCAAGCTTCGTTAAGCCGCCCGTGTTATTTGCGTAGATATTACCACTCAACGTCCCGCTATTCGTGTTGCTATCCACAAGGATCACCGATACGCCGCTGCTTGTGATCGCGTTCGTAAAAGTCGCCCCACTTGTCCCGAGCTGCAATGTTCCACCACTAAACGTCAGGCTTCCGGCGCCAGCCAATGCGTTGTTACTAGCGAGCGCAAGCGTCCCCGCGCTTACCGTTGTCACTCCGGTAAACCCGTTGCTACCACTCAATGTCACAATCCCAGCACCCAGCTTGCTGAACCCACCCGTATTATTCGCGTAGATATTCCCACTTAGCGTCCCGCTATTTGTATTACTATCCACTAGAATCACCGATGTGCCGCTGCTTGTGATCGCGTTCGTAAAAGTCGCCCCACTCGTTCCGAACTGTAGTGTTCCACCTCCAAACGACAGGCTTCCCCCTCCAGCCAGCGCATTGTTACTCGCGAGACTCAACGTCCCTGCGCTGATTGTTGTTACTCCGGTAAACCCGTTACTTCCACTCAGAGTCAAGACACCAGCGCCAAGCTTCGTTAAGCCGCCACTATTGGTCGTATCAATCACTCCAGTCCAGACTCCGTTGTTCCCGTTGCTGTCCACCTGCACAACCGACGTACCGCTCCCTGTGACCTGATTGACATACGTCGCCCCACTTGTGCCAAACAGCAATGCCCCCCCTCCAAATGTCACACTTCCCCCCCCAGCCAGCGCGTTACTGCTGCCCAGCGCTAATGTCCCGGCACTGATCGTGGTAAGACCCGTGTAACTGTTGCTTCCGGATAAGGTCAATGTTCCCAAACCACTCTTCCCTAAACTCAACGAACCTCCACCTGCTCCATCCTGGATCACGCCCGCAAAGGTGGAGGCACTTCCCTGACTCACGACGAGTGTCGCCGCTGTCGCATTAGCGTTTTGGATCATGGGACTCCCAGGCGTCGCATCGCTACTCAACGTCCCAATGGTCACGCTGCTTCCACTCAGTCTCAGCTCAGTCCCAGACACAGCACCGGGCCCGAATGTCACCGCATTCGGCGTCGTCACATTCAACGCCAGAGAACTCCCCAAGATCAGGCTGCCAGCGTTAATTGTGACCCCTCCAGTAAATGTGTTTGAGCCGCCAAGGGTCAGCGAACCCCCTGCGACCACCAGAGACACCCTCTTATTCCCCGCCCCTATACCATCTATAATACTACCATCATAACTAGACGTCCCTGTTGTTGTTAAAACCGAGTTACTTGTCGTGGAACTATTCCCGGTATAGGCCGTGCTAGTCGTGCTAGACTTGGTTAGCCCAACCATCGTCTGGTTATATCCAGCTAGGTCGAAATATGAAGTTGTCCCCGGAGAAGTGGCAATATCCAACGTGGCTGTAGTAGCCAATCCATTATTAGCACCCAACATTAACGATCCCTGCACGATTGCGATACTCGAATACCCCGTGCCTCCCCCGGAATACACAATCGTTCCAGTCCGCGAAGCGACCTGAACAGATGACGTAATTACTCCACTGACAGTCAAAACACCCGTCCCACGATTGGCGAAATGTCCGCCAGCTACTGGGGCCGCTGTAATGTTAATCGGGCCAGTCACCGCGCCATTCCCGGACTGCAGTTCAACGATTCCGCGACCCACAATACTTGTATTCGCTCCGATCGTGATGGCATTCGAAAGGGTTACTCCAGCTCCCATTTCCAACCGTTGTCCGCCTGCTATTGCAATCGACCCACTCCCTAATGCCCCCGAAATATTTGCCCGGACAATTGAATTGGATCCCGAAATAGTAGTTCCTCCTGTGTAACTATTTGCAACGCCCAAAACCAACGTCCCACCTACGCCTGTTTGCAGCACCATCCCACTGCCGCTGATTGCACTCGATGAGAAGTCCGTCCCTTGGGTTACCGTATTAGTGCGATTAAACACCAGATTGGTGTTATTCACAATTGTACCTGTGCTTGCGAGCGATCCGCTAGTCCCTCCCGAGCCAATCTGAAGGGTGCCAGCCGTGATCGTCGTCACCCCAGTATATCCATTACTTCCGGATAAAGTCAGGGTACCGGCTCCAAGTTTTGTTAGCCCGCCCGTGTTTGTTGCGTTGAGGTTTCCGGCAAACGTTACGCCCTGTCCGTTTGTATCGATTGCTATCGCCCCGGCCGTACTATTCGCAATCTGCGTTGCATAATCCGTCGTATTACTCGTACCGAACTGTAACGTCCCGCCACCAAACGTCACACTCCCGCCTCCCGCCAACGCATTACTACTCCCCAGTGTCAGCGTCCCGGCATTGATCGTAGTGACTCCTGTGTACCCGTTGCTTCCAGATAACGTGATCGTCCCCGATCCCTGCTTCCTTAAGCCTCCCGTGTTACTCGCGAAAATATTGCCACTCAACGTCCCAGTGTTCCCATTACTATCCAACTGAATCACCGACGTCCCACTACTCGTCACCGCGTTCGTATAGGTCGCCCCGCTTGTCCCCAATTGCAACGTGCCACCGGCAAACGTCAGAATTCCGCCACCAGCCAACGCATAGGTGCCACCAAGCGACACCGTCCCACCCCCCAGCGTCAACAGCCCGCTAAACGTGTTCGATCCCGACAAGGCTAGCGTCCCAGTCCCCGCCTTGGTCATCATGCCCGTCCCACTCATAGCTCCGGAGACAGTCAACGCATTTGGACCGCCGTTCGTCCACGTCTGCGACCCACTCAACACAATCGGGGCCCCAAGAACGCTCGCCGCCACCCCGCTACTCATAGTCACCCCGGACGTGCCCACCGTCAGAATATTCCCGTCCGCGACAAGCCCCAACCCAGCCGTATCCGAAATCACCAGCCCCGCAATCGACATATCCGCCCCCAACACTGTTGCTGTCGGGGCAGTCACCGTCGACGTCCCTGAGAATGTCACTACCGCCCCAGAGCCAGGCACCAAATTCTGTACCGCCCCAGAACCACTCGCCGCCCAGTTGCTCAAGCCCGTGGTCCCATCTGTAGCGCCCCACACATTCGTGTTTCCGGACAATCCACCGACCCAATACGCCGTTGTAAGAGGAGTCAGCGCAATTACCGGCACAGTAATGTCCGTGGTCGTCCGCACCAGATTACTTCCCGTGATTGCAAAATTCGTGGCGTTATACACCACCAGCGACGGCGCGGCCCCAGTATTGAGCGCACTGTTCGCTCCCCCATGGATCAGCGTATACGTCGCCGTTGTCACACTGCCTCCAGGGATCCCATAGATACTCAACGTGGGTACGGCAGAAGACAACACGGCGGAACCCGTCACCATAATCGACGCCGCAGTCGCCCCCGTTCCGATCGAGGTGCCAAGATAACTCCCAGCGCCTCCTCCAAGCGTCAACGTTCCAGCGATCGTTAGCTGATTACTCGTGGACGCCTGATAATCAAACCCAGAGCCACTCGCCACGCTTACACTCCCACCGCCAGCCAGCGCGTTACTACTCCCCAATACAAGCGTCCCGCCACTCACCGTCGTGAACCCTGTGTAACTATTACTTCCCGATAACGTCAGACTCCCAACCCCTGTCTTCCGCAGTCCCCCGGAATTACTCGCCACAATGTTCCCGGAAAACGTTCCGTCAAAGCTGTTCGTATCAAACTGCATCACGGACGCGGCACTGTTTGCGACCATACTGTTGTACGTCCCACCACTGACTCCCAACTGTACGGTTCCTCCGCTAAACTGAAGACTACCCCCACTCAGCGCCGTGGTGCTTCCAAACTTCACCGTACCGGCCGTCAGATTCCAAGTCCCCATCGACAGGTTCGAGCCCGCCAGAACCAAAGTTCCGGCTCCCGATTTTGTCACCGTCCCCGTCCCCGCATTAAGACTCCCTACGTTTAGCAAAAAACCGGAAGTCGCCCCCAAACTGATCGTGCCTGCAGAAGAGCCAATCGAGTACCCGCCCAAGTCGAGTGATCCACCGTTCAGGATCACCGAGGCGTTCACCGTTCCCGCACTGGCAATACGTGTAATGTTCCCGCCCAAAGTTGTCGTCCCACCAGTTAGATTTAGCGTGGAACTAGAGAGCGCAGCAGCCGGCGCTGATCCCATCAGAATCGCGGTACCGCTAGTGGCGCCAATACTCACAGATCCCCCAGTGACATTCACGGTGGCTGTCACTGACCCACTGGTTGCAACCGAACCCATCTGCAAAATCCCGCTCCCGATAATCACCGTTCCTCCGCCCAGATTAACCGTAGCCAACGTGTTTGAGCCCGCCCCTGTGGTCCGTGTCCCAAGGGTCAGACTCGTCATATCCAGTGTTCCAGTATCGAAGCTGAAGGTGTGGTTAATGGTGGAATTCAGTCGTGGCTGAGTTCCAATGGTCACGGCCCCGAAGAGCAAATTTGCATTGTGACCAGACACATCAAACGCACTTGTTGGCGTCGAAACAGTGACCGCGTTTCCAGTACCCAAGTTGAAAATTGCTCGCGAGTTCGCTCCTGTGCCTCGAAGCACCAGTGTCCCACTCGCATTTGCAAACTGAAAGGAGCCACCTGCTCTCCCAGCGGTGGCGCTGACATTCAGTGTTCCAACATTAAATGTGTTGGTCCCGCTCCCGAGAGATAAGATATCAGTCCCGCTCGATGAAGAATCTCCGACCGTAAACGTCGCCGCTGTAATTGTTGTGTTTCCGTTTCCGGTGGTCGGCAGAAGAAGCGTAGACACAGGCGTCGAACTCGATCCGCTATAACTCGTGTTACTCACCCTCACCGATCCCGACGTGCCTACGTTAAGGGTCACATCACTCAAGCCGCTCAAATCAAGCGTCGCAATTTCACCGGCCGCCGCACTCGCGGCGCCTCCTATCTGGAGCGTCTTCGTAGCGCCCGACATCACAAGGGAGCCGCTTCCGGTCATGATTAGCTTGGACGTCAGATTGCTGGCACTCAAGGCTGTCACACCCACCGTCAAATTCCCGCTCAGGTTCAACTGCTGCCCGCTCCCAATAGAGATCGTCCCGGTACTGCTTACGGAGTCTCCAAACAACAGCGACCCAGTTCCCAACGCGTTCGACGCTCCTACCACAATCGTCCCAGCGGTAATCGTCGTGAGGCCCGTATAGGTATTACTTCCGGAAAGCGTCAGTGTCCCGCTCCCGCCTTTTGTAAACGACAACGCGCCGCCTCCGCTCCCATCTTGTAACACGCCGGCAAAGGTGGAGCTCCCCGTACCACTCACCGTGAACGTCCCTCCTGTCGCGTTCCCGTTCTCAACTACAGCGCTCCCCGGCGTCGCATTCGTGCTCAACGCCGATGCCGTCACACTGTTGCCGTTCATCTGAAGCTTCGTCCCACTCGCAACTCCCGCTCCAAATGTCACCGGATTCGGTGTCACAGAATTTAACGCGAAGTTACTGCCCATGATCAGCGTCCCGGCGTTGATCGTCACGCCTCCGGTAAACGTGTTACTGCCTGACAGCGTGAAATTTCCGCTGCCCGCTTTTACCAGTCCTAGCGCCGAAGCGGCCTGACCAATCGGCCCTGCAATGACTAGCGACTTCCCGGAAACCGTCTGGCCGATCTCACTCGTAATCGTGCGCGTCCCTCCGGACAACGTCACCGGCCCAGCCAACGTCAACGTTGTCTCCCCACTCGCAGTATTAAAGATCGTGTCCGCCGAGAGTGTCACCGCATTACCAATGATATTGTCCGCTGTCCCAGAGCGAAGTGAGCCTCCGGCCAAAGCCAATATTCCCGTTCCGAACGGACCAGATGTCAGGCTTCCCACCGAACCCAAACTACCCACAGTCACCAACGCGCTCGCTCCACTCAGAAGATTGGTCTGTCCCGTATAGGTCGACGATCCAGCCATCACATACGTCCCGCCTCCCGCCATCAGATTCAATGTTCGGAAGGCTCCGGCGTCGGAGATGGTTCCTGAGATAATAAAACTCCCGCTATTCGCCAACAAACTGCTGTCCATCCCCAAGAGAATCCCGCGATTTGCACTCAACGTTACCGCGTTCGCTGCCAATAACGTCCCCCCACCCAAGGCCACATTCCCACTCGTAAACGAACCCGGCACCGCCCCCAGGTTTAAATCGCTACTGATACTCAAGGTCCCCGATGCCACATAAGTTGTACCGGTATACAGATTCGTCCCGCTAAGGATCATCTTCCCACTACCGGATTTTGTAATCGACGTTGCAACGGTCCCATTGTCGGCAATTACAGACGATACCGTTAAAAGATCCGCGGAGGTATCTGTTCTGAAAACCAATTCCCCATCACTTGTAATCGATTTGAGTGTCCCGCCAGAAATGGTGCCAGCGTTTCCTCCCCCTTTAATTACGCCTGCCAACGACAACGTGTTTCCTGATACAAGCGTCAGCGCATTATTCGCAGCAGTCCCGGAATCCACCATACGCAACGTATAAATAGAACCCGTCGTTTGCGCCGTAATAGGAGCCGTTATATTGTAATGAACAGCCGGGTTACTCGTTAAACTACTCCCTCCTGCCACAGTCGTAAAATTTGCATCTGTACCATAAACAGGAGCCCGCACGTAAGTACCAGCAGCGTTCATGAACGCATAATCTTGTCCGCCAAAAAACGTACCTTGATCGATAAACCCCGCCGTCGAGGCTGACAAAATGATTTGTTGGTTAGTAACCGGCGTTCCACCCGACAACACAAAGTTGCCCGTTGCTCCTTTTATCCGACTTACCGAACTATAAACCATCGTTACCGCTGTCGCGCCGGACCCTATACTCGATAACATCGTAGTATCACCGACACTCAATGTCAGTGCGCCGAGACTCAAGGTTCCTCCCCCCGCCACGTTAAAGAGAGCCGTTCCACCGTTGTAATTAAGCGGCGTTCCACTTGGGATATTGCTGTTAATTTGCAAGATCCCGCCACTGAGCGTTGCTCCTCCAGTAAAGGTATTGGTTCCACTCAGCACCAAGGTTCCGGGGCCTGATTTAATAAATCCCCCCGCTCCGGTCAGTCCCGAGGAGAGCGTCAACGTCGATGAACTCACGTCGATTTGGAAGGCTGCCGTCCCACCGCTGGCGATCGTAAAGGGTTTCGTACTCGACGCTGTAGACCCGGTGTATTCAAACGTCCCAGTCACTCCGCCTGTTCCGCCCAAAGTCACCGCCGTTGCACTGTTCCCAAGAACGCCATTCGTGCTGGCATCGTTGACTGTCCCCACTGAAAGAAAGCCCGTCTTTACCGTGAGCGGTCCAGTGAATGTATTCGTTCCCGATAACGTCAAAATTCCGGGCCCGAGCTTATTAAAAACACCGCTTCCGCTCAGCGTCCCCGACAGCACCAAATTCGAACTACTCGCATCCACCTGAAAGTTGGCGGTCCCTCCCGAAGTCAGGATAAACGGTTTATCGCTCAAACTGGAATTACCGGAATACTCCAGTGTACCTGTCAGCCCCCCAGTTCCGCCGAGATTCACTGCGACCGCATTTTTGCCAAAACCACCACTCCCGGAGACGTTGCTGGTAGTATCGGTAAGCAATGTCCCGCCGGTTACAAAAAGGGTTCCCGTACCCGCATAATCACTCGTGGTCGAGAGGACCCCTCCTGTCACATAAACGGTCCCGCTCCCCAACTGCATTCCTGTTAAAATGAGAGACCCTGCGTTTACATTCAGACTCCCGGAAGTGACGTTTGATCCGGAAAGAGTAATGGTCCCAGTGCCCATTTTGGTGAGGGCAAGCAACGCAGTAGCGGCGCCGTCACGCAGAGCCCCGCCGTAAGTCGAAGTCGCATTATTGTCCCCCAGTGTGAGTGTAGCCGTTGTGGATGCTGAACCGTTTGTAATAACCGCATACGCTGCACTCCCGGAATGAAACAACCCGTTAATAGTCTCATTAAATCCATTCAGATCTAGCCCTCCAATAAGAGCATTAGAAACTCCCCCACCACCAATAATGACATTTCCAGCAGAAGCGCCATTGGGGATAACCCCCGAAGCACCCAGCTTCACAAATGTCCCATGGCTCGTATCAATCACCGCATTAGTACCACTGGTAACGGTATTATTAATCGCAAGATCGCCGACCCAATTATTTGCAGTATTCGACAGCGTAAACGTCCCAGTATTGTTTCCGCTTACAATCTCCAATGTCCCCGAGCCAGTCAGCTTGGAGGATATGGCATAAGTATTTCCAGCATTGGTGCCAATCCGAGCTGTTTCCAATAAATTGATCGTTCCGCTAGTAATCGATCCCTCCAAGCGTAGCGCCCCAAAGGCCGTACTTTCGGTAGTACCCAAGCCTGAAAGGTTCACATTATTAAAAACACTGGAACCCGAACGAACATACATTTGCGCCCCAGGCATAATAGTCACCGCTCCCGATCCCAGTCCAAAAGCACCTTGTGGTTCGAGTCGCCCGCCTCCAGTAACCACAGTCCCTCCAGAATAACTATTGCTTCCGGACAACGCCAACATCCCCACCCCGGATTTCAGAATACTCACGGAACCCGTTCCGTTATCAGAAATAGTCGAGCTCACAGTGGTGCCGACTTTCCCCTGCGTATCCCCGGAATTCACAATAAAATGAAGAGTCCCGGCAGTATTACTCGTCCCCCCTGCGGTTAAGGTACCACCTGTAATCGTTAATAGATTCGTACTTAACGTCGAATCTGTCCAGAAGACACCTCCATCCTGTCCCAATCGTAATGTTCCACCCGTTAAAGTCAGCGTGGTCGCGGCAGTGCCCGTAAAGCGAAATGTATTTACATCCGTTGTTAAACCGGAGGCGCTAGTAACCGTTCCTGCTGTCAAAGTGCCCGTTGTGATCGTCACATTATTTAATCCGGAAACTGCCAGTGTGCCGGACCCCGCATACCCGTCATAAGCCGTATAGGGCACAAGGTTCGCACCACTTTTCGTCACCCAATCCGAGCCCTGCGTTCCGGAGGTCCCTGTGGTTAACCAAGTCCCAATGATCCCAGTCGCGTTGTTGGTGTTCGAAGCGCGGAGCGTCCCAATCGAGGCCGACGGATTAGTCAAATTTAGCGTCGAATTCACCCCTCGTGTGATCGT
The DNA here is from genome assembly GCA_037133875.1 of Verrucomicrobiota bacterium. Taxonomy (GTDB): domain Bacteria; phylum Verrucomicrobiota; class Verrucomicrobiia; order Chthoniobacterales; family Chthoniobacteraceae; genus Chth-196. The sequence continues at coordinate 146,987 of JBAXNG010000007.1, read as the reverse complement.
AGCCAAATCGATCAGCATGCCAATTCCCTGAGTCCCCGCCGTCACCTGAGCATTCGCGCCGGGATAAATCGTCGTGCTGGCAAAAGACTGCGTGTTCGACTGCCCAGCACTTCCAGTCACAGACAAAGTCGGGTGATTCCAGCGCCCCGTACCCGCAACTCCATCACCAAGGTTCAGAGCCGAACTGCTGCTAATCACATTCGATGCGTTCCCACCGTATTGGTTAAAGGACGGGGTAAGTGTACCCTCTCGGATCGTTGTCGCCCCGGTGTACGTGGACGGTCCCGCACTCTGCGGCTCCAGCGTCAGGGTAGATGAACCCGCTTTGGTGAACGCAAGGGTCCCGCCATTCAGACCATTCCCTATGGGCGCAAAAATTGTCGAGTTTCCGCCGCCGATCAAATTGAACGTAAACGTGTCTGTACTCCCGGTGGACGCAGTGCCAAGTGGCTTGGCGCCGCTCCAAACATACAACCCGTACCCTGAGGCGCTGTAATTCGTCCACGTCTGCGATCCGGAAAGGAAAAGCGACCCATTTCCATTAATTACAGTCGCCCCAGTCATCGTACGCGCCGCAGTCACTCCGCCCCCCCCCAACGTGAGAGATCCCCCAAGACCAAGCATCCCCGTCCCGTTGGTATTCGACCCGTAGTTAAAACTCAGGCTGCGTGCGAATTGGGATCCGGATGTCGTGATCGTGCTGGTTCCCGTGGCATTGATGCCTGCCGAGAAAATCAGGTCATCCGAGGACGTCGTACTGAGCTGAAAAGTGCCCCCGTTTAATCCGGTCGAATCCGTATTCCACGATCCGCCTCCAGTTAACCAAGTCCCCGTTACGATCCCATTCCCGGTAGCTCCTGTAGTCGTCCCATTCACATCCCAATAAAGCGTGGTCGCATATAACGAGACGTCCGAAAACACCAAACCAATCAACATTAAATAAACCAGCCATTGATTTAATCTAGGATAACAACGAAAACCCGCCGCCAAAGTTTCCGCACTTACAAAATCTTTAGCCCAATGATTCTCGGGAATAAGATAAGCCAACCCTCCTTCGGCAATAATCCGTCCCCTTAAACGGCGCCTCTTCTTCCCTCCTGCCACAGCGAGTCTGGCTTTGGAGATTCCGGGACTTATTTCAGCAAAGCGAATTCCATCCCTATGTCTCTTATAGGGAAGAACTAACCTCACCCTCCCTTGTGAGGAGAGTCTGGAATTTTCGGGGGTGGACCGCACAATAAGTCAGGCGCCCGGCAACTCTATATTACCAAGCGCAATAACACACTCAAACTAAAGCAATTCAAGTGCCACTACCAAGGACCCACCACGTCTTTATCACAAAGATACTTTAATCAACCCCCACTACATCTCCCATTCAGCAACGTCTATTTACGTAATAGGCGACCTTCTTTATTCATTAATACGCCAAAGGTAAGTATCCACACCTACCATTGGCCCTCGCCTTAATCGCTACGTCACAGCTTTCGGTCGCCGTGGGTGCTCCGCAAATGAATAGTCTTATGCTCCAAGTCATGCACCGCTTTAATATAACGCACAGTCCGGCTACGCGCCCGCATCAGGATCGATGTGGTTGTCGCCTTTTTACCCGTAACCTTCACCCCGGGTAACAACGGACTATCACTGATCCCCGTTGCGCAGAAAATCGAGCTGTCCCCAGCCACAAGATCATCCACCTGATACACACGATCCAACTCAGCCTGGCCAACTTCCGCAGCCACCTCTTCAGCCTCCTTTTCATCACGCGGCCACATCTTCAACAGCATCCCGCCGCCCAACGCCTTTAGCGCAGCCGCAGTTAAAATCCCCTCAGGCGATCCGCCGATCCCGTAGTACAAATCCACCCCGGATTCCACCAACGAAGGCGACACCGCCGCCGTAATATCCCCGTCCGAAATCAACCGCAACGCCGCCCCAGCTTTCCGCACCCTAGCGATAATGTCCGCGTGCCGAGGCCGATTCATGGTCATCACCACCAATTCGGGCACCCGTTTCCCCAAAGCCTCAGCGACCAATCCCAAGGTGTGCTCCAATGGCGCATCCAAACTCAACGCCTCCATGCCCTGCGACATCGCCCGAACCACATCCGGTCCGTACGCCAGTTTGGTGGAATAAAACGCTGGCAGATGCTTCATCGAACGGGTCTGGCCTGCATGCGTCTGGCTTGCAGCGATCACCGAAATCGAGTTTGGCAGTCCGTTGGCAATGTTGGACGTCCCGTCGATCGGATCCAGAGCGATATCAAAACTTGGCGCCCCAGTTTTCCAGGTTCCGAGATGTTCCCCGAGAAAAATGCCCGGCGCGTTGTCCTTAATCCCCTCTCCAATAACCACTTCCCCACAAATATCCACCAAATCAAACACTCCGTAAATCGCATCACAAGCCGCTTCATCGGCCAGTTCCTTTTCTCCACGACCTAACCAGGCGAGAGAATTGAGTGCTGCGTTTTCTGTCGCGCGCACAAATTCGAATTCGATAGTGCGTTCGGCGTCAGAAGTAGAGAGGGAGACAGGATGTAGCATGGGAATGGTTTCTTAACAATTCCTCGACACAGAGTCAAAGCCTCGACCGTTTCCCCCCGAGATTCCCTGGTTTTTCCCCAAAAAAACTCCCCGCCGCTTCTCCCTTCCCCGCAACCCTTCCTCCTCGTACAGTACCCGTTTCCCATGGCAGAAGAACGCAAATCTCTTGAACAACGCCAGCAAATGACCGACATCGAGCGGCTCCGCCACTCAGCCGCTCACGTACTGGCCACCGCCATCCTTCGTATTTGGCCCGATGCAGAATTCGCAGCCGGGCCACCCGTCGAAAACGGCTTCTACTACGACGTCGACCTCTCCCACCGCATCACGCCCGAAGATTTTCCAAAAATCGAAGAAGAGATGCGTAAGGAAGTGAAGGCGAACAACGTCTTCGAAAGACAAGTCGTGACCCGCGCCGAAGCCCTCGAGCTCGCGCAAAAGGGCCGCTTGGCCGCGCTCTCCGACCGCGCGACAGCCAACAAATTCAAGTTGGACATCATCACCAACATTCCCGAGCACGAAGAGATCTCGCTGTTTAAGAACGGCGATTTCGTAGATCTGTGCGCCGGACCTCACGTGATGCGGACAGGCAACATCGGTGCGTTTAAGCTGACCCACGTCGCTAGCGCTTATTACAAAGGCGACGAAAAGAACCCCCAGCTCCAGCGCATCTACGGCACCGCCTTCAAAAACAAAACCGAGCTCGAAGCCTACTTCACGATGCTCGAAGAGGCCCGCAAACGCGACCATCGCAAGCTCGGACGCGAACTCGAACTCTTCGCGTTCGATGACGATGTCGGCCCAGGTCTTCCTCTCTGGTTGCCCAATGGCACCGTGTTGATCGAAGAACTCGAGCGCCTCGCGAAAGAAACCGAATTCGCCGCAGGTTATCAGCGTGTCCGGACACCGCATCTCGCCCGCGAGAATATGTATCTCACGAGCGGCCACTTGCCGTATTACGCCGAGAGCATGTTCCCTCCGATGGAACTCGCCGAAAAAACAGCCGCCGATGGTTCCAGCGTCACCAGTGATCGCTATTACCTCAAGGCGATGAACTGCCCGCATCATCACAAGATCTTTAAGGCAGTTCCACGCAGCTACCGTGATCTCCCGCTGCGTCTCGCCGAATACGGCACGTGTTACCGTTACGAACAGTCCGGAGAGCTGATGGGACTCATGCGTGTCCGTTCGATGCAGATGAACGACGCCCATTTGTACTGCACGCCGGAACAGTTCGAGACCGAGTTCATGGCTGTGAACGAAATGTACCTCAAATATTTCGAGATCTTCGGACTCGGAAAATATCTGATGCGTTTCTCCACTCACGATCCCGCACGACTCGGTGAGAAGTTCGTCAACGAACCTGAGCTTTGGAAAAAGACCGAAGACATGGTTCGCAACGTTCTCATCAAATCGGGAATCAATTACGTCGAGGTTCCAAACGAAGCCGCGTTCTACGGTCCGAAGATCGACATCCAGCTCTGGAGTGCCATCGGACGCGAATTCACCATCGCAACCAATCAAGTCGACTTCGCCGTACCACAACGGTTCGGCCTCGTTTACAAAGACCGCGATAACACCGAAAAAACACCGCTCTGTATTCACCGCGCACCGCTCGGCACACACGAACGGTTCATCGGCTTCCTCATCGAACATTACGGCGGAAACTTCCCACTTTGGCTCGCTCCCGAGCAGGTCCGTATTCTTCCAATCGGCAACGAACCCGAACTCGTCGAAGCCTCCATCGAACTCCAGCGCGAACTGCGTAGTCACGGTGTCCGGGCCGAAGTCGATCCATCCACGGACAAGATCAACGGCAAGGTTCTCCGGGCCGAAGAATCGAAGGTTCACACGATGCTCGTCATCGGAAAACGCGATCTGGAAGCAGGCGCAGTCAGTGTACGTGTGCACGGCAAAGGCAACCTTGGGGCGAAACCCAGGGGCGAAGTTGTGGCCGATCTGTTGGCTTCCATCAAAGAGCGGCGGCCGAACTAGCCCCGCCTCGCGGTTCTTCAACGCCAAGCGTTGAAGGACTAAAAAAGCCATCCAGGGTTACCCTTGGATGGCTTTTTCATTTACCAGACTGAACCGGCTTACTGCTGGTTCACTGTTTTTAAAGAGGTTGCTCCGCCTTTGCCGTCTTGTCGGGGCTCCCGTTCCCCCAATGGTTAACGGGCGGAAACCTGGGGCGAGCATCTGACTTCCAATAAAGGCATGTCATCAACTAGCCCACCCCGGCCTCCAGTTTTATGTTATATCGGATCGGGATTGCCGACTTTTACTCGAACAACGCAGAGCAATTTGGACTGAAAAGAACTATTCGCGTGTCACAACTCCGAGCTCCGAAATAATCCGTTGCTTGAGGTTGTTGTGAACCGCGGTCACTTCGTCGGCTGTTAGTGTCCTTTCACTCGAGCGATATGTCAATGAATAGGCCACGGACTTCTGCCCAATTCCCACTTTCTCGCCTGTTGCGTCCGTAAACACATCGAACAGTTCAACCCCCGTCAGTAACGCCTCATTCGCAGCACCTAACACCTCCAAAATACGCTGATGCGGCAGCTCCTTCGGCGCCACAAACGCAATATCACGCGTCACTGCAGGGAACCGCGGCAGCTCCTTATACAAAGCCGCCCCCTCGGCTGTGCCCAGGATGCCTTCCAACGACACCTCCGCCGCCAGCAAGCTCCCCTGAACATCCATTTCCTTCGCCACCGAAGGCCGAAGCTGGCCCGCCACACCAATCACTTTCCCATCCACGAGCACATTCACTTCAATGCCAAGTGTTCCCGTCGCGGGTGCCGGCGCAAACTGCACCTCACGCCCCACCACAGCACTCAGAATCCCCTTCAAATCGAACAAATCGACTTCAGGCGCCGACGCACAACGCCAACTCGGCGTCCACGCAGGCCCAGAGACCACCAAGGCCACATGCGTTCGTTCTTCCGTTCCCTCGGCAAAAAAGACACGCCCCGTTTCAAACAAACGGATCGCCTTCACCCCGCCTCGTGCATTCTTCCCAGCAGCCACCAACAACCCCGGCACCAGACTCGGGCGCAACACCACCTGATCTTCGTTCAGCGGATTCTTCACGCGCAAAACGGCCCCTTTCACAAAAGGACTCTGCGCCATCGCTTCCGATACCAGCGTTAAGGAACGCGCTTCAAAAAGCCCCTGCCCAACCGCCGCACGTCGCAGCTTCATCAACCGGTCATACCGACGGTCCGTATCGGAACTGGGACTAAACCGCGCCCGTGTTGTCGGCGGGAAATGCTCAATACCAACCACTCGCGCGATCTCTTCAATCAGATCAATTTCACGCGTCAAATCCCCGCGAAACGACGGCACATCCCATCCAGCTCCATCCTGGCTCAACCCTAGCGCCGAAAGAATCTGGTTAATCCGCGCCTCGGGCACAGGAGCTCCAAGAAGCGCAGTCACTCGCTCCAACCTCAGTGGCACATGGCTCACTGGCGTCAACCCTTGCAGCAACGCTCCTGTATCCACGGAATCCGAACCCGATCCGATCGAAAGCGCTCCAGCCTGCGCTGAAGCAACCTCCGTCAACAGGGTGCTAGCACGTTGTGATGCACGCAGCACTCCGGCCACATCCACCCCACGCTCAAAACGATAACTCGAATCACTCGATAACCCCAGACCCCTCGAGGTCCGCCGGATCACACTCGATTCAAACGCCGCACTCTCCAACACCACGCGTTTCGTCACCTCCGTAACTCCTGTCGCTTCACCTCCCATCACACCTGCAATCGCAACGGGCCCACTCTCATCCGCGATCACGACGTCCCCAGTTCCCAATTGGTAGGTCTTCCCATCCAACGCATGTAAGGATTCCCCTTCTTTTGCAAAACGGACCCGAAGCGCTCCCTGAAGCTTATCTGCATCAAAAGCATGCAGCGGATGACCACTCTCCAGCATCACCCAGTTCGTGACATCCACCACATTGTTAATCGAACGCAACCCGAGCGATTCCAGACGCGACTTCAGCCACTCCGGACTCGGCCCCACTTGGACATTCTCCAAAGCCCGCGCCGAATAAAAGCTACAGGCCGAAGTCTCCACCGCCACCGGTTCTCCACTAGCCGTTTCCGGCGTGAAAACCTGCGTTAATTTGGAAACACGCCCGGTAAGCGCCGCAACTTCGCGTGCAATCCCCTCATGACTCAAGAGATCCGCACGATTCGGCGTAATCTCCAGATCCAGCACCGTGTCTCCATGGTACAGATCCTTCAACGGGGTCCCAATGGTCGAACCCGGATCCAGAATCAACAAACCATCGGCGTCCGCAGAAAGACCCAACTCCTTGGCACTGCACATCATACCCTGCGACTCCACACCGCGCAATTTGCCCACTTTGATCTTAAAATCCCCGGGCATCACCGCTCCAGCCTGAGCAAGCGGAACTTTGTCGCCCACTTTGTAATTCTTCGCCCCGCAGACAATCTGACGGGGTTCGCCGGAGCCATCTTCAACCTTACAGACGGACAAACGATCCGCATTCGGATGTTGCTCGGAGGAAAGAATCTGCGCCACGACCACCTTGTCGATGGAGACACCACGAGTCTCTACGCCTTCCACTTCCACCCCAGCGTTCGTGAGAAGCGCGGAAAGTGCGTTTGCGTCCTGTTGGAAATCAACCAGTTCGCGAAGCCAGTTTAATGAAACCTTCATAAAATTCGGTATCCTTGGGAAAAATTAGAATTGAGACAGGAATCGCTGATCACTGTCGGTAAAGAGGCGGATATCAGGCACTCCGGCCATAATCATCGCGAGACGATCCAAGCCGAATCCGAACGCAAATCCGGAATGCCGCTCAGGATCGAGCACCTTCTCGCCCCTTCTAACGTTAATCGCCTCAAAAACAGCAGGGTCAACCATCCCGCAACCCGCAATCTCCAACCAACGGCCGCCGCCCAACGCCGCTGTTTGAATATCCACCTCAAAACTCGGCTCCGTGAATGGGAAAAAGTGAGGCCGGAACCGGAATTTTGCATCGTTCCCGAACAACTCGCGGAAGAAGAACTCCAACGTTCCCCGTAGGTCTGCCAGGGTCACATCTTCGTCCACATACAGCCCTTCCATCTGGTTAAACTGAGCCAGATGAGTCGCATCCACCTCGTCCCGGCGATACGCAGCCCCCGGAGCAATAATACGCACAGGAGGCGCAACTCTTTCCAGTGTACGAATTTGAATACTAGACGTATGTGTCCGAAGCAAACGGCCATCGGGCATGTAAAAAGTGTCCTGCTCATTCCGAGCGGGGTGATCCGCCGGAGTGTTCAGAGCATCAAAACAGTGCCACTCAGTCTCGATGTCCGGCCCATCCGCCAGGGCAAACCCCATACGGCGAAAGATCGAAGTCGCCCGGTCCATCAATTGCGTAATCGGATGCAACGCCCCAACAGGGTACCCGACTCCGGGAAGAGTCACGTCGATCCCTTCAAAAGCGCGGGATTCTTGCGCCGCCACCGCAGCAACACGACGGGTGTCGAGCGCCTCTGTGACCGCAGAACGCGTCTCATTTAAGAGCTTTCCGATCTTTGGTTTATCCTCTTTGGGAACCTCTTTCATTCGGTCCGTTAAGGCGGTTAACTCACCACCTCGGCCAAGGTAGCGAACACGGAGTTGTTCCACCTGCGCCTCATCGGTGCAGGCGGCTATGGCCAAAAGGGCTTCGGAGCGGAGTGATTCAAGTTGAGCTTCCATCGGATCAAATGCGGGAATTTTTCGCAGCCCATCAGGATGCCGTAGCCACGAAATGGAGCAAGTCCGGCTTAAAGAAATGGAACGTGAAAGCCCACAACAGCGGAACTTTTCGGACCGGATGTGTTCAAGTTTCCAGATTAGCAGGTTTAGGGGTGAAAAAACTCACGTCACCCACTATCAAGTGCCCATGATTGAGACGTACGAACTGGTTGAAGCGGCGCCCATTTTGGCTTCCTTAGCTATCATCGAAGTGCTCCTTTCTCTCGATCGCCTTCTCGAAGTCTCCGAAGGCGTCAGTCACCTCCCCCAACGCCAGCGCGGCATCGCCATTCAAGTCGGTGGCGTTCTGGCCGATGTCGCCCGTATCGGCGGGCTCCTTCTCGCAGCCCCTTACATCTCGCAATTCCTATGGGCGAAAATCCTCGGCGCGCTCTATTTGATCCACATCATGAGCTCCCACTTCGCGGGAAAACCCGAGCCGGACTCCGCCCACGACTCTCAACATTGGAGCACCAGCAAAGCCATCTTTCAGGTCGCGATCCTGGACCTTAGCCTGAGCATCGGGAACATCGTCGCGGCGCTCGCCCTTACCCACACCGTCTGGATTGTCATGTTGAGCGTCGTTTTCTGGATGGTACTCACGCGGATCTTCGGACGGCCTCTGGTTCATTTGGTAAAACGGTTCCCCATTCTTACCAATAACGTTCCGCTGCTCACCGGAAGCATCGGGTTCCTTCTTTTAATCGAAATGCTCGCCCCAACGCTGGGCCTGCCGACTGCCTCCCCTGAAGTCAAACTCCTCGGGCTGGTTTGCATCGTTCTCTTGAGCGCATTTTACGATCTGGTCACCCCTCTTCAGAAAATCGTCGATCCCCTCTTTGCCTCCATCGGCATGCCGCTCATGAGGGCGTTAAACGCCGTCCTGTCGGTGCTCTTCTGGCCGGTTCGCGCCATTCTTGGCAACCTCGTCGCCAAATAAACCCCGACTCGCCCCCTTCAGGGCGCATTTTCCAAAACCGCCCGGCCTCCGTTTCCGTGCGGTTTTTGTTTTTCCAGTTTTTCGACATCCGGAACCAACCGCTCCCCCGACCTCCTTCACGTGAGCTCCGAACTCAACCTCCGCGACCGTCTCCTGTTCTGCACATTTTTCTTTGTGCTAGCACTCGCGATTGCCCTCTGGTTCGTGCCGTTCAGCTCCGTCCTGCAATCCCACGGGCTCGAATGGCTCACCTCCTACGCTCTGGCGTCCACCGCCCTAGCGGCCTTCGTTTCCCCCATGATCAGCGGCGTTTTGGCGGACCGCCATTTCTCGGCGACGCGTCTTCTGCGTTATCTTTGCCTGGGCACTGCCATCCTGCTTGCGCTTACCTTTTGGGCCATCCAACAGAATTGGAGCAGCGCCTGGATCCTTTCCCTTTTCCAAATCCAACAGCTGTGCTCCGCGCCTGTCTGGGGCCTCGCCTCGATGATTGTGCTCGCGAGCCTCTCCAATCCCAGCCGCCAATTCGGTGCAATTCGCGTCTGGGGCACCTTCGGCTGGATCGCCGCCTGCCTCACGGTAAGCTTCGCGCTACACGCCGATGCATCGACCCTCACTGGCTTTGTCTCCGCCGGAATGTGGCTCGTCGTCGCCGGCCTGACTTACCTCCTACCTCAAGTCCCCCCTCAGGCCGACTCAACCCCAAGACACTGGAAAGAACTGCTCGGTCTCGAATCTTTTCATCTCCTCCGCAACCCACAGCATCGTTCCGTTTTCCTCACCGCGGGGCTTCTGAGTATCCCGCTCGCCGCATTTTATCCATTCACCGCCCTGCATCTCCATGATTTGGGGATCCCCTCGGTGAGCGCAGCCATGTCTCTCGGACAGGTGACTGAGGCTCTGGCGATGTATGCGCTTTCGCCCTTGCTCGGGAGATTCCGACTGAAGTCGCTTTTCCTCGCGGCGATCGGTGCCAGCGCCCTCCGTTACCTCCTCTTCGCGACAAACCATCCTGTTGCCGTGTTTGCCGGCATTTTCCTACACGGGATTTGCTTCACCCTCTTCTTTATCCCGGCCCAAATCTACGTTGAACAATACATCGACCGCTCCATGCGTTTCCGGGCGCAATCCCTGATGACCCTCCTCATTAGCGGCTTCGGAAACCTTCTCGGATACCTCGGCTGCGGCTGGCTTCGTACTTTCTACTCAACCGAAAACCACACTCGCTGGCCTGAATACTGGCTGGCCCTCAGCGCCGTGGTCTTCGCGGTAGGATGGTATTTCGTCCAATCCTACCGCCCACAATCTACCAAGTAGCCCTAGCGAATCGCAGCGTCGGGCAACGCGGATTTCACACCCTGATCCAGGGGCATTTTGTCGGCATCCGGAGACAATCCTGACGCACTCATCAAACGCGACAGTTCCCCTTTAAGCTCCTCCACCTTGCCTTCATACTTTTTGTCGGTAATGAGGTTCACCCGCTCCTCCGGGTCCGCCTTTAGATTGTACAACTCCGCCATGTGGCGGTCGGGTTTTCCGTCGCCGTGAGGATAATGGATATACTTCCACTCGTTCTCGCGTACTGCCCGTACATTCGGTGTGTAAGGAAACTGGACCTCGTAGTTGTACTCGTAAAACCACGATTTACGCCACGCGGGATCGCCATTTTTGACCAAAGGCACCCACGATTTACCGTGAATTCCGTTCAACGCCTTCACGCCGCACAGATCCAAAATGCTCGGTGCCACGTCCACTGTCAGAGCTTGTTGCTCCACGACCTTTCCTTTCGCCAATCCCGGATAACGCACCAATAACGGCACACGCAAACAAGGCTCGTGAGCCGTCCGTTTATCCACCATCCCGTGCTCACCCTCCAACAAACCGTTATCCCCCATAAACACCACGATGGTGTTCTCGAGTTGTTTGGTTGCTTCAAGATACTCGAAGAACCGAGCCATACTATCGTCCACACTCATGATGGTGCCCCAATAGCCATGCACCATATTCTCGAAATCTTTCACCGCCTCGGGGCGTTCATCCGGAAAGCTTTTGCGCCAATCAAACAACGGCCCATAAATCCCATGCCATGTTTTGAGGCGCGTTTTGACCCATTCGGGTTTCGTTTCCAGATGAAAAGCGCTTTCAGGATAAGGCACCCGTACGGAATCAAACGTATGCGCGTACTTCTCTTCGGGAGTGTAGAAACTATGCGGCGCCTTGTGGCCAATACAGAGGGCCCAGGGCTTGTTCGAGTGATCCTTCTTTAGCCAATCCAATCCCATGTCCGTTACCACATTCGTGTAATAACCCTTCACCAAACGCGACCCGCTCCCGTTGATATTCCATTCCGTGTCGAAATACTTTCCCTGCCCCTTGTGTGTCGCGAAATACGAGAACCCGGGCCGGGGCGCGTCGTTTTCCTCCCCCATGTGCCACTTTCCAATATAGGCGGTATCGTACCCACTTTCCGCCAGACGCTTGGGCCAGTGATTCAGCTCGGGGGATAACTCCGTAAAATTGTCTCGCACCCCGTGTCCGTGCGCGTAGAGACCGGTCAGAATCGAGGCGCGGCTCGGAGAACAGAGAGCAGTCGTGCAAAACATATTCGCAAAACGCACCCCTTCGTTTGCCACACGATCAATGTTGGGCGTCTTGAGGGTGGGATGGCCGGCGCAGCTCATGGCGTTCCAACGGATGTCATCACACAAAATAAACAGCACGTTCGGCTGCTTTTCTCCGGATTGAACCGTGTCGTTTGCACCACGAGCGTTATCGTTCGCGCCAAGGGCAGTGGCGACACTTCCCACCGCAAACATCGCACCCAGCCACCACAAAGTTCGACGAGAGGAAGCGGCATCCAAAGAGTTCTGTGTTTCCATAAATATTGAAATGACGTGTGAGATATTAGGGTGTCAGCAGATTGCTGTATTGTGATGCCCAACCGTTTCTTGGTGAAATCCGGCCATGCCGTCTCTCCCCACCAAAGGCCCAGATATCCTCACGCCTTTTCTCAAAGCCCAACGCGATCCCCTCGGCTTTGTCACCCTCTTCGACGCTCTCCCCGGTCTCGAATGCTTCGTCAAAGACACGCAAGGCCGGCGACTCCGAGTCAGTTCCGGCATTTGGAAACGGCTCGGATTCGATTCCGCCGCCCCAATGATCGGGAAAACGGATCACGAACTTTTCCCTCCCCACATCGCTGACCAATACGCACGAAGCGACCAGGAGCTTCTGAAAAATGGACTCCCATTACTCGGCATCATCGAAATTTGGGTAAACGAACAAGGTGTCTTCGACTGGTTCGTCATTAACAAATACCCGGTCTGGGGAAAAAACGGGGAGATAATCGGCATCATGGGCACCCTCCGTGAAGCCAGTGCACAACAAAAATCCCAGGCTCCCCTCTCCCCATTGGGCAATGTTGTCGAATACATCCGCACTCACCTACACGACGACTGCACCCTCGAAACCCTCACCAAAATTGCAGGGCTTTCAGAGCGCCAACTCCGGCGCCGCTTTCAACAGGAGTTCGGAGTCGGCCTCAATGCGTTTGTCTTAAAAGCACGCATCCATGCTGCCGCAGACGCTCTGCTCCAAACTGATACGGCCATTTCCGATATCGCTCTCGATGTCGGTTTTTGTGATCAAAGTGCCTTCACACGAGCCTTTCGGGAACGTATGGGACTCACCCCGCATCAATACAAAACCCGGTACACCGCCGGCGCAAAGCCAGAGCCAGCGACGGCCTCTTCCCGCCGAAAACAACGGATTGCCTACTGAATCCAAACCTCCATCTCAGCAGTCATGGAGTTTGATATCCGCGTTTAAATCCGGCTTTCTCCTTCACTATATCTAAACGAAACAAATCCACACTTGAACAAAACAGAAACATCGTCTAAGTTCAGACATGCCATCGAGAGTCTCCATCCGCGTTGCTGCGAAGCGTACAGGCCTCACCACTCACGTCATTCGAGCCTGGCAAAAGCGTTATAACGTCCTGAACCCCGCGCGTTCCGAAGGGGGACACCGAATGTATTCGGAAGCGGACGTACAACGACTCAGTCTGCTCTCCCGCGCCGTCCGTTGCGGCAATCGTATCCATTCGATTGCGTCCTTGTCGGACACCCAGCTTCTGGCCCTTCTGGAGAGGAACACCGCCGGAAACACCTTGCTGGCTCAAAAATCGACAGTGGAGGACAAAGCAAAAACTTTTGTAGAACAGATTTTTGCGGATTTGGTGCAGTTCAACACACAAGGCCTGCATAAGACTCTGGAAAAAGCCGAAGTCAGCCTCGGCTGGCAGGGCCTACTACAACTCGTCTTGGCGGCTGCAGCCACCGAGATCGGCCATCGCTGGCGCGTGGGCATTTTGACGGCAGCCCATGAACACTTCTTCACATCAACGGCAAAGGTCTTCTTAGGAAACCTCACCCGGCAATACCTCACTCCAAAATCCGCCCCTAGGATCATCATTACCACACCCGTCGGACAGATCCATGAGCTCGGGGCAATCCTCGCAGCCGCTTCCGCCGCTAATGTCGGCTGGGAAGTCGCTTATCTTGGCCCAAACCTCTCAGCCGCCGATATTGTGGGGGCAGCCGCTTCCTTTGGAGCAAAAGCTATCGCCCTGAGTATTGTTTATCCGGAAGACGACCTGCGTTTAGGGGACGAACTGAAGCACCTGCGAAAACTTCTCCCTAAAGATATCCCCATTCTCTGCGGTGGCCGGGCTTGCCAACCTTACCTGCCAGCCATAACGGCCATTGGCGCCACGATGTGCGAAAACCTCAATGACCTCTGCAGCGCACTGGATCAAATTCGTCGAAAAACTCCGGAACCAGCTCAGGAAAACAACCTAGCCCCGGCAGAGACCACCGCATGAAAGCCACCGTTCGGACGATCCACTCCGAACGTCACCTTTCGGAACTTCGACAAAGTCCGAACAGCCCCCCCGAAACGAGACTTTCACGAAATAACCCTTTTTGTTCCGATCGAATTTCAGAGACTTGTCCCTTTCAAACTCATGCACCAGATCAACCGCGATACTCCGCCAGTGGGCCTCCTTGTTAACGCCTACAGCTCCCGCACCTTCCCCGCCTTCAGTCTTCCCCGGCTCCTGAATACCGTCTTCGCCCCCAAGGGCGGCGAACGGGTTTGTATCCTCATCGATCTTCCCAACCCCTCGGAAATAAAGGATTTTGCGTTCCTTCAAAATCCCGCGTTCTCCATTCAAAAACACGCGTACGAAGTCTTTTTCCTCGGCCTCAAAAACGGGGTTATGTCGGAACTCAATCTTCAGGGCGGCCAGATGTTCGCCTACGAAATCACTGGCGGCAGCAATCTCGACCTTCCTGATACCGCCTACACTCCAAGCGGCGAACAGGTCTCTCTCGTCGACGCCGTCTACAAGTCCTACGACCTCGTTCTCTGTATCTCCACGTACTCGGCGACGGCTCCGCTCACTGCGTTTGCAAAACAATTCGGCTTCCGCGGCGCCACCATGCACGGAATGAACGACACCATTCTTCGGACCGGACTCGCCGTCGACTACAACGACGTCAGCGTCTTATCGGAAAAACTGCGTTTGGGGATGACCCGGGCCGACTGGGTCGAAATCGATTACGAAGTGCTCGGAGAAAAAGCCACACTCCGCTTGGAATTAGGTGCCCAGGAAGCCCAAAAGAGCCACGGCTTGTGCAGAGGCGGCCCTGACGTTGCTAATCTTCCTGCAGGCGAGGTTTACTTTGTTCCAAACGGCGCGGAGGGCCATTTCCCAATGCGTTACGAAGACAGCACCATCGGCATGATGACCGTCACCGGAGGACGTATTGTCAGCGCGACACTCTTGAAAGGGAACCCCGAGACCGTCGCCGCACACAACGCCAAGCTCGCATCCGACCCCGTCACTGGTGAACTCGGTGAACTCGGCTTTGGCACACAGGAACTGCCTCCCAGTGGCCGTGATATTCAGGATGAAAAGATCCTGGGAACCCTACACGTCGCCACTGGCCGGAGTGATCATCTCGGTGGAACACTCACCCCGGACAAGTTCGCAAGCCGCCTTAACGCGACCCACGACGACATTTTGTTTAGCTCCACGAAAACACCAGAAATCAACGTCCCTCAGGCGCGCCTGCACCGGGACGGGCTAACTCACGTGGTGATCGAGAACTACGCGCCGTCCGTCTATTTACGCGACTTACTCGCCTAAAGGGCCTAAACACCGCGGCCTTCTATTTTAAAAGCCCAAGGAACCGAGATTCGGTGGCCTTGGGCTTTTTGTTTTCGGGCAACAGCGAATGCCCCCAACATTGCCCCAAGAAAGCATCTTTTTTTTGGCAGCCTCACGTTAATCTGCGCCAATGAACTCAGGGTTTCTCGATAAACTCATAGAACGCATCGGACGCGTCCGCCCAGAAGACGTGGAGTCTTATCTCCTCCGGTTAGCGGACGAAAAAGGCTTTCTGGAGACGATCTTCAACGCCATTCACGAGGGCGTCATTGTCACCGATCTGCAGGGGAAGGTGAATTATCTGAACCGTGCAGCCTGCGAACTTTTCGGATTACAAAGGGAAGAATGTATGAGCACTCCACTCAAGGACTGCTTACGAGGGGTTGATTGGGAGCAACTCATGGAGGCAGGCACCGTGGTTTCCAGAGACATGGAGGTGTTCTATCCAATGCATCGGTATCTGAACTTTTACGTAGAGCCGTTGATGCTTGAAAAACCGTCTTCCCGACGCGCGGCGGAGGATATTGAAACCGAGGCCGTCGGATACGCGGTGATTCTCAGGGACATCACCGAAAACAGGAAGTCGACAGAAGAAACGATTCACAGCGAACGTCTCTCCGCGCTCACCCTTCTGGCCGCAGGTGTAGCCCACGAAATCGGGAACCCGCTCAACTCCCTGCATATTCACCTTCAATTACTCGAACGGAAGCTCAGGAAAGTCCCCGACTCCATTCGTCCCGAATTACAAAACGCTCTGGAAGTTGCGAAAGGCGAAATCCAACGTCTGGACAGCATCGTGCAGCAGTTTTTGGGAGCCGTACGTCCCGCGCATTTGGAGCTTAGCCTCCAAAACATCAATACGCTGATCCAGGAAAGCATCGCGTTTCTAAAACCGGAGATAGACGATCGCAACATCTTGGTCGAAGAACGCTTGCGATTGGATATCCCTCTCGCACAAGTAGACAAGACGCAGATCAAACAAGCCTTCTACAACGTGATCAAAAACGCATTTCAGGCAATGCGCGACGGTGGAACACTCCGGGTAGAGACATTCCTCGAAGAACACTTCCTTCGAATCACCTTCACCGATACCGGCGGCGGGATATCCGCAAAAGACATGAGCAAAATCTTCGAGCCTTATTACACCACCAAAGCCAGCGGCTCGGGGCTCGGCCTGCTGATTGTACGCAGAATCGTCCGGGAACATGGCGGCGAAATCGACTTGGTGTCGCACTCCGGCGAAGGACTTCAATTCAGCATCCGCCTTCCTTTGCGAGATCAACGCGCCAGGATGCTCCCAGCCTCGACAAATTAGCGTCGATTGGGGATTACTCTGAGAGAATAGTCTAACTTTCCTATTAGCCTCCTCAAAAAAGCACTCACACCCCTTACCCAAAGCCCCATGAGTCAAAAGAAACCAGCCAAAGCCAAACCGGCACAACCGGCACCCCAATCGTTTAAGCCCTCCCGCGAGTTCAGCAAACTCGCACACATCGGAAGCCTCAAAGAGTACCAAACCCTTTGGCAGGAATCTGTTCAGCGGCCCGATAGATTTTGGGCAAGGGAAGCTTCCGAGTTGGTCTGGAATACCAAATGGAGCAAGGTGCTGGACTGGAAAGAGCCCTTCGCCAAATGGTTCGTGGGAGGCAAACTAAACGTCTCCGAAAACTGTCTCGACCGGCACCTCGGCACAGCCCGCCAAAACAAAGCCGCTATTTTATGGGAAGGTGAACCCGGCGAAAAACGCGCACTCACCTATCAGCAGCTTCACCGCGAAGTCTGCCGCTTCGCCAATGTCTTGAAGGCTTACAAGGTGAAGAAGGGCGATCGCGTCATCATCTACATGCCGATGGTCCCCGAAGCCGCCATCGCCATGCTCGCCTGCGCTCGTATCGGCGCCACCCATTCCGTCGTATTCGGCGGCTTCAGCGCCGAGGCTATCCGCGACCGTATCGCTGACTCCCAAGCCGTACTCGTGATCACCTGCGATGGCGGCTACCGCCGTGGCAGCGTCGTCGGCCTCAAACGCAACGTGGACGACGCACTCAAAGAAGGGGCGGACTCCATCCGAAACGTCGTGGTGTTCAAACGCACAGGCCAGGAAATCACGATGAAACCCGACCGTGATCTCTGGTGGCACGAAGAAATGGACAAGGTCGACGCGAACTGTCCTGCCACTCCCCTGGATAGCGAACACCCGCTCTTTATCCTCTACACTTCCGGTTCCACAGGGAAACCCAAAGGCATCCTCCATACTACTGGCGGTTACCTCACCGGCGCGTACGTCACTTCCAAGTACATCTTCGATCTTCGCGACGAAGACGTTTACTGGTGCACCGCCGACATCGGCTGGGTCACAGGTCACAGCTACCTCGTCTACGGACCACTCGCCAACGGCGCCACTTCGCTCATGTACGAAGGTGCTCCAAACTGGCCCGAAAACGATCGTTTCTGGAAAATCATCGACGACTACAAAGTCACCATTTTCTACACAGCACCAACCGCCATCCGTGCGTTCATCCGTTGGGGTGATCAGTGGGTGAAGAAACACGATCTCTCCAGCCTGCGTCTGCTCGGCACCGTAGGGGAACCCATCAGCCCAGACGCCTGGAACTGGTACCACGAGGTCATTGGCGGCGGCCGCTGCCCGATCGTAGACACTTGGTGGCAGACAGAAACGGGCTCCATCATGATCACCACCCTCCCCGGAGCCGCCGCAGCAAAACCCGGCTCCGCAGGGTTGCCATTCTTCGGAGTAGACGCCGCAATCGTAGACGATGACGGCAAGGAAGTGCCCGCTGGTTCTGGCGGCAAACTCGTAATTCGCAAGCCATGGCCGTCGATGCTTCGGAATATTCACGGCGACAAGGCGCGTTACAAAAAGACGTACTGGAGCGACATCAAAGGCGCGTACCTCGCAGGAGACGGCGCCCGCCGCGATAAAGACGGTTACTTCTGGATTGAAGGACGTATCGACGACGTGCTCAACGTCGCAGGTCACCGGATCGGCACAAACGAAGTGGAAAGCGCTCTGGGATCCCACCCCGTTGTGGCGGAAGCCGCAGTAGTCGGACGTCCGGACGAACTGAAAGGACAAGCCGTTGTGTGTTTCGTCACATTGAAGATGGACGTCACGGTTACCGATCAGTTGCGCGACGATCTTAAAAAACACGTGCGCCAGGTAATCGGGCCAGTCGCGACTCCGGACGACATTCGTTTTGCGGATGCGTTGCCGAAAACGCGCTCCGGTAAAATCATGCGTCGTCTTCTCAAACAGATCGCTTCTGGCGGCATTGTAACAGGAGACACCACCACGCTTGAGGATCTTTCAATCCTGGCGAAACTTGGTTCCAGCGAAGACTAATTCGACCCATGCAATATCCAGCCCCAACTACCAACGCCCCTGCTCAATTTCCAAAAGCCGCCCGTTTTTGGATCTCTGCGTTGGTAGTGGGGATCGGAATTGCCGCTGTTTCTGCAATCGCGGACAGGGGGAATCGCAAAACCCTGGAACTGATTTCAGAGACAACTTCGGTTGGCGATTTAGCCTACTTCCCAATGACCGAAGCTGAAATCAAAGCGCTCCGTTTTGCAGATGCGCCTTTGGTTTGTGCAAGTCAAGGCCCAGCCCCAATGCCCGAATCACAGATGGTCTACGCCGGCGAAACCGCCGACAAGAAGTACCACTTGTACATTCCGGCCGAACGGGTCAACAGCAGCGGCGAAGTTGGCGGACCCTCCTGGTATTTGAAAACCGCCCCCGGCCAGTTTGTCCGGGTGACGCGTTAGCCGCCGATTGCTTCAAATTGGGGCAATTCAGCGCCGCCCCTTCTTTTTTTACCACGCGATCATCTCGATTCGCCTGGGATCAATCACGGAACACAATCGTGCGATTTCCGCGCACCAAAACGCGATCAGCCAAGTGATACCGGAGTCCTCGCGCCAAAGCTAACCGCTCACAATCGCGCCCCAACCGGAGCAAGTCTGCCTCCGAATGGAAATGCTCCACGCGCGTGACTTCCTGCTCGATGATCGGTCCTTCATCGAGGCTCTCGGTTGCATAATGGCACGTCGCCCCGATGAGTTTTACTCCGCGTTGATGAGCTCGCTGATACGGATTCGCCCCCACAAATGAGGGAAGAAAACTGTGGTGAATGTTAATGATCCGGTTCGGCCATTTCGCACACAGATCCATCGGCACAACCTGCATATACCGCGCAAGCACCACCAGATCCGCACTCATTTCCCGCCAAATCGCATCCATCTGCTGAAACGCATCGGCTTTGGTTTCGGGAGTCACGGGCACATGAAAAAACGGCAACCCTTCGCGCTCTACGAGATCCCGATACGTCTCGTGATTGGAAATCACACAGGGGATATCAAACGCCAATTCCCCGGAGCGCCAACGCCACAGTAGGTCAGCCAGACAATGCCCCAACTTGCTAACCATCAAAACAACCCTCGGTTTGATCTCTGCCGAACGAATAGACCAATCCGCTTTCAGCTCCGTCGCCAGCGGGCGAAACGTCTCTATTATCGCATCCAAATCCATCGAAAACGTCTGGGTCTCCACTGCCAGACGCGCAAAAAACCAGCCTTCCGACTGATCCGTAAATTGGTGCACCTCCTCCAAATTTCCACCGTGGGCAGCCACAAAGTTTGAGATCCTGGCCAATAACCCTACCCGATCCGGGCAGGAAAGTTTCAACAAGGTGGTCGCCATATCCGGCCACTCTTACACAACACTCACGCTTCACGAAAATCCAAACTCAACGGACTAAAACGCTCCATCCGCATCTCCAATCCCACGAACTGGCGGATATCAGTGATTCGCGAAATCGCGAAACACAACGATCGATGGGTTGCCGATAGGCGTGTAGTGGCCTGTAAAAACTGGGATGCCTGATTTCTGATCGACGCGGAAAACAGCGATATTGTCCCCCCGTTGGTTACAGGAATAAAGGAAGCGCCCGCTGGGGTCGAAGTTGAAGCTCCGGGGATAGTTGCCGTGCGTCCATTCTTCGGCAACGAAGGTGAGCTCGCCATTATTACCCACTGAGAAGATAGCGATACTGTCGTGCAGACGGTTCCCTGCGTAAACGAATCGACCATCTGCGGAGACCATGATTTCGGAGCAAAAATTGCTCCCGACGAAGCCTGGCGGCAGGCTGGAGATGGTCTGGCGCGAAGCGAGATGTCCGTTCTCCGCATCGTAGTCAAACAGCACGATGTTCGAACCTTCTTCCTGGATGGAATACAAATAGCGACCATTTGGGTGGAATGCGAAATGGCGTGGCCCATCGCCCGCGGGAAGCGAAACGAATGAGGGATCGTTCGGTGTCAGCGCGCCTTTTTTGTCATCGAATTTCCACTGAAGAATCTGATCCAACCCAAGGTCGACGGATAAGACAAATCGCCCCGTGGGATCCGACTCCACCATGTGTGCGTGTGTTTGATCGTGGCCGCTGAATGCAAAACTGCCAGGGGGCGCGTTTGTCGCTTTTTGCGGGCCGACGATACCCCCGTCCGTTTTGATATCGCTTGCCGCAGCGAGGCTGCCATCAGGCAGGATGGGGATCACAGCGATTGATCCGCCAAAATAATTGGCGACGAGAAGAAAACGACCGGAGGGGTGCAGGCTCACGTGGGTCGGACCTTTACCGCCGGAGCTGACGCTATTCAGGAGCGTCAACTGTCCATCGGTAGGACTAATAGCGAAGGCGCTGATCGAGCCAGACTCGTCCGCACCGAGGCGTTCCGTTTCATTTGCGGAATACAGGTGCGTTCTTATTTTATTGAAGGCCAGACAGCTTGGGCTCGTGCCCATTTTATATACACCGCAGGGCGTCATTGCCCCGGTGGCGCGATCGACTTCAAACAGATGAATTCCGAGGCCATTCCCGGGTGGCAGATCCACCTGCGTGGCCCGCATGTTCTGGAGAGGCGAGGTATAGGTACCGGCATACGCAATCAGCGGAGCCTGCGCGCCCGTCGAATTCGCGCTGCATAATGAAGTCAGCGCAAATCCAGCCGCTAAAACGGAGGCGCCATGGAGGAGCAAACATCGGGAAAGCCCTAATAAAGTGGAATCGATTGGAAGGTGCATGAAGAGGAGGGAAGATGGCAGAGGGGTTACTGCGAACTAGCGCTTCAAGCCCGTCAGGCGAGCAGTCCGCGAATCACTTGTGCGCCTTGATTGTCTGTCATCGTGAGCGCTGCGCCATTTCGGGTGAACCCAAGTTTGTTGTGATCGAACCCAAAGCAATCCAGCACCGTCGCATGCCAGTCATAATGGTTCACGACGTCTTTGACCGCCTCGTGCCCCCACTCGTCCGTTTCGCCGTACACCAATCCCCCCTTAAATCCACCGCCGGCCATCCAGTGACTAAAGCCATGCGTGTTATGATCCCGCCCGCATTTTGTCCGGCCCACGTCGTTCTGAAGTACGGGTAAACGACCCATTTCGCCGCCGCAATGAACGATGGTGCTATCCAGCAATCCGCGTTGTTTCAGATCCATCACCAGTGCCGCGCTCGGGCGATCAGATTCCGCGCATCGCTTGGGCAAATCACCCAGAATGGCCGCGTGATGATCCCAGCTCTGGCCGCTATTGAGCACCTGCACATAACGGACTCCTCGTTCGATGAGGCGTCTGGCAATGAGGCAGCGCCGCCCGTAATCTGCCGTTACCGGCTGGTCGATGCCATACAGCTTTAGGATGTGTTCGGGTTCGCTCGAGAGATCAAATGCTTCCTTTGCCGCCACCTGCATCCGGCCCGCCAATTCGTAACTTGCGATCCTTGCGCGCAAATCATTCTCACCGGGATGCTCCTGGGCGTGGTTCTGATTCAGTGTCCGCAACAGCTCCATCTGGCGCGCTTGCGCCCGCCCAGACAGTGCCGCTGGCGGATCCAGATTGAGAATGTACGGCTCCTTTGCCTGAACAAGAGTGCCCTGATAGATAGACGGCAACCACCCGTTACTCCAATGCTGGTGCTGAAAAGTCGGTAAGCCAGCTGGATGTCCGAGCACGACGTACGCCGGAAGGTCGCGCGTCTCACTGCCCAACGCATAGGAAACCCAGGCTCCCATCGTGGGGCGACCGGCAGTAGCACGCCCCGTCTGCATCGCATACATCCCCTGCAAATGGTTGCTCACACTAGAGCGCATCGACCGGATCAGGGTGATGTCGTCTGCCACAAGCTGGAGATTCGGGAGTAACTCACTAAGCTCCATCCCGCATTGCCCGGACTTTTGGAAGGACCAGGGACTCCCAAACACTTTCGAGGAGGCTTGGGCGACGTTGTCGTACTTCACTTCGCCAGGAAAACGCTGCCCATCGAACTTGTTGAGCATGGGTTTTGGATCAAACAGATCCATCTGCGAGGGGCCTCCCATCATAAAGAGAGAGATCATCGCTCTTGCCCTTGCCGGGGTCGGAGGAACTTTGGGAGTCAGATCAAAGGTTTCATTTCCAAGAAGCGGTTTGACTGGCGCCGCAAGCAACTGGTCATCCCGCAGGAGTGTCGCCAGCGCGAGACCGCCAAGACCGAAGGTACCGTTTTGCAGAAAGTTTCTACGGGAAAGCAGACGGGGATCTGAGTTCATAAGAGGGTTCTGAAGCTGTGACTATTCGATATGCAGAAAACGGTTAGACGCCAGCATGACCTGGCACAGTGACCCCAACGCATCGAGTTCCGGATCTGCCGCCGCTGCACCTTTCGCCGGCGGATGCTTAACGAAGTATTCGCGCAGAAGCTCGGTCTGTTCGGATAGCATCGTCAAAAACTGGGATTCTTCCTCTGCAGTCGGTGGCTTTCCTTGCGTGAGAGCCCAAAGTCGTCGGGCCTGCATCGGCGGTTGGCCAGGCGCTTCCGTCCGTAAACGTCCCGCGAGCGCTCGCGCCGCCCGTAGGACAAACTCGTCGTTCATCAGGAATAACGACTGGGTCGCTACCGTCGAACAGGCGCGCGACTCACAATTTGGGGCCATCACCGGCAGGTCAAAGGTGTCCAACACGGTCGCGGGCCCGCTCCTGCGCATCTGCATATAAATGGAGCGTCGATAAACACCGGCTGCAGCAGTATCGACTTTGACCACATCGCCGTTGATGTTCCGTGTCTCCACACCCGCTACAATACGGCCCTCGCCAGTTCGCGTTATCGAAATGGGCGCACCATACATGTCCCGACTGAGCAGTCCCGCAGTCACTAGAATCGAATCTCTCACCGCCTCAGCATCGAGGCGCCGTACGCGATAGCGGCCAAGCCAGACGTTATCCGGATCCTTCGCCACGACAGTCTCGTTGTGGGAAGCCTGCCGGTAGGTGCGGCTGAGCACCATCCACCGATGCATGGTCTTGAGGCTCCAGCCGGAAGCCACAAACCGGTTTGCCAGATGATCCAGTAATTCCGGATGCGACGGCCGTTCGCCCAATTTACCGAAGTCCCCTGGGGAATTCACGATCCCGCGGCCAAAATGATGCATCCAGAATCGGTTCACCAAAGCCCGAGCCACCAGTGGATGTTTTCCCGAGGTTAACCAGCGCGCATACGCCAAGCGCCGCCCCGTTGTAGCCAACGTCGGGTCCGGTTTCACCAGCTCCGGACCGTGTAACACCGAAAGCTCGCCCGGCAGGACGGCTTCCCGGAGTTGGTCATGATCGCCCCGATGGTGGAGTTCGCTCTTTGGGACGTCGCCCGCGACTTCCGTTGTGACCATTAACATACCCTCGGGCGGTTTGGTCGCGCGAAGTTTGGTGCCTTGCTCTCTCTTCTCCACCACCTTTTTGTTAGCTTCCTCGTCGTACAGATTGAGATTAAACAGGGCCAGGGCCGAGGGGTATTTCTTCAAAAGCGCAACCTGTTCTGGGGTTTGTTTTGCCTTTTCCGTGGCACGAGCGGCTCGATAGGGCTCCCGATCTTCCTCCGGAAGTTCGAGAATCTTTTTCTCAAATATCTGGTCCAGAAACGCACGCTCCATCTTTTTTGCCTCTGCGTTTATTTCGTCCACTTGCTTCTCAATCTCCGCCGCCTTCTCACGCTCCTCTTTTGTATAAAGAGAAACTAGACGCTGGCTCGGGGTCCGCCATTTTCGCCAGTCCAATGCCGGATCGAAAATCGCCCGCATCCGATAGTAATCGACCTGCTTGATCGGGTCATACCGGTGGTCATGGCACTGTGCGCAGGCCACCGTCAGTCCCAACAATGACGTAGACACCACTCGCACCGTGTCCGCCACGTTCTGGTTCTTGGCAAGTTTTGGATCATCCACGCTGTCGCCAGTGCCGTCGGGCGCCATCCGCAGAAAACCGGTGGCGGCGAGGACCTCGTATTTAGCCGGATCCAATTGGACGTCGGCCATTTTGCCGTGGGAAACGCCCAGCAATTCGTCCCCAGCCAGCTGTTCCTGAATAAAACGATCCCAAGGTTTGTCTGCATTCAACGAACGAATGACGTAGTCCCGATAACGCCAGGCGTGAGGCCGAACAGAGTCGGCGTTCGCATACCCGTTTGAGTCCGCGTAACCAACCGCGTCGAGCCAGTGCCGAGCCCAACGTTCTCCGTATGCGGGCGACGCCAGTAACCGTTCCACCAAGTCCCCATACGCAGTCGGTTTCTTATCAGCCTCGAATGCCGCGACTTCTTCCGGCGTCGCAGGCAGCCCCGTCAGATCCAGCGTAAGCCGGCGGATCAACGTTGCCCGCGGAGCCTCCTTCGCGAAATCAAGCCCCTGCTTCCGGAGCCCTTCCCGGACAAAAGCGTCGATGGGATCTAACCCCGGCATATCCGCAAATTGCGGTATCGGATGGTCCCGCACCGGCTGAAAAGACCAGAAATTCCGATCTTCCTCCGTCAGATAAGCTCCGGGCGGAATCTGTTCGGGTTCCGGTTCCAAAATCTTTGCCCCGGAACGGACCCAATTTTCGAGGATCGCTAATTCTTCCGAGGTCAATTTTTTACCCTTCTCGGGCATTTCTCCTTCACGGATGACCCTGATCAGCTCGCTTTTTTCGGGATGCTGAGGAACCAAAATGGGTTCCCCATCCTTGGTTGTAGCGTCCATGAAGCGACGCAGGCGCAAGTCGACTCCGCCTTTCGCCTTGGGCTCTTCGCCGTGGCAATGAGTGCAATGTGCTTTGAGGATGGGGCGCACATGGGACTCGTACAGCGGCGCCTCCGCCACAGCAGCTCTACTGTGGCCCGCACCAAGGGACACCATAACAACGAGTGGAGCAATCCAACTGGGGGTGAATATACGCATAAGGACAAAGGGAGCCCTCATTCCCCCCGGGGATCGACCAACGTCGCGACATCCACGGGAAACGGAAGCTCACAAGAGACAACCCAGCCAAACTGCGTTCAAAAGATACGACCGGATGAAATTTCCCTAACAGCCGTTTTTCAACACCTAACCGATCCGGCCGCGAATGCCCTCCAGAAAATCCCCAAACACCACAAGCATACGCTTTCAAAGCCATTACACCACATCGCACTCATAGTTAAATGGTGGCGTTACGATGTTGGATTTTGTCTTTGATCCAATCACGAACGCGCTTTCGTGTATCCTCTTTACAAGCCTTCGCTTTCTCCTATGTCTGCGCCCTCCTGTTCCCGTCGTCATCTCCTCCAAGCCACCCTCGCTTGTGCCGCTAGTACCCCGCTACGCCTGACTGCGGAGACAGCAAAACCTGCATCCACCCGAGGTTTTTTCGCTATCGATGACATCAAGGTACGCCTGCACTCCCCATCCGTTCAGCAGCCCTTACGCGTATGTATGATTGCGGATACGCATCTGTTTCGGGATGACCAGCGCGGCGAAACGTTTCAATCTTTCAGCGCCCGAATGGCGCGAGCCTACAACCACACCAAAGATTTCCGAACAGGGACCGAAACCAATCCAGAAGAGAGCTTTGTAAAGACCCTGCAAACCGCCAAGAAAAACAATGTCGATCTCCTTGCCCTAGTCGGTGACATCTTCAGTTTTCCATCCGAAGACGCCATTGAGTGGGTGCAGGCAAGATTGGCCGAATGCGGCCTCCCCTTCCTCTACATTGCAGGAAACCACGACTGGCATTACGAAGGCATGGAAGGCTCCCTGGAACAGCTCCGTGCAACCTGGACGGAAAAACGACTGAAGCCTCTGTATCAGGCCCATCACCCGCTGATGGCGATGCAAGAAATTCGTGGCGTACGGTTTATCGCCATTGATAATTCCACCTACGAGATTCTTCCCGAGCAGCTCGCCTTTTTCCAGGCGCAGGTCACCAGTGGTGTACCCCTCGTCTTATTTGTTCATATTCCGCTCTATGCGCCTGGACGCCCCATTGGTTTTGGGTGCGGACATCCGCTTTGGGGAGCTGCAACGGACAAAGGATTTCAAACCGAGCGTCGTCCCAGATGGCCCGCAAACGGCCACAGCCAAGTGACGATGGACTTTCATCACGAGGTCTTTTCTGCTCCGAATCTATTGGGCATTTTTGCCGGACACACGCATCAGCCCTCTTTAGATGCCGTGAATGGAATCCCACATATTGTCGCCGGACCGAACTTCAACGGCGCCTATATCGACTTAAATATCTTACCGGTCCCTCCGGTTTAGATAGATTGCCGATTCGAGGTGAAAGGAGGTGGCGCGGATCGATGAGCCAAAGCGAAGCTTCCGTGAGATGGCTTTTGGGGCGCATCCCCTAGCTTGCGTTTCTGTTTGGGCATGTGCCAACAGGCCGGGGAGTCTTTCCTGACCACGAACTGGCGGATTGTAAACCAAAGCTCCGATGGATTTCATAGGGCATGGCCGCGACCCAATCCACAATGCTCGAGCTCGGAACCCAGGCTCCCCCTTTCACACTGAACGATGTGTCCACAGGACAACCTGTTAGCTTGGCGGATTTCAGCCAACAGCAATCGCTGCTTGTGATTTTCCTCTGTGCGCATTGCCCCTACGTCATCCACGTCGCCCCGGAATTGGCCCGCCTTGCCCGTGATTATTCCGGAAAATCCCTCGCCATCGTCGGGATTACCTCAAACGACACCACCGAATATCCCCTGGACGCCCCCGAACCCACTGCCGTGTTCTCCTCAGCGCAAGGCTTCAATTTTCCGATACTCTTCGACGAATCCCAAGCCGTCGCTCAAGCCTACTCCGCCGCTTGTACCCCTGATTTCTTCCTCTTCGATGCAGAGCGGAAACTTGTTTACCGCGGACAACTCGATAGCTCGCGCCCCAACAGGGGCCCCGATCGCCCGGGCGCAGGAAGCCTCAATGGCGAAGACCTCCGCGCCGCGATCGACGCCACACTCGCAGGTCTTGCGGTAAACGAAAATCAGCGCCCAAGTATCGGCTGTAACATCAAATGGAAACCCGGCAACGCGCCTAAATATTTCGCGCACTAACCCTCCGATTTTATGGCGAAAGATATCGTTTACTTTGATCTCGAAACTCAGCGCACCGCAAACGATGCCGGTGGCTGGGACCGGAAACGCGACATGGGAATGTCGCTGGCCGTCACCTATTCAACGGCTGCCGAGGAATACAAAATTTACGCCGAAAAAGACGTCGACGCGTTAGTAAACCAGCTCCTCCGGGCCGATCTCGTCGTGGGATTCAATGTGATCAACTTCGACTACGAAGTGCTCGCCGGATACACGATTCTCGATCTCGCACACACCGCGAGAACACTCGATCTCATGGTCGAGGTAGAAAAGAAACTCGGTCATCGCCTCAGCCTCGACTCAATCGCGACCGCCACGTTAGGCGTTGGAAAAACTGGCGACGGACTCGACGCGATCCGGTGGTGGAGGGAAGGCAAGATTCTCGATATCGCAGAATACTGCTGCTTCGACGTCAAATGCACAAAACTTGTCCACGAACACGGAGCGATCCACAAAACGCTCCAGTACGTGGATAAGTTTCAAAACAAAC
The DNA here is from genome assembly GCA_037133875.1 of Verrucomicrobiota bacterium. Taxonomy (GTDB): domain Bacteria; phylum Verrucomicrobiota; class Verrucomicrobiia; order Chthoniobacterales; family Chthoniobacteraceae; genus Chth-196. The sequence continues at coordinate 118,588 of JBAXNG010000007.1, read as the reverse complement.
GCAGCGTCGAAATCGACTGGGAATAAGCGGGCCATTCGCCCGCCCCCGATCAAGGCACAATCTGCACCGCAACGAGCTTGGTGCCGTCTTTTAAGTACAACTTCCCGTCCCCATACGCAGGAGAAGCCCACGTTTTTCCAATAAAGTGGGCCCGGCCAAGTTCCTCGTACTTCGAGTCTGTGGCTCGCACCAATCGGAGCTCACCCGTCGAATCCAACACCAGGATTCCGTCATTCACACACGTTAAGCTGGCGTAATCTCCGAGACCGCTTTCCTTCCATTTCTCGGCTCCTGTAGCCGCATCGAGACACACTAGATCACACTTCGAACCCGGTCCGATCGTGAACAGATTTTTGCCCACCTGAATTGGGCTCCCGATCACCGTCTTCATCGTCTGATTTTCCCAGGCCCGCTCCAGTTTCCAGTCACTCCCGCTGTGGGAGAAACGAAACCGGATCGTCCCGATGTTTGTGGATGTCACAGTCACCGTATCTCCATCGACAACCGGAGTCGCAGCGTGCCGTTTGGCGCCGGTTTTGAGTGGCTCACGCCACAGCATTTTGCCAGTCGCCACGTCCACTCCCATCAATGCATCCGCCGTAAAATGGATCGCCTGCCGCACACCAGCCAACGTACCAACCATCACACTCGAATAAGCGGTATTATCGTTTCCAGCGGCCCAAAGTTCCTTGCCCGTCCGTTTATCAAACGCCACCAACGTCCCTTTTGTCGGGCTTCCTACTGGTACGAAAATACGATCTCCATCAATCGCAGCGGACCCATTGTTCCCATGCCGACGGGACGCTGTTTCTTTAGAGCCTGGGTCGGGATTCTTATTTCCATACCAAACCGCTTCGTATTGCCCCCCGAAGCTCACACCCCAAATCAGCTTTCCGTCTTTCAAGGAAAGGCACTTAAATTCGCCACCACACGACTGCACATACACACGTTCCCCATCGATCAAAGGAGTACAACGCGGCCCCTCTCCATACGCGTTTTGAAACTCGACCATCGGGCCAACCTCCACCTTCCAAAGCTCCTTCCCCGTCGCCGCATTCAAGGCATGAGCCGTTTCCTGCCCGTTAACCCCATCCATAAACACCAACACGCCCTGCGACAAAACAGGTGACGACTGCCCGGGCCCGACTTCAATCTGCCAAAGTGTTTTGGGTTCCGCAGGCAGCTTGGTCATCCGGATTGCGCTGTCGGCGATGAAACCGGAGCGGTCCGGCCCACGCCATTGCGGCCAGTCGGAAGCCAGTACGGTTTGAGAAAAGAGTGCGAGCGTAGCGAGGATTCGGGGGGAAGCGTTCACACCCGCTTCTGTATCCTTCGTACAGCCGCGAGCAAGCCGACGTTATGAAAACCCATACTTTCTTAAACGAAATGCAGACCCGACAAATTAATATCGGGACAATATCGGGATTCCTACACCACAAAAACAGACGCCTTGTTTCATTGTGCCACACCCCGTTTTTGCTGCATTCTAGGCAATCCCACCCACCTTCAAACAGCCCACGTGCTGCTCTACTTTCCCGGCTAACACCAACCCCACGGCCCTGTGAGCGAACCCAAGATCATCATCGCACTCTCCACGTTTAATCGCCCGGTGATTACCGAAATTTGCCTGCAATCTCTCCAAGCGGCACGTAGTCCCTCGGTGCGCCTCGTCGTTTATGACGACGCCTCCACGGCATACAATAAAGCTTATCTCCAGTCCAAGTCTGACGAAGTCGTGCGTTTCGCCCGTAACGGAGGCATCGAACGTTCTCGCGCCCGGAGTATGCGCGACTTCATCCATCGCTTTACCGACTACGATTTATTGTACCTGACCGACAACGACACGGTTCACGACCCGGGATTCGTGGGGGTTTTACGGACCCTGTTTGATCTTCAGAAAAAGTCTCCAACGACATTTCCGGTGGGGCTCTACAACAGCACCTTCCACAATCACCCGGAAAATATTCTAAACAAAAGCGACGCGTTAACTGTCCAAAAGACCTGCGCCGGAGTGAGCCAGTGCTACACTCGCGCAATGGCCAAAACCATCGTGAACGCGTTGGATCATCAACCCGAGTTGGAAACGTTATACGGTTGGGACTATCACTGGCCCGCATTATTGGGCGTGCCCTTTCTTCAGACAAACACCTCGTATCTCGAACACTTTGCCCGCGATCGCAGCGAAGGCGGAATCCACAGTTCGAACTCCGGAACAGACCTCACTGCACTCAAAGATTTCGAGCGCGATCGAGCGCTAAACCCAACCGAGTACCTTCAGTTTGTTCGGATGCCGATCATTCATGAGATCCTCGGTCTTGCCTCACAATCTGCTTAAATAAGGGGCTGCCAGATGACACCTCAGGAGACTCTGGAAAACGCCGTTTTGTGCGTCACTTCAGGGCGTTTTGCCGAAGCGATCACACTCTGCGAGCAATGCCTCAAAGCGCAGCCAACTCATGTCGGCGCATGGAATCTTTTAGGCGTCGCTTATCGAGGGAACCACAGCCTGCTGCAAAGTGTACAAGCCCACGAACGCGCATTGGAGCTTGCGCCCGATGACACGGATTCCCGCATTTACTTGGGCGAGTCACTTCTTCAATGCAACCGAATCTCCGACGCTCTCACTCACCTTCAGAAAGCAGTCCAAATGCGACCCGAGTCGGCGCACGCATGGAGCAGCTTGGGCTACGCTCAAACCTTGCACAAGGATTTTGAGTCCGCGATTACCGCCCTCGAAACCGCTAAAAGACTCGATCCTACAAACCCGGACATTCTGAACCGCCTTGGCTTGGCGTATCGCGGCGCGAAACAAACGGACGCAGCCATCGACCATTACCAGCAAGCGATCCGACTTCGCCCGAATTTCGCGCAGGCTCTCAACAACCTTGGGGCAGCCCAACAACTGAAGCTGCAATTCAACGAAGCCCTCGTCTCTTACAACCAAGCCCTCGAAATTCAGCCCGAATACCTCTCCGTTTGGAATAATCTAGGCACCCTTTTTCAATCCCAGCATCACCTGCCGGAAGCGATCCAAGCCTACCAAAAAGCACAGCGCATCGACCCCAAATATTTTCAGGCGCACGTCAACGAAGGCCACGCCAGACTCCTTATGGGGGACTTTGGCATCGGCTGGCTCAAACACGAATACCGCTGGTTAGCAACTCGGACCAACCCACAACGCTCGTTCACACAGCCGCTCTGGCGAGGCGAAGAATCATTAGCCGGAAAAACCATTCTCCTGCATTCAGAACAAGGCTTGGGTGACACTATCCAGTTTATCCGCTACCCAGAACCGTTAACCCAATTGGGTGCAACCGTTTTGCTGGAGATCCAACCTTCACTCCTCCGCCTTGCCGCAACCGGCCCCGGCGTACACTCGGTACACACCTATGGAAATTCGTTACCCGCTTTCGACTTTCATTGCCCGTTAATGAGTTTGCCGCTGGCCTTCAAGACGACTCTCGAGACTATCCCGAACCAAACGCCGTACCTCAGCGCCCCCACTGACGCTCTCATTAAATGGAAAGCCATTGTTCCCAGAGGCGCCAATCTCAAGGTCGGCATCGTCTGGAGAGGAAATCCCACACACGAAAACGACGCCAATCGTTCCGTTCCGTTCACGTTGCTCGAGCCGCTTCTCGATTTAAACCACGCGGATTTCGTGAACCTGCAGTTAGGGTTGTCGGACCCCGAATCCAACGCCTTTCACCAACGCTCAAACTGCATGGATCCAACCGGCGAGATTCTCGATTATGCAGACACTGCGGCGCTCATTACGCAATTGGATCTCGTAATTTCAGCAGATACGTCCGTAGCTCATTTGGCGGGAGCGCTCGGAAAACCCGTTTGGATTCTACTACCGTTCTCGCCGGATTGGCGCTGGATGCTCGATCGGAAGGACTCTCCTTGGTACCCATCTGCACAACTCTTCCGGCAACCCACCCCCCAAGCGTGGATGCCCGTTATCAGTGCGCTAACCACCTCTCTTAGCACCGTTGCCCAGGCCTTCAACAGCAGCACAGCCGACCAATAGGTAAGTTTCACCAAAGCGATCCTACTCGAATCTCAAGAACCCAAATCGTTGGGGTACATGAAACTGCGCCAAGCCAGTCGGTGACCAGGCGCTCAACTCGCGCTCTTTTCCCTTGGGGCGATCAATTCGCGTAAAGTTCACCCGCCACTGTTCTCCACTCTGCGGCATCCGACTCGTTAAGCTCGCAAAGGGAATGGCCAATTCGACCACCCAACCGCCGGGCACCATTTGCACCGCCGTCTCCAACCCTTCACATCGCCACCGAAAATCCTTCCGGTAACCACTTCGAATCTTACGGGCGCAGCAATCCAAAACCGCGTTGTTGGGATTCACCTCGATCTCGAAATACCCTTCTCCATCCCCTTCGGTATCCAAAAACACCTCCACCACTTCCTCCGTATAAAGAAGCGCATCACGCTCTGTCAGCGTCGCCCAGGGATCGTTGTCTTCCACGGTAAACAATAGCCGCAACCGATCTGACTCCCATCCGGCACGAATCGACGTCGACTGTTCTGGTTTTGTGCCATCCACAACCAGGCGCAACACCTGCGGCTCCAAATGAAGCCACGGCGCAGCACTTGCATCAGCAACCACCGCTGCAAATGGAGCCTTGCGACAAAGCAGAACAGGCAGAAGCTCCATTCCAAACTACCTACTAGTGAGGCAAATGGATATCCGCGCTGGCCATCCCGAAAAATCCAGCGGCCCCCAAGGCAAGGAGCGTCAGGAGAATCGATAGTACCAACATCGGGCTGCCCTTCTGTTTCACGGGTGTGAAAAGTCCAGCGGGCTGAACAGGACGAGGAAATGATCCCGGAACAGGAAAATCGACCGGAGCAGGCGGCGCAACTGGCTCAGGCTCAACCTCGCAATCGTACACTGCAATTACCCCACCGATACTCAACTGGGTTCCAGCCTCCAGCTGATAGGACATGTCCTTTTCGAGGGGATGTCCGTTTAGCAGAGTCGCACCCTCTCCCACCAAGTCAGTAACCAGATACCCCGTAACATCCAAAGTCAGCTCAACATGCAGATCAGCAACGGTCTCGTGCGGGATAATGATCGTGCTTTGCATCCCGCTTCCAATCGTGATCGAGGGAAGGTTGAGATCAAACGGTGTAACGGTTCCGTCTGGAAAAGTGATAGTGAGCGAAGACTTCGACATAGTTCTAGGGGGTAGAATTAGAGGGTGAGTTTAGCGTGAATTCGCAATGAGGTCAGCAAACTGTTGAAAGAAATAACTGGCGTCATTTGGCCCAGGCGCTGCCTCAGGGTGATATTGCACACTGAAAATCGGCATCGTCTTGTGGCTCATGCCTTCCACAGTCTGGTCATTCAAGTTCAGATGAGTCACTTCCACATCGGAAGGCAACGAATCCGGGTCCACCGCAAATCCGTGATTTTGCGAAGTAATCGCCACTTTTCCGGTCCGCAAATCCTGGACGGGCTGATTTCCCCCGCGATGTCCAAATTTTAGCTTAAAGGTCTTTCCACCATAAGCATAACCAAGCATCTGATGCCCAAGACAGATCCCGAAAATCGGGAGATGCCCCATCAAATCGCGGATATTACGATGTACATAACCAAGAGCCGAAGGATCCCCTGGGCCATTGGAAAGGAAAACGCCATCCGGTTTGAGCGCGAGCACATCGGCTGCAGACGTATCCGCAGGCACCACCCGAACCGCAAAACCCTCCTGACGCAGGCGGCGGAGAATATTCCGCTTAATGCCAAAATCGTAGGCCACAATATGATGCTTCACCGGAGGCAACGGATTGAACCCCTGCCCAGTCGAATCTACGTGCACCCCTTCTCCAATCACTGTGGTCCAAGCACGCGAATCAACACTGTTTGGGTCCCAGTCGTAAGCGGCCTTTGGTGTCACTTCGCGGACAAAATCCTGGCCAATGACTCCGGCGCCTTCCGAAGCAAGACGCACTGCTTCTTCAACCGTAGCAACTTCCGTAGTCAAACACCCCTTCATTGCTCCTTTATCACGCAAATGACGAGTCAACGCGCGAGTGTCCACAGACTGAATTCCAGGGACTTTCCAGCGCTTGAGGTAAGAGTCCAAGGTTTCTTCCGAGCGCCAGTTACTAGCCACCGGGCTCAAGGTTTCGATCACAAACCCGCGGACGTGAGGCTGATCGCTCTCTTCATCGAGAGCGTTAATACCGTAGTTTCCGATCTCGGGGTAAGTCATTGCGACCATCTGACCACGATAGGACGGGTCTGTTAAAACCTCCTGATAACCTGTCATGGAGGTATTAAAACAGACTTCTCCGACCGAGGTACCGGTCGCTCCGAAGGATTCGCCGATAAAATAACGGCCGTCTTCCAGGGCTAGGATTGCACGCATTGCGCCGCAGAGGATGCTCAGAGTAGCGTTATGCGCGAGTAAAAACTCTAATCTTCCACAACATCGTTCGCATAGAGACGAAGCTTTTTGCTCGATCTCTATTCCATCTGGCCGCTTCAGTCATAGAGTCATTCCAAACATGGAGAATCCATTTCCTTCGGAGCCTGAAGCTCCGACCCCTATTTCAACGCCGGACGTTTCACCCGCTCCCTCTGAGAGCGCACCAGAACACGTGCCGACACCTGGTGCTGACTCTGAACCCACAGCGGAACCAGCCGAAACACAACCTTCTGAAAACGAGGCACCAAGCAACTCCGAAGCCTCACCAGAAGCCGCACCGGACAACACTCCAGCGCCCGAACCCGGCTCCATTGAAGATTTCGCTGCGCGCGCTAGAAAATCGCGTCTTCCGGTCGAGGACGAAGCTCTTGCGGCCACACGCCTAAAGGAAATCCTCCTAGGAGGCCGCTCAGACGTGGCTCGTGCCATCGCCGTAATCCCGGATTTACCCTGGATCATCACAGTCCAGGGCACGGCGAGCGCCTGGCCCGACATGAAGCCGTCCTTCCGTAGCCAGCTCTTAGCTGGCCTCGCAAGAGCGCAGGGAGAAAGTGCGCCCAGAACCCGCCTCAGTCTCGCTCGCGGTCTTTATAAGGTCGATAACGCTGCCGGCCTCAAACTCATCCTCTTAACACTCAAAGTCCTCAGGGACAAAGAGACGGGATTACTTTCAGGCAAAGGCGCCCCGCTTTTTGCGAACGTTCTTATCGGACGCGGCAAAGCTTGGATCCTTCAAATCCCTGTCACGGAACTCAAACCGGTAGAGGCAGATCTGTTGGTACACTCCGCTTTACACGGCGCATTTCATGCCCCTCAGGCTCCCATCACCCAACTCAGCATTTTGCGCTGGGCCGGTGCATTAGGGAAGCTATCCAACCTGTCTCAGGCCTTGGATCAGCTGATCTCCCGAGGCATCAGTCGCTGGAGCGGGAAATGGCAAAATGCCCTTCGAAAAGAAGTAACCAACTTCCCGGAGTCCTGGCTGGAAGTCTTAAAACCCGTTCCGAGTCAGGAGGAGGCGCCGGCATCCTCCGAGCAGCCCTCCCATTCAGAAGAATCTGAAGAAAAATCTGGAGAAAAGGATGAACCCGGAGAAAACGACGACGAATCCTCCGAGTCACATCCACAGCATCCGAAGAACCCTGACAGCGATCAGGAAGATGATGAGGATGAAGACGACGACGATGATGAGGAGGACGAGGATGAAGAATCCTCCGAAGAGAAACGTCCCGCCCGCAATCAACGCCCTGTTTACGTCTCCAAAACCATTCCACAACAGAATGGCCATAGAGACCGCGAACGCGACCGGGACTCCAATCAAAACCAACAGTCTGCACGTCGTGGTGGAGTTTCCCAAAACTTCAACCTTCAAGACACGCTCCGTCAGATAGAGCAGTACACGAACGGTTTAAAATCAGAGCTGCAAGCTGCGCAAAGACAGCTTCGATCGAAAGACGACGACCGCAGGAATCGCCGCTTCGAACGCAACACCGGCCCTATCGTTCCTGGAGATCCCTCCTCGGAAGAACTCGCTCGCCTCAATCTTCAACTGGAAGCACGGAACGCCGAACTCGTTTCACGAATCCAGGAACTCACTGCTGATGCGGAAGATAGAGCTGCAAGCCAAGGGTTAACCACAGATGGACCGGCCCCGGACGAAAACACACAGTTGCGTTCGCTTTTAGCCTTCAAGTTGAAGGAAGACTTCGAGGACTTTAAGGCTCTCGAAGAAGCCGCCAAAGACATGGTTGTGCAACAACACTACCGGAGTGTGTTGCAACACGTATTCGAGGTGATTCAGCAGGAGGGTGTTGTATTCCCTCCACCGGAAATAGTCGCACCTCAGTAAACTAAACCGCGTTCCGAGCCTCGAGCATGCGCTCCACGTACTTCGCAAGGAGATCGTACTCGAGGTTCACTCGGTCCCCGGCTTTACGCGTCCTCAAATTCGTGACTTCACGGGTATGCGGAATGATCCAGAGCGTAAAACTGTCTTTCGCTAACTCAGCAACCGTCAGACTGATGCCATCCACAGCGATCGATCCCTTGGCTACCAGATAACGCGCGCCCTCCACAGGCAACGCAATCTGCAATCGCAAATCCGCCCCGGACGGCTCGATCCGCAAAATCTCAGCCGTACCATCAATGTGGCCCTGAACGAAATGGCCACCAAAACGCGCCCCAGCCGAGAGCGCGCGCTCCAAGTTCACAAGACTTCCAGCGTGTGCTCCCCCCAGGCTCGTTCGAGCGAGGGTTTCTTGTAACAAATCAAACTGCAGGCGCGCCCCATCCTTCCCGGAAACGGTCAGGCAACAACCATTCACCGCTACACTGTCGCCTAATGCCGCCGATGGCGCGATTAACGGGGCGTACAACCAAAGACGGACGCCTCCCCCCTGTGTCGTTTCAAGCGAAACGACCTCGCCAGTTTCTTCAACAAGACCAGTAAACATAAAGTAACAGTGCGTTGGGGCGTTAAAGGATGGAAGAATTCACGAGCACCCATTGCCGAAAAGCTTCTAAAGCTCTGGAACGATGGCTCATCGCGTTTTTCACCGTCGCTGGCAAAACCCCAAAAGAATCCGAATGCCCCTCCGGCACAAACAGCGGATCGTACCCAAACCCTCCGCTGCCCTGCTCCTCGCCCAGCAAATGCCCTTCAACCACCCCTTGGAAAAGCGCCTTCACGTCACCACCAAACGCCAACGCCAGCACACAATGAAACCGAGCCGTCCGCTGGGACGCATCCGGAAACCCCGCCATATCACGTAACAACTTCTCGCGATTGTCTGCGTCGCTCGCATCCGGCCCGGCAAAACGCGCCGAAATCACTCCAGGCGCCCCATGAAGCGCATCCACGGCCAACCCTGAGTCATCCGCCAACACCCACCCGGGAAACAGCTTGGACGCCTCAACCGCCTTGATCGCCGCATTCTGGGAGAAAGTCACCCCATTCTCCTCGGGCGCGGGGATCTCTGAGTATTGGCACAAGTCAGAAAGCGCCCACGCCTCCCCCAACATTGCGCGGATTTCCTGCGTTTTATGAGCATTCTTGGTGGCGATCAGCAGTTGGGGCATTCGTCCAAATTTCCATAACACACGCCCCCCCAACAACCAGAAACCAATCCGAATTTCGGGGATTCTGGTCAAAATTGCAGACTCGAACCCAAGGAACTTTCGGGCCTTCCGCATGAGCTCCGGCATTCTTACCGGAAAAGCAAAAAACGCCCCATCTCTACACTAGAAGGGAAGCCCTCACTCTGGTTAGCTGGCTGGCTCCCTTTTTTTCTACAAAACCATGAGCACTGAGCGCCGCAAGCCCTACCCATTCGATCGCATTGAGAGCAAATGGCAGCAATTCTGGGATCAAAACGCCACGTTCCACGCCCTCAACCCCGGCGAACCCGGCTTCGACGCCTCTAGACCCAAATACTACGTCCTCGACATGTTCCCCTACCCAAGCGGTGCGGGACTCCATGTTGGACACCCGGAAGGCTACACGGCGACGGATATCCTCAGCCGTTTCAAACGCATGTGCGGTTTTAACGTCCTGCACCCCATGGGGTGGGATGCTTTCGGTCTTCCCGCCGAACAGTACGCAATCAAAACCGGCCAACACCCCGCCGTCACGACCGCCCGTAACGTGGATATGTTCCGCGGACAACTCAAACGCATCGGGTTCGCCTACGATTGGCAGCGCGAAATCAACACCACCGATCCCAAGTATTTCCGCTGGACCCAGTCCATTTTCCTCAAACTCTACAACTCCTGGTTCAACCCCGCCACAAACCGCGCCGAATCCATCGCGTCCTACACAGGCGAAGATCCAGACTCCGTTCGCCTCGCCTACGTGGCTGAAGTTCCGGTGAACTGGTGCAACGCCCTCGGCACGGTTTTGGCAAACGAAGAAGTCATCGACGGCAAAAGCGAAGTGGGCGGCCACCCGGTCGAACGACGCCCCATGCGCCAGTGGATGCTGCGTATTACCGCGTATGCAGACCGACTCATCAACGAACTCGACGGTCTGGACTGGCCCGAATCCATCAAACTCCTTCAGAGAAACTGGATCGGCCGTTCCGAAGGCGCCGAAGTCACATTCGGCATCCAAGGCTCAAACCATAACGTTCGTGTGTTTACAACGCGACCCGACACACTTTTCGGCGCGACCTACCTCGTCCTCGCACCAGAACACGCTCTGGTAGACGAAATCACCACCCCTGAAAACAAAGCAGCTGTTGCCGCTTATCAGGAAAACTGCCGATCCAAGAGCGATCTGGAGCGCACCGAATTAGCAAAAGATAAAACAGGCGTTCCCACCGGAGCCTTCGCGATCAATCCCGTAAATGGTCAGCAGATCCCCGTGTGGATCGCCGACTACGTATTAACCGGATACGGCACCGGTGCGATCATGGCGGTTCCAGCCCACGACACACGCGACTTTGAATTCGCGACCAAATTCCAGCTGCCCGTTCTCCAAGTCGTCCAACCGCCGACCGAAGAAACCTGGCAAGGGTTCACTGGAGAAGGCACCGCGGTAAACTCGGGCTTTCTGGATGGGCTGTCGACTAGCGACGCAAAGCGCAAGATGGCCGAATGGCTTGAAACGAATGGGCACGGGAAAAAGACGATCCAATACAAGCTCCGCGATTGGCTCTTCTCGCGGCAGCGCTACTGGGGTGAACCCTTCCCTATCATCTGGGAAAATGGCAAACACCGTGCCCTCACCGATAGCGAACTACCGCTAACACCGCCTGAAATGGACGATTTCCGGCCTACTGGCACTCCAGAGCCACCTCTTTCCAAGGCCAAAGACTGGCTTCGATACAGTGAAACGGCCACTCGCGAAACCAACACCATGCCCCAGTGGGCTGGTTCCTGTTGGTACTATTTGCGCTACTGCGACCCGCTCAATAACGAGCGTTTTATCGGCAGCGACGTCGAACGTTACTGGATGGGCGCAGACTCGCCCACGCCCAAACCCGGCGGAGTCGATCTCTACGTTGGTGGAACGGAGCACGCCGTCCTACACCTTTTATACGCACGCTTCTGGCACAAAGTCCTCTTCGACCTAGGCCAGGTTTCGACCCCGGAACCATTTCAACGCCTCGTTAACCAGGGAATCATTCTCGGTGAAGACGGCCAGAAAATGTCCAAGAGCCGCGGTAATGTGGTGAATCCGGATGACGTGATCGCCGCTTGCGGAGCCGATGCGTTCCGCTGTTACGAGATGTTCATGGGGCCGCTTGAACAGATGAAACCCTGGAGCACAGCGGGCGTCGAAGGCGTCTCGCGCTTTTTGGCTCGTGTGTGGCGTTTGGCGATGGACGAAAATCAGGCCGGAGAATGGACACGTTCTGCCGCGCTGGCCGATATCGCCCCGGATAAGGCGCAAACGAAAGTCATTCACGCGACAATTAAGAAAGTCGGCGAGGACATCGAAACCCTCTCATTCAATACTGCCATCGCCCAGATGATGGTGTTCGTAAACACATTCACTGGCGCGTCGCCTCGCCCTCTTTGCGCGATACGGACGTTGCTCCAATTACTGAATCCGTTTGCACCACACATCACCGAGGAACTCTGGGAGCAACTCGGCTTTGAAGGCATCATCGCAGACCAGACCTGGCCGACTTACGATCCCGCCGCGCTGATTGAAGATGAGCTGGAATTGGTCGTTCAAATCAACGGCAAGCTCCGCGACAAACTCACAGTTAACCGCAACGCAACCACGGCTGAAATTGAGGCGGCAGCCCTTGCCAGCCCACGAGCCGTCGAATGGACTGCAGGGAAAACCATCCGTAAGGTCATTGTTGTTCCCGGTAAGCTCGTAAACATCGTCGTCTAATTACATCCCCCCGGAACCTCTTTTCACCCCATCCTTCAGCCCTTCCCGTTGACTCGATCAAATCAGGCTTTTTCACCTCCTCTTATGGCTCGTAAAACAACCCCAAAATCTGCGACCACCACACCCGTCTCAAACCGTCCCAAAAAGCTTCTCGTGGCAAATCGCTCCGAGATCGCCATTCGTATTCTCCGGGCGGCAAATGAATTAGGACTCAAGACAGTCGCGATCTACGCACAGGAAGATCGCTTCTCCGTTCACCGTTTTAAGGCGGACGAAGCCTACGTTGTTGGCGAAGGTAAAGGCCCGGTGGGAGCCTATCTCGACATCGAAGGGATTGTTGCGCTTGCGAAAGAAAAAGGCGTCGACCTCATTCATCCAGGGTACGGTTTCCTTTCCGAGAACGCCCATTTTGCGCGTGCCTGCGCAGAAGCCGGCATCGCGTTCGTCGGCCCGAAAGCCGAACTACTCGAGCTCATGGGCGACAAAGTCGCAGCGCGCGCGCTGACCCAAAAGCTGAAAGTCCCCACCCTTCCCGGAACAGAAGATCCCGTCACAGACCGTGCCGAAGCCCTCAAAGTCGCGGCACAAATCGGGTTCCCGCTTATTATCAAAGCCGCGTTCGGAGGCGGAGGACGAGGAATGCGTGTGGTCCATAAAGCAGGCGATCTCGATTCGCTCCTCGACGAGGCTCAGGGAGAAGCCGAACGCGCATTCGGAAACGCCGCAGTGTTTCTGGAGAAATACATCCCTCGCGCCAAACACATCGAAGTCCAGATTTTGGGAGACAAACACGGAAACGTGCTGCACCTCCACGAGCGCGATTGTTCCGTTCAACGCCGCCATCAGAAGGTCATCGAGATCGCACCTTCTGTGTGCTTGAACGATCGTGTCCGGGCCGAGCTCTGCGAGGCATCCACCCGCATTGCCAAAGAAATCGGATACGATAACGCCGGGACCATCGAGTTCTTGTACGATCTGGATACCGAAGAGTGGTTCTTCATTGAAATGAATCCACGTATTCAAGTGGAGCACACAGTCACCGAACAAATCACGGGGATCGACTTGGTTCGCTCGCAGATCTTGATCGCGCAGGGCGCGGAGCTTCATGGCGAAGGATTGAGTCTTCCTCCGCAGGATCAGATCCCGCGTATGGGATACGCAGTGCAGTGCCGCGTTACGACGGAAGATCCCGAAAACAAATTCACGCCGAATTACGGCAAAATCATCACCTACCGCAGTCCGGGCGGCTTTGGTGTGCGTCTGGATGCTGGAATGGGAGAAGCCGGGGCGGTGATTACTCCGTTCTACGATTCACTGCTCGTAAAAATCACGGTGTCGGGAGCGGACTTCCACATGGCGCTGGAGCGCATGGATCGGTCACTTCGTGAAACGCGTATCCGTGGAGTGAAGACCAACATTCCGTTCCTCGAAAACGTCATTCATTCGAAGCAGTTCCGGGACGGTGGTGCCACCACCACGATGATCGATACATCGCCGGAGCTTTTCACATTCAAGCCCCGACGCGATCGCGCATCAAAACTGTTGGCATTCCTCGGTAACGTTTCCGTAAACGGCAACCCTCACGCCAAAGGCCACAAACCCGCAGCCCCGCTTCCGGCAGCGCCGCTTCCCACGTACAACCGTGAAGTTCCACCGCCAAAAGGAACCCGCCAGTTGCTCCTCGAGCTCGGGCCAAAAGGTTTTGCGGAATGGACGAGAAAACAGAAGCGCCTGCTCGTCACCGACACCACATTCCGTGACGCGCATCAGTCGCTCATGGCGACTCGTGTACGTACCTACGACATGGCTGCCATTGCGCCAGTTGTTGCACATCGTACCCCAAACTTGTTCTCACTCGAAATGTGGGGCGGAGCGACATTCGACACCGCGATGCGCTTTTTGAACGAGGACCCCTGGAGTCGTCTCCGGATTCTTCGCGAGAAGGTCCCCAACATCTGCTTCCAGATGTTACTGCGTGGAGCAAACGCAGTGGGATACACCAGTTATCCGCCAAACGTGGTCGCAGGCTTCATCAAACATGCAGCCGAAAGCGGCATTGATATCTTCCGCGTGTTCGACTCACTGAACGACCTTTCGAACATGAAGGCGGCGATGGAAGCCGTCCAAAAGACACACGGGATCTGCGAAGGCACGCTCTGTTACACGGGTGATATTCTGGACCCGAAACGCTCCAAATACTCGCTGAAGTATTACGTCAAACTCGCCAAAGAACTGGAACGCATGGGCGCCCATTTCATTGCGATTAAAGACATGGCAGGCTTGTGCCGCCCCTACGCTGCACAAGCACTCGTAAAGGCACTCCGGGACGAAATCGGCCTCCCAATTCACTTCCACACCCACGATACCTCAGGCATCAACGCTGCTTCGATCCTTCGGGCTAGCGACGCTGGAGTCGACGTGGTCGATCTCGCGATCGCCTCGATGAGCGGATCTACATCCCAGCCGAACTTAAATTCCGTTGTTGCGGCACTGCAGCACACACCACGTGAAACAGGTCTGGATCTGGATACACTCAACGAGTTTTCTGATTACTGGGAGAAAGCTCGCGAGTTCTACACGCCATTCGATACGGCGCCGAAAACTGGATCCGCCGAAGTCTACCTGCACGAAATGCCGGGCGGCCAATTCACCAACCTCAAGGAACAAGCCGCTTCCATGGGCTTGTCCGCACGTTGGCCTGAAATCGCGAAGACCTACGCTGAAGTCAACGAGCTCTTCGGCGACATCGTCAAAGTGACGCCGTCTTCCAAAGTAGTGGGCGACATGGCGCTCTTCCTCTTTACCCGGGGCATCCGTCCTGCGGACGTTGTAAACCTGCCTCCCGGCACACCGTTCCCTGAATCTGTGCGCGACATGCTCGCCGGTGGATTGGGTGAACCCATGGGCGGATGGCCGAAAGCCGTCGTAAACGCTGTATTGGGGACGGAAAAACCAAAACACGTCAAACCAACGCCGGTTAATCTCAAGGAGACCCAGCTCGAAGTTGCCGCAAAAACAAACCGGCCCGCATCGGAGGACGATCTCTATTCACACTTGATGTATCCTCAGGTGTTTGCGGACTTCGCAAAATTCCAGAAGGACTTCTCGGACGTTGGAGTTTTGCCAACCCCAGCCTTCTTCTACGGACTGAAGCCAGGGGAAGAAATCTCCGTCTCGATCGAAGAAGGAAAGGTTCTGTTCATCAAACTCATCAACGTTCATGCACCCGACAAAGACGGGCGCTGTGTTATCTCCTACGAATTGAACGGAACACCACGTGAAGTCGTGGTCCTCGATAAGAGCATCGCTCCCAAAACCAAAGCCCGGACAAAAGCAGATGCGGCAAACCCACTTCACGTTGGGGCGCCCATTCCCGGAATGGTGACAGCGCTCAGTATCACCGTCGGCAACAAAGTCGCTAAAGGTGACAAACTCGCGACCCTCGAGGCGATGAAGATGCAAACGACGCTTTACGCACATGCCGACGGCGTCGTGGAACAGATTCTAGCCGAGGTCGGAGACGCCGTTGAATCGGGAGATCTTTTGGTGAAGATTCGCGGATAACCGCCAAAGCTCGGGGAAAGGCGCGGGGTTCACCTCCGTCTTTCCCCTTCAAAAACAAACCGCTCCGAGCAGCAGAAGCCACTCGGAGCGGTTTTTGTTTAGTCTGGAAACTCGGTTACTTGGTTACACCGAATTCAGCACGCCGGTTCTTCGCCCAAGCGCTTTCGTTCGAGGACGAATCGACAGGCATTTCAGCGCCGAAACTGACGGTCTGAATACGATCTGTGCCTACACCGTTTCCGATGAGCACCTGACGCACTGCCTGAGCACGACGCTCACCAAGACCACGGTTATATTCAGCTGTTCCACGCTCATCGGTGAACCCGGCGATAATCACGGAGTCTTTGGAAGACTTCAAAGCCGCAGCAACAGAAGCGACTTTAGCCTGTTCAGAGGAACTAACAGTGTAGCTATCAAACCCGAACTGAACCGGCGCAAAACGCGAGCGATCCACGTTTGCCGCCATAAACGAAGCACCCGAACGCTCAGGCAACGGTGTCCCGAGTCCAGTGCCGCCGGCAGCACCAGCATCCCCGAGGGAACTGCCTTTTACGTAGTCGGAATCGTTATAGATACCGGAGTTGTTCTTTTTCTTGCCCATCGACTTACAAGAAGTCGTGGAAAACGCGAGTGCAGCCAAAAGTACGGAATGAGTAAGTATGCGCAAAATCATAAGCCCTTGAACCTCCCTCATACAAAAGCTTCGCCCCGTCCGCGAGCCCTGTTTTGAGTCAATTTATCCTCCGGAGAGTGATTACCCCTCCCGATTTCCCGTTGCGCTTCGCCCACGGGTGTTTGAACATCCTCCATCACTTTAAGTTTCTATGAGAATTTTTGTTACAGGAGGTGCGGGCTACATCGGTAGCATTTGCGTCGAAGAGCTATTAAACGCCGGCCACCAGGTCACGGTTTTTGATAATCTTACCGAGGGCCATCGAAAAGCCATCGATCCACGTGCAGCCTTCATCGAAGGCGACCTACTCTCCCCTGATTCCGTACAGGCTGCACTACGCACAGCCCAAGCAGACGCCGTCATGCATTTCGCTGCCAACGCACTCGTTGGGGAATCCATGACGAATCCCACCAAATATTTCCGAAACAATGTCACTGGCGGAATGCATCTGCTGGAGGCCATGAACGTGTGCGGCGTTAAAAAGATCGTCTTCTCGTCTACTTGCGCAACCTTCGGAACGCCTGAACGTGTACCAATTGACGAGACGCTCCCGCAACGGCCCATCAATCCTTACGGCGAATCGAAGCTGGTCTTTGAACAAATGCTTCGTTGGTACGACGAGATCCACGGCATCAAATACGTAGCTCTCCGTTACTTTAACGCCGCCGGCGCCAGTGAACGCTTTGGAGAAGATCACCGGATTGAAACCCACTTAATCCCGAACGTGCTCAAAGTCGCCCTTGGACAAAAACAGGATGTCTCCATCTTTGGGACCGACTACGAAACCCCGGACGGCACATGTATCCGGGATTACATTCACATTCTGGATCTGGCTCAGGCGCACATGCTCGCCCTAACTCGTGAAACTTCCGCGAAATACAATCTTGGTACAGGAGGTGGCACCAGTGTGCGTGAAATCATCGCTACATGTGAACGCGTCACCGGCCGCAAAATCGCCGTGAGCGAACAACCTCGCCGTCCTGGTGATCCAGCGCGTCTCATTGCATCGTCCGACAAGATTCACAAGGAACTGGGCTGGGCTCCCAAATTTCAATCCATCGATCGAATTATCGAAAGTGCGTGGGCGTGGCACGTCAAACACCCGAACGGATACGGAGACTAACAGCCCAGGACTCCCTGGAGGCATCCCCCACTTCTCCGGTGAAACGCGTTTTCCAAATACTCTGGCTTGTCACAGCGTTCGCGCTGTCAATCAAGTCTGGGTGTGCCCAAGCCCCGTCTCCGGCTAATTTACCGGAAAACGAGGAGGGAAAACTCCCTGCATCTGAACTCATTCCCGGCTTAACCTCGGAGAAAGAAACGAACGGGGCACAGCGAGGAAAACCGATCCAGATTACCCAGGAGATTATCCCAGGGATCACCCGCGCTCAGGAATCCGCACTTCTTCCGATTCTGACCTCTACGGAACAGGTGCGGAAACTTACCGCAGATCAAGCAGCCCAAGGTTATGTGGTGAAAATCAGTGGCGTTGTCACCATGAGCGCGCCGGGCACCGCTCAAACCTATATTCAAGACGCTTCGGGAGGACTCTACATCGGACAAGCCGGCCAAACTCCCATCCAGCAGGAACTCTATCCAGGACAGTTGGTGGAAATTCTTGGGAAAACTGTTCGCGGCCGATTCTCGCGCCACGTAAACATCGACCCAAACTATACCGGTGCGATTGATATCATCGGAGAAGCCGAGCTTCCCAAGCCATTGGAACTGACAGGCGAATCCCTTTCCGATCCCAAGAACGACGCACAGTGGTCCGAACTCACCGGTGTAGTCCGTCGCGTCAAACCTCGTTTGTATTTTGGAAAGCCTTGGGCAGCCATCACGCTCAGCTCAGGAAACACTCGGTTTGAAGCGATGTGTTTTCTTACAGAAAAAAACGCATCACCTGATGTATTACTTGGAGCCGAGGTTCGCCTTCGAGGCGTCCCGAGCCCGCTCATAAGTGAACGAGGGCAACTTTCTGGACATTATCTCCTGATCTCGTCTCCATCGGACATTACGGTCTTACGCCCCCCGGATCCGAACGCATTTGCGGAGCCGATTCGTACAATCGATTCTTTACCACGGCTCGAGATCGGCCAAACAAGCAGCCCTCGAGTACACGTGCGAGGAATTGTCTCCTTTGTAATTCCCGACCGCGGTTTTTACTTATACGACGGCACAGCCTCGATTCGGGTGGAACAGGCCGACCATCTTCCAACCATTGGAGCTGAGGTCAGCGTTTTGGGGTTCGCGGAGTGGGGAGATTGGAGCCCGATACTCCAGGACTCCACGATTACGGCAACTGGAAAACAAGCTCCACTTCAACCGGAACCACTTGATGCCAACCAGCTCGCCAGCGGGGACTATGACGGTGCCTTGATTCAAACGGATGCATTACTTCTACGTGTCGCCCGCTCTGCAACTGGCCCCCTCCTTGTTCTGCAAAGCGAGGGGCGTGTGTTTGAAGCTCGCTTCGTAACGGTCCCGGACAACCAGGACCTACTAAAACTACCAGAACAAAGCCGGATCCGAATGAACGGGCTTGTCGTTTATCAAAAGCCACCAGACTGGAAGGATCAATGGAGCATCGGGGCCAGACGCACCACGAACCAAGCCGTGCCATTTGAGTTATGGTTAGCGTCCTCGGACGAAATACAGATTATTTCCAAGCCGAGTTGGTGGAACAAAACACGCATCACGATAGCGTTATCAGCCCTTGGAGTGATTACCCTTGCGGCTCTGGCATGGATCCACACGCTTCGTTCGCAGGTCGAATTACTCACCGAGGTGAACAGCGCCCAGCGAGTTCGCGAAGCCACCTTCGATGAACGAACTCGTGTAGCTCGCGAATTACACGATAGCGTCGAACAGGAACTAGCAGGACTCACCATCCAACTGGACGCCGTGCGTGCCCGATTAAACAGCGCACCTGAGAGTGCCGCCGCAGCAGTGGAAACAGCGCGCGCCATGCTTAGGCATACCCGTGAAGAAGCACGCCGATCTATTTGGGATCTACGATCGATTGTTTTAGAACGCGGCGATCTTGCCTCTGCGTTAACCGAAGTCGCCACGGATCCAGGCGGTAACGGGCCTGAAAACATCCGGTTGGAGTTAAATGGAACTCCTGTTCGACTCGCACCAAAAGTTGAACTCAACCTGGTTCGCATTTGCCAGGAAGCCGCCTCAAACGCTCGCAAATACGCCCGTGCAACAGAGGTCGTGGTTCGTCTGAACTATAGCGGCGACACGCTCACATTGTCGGTATCAGATGATGGCTGCGGCTTTGACGCCTCCAATACCAGTGCGATCCGGCTGGGGCATTTCGGCCTCCTTCATATGAGAGAACGCGCAGAACAAATCGGTGCGGACTTCACCATCCGGAGCAGCATTGGCAACGGCACCACCGTTACCGCCCAGCTTTCGATTTCAAAATCCCTTCCTACCTCCACCACATGAACACCCAACCAAAAATCCGAATCTTATTGGTCGATGACCACTTCGTCGTACGCCTCGGACTTGCGGGTTCGTTAAACATCGAGCCGGATATGGAAGTCGTCGCAGAATGCGGGAGCGGGGAAAAAGCGCTCACGCTTTTCGCTGAGTACAAACCAGACGTCACAGTGATGGACGGACGATTACCCGGTATGAACGGGATGGAAACCACCCGAGCCATTCTGAAGGATGCCCCCGATGCAAAAATCATCATGCTCTCAGCGATGGATGCCGAAGAAGACATCTACGCCGCGGTACAATCAGGCATCTGCGCCTATCTTCCAAAGGCGGTAGAACGCGAAGAATTAGTCGCCGGGATTCGAAAAATCTTTTCCGGAGAACGCTATTTCCCGAAGGAAATTTTGGGGCTCGTGGAAGCGAGGAAAGGCCACTCGGAGTTAACGGCTCGCGAACAGGAAGTCCTCCGTTTGATTGTGCTTGGTCGCAGTAACAAAGAAATCGGACTGGAACTCGGGATCGCAGGCGCAACGGTCAAATTACACGTCGGAAATCTCCTGGAGAAGCTAGGCGCGCTGGACCGTTTACAAGCCGCGACCATCGCCATCAAACGGGGCTTGGTCCATTTGGATTGAGCAGGCTCAGTGGCCAACGTTTTTCGTTCAAGTAATCCAACACCTGTTGGGCTAAACGCAGGCTCACACCGTCTACTAAAGCGATCTGTTCCGCCGTCGCATTCCTTAACCGAGTGACCGAGCCAAACCTCTTGAGCAGTTCGGTCTTTCGTTGCACTGAGATTCCGGGGCAATCATCGAGCAAACTTTCAGAAATCCGCCGCTTCAAAAGTAGTTGATGGTAGCCGTTAGCAAACCGGTGCGCCTCATCACGAATGCGCTGCATGAGCCGCAATGCGCCACTGCTTAAAGGCAGCACCAAAGGCTCGGAACGCCCCGGGCGGTATATCTCTTCAAATTGTTTGGCCAAACCCACGATCGGAACATCGTAAAGTCCCAGCCGCTGCAGTTCCGCACACGCCGAAGACAACTGCCCTTTCCCCCCGTCCACAATAATCAGATCCGGTAACGTCGCGTCCGTCCGCCGGGACAGGTCCCCTGCATTTTCCTGTGACTCTGATAAATCCACCCACTCGCCCTCGATTGGCTCCGGAACCTCCGCCACCCTGGCCGCACCTTCCCTCAACACACGCGAATAACGGCGTCTCACGACTTCTGCCATACTTGCGAAATCGTTTTGCCCCTTCACCGTCGTAATCCGATAGCGGCGATAACTTTTCTTATCTGGGACTCCATCTCGAAAACACACCATCGAAGCCACAATGTACGTCGAGGAGATGTTCGAGATATCAAAACACTCCATGTGCCGAGGCACCGTCGGCAGACGTAAAGCGGCTTGTAACGCACTCATGTCGTCCTCGGGCTGGACGGTACTGGGTAGGGAATGTCGGGTAAATTTGCGAGTTGGGGCGGTTGTTTTCCGAAGGTCATCCAACATGTTCCTCAACTCAGCGGCGCGCTCAAAATCCAGCCGATCCGCAGCCGCGCGCATCTCCAACTCCAGCTCGTGAAAGAACTCCTTCGAATGTCCGTCCAGAAACTCACAAGCTTGATCAACGCGTTGGCGATATTGCGCACACGTCAGTTGCGAGAGTTTAAACGGCACCTGGTAAGTCGAACTCTTCAATTCGCGTTCACTCGGACTTCCTTTCCCAAACGTGAGGACGCCGAATTTTTTACGCAAAAAGCCCATCGTCTGCCGCAATGCTGAGGAATGGACAAAAGGCCCGAAATATCGCGCCCCATCTTCGGCTCGCTGACGAGTGAAGCGGAAACGCGGCCACTCTTCCCTGGGATTCACCTTCACCAGCAAAAAGGCTTTATCGTCTCGAAACGAAACGTTGTAGCGCGGGCGGTATTCCTTGATGAGTTTTCCTTCCAGCAACAAGGCCTCGGGTTCGGTGAGAACTGTGTGCCATTCGACATCCCAAATGCTCTCAATTAGCGCACGCGTTTTCGGATCCGCCGTCATGCGTTTGGACGGCATAAAATAATTAGAAACGCGGCGCTTCAGATCCTTCGCCTTGCCGACATAAATGATCCGGCTAAATCGATCACGCATCAGATAAACACCAGGTTTGTGCGGGAGCTCCCTGAGTTTGGGGCGGAGATCGGGTTTTTCCCTTGGAATACGCGGAATCGAAACGTCTTCGGGGTCAGACATGGTGGAAATAGAGACGGCTCAAAACAGTGAGAGCCTACACCATAGTGGTAAAATAAAGAAGGGGCCGCCGACGAGCGTTGCTCAGCCGACGACCCCTCTGTTCCCCCCAGAACAATAAGTACAATCCGATAGGATCTTATTGCTTAGGGAACTTTATAACTTTGTTAGCTATTTTTAATTCCGTGATATTCCTGCAGCGGACGAACGCTGAGTCCGTGCTCACGAATGGCTCGAATTCCCTCGAGGCTAGCCTTTGCAGCCCGCAACGTGGTCATGACAGGGATACGAGCGCTATTAGCCGTCGAACGGATCTTCACCTCATCCTGACGCGCCATTTTTCCTGATGGCGTATTAATAATCAGAGCAAGCTCCCCATTCTTCACCATATCGAGCGCGTTGGGGCGGCCTTCGCCGATCTTGAAAAGCGACTTCACGGGAATGCCTTCCTTTTTGAGCCGCGCTGCTGTGCCACCTGTGGCAAACAACGTAAATCCGAGTTCGGCAAATCCACGCCCGATCTCCACGGCACGCTCCTTGTCCCGGTCGGGCACGGAAATGAACACGTTTCCGGACTGCGGAAGCGGCGGATGCGCAGCCATTTGCGCCTTTGCATACGCAAGACCAGCCACACGATCGATCCCCATCACTTCACCGGTACTCCTCATCTCAGGTCCGAGAACGATATCAACGCCTGGGAACTTAATGAACGGGAACACCGCTTCTTTCACCGCAAAATGAGGAGGTATCACCTCCTGGGTAAACCCAAGCTCCACCAACGTTTTGCCTGCCATCACTTTAGCGGCGAGTTTAGCCAATGGAACTCCGATCGCCTTCGAAACAAACGGAACGGTCCGGGAAGCACGGGGATTGACCTCGAGTACATAAACCACCTCGTCTTTCACGGCGAATTGCACGTTCATCAACCCGCACACGTTCAGCTCAAGAGCCATCCGTTTCGTTGCGCTAACGATTTCGGCCTTCACCTTTTCACTCAAACTAAACGGTGGAATCACACAGGCGCTATCCCCGGAATGAATCCCAGCCTCTTCAATATGCTCCATGATGGCCCCAATAACGGCAGTTTCACCATCCGAGATACAATCCACATCCACCTCCGTAGCATCTTCGAGGAAGCGATCCACCAAAACAGGACGCTCAGGGCTAGCCTCCACAGCCGTACGGATATAGCGGCGCAAATCAGACTCGTTATGAACCAATTCCATCGCACGTCCGCCCAATACAAACGAGGGACGAACCAACACGGGGTAACCCACACGCTCCGCCACTAGAACCGCTTCTTCTTCATTAGTCGCGGTTCCGCCCGGGGTTTGTTTGATACCGAGCTTATCCAGCATCGCGGAGAACAACTTCCGATCCTCTGCGATCTCGATGCTCTTTGGCGACGTTCCGATAATCGGTATACCCGCCTCAGCGAGACCGTTTGCGAGATTGAGAGGGGTCTGGCCTCCGAACTGCACAATGACGCCCCAAGGCTTCTCTTGTTCACAAATATTCAGCGTGTCTTCAAGCGTAAGCGGCTCGAAGTAAAGCTTATCGCTGGTATCATAGTCCGTCGAAACCGTCTCAGGGTTCGAGTTCACCATAATCGTCTCAAAGCCTAATTCTTTCAGGGCAAAAGAGGCGTGAACACAGCAGTAATCAAATTCGATCCCCTGCCCGATTCGATTCGGGCCTCCGCCCAAAATCATCACCTTCCGTTTATCACCGGGACGCGCTTCGTTTTCGAGGCCGTAGCTGGAATAATAATAAGGCGTATACGCCTCAAATTCAGCCGCACATGTATCGACTAAGCGATAAGTGGGAATGACTCCGGCTGCTTTACGAGCGTCGCGAACCTGCGATTCTTTTTGGCCGGTAGCGACAGCAATTTGACGATCGGAAAAACCGAACTTCTTGGCTCGGCGAAGCGTTTCAGGCGAAGCGAACACATTCGCGAGCGACTGCTGTTCCTTCACAATCTGCGAAAGGTGTTCAAGGAACCAGCGATCGATTTTCGTCAGCTCCCAAACATCTTCCACACTCATGCCGGAAGCAAACGCCTGTCCCAGAAAGAAAATGCGCTCAGCGTTCGGAACCGTCAGCTTACGGCGCAATGTATCCGCATCCACTTGCTGTTCCGCGCCGTCTCCCAAAAGACCAAAGCGCTTAATTTCCAAGCTGCGAAGGGCTTTTTGCATAGCCTCTTTAAAGGTACGCCCAATCGCCATCGCCTCACCGACACTCTTCATCTGTGTGGTTAAAGTCGTATCCGCCTGACTAAACTTCTCGAAAGTAAACCGAGGCACCTTCACCACCACATAATCGATGGATGGCTCAAAACACGCAGGTGTCTCACGCGTAATATCGTTACGAACCTCGTCGAGGGTATAACCAACCGCTAGTTTGGCGGCAATTTTTGCAATCGGGAATCCTGTCGCCTTCGACGCAAGCGCCGAGGACCGGGACACACGAGGATTCATCTCGATGACGATCATGCGTCCAGTGTCGGGATGCACACAGAACTGAATATTCGAGCCACCTGTCTCAACACCGATTTCGCGAATCACGGCAAATGAGGCATCACGCATCATCTGATATTCCTTGTCTGTCAAGGTTTGCGCAGGCGCCACGGTGATCGAATCCCCTGTATGAACACCCATGGGATCCAGGTTCTCGATCGAACACACGATCACGCAGTTATCAGCGTGGTCACGCATGACCTCCATCTCGAACTCCTTCCAGCCCAGGAGACTTTCTTCGATCAAAATCTCGCTCACCGGTGAAAGGTCGAGCCCACGTGTCACGATTTCCTCAAACTCTTCGCGATTGTAGGCAATCCCGCCGCCCATACCGCCTAAGGTGAAAGCCGGACGGATGATGAGAGGGAATGCTCCGATTTCGGCAGCCGCCACGCGCGCTTCTTCCATCGTGTGAGCAGTACCGGAACGGGCCACTTCGAGGCCGATCTTGATCATCGCCTCCTTAAACGCGAGTCGGTCTTCCCCTTTATGGATGGCTTCGGCTTTTGCACCGATCATCCGGACCCCGTGTTTATCCAAAACCCCAGCCTGCACCAGAGACATGGCGCAGTTTAAAGCGGTTTGTCCGCCTAGGGTGGGCAAGAGAGCATCAGGCTTTTCCTGTTCGATGATGCGCTCCACGACTTCCGGTGTAATCGGTTCAATGTAGGTCCGGTGAGCGAACTCCGGATCGGTCATGATGGTCGCGGGATTGGAATTCACCAAAACGACCTCGTAACCCTCCTCTTTCAAGGCTTTACATGCCTGAACACCGGAGTAATCGAACTCGCATCCCTGACCAATAATGATGGGACCGGAGCCGATGAGAAGAATCTTGTGGATGGAAGTATCGCGAGGCATGGGCAAAGTGGGCCGAGGTTTAGCAGGTGGCTTCAAATGGGGCAACGGCGAGCGAACAAGAAATGTCAAAAAAACGAAACCGGCTCCTTTGTTGAAAACTTTCGGAGACGATTTGGTGAAATTTGCGCGCCATCGATTCCGAAGCGGTCTGCTCTTTTACCGGCCCCGCCCATTTGACAATGTAGTCACATGGCTTTCCGCATCGATCCCCACGTCCACTCCTTCTTTTCTGGAGATGGAGTCAGCAGCCCCGAATCTCTTATTCAAGCTGCTAAAACACGGGGTCTCCATGGGTTCGCATTGACCGACCACAACACGTGCGACGGCTGCCGTTATCTCAAAGACCAAGGCTATATTCGCGAAGACGGGGAAGCAGTTGACGGATTTCTGGTTATCCCTGGAGTAGAAGTATCAACGGCTGAGGGACATTTATTGTGTCTCGGCGTCTGGCTTCCAAATGGACTAACGGGTACGCCGGCTGCCGAAGTCATTAAAATGGTGAGGGCACAAGGAGGCGTGGCTATTCCAGCACACCCATACGACCGTACTCGGGCTGGGATTCGGGAGCAGGTTTTGGATCAACTGGACATGGACGGCCTAGAGGTTTTCAACGCTGCGACATCGCTGCAACGACACAACGACAGTGCGTTAGACTATGCAACCAGACGCAACCTCCCGATGACCGCAGGCAGCGATGCGCACCACTTTGGAGCTATTGGGCGTTCCTACACCCTATTTCCTGCCGAACACCTCTCCACCACCGCTATCTTAAAATCTCTCACACAGGGCACCGAGCGCCATTGCGAGCCGCTTACCATGGCTCAGTCTCTGCGAAAGACATTCCACAACTGGTTTCGTTTCAAAAAGAAAAAGACCTACTTAACCGCAGGCGCGGGCGCCGGAGTGGCGGACGGCGTAGAATCGGGAAGAGCCTGATTCGCTTTTTCTCTAGCAGCCGCATCCGCCTCCTGAGCCCGGCGCATATTCGCCTCTTCGCGTTCGATTTCCTCATCGTTACGCTCAAACTCCATACTCTGAGGGTAGCCTTTCAACGGCTTGCCTGTCACCGCCTCCCGGATTTCCACGGTGTGAGGCCGTCCGTCACGAACCCACCAGGGTAGCTCAAAGCGGAATCCGTGTTTTCCATCGCCATACCCACGGTCACGAAGTTCCTGCCGGTAAATATTGGCCGTCCCAAGAACCAAAGTAGCCTCATCAACGATAAGATCCACTCGAAGCGCTTTGGAGGGGGTTGAGGCGTCCCACATGTAACCAATCACTTCATGCCCATCGATTTTTTCCACCTGCCAGTCCACCGCAGGCGGAGGGGGAGGCGTAAGACGGCCCGAAAAAATCAGCAGTCCAAACGCGATGACATGAAAGGTCATCACACGATCCGTAAAAACCTGCCAGGGAGCATTTCCCCAAGCTTTCCGCACCTTGTTCCAGCGAGAAAACCAATCGTACCCGCTTAGTAATAAAGCATGGTAAATCCCATAAATAATGTAGTGCTGCGCAAGTCCATGCCACACGCCCATAAGACCAAACGTGAGGAAAAGCCCAACATATGAAGCCGTGTGTTTTCCCTTAAACCATTTCCGCTTCGAAGCCGCCAAAAGAAAGCGCATGTAAACGTGATCCCGAAACCAGAAAGAAAGCGAAATATGCCAGCGGTTCCAAAAGTCGCGAATACTGGTAGCAAGAAAGGGTTTATCAAAATTCTCAGGCACCTTGATCCCAAAAATCCGCCCAATCCCGATTGCAAACGCACTGTAACCAGCGAAATCAAAAAACAAGTAGATCGTATAGGCATACATATAAGCCCATAACGTTCCAGTTCCACGACCGACACTCACTCCGTCCATCCAGTAGGTCTTAATCAAGGCCGCGAGGATAAACTTGTAGAGAAACCCCCGAATGATCCGTTGGATGGCAAAATCCAAATCATCCAAAAACTCATCCGGTGTCCTGCGTTTATCCCAATCCTGCCCAAATCGACGGTAACGATCGACGGGGCCAGAGGACAACGAAGGCACAAACAATAAAAATGCAAGGTATTGGAACAAAGAAAGCTGCTTAACCACCCCGTCATGGATGGAAAATAAAACGTCCAGCGCCCGGAAGGTCACATACGAGATCCCCATGAATCCGAACAACGTATGAGGGAAAAGGAACGGCACGAGTTTCGCTGCAGCGAGGGGCAACAAGGAAAGTCCAACGTTTAAATAGAATACGACGGGCTGACGCCATCGAAGCAGCGCCCACGCTAAAATGGCCTGAAAAATCGTGTATCCGAACAGTAAGTACACTTCGCGGACATGGAAATCCGGCCGTAAGGCAACCGTCGAACTACATTGAATCGATAGAAGACCGACCAAGGCTGCCAAAAGCCACCATCTGTTCAAACGCCCCAAGAAGCCCAGGATCAAAATGGGCAACAACACATACAGGAGTAATCCGAAATATGTGAAATCAGCGTAAGGAACCATTGCAATTGATCCAGAGATTACAGCGGAAGCCTTATCCTAGCAGTTCAGCCAGCTTACGCCTATCGGCCTTACCATTCGTCGTCATAGGAAACGCATCCAAGTAGACGAATTTCCGAGGAATCATATAGGCGGGCAAGCGTTGCCCGAGCTGCGTTTTAAGTCGCGAAGTTACTTCAAAATCCGTCCCAGATTTGGGTCCCGAAAGCACTACAAAGGAGGCAAGCCCATCTATTTTGCCGTTCTTCTGAATCGGTAGCACCACCACATCGGCGACCTCCTCAAGCGTCCGAAGGTTCGCCTCCAGATCACCTAACTCAATCCGGTACCCGTTTACTTTGACCTGCCCATCCATCCGACCTTCAAAAAACACTAACCCTGCCTTCACCCGCCCCCAATCCCCGGTACGATAACAGCGCTGTCCGTCCCATTCCCGAAAAGCTTTCGCTGTAATATCGGGCTTATTCAGATACCCAGGACTCACATTAGGTCCCACGATCACGATTTCACCCCGTTCACCCTCAGGCACTTCCTGGCCTGACTCCCCAGCCACCAACACCCGTGTCCCTGCCATCGCATACCCCACAGGCAAAGGCGAATATCGCTCCAACAACGCCTTATCGACACGAACAGAAGTCGTGGCGACCGTCGCTTCCGTTGGGCCGTAGGTGTTCCAGACTTCAGCCGCGGGGAAGCGCTCGAGCAATTGCGACGCCGTTTCCGGCGCCAGCGTCTCTCCACAAAACAAAAACCGCGACATCGCAGGAAGCATCTGCGCGCCAAAGCCTTTTTCAATCAGGCACATCTGAGCGAACGACGGAGTCGAAACCCAAACCGTCACCCCAGACGTGCCCAACATCGCGTACAACGACTTCAAGTTCGAGAGCTCCTCCTTGGTCACACTCGCAAGCGTCCCCCCGGTAGTCAGGCTCCCAAACAAATCCATAACGGACAAATCAAACGAAAACGGCGCCTGATTCAAAAAGACCTCGGCACACTCCGCAAAAGAGTGCTCCGAAAGCAACCAATTCACGAAAGAAGTCAAATTCTTGAGGGTAATCACCACCCCTTTTGGCTCCCCAGTACTTCCAGAAGTAAAAAGGATATAAAACGGATCTTCTCCCTCAACTCTTTGCGCAGGCCGTCGCCCGTCACTCGAGATATTCTCCGCAAGAACCGAACGCACCTTCTCGGGAGTCAAAACCATTACTGCTCCCGCCCCCGCTACAATCTTCGCTATACGTTGCTCGGGTATTGCAGCATCCATCGGTACATACGGACGCCCGCACTTCACCGCAGCAAGAAACGCCACAATCATCTCCGACTCTTTGTGTCCATGCACCGCAATCGGCCCCGGTTGCCCACTAAGAGTGTCATCCAACCAAAGCGCCAAGGCATTCGATTGATCCACCAATTGGCGCCACGTCAACCCACGCCCTCCGCTAAAATGCGCACTTCTGTCTGGGCATCGATCGGCCCACAGGTCGATCCGATCAATGAGATGTAAAGAGGTGGACATAAGTAAAAATCACAACCACAGAGGATAGAAATACCCGAAGCCCCAGAAACAGAAGCAAATCAAACAGGCCGAGACCCCTTTGCCTAGGCTTACGTGGTCTATCCGGCCCCATCGATTTCCTTAAAATTCCTGATACACAAAAGGCGGTGTAGAGAAATCTCCACGCCCATACATGAGGATAAGGACCAAAGCCACGGCTAGATAATACGCAGTTAGCAAAACCAACTTGGCTCGTGGCCGCTCGTTAAACCAAGCCTCTATCTCGGAATATTGCACAAACTCAAAAGTAAGGTTAAGACGCCAAGCGCCTCTCTATATCAGCAACTAAGAGATTAGGCGTTGCCCACGCGTCGCGCTCGAACTCCGCAGGCGAAATCTCTACGCCCAACTCACTGCCAAAGGCCACGATCAGCTCGACCGTCTTCATCGAATCCAAAATTTGGAGGTCATAAAGGCGCAGATCCGGCTGAGACTTCACTTCATCCGTTTCAGCAACAGACGCCAGTACATCGAGAATCTTATCTTTCATAAGCTTAACGCAGCAAAATAGCCTGAGACGCAACGGGAAAAGAACCTGACCGGTTGTGGAAAAAATCGTCCATGGCTTTGTTATAATACCACCACCCCTTGGATCCGATGTGGTCTGCATGATCCACAAAGAAATTTGCATCCCTTTCGTGATCTTCAAAGTATATCAGCGGCGCATCGTATTTTGCCGCTAGAGCCTTCAACTCGCGACCGTACTCGGTCCAAGCGGCTTTTGAAACACCCTGAGCTTCCATAACATCCGCATGAATCGGCATGGACATCACCAGCGGATAAGCTCCCGCTTCTTTCAAGAGCCTAAGCACCAATTCAAAATCCCGCCACTCTTGGGCTTTTTTCATTTTTCCAACAAAAAGCGAGTCCCCTTCCCCTGCCTTGCGTACCACCTTTAAAGGCCGGGCCTTGGACCTACGCGCCAACTCTTTGGAACTTCTTTCAGCAGACAAAAACAACTCGTCCCAGTTCAGGGATTTCCCAACCAAAAACGTCTTCCTCGCCTTCCCTGCAGGAAGAGGACTTTCCAACAGTGCAGCGGTGGCTTCAGCATGGTCCTGCATCCTGGAAATCGCACGATCCAGATAGGCATACGGCTCTAACAAAGCCAACAAAGCCCGATCCACCCAAGCCCCACCCGCAATGCGTCTTAGAGTAAATCCGAGAACCCAGTCTCCCTCATAAGCCTTTGGATAGCCTAAAATCTGCTTGGCAGCAGCAGTCTTCAATCCAGGGCTAAACTCGTCGCTCCAAAGAAACTCCTTCGTCTGCAACTTCGAAGAATTCCCCTCGAAGTACTTGGGATCCACATTTTCCGACTGAAAAAAACTCGGGGAAAGAGAGAGCACCAACTTTTTCCCTGTGAGAACCTCTCCTGCACCGCCGAGTTTTTGGAGTACGGAAAGCGCGGTCGTTCCTGCCTTTCCGACAGGGAAAATCGAAAACCCAGTAGGCAAATCCGCAAAAAACTCCACCGCTTTCATCGGAACATCCGGTATCAATTCGGAGCTCCCAAACATCACAAGGGTATCAGGTCGAGAAAAGGCCTCACGAATAAGCGCCACTCCGTGGAGTTTTGCATCAGAAAACTCAGGAGCCACGGTATGCAGCAATCGTTCCTGGGCATTCCTTGCCCAAAAGAAGCCGACGGTAAGCAGCGTAGCCACTACCGCCAAAGCATTCAGAGAAGCCGCTATATGCGGCCTCCGTGGAGTTGGACCGTCATTCATAATCCGGGGGGGGAGGGAAACTGACCCGTCAAAACGGGCCAATCACACGGCCAATATAGGCCGATTTAGACGGACATTCCAGCGAATTAAAGCCCGAGCATTAATCGCACCGGATTTTCAAGGCAGTCTTTTATCCGAACCAAAAATGTTACAGCCTCTTTGCCGTCCACCACACGGTGATCGTACGAAAGAGCTAAATACATCATCGGACGCACCACAACCTGTCCCTTGATGGCTACCGGACGTTCCTGAATTTTGTGCATCCCAAGAATCCCGCTTTGCGGAGGGTTTAAAATGGGGGTCGAAAGCAAAGAACCATAAACACCACCGTTCGAGATGGTAAACACGCCTCCCTGTAAATCATGGAACTGAATCTTACCCTCACGTGCTTTCACGGCGTAGTCCGCCAAGTCTTTTTCAAGTTGCGCAAAAGACTTTTGATCCGCATCGCGCACAACCGGAACCATCAACCCTTTGTCGGTTCCAACTGCAACACCGATATCAAAGTAGTGATTTTCGATTAGGTCATCCCCATCGATACGCGCATTAATAGATGGAGTCGTCTTCAATGCACTTACAACGGCCTTGATGAAGAAGCTCATAAAGCCGAGCTTCACGCCGAATTCTTTCGTGAAGGCATCCTGCATTTCACTGCGTAGCTTCATTACCGCACTCAAATCGACCTCGTTAAAGGTCGTCAAAATCGCAGCTTGATGCTGAGCCATGACAAGTTGGGCAGCGATCTTACGACGCAATGGCGTCATTTTCTTACGCGTCATGCGCCCTTCCAAAACCGGAGACTTCGGTTCAGGACTCGTTTTCAAAACGCCTAAAGAATCATTCGCAGCCTCAACCGCCTCCCGGAGGGATGGCGCTGGTGCAACGGGCGTAACTGGGGCAACAGAGGCCGCAGGCGCCGCAGGGGCAACCGACTGAGAAGACACCGCAAGCACCGGCGCCGAAGCGATCGGCGCAGCTGGTGCCGCTGAGGGAGCAGCTGCCACGCCGCCAGCTTCGATCTCCGCTACAACTTGGCCAATAGCAACTTCTTGACCGGCCTGAACCTTGATTCTCAAAATCCCGCTCATCTCGGCCGTCAAATCGGTCGAAACCTTATCGGTATCCAAAGTTAACAAGGTGTCACCGGCGGTCACACTTTCCCCATCGGCCTTATGCCAGACAGAAAGCTGACCACTGCTAATGGATTCACCAACGGCTGGGATTTTGACTTCGTGGCTCATGGATTGGAATGAAAACGGTTACAGGAGATGGGTGAAATTTGCGGGCCCTAATTTAGGCCACAGTGAAGGCGTCCTCGACCAACTTACGCTGTTCAATTCGGTGAGTTGAAAGGGCTCCTACAGCAGGGCTGGAACTTGCATCCCGCCCAGCATAAAGAACTTCTTTACCAGCGAGCTTGCTTAAATCCCAACGCAGGAAACTCCACGCGCCCATATTCTCAGACTCCTCCTGACACCAAACAAAAGTCTTCGCCTTTTTGAACTTCTTAATGGTTTCAGAAAGTTTCTCCCGGTGCAGAGGGTAAAGCTGCTCGATTCGAACAATCGCTACATTCTCCAATCCGTTGGAGTCACGATGCTTCAATAGATCGTAATAAACCTTACCGGAACAGAAAATGACTCGGGCCACCTTCTCTGGCGCTCCCAAAAGGGGCCCAGGTAGAATCTCTTCGAAGTGACCACTTGTGAAATCTTCCTCCTTGGAAACACATTCAGGTGCCCGAAGTAAACTCTTCGGCGTCATCACAACCAAAGGCTTCCGGAAAGCGCGCTTCATCTGACGCCGCAATGCGTGGAAATACTGCGCCGGTGTCGTGAAGTTGCACACTTGGATGTTATCCTGAGCACACAACTGAAGGAACCGCTCCAGACGAGCACTCGAATGCTCCGGTCCCTGTCCTTCATAACCGTGCGGAAGCAACATCACAACCCCACTCGGCCGCTGCCATTTCGACTCCCCTGCGGCGATAAACTGATCGATGATAATCTGCGCTCCATTACTAAAATCTCCGAATTGTGCCTCCCAGAGACAGAGCAACTCGGGATAATGCAAGGTGTAGCCGTATTCAAAACCAAGTACAGCAGCCTCACTCAGCAACGAGTTATAAACGTTAAAACGTGCCTGATCCGGCGAGATATTCTGCAACGGCGAATAACGCTCACGGGAGCGCTCATCGTAAAGAACCGCGTGACGATGCGAAAACGTGCCGCGTCGACAATCCTGTCCCGAAAGACGAATAGGCGATCCCTCTTTTACCAGAGAACCAAATGCCAAGGCTTCACCGAAAGCCCAGTCATAAGGACCGCCCTCCGACCAGACCTGTTGACGTTTATCCAGGAAGAATTTCTTCAAGCGAGTCAACATCTGGAACCCTTCAGGCAGTGTTGTCAGCGCTTTACAAACGTGATCCAACGTTTCTTTGGAAATGGCAGTTTCAACCGGATCAAAGGAATACGGGGGCTGAAACACCACATTCGACTGAGAATATTTATTAATCTCCTTGTTCTGCTCCGCTTCTTTTACTTCGGCAAAAGCGGACTCGTAACGAAGCTCAAACTCCCGATCCAAAGCAGACGCCTCTTCGTTAGTCAAAACTCCACGCTGCAATAAGCTCTGCCGATAGCTCGTCCCCAAAGTCGGATGCGCGCTAATCTCACGGTACATCACCGGCTGGGTAAAGAGCGGTTCATCCCCTTCGTTATGGCCGTGGCGTCGGTAACAGACGATGTCGAGAACCACGTCACTGTGAAACGTCTGGCGATATTCCAAGGCCAACTCCGTACACAATCGGACCGCGACAGGATCATCCCCGTTGATATGAAACACGGGGGCATCAATCATCTTCGCAACGTCCGTACAATACTGTGACGAACGTGCATCTGCTGGCGAAGTGGTAAATCCGATCTGATTATTCACCACAAAATGCAATGTCCCGCCAGTACGATACCCCTCAAGCTGAGACATATTGAGCGTTTCAGCTACCACTCCCTGTCCCGCAAAAGCGGCATCCCCGTGAATCAGGATTGGTACAACTTTGGTGCGAGTTTCAATGTCCCCGCGAACTCTCTGACGGGCACGAGCAATACCCTCCACTACAGAGTTTACCGCTTCAAGATGACTCGGATTCGCAGCCAACCGCACAGATACCTGATACCCTCCTGGCAAATCACGTTTAGTCCGGTACCCAAGGTGATACTTCACATCCCCATCTCCTGCCACCGTATCCGGCATGTAATTCTCAGAAAACTGAGCAAACATCACTGAAATGGGCTTCTGAAGAAAATCATTGATCACACTCAAACGCCCACGGTGGGCCATCCCCATGACAATCTCTTCCACTCCGTTCTTCGGGCTGTTTTCCAATACCCCGTACAACGCCACCATCAGGGATTCCCCCCCCTCGATTGAAAACCGCTTCTGCCCCACAAAACGCGCGTGAAGAAAACGCTCAAAGCTTTCTACTGAAAGTACTTGCCGAAGCATTTGCTTTTCCGTTTCCGGGGAAACTACCGGCGCCGCCGCGAAAGACTCGTACTTCTCACGAAACCACTCACGTACTTTGGGATTCTGGATGTGAGTAAACTCCACTCCGATATGGCCACAGTACAAAGACTCCAACGCCGAGATTAAGTCGCGCAAAGCCATCTGACGCCCCTTGGCGAAAAGCGACGAGCTTGCCGGCCTATCCAAATCTTTAGAATCAAACCCCAACGCCTGAAGGGTTAACAGGGGCGCCTCCGGAGCTGTTTTCGACAGCGGGTTCAAGTGCGCCTTGGTATGCCCCACCGTCCGATACGTCTGAATCAACTGGTCGACTTTGGTCTGCCAACCACTTTCAACGGCCGAAGAACCAGACGGCTTCTGAACCAAATTCCCGAGCTCAAATCCTTCAAAAAACGCTGCCCAGCTTGCATCTACCGATGTGGGATCCTTCTTCCAGAGTTCGTAGTTTGCCTCTAAAAGATCCACGTTGGATCGGTGGGGGAGGGTGGTCGCCATAAGGATTTTGGTAGGTTAAGGGACGTTCACTCTAGAACAAGGGAAGTGCTAGGCGGAACCTTTTTCCTCCGCAAAGAGCGTATTCAGCTTCAATTCAATAGCAGCAACAACCTCACCAACAGAAACTTGCTTCATGCAAGAAAAATCCACGTGACACTCTCTCTGAAAACACGGTCCGCACGGCACTCGATGCTGCACGACCGTGTGCCCTACCCCCAACGGACCAGTCAAAACAGGCTCCGTTGAACCAAAAACAGCAACTACTGGAACCCCCAACATTGCTGCCAGATGCATGGTTCCTGTGTCATTTGTCAGCAATAAGTCACAGCCTTGAAGCAAATCAATCAACCCATCCAACGAGGTTTTGCCGATCCAGTTATGGAGCCCCCCCCCCTGAAAGCCCTTCTCAATTTCACGGCCAATCGCCTCATCCTTAGGCACCCCAACCAGATTCCACTCACAGGAATAACAAGCCGATAGCGTCGTCATCACCGCAGCGAAGCGCTCTGGAAACCAACGTTTTGCTGGCCCATATTCAGCCCCCGGACAGACCGCGAACTTCAAAACACGCCCATCTAATCCACCCTCGTAAATCTTTGGAGGAAGGGTCCACTCCGACTCTGGTAGTGGGCTTGCCCCCACAAACTCAGCCAATCGCAAATAATGATGCACCTGATGTTCGGGTGCCTTCTGGGCAGGCGGCGATACACGCATCACCTGGTTGAGCAACCACCCCCGCGTATGCCCTGGATACCCGACGCGGCGGGGAATCCCTGACAACCAAGCCTCCAACCCCACTCGGAGCGAATTTGGAAAAAGCACTATGACATCGTAATTGCCTTTCCGGAGCTGATTAGCCACATCAACGATTCCTCCTTCCGCTAAAGGCAAAACCACATCCACTTCAGGTACCGCCCGCCAAAGCCCCGCCAACTTAGCAGGAGTCAGAACGGTCAATTCCAAATCTGGGCGACTACGCTTCATTGCACGGACCGCCGGAATCGTCATAACGGCATCCCCTAGCCAATTCGTGGACCGAATAACGAGGCGGAACTTTTGCGTGAGTCCCTCCGTAAAAAATCCCCGTTTACTGGATCCCAACAAAAACTTTGGATCCGGCGTCTTCCAGCGGTTATGCGCCCAGAGCCAATCCGCAGGAGAAACTCGTATCTGCGACTCGAGGATTCTGTTCACCTGGGCCGTAACCTCGGCAGAGTCTCGAGAACAGGGTTCAACCGGATCCTGTATCACAAAACGCCACCGGCCCACGCCATCCGTATACATGGATGCAGCTAGAATAAGCCCGTCGGTACGCATCGCCATCGCAGCCGGCAGAGGAGAGGTCGACGCCAAACGCCCAAACAGCGGAACCCACACCCCGCCATCACCCGCGTGCTGATCACAAAGCACACCGACAGAACCTCCCGCACGAGCCAGCTCGATAGCACTGAAAAAACCCTCTTTTCGCGCAAATAACCTCAACCCTTCCCGAGACCGCCGATCTCGGATCTCACGGTCGATAAACGGATTTCTGAGCGTCTGATAAATAGCCCCACACGGACATTTAAACAACTCAGGAGACACTTGCGCAAGGAGCTCCCAATTTCCCAAATGCCCCAGAACCATGATCATTCCACGTTTCTCGGCCGCCAACCGATGAATATGCTCAAGCCCCTCCACGGTTACCAGCTTGGCGACATCCGACGGATCCATCTGCGCCAACTTGGCTCCCGCCACCAAATTCCCAACCAATCTGGAAAAATGCTCCCGTCCCAAATCCGATTTCTCGCGTGCCGAAAGCTTATCCCCAAACACCACATCGATATTTCGACGTACCAGTCGCCGATACGGCCATGCCACCATCCATCCTAGTGCGCCAATGCCACGGCCCAAATGAATCCCCACCTCCAGGGGCAACCTCCCCACAACCCAAGACACCCCTCGGTAAGACCAATACGCCAGCCTCGCCGTATTCATTTTCTCCCCTTCCATCGCACGTACTTTAAGGGATGCTCATCCAGCAAATTGGGAACAATCCCTTCCAACTTGTCGGGGTCATAAAACTGGATCCCCACATAAAAATAAAGCGGGCAAACGGGCGCCTCTTTCTGGACCAACATCTCTTCAGCCTCCGAGAATGCCTCAAACCGACGCTGAGGGCTCACCTCTTTTGCAGCCCTCGCAATCAACGCGTCATACGCCGGATTGCTCCACCCAGTCCGGTTGTTTCCGTCACCACTCACAAACATATTCAAGAACGTGTTCGGATCATTGTAATCAGCCACCCAACTCGAACGGCAGAGGTCGTAGTCCAACGCACTTTGAGATGCCAGATAGACAGTCCATTCCTGAGCCCGCAACTGCATGTGAATTCCCAATTCCTTCTGGAACATGCTCTGGAGCTCCACTGCAATATCGCGATCCAAATCCGAATCGCCCTTGAACAAATAATCGAACACGGGGAACCCCTTCCCTCCAGGATATCCCGCCTCAGCCAAAAGTCGCCGCGCAAGCTCGGGGTTACGCCCCGGTGCAACAGGCGGCACGTAACCGTGACCCGTACCTGGCGGCACAAAACTTAACGCCTGAGTCTCTCCCGCACGGGTAATCTTGTTCACCACTGTATCACGGTCGACTACCAGAGAGCAGGCGAGCCGAACCCGAGGATCAGCAAACGGCCCCCGGCTACAATTGAATCGAATGAAATAAGTCCCGAGAAAAGGAGACGCGTGAAAATCTTTTCTCGTGCGCAGCACATCCATCAACGCTGTTGGAGCCAGCCCCTTATCCATCATCAAATCAGCCTCACCAGTCGAATACAGGTTGAAGGCCGTATTCGCCCGGGAAGACGGCAGCACGTCAATCACCCGAAGCGACACAGCATCAGCGTTCCAATAGCCCGGATTTTTAGTCATTCGAACGCGATCGAACAGACGCCACTCCGTTAATAGAAACGGCCCGTTCCCTACAAAATGGGCAGGACGCGAGGCCCAATCGGGAAATGTTTCAACGGTTTTTCTGTGTACCGGCAAATACGTCATAAACGCACACAGATCCGGGAAATAAGGGGTGGGGCTCTCTAACCTTACCTCTAACACCCTTGGACTGAGTGCCCTTACACCAACCGTGTCAAAGTCCTTAATCTTCCCCTCATTAAAAGCCTGAGCGTTCAGGATAGGATACAATTGAGAGGCGTATTCGGAGGCAGTTTGAGGCAACAAGACCCTTCTCCACGAATACACAAAATCCTCACTCACAACCGGATCACCATTCGACCAACGCGCCGATTCGCGCAAATAGAATGTGTAAACACACCCGTCAGCAGACACCTCCCAACGCTCTGCTACCCCGGGCTGAGGGCGCGCTTCTGCGTCAAAGCAGGCAAGCCCTTCCAGTAATCCATAAGCAATTCGACCGGTCGATTGCGCGGTTACGAGAGCAGGATCCAGTAGTTCCGGCTCAGCACCATTTACAAACACCAGATCAGCTCGCTCAAGAGAGCGGTTGCAGCCAGCAACCCCTAAAAACGCAGCCGCCCCGAGGACACCCGCAAACCGTAAGAATCGAGAACGAGGCTCCATCAAAATCGGTAGCGCCGAGCGGTTAACACATGAAGTTAAACGCTCCTTCTCGTTCACAAAATATCGCTGCTATTGAGCGCTATCCCCTGCTTTAGGCTCAGGTGCAGCGGGTGCCGGCGCAGGAGTTGAAGGATTCAATTCCGGTGCAGATACTTTTAGAATGGGAGCCGCGTCTTTCTCCGAATCCGCTTTAGTGGATTCAGGTGCCTTCTCAGCCGCAGGCGCCTTTTCAACTGGCGCAGGTGCTTTTTCAACTGGCGCAGGAGCAGGAGCCGGGGCGGATTCAGGTTTCACCTCTGGCGTTTTGGGAGCCTCAGTTGCAGGAACAGCCACTGGAGCATCAGCCTTTTTTTCCTCCGTTGAAACAGCAGCAGGTGCTACAGGAGGAGCAGGCGGAGTGACTGGCTCGGCCGCTTTCGCCGCCTCGTTCAACTTCTGCTGAACGCCAGTAGTCGAGCGCCCCTGGCGCGCATAAAGAGCAGAAAGCAATAGAGTTAGACCAAAAAACAGAACTCCCAACCAACGTGTAATCGTTGCCAACACATTCGTAGTTTGAGCGCCAAACAACGACTCCGTCATGCCGCCACCAAAAGCAGCACCCAAACCTTCATTTTTGGGACGCTGCATCAGCACAGCGATCACCATCAGCAAACAAACAATGATGTGCACCGCTAGCAGCAGGTTGATCAAAATATTCATGGAAAGCAGATCAGGACAAAGTTGAGCCGAGCATTGTCGCCGTCCACCAAGAGAGAATCAAGCGCAGCCTCAAATTAAACCGCGAAAAAGCCTAGGGATATTCTCTTGTCCCTGCCCCTTAGGGCTCAATGTTTTTACTTACTGAAAGGACTCTTTATTCAACGAAGGACTAGAATACCGCCTCTTTTTCGACAAAGGCACTGCCAGCTCTCCAGATTGTATCACGTAAGTTAGACAAACACTGCCCTGATTTTTCTTCGGCTCCGCTCGTCTCTCAAAGTCTTCCGCTGCATTAACAAGCCACTCGAACAAGACGCCTTAGCCCTTTATTGCAATCTCTATAATGATTTCGCATTCCGCATTTGCAGAGCGAGAACGATTGAGGCATCTAGACCTGACGTGAGTACATCGTGGAAATCTTTTCGTTATCGATTGGAAGCCTTTGGGTGCCGCTTTTTGGAAGTCGCGATCCGGAAACTTTCTCGGCGCGCATGTTCTGGAATCGGACAATTCCTGGGAGCTGTAGTCTACGCGTTTGATAGCCACGGCAGATCGGTCGCTCTTTCGAATATAGAAGCTGTTTTCGGAAATTCACTTACATCACAGGAACGGCATAGTATTGCGCGCAAATCATATCAAAATTTCGCTCGAACGATGCTCGACCTGTTTTGGGCCCAAAACGTCACCGCCCACAATTTTTCCGAATACACGGAGGCAGTCGGGTTCAAAGAGGCACTTGAAAGAGCACACCGGGAGAAGCGAGGCATCGTGTTCGTATGCGCGCATGAGGGAAACTGGGA
The DNA here is from genome assembly GCA_037133875.1 of Verrucomicrobiota bacterium. Classification (GTDB taxonomy): domain Bacteria; phylum Verrucomicrobiota; class Verrucomicrobiia; order Chthoniobacterales; family Chthoniobacteraceae; genus Chth-196. The sequence goes on along the minus strand of JBAXNG010000007.1, from coordinate 78,112 downwards.
ATGGGCGGCCCTCACCTTCGCCCATGTTGGAGGGAGTGCAAATATTGTGGCACAGGACTTTAAGAACAAGTTGCTCACGCCTTTCTTTGCAAACCTCCGAACCCACGGCAAACACACGCTTATTTCACAGGAGCGGGCTATGCTCAAACTTCTGAAGTGTGTTCTCCGGGGCGAACACACCGCCCTTCTTGCGGATCTGAATGTTTCCCCCAATCAGGGCCCTATTCTGTTAAAGGTGTTTGGTCCAGACCCTCTCGAAATCTGCGCAACACAGCTACACATCGTCCTTGCTCAACGGGGCAATGCCCTTCTCGTCCCCGCCACGACCATCCCGCTCCCAAACGGGAAAATCAAAGTGATCGCCCATCCGCCCATTGAGACGTCTCCAGAGATGTCTCCACACCAAATTGCTCAAGACACCTGGGCTATCTTTGAAGACCTTATCCGCAAACAGCCGGAACTCTGGCTCTGGTCCTACAAACACTTCAGATACCGCCCGCAGGACACCACTCGAGAATATCCATTTTACGCCTCTATCTCATCCGGGTTTGAAGCCCTCCGGAAGACAACGCATCAAATCAGCTCAACCACCCCTCTGCAGACAACGTAACATATAACACCCCAATGAAATACCTACCAATCATCCTCAGCGCAGCCGTAGCGATGACGTTCTCCTCCTGCGTCACACCCGGAAGTTTTGCCCCATACGAAGTCAAAGCCCTCCGCCCTCATAACCCGGATGGCGTCCGCGTCAAAATCTCCCTTTCCAAACAAAACATCTACGTTCTTGAGGGAGACCGTCTTCTGATGGCCGTCGCGACCTGCGTTGGGACGCCCGAAAAACCAACACCCAAAGGCAGCTTCCGCATCACCCAGAAAATCGAACAAAAACGCTCCAATTCCTACGGCTTCTTCGTAAACGGGAACGGCATCGTCCCAGGCGAAGCACGCAACCCTCAACAAGGACGCTTCGTCGGATACCCCATGGGTTACTGGTGTGAATTCGCGCCAGCCTACGGAATCCACACTGGATACGTACACCCAGTGCCACGCACACATGGATGCCTGCGCCTCCACAAATTCGCGGCTCCGAAATTCTACGCTCTAGTAAAAGAAGGCACCCCTGTTTCGATCGCGGACGAACAACCCGAAGACGCAAAATATGGCGCCTCGGTCGTACGCCCAACCGACTATAAAGATCCAGATCCGGCTGCCGAATTCATGATCTCGGCCAAAGTATTCGAAAAACCAACTGGACCGCTCCTCTCGGAATAGTCCGTTCGAAGTAACCCTCTCTTAAACTCCTACTAAACTTCTACGGGCGGGCTTTCGGATTCCTACGCTTCCGGAAGCCCGCTTTTTTTGCCACAACCTCATCATGAGCTCCTCCGTACCGCCCTCTCCCCAACGCGTAAACCTACGCACGCCAGACGTGATGGCGGCCGTTCAAGCTCAAGTCGAAACCCACTATCAGAGCGAAATCGTAGACAACCTCCGAAAAAATGGCGGCGAAATCTCGGTCGCCGGAGTCACCGTCCGACTGGCCAAACAGTTCGGTTTTTGCTACGGCGTGGAACGCGCCATCGACCTCGCTTATGCTGCACGCAAAGTATTCGCTGAACGAGATCTCTACATTCTGGGTGAAATTATCCACAACCCGGAGGTAAACCGCCAAATCGGCGAGTTGGGCATCAAAAATCTCCTCTCTGCCGACGCACAGACTCTCATCACCAATTTAAAACCAGAAGACGTCGTCATAGTTCCCGCCTTTGGAACCGACACTACAACTTTGGGGAAAATCAAGGAACGGGGATGTCAAATCGTCGACACCACCTGCGGCGACGTCATGAGTGTCTGGAAACGTGTCCGCCAGTATGCCTCCGAGGAAATGACCTCAATCATTCACGGGAAAGCGGCTCACGAAGAAACAAAAGCCACAGCGTCTCGCGCAACATCCAACGGAAAAGGACATTACCTTGTGGTCCTAACCCTGGATGAGACCGATTTTGTATGCGATTACATCGTGAACGGCGGTGACAAATCCGCCTTCCTGTCCCGTTTCGAAGGAGCTCACAGCGAAGGCTTTGATCCTGACATCCACTTAAAACGCGTGGGCGTCGCGAACCAAACAACCATGCTTCGCGGGGAAACCGAAGAAGTCCAAAGACGCATAGCCGCAGCTATCGAAAAACGGGACGGCAAATCCAATGCCACAAGCAACTTTCGCTTCTTCGATACCATCTGCGGAGCCACCCAGGAACGTCAGGACGCCCTCCGAGAGATGCTATCCCTCCCCATGGATCTACTGCTCGTCGTAGGCGGCTACAATTCCTCTAACACCTCGCATCTTGCCGAAATGGGGACAGAAAAGCTCCCCACCTATTTTATCCGGAACGCAGAACGACTGGAATCGAAAGACCAGATCACTCACTACGATCTGCACCACAAGGACGAAGTCACACTTCAGGGATGGCTTAAAGATGCACCTGTTGTTGTGGGCATTACAGCTGGAGCCAGCTGCCCTAACAACCTGATTGAAGAGACGATTGTACGTCTTTACAGCCTCTTTGGAGTAACCCCAGACCAAATCCTGGCGGCCGCCAAAGGCCTGCCTTTGTAAAATCGAGGTGCCACCCGTGTACTACACGTTGCAAACGGATCACTGATTCCTACACTGCGCCCCCACTTATCTAGTCTTACATGAATACGCCCTGGGACATCCCATCCGCTATCTCTCTCTACAACATCGACCGCTGGGGTGCCGGCTACTTCACGATCAATAACAAGGGACACATCTCCATCCTCCCGACTCAAGACCCCGAGACCCCCATTGATCTCGTTGAACTGCTGGAAGAAGCGCGCGAACGGGGCCTCACCTTTCCCATGGTGGTCCGGTTTCAGGACCTCCTTCGTCACAGGGTCGAACGCATCAATCAGGCATTCGCCGATGCCGTCACCGAGATGGGCTACCAATCCGTTTACCGCGGCGTTTTCCCGATCAAAGTAAACCAGTTACGTGAAGTGGTCGAAGAGATCATGGAAGCCGGGAAGCCGTTCCACTTCGGGATCGAAGCGGGCTCCAAACCAGAACTTCTAGCCGCTCTCGCCATCCACAGCGACCCCGAAAGCCTCATCGTTTGCAACGGCTACAAGGATGCCTTATTTATTCAAAATGCCCTCCTTGGAAACAAGTTAGGCAAAAAAGTCATCATGGTGGTCGAGAAGCTCGAAGAGCTTTTTCAGATTATCCAAGTCTCTCAGGAAGTGGGCGTCGAACCCCACATCGGCGTCCGTGTTCGCCTCGCTACAAAAGGTGCCGGTAAATGGGCCACTAGTGGCGGCGAAAACGCCAAGTTTGGATTAAGCACTGCCGACCTAGTGGCGGCATCCGACGCCCTTAAAAAAGCGGGCTTAGCTCATTGTCTTAAACTAGTCCACTTCCACGTGGGATCCCAAGTTCCGGACATTGGCACCATCAAACGAGCAGTTCGCGAAGCCGCACGCTTTTACGCAAAGCTCACCAAAATGGGCCACGAAATGGGTTACATCGATGTGGGGGGCGGCTTGGGCGTCGACTACGACGGCTCCAAAACCGCGTTCGAAAGCTCCATGAACTACAGTCTCGCCGAATACGCGCGGGACATCGTCTGGAATATCATGTCGGTCTGTGACTCTGAAAAGGTCGCCCACCCGACAATCGTATCCGAAAGCGGCCGGGCCATTGTGGCCCATCATTCCATCTTGGTGGTGGAATCTTTTGGATCCATCGAAAAAGACAAAGCACGCCTCACAGCTGAAGCCACGGAACGCGATCCCAAACAGGTCAGCGAAATCATCGAGCTTCAAAAGGCCCTTACCCTGCAAAACTGGGCCGAATCCCTTCACGACGCTCAACAGGTTAAAGACGAGGCCCAGTCGATGTTCGACCTCGGGCTTCTCGAACTCGAAAGCAAAGCGAAGATCGAACAAGTCTACTGGCAGATCGCACTTCAGATCGTCAACTTTTGCAAAGGCATGCGTTATGTGCCGGACGAAGTCAAAGACCTCGAAACCAGCCTCGGCGACCAATACGTCTGCAATTTCTCCGTATTCCAATCGCTCCTGGACCACTGGGCCCTCGGCCAGCTCTTCCCAGTCATGCCTGTGGACCGACTCGATGAATTCCCCGAACGGAACGCCACTCTCGTCGACATCACTTGTGACTCAGACGGCAAGATCTCCAAATTCGTAGATCTTCAGGACGTGAAGGAGACACTCCCGCTTCACCGCTTACGCGCCGGTGAGCCATACCAGATCGCATTCTTCTTAATGGGTGCCTATCAGGATATTATGGGTGACTTGCACAACCTATTCGGTCGGGTCAATGAAGCTCATGTGTTCTTGGACAATGATGAGGAAAGTGGCTGGTATATCGAAGAGACCTTGGAAGGCTCCACCATCGGTGAAGTCCTCAAGATGGTGCAATGGGACCAAAACGAACTCATCCGCCTCGTGAAAACCCAAGTCGATATCGCAATCAAAACCGACCGACTCAAACCCAACGAAGCCATGCGGCTGCTTACCAGCTACGAAAAAGCATTGAAGGGCTACACCTACCTGGAATTCTCCGGCGCGCCTAAAGCCTAGCCCAGATCGTAGCCTTATTCACAAGGAGCCCTCGGCCGCAGTTGTTGGCTTAGGGCTCCTTTTTTGTCAGTAGAGCAGCAATTCAAGCTGCCCTTAAACTATCTGCTGTAAACAGCCCTCGAGACTCGCAGCCGCCATGTCCGAGGGCCTTGGACGTGCAAATCACTTCGATTTCAGGCCGACCGTATTCACGGAAATCACGCGATAGTCGTACTTCTTTCCAGCCTCCGCCTGCGTATCGGTAAAGGCCATTTTCACAAGCGGTTGAATCGGCGTATCACTGTATTGTAGCCCCTGAAAAATCGGACGTCCGAATGGGTTTTTTCCCTGCTCCGGCACCGTAGCGATCTGTTTCCCGTCCCGCTCAATAATGAAGTTCGCCAGACCGCTCTCGAGATCCGCTTCAGCTTCCCACGTAAGTTGATTGCCATTCACCGTCAAATGAGTCGGCGCGGGCGGCGGCGTGTTGTCTGAAATCGCAGTGTCTTTCACATACTGCATCCACACCTTGGCTACCGCCTCGTTCGGCAACCAGACCGCCTGGCCTTTGTCTCCGCTAAAACCAGCCTCCGCTACCGCCTCCGACGCCAGCAATGACGCCAGCCACGCCCCTTTGGTTGGCATCGGATTCAGGGCACCCACACCGTCTTTGGACAGCCGCACCCCCAAACAGGCATCCATCCACGCAATCGACAGGTAACGTTGATTTCCACATTCATGCGCCGTCAATGGATCAACCGCCACACCGATAAGCGCACCTTTGGCCCGGACCTCCGAAAAAAAGGCCTCGTTAGCGGGCCAAACTCCGCCAAAGCGCCCGCCTTTTTCACTCACGCCCTCCTTGGTCCCGGGATTACACATCATAGGAACACCCAAAGCCGCATCCGGAAGAACATGCGCCTTTATCGTCGTTCGCTTCGGGTCCTCCTTCAACAAGGGGACCCCGCTGCGTAGCCACGCACAGGCCACACGCTCCGGATACGACATCACCATCCCCCCCGCCCAGTGACCGCCGCCACTGTGCCCCCACAATGCCCAGGGCACCTTCGACAGTTCAGGGTGACCAGACTTCACGCCAAGATCCACCAACCCTTTCTGAAAAGCATTTCCAGATCCATTGCGCGGGTCACACCACATCTGGCAATCCGCCTTCTCCGGCTGTTCATACGACGGAGCGAGGAGCGCACAATCGTGTTTCTTCGCGAGGGCCTGCCAGTGAAGATCGTATGCACCCGTTAACCCGGATTTACACGAACCTTCGCCACAGCCGTGTTGGTGTACAATGAGCCCCCGCAGGGTCTTCACTCCCGGTGGAATCCACACCGTATAGTTCACTGGAAAAATCAATTCCCCCGGATTGGACGATGCCTCGTATCGAACCCTGAAATACGGCGCTTCCGCTTGCGGGAAAACGTCATAGGGCGGCTGCTGCGCAGAAACAATAGGGCTAATTCCAAATAGGAACAAAAGGGGGAACAATCGGCGTACCATGCAGTATGCAATGCCGCAATCGCCTCGACGTGACCATCCAAAACCGTGCGTAAACACACGTACCATTCGTACAAACGACCACCGCATCAAATGCGGTTGCATTTGCAAACTACGAGCTCTCCTCCTCCGGCTGATCCCCAGCGGGATTAGCCCCATCCCGATCAACGTATCACCACGCGCGACTAGAAACTCTCGCTCGCTATTCTAAATCCAAACTTTCCATCCCCCAAACGTCGCACCGTTCCCTTCACCACAACCTCCTGACCCATCCTATAAACACACCGATCCGGAGATGCGCCCTGACCCTTCACTTTCCACTGCATATAAAGGCCATCATCCTTCCTCGCAATGGTCACCCCAGCATACGCCCCCTTGGAAGAAAGCGTAAACTCACCCACTACAAACCCATCCAGCACTACACGCCCAGACATACCGTCAGACAAAAAGCTCTCCACCTTTGTCACTCGCCCCTTGAGCCACATTTCAGATTGAGGCAACTCCTTCAGATTCATCAAATCCCTGCTGCTGTATTGGCGAGACGGGCTATTGAGATCTCGCTCCAGTCTTACAGCCAACTGATATGGCCATTGAGGATTCTTCAAGGTGCCATCCCCTGTGTCCTGCATGATTTTCACATGCTTCAGGAATTCCTCATTCAACTCAGATCCCGCCCGTTTGAGATCAGGAAACTCATTCATCGCGCGCGCCTTTGAAAGCTCCACCTGCTTTTTCAGTTCAACTTCCTCTGCAACCCCTTTCGCGAGCCTATAAGGCCAATCGGAACGCTTTAACTCCTTCGCATTAAAACTCTCCAATTCCTTCGCCCGCTTCACAAACTCAGAGTTGAACTCCGAGCCGGATACACCGAGCTCAGGAAATTCCTTTAAGGCCCGCGCCTTGGAAACCTCAACTTCGCGCTTCCTATCCAAGTCCCGTCCCACTTCACGCGCAAGCACGAGGGGCCACTCTGGATTCTCCAAATCAACGGACTTCGAATCCTCCAGCAACTTTGATCTCCGTGCAAACTCACGGCTGAACTCCGATTCCTCCTGGGCGAATTCAGGAAAATCCTTCTTAGCTCGAGCCATAGCGCGCTCGTCCGGACGCCGCTGCACCCCACCACTCACTTCCCCCGCCTTCACTGCTCGCCCATCACTACCTTCGCGCTTCTCCTGTCCTTTTTCCGGTCCTTTCTCACAGCCCGTCAAGCCACACAAAACGGCCAAGGACAAAACACCGGAAACCATCGACTGAAACACAATGGCCGTCGCGTGATGAAATTGTTTACGAATGAATAACATAAAAGCGTGGGTTCAGCGATTCACACACTTCCCCAGATGCCCGCTTCTCGACGCATCCTCTTGCCAACAAAAACGTCACCGGCCGAAACAACTGGGATCGCTTATGACCCGCGCCGATTCCGTGTATATTTTTCCCAAACTTTGTCCACCCAACCCGTGCGCCTTTTGCGCACAAACCAACCACTTTGCCCTATCTTAGCCGTCTTCCACGACATCCATGCGCATCTCAACTGGTACCGAATCCGCTCCCGTTCTTATATCTCAACCTCACCCCGTATCAGGCCATTTTGGCAGCACACGCCCTCATGTATTCCACCCAACTTGCCATTCAAGCGGCCACAAAAACCGCAGTTTCATACGGAATCACCCCAGATCGGTGCGACATCCTGCAAAATAGCAGCACTCTGGTTGTACGCCTCACCGACACTCTGGTGGCTCGTGTCGTTCAGGACACCGATGGACCACGCCAAGGAACCGAGTGGTTCGCGCGCGAAAACCTCATCGCCCAACATCTCACGCGACACTCCGCACCAGTTATCCCACTACACCCCGGTTTACCACCCGGCCCGCATTTCCATTTGGGCTACCCCATGAACTTTTGGGAATTCGTTACCGTCACTAATACCACACCAAATCCAGCCGAAATCGGCTCCGTCCTATATCACTGCCATCGCATCATGCGGACATTCGAGGCCCCTCTCCCAAGTCTCGGCATCCTGCAAGAAAGCCTCACCATTCTTCAGAATCGGGAGCTATTCACACGGACAACGCAACAAATGCTAATCGCGCATCTGCTGACCTCCCTCCCCGCATTAAGCGCCACACATCACCAGTCGCTTCATGGTGACGCCCACATGGGGAACCTTCTAAACACAACACGCGGACTTTTATTAACGGACTGGGAAGACACTTTTTCCGGCCCCGTCGAATGGGATTTAGCCTCCCTCCTCTGGAACGCGCACATTCTCGAAGACGACCAGCACACCGTTCACGAAATCCTCAGCGCTTATGAAACGGCGGGAGGATCCTTTAGTCCAAAACTCTTAGATGCCTGTTACATCGCACGTGGGGCCGTCATGACGGCTTGGTATCCTATCCTTTACCCCAATCCGAACGCGGAACGGCAGTCAAAACTGGAGCGGCGAATCGAGTGGCTGTCCGCCCGCTAATCCGTCTGGAATTCAAGCGAACTCCGTGACCTTAGCTGACCGCAGTCTCCCCCCAGACCCAGGCCGCTTTTTTCAGACATTTTCGTGACCTGTCACCCAAATGCGGTATCTGACAGTAACCGCGATGATCCCCACAGACAAAGAATTCATCTTCCAGCTGACCTCCTGGCAAAGTCGGCTTTATGGCTATCTGGTGACCCTCCTCGGAAGTGTCCATGATGCTCATGATGTGTTGCAGGAAACAAATCTGGTTCTTTGGCAAAAGATCCACGAGTTCGAACAAGGCAGCGATTTCGGTGCCTGGGCTCGCAGATGCGCCTACTTTCAAGCACGGGCATTCCTCCGAGACAAAAAGCGGGATCGCCATATTTTCGACGCTGATCTTCTCGACGTCTTAGCGGAAGAGCCTCCGGATCACGCCGCACCCGAGGACCGCGAACTAGCACTTAGGGACTGCCTCAGCCGGCTCCCTGAAAAGCAGACGGAACTTATTCAGCAGCGTTATATGCAGGGTAGCTCAATCGCCCAGATGGCCAGTCGTTTTGGGAAAAAAGAGAGCGCGTTGAAAATGACATTAATGCGAACCCGCGAAGCGTTGCTGGTCTGTATTGAATCCAAACTGCAGGAAAGGCTCTCCTCATGAGTTCTCAAAAGGCCTCCCAAGAGCGACGGCTTGAGCTGTTCACCCAACTGCTAGAGGGGACGCTAAGCGACGATGAAAAGGTCGAGCTGAACGCGCTTCTCAAAAGTGACGATGCTGCCCGCCAGCACTATCGTGCACACATGCGTCTGCACGCGCAATTACATCTCGCTTATACAGCCGGAGGAATGCCAAGCGGCATGCCTCCATTAAAGGGCGCTCAACAAAACCAAACAGAAGCCACGTCCCAACGAATCCTGCCATTCCGGACAATGTTGCGATTGGCGGCTGCCGCTTTGGTGCTTCTTGGAATCGGGGCTTTGTTTCAGTCAAGGGAGTCCGGATTCGTCGCGACTCTCCTCTCCAGTGAAGATGCCGCTTGGGAAAGCGCCCTCCCAACAGCCCCCCATTCAAAGCTGAAACCCGGACATCTCGAGCTCAAATCGGGCCTGGCAACGATCCAGTTCAACTCCGGAGCCACAGTCACGATTGAAGCTCCTGCTCGGCTGGAGCTCCTCACTCCGATGCGTGGCCGAATGAGCGTTGGATCCGCTGTTATTGATGTCCCAAAAGCAGCGATCGGATTCATCATGGAAGCGCCGAATAGTTATGTCGTAGATCATGGCACCCGATTTGCCATGTCTGTGGATAAAAGCGGCAAATCGACTGCCTTTGAGGTCCTTTCCGGCGAGATTTCGGTCCATCATCCCGGCGCAAAATTGGAAGAACGCCTCTTTCAAAAACAGGCAACCATTGCAACAGAAGGCGGCCTGGAACGTACTGAAAACCCATTCTCCAAGCCAAACACGACTCCGACAGAGCCAGCGCTGCGGATTGGATCTGCCGGTAAAACAAAATCCATCATCGCCAGCAATCGTCCGGAGCAGACGAATCCGAGAATGCTCATGGTGAAAACTACCGAAGAGAAGAACAGTCAATCCGAACGTCGTTCCTTCATCTCGTTTGACCTCACCGGTGCTGATTTGTCGGGTTATACCGCTGCGAAGTTGCGCCTGAATCTCGTGCCAAGTCACCAAGGGCTTGTAGCGTACGTGCCGCAGGAAATTCGCTTCTTAGTTTACGGAATTACTGACGCACACGAACTCGACTGGAATACCTCGTGGAATTGGGAGACGAGCCCAAAACCTGAAGGTGGGCTTTTATTGGGATCCATAGACATTCTCCGCACCCAACAAAGCGGCAACGTCGAACTAGCCTCTCCTGCGCTTCTGGACTTCCTCAAAACCCATCGCGATAAACCGATCCTTCTTCTAGTCGTCCGCGACACCCGTGCTCCTGCGAGCGGCAGCCTTGTACACGCATTTGCGAGCGACTCCCACCCCCAGGCTCCAGGCCCGGTGTTAGAGTTTTTCGCCGGCCCCGAACACTAGCTACCCGTTGCCCGAAAGCAGGGCCCTCGTAATTTCCCTCCATTTTGTGACGAAATTCAAATTTTGGGTATTTCCACGTGAGAAGTGTAAGTCCGCACCTCGAAACATATCTCCCCCATGATCCCCCCTACTCACTCCCCGCGCCCACAGCCAGTCGACAGACGTTTTTTCCTAAAGAGTGCTCTCGCGGCCCTCGCATTACCTCCGCTCGAAGCCTTCAGCGCCACAACACAAGACACACCGGAACCGCGTAACTTTGTTGCGATCGGAACCTATCTTGGATGGCATCAAAACGCCTTTTTCCCGAAAGAAACCGGATTGAATTACGAGATACCGCCCACGCTTAACCCGCTGGGACCATTACGCGATTCATTTACGATTTTCTCCGGGTTAGACCATCGAGCCCCCAATGGCCACGATGCTTGGAGCAACTTCCTAAGCGGCGTCACTCCCAAGCGCTATTCACTCGATCAACAGATCGCAGACGCGATCGGTCAAAACTCACGCTTTGCATCGATTGAACTGACGGCGGGCTCCGGGGAGGAAATGCGCGCCATGAGTTTTACTCGCAAAGGCGTGGGGCTCCCGATGATCCAACGCCCAAGCGTTCTCTACCGGCAATTGTTTATCTCGAAAGCCGACCTCGCGCGCACCGAATATCTCCTGCGTAGTGGCCGTAGTGGATTAGACTTGGTTCTCGAAGACGCCAAACGACTCAGGGCTTCAGTGCCAAAGGGGGACAGTCACAAATTGGAGGAATACTTCGACTCTTTCCGGACCCTGGAACAAAGGATGGCACGACAGTTAAATGGGATCAACGACCCGATCCCCACAACAACATACAAACTGCCTACCTACGATCCCATCACGCCCAACCTGCAGATTGAAGCGGAGACGATCCTCTATCATCTGATGGCACTCGCTCTCGAAACCGAATCGACTCGGGTGATGTCCCTGCAACTGGACGGGCTTGGACAAGTTTTCTCGTTTGATGGGAAGGCACTTGGTGCCGGATATCACGGTCTCTCTCACCACGGAAATGATCCGCAAATGATCCGTGACTTGGTGGCTATCGAAACTGCGCACATTCACTGCTTTGCCGGGTTCCTCTCCGAGCTGAAGGGAAAGACGACGCCCAGAGGGAAATCTCTGCTGGATGAAACCGTCATATTGCTAGGCTCCGGGACCGGCGATGCCAGCCGTCATAGTAATGCGAATATTCCGACCTTGGTAGCAGGCGGTGGCTTCCGGCACGGACAACATGTTGCGATCGATTTAAAGCAACCCGATGCCCCTCTGCTCGGGGATCTTTATTTAACCCTGATGCAGAGATTGGGCATGCAGGTTGGACGCTTCTCGAACGCATCGCGCAATCTCAACCACCTCTTCGTATAATGAGAGCCTCGTCTTTAATACCCAGATTGGCTACATGGATGGGACTCGCTACTGCCATCACTCAAGCGCACGCGACCTCGCCTATACCGGCGCCATTGCAACGGACCTTGTCCGAGCTTTGTATCGATTGCCACGATGCGACGGAAAAAAAGGGGGACGTGAACCTCGATCAGACAGCCATTGATTGGAATGAACCGACGCAGCAAGACCTCTGGCTTCGCGCCTTTGTCGCCATCGAGCAAGGTCTCATGCCTCCTCCCAAGAAGAAGCAACCTACTTCCGGGGAAAAGCAGGCGCTTCTGGCGCATTTGGAAAAGTCTCTTCTTAACCAGATTCACATTGGAACCACTGCGCCGAGACGATTGAACCAAAAGGAATACACCGCAACGGTTCGATCACTGTTCCACCTGCCTTCCTTCACTCTGCCCTCCGGTTTCCCGACCGATGGCGAAAGCCATGGCTTCGACAACCTCAGTGATGGCCTCACACTATCTCCGGCTCATCTTGAGGCTTACCGGACGGTCGCGACAGAGATTGCAGACGAAATCTTCCCATCAAAACGCGCGCAATCCAAACCAATGACATGGGAAGCCGGCCCGGAAGATATGGTTCTCAGCTTCGCGGCAGCAACCGTCCACGGAGACGCGTTACGGTTGGTTTCCAGGAGTGTCGATGTCTTCCGTAGTTGCACCTGGCCCAGTCGTATCGAGATCAAAGATTCGGGAACTTATCGTGTAGAGGTAGACGCCTCCAAGTTCCTAACGGAGGCAGGACACCCTTTTGATAAGCCAATGATTCTCGAGGTCCGGGCGCGCAATGTCACTGCCTCCGACCGCTCAAACGTGACGGCATTTCGGCTGCTAAAGGAGATTTCTGTCAGTTCGGATTCTAGCGAGAAGAGTGTTTTCGAAGCCGATCTTTATGAGGGAGAGACGTTGGTCTTTCGTTGGGCAAATGCGGAGATGACCCACGAGTTTCAGGAGCTTGCGGAGCTCTATCGCAACTGGTTTGAGAAGGACCCTCGTTTTCTTGCGGCGTGGCAGAAGGCGATCTTTCCAGCGGGTGATCTGCGCCCTGCCGTGACCCGACTTCGCGGAAGGAATGGTTGGGATATCGTCTCAAAACATTGGACCGATCCCAATTTGGATTTAAGCCAGGCGACCATGGAATCCAAGGCGACGCTTAAGGTGCTTGAGATAGCCAATTCTTTCACGGGGACCTCAAGTATTGCGGATGCACTCTGTCACTTCTATCATGAGAGAGGACCAGCGCTGGAACTCCACCATGTGACAATCGGAGGCCCCCTGAAGTCCATCGAAAGCCCAAGAGATCTGGCTCGAACCAAGGCACGCACGCTATTAACCGGAATTCGCAGGGAGGGGCAATCACCCGAAGCATTTGGTGAAGAGGTTGTGCGACGGTTGCTGCCAAAGGCATTTCGCCGGGACGTTCAGGAAGACACCATTCACAGCTATACGACCCTTTTCAAAGACCACCTGAAAGACAGTCACTCGTTTGAAGAAGCCATGCATCTCGTGGTTCGAAACATCCTGATCTCGCCTCGTTTTCTGTATCACGGTGTGGAAGGTGCCAAAGACGACGAGTACAACCTCGCAAACCGGTTGTCTTACTTCCTCACGCAAGGGCCGCCGGACGCGAAACTCACGAACCTCGCAAAAGCCCATAATCTCTCCAAAGGCACCCAACTCAGGAGCGAGGCGCAAAGGCTGCTTCCCAAACAATTCACCGACCCGATGATCCAGAGTTTCGTGGGACAATGGCTGCGAACCCGGAAACTCAGCAGCATCATGCCGGACCCACGATTTGGATTCGACGACAGCAGCATTGCAATGGCCCGGCGCGAAACGGAGCGGTTTTTCACTGAAATGCTAACGCTCAATCTTCCGATGACGGATTTCATCGATCCAAATTTCACATTCTCTTCACCCGAGTTTATGACGCGAATTTATGGTACTCCCAAGGAAGGGGGCGCTGCCAAAAAATCGGCTCCTAGCAACAAGCCAACCGTACAATTTGAAAAAATCCCGATCGAACGCGGCGGACGTTACGGCGGGCTTCTGGGGCAATCGGCGATCCTCATGGCCACGGCAAATGGCGTCGACACTCAGCCCGTAATTCGGGGCGTGTGGGTTCTGGAAAACATCCTCGGCACACCACCTCCGCCGCCACCCAAAAATGTTCCAGCGCTCACACCCGACACCCAAGGTAGCATCTCGCCGCGAGCGCTCCTCGCCGCTCATACCAAAGACTCGGCTTGTGCCGGTTGCCATCAACGAATTGATCCGATTGGACTGGCTCTTGAGAACTACGATCCCGTGGGACGCTGGCGCACCGTATGGCCTGGAACCAAAATCAACATCGACCCCAGCTGTGTCCTGACAGATGGAACCGCCATTAAGGATCCGCGTGATTTCAAAGCGTGGCTTGTAAAGAACATCGACCAATTCTCGCAATGTGTGGCTGAAAAGCTGATGACGTACGCAACGGGTCGGGTTCCAAACTTCGCAGAGAAACGGGAAATCCGAGGGATCGTGCTGGCTAACCATGCCAAAGGAAATGGCTTTCGAGATCTGGTTCTAGACTTGATCGAAAGCGAAACTTTCCGCTCTCAATAAGACTCCCTTTGCTCGCATCGAAGACCGCCAGCAGCAACGCAACGGCTTCCTGACTACATCGCAGGCGATGACACGCCTGCGATTACGCCATGATCTCGGTAATCTGCTTGGTCGAAATTCCAATAGGGCGATCCACCGGAACACCCGCACAAGTCAGCAGCGTGCTCAACAAATCCCCTTGGTTCCCACTAACACCTGTCACCAAACGTCCCGTCTTGAGCGATCCCCCGCCGCCCCCTGCAATAATAAACGGTAGATTCTCACGCGTGTGCTTGTTGCCATCCTCCAAACCTGAGCCCCACATCATAATACAATTATCCAGGAGAGTACCTTCGCCTTCCTTCAAATCCCGCATCCTCTGGACCATGTACGCAAACTGCGCCACGTTGAACGCACAAATTTTCTCAACCTTATCGACCTTCTCATTCTGATTGTTGTGATGCGTCACGGAGTGATGTTCGTCCGTAAAGCCCAACTCAGGATAAGAAACACCGTTGGGAGTCGAGCCGATATACGTGCTCACACGGGTCGTGTCAGTCTGGAACGCGAGCACAGTCAAATCACACATGATCTTCATGTACTCGCTCCTTTTATCACCTACCGGAATCTTGATCTCGATCGGAGGTGAATCAGATGCATTCCGTTTCGACACACTGACTCCAGCAGCCTCAAGCGCGGCTTCCTTTTGACGATACTCAATCGCTGCAATACGCCGCTCCAGCGAACGCACCCCGTCTAGGTATTCGTCCAATTTATGCTGGTCGTTGTAACTCAGCCTGCGACGTAGATCCCTCGCGCCTCCGAGAACCAGATCTAACATCCCGCGCTCTAACGGATCGGTCTGAGTCGAAGCTCCTGACTTCTCGGCAGCCTGTCCGCGATTTTTAAAGAGCCGGTTAAAGACGCTTCTCGGGTTTGTCTCTGCGGGAACGGGCTGAGTCGGCGAGCGAAAGCTGCAATGAGAGTAATACGCCTCATTGAGGCCTTCCTGATTTTCTTTGTGCGTTTGCGGCATCGTCGCGAGCTCCAATGACGGTAACGCCGTAAATCCACCAATGTAATTTGCTGCAATTTGATCCGCAGAAATCGCGATATTCACGATATTGCGCCGGTTCGCATCCGGCAGCGTCGCGGTGAGCCACGTGGACAATTCCAGGGCATGGGGGGCACCATTTAACGGAGCAATCGGGATCCCAGAAATCCCTTTCATCATCAGACACTGATCGAGCACAGGACGCAGGGACTCGATACACGGTGGTGGAGATGTCAGGAATGTCTCCGGGCTCGCGGGCCAAAACTGGTCCATGATTACGCCATGTGGCATATACATAAACCCGAGGCGAACGGGTGGTTTATAGGCCGCGGTTTTCGACTGCTCCGCCCACCCCATTGTTTCCAGCAGCGGTAGCGCAAGCGACGCCCCCAGACCCCGCAAACATGTCCGACGATCAATTAGCCAGTTTTTTTCCATTGGAAGTCTCCTTCGGTTCCAGAACTCGACGATGCATAAAAGGATAACTCGTCACAATCTGTGTCACGAGCGTCTGCATTCGATAACCATCGTTCGCGATTGCCTGTGCCAAACGATCAATCACGATTTCATCATACCCTTCCAACTGGCGCCCCAATGCATACGAGAGAAGCTTCTCGATCAGATTCCGGCTCAGATCATCGGTTCTCGCCCCTATGATTTTCTTCAACTCGGCTGGTGACGAAAATCGCTTTTCCCCAGGAAGTTCACCGGCCGCATCAATGGCGCCTCCACTATCATCTTTGTCCCGCCAACGTCCGATCGCGTCGAAGTTTTCTAAACCAAATCCGATTGGATCGAGAATTTTATGACAGTTTGCACAAACGGGATTGGTCCGGTGGAGCTCGGTTCGCTGACGCAGCGTCAAATTCGCAATCTTGGTCTTGTCCTGTTTCTCCAGCGTTGGCACGTCCGGTGGCGGCGGCGGCACATGTTCCCCCAACACTTGTTCCAGCACCCAAACGCCGCGATTCACCGGACTTGTCCGATTCGGAAACGATGTCGTGGCCAGAATGCCCGGCATCCCCAATATCCCGCCCCGGTTTGTATTATTCAGCCGCACCTTCCGCATTTCCGACCCTTTCACCTCGCCTTCCAGACCGTAAATCCCTGCCAATGTCTCGTTGAGAAAGGTGTAATCCGCATCAATGAAACTGCTAATACTCAGATTCTCGCGAGTGATACTGTCGAACATCAACCTCGCCTCGTCGTACATAGCACTACGCATCGAAGGCGTCATCTGAGGAAACTTCGCTGCGTCAAAAGTCTTATTCGCAAGCATACCAAGCCCGAGCCACTGCGCTCCGAAGCCGTCAAACAAAGCTCGAGAACGAGGATCAGCCAGAAGCCGTCTGACTTGCTCCCCCAAGACCGCCGGTTCATGAAGTTTTCCGGCATCCGCAAGTGCAGACAACTCAGCATCGGGCGACGTCGACCACAACAAGTAAGACAATCGCGATGCGATCTGGAAATCATCAAGCGCCACAATATCCGCACCTGATTCCAGAACGCCATCAGGCGTGATGAACAAGAATTGAGGCGAGACCAAGATGGCCTTCAGAACCAAACGGAGAGACTCAAAATAGCCGCGCCCGTTTTGCACACCCAAATCAAACACTCCCATCAGCACGTCTAACTCTCCTTCAGACGCAGGCCGTCGGTACGCGCTGCGCGTCAAAGTTTGCGCAATCTTGTGGACAGCTTCGCGGCTATCCGTGCCACCGGGTGGCAACTCACCAAACAGGCGTCGCTGAACCTCCGTTGGAGGCGCATTTTCAGGAGCCAGGACACGGCTCAATACCTCATTGGCCACAACTAAATATTGCTCCATTAGTAACGGCGAAAGCGAATTGAGGTAGCCAGCTCCAACAACCTCGTCGGGCAACTCCTGCGCCACCATGGGATCCACGCCGAGCAAATCATGCAAAGTGTTTCCGTACTCTACTTTGTTCAAACGGCGGATCACGAATAACCCCGGATCCTTGGGGCTCAGATATTTCATTTCTGACACCCAATCGATGAAGACCTGCGTCTCCTCTGGTGTGGGCTGTTTCTTCGCCTCCTCGGGAGGCATATCATGGGCTTTAAGGCTCGCCACAGACTGCTTCCATTGTTTCCGAAAAGTCGCCATCCCGGGATTCCGGAGCGCGTACATGAACGTCATCCCCCCCTTCCGCTTCTTTTCCCCATGGCAATCCGTGCAATAAGTCGAAACGAAGGGAACAATCTTCTCCTTAAAAGTCTTTTGAGCCGTCGCCTGCGCAGCCGCTAAATCCAGTTCAGCAGCAACCTCGGCATTTGCCGCCCCCGTGCCCGCAACCACACACACCAGGGCAACCCAAGTGCTTCTCCACAAACTCACTGCCAAACCAAAACGATCCCCCACTCGCCTCCTTTCAGATACAACTAAGGACATTCGCTTCATGACAAGGCGAAACACGCTCCATGAACTGACCTCCAACTCACTCGAACGATAGGGGAACACAACAGTGACAATCCTCTACACTCAAATTTGATAGGATCTTTTTTACCGCACCAATACCGCACCAAAGACCCAGCCAACAGCCTCCTCGAAAAACAGTAATCGTCTCATATAAATAACGCTAACAAACACACCCGTGAGATATTTACACTAGTATGCATCTTTCCGTTTCCCGCCGTATCCTCTGTACCTCATGGCTCGCCTTTTCCGCAGTGTGTCTGGCTACCCCAAGCCTAACCCATGCAGCTGAACCCAAACGGGTCATTGTTGTGACCGTTACCGCCGGATTCCGCCACAGCTCAATCGAGACCGCTGAACGTATTCTGCAGAAGCTCGCGACCGAATCCCAAGCCTTCACGATCGTAGAAACGCTTCGCCAGCCCAGCATCGTCATTCCTAAGAAGCCGACTGCTCCAAAGGCTCTGCCTGCCGACGCTGACGACAACGCCAAGAAACGTTTCACTGCGGATACCGCCCGTTATCAGGAGGCCATGGCCAAATGGACTCCTGAAATGGAAGCGGAATTGAAAAAGGCACAGGACGACACCAAGTCTCAAATGACGGAGACACTCAAAAAACTGTCCCCTGCAGCCCTCGACGAGGCCAAAATTGACGGGCTCATTTTCGCAAACACCACCGGCGATCTTCCTCTCCCGGACAAAGAAGGCCTTGTCCAATGGGTGGAAAAGGGACACGCGATCATGGGCATGCACTCCGCCACCGATACATTGCGAATGTTCCCTGGTTACACATCCATGATGGGAGGTGAATTTGCAGGACACGGGAGTCAGTCCGCATTGGAACTCACAGCAATGGATCCAAAACATCCAGCAACAATCGGCCTTACAAGTCCCTGGAGCATTACCCAGGAAGAATTCTACCACTTCAAAGGCTACGAAAAAGCCCGCGTCCACGATCTCTGGTCATCCCCGAAATTCCCGATGGATAAGAAGCCTGATCAGGGCAAGGAAGAGCACTTTCCCGTCTCCTGGGTTCGCACCCAAGGAACCGGTAAAATTTTCTACACCTCATTGGGACATCGCGAAGACATTTGGGATGACGGCGAGCTGCCCAATCGCATCAATCCTCCGGAGATCGCAAAGGCGTACCAGAAACATATTCTAGGCGGTATCCGGTGGGCACTCGGACTCGCCGAAGGATCCGCTGAGCCAGGCAATTAGCCTTTTACGCCATGATCACCCCCCAGATCACTCCCACTTCGCTCGTCTCGAAGGGGCTTTCGTTTCTCCTCCTATTCCAAATGAGCGTCGCGGCACAAAAGCCAACGGCGAACTACGATGAAGCGGCAGTAGGTGACTATGTCCTACCTGCCGCGCTTCGGATGCAGGACGGTTCAGCAGTGGAATCATCCACCGTGTGGACAACTCGACGGCGTCCTGAAGTGCTTCGCCTTTTTCAGGATCATGTCTACGGACACACGCCAACGAACTGGGGACATCTTCAAGTCGAGCTCCGCGATGTCCGCCAGGACGCGCTGAAAGGCACCGCCATACGCAAACTCATTCATCTCTCACTCAAAGAGCGCCCAGAATGGTCAGGAATCGATGTTCTGCTCTATCTCCCAAAAGGAGTGCAGAAACAAGTCCCCTGTTTTGTTGGACTAAACTTCCAAGGCAATCACGCTTGTACATGGGAGTCCGATATCCCGATCAGCAAGAACTTTATCCGAGACACGGAAGTAGCGGCTTCTCGGAAAAAGAACACCCCGCCCGATCCGGAAAGCACACGTGGATCCCATCATTCGCGCTGGGTTCCGGAGCAAATTATCGCCGCCGGATACGGTGTAGCGACCGCCTACTATGGAGATATAGAACCAGACTATGCGGAGGGCTGGAAACAGTCGCTTCGAGGCGCCCTGAGTCCGAAAGGCGCAGAAACTGTCTGGCAAGATACCGACTGGGGAGGCATCGGGGCTTGGGCGTGGGGCTTAAGCAGAATTCTCGACTGTCTGGAAACCGTCGAACAAGTGGACGCAAAACGCTGTGCGGTCATTGGGCACTCGCGTCTTGGGAAAACTGCCTTGTGGGCGGCGGCGCAGGACGAACGTTTCTCGATCGCTATTTCAAACAACTCCGGTGAAGGCGGAGCCGCCCTCATGCGAAGGAACTATGGGGAAACCGTGGCAATTATCACAAAAGCATTTCCTCACTGGTTCGCCGGTCGCTTTAGCACTTACGCCAACAACGAAGCCGCCTGCCCCACCGATCAGCATCTATTGATTTCGCTTATTGCACCTCGCCCAGTCGCCATTGGTAGCGCCGTCGACGACAAATGGGCCGATCCAAAAGGTGAGTTTCTGTCGGGGCTTCACGCCGGACCGGTCTACGAACTATTTGGCAAACACGGGATCGGAACTACGGAACAACCCGCAGTTGGTCAGTTCGTAGGCGACTCCGTTGGTTACCATATCCGGGAAGGCGCCCACGACATTACGAGTGTGGACTGGGACCGATATTTAACCTTCTGCAAACATCACTGGACGAAATAGAGGCCAGCCACACAAGCCGCCGCCAGACCATCTCAAAAACACCGGTAGCTCATCCAACTACCGGTGTCCTTTTTCGTACTCCAAACAACGAGCGCTTCTAGGGCGTCGACTGCCCTAGACTCACGCTTGTTTCGGGCCGGCGGCTCGAACCTCGGGACTCACACCGGATTCGAATTCACGGAAGTTAGCAACGAAGGCGGCCGCTAATTTGGTCGCAGTAGCCCGATAAGCCTCTTCATCCGCCCACGCTGTCTGCGGCACCAAAACCTCGTCCGCCACATGTGGGACATGGGTGACCGTGGCTATTCCGAAGAACGGATCCTCAATGGTCGGCGCATGCCCCAGGACGCCAGAATGAATCGCGTCTATAATCGCACGTGTTGTTTGAAGCTTGATGCGTTCCCCAACACCGACGCCACCGCCGCTCCACCCTGTATTCACAAGCCACACACGAACCTTATGCTGACGCATTTTCTCCGCGAGCAACTCGGCGTACTTTGCTGGATGCCACACCAAAAATGGTGCTCCAAAACACGCGCTAAACGTCAAGCTCGGCTCCGTCACCCCAACCTCAGTTCCCGCAACCTTTGACGTGTACCCGGAAATAAAGTGATACATTGCCTGCTCCGGATTCAACTTCGCAACTGGAGGCAATACCCCGAACGCGTCACATGTCAGGAAAATGATATCGGTCGGATGCCCCGCAACACAGGGGATCTTAGCGTTCCGAATGAACTCGATGGGATAAGCGCCGCGAGTGTTTTGGGTAATCGAGGTATTGTGAAAATCAACCTCGAGACCATCTCCATTGAGCACCACGTTTTCGAGAACAGCACCGAAGTGCAGCGCATTAAAGATCTCCGGTTCATCCTCCGCAGAAAGATCCGTCGTCTTTGCATAACAACCGCCCTCGATATTGAAAATACCATCATCCCCCCACACATGTTCATCATCGCCGATCAGGCGTCGCTTCGAGTCGGCTGAGAGGGTTGTTTTTCCAGTTCCAGAGAGCCCAAATAAAACAGAGGAATGAGTGCCCTGACGATCGGATGTTGCCGAGCAGTGCATCGAAAGCAGACCGCGCTTGGGCATCAAATAATTCATCAACGTAAACACGCCCTTTTTCATTTCCCCGGCATACTCCGTCCCCAATATCACCATCTGCTTTTCCTCAAAGGATAACGCAATCGACGTTTTAGAAGTCATGCCTTCGGTGAGACGGTTCGCAGGAAACTGGCCTGCATTGAGAATCGTGAAATCCGGCTCTCCAAAGACCGCTAGCTCTGCCGCTGTGGGCCGAATCAACATCGTTCGCATGAAGAGCGCGTGGTAGGGACGCGAACAAACCACCCGGATTTTCAAGCGTTGTTGGGGATGCCATCCCGCATATCCATCCACCACATACAACCGGCTCCGAGTATTGAGATAGTCGACTGCTCTTTCCCGGTTAATCGCAAATGCAGCAGCCTCCATCGGGTGGTTTACGGCGCTCCACCAAACATCCTTTTCAGAGTCCTCGTGACGCACGATTCGTTTATCCGAAGGAGACCGCCCTGTTTTGCTGCCGGAATACGCAACTAAAGCCCCCAACGCAGAAATACGTGTGCCTGGGTCATGCCGAATTGCTTCCTCATACAAAACCGGCGAAGTCGCATTTCGTAAAACGGAAGGGCCGCTAATCCCGAGAGATGAAAGATCAATAGTGTTCATAGGGTATAGAGACGCACCTGCACTGCCATTTGGCTGGATCAAAATGCGCTTCAGACAGTGCAACGGGACGCATCCCCTCAAGGCAAGCGGTTTGGCGACCAAAATCACATTTTTAACGCCTTCGTTACCCTCGGTCACAAATATCCACTCGCAACTTTCTCATCCCACCCGTGTTTATATTGGTACCCCATGAAATCACTCCCCCTACTTCTCGCCACTCTCGTCGCGCTCCCAACTCTGACTCTCGCGCAAACACCCAAAGCCGAAAAAGGCTCCATCGCGGAAAAAAAAGTCGCAGATCTACGAATCACTCCGAACCCAGCGCTCCCAAACGTGCTGCTCCTCGGTGACTCCATCTCCATTGGTTATCACTCCGCTGTCAGCGAGGGCCTCGCAGGAAAAGCCAACGTATTTCGTCCATGGAACACCAAAAACGGAGCAGCCGAAAATTGCAGCGACACCAGCAATGGGGTCGCAAAACTGGAGGCTTGGCTTGCATTGAACCCCAAGTGGGATGTCATCCACTTCAATTGGGGACTACACGACATCAAACACGTTAAAGCAGGCACCTCTGAAGTTTCGTCTAATCCGGAAGACCCGAGTTTAAGAACACTCGCCGAATATCAGGCAAACCTTGAGGCGATCATCCCAAAATTAAAAGCCACAGGAGCAAAACTCATCTTTTGCACAACAACACCAGTCGCTCCCGAAACCAAAGGACCATTCCGCCGAGATGAGGACGTTGTCACCTACAACGCAGCCGCAATCAAAATCATGGAGGCTCACTCCATTGCCATTAACGACCTCTATTCTTTCGCCAAACCGCAATTGGATAAAATCCAACTGCCGGTCAACGTGCACTACAGTCCTGAAGGCTCAAAAGTATTAGGTGCCGAAGTCGTCAAAAAGGTCTCTGCGCTTCTCCCACCCCAATAGCCAATCTCGCAAAACAGATTCCCATACACATCGCAGATCCCCTTCTCCGACGCACCACGAGAAGGGGAACAACAAGTATACGAGGCCCTAGGCTTTCGCTTTGGTAAAGCTATCCTTCAGTGCAACCGTCCGGTTGAACACCAGATGACCTGGACGACAGTCTTTCGGATCCGTAAAAAAGTATCCCACGCGTTCGAATTGGTAACAGGCTCCCGGCAAAGCCGCTTCAAGCGACGGCTCCACTTTTGCTGTTACGGTTTCCAACGATGCGGGATTTAAAAATTGTCTAAAATCACCATCTTCACCAGCTGCTTCATCCGGTTGCTCCACGGTGAATAGTCTGTCGTACAAACGAACTTCCGCATCCACCGCGTGAGCCACACTCACCCAATGAATGGTCCCTTTTACCTTCGGACGGTCGACCGGCTTCACTCCACCGCGAGTCGCGTCATCATACGTACAACGCAACTCGATAATCTTACCTGAGGCATCCTTAACCACCTCCTGGCAGATGATACAAAACGCATACTTTAAGCGGACTTCTCCATTAGGCACCAATCGGTGAAACCCAGCCTCGGGCTGCTCCATGAAATCATCGGCCTCGATATAAAGCTCACGGCTGAGCGGCACTTTCCGAGTGCCCGCAGCAGGATCCTCAGGATTATTTTTCAACTCGACGTACTCGACTTTGCCCTCCGGGTAATTCGTCAGCACCACTTTGATCGGCCTCAGAACGCCGTACACACGACTCGCGTGCCGGTTCAGATCCTCTCTTACGAAATGCTCGAGCAGCGCCAGCTCCGTTAACGAAGGATACTTCGTCAACCCGATAGCCTCGCAAAACGCGCGCACTGCGGCCGGCGTGTACCCTCTTCTGCGAATACCGCTAATTGTAGGAAGCCTCGGATCATCCCAACCAGTCACAAGCCCCTCGCGAACCAGTTCGAGCAGCTTACGCTTGCTCATCATGGTGTAGGTCAAATTCAAACGCGCAAACTCCCGTTGCTGTGGCCGCCCAGGCAACCCATCGACATTCTCAATCAACCATTCGTAAAGCGGACGGTGATGTTCAAATTCAAGCGTACACAAACTGTGCGTGATCGACTCCAGTGCATCACTAAGCGGATGGGCAAAGTCATACATCGGATAAATACACCAAGCATCTCCAGTCCGGTGATGATGCGAGTGTAAGATCCGGTAGATGGCAGGATCCCGCATATTCATGTTCGGGGAAGCCATGTCGATTTTAGCACGCACCACGCAGGATCCTTCAGGAAACTCGCCAGCACGCATCTTCGCAAAGAGCTCGAGGTTTTCCTCCACAGAACGGTCTCTAAAAGGACTTGGAGTCCCCGGGGTCGTCAAGGAACCGCGATTTGCACGCATTTCCTCTGCAGACTGATCGTCGACGTAAGCGAGCCCCTTGCGGATCAATTGCTGGGCAAAGCCATAAAGCTGCTCGAAATAATCGCTGGCGAAGTACCGGTGTTGTCCCCAATCAAAGCCAAGCCATCGCACATCCGCCTCGATACTTTCAACGTACTCCACCTCCTCCTTGGTCGGGTTGGTATCATCAAACCGCAAATGACACCGCGATTTGGGAGCGTGCTCCAGGGAGAGGCCAAAATTCAGGCAAATACTTTTTGCGTGTCCCAAATGAAGATATCCATTCGGCTCCGGAGGAAACCGGGTGATTACCCAACCGTCGTGCCGCTGCGAGGCCAAATCGGCATGAATCATTTCGCGGATAAAATCACGGGAAGCGGGTACAGGCTCTTCAGACATACCGGATAAGATGTCCTCCAAAGCTCCTGAGCGTCAAGGCAGCGCCGCCGTAAACACCGCCCTTCTTTTCCCTCTAAACAAGAGCCCCCTTCAAATCACACCTAATGCCGCTCCAGTAGGACCAGCCCGATTGCCAAAAGCAACATTCCAGACCCAACCAGACGTTTGAGCATGACCCGGCCACCTGTATCGCGCTCGTGGTTTCCGAAAAATGGGCCAACACTCCAAACCAGAAGAACACTCCAAAGCCCTCGCGAACTATACAACAGATTGGCCCAGGCAGCCCCCTTCAAAACCACCACACTATAGGCCATCAGGCACATCTGGATCACACAGAGGATCAAACTCGGAATAAAGGACGCAGCCGCTTCTCTTGGCAATTTCCAAAAGGGGCCTTCCAAGACTGGCAGCAATAAGAACGACCATAACCCCATTGCCAACATCACAAGCGACGTAAAGCGCCACACTCCCAAGCCAGCCCCCCAGCATTGGAAAAGAATATCCACTCCACCAAACGCCACCGCGGCCCCCAGCCCGCCAACCACACCAGCCATCACTCGCTTTCGATCCCCTCCTTTTCCGCCCCCCATCAATACAGCCGCACCAGCTGCAATCGCGGCCGCCACCCACCATTGCACCGGGAGCGCCTCCTGATTCAAAACCACTGCCATCAACGCAACCACCAGCACCTTCACCCCCATCACAGGCGTCAATACCGACACATCACCAAACCGCAATCCGGCAAACACCACCACTTGCCCAATAAAAAACACAAGGGACGTCGCCAAAATTTGCGCGATATCCCGGCCTCCGATGCTCTTCTCTCCCCAAAACGCCAGCGGCAACAAAATGAGCGCCTGCCCCCAGTTCGTTAGAAACGTGATCCGCCACACCCCGCCCCCAGTGACCGTAGCCCTCTTGCTCCAGAGCGCCGAAGCAGCGTAACTCGCCCCAGCTATCAAAGGTAAACATTGGGCTAAAACTGCGTCCATACCTCTGTTTATCGCCGAGTTCTTTGCGAATCACGATCCCTTATCCATATTCCCAGAACAATTCCGCCACACGACGCATCCCTTCCCCATTGACTACAGTGGCTTTCGAGATGCAGATACACTCGCCAGACCGTCCATTGCCACGCGTTCGAATTTCAGCGCAGTACATCGACCCCTTCGACCTTTCCCAACGTGAAAAAAACGTCACTCCATCTCTCCGCCGCTGCTCTATTCCTCCTCCCAGCGTTTGTTTGCACGCCCAACACCTCAGCTGCCACCGCTGAACCACTTCCAACCGTCTCCATCGAATCGGTCCTCGACGGCCTCAAAAGCCAGAACGCGCCCACTCGAAACGAATCCGTCATCGCCCTCGCTCGCCTCGGGCGAAGCGATCTCTCCCCCCATCTCTCATCGCTGCTCGTGGATTCAGATCCTGTCGTCGCACGCTCGGCGGAGGCGGCATTAATCCAATTCAAAGCAATCAACACCGCTTTGGCTTTGATAGACACACCGACGTCATCCGAAGATTTGCGCGACGCCGCACTCCGAGTGCTTCAGCACATCCACACACCAACGGTCATTGACGCCATTGTTGTCCGTCTGGAAAGAGAGGAGAATGCAACACGCCGGATCGGGTTCGCACGAACCCTGAGTGCGCTCTATTTCAGCGACCCCAAAGGGGAGGCAAATTCAGAAGGGGCGCATCCTCACAAGCAATCGACCGAACCTAAGCTCGAAAAATGGACGGAATCCGACCGCATCGAGAAGGAGCTTTCAACCTTACTTCACAAAGCAACACCAACCGAAGCAAAGGCTCTTAGCCTTGAGTTTGCCGGCCACGGAATCCGGCCGAGCGGTGCTGTCGGCAAACTGATCGAGCTTACTCAACAAGACGCCGCTATGGCGCCAACTCTTGCCCTTCAACTTGCCCACGAGGAATCTGTCCCTTCCGAGGCTGTCCCTTTGCTCCTTCCGACTCTCCTCGACGCAAAACAATCTGACCGCACTCGCGCACTAACTATTCAGGCACTTGTTAAAACAGAAAATCCGAAAGCACTCGAGGCCGTCCTAGAAATTCTTCCAACCTTCAAGAACACCTCAGAGTTCACGGCAGATGTGCAGAAGGCACATGCCGCATTTTTGAAGGCGCCCCATCTCGAAAAGGTCCAACCGCAACTCATCCGACTGGCCGCCGCAAATAGGGGGGAATCCTCTCAGTGGGCCGACACCGTACTTATCCACTTAGCAACACGGACATCGGGAACTTCCGAATCACGCAAAATGGCAACCAAAGCAATCGAGGACGGATGGGAATCCGGAGCCCAGCGCCGGATTCAACTCATGCAGGCGATTTCGAGCATGAACACATCTTATCAGCCGCTTGAAAATGCTTTAGCGCTCGCACTCGAAGACGAAAACGAAGCTGTACGAAAATCGGCTGATACGAGTCTCAAATCGCTGCATTTAGATCCTGAAAGTATTCTTGGTTCAGATCGTCCCAAGGGTCCGCTCATCTCAACATTAAATGGAACAGAGACGCTATCGCGGGTAGTTCATCTCCAGGGTGACGCGAAACGCGGCGAACAAATCTTCACCCAACTGGGCTGCATCCAGTGCCACACCACTTCGCAGCGAGAACCAATAAAAGGCCCTTACCTCGGAGCCATTGGCCAAACTTACACTCGAGCTGAACTTGCAGAATCGATCCTTTATCCGAACAAAACCATCGCGCAGGGATTCGCTACCCAGCTCCTCAAGCTAACCGATGGCTCCACGCAGACGGGATTTATCATTAAAGAAACGACCGAAAGCATCACCCTCCGCAACGGCACCAGCCAGGATACAATCATCCCTACGGAATCCATCAGCGAACGGGTCACCGAACCCAAATCGATGATGCCCGATGGGCTGCTTGGGAATTTACACCTCCGCGATTTCGCCTCCCTACTCGAGTATCTCGTAAGCCTCTCCAAAGGCTCAAAATAGTAATCTACAAGGTCACTGACGACTTTCGAGTTCTGCAATTCGAGCCCGCAACGGGGCCATTAACTCCTCCACTTCGTCCGGTGTATAGCGTGGGGTAATGTGCTGGGGACAATTCCAGTCATAACCCTCGATCTCGATCAGGAATATCCGCTCAATCGCAGCTTTCGAGGTTCCCGGCACCTGCACATTTTCCACCCACTCGGGATTGGACTTCGCCTCCAATATCGTCGCGAGTCCCAAAATTTTGAGCCGCTCGCGATTCGGATAATCCATTAAAAACAAGGACACCCGGTTATTCCGGACGATATTACCTCGGGATAACAGCTGACGATTTCCCTTCATATCACCAAAGGCAATAAGGGTTGGGGAGAGTACCTTTAAAAAGCCACGGGGGCCGCCTCTGTGCTGGATGTAGGGCCAGCTCTCCTCGTTATTCGTGGCCATATAAAAGCTGTCCCGACGGGAAATGAATTTCATTTCTTCCACGCCCAAAAGATCAGCAGCAGCCTCATCAGGCACGGAATATTGGCGCCCGTAAGCCCTCGATTGCTCCGCCAAAACGGCAGGCGTCAGCACCCGCTTCATGAATCCGGAAGCCATAGCAGCGATCAACGCTCCCACCTAAATTTCCGGTCTTCTTCCATAATCGCGAGATCATTGATACTCGCGAACCGTTTGGCCATGTACCCGAGCGAATCGAATTCCCAGTTTTCGTTCCCGTAACTGCGCCACCACTGCCCGGATTCGTCCCTCCACTCATACTCAAATCGAACGGCTATTCGATTATCGCAAAATGCCCAAAGGCTCTTCTTCAAACGATACTCCGTTTCCTTCGCCCATTTCCGCTTCAAGAACTCAACGACCTCTGCCCGTCCGTTCAGAAACTCCGATCGATTTCGCCATTCGGTATCCTGCGTATACGCCAAAGACACTCGCTCAGGATCCCTGGAATTCCAGGCGTCTTCCGCGAGTTGAACCTTCTGACGCGCAGTTTCTTCGCTAAAGGGGGGGAGAGGTAAGCGTGGGGTATTCATCGTTCAAAATCTGCAGAGTTGGGGTTACGCCTGCCCTCCAAACGACACATGATCGTCTGCATCCAGATAGTCCATTATGGTACGAAAATCAGTCCGTTTTGGATTTAGGCGCGCCGCTTGATCCGTAAACCACTGCAAGTCTTCGGCGCTTCCCATTCCCAAATCCTCCAAAAAATCCGACCACGCTTTAATTTCGTAAGGAGCGCGTTTCGGTTGAGCCAGGTCACTCACCCAAAGCAATATTTCCCAATCGCCAGCGCCGCTCTTCACGTACTCCAGCAACTGGTCCTGATGGATCCCGGTAAAACTGAAGAAGTATTGGTCCATGGGATTCCCATAAATGTATTCCCCAGCGTTGCCTGCCAGAGAAGCCCGCGCCTTATCCAGCATCCTGGGTAACATGGCGTATCCGCCCAAACGGACTCTTGGACTCCGTGGCGGACGTTGAGTGAGGTCAAGTGGCTGAATGTGTGCGTGTGTGTTCATGGTAAGGTAAAGTGTCTAACTATCGGTTCGTGGTGCTCTCTTGCGGGCTCCGCTGCTCTATTAATGAAGCCCAAAAGCAAATGCCCCACTCAGGGCGAGTGCATGCGCCCAAAGTGCGAACACCTGCATCGCGTTATAGCCCCGGGCACCCTCACTATCTCCCGGCACATCGAGATCCTCGCCAAACAATGCCTTTCGCTTCGCGACGAGATAACCTCCCAGCCCCAGCACTACAAAGAAGACTCCTAGAAAGCACCACCGGGCAACCTGGATACTGAAATGTGAGTGATTCATACGTTAGATTTTCAATCACGTATTAGAACACACTGCATGCCAACCCAGCAAAAGAAGCACATCTTCCGCTTAATAGGCCACTTACACTCCACTCCAGCCACACAAAACCACCACGACATTTCGTAGCATCACGATTTTTCGTTACACCACAACGATTTCTCGTAATTACTCTCACCTGTGAATTGCGTCGATTTACCACGGGTCATGGTGTCCATGGCGGAAAACAGAACGCTCCCCGAGGTTTTAACCGCGATAGTCAACGGCATTGCCGCATGTAAACACGTTGCCCTTGCTCGTATCTGGCTCCTCCAGCCCGCCGATATTTGCGCCAGTTGTAAATTTGAACCGGATTGCCCAGACCAAACCCGATGCCTGCATCTTGTCGCCAGCGCCGGAAATGCGGAATCAACCGAACAGGACCTCACCCGGATCGATGGTAAATTTAGGCGCCTTCCAATAGGTCACCGCAAAATCGGTCGAATCGCGAGCACTGGTGAACCATTGCTCATTTCAGACATCGAAGGCACCGAGGAGTGGATCGCACATCCTGAGTGGATTCGTAGCTCCAAGATCAAATCGTTCGCCGCGCATCCGCTTGTTTTCCGCAACGAAATTCTCGGGGTTCTTGCCATCTTCGACCGAGCCACGCTGAACAACGACGATTTCAAGTGGCTACGAATCTTTGCAGATCATGCAGCTGTCAGCATCACGAACGCGAATGCCTTCGAAGAAATCGCATATCTCAAGGAACGACTGGAGGAAGAGAATTCCTACCTTCGTGAGGAAGTAACAGATGCAAAGGGCCCCAACGACCTGGTCGGAAACAGTCCGGCATTAAAGAAGGTCCTTCAACAAATCCAATTGGTCGCCTCCACCGATGCCACGGTTCTAATCACAGGCGAGAGCGGTACCGGCAAAGAACTCATCGCACGCGCAATCCACGAACACAGTAACAGGAGGGAACAGCCGCTGATTAAAATCAACTGTGGCGCAGTGCCGGAAAGCCTGTTTGAGAGCGAGTTTTTCGGTCACGTAAAAGGAGCGTTCACCGGCGCCCTACGCGATAAGGCAGGCCGCTTTGAACTAGCAAATCACGGCACCCTGTTTCTCGATGAAATCGGCGAGATGCCCATGTCGATGCAAGCCAAGCTGCTTCGTGTTCTTCAGGAACACGAAGTCGAACGCCTCGGAGACACCCGCACCCGTAAAATAGACGTTCGTATTATCGCCGCGAGCAATCGGGATTTAAAGGCCGAGGTAGAAGCCGGTAAATTTCGAGCTGACCTATTCTATCGACTCAGCGTCTTTCCAATTGAAAATCCCGCTCTTCGAGAGAGAGCCGAAGACATCCCCTGCCTGGCGGAACACTTTATTCGAATTGCGGCAAAACGCTTCAACCGGAAAACGCCAAAACTCACGGCAATCGCCTCCCGGCAACTCATACAATATCATTGGCCCGGCAATGTCCGCGAGCTGCAGAACACCGTGGAACGCGCAGTCATTCTGGCTCAAAATGGGCCCCTTCATTTCGACGGACTCACCCCACCCAAAGCACAGTCAGCTTCGCCAACACAATCTCAAGCCGAGCCACAAAAGCCGCTCTCCAAAGAAGAACTCCGGCTCCGGGAACGACAAAATATCGTCACTGCGCTGGCTCATACGGGAGGTAAGATCTTCGGTTCAGGAGGCGCGGCGC
Source organism: Verrucomicrobiota bacterium (assembly GCA_037133875.1). Lineage (GTDB taxonomy): Bacteria > Verrucomicrobiota > Verrucomicrobiia > Chthoniobacterales > Chthoniobacteraceae > Chth-196. The sequence continues at coordinate 46,523 of JBAXNG010000007.1, read as the reverse complement.
AGCTCCTCGGGATGCCTCCCACAACTCTTGCCTCACGTATTAAGGCACTCGCGATTACCCGAAAAGAATCGCCCCTCAACTGAGGCCCGCTTCAAGCTCCCGGTAATTTACTTTTCCCGTCCCGAGCTTCGGAATCTGCGGCACAACACGGATCTCTTTTGGAACTGCCAAATTTGCGAGTCCCTTCATCCGAATTGCAGCCCGAACCTCATCCATTTCCAATCTCGGTTCGTTTGTAACCAAAACCAACCGCTCGCCCTTCAACTCGTCACGGAAACTCACGACCGCAGCTTCCACTCGAGGGCCGTACTGCGGAAACGCTCCAGCAACAGCGTCTTCAATGGCGGTTAAGCTCACCATCTCGCCACTGATTTTTGCAAACCGCTTCATGCGTCCCCGAATAAACACAAAGCCATCGTCGTCTATCTCGGCGATATCCCCAGTGTCATACCATCCCGCAACAGCGCTATCGCTCGAACCCGTTTTCCGTTCAGGATTCAAGTAGCCCTTCATGACGTTCGGGCCTTTTACCCACAATCGCCCGCCATCACTGATCCCTTCGATGGGTTCCAGCCGATATTCCATCCCCGGCAACAAACGACCAGCCGATCCGAACTTCACCGCCATCGCAGTGTTCACACTCACGCACGGACTGCACTCCGTTGCGCCATACCCCTCCAATATCGAAACACCAAACCGCCGCGCCCATGTCGCTGCAGTTGCGTCCTGAAGTTTTTCAGCTGCGGCAAACAAGAAACGCAGACTCCGGAAATCGTAACTATGAGCCTTTTTGGCATAGCCATTCAAAAACGTATTCGTCGCAATGAGAATCGTCGCGTCGACGCCGTACACGGCCGTCGAAACCACTCGATAGTGTAATGGCGACGGATACAAATACACGTAGAAGCCTCGAATCATCGGCAGGATCAGCCCCACGGTTAATCCGAAACTATGAAAAATAGGCATCGCGTTAAAAAGCCGATCCCGGTCCGTGATATCATTCACAGCTAACATCTGGATCACATTCGAGAGAATGTTTCGGTGTGTCAGCTCCACGCCCTTGGGCACGCCCTCGGATCCGCTTGTAAACAGAACCACCGCAGTACGCCCCCCATCGCCTTCGGCATTGCCACCTTGGCGTGTGAAAAACGGAACGTTTAACACTTCGCGAATGCGGTGTTTCACGTAGCCCGCGACTTTCTCTGCGTTGGAGATTCGCGCCTGAATATCCTCTAGGTAAAACACCTCCACACCGGATTGCTCCAGACTCGACCAATCCAACTTCGCCTTTTCAACAAATGCACGCGACGTAATGACCTGGCGTACCCCGGCCAATTTCACACACTGTAACATCACCGCAGAACCCGTGGAAAAATTGAGCATCGCAGCCTCCTTTCCCATCACCCACAAACTGCATAACAGGACAGGCACCGCTTTGACGTTCGGCAACAGAACTCCCACCCGACGCGCATCCGCTGGAATATAGGAACGCAATACATGGGAGAGTACGCGTGCCCCGACAAGTAATTGCCTTCCCGTTAAACGGCCGGTCGCATCTTCAATCAAAACACGCCCCGGCGCATTTCGAACCGATTGAGTAATCGCATCAAGCAAACCCTGCGGCCCAAACTGCAACTCCACGGCAAACCGTTGCGCGATCATTTGATCTCGGATCCAGTTCGTATAAAAAGATCGCGCCTGAATCGCGCTTTTACCCTGAATCTTGGGAGGAGTAAGCGCCTCGCCAAAATGCACACTGATTCTAGGAAACAAACGTTTCTGATTCGGGTTTGGCGACGTGGGCAAATATTCCGCCCCCCGAATAAAACAGGTGATGACCTTGGCCTGTGTTTTGTGAAGGAGAAATCCGGTTCCCTCGAAAATGCGAAGCAGCGTTCCGGTTCTCGAGATTCGTCCTTCAGGAAATAAAAGCAGACGACCGCCCTTCGCCAAATACGCCGCCATGTGTTTGGCTGCATACGGAGAATCGGTATCCAACGGAAACGTAAACCGGTTGAGCATAATCAAACGGTGTACCCACGACGTCTGGGCCGTACGCGCTGAGACGACACTTTTCCAATCACCGTCTGAACAAACCAACAGAAACAGCCAGTCGAGCCACGAGACATGATTCGGCAAAAGCAGCAGGGGCCCGGGTGCTTTCAAGACCTCTTCGTTGTAAGAACGAAAGCCGAAGAGAATACCCAGTAAAAATCGCAACGCCTGTTTCATGGTCCTACCGTAATGCGATTCTGCATGCGGGCGTTAATCGATAAATCAACAGCCCTTTATCGTTTTACTCGATACTCGTTCGAGCTTCTCTTCCCTGCGAGGTTCCGCAATTCATCCCACGCCAACGCCGGAAGCAACGTTTCAGAAAGCACCGCTTCGCCATTCAACAAACGGTCCGGCCGGCTCCGGATACTCCCTGTGCCCTAGTGGAATCACTACCGCATTACGTCCAGCGTCGACGAAAATGAGCTGAATGCTTCCAAGAAAACAGCAGTGATTGATTCAATCGTAAGTTGATGCTCCGTCATAAACGGATGCTCGTCGGGACACGGAATCCCAGAATTCGCGCGGTCCATGATCGAAGTAAAACTCTTCCCCACGGGCAATATTTGCGCCGCAAATGCCATACACTGGGATAACAACTCAACGCCTTCGACTCCACTAATCGAATGGTAATCCTGAGCCTCCAGAGCGTTGACAATTCGTTCTGGGAAATTCCACCGGCGCAATAACTGTGCACCGACTTCAGCCTGGGTCGCTCCCACCGTATCCATCTCCCACTCGGACAAAGACTTCGTGGTATCTAGAGGAAAGCTACAATCACAGTCTTCCAAAACCTGATCCACGGCCAAACGCCCGACATAACGCAACAGCCCCGTGATGTAGGCTTCACCGGAATCGGGACAGCCCACCCGTTCTGCCAGCGCCTCAAGAAACAGTCCGTTAAAAAGACTCTCAGACCAATAATCACCCGCCGAGATCCCATAAGCCCACAGAGGCCTGTTTGTCGCTTGATGCCCCACCGACAAAGTGACAAGTCGGGTTGTCGACTCAAAACCAATCACTTGAATAGCTTCGCTCAGGCTATGAACACCGCCCACTCGATTGTAATAAACACTGTTTGCACAGCGTAAAACGTCCGAAGCCAAAGCCGGATCACTGCCAATCAAGGCGGAAATATCGTCTACTCCGGTGTCATCCTGGCGTAGGAGATGTAACGCCCGACCTAATGTTCTTGGCCCAGGGCACAGGCGATCCGTGCTCGCAACAGCCTCTGCAAGTTGTTCTTTGGTGGGAAATGGCATGATATCAAAAGCTAAAAAACATCCCACATCACAACGTGTAGGCGAAGCGTTTGTACCAGAAATCAAGCAGGCATCAAAACACTAACCAGCGATATCCGGTTCTCTTGAGCCATAACGCGCATATTATACGCAGCTCCAACGGGATACTTAGCCATTCGCCAGGGGGCAAAACTCCTCGCCCCAGCAAGTCCATCTCGTCTGCGCCAGACTTTCTCTTTGCGACACGTACAAGCATGTCGCAATTCACATAAAAGGTGTCGCTACAATCCTCCGTCCAAACGGATATACCTAAATGTAACCGACCACCGCAAATCCGCATCCCCCGCGCTTCTACCTGCCAATATGAAACCCCTCTTTTTGCTTTTTCTGTGTATTGGAATCACCTTCTCGGCCCTAGGAGATCCAGCGCCCCTCCCCATTCCGTCTCTCCCATTAACCAGTCATCCGGACTCCAAATCCTGGCCGTACTTGATACAATCCGACCTCTCAAACACCGACGCTCCCGAGGGTGTTTGGTCCATGCAGGATGGTGTCCTTACAGCTAACGACGACAAAAACATCTGGACCAAACAGGAATACGGAAATTCCATTCTGGATCTGGAATTTCGGTTTGAGCCCGGCGCAAATAGCGGCGTCTTTCTTTACAACTCCGATCCGAATCAATGGATGCCCACATCAGTGGAGATTCAAATCTGCGACGACGCCGATCCAAAGTGGCAGGCCAAACCTCCAAATTGGCATTGCGGATCATTCTTTGGGCATCAGGCTCCGACCAAATCCGCAGTAAAACCCGCTGGCGAATGGAATCGGATGACTGTCACATGTATCGGCCAGCGTATCGTGACACTTCTGAACGGAGAGATCGTCTCAGACATTGACCTTGCCAAATGGACTAGCGGCACCACGAACCCCGATGGATCTCCCATCCCGAAATGGTTAAATGGAACACCCTTTGCGCACCTCCCAACCAAAGGCAGAATCGGATTTCAAGGCCGCCACGCCGGAGCCGGTATTTTCTTCAAAAACATCCGGATTCTGCCGCTCCCGATGCAGTAGCCCCCTCTCCTGCGTATGACTTCCCTCAATCGTACCATTCTCTTCATCTCGGCAGTGCTTCCGTCACAGGCACACGCGGCCATCTCGCAGGACCTGATTCAGTTCAACCGGGATATTCGTCCTATCCTTTCGGATAATTGTTACTATTGCCACGGATTCGATCCGAAAAACCGAAAGGCGGATCTGCGCCTAGACACCTTTGAAGGCGCAACCGAAGTGCACGATGGCGCAAAAGCGATAGAGCCTGGAGACATTACGAAATCGGCGCTCTGGCTTCGCATCAACAGCAGTGATGTTGACGAAATAATGCCTCCGCCAAAGGCGCACAAAACGATCAGCGCAGCCCAAAAGGAAACAATCAAGCGCTGGATCCAGCAGGGCGCACCTTACGAAAAACACTGGGCGTTCCAACCCATCCGGCACGAAAACCCGCCCATCGTTCAGAAACACGATTGGCCACGTAATCCGGTCGATTCCTTTGTCCTGGCTCGCATTGAAAAGGAAGGCCTCACACCCTCGCCGCCAGCCTCAAAAGCGACTCTTCTCCGGCGACTCGCACTCGACCTCACCGGTCTCGCGCCGAGCCCAGACCAATCCACAACTTACCTCACCGACTCGTCTCCTCTCGCAACCGAACGTCTCATCGACCAACTTCTCGCCTCTCCACACTATGGCGAACGGATGGCCGTCGACTGGCTCGATGCTGCTCGTTATGCCGATTCCAACGGATACCAAGTGGATCGCGACCGTGAAATGTGGCCCTGGCGAGACTGGGTGGTAAACGCGTTTAACGAGAACAAACCATTCGATCAATTTACGATTGAACAGATCGCCGGAGACCTGCTCCCGAATGCCACGCTCCAGCAAAAATTGGCCACAGGGTTTAATCGGAACCATATGATCAACGAGGAAGGCGGTATTATTCCCGAAGAGTTTTTAGCGGAATACACTGCCGACCGAGTGGAAACCACAGCAGCCGTCTGGTTGGGACAGACGTTCAATTGTTGCCGCTGTCATGACCACAAGTTCGACCCGTTTACCCAACGGGACTTCTATAGCCTCAAGGCCTTTTTTCACAACGTCCCGGAACAAGGCATCGGAAGGCGCAGCAGTAAATCGAATGCGAGTTCCCCCCCAATACTCGCTGTCCCCGCTCCTGAGTTGGACGCAAAACAGGCAGATCTGAAACAGCAAAAAGCCGCGCTCGAAGGAAAGCGCGCAAAACTCGCTGCCGTCCAACGGCCCGGATTTGAGGCGTGGATCGAGAAACTGAAAACACACCAGGTGCAGTGGTCTCTGCTCCCCGCTACTTTCGCGCAAAGTGATAGACTGACAGTGGCAGTCGAAGACGGACTAACCCGTGTGGGCCGCGAGATCGGAGACGGCCTTTGGAATGTCACCATCCAAACTCCTGTTCCAACATCCAAGATCACAGCGCTCCGTCTGATTGCGACCCCCATCGGTGAAACCTCCACCTTTCGCTGGAACCGATTCAGCGTTTCAGCAGGCTCTCCGGAAAGCAGTCACAAGGTGGAACTTCAGCCCAAGGCATACGGCGACGCCCATACCCCGGCCTCGTTAATCCGTCTGCTAGAACCAGACAATATTGAGGCGCTGGGACTGACCGCACAGGCAAAGAAACCAGGGTCCGCCGTCTTCCTGATCCGGCCAACAGAACTCCTCCAGACCACGGGTTCACTCACTTTTGAACTCGGAGCTCGCGCGAACACAGACCTCATTCATTTGAGGATTGAGGCTACATCTGCCGAGGAAGATCTGCTCGTCCCCTTAAACATTCTTCAGTTGGCTAGCAAACCTGCAGACGAACGATCCGAGAAGGAGACAGCGACACTACTGGAAGCCTTCAAATCACTCGCACCCGAGATTGAATCCATTAACAGTGAACTGCTCCTCACGGAACGGAGACTGGCCAAAGTAATAGACGCGTATCCCGCGAGTATGGTGATGGCGGAAATGGACAAACCACGTGACACCTTCGTGCTAAACCGCGGTCAGTACGACAAACCCGGCGATCGCGTAACAGCGAACACTCCAGCTGTATTACCTGCGATGAACGACAGCCTCCCAAGAAACCGTCTCGGGTTGGCAAAATGGTTGGTAAGTCCCGAAAACCCCTTGCCCGCACGTGTCATTGTAAATCGCCTCTGGCAGCAGGTGTTTGGAGTCGGCTTAGTCAAAACAAGCGAGGACTTCGGATCACAAGGACAGCCGCCGTCCCACCCGGAGCTCCTGGATTGGTTAGCGAATGAGTTCATTCAAAGTGGATGGGATATAAAACACATGATTCGTCTGATGGTCACTAGCGCTACGTACCAACAGCAGTCTGTACTATCCCCGACGCTCAAAGAGCGGGATCCGGAAAACAGATTCTTAGCGCGCGGCGCTCGGTTTCGCTTGATGGGAGAATTCGTGAGAGATCAGGCCCTCAGTGTCAGTGGACTTCTTGCCCCGACCCTTGGAGGTCCGCCGGTGCGCCCCTATCACCCGGTCGGATTGTATGAACAGATGGTTCCGACATCTCCGGATACCGTTAAAACCTACCATCAAGACCACGGCGAAGCCCTCTACCGACGCTCACTTTACACCTATTGGAAACGCAGCATCCCGCACCCGGCGATGTTGTCATTTGGGACTCCCTTTCGCGAGGTCTGCACAATACAACGCCCGCGGAGCAATACACCACTTCAGGCGCTCAATCTGATGAACGATGAAACGTACATCGAGGCCGCCCGGTTCCTCGCAGAAAGAATGATTTCGGAAGGCGGACCAGCTCTCCAAGACAGACTTCAGAAAGGCATTCAGCTTGTTCTAACAAGACACGCCTCCCCGAAGGAAATGGCCATTTTGGAACGCGCCTATCAGCGCGCTTTTGAAGACTTCAGCGCCCATCCCGAAGCTGCCGCTGCATTGTTACGGGTCGGAGAACGTCCGCATAATCCGGCTCTCAAGCGGACCGAACTCGCAGCCCTCACAACCGTGGCAAACACTCTCCTGTGCCTGGATGAAACCGTGACCAAACAATAAGACGCGCATCCCTATGATCCCCCTCGATCCACTCTGCCTCTCCAGACGCGAATTCGTTGGCCGCTCCGCTCTCGGGGTCGGAACCATCGCCCTTGGTTCATTGTTGAACCCTAACCTGTTCGCAGCCGCGCCGCCGAAAGCCGGGTTACATTTCGCCCCCAAAGCCAAACGGATCATCTGGCTGACCCAAAGCGGCGCCCCGTCGCAACAGGACCTATTTGATTACAAACCCGGCCTCGAATCGATGTTCGACAAAGACCTCCCCGATTCAGTTCGCGGCGAACAGCGACTTACGGGAATGACAGCTTCTCAAAAACGGTTCCCGATCGCTCCCAGTCTTTTCAAATTCGCTCAACACGGCAAATCTGGGACCTGGCTGAGCGAGCTCCTGCCACACACAGCCCAAATGGTCGATGAACTATGCGTCATTCGGTCTATGCATACGGACGCCATTAACCACGACCCGGCCATGACGCTTTTGCAAACGGGCCATCAAATAGGAGGACGCCCATCCTTTGGCGCGTGGATCTCTTATGGCTTGGGAACCGAAAACGCGAACCTGCCCACATTTGTAGCCATGGTCTCCAAACCCTCTGGAATGGTGAATTCCCAGCCACTTCACGAGCGTATGTGGGGAGCCGGATTCCTCCCGGCCAAATACCAAGGGGTTCGATTTACTCCAACCAAAGACCCCGTTCTTTACCTCTCAAATCCTGACGGAATCAGCTCCGAAAGACGGCGGGCAATGCTCGACGACTTATCCGAGTTAAACCAAATCACGCTCAGTGAGTATCAGGATCCCGAAACCCAGAACCGAATAGACCAGTTCGAAATGGCCTTTCGTATGCAGGCGAGTGTTCCGGATTTGGCAGATTTGAGTAAAGAACCGGCCCACGTCTTTGAAACGTACGGTCCCGACTCGCGAAAACCCGGAACATACGCAGCCAATTGTTTACTCGCCCGCAGGCTCGCTGAGCGGGGTGTTCGTTTCATTCAGCTATATCATCGTGGATGGGATCAACACGGAGACCTTCCTCGCGACATTCGGAGTCAATGCAAAGACACGGACCAGCCTACGGCCGCACTTCTGGCGGACCTAAAGGAGCGTGGACTATTGAAAGATACGCTCGTGATTTGGGGCGGCGAATTCGGTCGTACTGTCTATTCGCAAGGCGTTCTCACGAAAGATAACTACGGACGGGATCATCACCCGCGTTGCTTTACTGTTTGGATGGCTGGGGGAGGAGTGAAACCAGGACTGGTTTTCGGGGAGACAGACGATTTCAGTTACAACATCGTCAAAGATCCCGTGCACGTACACGATCTGAATGCCACTGCGATGCACCTCCTCGGCATTGATCACACGCGCCTCACCTATCGCCATCAAGGCCGCGACTTCAGGCTCACTGACATCCACGGCGAGCTTGTGAAAGGCATCCTAGCTTAACCTCAATCCACACGTCCCCTCCCCCTTATGAAACACATCCTCGCCCCTGCCCTCCTATTCGCTATTGTTCTCCAACCTTTCGCCTCTGCACAACAGCCCGACCTCACACGCTGGAGCGATGATTTCTCGGATGCAACAACACTGACCAAGCACTGGGACATATACGGCTTTCTCGCAAGCGGCATTTCAATGGAAACCCCGCTAGGAAAAGCAGTCGGCGGCAAAGACAGCCGCCCCGAATGGTGGCAGATAGTAGATGGTTCGCTCCGCGGCCAAAGTTTCCCTGAAGAAGAACACACCTCGGGTATTGGACGCGTCGTACGCGGAACCGATGTACGGCTCAAATGCCGGTTTAAGATGCCACACAACGGAACTGTTGCGATTAGCTTCCGAGGCCCCAATCCTATCGTGGAAAAAGAGTTCGTTGTTGCGGGTGTTCAAATTCGAGAAGACAGGATTTCAGGGGTCGACAACGACGTTTTACATCCGAAAGGCTCGCCAGAAGCCGAGGCCCTCAAAAAGAGCGGTGGATGGAACCGCAAAATGATCCTGCCGAAAGTGGAAAAAATCCAGATCGCCCCCGATGTGTGGCACGACATCGCAATCGAGACTCACGAACGCATCCTGACCGCAACGGTTGATGGCCATCTGGCACTCACCTACACCACACTAACCGGAGAGGTTCCCAAGACCAGCGTTGGGTTCGGACACGGCAGTGATCCCGAGAAAAAGGCTGTCACCGCTACCTGGTTTCAGAACATTGAATTCGGCCCTGCGGAAGAAAATCCGCGATAAGGTTGAATATTTTTGGGCAATTTCACCTCCTCCGGGAGTATCATGAAATGCCTCAGTCACACCCCAGACTTAGCTTTCTGTGCTGAGTGTAAAAAAGGCGAAAACCTTCTAATGGGCAGGATCGTAACGAATCTTCTAAATCAACGACCATGTCATTATTCAGAGCCATTTATACAACTGCGATATTAGGCTTAGCCTCGAGTCTTTTGGCCGATGAAGCTCAAACCACTCATTGGACTGAAGATTTCTCGAAGCCGGCTGATTTTTCGAAAAACTGGATCCCCTATGGATTTTTAGCATCCGGAATTTCACCCGCCTCCCCATTGGGAAAATCAGTGAGCGGAAAAGAGTCACGCGCAGACTGGTGGGAGATTGTCGGCGGGACATTACGGAGTCGGAACTTTCCAGAGGAAAAGCACCAAGCCGGGATCACACATCTGGCATCGGGGAATGACATTCGTTTGGCGTATCGAGTGAAGATCCCAACGGGGGGGATGTCACAGATCACGATTCGCGGAAACAATCCGATTGTGGAGCGCAACTTTCATATCGCGGTCCTCCGCATAAACCCCGACGGGATTAGCGCTGCGGATAATGACGTCATTCACCCGAAGGATTCCCCGGAAGGAATCGAGATGAAGGCCAAGGGGCAATGGAATCGGAAATTCTTTATTGCGAAGACCGAGAAGAGAGCGATCACACCCGACGTATGGCACGAGGTTGTTTTGGAGCTTCGCGGCAAGGAGATGACCGCTTTTTTAGACGGAGAAAAGGCACTCAGCTACACGACGCTCTGCGGAGATGTGCCAAAGACGAGTATCGGTTTAGCGGGTGGACGAAATGATAAAGAGATCATGGACACATGGTACGACGACATCGTGCTTGGCCCGTTAGAACCTAACGACGCGATAAAATGAAACAATTTTTCATAGCCGCTCTCGTCGCCTCGACCGCTCACGCTACCGCGTCTGAGATCGAATGGGTCACCGTTAGTGATCCTGGCAATCCGCCAGACAAAACCGGATACGGCGCGGTTGCGTATGAATTTCAAATTTCGAAATTTGAAATTTCGGTGAAACAGTACGCCGATTTTCTCAACTCGGTGGCCGCCAATGATCCACATCAGCTCTGGTATGGGGAACGAAAAATCAACCGGGTGGGCGGCCCAGGTGCCTTCCGCTATGAGGTGCAAGCGGGAGAAGAGAACAAGCCAGTAACGTTCATCTCGTTCCTCGACGCGATGCGATTTGCGAACTGGAAACACAACGGAGAAGGGAACGGGGATACGGAAACTGGTGTCTACGACATCGCAAAACACGACGGACTTACTCCGAAAGCAGAGCACGCGAAGGTCTGGATTCCCTCGGAAGACGAATGGTACAAAGCCGCCTATTATCAGCCCGAAAGTAAAGGAGGACCAGCGGGCGGCTACTGGTTGTATCCGACGCGAAGTAATGAGCCACCGGCATTTCGCGAGCTTGGAGTAGACCAGGGCAACTCGGCGCGGTTTGAAAACTTCAAAGTCCGCGAGAAAATAGGCGGCGGGGCCGGAAGCTATACATTCTTTCCATGCGGCAGTTACCCCAATTCCGCCAGTTACTACGGCACTTTTGATCAGGGCGGCAATCTGTGGGAATGGAATGCAGGGATCGTTTTTGAAACCAAACGCGCGATACGCGGAGGCAGCGGCGCGCACTCGGTGGAGAAACTGCGCTCAACCGTTCGCTCGAATGCATCACCACAAAAACGTTATCCGGACACCGGATTTCGACTCGCCAGACCGGTGCCGGCGAATGTCCCCGAAGTGTCCGCAACGGAGGTAACCAAATGAAAATAGCGCTCTCTCTTTTGACCCTGTTGTCGGGTTCGGCGGCGGCGAGCTCCGTGGAGCTTGTGAAGAAGCTGGAGCCTATGTTCGAGAAACACTGTGTGAACTGCCACGACGCGGAGGAAAAGAAAGGCGGCCTGGATTTATCGAGTCTCACCTGGGCTCCAGACGACACCGAAAACCTCCAGCAATGGATCAAGGTTTTCGACAAGGTACATCAGGGAGAAATGCCTCCCAAAAAACGCGATCAGCCGGTGCCTGATTTGAAGGCAACATTTGTCGCCACCCTCAAACACGAACTGCACCGAGTCAGTATCGAGAAACAAACCGCACAAGGCAGGGTTGTCTATCGCCGCCTGAATCGGAATGAATATGTTCACACCATCCAGGATTTACTTGGCATCGATACAGCTCTGCACGAGCTCCTGCCTGAAGACACTACCGCCGGTGGTTTCGACAACATTGGGGCGGCCCTCAATGTATCGCAGGTCCACATGGAGCGTTATTTGCAGGCAGCCGAACTTGCCCTTAATGAGGCTACGGTCACCACACCTCGCCCCGAAACGACTCGTATTCGAACAGACTACGAAGAGACGTGGCATGACTGGAATGCCCCTGGATTTCAAAATGGAACCTGGACTCACTCACCAGAAGGATTTCTTGGAATCCGCTGGAACGGGCACAATGGGCCGCATGGTGAGTTAGGGGCCTGGAAACCGCAGCTCCCAGATGCGCACTATCGCTTTCGGATTCGTGCAAAAGCCATGATCGACAAGGTTGGCCCAAACGCAGCTGCTGCCGACAAGACGAGGCCAGACCGTGCAATCCTTCTGAAAATGGCGCTAACGGACTGGCCACGCACAGGGCTGACCTTTGGGAATACGTATGCTGAAATGAGCGCCACGGAGTTTCGTGAATTTGAGTACGTGGCTCGTGTTCCAGCAGGAAAAACGCTTTGGTTATCGCCCTACCGGACAGTTCCAGAAAAGCCCGACGAACGCGCCATGGTCGGAGGAATCTGCGCAGTTATTGAATGGGTGGATATCGAAGGACCCCTATTCGAACAGTGGCCGCCTTTAGGCCATCAACGGCTCTATGGAGACTTGCCGATGCAACCAGCCAATCCCAAGACTCCGACGCGCGATCTGCGGGTCGTGTCCAGCCAGCCCGAAGCGGATGCCAAAGGACTGTTGACGGGATTTCTTCCGCGATGCTTTCGGCGACCTGTTTCAGACGCCGAGGTGGAGGAATATGTGGAGCTGTTCAAGCAGCAGCTTCAGTTGGGCAAGCCCTTCGATCAGGCTCTTCGAGTCGCATATAAGATGGCGCTTTGCTCCCCGGACTTTTTGTTCCTTCACGAAACCGTTGGTGCGTTGGACCAGTACGCACTCGCCAACCGCCTGAGTTACAGCCTTTGGAGCTCCGCTCCGGATGAGGCTCTCACGGCTCTGGCAGCGCAAAAGAAACTAACCGATCCGGCAGTCCTTCGTGCGGAAACAGAGCGACTTTTGTCTTCACCAAAAGCCCGGAGATTTACCGAGGGATTACTCGGAAGCTGGCTCAATCTGCGGGACATCGAATTCACTCAACCAGACACCAAGCTCTATCCTGAATTCGAACAATATCTGCAGCAATCGATGGTGAGTGAGACGGAGTTGTTCTTCGAAGATCTGCTCAAAAACAATCTCAGCGCGCGGAATATCGTACATAGCGACTTCAGCTTTCTGAACGAGCGATTGGCTGAGCACTACGGCATTTTCGGGGTAAAGGGGGACACATTGCGCAAAGTGGCGCTGCCCGCAGATTCCCATCGGGGCGGATTTATCACTCAAGGCGCCGTGCTCAAGGTTTCGGCCAATGGCACCACTACGTCCCCCGTTGTCCGTGGTGCATACGTACTCGATCGGATTTTAGGAACGCCCCCCGATTTGCCTCCCAAGAACGTACCGGCGATTGAACCCGATATTCGCGGAGCCACTACCATTCGCGAGCAATTGGAAAAACACCGCAGCCAACCGGTTTGTGCGGGGTGTCATGCGAAGCTGGATCCACCGGGATTCGCGTTGGAGAACTTTGATGTCACAGGACGTTGGAGACAGAACTACCGCGCTATTCCAGAAAGCGCAAAAGACAAGGTCGTGACAATTCCTGGAAGCGATATTCGTCACTACACAAAAGGGCCACTCGTTGACGCGGCCTACAACCTCTCGGATGGACGGACCTTTAAGAATGTAGATGAGTTCAAGCAACTGTTGCTCGCCAATCCCGAGCAATTGGCAACTTGTGTCACTGAGAAGTTGCTCACGTATCTGACCGGCGCCACGCCTCAGTTCGCGGATCGGGAAGTCATCGAGGCCATCGTCGCCAAATCCAAAGAGCACGATTTTGGGATACGAACCATTTTGCACGAAGTCATTCAAAGCCGGTGTTTCACCCACAAATAAGGATATGAAAAACGTCACTTTCACCTCTCAGCTCGCATTATCGCGACGCGCATTCCTGCGGGGCGCAGGCGTCTCTCTTTCACTTCCTTTGTTGGATGCAATGATACCCGCCTTCGCCGCCGATCCGACTCCCCCCATGCGTTTCATTGGCATCCTGAATTACTTCAGCTTCCACGCGCCCTACTTTTTTCCGACGGATGCGGGCGCCGGTTACACTCCGTCCCGTTATTTAGCTGGGCTGCAGGCGCATCGGGACGAGTTCACCGTCATCTCGGGATTAAATCATCCGGAGGTACGCGACGGGCACGCATCCGATAAATCATTTTTCACGGGCGCACCACACCCAGGGTCTCCTTCATTTCGAAACACCATTTCGCTCGACCAGTATGCCGCTGAAAGGATCGGCCGGGAGACACGATACCCGTCACTGACATTTTCGAATAGCGTATCGTACACTCCAAGCTACACGGGAACGGGCGTCGCAATTCCACCCGAAGCGAGTCCGGCACGTGCATTTGCAAAGCTTTTTATAGATGGGACACCCGCGGAAATCGCTGCGGAGGTTGCACGGATTCAGGAGGGCCAATCGATCCTCGATCGTATTGGGGACAAAGCAAAACGACTGCAGCGAGACGTTGGTGCGGACGATCGAGAAAAGCTGGACCAGTATTTTACCAGCGTTCGAGAGCTCGAACAACGGATGGCCCGCTCTGTGAATTACGCAAAACAACCAAAACCGAACCCAGGAGTACCTAAGGTGAAAGATCCGGGACCGGGTGAGGACACCACTCGGTTCGGCCTTATGCTCGAGGTCGCCAAACTCGCTTTCCAAGCCGATCTCACACGTATTGCCACCATCTATTATGTCGGCACTAGCAAAACGCCGTCCGCACCAGGAAGCACTTTTGCCTACCACGATTTGAGCCATCACGGGCAAGACGATGGAAAAATCGACAAGCTTGCCGTACTCGAACAAGACATGCTTCTCGAGTGGGGAAGCTTCCTCGGCCGGATGAAAGAAACAAAAGACGCGGACCGGCGTCTCATAGATAACAGTATCACCGTGATGGGAGCCGGGATGGGGAATGCCTCCAGCCACGACTCTACAAATCTACCCGTCTTGGTTGCCGGAGGACGCTTTAAACACGGGCAACATATCGCCTTCGACCCGAAGAATCCCCCTCCTCTATGCAATCTTTGGGTCCAGACGCTCCAACAGATGGGACTCGACGTGGAGAAGTTTGGAAGCAGTCGAGGCTCTTCCCTTCAAGGATTGGAAAGTTAGATTCGGGAAACTCGAAAAGTTTCAGCCACCCCAGAGTATCGGACACGTACAAGCTCCGCTGCCGCGAAGATCCAACATCTCCGGGCAGCAGCTCAAATCTCGTCACTATTTTCGCCAGCCCGCCCCGCGAGTCTGCGTGTGGATTCGGCACAGAGTCGCGTCTGCGGTAATGTACAAGACACTGCCGTCGTCTCCCCAAGCACAATTCCCGGTAGGCACTCCAGTACGGATCGTACCGAGGTGTTTGCCTTTGGGTGAAATGACCAAAACCCCGCCTGGTCCCGTCGCAAACACGTTCCCTTCGACATCTACTTTGAGTCCGTCAAAAAGGCCGGGCCTATCTGCGCTCACTAACGGTTGGCCGTCGAAAAACACCCGCGCATCTTTCGCTGATCCATCCGCCTGGACGGCATACGCCATGATCCTGCAGCCTTTCGGATCTGAAATGGCTACGTAGAGAGTCTTGTAATCAGGACTGAATGCTAGCCCGTTCGGGAATGTCAGGTCCGACACTACCACAGACACCTCACCCGACGGAGTCACACGGAACACGCCATTAAACGCCAATTCTTTGAGCGGCGAATCATTTAGCCCATCCAAACCGTAGGGCGGATCCGTAAAATACAAATCCCCGTTATCCCGCAAAGCCACATCATTAGGGCTATTGAAGCGCTTTCCCTGAAAGCGGTCCGCGATGGTTGTTTGTTTTCCATCCGCTTCGACCCTGGCAAGGCGACGCTCTCCATGTTGGCAAATGACGAGCCTGCCCTGCGCATCCACACCCAAGCCGTTGGAGCCTTGCTCTCTAAAACCCTCGCGAGGCGTCAACATACCACTGGGTTTCATAAAAACTTCCGCCCCAGTCTGGCCCTCCTTCCAACGATACATCGTATTTTCGGGCACATCGGAAAACAGTAGTCCACCGTCTTTCCAAACGGGGCCTTCCGACCAAGTAAACCCTACTGCAAGTTTCTCCACTTGTGCTTTGGGCTCGATGAGATGATCCAAATCAGGATCCAGCTTTTCGATACTCGGAGTAAACGGCAGTTTAGGTTTCGGCTCATCGGCAGAAAGAGTCGCACACAGTCCGGCACTCAGAATCGATACGGTGAGAAGTTTGGGGAAGGAAAACATACGCCATGCGTGCAGCGAAAAGCCGTCTCGTGCAATGGGAAAAACTAAAACCACACCAACGCCAGAATCCACACGCAGCGCGGCTCTAGCGCTCAAAAATCGACAGCAACTCAGACTCGCATTGGCGATGCGTTTTCTCATTCAAAACCGGCTCGAAAACCGTTCCTTCCGGCACGTCAGGTAACTCCACCCACGAACGGCAACCACTGTATTTGGGCGCATCGGGAAACACAAACGGCTTGCTCAGTTTGTAAACACGCACAAAAGCAAAATTCACCGCCTCTTTGCCATCGTACAAAAAGCGGTCTCTCAGCGTTTGTTCAGACCAAAGGTGGAAGCGATCTAAGCGCTGGATTTGTTCCCAATCGGTGAGCTCACGAGTCCATTCCACCTGCACTCGAAACCGGATCTCGTGTTGTCCACTCGTCTGCTGAGGCAGGCGCGTTTCCGGAGGCAGCTTCAACTTGCTCACCTGTTCGTGGAACAAGGTCGGTACCAGCAAAAAATCCGGATGCTCAAACCGAAAGCCGGCCCGCCCCTCTGCGATTCCACCTTTTCGGAGAATCACACTCTGGCGACCAGCCCCCAATACTTCACACACCAGTGCCCACTCTTTGAAGCCAACGCTCACAACCTACTGTTTCCAGGCTTTCTGAAGGCGCTTGAGTTTCCCAGCCCAAGCCGCCTTGGCGCCAGAACTCATGCGATCAATAAACAGCACACCATTCAGGTGATCCACCTCGTGCTGCACCGCTCTGGACAACAAACCCGTCGCCTCAAACTCGAGTTCTTTACCGTCCAGCATCATCGCGCGGCATTTCACCTTGGCCGCCCGCGAAATGTCGGTGTGCATCTTGGGAAACGAGAGACATCCTTCAGAGCCGATCTCTTTGTCCTTCTCCAACTCCACAACAGGATTCAGGAGAACCATCGGCATATAATCTGCCAAATTCACCGACTGCCCGTTCACCCACATCGCACTCGGCCTATCCTCGGAACACGATACGTCGATCACAGCCATCTGGAGAGCGAACCCGACCTGCTGGGCCGCCAAACCCACGCCATCTTCATGAACCATCGTCTCGAGCATGTCTTTGGCCAGCGTACGGACTTCATCCGTGATCTCGCCAATTTTGGCCCCAACAGCCCGTAAAACCGGGTCCCCATACATCACAATCTTTCGAATCATTTGGAACGCTCCATAAATGCAGTGAGGTTACCCTTTACGCCAGAATCCTTCAATCCGTCCAACACCTTCATCACCATGCCGAATGGCGCATCACGGTCCGCATTGAGGGCAAGCACCACGTTAGGATCACGTTTTACGAGATCCTTCAGCATCGGCGCCAAACGTTCAATCACCACCGGCGTCTCGTCTAAAAACAGCTGCGAATCCTTTGAAATGGTCAACACCAACGGCTCGCGTTTGGGTTGCGCCACCGTCGTCGACTTCGAATCAGGTAAGCGAATCGTCACCGAGGGCTGCGCCTTCCGGAAGTTACTGGATACCAAAACGAAAATCAGCAGGATCGCGAAAATGTCGATCAACGACACAATCATGACCTGAGGCATCCGGCGACGCTTGGGATAAAAATTCATATCCTGTGATTTCGGAGTTAGACCGTTTGTTTGGCCGCCTCAGAACGCACCGATCGGCGATTGTAACACTTGCTCAATAGCAACGATACGATCCCCTCCATCTCGCTCGCGATTGTTTCAACCTTCCGGACAAAACAACTGTACGCCACAAGACATGGAATCGCGATGGCCAGTCCGACCACCGTTGATTCGAGCGCCTCCGAAATACCGGCCGCAATGACATGCGGATCACCTTGTCCGGCAGCAGCACCGAACGCACCAAACACTTTAACCAACCCCGACACCGCGCCTAGCAACCCCAAAAGCGGCGTAATTCCGACCAGAATTTCCAGAACAAACAAGCCCTGCTCCAAACGCACAATTTCAGCGCGTGCAGCCACCTGCACTGCGTCCTGATTCTCAGCGCGAGAAACCTCCAGATGCCTTAGTGCCACCCGCAAAACACGCCCCAAAGGCGAACGATCCCCCCCCAATAAGGAGGCCAATCGAGCCGTTGGATTCTCACCGTCAGCCGAAACTCGATCGACTTCTTCCTTCAAAAGAGGAGGCACAGCCAAATCTCTACGTAGTCCCAACATTCGCAATATGATAACCGCCCCCCCGATCACACTGCAAAGGACCAGAAGGATCATAAAGAAACCTCCATCCTGAAAAAATCGGGCAATGGCAGAAGTCGTCTCAGGTGCAGGGCTCATATCTCAATACAGATTAAAAGTGTAAAACATCTCCAGAACGCCATCACGAAGCGTTGCTTGTAACTCGACTGGCAAGGGAGCCAAACGCGCTTTCCGGACCGCTTCCAGACACAAATCCGAAAACGCCTTATTGGAGGTAGTACGCTCAACCGTTGCCTTTCGCAAAGTCCCATCAGCCGCAATCCAAAGATGAACCTTCACGAGCCCTGATTCCAGCGTATCCATGCGTTCTTTCACCAGCTTGTTCCAAGGCACACCCACCATCTTGCCCACGGACCTCTGATAATCTCCCATCAGCGTCTTAATGGCATCGACTCCAAGTTTTCCATTCTGAGCCAAGGACCCCTTGCTCTCACTTTTCTCTTTTCCTTCCTGAAAAAGATCATCAATCGATTCCGAATCCGACGGCGCCTTCGGGGAAGGAGCCTGTTGCGAAGGTTCCTCTCCTGCAGTCCCCCCGCTCTTGCTGGAGGTCGATGGACCGGATGCCAACCGTCTAAACACCAATTCTCCATTCAACTCCGGCAAATCCTCCATCCTCGGCAAATCTTCTCCCGGTTGGTACTTGGGAGATGGCTTTTTTGCCGCTACGGCGGCTTTGCCTCCCGCTTGTGGATTGGCAAGCTTCGAGAGCGCTGCCGGCGGCTTTGCAGACTGCACCGCATCCAGGACTCCCACTTTGGCATCTTGTTTAACCAAAGTCTTTTCGGCATCACTCAATCGCCCTTTGAGCGTTGGAACCGGTGCATTTCCAGTCGGTTTCAGTTCGCTACCCGCATCCAGATTTTTATCTGATTGAAACAACCCGCTGGTCTTTTCGGTCGCCGACTCCTTTAAGCCGGTCGAATCTACACGCGGTGGTTCTTTGAGCTGATCCAAAGGTACCACCACCTTTTCCTGCACAGCGGGTGGCTCCACTACCTGGACCAAGAGATCCACCGGAGCGGGCGGTTTCTTCGGTGCCAAAAGAAGGTTATCCAGCCATCCGCTCTGAGCGCTCAACCACAAAGCGAACACCAACATGTGGAGCATCACAGAAATCACTAACCCTAGCGTCGCCTGTTGCTCTGCCGGATGCGCATTCACGTCTGGAAACGCATTCACCAAGCGCCTTAACGGAGTAGGCATCACAAGCTTCATGCCCCAAAAACAGGTCTCACAACCCCCTCCTCCATGACTCCAACCACATCCAAAACGGATTCCTTTGCGCACCACTCGACATCGTCCAATCGCCCTTTAGACAACAACTCCCGACCATTACGCGCCGCTTTTAATGCCGCCAACGGCTCCGGCCAACGCTGTACAACTCCAAACGCCACATGTGCCGCATCACTCCACATTTCGTCCTGAAAACTCCGAAGGAGACACCCCGCAGCCCACACATCTTCGAGCGCCAACGTCTCAAATGTACCGGCACACACTAATAGCAAAGATTGCACACCGCTTTGTTTCAGCATCCGAACCACCGCCCCTAAATTCAAAATCGCTCCGACAAAAACGCGCTGTGCTCCAACACACGCTCTCAATGCCACTGTTCCATTCGTAGTAGTCGTCACTATTTTCGCTCCACGAAGATCCCTGTATTCAAACGGCGAATTCCCAAGGTCAAACCCTTGGATTCTTTCTCCAAAGCGTTCTCCCCCAAGCAATAAATCTGAACGCGACCCTTTTTTCGCAAGCGCCTCTTCGATCGTGCTTACAGGTATGATCTCCTCAACTCCACCGGATAGTCCCGTCACCATCGAACTTGTCGCTCTCAACACATCAAAAACCACACAAGTCGTTCCGGTCAAATCCCGGCCTCCGAGTTGGGCAATTTCAGATGGTTCTAATGCGACGTCTATTTTCATGCACTTTTGCCAGCCCCTTTTTTAGAAGAGGGGGTCTTGGACCGTCGATTATCCCACGTCAGCCGTGCGTGATGAAAGAGGTATTGCTGAGCATAGCCTCCATAAGGCCCAAAATATTTCGCACAAAACTCCCGAATCTGCGCCGCTGTCACCGTCTTCTTTCGGGGAAAGTATTTTGCCTTAATCACCCGCTCTATCCAGACGTCCACCGGAAACGCCCGAAGCCGCTCAAAACCAAATAACAAAGCACAATTCGCAACCTTTTCTCCAACTCCCGGCAACTCACATAACAACTTCCGCGCCTGTTCGTCCGGCAACCCAGCCACCTCTTCCAAACTAACCTCTCCCGAGGCTACTTTTCGAGCCGCCCCCAGCAAATTCTTCGCGCGGTACCCCAACGCACAGGCCCGCAAATCAGACTCCTCCAGTCCCGCCATCACCCCAGGCTCCGGATACGCGTATAATACCCTCTCTTTTAGAGCCAAACGCCGTCCATATCGCGTCCGGAGCGTATGAGAAATCTTCGCAATATGAGGCACCTGTTTCATCGAGGACGTGATAAACGTCGCAACCGCCTCCCAACGAGGCTGCCGCAAGATCCGCATCCCACGGCAAAAGTCCAATGATTCCTGCAACGCCCCGTCGTTGGGAAAACTCGCATACACAGCATCCAACGGATGATCCAGCGCCAGATACCGCTCGGCCGCAGCCTGCGCCTCGGGATTCACAAACACCCTCGTCCCACGCTGTTCCAAATAAGCAGGCTGACTTTCAATCGCTCCGATCCATCCCGCCCCCTCGCGCACCCAATGAAATGCCTGCCCGCTTCCAAAAGTGAGCTCCAGATCAATCAACACGTCAGGTAACGGCACCAATTCCACAACATGCCTCCGAAGCTAATTGATGAAATAGCTCAAATTCTCCAACTCCGCCGCCAGATCCACATTATTCACAACCACATTTTCAGGCACCTGCAGCACAGCTGGCGCAAAATTCAAAAGCGCCTGTATCCCACTCGCCACCAAGTCATTTGCAACCTCCTGGGCCACCTGCCCCGGTAAGGTCAAAATCGCAATCTTGATCATCTTTTCCCCAATAAAATCCCGCATCTCCTCCATCGGATAAATTTTCACCGCATGGTCCCTCAATCTCGGCCTCAGCGGTTCCGCATCAAATGCAGCCACCACCTCAAACCCCTGCCGGGCAAATCCCCCATAACCCAACAGAGCCGAGCCCAGTTGCCCCACCCCCACCAAAATCACAGGTTGTAAACACGCTGTTCCCAAGACTTCCCCCAATTTTTTCGCCAACACCTCCACTCCATACCCCAACCCTCGCGTCCCAAAATGCCCAAAATACGCCAGATCTTTCCGCAGCTGCGTCGACTTTACTCCAGAAGCCTTCGCAAGCGCCTCGGATGAAACAGTATCTATCCCATTAGAACGCAATCGCTGCAGCACCCTGTAATACAGGGAGAGCCGATAAACCGTCTTTCTGGGAATCGCACCTTTCATTGTTTGTGAAAACGAACTTACTTACGCATTAGCATATCAATTTCCCGTAACAACTCTCTTGCTACTCTTACCAGCCTGAGGTTGCTCCCGAGCCAACTCTGCTCAACACTCCACTCCCCCTTTTTCATCAACCTCAACTCGTCATCACTCATGCGCCTAAATCGCTACCTCGCCGCCGCTGGCCTAGGCTCCCGCCGCAGCGTTGAAGCCATTATCCTCGAGGGTCGCGTCCGAATTAACGGAAGACCCATCGAAGACCTCGGCACCATCGTAAACCCCGGAGACGTCGTCAAAGTCGGCAACAAAGTCGTCCAACTCCAGGAAACCATCCACGCCGTCCTCTATAAACCACGCGGTTTCGTCTGCACCGCCTCGGACGAACACGACCGCCGTACCATTTTCGATCTGCTGCCGCCCGACTGGCCTCGTGTCTACCATGTCGGCCGCCTCGATAAAGAAAGCGAAGGTCTCCTTGTTGTCACCAACGATGGCGACCTTTCCCTCGCCCTCACTCATCCACGGTTCAAAATAGAAAAGGAATACGAGGTCTCTCTCGACAAACCCTTCGATCCCGCGGTACGCGAAAAGTTGCTCCGTGGTTTCCACATCGAAGGAGGCCGCGCCAAGATGGAGGAAGTCGATATTCTCTCTCCCACCAAACTTCGCGTCATCCTCAAGCAAGGAATCAAAAGACAGATCCGCCTCATGCTGTATGACTGCGGCTACGAAGTGGAAAACTTGCGTCGCGTCCGTATCGGCTCCATTTGGATTGATAAACTCCGCGCAGGCATGTGGCGTATGCTTTCTCCTAAAGACGTCGCCGATCTTAAAGCGGGACGCTCACCCAAACGTCGCGAACTCCGAAACCCCGACGCCGTCCGGACCACTTCATCCGATTCGGATGACCGCACCTCTACACGTCCATCAAATCGACCATCACGCGCCCGCTCGACTCCAAACCGCGAGACGAGAGAGCCGAGATCTGGAGCAGCCCCCCGAGGGTTCGGACAACGCCGGACTCCGAGGCGGGACGCATAGAATTCTCTCCACTACTGTTCAGTCAAAACCCGCATTCGCATGCGGGTTTTTTCTTTTCTGTCATCCCTCAGAAAAGACATCCGCCATTACACCACTTCCCAAACAGAGCGGACATTCCATACACCCGGCGACTGGCCACATCGCAACCGCATCCCCCCCAGCAACCCACACACCCGCGCAGAACCTCAACTGGCTAAATTTAAACACCCATTAACCCCATTCTGTATTTTTGTGAACAACACAAAGCCCCTAACAAACCCCACATCAATACTCTAAACAAAAATTATTTTAACATCACAACCAACTCCACTCCTTGCTATTAAAAGCCATCAGTTTTTTTCATATACCCATCTTTTTTCCTCATGGCACATGCAGTGCTAAAGGAGCCATCGCCGCGTTTGCGGCAAACCACCAAAACACTGCACACTATGAAAAACATCAGTTCAGCTAGTCTATTGGCCGCTTTGGTCGCATTCCCCGCAATGTCATTTGCCGGAACTCCTACTAAAGCCGCACCAGCACCTGCTGCTCCGGAACCATCCATTTTCTCCGGAGATATCGGGTTCAATGCGATGACCTCTTCTTACAGTCGCGGATCGATCCTCGGGAACCACGGGCCATCCATCATCCCTTACATGGATTTGTACGCTACCGCGTACGAAGGCACTGGATTCATCAATAAGATCGTCCTTGGCCTGAACGTCACGGAATACTACATGCGCCCAGGCAATCTTTATGCGGGGACGGGTTCACACAAGTCCTGGTACGAAAACGATTTCATCCCAAGCATCGCGCTAACCGCTGGTAAATTCACGTTAACGGAATCCTACCACGTCTACGAAACTCCTAATGCCCCCGGGCGTAACTCCACATTCACTGGGCTGAACTCCAGCCTGAGTTTCGATGATGGCGATCTCATGGGCGCATTCGCGCTCCACCCATCCGTTACCTACATGCAAAAAGTAAGCGGACACGGTAACTACTTCGAAGGTGCTGTAGGGCCAGGATTCTCAATGGGCAACGTGGGCGTAGCTTTCCCAATGGCAATCGGTTTCAACGGCGACTCCTTCGGTGGAACAGGAACCAAGAGCGGGTGGGGGTACTTCTCCTACGGAGTAAAGTTAACCTACACTCTTCCAGTACCTAAAAAATACGGAACATGGACCGCCAACACTGGTCTCACGGCATACGCCAAAGACAAAAAAGTCGTAGGAGGCACCAGTGACAGCGATCTCGTTCTCTCCGGAGGATTGCAGGTTGCGTTCTAATTCCTGACCTCTTTTCCAATCAGTAGTGTGTCTCGGGGAGGATATGGATGGTGCGATGGCGCACCATCCATCTTCCCCGCTTCACACGGCGTTGGCCCACTCAGGAACACGCCGCCCCGTGCCACTCCCTGCCAATCGACCAGCAACCCACCAGTTTCCCTTTTCCAAACTTCCATCTGAAATGAACCTACTCCAAACATCCGCTAAAGCCCTTCTGGCAACCGCCAGCCTCACCTTCCTGCAACCCGTATTCGCCGCAGACACCGTCAAAGTCGGCGTCCTCCACTCCCTGAGTGGTACGATGGCAATTTCCGAGACATCACTGCGTGACGTCCTCCTCTTCACCTTCGACGAGATCAACGCTAAAGGCGGCGTTGCCGGTAAAAAAATCGAACCCGTAGTCGTCGACGGCGCTTCGAACTGGCCGCTCTTCGCAGAAAAAGCCAAACAGCTCCTCGAAAAAGACAAATGCGCAGTCGTGTTCGGATGCTGGACGTCCGTATCCCGTAAATCCGTACTTCCAGTTTTCGAAAAGAATAACGGCCTCCTCTTCTACCCCGTTCAGTACGAGGGCGAGGAAGAGTCCAAAAACGTTTTTTACACCGCAGAAGCCGTAAACCAGCAGGCTACTCCCGCTGTTGATTACATGTTGGCTCAAGGAAAGAAGAAGTTCTACCTGCTAGGATCTGATTACGTTTACCCACAGACCACAAACTTGGTTCTGCTCGAATATCTCCTCAGCAAAGGAGTACCAATCGAGAACATTGGCGGCGGCTTTAAGAAAGACGCTTCTGGCAAAATCATCTCCGCTGGAAAATACACTCCATTCGGCCACACCGATTACCAACAGATCGTCGCCGAAATCAAACAGTTCGCTGCAGGCGGTAAAGCGACTGTGATCAACACCCTCAACGGAGACACCAACGTTCCTTTCTTTAAGGAATACGCAGCTGCTGGATTAACTGCAGAAACCTGCCCTGTGGTCAGCTTCTCCATCTCGGAAGACGAATTCCGCGCGCTTCCAGCCAAACAATTGGTCGGGCAGCTCGGCTGCTGGACTTACTTCCAGTCCATCAAGTCTGACGCGAACAAGAAGTTCGTCGGGGACTTCAAAGCATGGCTCGAAGCATCCAAGGTCGACGGCGTGAAAAAAGAAGGCCGCGTAACTTGCTCCCCAATGGTTCTCTCCTACGACGGAGTTTACCTCTGGAAAGCCGCAGTTGAAAAGGCCGGCTCCTTCGACGTGGACAAGGTGCGTGCTGCTCTCCAAGGCGGGCTCTCCTTTGACGGTCCTGGTGGAAAGGTCACCAGTCAGAAAAACATGCACATGACCAAGAATGTGTTCATCGGCGAAACCAAAGCTGACGGACAGTTCAAGATCCTTAAGGAATACAAAGACGTAGTCGGGGAACCCTGGCTCAAAGGGACTTTCAAACCAAAGTCCTAGTCTTGATCCGCTAGCCTGATTCTTCAAAAGGGGCGGATCCGATTTCAGGATCCGCCCCTTTTTTCCAATTCACACCTCATGTTGCACTTCCCAAAAGCAATTCGTCTTCAACTCCTAATTCCCCTCCTACTCTTTACTCTTTCCAGCGCATTTGCCCTATCGCCCGCCGAAACTATCTCCAATGCCGTAATCCTCGAAGACAAGTCCGAGGAACAGATCAACCTGATTAACTCCCTCGAACCTTCCGCGGAAGTCTCCTCGCTCCTCACTCTGTGGAAAGAAGGCGGTATCTTTCTGTGGGAAAAGCCCGACCACTCCAAAGTCGCGATCACTCTCTCCGAACCCAAAGATGCGGCAGATAAACAGGCCGCAAGCTACCTTGGCGACGGAAAACCGCTGCTCGGCCCCGACGGCCAACATCTACGCCTCGTCGCTTCCGACCTTACCGCAGCTGAAACGGACTCCTCCGTACGAGCCGCAATGAAGGCGATTTTAGACCTCGGCGGTCTCGTATCTCCCGACACCAAAGTTCGCTTACAAGCCGTCGAAACCCTCGGCATGGAACAGGATTCCGCCCGGCTACCGCTCCTCACGAAACTCGCCCAAAAGGAAACTGATCCACAGATCCAACGGGGACTCAAAGAAGCCATCGCATTAACCGAACTCAAAGATACTAGCGCCGATGTACGTGTCTTGGCCTGCCGGAAACTCGGTGAGCTGGGTTCCATTCGCGCTCAAGATGCGCTCAAAGCGCTCGCCAAAGAATCCGGCGACACCGTTCAAAAAGCAGCTCTTGAAGCCATCCACAAGATCGAGCTCCACCTGCAGGTTGCCAACACATTTGGAACATTATTCCGTGGGCTCTCTCTCGGATCAGTTCTGCTCGTAGCAGCCCTTGGACTGGCCGTGACATTCGGCCTCATGGGTATTATCAACATGGCCCATGGGGAAATGATCGCCGTGGGTGCATACACCACTTACGTCGTGCAATGCGTCTTCGGCCCAGGACTGCAAGTCTCACCGTTTGGCCTCGCCATGAGCCTCCCCGGAATGCGGGCCACAGGCTGGCTCTACGACCTCTACTTCGTCCTAGCCATTCCCCTTTCCTTTATCACCGCTGCCATTGCGGGCATTATTCTGGAACGCACGGTAATTCGGTTTCTGTACCGGCGCCCGCTCGAATCACTGCTTGCTACCTGGGGAGTCTCCCTCGTCGTGCAGCAACTCTTCCGCCTCACCTTCGGAGCCAACAACGTGCAGGTCGCCTCGCCTTCCTGGTTGAGCGGCAACTGGACGATCAGCGATGTTAGTTTCGGCTGGAATCGCCTTTTCGTGATCACCTTCGCGATCGCAATCGTGTTTGGAGTCTTCACGCTCCTGTCCCGCACTCCTCTCGGTCTGCTCATTCGAGCTGTCATGCAAAACCGCGCCATGGCAGCGTGTATGGGCGTCAGAACGCAACGTGTCAACATGCTCACTTTCGGACTGGGGAGCGGACTCGCAGGGCTTGCAGGGGCGTTCCTTTCACAAATCAGCAACGTGGGGCCAAGCCTCGGGCAGAGTTACATTGTGGATGCATTCATGACCGTCGTAGTAGGCGGCGTTGGCAGCTTATTTGGAACCATTTTCAGCGCCCTCGGCATTGGCATGGTGGATCAAATTTTACAACAAGTCCTCGGCAATCCAGTTCTTGGTAAAATTTTGGTCTTAGCCGCAATCATTCTCTTCCTGCAGTGGAGGCCAGCAGGACTATTCGTAACCCGTAGCCGGAGCCTCGAAAACTAATGGACCCAAAATCTAGCCGCGAACTCGCCGTTGCCGGTGTGCTCGCCTTGTTGCTCCTGGTCCTCATGCCTGCGCTCAACGCCTGGGCTCCCGAGGATTCCTTTTTCTACGTAAGCAATTTCACCATCAACGTCTGGGGAAAATATTTAGCCTACGCAATCCTGGCCATTTCAGTAGATCTGCTCTGGGGATTCACTGGCTTATTAAGCCTCGGACAAGCCCTATTTTTCTCACTCGGCGGCTACATGATGGGCATGCACCTGATGCTCATGATCGGAAAACTCGGCCAATACAAAAGTGACCTTCCGGATTTCATGGTGTTTTTAGGACACACTTTCCTGCCCACCTTTTGGAAACCTTTCTCGAGCTTCTTATTCGCCGCTCTGATGGTGGTGCTCGTTCCAGCGGTGATCGGGAAAGTGTTCGGGTACCTCGCATTCCGTTCCCGGATCAAAGGTGTGTACTTCTCAATCCTCACCCAAGCCCTCACTTACGGCGCGTCCCTCATGTTTTTCCGTAATGACATGCTCATGGGCGGCAACAACGGATTCACCGATTTCAAATCCATTCTCGGCGCGGACATTCGCTCCGCAGGAACTCAACGTACACTTTACATCATCACCGGGCTCGCATTATTCGCGATCTACTTCGCGTGCCGCTGGCTGACCCGCACCAAATTCGGCCTTGTTCAACGCGCCATTCGTGACAGTGAAACTCGTGTCCTCTTCTCTGGTTACGCCGCGGCAAACTACAAACTCTTCGTGTTTGTGGTATCAGCCATCATCGCCGGAATCGGCGGCGCGCTTTATGTCCCGCAGGTCGGCATTATCAACCCGAGCGAAATGACACCCGACAAATCGTTGGAAGCAGTTGTCTGGGTGGCAGTGGGTGGGCGCGGTACGTTGGTGGGCCCCATCGTCGGCGCGGTTTTTATCAACTCGCTCAAAAGCTGGGCCACTCAAGCGATCCCGGATCTTTGGCTCATTCTACTGGGAAGCCTTTTCCTTGTGATCGTCCTCTTTTTACCCAAAGGCCTCGTTGGGATCCCCTCGCAGCTGCGTGGGCTGCTCGCTCGGTTCCAAAAACCAGCGGTAACTCCATCTGAAACGCCAACTCCAAACGCGCCCGTTTCATGACCCAGAAACCTTTTCTCCTAGCCGCTGAGGGCGTGAATAAATCATTCGATGGCTTCCAGGCCATCCGTGATCTCAACTTCTATCTGGAAGAAGGCGAACTCCGAACCGTCATTGGCCCAAACGGAGCAGGCAAAACCACCTTCCTGGACCTGATCACCGGCCGCACTCAACCCGATACCGGCAAGATTGAATTCCAGGGGATTCACGATCTGGGGGCGCTTTCCGAACACGCGATTTATTGCCTTGGAATCGGACGAAAATTTCAGACTCCGACGGTTTATACGGATCATTCCGTATTTGAAAATCTGGTCCTGAGTCTTGCGGGAAGCCGTGGGGTATTCGCCTCACTCTTCTTCAAACTTCAATCCAGCCAGCGCGACCGCATCGACGAGATCCTCAAAACAATCAATCTGACCGCTCACAAAGACCGGAAGGCAGGCACTCTTGCCCACGGACAGAAGCAGTGGCTCGAAATCGGCATGTTACTCGCTCAGGAAGCAAAACTCTTGCTGATCGACGAACCCGCCGCAGGAATGACCGACGAAGAAACCGCTCGTACCGGCGAACTTCTCCTGAGCCTCGCAGGAAAACACACCATTGTAGTCATTGAACACGATATGGTTTTTGTGCGCCAAATCGCACAAGGCCGTAAAGTGAGCGTCCTGCATCAGGGCTCCGTTCTATGCGAAGGACCAGTCGATCGCGTTCAATCCGACGAACGGGTCATCGAAGTCTATCTGGGCCGAAAACATGCCCGCTAACCTCACCCTCCGTAAACACCGCGCACCATTTCGGTAATTACCTTCCTGCCGCTCATTATGCTCAAACTCTCGAACATCGAAGTCTCCATCGGAGGATCACAAATCCTGCGCGGCGTCGACTTCCATGTCCCAAGCAAAAGCGTGACCTGTCTTATGGGGCGCAACGGCGTCGGCAAAACAACCACGCTCAAAACGATTGTCGGTCTGCTGAAAACTTCCACCGGTTCAGTCCAACTCGATGGAACCGAGATTTCGTCCATATCTCCCGAAGACCGCGCCCGAACAGGTATCGGCTATGTACCGCAGGGACGTGAAATTTTCCCACACCTGACTGTCGAGGAAAACCTGGCGATCGGTTGTGTAGCTCGCGGAACAAAACCAGAAGCCGGGCTGGAACGCATTTTTTCGCTGTTTCCGATTTTAAAGGAGTTTCTCCCTCGAAAAGGCGGTATGCTCTCCGGTGGACAGCAGCAACAGCTAGCGATCGCCCGTGCATTGCTGACCGAACCCAAAGTTCTCATTTTGGACGAACCCACCGAAGGCATTCAGCCCAACGTGATCGATCAGATCGGGGACACGATCAAGCTCCTCCGTAAGGAAAGGAAAATGAGCATTCTGCTAGTCGAGCAATATCTCGATTTTGCCAAGGAACTCGCCGACACCTTCGCCATCATGGACAGGGGTGCCGTTGTGGCTGGCGGTGCAATTTCGGACCTCACTGATTCAGTCATCCAGCAGTACCTCGTCGTCTAACCGTATAACCCGAATTTTTCATCCAATCGACACACCTAGTCGCTTGCCCGAAACGAAGACCTTTCGCACTCTATAACCCGTATGAAAATCCAACGTGTTGTTCTCGCCGCTCTCAGCCTCACTCCAGCCCTCGCCTTCGCGCACCCTGGGCACGAAGTCAACGCACTCCACCTCCATGCAGGTGTACCAACCGCATCCAATTCCCTCGACCTTCGCGTCCTCTGCGCAGGACTTGTTTTGGGATTGGCTGTACACGCCTTCCGTTCGGCAAAACGCCGATAAACCCTAAACCGAATCTTTCTCCGTGCACCTCTCGCCCCGCGAACAAGAAAAGCTGCTTGTCGTTGTCGCCGCCGATCTCGCTCGGCGCCGACAGGCTCGCGGCCTGAAGCTGAACTATCCCGAAGCAGTTGCGATCCTGACTTACGAGATATTCGAAGGCGCACGAGATGGCCGTTCGGTTGCCGACCTCATGAGTTACGGGACCACTATTCTAAAACGTGAGGATGTGATGGAAGGGGTCGCTGACATGATTCACGAAGTTCAAGCCGAAGCCACGTTCCCTGACGGAACAAAACTTGTCACTGTTCACCATCCCATCCGATGATTCCCGGAGAATACCGTCTCGCTGAAACTGAGGAGCTCCTCGCTGCTAACGAAAACCTGGCGGTTCGAGTTTTACAGGTTTCCAACACCGGAGATCGCCCCATTCAAATCGGCAGTCACTTTCATTTCGCCGAGGTAAACACCTCCCTCTCATTCGACCGGGATGCGGCTCGGGGATTCCGCCTGAATATTCCCGCCGGAACCGCCATTCGTTTCGAGCCCGGAGATACCCGAGAAGTAGACCTCGTCGCATTAGCCGGTCGCCGCGAAGTATACGGTCTGAACGCCCTAATCAACGGCCCGCTCGATCACTCCTCAGGGAACGCATAACCCGTCCCATCTTCGATCACACCATCTCCTTCACACCTCGCACCGCCATGTCACTTCGTCTTACACGCCGCCAATATGCTGACATGTTTGGCCCAACCACCGGAGATCAGGTCCGATTGGCCGACACAGACTTGTTCGTGCAAGTCGAACGCGACCTCATCGCTGAAGGCGGCGGCTACGGCAACGAAGTCAAGTTTGGCGGCGGCAAAGTAATCAGGGACGGAATGGGACAATGTTCTCTCGTTCTAGATGAACACTGTCTCGATCTGGTCCTCACTAATGCCCTCATCATCGACCCGGTCCTCGGTATCATCAAAGCTGATATCGGCGTGAAACACGGACGGATCGTAGGAATCGGCCATGCGGGCAACCCCGGAATCCAGAACGGGCTGGGCTCCGCATTTGTGGATCCAGCGACAGGAAAGGCGCATTCGATGACGATCGGAGCCGCCACGGAAGTCATCGCAGCGGAAGGCAGCATCGTCACAGCCGGTGGAATCGACACCCACATCCATTTTATTTGCCCACAACAAATTGACCACGCCCTCGCCAGCGGTGTCACCACGATGATCGGCGGTGGCACGGGACCAGCCACGGGAACCAATGCGACCACTTGCACCCCGGGGCGCTGGAACCTTTTCCGAATGCTCGAAGCGGCGGACGCTTACCCGATGAACCTCGGGTTTCTAGGGAAAGGCAACTGCTCTACTCCGGAACCTCTCCGTGAACAAATCCGTGCCGGAGCCATCGGCCTCAAGCTTCACGAAGACTGGGGTACCACCCCTGCCGCGATCGATTGTTGCCTCGGCGTCGCCGACGAACTCGACGTTCAGGTTGCCATTCACACGGATACGTTAAACGAATCGGGATACCTCGAAGATACCCTGCGCGCCTTTAAAGGACGCACAATCCACACTTACCACTCCGAAGGTGCAGGCGGGGGGCACGCGCCCGACATCATCCGAGTTTGTGGCGAGGCGAACGTATTGCCGTCATCCACGAACCCGACGCGTCCGTTCACGGTGAACACTATCGACGAACATCTGGATATGCTGATGGTCTGCCATCATCTGGACTCGAAGATTCCCGAAGACGTCGCATTTGCCGAATCCCGTATCCGGCCCGAGACCATTGCCGCAGAGGATTTGCTGCATGACCTGGGCGCGTTTTCGATGATGTCGAGTGATTCTCAGGCCATGGGACGTGTCGGTGAAGTCATCACACGAACCTGGCAAACGGCGCACAAGATGCGTTCTCAATTCGGAAAACTCGATTCTCCAGTCAGCGCGCATAGCGCTGCGGATAACTTTCGGGCGCTGCGTTACATTGCCAAATACACCATCAATCCGGCGCTCACGCATGGGATCGCCCACGAAGTTGGCTCCATTGAGGTTGGAAAACTAGCAGATCTCGTGGTTTGGAAACCCGCCTTTTTCGGGGTGAAACCTGAGCTCATCCTTAAAGGCGGCCTGATCGCCTCGGCCAATATGGGTGATCCCAACGCGAGCATCCCGACCCCGCAGCCGACCTTTTACCGGCCACAATTCGCGTCTCACGGAAAAGCAAGATACTCGACCAGTGTCACTTTCGTGAGTGAAGCAGCGCTTCGGGAGGGAACTCTAGCGCCACTTGAGCTCGGAAAACGGCTCTGTGCAGTGAAGAACACTAGAAACGTTTCCAAAAATGATCTGCTCTGGAACAACGCGTTACCCAAAATCGACGTAGATCCGGAGACATACGTCGTGAAAGCGGACGGTCGGGAACTGCGGTGTGAACCAGCTGCCACGCTCCCGATGGCTCAGCGTTACTTCCTCTTTTAACCCGCCGAGCAACGCTGTGCCCGCGAAGAGGCGTCGGGGCTCACCCCGCCTCGCCCATGCAGTTCATCGAAACTCCGACTCATCTCACCCATGACGCTCATTCACGATCACATCCACTCGAAGAACCCATCAGCCAAACGGGTCTTCCTTAAAATCGATCGCCTTCATCTGGAAAAGCGGCGTTGGCGGGGAATCGCCGAGGATGGCAGCGAATTCGGGTTCGACTTGGCCCACCCCTTACAGGACGGGGATCAGTTTTTTGAGAACGACAACACGCTGTACGTCATCGAACAGCTCGCGGAAGCGGTGATTGAGATCCCGATTCCAAATGAGCCCGCTGCAGCCGCCAGGGTCGGTTGGCTTCTAGGGAATCTGCATTTCAAAATTGAGCTACTCGACGGATTTTTGCGCATCAACGACGACCTTGCGATCCGTCAACTACTGGAACGCGAACACATTCCCCACGAGTTTAAAGAAGCCGCATTTCACCCAATCTCCGGCGGTCATTCGCATGCCCACTAACCACTCTGGAATCGAGGTTTGGTTACCCATTTTACTCCAAACCTCTGACGCACTTTTTCCAACTGGTGCTTACGCGCACTCACTAGGACTGGAGGAAATGGTCCGTCTGGGTGTCGTTTCGAATGAAAAGACGCTCGAACTCTTTCTGATCGAACACCTGGTCCCGAGTCTCGAAATGCAGGATCTTCCTTACCTACGCTTCGCTATGGAGGCAGCTCCTGACTTGAGCGAGTTATGCTCCCTGGACTGCGAAATCCACGCTTGGAAAATCGCCAAAGAAACCCGCGAAGCCAGTATCCAGATCGGAAGACGCCGACTCAAAGCCCTCCGTACCATCTCGGATGATCCCCTTCTGGCGGCATTTGAAGCACAAATCGAGCAGGGCAACGCATTCGGACACCACATTTGTGTGTCTGCCATTCAAGCAGTAACGCAACAATTCCCACTGACCGCAGCCCTTGGGGTTTACGCTTACCAATCCTTGGCCGGAGCCTGCGCCGCCGCCCCAAAACTCATCCGGATCGGTCAGGATGGATGCCAGCGAGTCCTCACTAAGGCGGTCCAGCAACTGCCAGCCACTCTAAGCGAATCGTTACCTATCCAGCGTGAACGAGCAGGGTGTTTCTCACCCATGCTCGAAATTGCGTCGATGCGACACGCTTACGCTAACGAACGCCTTTTTATTTCTTAAAAACACACTCCCATGAAACCAGTTCCTACTCGTCGCGCCGTTCGGATCGGTATCGGAGGGCCCGTTGGCTCCGGAAAAACAATGCTCCTGCTGCGCCTCTGTCAGTGGCTCCGGGACGAGCTTTCTATCACTGTCGTCACGAACGATATATACACTCGGGAAGACGCCGAATTTCTCACACGCAACGAAGCGTTGGCCGCCGACCGGATTCTTGGAGTTGAAACCGGCGGATGTCCTCACACCGCAATTCGCGATGATACGAGTATGAATCTGGCAGCGATAGCGGATCTGGAAACGCGTCACCCCGAGGCGCAGCTTATTTTGGTCGAAAGCGGAGGCGACAATCTTTCAGCGACCTTTTCCCCTGAATTGGTCGACGCATTCATCTATGTGATCGATGTTGCACAGGGGGACAAAATCCCGAGAAAGGGCGGCCCCGCCATCCGGCACAGTGATTTGCTCCTGATTAACAAAACCGACCTAGCCCCTTACGTGGGAGCCGATCTGGAAGTGATGGCCAGAGACGCAAAGATCCAGCGAGGCGAACGCCCCTTTCTTTTCGCAGACCTTCGAACAGAGAAAGGCAAAGACGCCCTGCTGCATTGGATCCGCAAGGAAGTGCTTTTCGGAATCTAAGGGTTCGCCCGCCCTGTAAAGATGGAAGGAACTTCCCAACCGACCTTCGAAGGGCATGGTATTCGAGGTCATTTGCGGCTGGTGTGTGAGCCGGATTCGCGAGGTGTTCCCATCTTGAGGGAACAATCGTTTCGGGCGCCGATTCATCTGAGTAAACCGCATCTGGACGCAGACACACTCGTCCTAAACGTCATAAATCCAACAGCCGGCCTGATGGAGGATGACCGAATTGAGCAGGAAATCACGGTCAGGAATGGCGGCCGACTCTTGATAACCAGCCCAAGCGCGAGTCGGGCCCATCGAGTTCGGAATGGCTGGGCGGCTGTTTCACAAACTTTTAGAGTAAACACAGGGAGCTTTTTGGAGGTGCTACCCGAGATGTTTATTCCGCAAGCAGGAGCGGTCTACCGGCAAAAAACAGAACTCCGAGTGGAAGAAGACGCGGAGCTTTTATTCTTCGAATCGCTGGCTCCCGGTAGAGTGGCATCGGGGGAAGCCTTTCAATACTCGAGTTTGGATTGGCAAACGGATCTAATTATCGGACGGCAACAGATCGTAAGAGAGCGGTATTTCATCACACCGAAATCGGGATCAATCACTGCATTACGGCGTCTATTCGCGACAGCGTATTACGGGAGCATGATTGCGGTAAGCCCAAAACTGAAAGCCGACACAACGTTTCTACCTTCCATTCAAGAGATGCAGTCGCAACAGCTCTGGATAGGCCAAAGCCCACTCTGTCAGAGGAATGCTATCAGTGTTAAATGGATTTCCGAGAATGCGATGCAACTAAGGGTCGCTCAAGACACGATCCGAAATGCGATTTACAAAAGCTTGGGGAAGCAGGCACCGGATCTGCGTCGGATCGTTGGCCGATAAGGAGACTCCGAGAGTGTCTTAAATTAGCTGGGATGAGAGCGGGGGCGAGTTTCGATTGATAAAGCAACGAGGCTCGGGGCGATTGAACCAAAAATTATTTTGGGGCGAAAATCGAAGCATACTGCGGGGCAAAGAGCCTTACTTTCGGATAAATCGAGACTACCCCCAGCGACAAAAAAATGAGGCTCGCCACACAATATGCGGTATAAATCACGGAATGGCTGCGGCGGGCTACACAACGGTTACGCGCCATAAATTCCGACACTCTGGCAGGAACTGTGGCTAAAATGTGACATTAATGACGATAATTTGTCGCGCAATTGTTACATTTTATACTTGCGCAGGCTTAACATGCTTGGCACTAAAAGCGCCCGACGGCGACTTCCCCGGATTTTCAAATCTGGCCGCCATCAAAAAAAAGACACACCCATTATGACGAAAAACACCGTAGCACAGTTTTGTGCAATCGCTGCAGTAGTTGCCCTCCCCACTCTTTCCTTCGCAGGAACACCAGCAAAGAAGTGCTGTGCACCCGCTCCTGAGAAGCTCGCTGAGAGCGCCATCACTGGCGACATCGGCGTAAACGTGGTTTCCGCATATTACAGCCGTGGCGTAGTCAATGTAGACCACTCCGCCAGCTTCCAGCCTTACTTGGACTTGAACTTCAAGGCCTATCAGGGCGACGGGTTCATCAACAAAGCAGTTGTAGGTCTCGGCCTCTGGAACAGCTTCTCTGATACAGGCTCCCACAAGAAGCCAGTTGTCGCTGGATCCAGCACAACCAACACTTGGTATGAGTCCGATTTCCTTCCTTCGATCGCTCTTACCTCCGGTAAGTTCACGTTGACGGAAACATTCCTGATCGACACCTACCCTGGTGATACAGCCAAAACCGCTCTCGGACTTCAGTCCAAGCTCGCTTTCGATGATTCCGATCTTCTCGGCGCATTCGCACTTCATCCTGCATTCACACACGTTGCTGAGTTCGAAGGAAAAGTCGGTAATGGCGGCCCAGTTGGCAACACCCCCGGTCGCGCAGCCGGCACTAACCAGAAGGAAGGCAACTACTGGGAGCTCAGCATCGCTCCAGGAACAGCAGTTGGCCCAATCAACGTAACGCTTCCTATGGCTCTCGCTTTCGGAACGAACGGGTTCTATAACAAGAACGGTTACGGATACTTCTCCGCTGGCTTGAACCTCGCTTACACCCTTCCTGTTTCCAAGTCCTATGGAACTTGGACAGCAAACACAGGCGTAACCTACTACAACACAGCGAACGGCCTCAACAACGCTACCCAAACTCCACAGAACGACGTTGTTGTTTCTGCAGGACTCGGTCTCGCGTTCTAAGCTTCTCGCTTAACGTTTCTCCAAAAGGGCAGCCTCGGATCTTCCGGGCTGCCCTTTTTCTTTAACACCCTCCCTCGATTTTCCTTCTGTTGCTCGGAAACGTTTCCAACACGCCTCCACGGTCTCTAAGGATTGCCTGTCCCCTCCCTCTTTTACTCGCTAATACACTCTCCATGCTCACACGTGTTGACGTTGATCTCGGCCCCCGCTCTTACCCTGTCCTCATCGGTTCCGACTGCCTCCCCGCCATCGGCCCCACATTGCGCGAACATAACCTTCCGCAAACCAACGCTTTCGTCCTCACAAACCCCCAAGTCGGCGCGCTCTATTTCCCCACTCTCGAAGCATCCCTTCACTCCGCTGGCTTCACTCGAGTCGTCCGACACGACATTCCAGCCTCCGAAGAAGGTAAAAACTGGGACGAATTTTCCCGCACCTGCGCCGCTCTTCTCGAACATTTCCCCGACGCTGGAGCCGCCCCTCTAGTCATCCTGCTCGGCGGAGGAGTCGTCGGTGATCTCGGAGGCTTTGCCGCTGCAGTCTACCGCCGTGGGATCCCGTTCGTTCAAGTTCCTACAACTCTCCTCTCGGCTGTCGACTCCAGCGTCGGCGGAAAAGTCGCCGTCAATTTTGGGGGAGTCAAAAACATCATGGGCTCCTTCTCCCAACCGCGCCTCGTCTTTTGTGACCTCGCAGCGCTACGCACTCTTTCCCCAAGAGAACTCCGGTCCGGCACAGCCGAAGTGATCAAATACGGTGTCGTATGTGACGCATCTCTCTTCGATGCCCTAAAAGAGGACTCCCTTGAAAAACTACTCGCCCTTGACGCAGATACGCTAATCGAAGTCGTCGCCCGTTGTGTGCAACTCAAGGCAAACGTCGTTCAAAAAGACGAACTGGATAAACTCGGGATCCGCAACGTCCTGAACTTCGGCCACACCATTGGTCACGCACTGGAACTGAGCGCTCACTACGCACTCACCCACGGCGAAGCCATTTCCATCGGTATGGTTGCCGCAACAAAACTCGCCATTCGACTCGGGATCTGTGGGCAAGATCTGCTCGGGCAACTCGAAAACCAACTTCGACGCGCTCAATTACCCACCACTTACCCCGGTCACACGAAGCTCTTCGACCCCATGCTCCGCGCCTTACAACTGGATAAGAAGTTCCGTAATGGTAAAAATCTATTCGTTCTGCCGGTACGCCCCGGAATCTGGCAACAACAAGAAGACATCGCCTGGCCTCTCGTTCATGAAGTGATGCGGGAAGCCTTACTGTAACCGTACACCTTTTCTATTCTATGCTCCTTCACTCCCTTGATTTGCCAGGTATTCGGAAAGTCGCTTCCGGGAAAGTTCGCGAGATCTTCGATCTGGGAGAACATCTCCTACTCGTGGCCTCTGACCGCATCTCGGCCTTCGATTGTATTTTACCCAACGCAATCCCACGTAAAGGCGATGTCTTAACCAGCCTTTCAGCGTTCTGGTTTGAACGATTCACCTTTCTGCCAAACCACATCGTCGCGACCGATTTTTCCCAATTTCCGGAAAACCTCCGGCCATTTGAAGCCGAACTAAGTGGCCGTTCCATGCTTGTTAAAAAAGCGCACCCTCTCCCCGTAGAATGCGTCGTACGCGGGTACATAGCAGGTTCCGGCTGGAAAGAATACCAGACCTCCCAGAGTATTTGCGGCATCACCCTACCCGAAGGACTTCAGCAAGCCCAACAACTCCCGGAAACCCTTTTCACCCCTTCCACCAAGGCGGTAAGTGGTCACGATGAGAACATTCCCTGGGATCAATGTGTTTCTTTGTTAGGTCAGGATGTTGCCCAAAAAGTCAGAAAATACGCCATCTCCCTCTATGAAGAAGGCCGCGCCTACGCCGCACAACGCGGTATTATCATCGCCGATACCAAATTCGAATTCGGAATTTTGGACGGCGAGGTTATCCTGATCGACGAATGTTTAACCCCAGACTCCTCGCGTTTCTGGCCTGAATCCGAATATCGCCTAGGCATCAGTCCGCCGAGTTTTGATAAACAATTCGTCCGCGATTACCTCGAAACTCTGACTTGGGACAAAACCCCTCCTGCCCCCAATCTGCCCAATGAGGTTGTCCAGCGTACCAGCGCGAAATATTTAGACGCCTACGAACGCCTCACCGGTTCAGCCCTGAAGTGATCTGCGGCTACGCCATCCAGCCGAGCCTGCACCCAGTAGACTCGGCTTCCTCCTAAGATAGAGAAGACAGACCCGCTTCTCCTCGCGCGCCCCCACAACAGCTCATGCAAAGCGAAATCGAGGACTTCCTGCTCTATCTGGCCACCGAACGCGGTCTTTCGGAGAATTACCAACTTTCTACCCGACTTTCGCTCGAGGCGTTTTCACATTGGGCGGCCAAAACGCACTCGGTCAGCGCTCCTGGCGAAATCACCCAAGCCCAGCTCACCGAATTTCTCGCACACAGAAAACGAGCAGGCTACGCCACCGCCTCGATTAAACTGGTCGTGGTGGCGATCAAAGTATTCTTCCGTTGGCTGCTGCAAAACAAACGCATCACCCGCGACTACGCCGACGCTCTACCACTCCCTAGGGTGGAGCGCTATCTGCCGGAAACACTGAACGAACAACAAATCGAGCGTCTGCTCGAAAGCATCCCGGAAACAGGCCCGCTCACATTACGAAATCGCGCCATTTTCGAGACGCTCTATGCCTGCGGACTACGTGTTTCCGAACTTTGCGGCGCACGTTTAGAAAATCTGGATCTCGAAAACCGAATCCTGCGCGTAACAGGGAAAGGCGACAAAACACGCGTCCTTCCTGTGGGCACCAAAGCCGCCGAAGCAATCGAGGTCTATC
This sequence comes from Verrucomicrobiota bacterium, assembly GCA_037133875.1. Classification (GTDB taxonomy): domain Bacteria; phylum Verrucomicrobiota; class Verrucomicrobiia; order Chthoniobacterales; family Chthoniobacteraceae; genus Chth-196. The sequence continues at coordinate 6,629 of JBAXNG010000007.1, read as the reverse complement.
TGGCCCGGGAACGCCCGGAATTGGTCCGTAAGCAGACGCGTAGCCACCTTTTCCTGTCGGTTCGGGGACACGCACTCACACCGGACCGAATTTGGCAGCTTGTGAAAGAACTAGCCCAGATGGCAGGGCTGCCAAGCAACGTCTATCCCCACCTATTGAGGCACTCCTTTGCCACACATCTTCTAGAGAATGGCGCCGATTTGCGAATCATACAGGAACTGCTGGGGCACGCGGATATTTCGACGACCCAGATTTACACTCACGTCGAACAGAAAAGGCTCAAAGCCATTCACCACAAATTTCATCCACGCGCACGTTAACAGCGCCATATACCGAAAACAAAAAGGCTCCATCACACAGATGGAGCCCTTTGGGATTATTTAAAATCGCTGTTTAAATTACTTTGCTGCCTTCTTCAAAAGGGGAAGACCAGTCGAAGTATTCTCAGACACTTCGTATCCGGCTGGAAGTGCGTCAATCGCACCGTCCTTCACTTCACCTGCAAAGAAATACAAGGTAACGGTCTGCCCGCCCTTGAGAACTTGATTGCGCGCGTGAAGGAAGTAGGTCTTCCCGGACTTTTTGCTCTGTACGCTGTAGGCCATGATTTATGTTTATATTAGGGAAAAGGGTATCTGGAATTACAGGATCCCAGCCTTTTTCAAGGTCGCATAAGCGCCGTTCTTCGTAACCGTCTTTAGTGCGCGCGCAGTGAGCTTCACTGTTACGAAACGGTTCAATTCAGGCACCCAGATGCGTTTTGTCTGTAAATTCGGGACAAAGGTACGCGACACGACTTTCGTCACGTGCTGACCGATACCACCTTTTTTCTTTGCCAAACCGCGGCGGTGGATCACCGATCCCCGGGAGGGCTTTGCGTTAGTAATGCTGCAAACTCGACTCATAGCGTATCTCCTTCAGGAATAAAAAAATTGGGGGGCGCAAGGTGTAGAACAGGACGCTTTGGGTCAAGCGTTTTCAGTAAAGTGGACATAATATCTTCGAAATATTTTCAAATCGTACAGGCCCCTTCCAACTCAATTCCAAGCACTGACCTCTGCGCAGCAATGAGTTGCCGAACACCAGCACCCCCAAGCTCCAACATCCTCTGAAATTCCTCCGGAGAAAACACCGCCTCCTCCCCAGAGCCCTGTACCTCCACGTATTGGCCCCCCTCCGTCACCACCAAATTCATATCCACCGACGCGTCTTTGTCCTCAACGTAATTCAAATCGAGAACAGGCTCCCCCCGGTAAATTCCAACACTAACCGCCCCCACCAATTGTCGTATTGGCAGTTTTTTGAGCTTCCGATTCTCCACCAGCCTACGGCACGCCAAAACGGCCGCAACACACCCCCCAGTGATCGCAGCCGTACGCGTACCCCCATCCGCCTGCAACACATCGCAATCCACCCAAAGCGTACGGGATCCCAACGCCCCCAAATCCACCGCTGCACGCAAAGAACGCCCAATGAGCCGCTGGATCTCCACACTTCTCCCATCCACCTTGCCCCGAGACGAATCCCTAGCCTTCCGCTCCAGTGTCGAATACGGCAACATCGAATACTCTGCGGTTAACCAGCCCCCGCTCACTTGCTGCTCCTTCATCCATCTGGGGACCGACTCCTCTATCGTCGCGCTACAAATCACGCGGGTGTCACCAAAAGCAACCAACACTGACCCAGTCGCATTTGGAGCGATCCCAGGTGTGAAGGAAATTGGACGTAATTGGTCATTCGAACGGCCATCAGGACGAGTCATCCACACACACTCCACCGCTCTTCCTCACCATACAACCCAGAATCCCCCAAGAGGCCCCCACTTGATCCCCACAAGAGAAAAGACGCTAGAGCATACACTCCAACGCCTTTAATCCGCCGCTAGTTAAATGCTGGGGCTATGCCTGCTCCACAGGAACACAGGAACAAAATAAGTTACGATCCCCCCATACGTTATCCACTCGGCCCACTGACGGCCAAAACTTGCGTTCTCTGAGCCAGGAAGCGGGGAAAGCAGCCTGTTCCCGCGAATAGGGACGATCCCACGAATCCGAGCAAACAACGACCGCTGGGTGAGGTGCATTCTTCAGTGGATTGTTAACTCCATCCATTTTCCCTTCCTCAACCGCTGTCATTTCAGCGTGAATCGAAATCATTGCCTCACAGAACCGGTCCAATTCAGCGAGCGACTCACTTTCCGTAGGCTCAACCATCAGCGTTCCTGCAACGGGCCAGCTTAGGGTTGGAGCGTGAAATCCGTAGTCCATCAGACGCTTCGCAACATCTTCCGCGGTGGTCTGTTTAAACCCGCGCAGATCGAGAATACACTCGTGCGCAACACGTCCGCTCCGTCCCTTGAACAACACAGGGAAATAGGCATCCAAACGCGACGCGATGTAGTTAGCATTTAGAATAGCAACACGAGTAGCATCAGCGAGTCCCTCAGGCCCCATCATCCGGAGATACATCCACGGAATAACAAGAATCGAAGCACTGCCCCGTGGTGCCGCGGAAACCGCTCCAACTGGAGCCCCGATCACATGGCTCGGCAAAAACTCTGCCAGGTGAGCTGCTACGCCGATAGGCCCAACCCCAGGACCGCCTCCCCCATGGGGAATACAAAACGTCTTGTGCAGGTTGAGGTGGCAAACATCCGCTCCAAAATCCCCGGGACGACACAACCCCACTTGCGCATTCATGTTGGCGCCATCCATGTACACCTGGCCTCCGTTTTCGTGAATGAGATCACAAATATCGCGAATCCCCTCCTCAAAAACCCCGTGTGTGCTGGGATAAGTAACCATCAGCGCTGCAAGATTCTCTCGATGCAACTGCACCTTTGCACGCAAATCGGCAACGTTGATATCACCATCTTCACTACACGCCACTCCCACCACATGCATCCCAGCCATAACCGCACTCGCCGGATTGGTTCCGTGGGCGCTTGTCGGAATCAAACAGATATTCCGATGAAAATCACCTCGAGAACGGTGATAAGCACGAATCGCAAGAAGACCGGCATACTCGCCCTGAGATCCCGCATTCGGCTCTAAAGAAACACGCGCAAATCCGGTAATCTCCGCGAGCCAATTTTCCAACTGAGTACACAACTCTTGATACCCCTGCGCCTGATCCGGAGGACAAAACGGGTGCAACTGAGAGAACTCCGGCCAACTGACTGGAAACATTTCACTCGTAGCGTTCAGCTTCATCGTACAAGACCCCAGCGGGATCATGGAATGCACTAGGGAAAGGTCTTTCGCCTCCAAACTACGCACATAACGAAGCATTTCCGTCTCCGTGTGGTGTGTGTTAAAAATCGGGTGCTCCAGAAAAGCCGACTGTCTCGTTTCCACAACCACCGCCTCTGAATCAACAGCCGTCAGGTACTCCTCAAGCGGCACAGCTCCCGTTGCCCCGGCTGATTTGAGAATCGCCACGAGATCCTCAACTCCGGTGGTTTCATCCAAGCTAATCGCTACCCCGCTTGGTAGAGAGCGCAAGTTCAGTCCCGCCTGACATGCCCGGACAATCCAAGCGTCTCGCTCAACGGAAGACAGTTGAACCGACACAGTGTCAAAAAACACTCCGGGCCGGATTTTGTATCCTAGAGCAGACAGCCCTTTTGCAAGTACCCGAGCAGCACGATGAACCCGACGCGCAATCGCCCGAAGCCCCTCAGGACCATGGTAGACTGCATACATAGAAGCCATCACCGCCAACAAAACCTGCGCCGTACAAATGTTACTGGTCGCCTTATCCCGGCGGATGTGTTGCTCACGTGTCTGCAGCGATAGGCGATAGGCGGGACGTCCTTGAGGATCTTTCGAAACGCCAATCAAACGCCCCGGCATCAGTCGCTTCAAAGAATCGCGAGTCGCCATATACCCTGCATGAGGACCACCAAACCCCATAGGAACTCCAAAGCGCTGGGTGGACCCTACGGCAATATCTGCCCCCCATTCCCCAGGAGGCTGAATGAGCGTCAACGCCAGCGGATCGGCTGCCGCAATTAGAAGCGCACCGCCTTGATGCGCTCGGGTTGCCAACTCCGAATAATCCACGATCGTGCCCGATGTTCCGGGAACCTGAACCAGCACCGCAAACGTCTTTCCATCAAACGCACAATCCAGAGGACACCCCACCAGAACATTCACCCCCAGCGCCTCCGCTCTCGTCCTTACGACTGCAATAGTCTGCGGATGACACTCCTCATCCACAAAAATAGTATCCGCTTCCTTGGATTTACTTGCTGCCAAAGCCATAGCAACGGCTTCCGCTGCTGCCGTCCCCTCATCCAAAAGAGACGCATTCGCCACATCCAACCCAGTCAAGTCGGTGACCAATGTCTGAAAGTTAACGAGCGCCTCGAGTCGTCCCTGCGCAATTTCCGCTTGGTACGGGGTATAAGCCGTGTACCAGGCGGGGTTTTCGAGAATATTTCGCTGAATTACCGGAGGCACAATGCACCCATGGTATCCTTGTCCAAGGAAGCTCTTGAAAACTCGGTTCCCGGCTGCAATCCGCTTGAGTTCCGAAAGCGCGGCAAACTCACCTAGCGCATCCGGAAGGTTCAACCGTTTCCCGAAACGAATCTCCGCAGGCACAGTCGCCTGCTCCAGCTTCGCAAATGACTGAACACCAATCGCGTCCAGCATGACCACATGCTCCTGCGAACCGGAACCAAGGTGACGTCGCTGAAAAGAATCAACGTACCCCAAAACCCCAAGATTCTCTGAAAGCGACAATAATGGTGAAAAAGACATCCTCTTACACTGAATGGAAAGAGGGGGAACGATCAAGCCGCGAGGCCTCGCTCGATAACCAAACAAGTCTATGCGTCGGCTTTAATCGTCAGACCTGTCAGCAAGTTGATCAACGGAGGCGGCTCCACAACGTTACAAGACAATCGACGACTATCTCCGACAAAACGGTTCCGAAGATTGGTGATCCAACGATCATCCAACATCACCCCGCGATTGAGCATCTTCAAATCAACCCCGTGAGGCATCGGCAACGCTTCCGCTGTGACGTCACGCTGACGCAGCCCTTCAATGCTCTTACGAATCATCGGGCGATTGAAAACAAACAACGTCACACAGAACACCAAACCATCAATATCCACCACAACCCGGACTCGATCCGGCATGTGTTCATTCAACTTGCGAAGACTTCCTCCAGGAACTGGCTTCGGCACGACAGGAGTCATCGTCTCATGCCCCTCGGCCTGAAGCGCGGATTTAATTCCTCCTTGGATCAGATTCACAATCTCACCCAATGTATCCGTCGCATCCTTGGCGCAATCAGCAGGAACTCCAGTAAGCTTCTCAAACAAATCCATCGCAATATTGCGATCGGTCTCCACCAACACATCCACCCAAACGCCACAGTTAGGAGCTACGATACAACACCAAGACGCATAACTAGGCTCAGATTGGGCAAAAACATGCTGATCAATGAAACGCGCCTTCGCGAAGCCCATCCCCACGATCGCCTCGAGTATATAATCGGGGGCTTTGCCTAGCGCTGAAAACTTCAAAAATCGCCCCTTCAACGTCGTACCAGTCACACGAACGTTCGGTTCAGTTACAACCATTGAACCCTCGGTTGCATGACCGGCATGAGCACCAGACGTCGCCATCCTTAACATCATCCGCGCAGCAACATAAGCCCTCGCGCGAACAATCATCGGATCAGACGGTAATACAATTACATCTACCGCTCCGCCATGTAACCCTTCTTCAATTGGCACCGGATCACACTTCGTTGTCACCAGCATCACGAAAACCGCGTGTTCAGCATGGCGGCCGGAGAACTTCTTAGCGATCTCAATACCCGAAACTCCGGGTAACTCAATATCGATCAACGCAACCACAGGTTCCTCCAAGGCACTAAGATACGCAACCGCGGCCTCGCCCTCAGAAAGCACTTCGATCTCCCAATCTAGGGGAACCAAAGCCTGCCTGAGCAGCTCGCGAATTAAGGCGTTATCGTCAGCTACCAGAACCTTCATTCAAACATAGCTCTAACGCAGAGCCTTCAAGTTTGTCACCCGAAACATCCACCCGCGCATCGAAAAAGTCGCAAATCGTCCTATGGCACCAGATTTGCTAAGTCTATAGGTTGAACTCGCACCTTAAACGCCACTGCAATGACCGATCCGCTCAACGAGTTCTTTATCGAGAGTCTGGAAAACCTAGATCAGTACGACGCTGGTCTGCTCGTTCTAGAAAAGACCCCCGACTCCCCGAAGACGATCGCTGCGATTTTCCGAACACTTCACACGATAAAAGGCACCTGCGGCTTTTTGGCTCTCCACAAGTTAGAAGCCATCGCACATGCAGGTGAAAACCTACTCGTTTTAATCCGAGACGGCACGCTCGCCTTTAACCCAATGATTGCGTCCGCCCTCCTGGCAACCGGAGACGCAATACGAGCAATCATTTCCGAGCTCGAAGCGACTAAAAAAGAAGGCGACACCGACTACAGCGGTCTCATCCAAACCCTCAATCAGCTTCAAACCACCGCTCCTGCCACCGCTCCTGCCGCCGCTCCTGCCGCCGCTCCTGCCGCCGCTCCTGCCGCTGCTCCTGCCGCTGCTCCTGCCGCTGCTCCTGCCGCTGCTCCTG
>JBAXNG010000006.1:0-170214 GCA_037133875.1 Verrucomicrobiota bacterium | reverse complement strand
CGAATGAATCTGTGCCAATCTGAGGTACAAATCTCTCGCCGTTTCGTCGTGTCTTAACCGCGAGTTGAGCTCTTCAACCTGATCCTCAGAGCAGGAGCCCGAGAGATACGCGTGAATCAAAACCGCCAAGGGAGAAGGTGTTTTCATAGTTCAAATTGATGCTCCGACTTTCTTTTCGATGCACTGGTACAGCGCTTGCCGAACCCTCTGCAGAGACTTGTAAACCGCCTCCGCCCTTTTGTTCATACGCGCCGCAATCGCGTCCACTCCAACCCTGTGAAAATAGTAGTCGCGGATCAACCCACGTAGGTCCTCCGGAACCAGACCGAGACAATCCTGCAGGAAACTGCTTCGAACCTCCAAACTCCCAGCCGTTATCTCGCGGCGTGTTTCCAGCATATCCACGACATCGGGAGCTAACAATCTCCGGCGCTTGAACTCCGATCTCAAAAAACGCCGGACTTCGTTTAGCGCAAAACGACAGGCCCACGGAACAAACGGCCTGGAACAGTCGTATTTATCCATGGACCGCCACAACGCCACCATCGTCTCCTGCACGATATCACGGGCGTCCTCGCTATTTGGGACAAAACCCATCACGTAACGCCGTAACTCTACCTCCGCTTGAAAAAGCAAAAGCGTGAACTGCTCTTGAGGGAGCGAATCCGATTTGCAGGGAGAGTCCTGACTCGGATCTGCACTTTCGGGGGGGAAAGGGTTCATCCTATTTACTCCACAAGTATTCTGATTTTTGGACACGCATTTTGCAATCTCCCCGAAAAAAGTACGCTCTTGCCGGCCGCCTCTCATCTGCTGCGCGCCCTTTAAAAGATCTGAAACTTTTTTGTCCAAAACGCCACAGACCTGCGGAGTCAGGGTGGTAGAGACAATCAAAACTCTGCCGCATACCCCCATAACACAATGAAAGCAGCACTACTCCGTACTCTGTCCCTCATCAGCCTGACGCCTATGGCTTACGCCACAGTCGTTGAAGATTCCGTCCCTTATACGCCCGGTGCAGGAAATCCCACTGGCGAACTCCAAATGCGTATGTGGTACCCAGAAGGCGTCAAGCAACTCAGAGGAATCCTCGTGATGGCTCCGGGTCTGGGGGGCGACGCACGCAGTGTGGCGAACGAAGCCGCCGGAGACCTCTTTTTTAAGGCCGTCGCCAAAAAACATAACTTTGCACTCATGGGCCTTCGTTTCTCCAGCGGCGCCGCATTTTACGACAACTCATTTTACTCAGATAATTCCATTCTTGTTGCAGGCATAAATAAAATGAGCGCCACCTCGGGGCATCCGGAACTTCAAACGGCTCCCGTAGCCACTTACGGATTCTCCAATGGGAGCGGTTATGCCATTTTTGTTACCGCTGACAGGATGCTCCACAGTCGTGCGATTGCCTTCGCCCATAACAAAGGTATATCCTACCCCCAATTACAAGGGCGGAGGGGAGAAGTTGGTGCATGGGATATTCCCGGACTGATTGTTTACGGAGAAAACGACACGTCTCGAGCCCCAGCAATTAAAAACGCTTTTGCTTATGATCGCCAACACGGCGCACTCTGGCAGATCATTCCTGATTATGGGCAGGGTCACTCCGACAGCGGATACGGGCACTATTACGCCGCTCTTTTCCTCGATCGCATGATCGATCTTCGTCTTCCCAAGAATTGGACTCCAGGCACCCAACCGAAACTCCTCCCTCTCGCCGAGGACAAAGGATGGCTGGGCGATAACTCGACCACAGAAAGCCCACTCGCCGCCGTTTACGCTCCAAATTCTCCTGAAATTGGCGCCCTGTCCGCCGCCAGAAAACGCACCATGAGCTGGTTCGCAACGGAGGAACTATCGTGGCTCTGGCGTGCCATCGCGACCCGCCAACACAACCTCCCTGCCACAGGCCCATCCGTACCGGGAGCTGCTTTTACGGGCTACTTCACGATGACCGCCAAGCGTCCAGTGACGCTGCAAGGTGATGCGGAAACCGTGTGGTACACAGCCAACAGCGCCGACAGTTTCACTCCCCTCGCGAAAAATCCAGACGGAGCATCCACCAATTTTGTACCCAATACCCCGGGTCTCTATCCCCTTTGGGCGGTCGAAGGTACCGACACTTCGCATATGGCCCCTGGTATCAGCCCGCTAACCATCTTGCTGGCTAAAGAGCCGACTCCTCTTTCGCTCCGAATCGCAGCGCGTGTCACGTATACCAACAATATTAATAAGGCACTATTGCAGGTGCGCGCCTCAAACGACTGCCCCCTCACCGAACTCACCTACACGTGGTCCCTAGCAGGCACTCCCCCAGCTCCAGTAGAGTTTTCTGTCAATGGGACCAATGCGGCCAACGACACATGGGTCACCTTCAAAAAAGCCGGAAACTATCAGTTTAAGGTGACCCTCCAAGATGCCGGAGGACAGCAGCTCGAAAGTATCACAACTACTACCGTCAGCCAGATACCAAAGAGTCTGACCCTGATGCCACTTACACCCTCTTTACCTGTGGGGGGCAGCGTTCTGTTCTCTCTAAATGGCACCGACCAGTTCGGAGATAAGATGCAACCCTCAGCGACAACCTGGAGCGTATCGGGGGGCGGCTCGATCGACGCCACCACAGGACGTTTCACAGCGGGCAGCACACCTGGAACCTATCGGGTCACTGCCACTGACAGCGGCAAATTGGCCACCACGCTGATCACAATCGTCAAACCGTAACGGCTCAGCAACGGTAACGCACTTCCTGCTTCCGGCTGCGTGGTGAGTCGGAAGCGGGCGAGGGGCCGAGTCACGCCCCCTCCTTTTCGGATCCCAGAGAAGTAAGACTGGATGAAGTGCACTCACGTCCACACCGATTGATTACCTCGTCTCGTGATTAGAATGCAGGGCATACGAATGTTTCCGAAAACCGTCTGCTAAGTCCGTCACCCCGGCGGCAGTCCTCTTGTGAACGTTTTCCCCTATATGCACGCAAACAGGAGAGTCTTCTCAGGTTTCAGTAAACACTGGATAACCGCACCGAATACAAACACCCGTTTTCTTGCAAATAACGACCAGCAGCGTGGGTGCGCGCGTGAGATCGGATGAAGAGCGATGCGTTTTATAAACACCGAAGTATATTAACCATGGCACAACCAATCAGAAACCTCATCACGCCGACCATTCCGGTTGCTGCTTGCCTGATGGTCAGCGTGGCCCTTTACCAGGCCATGCAAGCCGTCAGTGTCAAAGAGCAACAAGAAGGGCTCAGCGTAACGATAAAAACACTGGAGCAACAGATCGCGACAACTCGCTCTGAGAACGAAGGGTTGGCGAAACGGCTTTCTGAGGCGCAAGCGGAACTGCCCAGAAACGAGACGTTCGCACGCACCGATCGCCCCAAAACGGCAGCGTTGCCAGCGCAGGAGTCGCCGTCGGCCAATGTGGCCCCCGATCCCTTCGGCAAACGGATCCGAGAACTCAAAGGTCGCTCAGAGCAACTGTACCGTCTGTTCGAAAGCCGACCCGGAAGCATGATTCCAGAAATGCAGCTTTTGAAAGAATCCCTCTGGATAACACTGGCCGAACAAATCGAGGCCTTGAAACTGGACCTCCGAAACGAGGAACACGTGCACGAAATCATGGCTATGATACGTGGGGGAGCTAAACAGGGTTTTCATTTAGCAGTTCACCTCGCCTCAGATGCTTTTGCCCAATCCAATCCCGGCCAAACTCTTGCCAGTTTGCAGCAACTTAAACCGTATTTTAAGGAACCGATTGATGATGCCCTACTAATGCGTTACCAGCTGGCCGCTGCCCGTGACGTGAGTAGTGAACTGCTCAACAGGGTCCCAGGGTTTGTGAGAGACCCGTCCGAGATGCTTCTGATTGAAATGACGCCTCCTGCGGATCCGAAGCATGACTCGCGATACTTTTTCAAATTGAAGGGAGGACATCGCACCTCACGTTGGGAGGGGAATCCATGAGCAAGAGAATTCTCAGCGCAGGGGTGTTGGCTCTGGCTACTGGTATAGCAGTTTATCAAACATGGTTGGTAAACGCCCACAGCCAAGGACTAGTCGATCGTCAACAGCAGGTGGCGGCACTCACGGAGGAGCGTCAACACTTGCGTGCCGAGCACGATGACAGCACCAGCCGACTGAATCAGATCGAGGAATCGATCGCTCGACAAACAAATGCGCGGCAACAGACCGAAACGGCGGCGGCTTCTCAATCCCCAACGCCGCCTGGGAGCGATCCGTTTACTGAATCGGTGAACTCGTTGAAGGGGGAAGCAGAGCTGCTGCACGACAGGTTATTCAGGCAGCGTCCGGGCGCTGAAATCCCGGAATTGAATTTGTTGAATGCCTCCGATTGGTTGCTATTTACCCAGATGCTGTCCCAGGTGTTCGGCGACCACATGCCTGCCACCGAGGCGGAGATACGCAAGGCTAGTGCCATTTTTCGAGAGAAGGCTAAGTCGGTCTTTCAATTAAATTTGCAGCAAGCGATACGGGCCTTTGCACAGGCCAACAACGGGCAACAACCAACCGAAATCAGTCAACTCCGCGACTACTTTGAGGCGCCGGTGGACATCGCAATGTTGCAGCGTTACCGCGTGGTTTCGAGTACTGCGCTGCCGGATGAATATCAGAATCGCATATTCGCGAGCGGGCCGGAATCAGTGGTGCTTGAGAAGCAGGCTGTTGATCCACAGTATGAGGAGGTCACCATGACGACTCGCAAGGGTGCGAGTTTTATGCCCCTGGGATTTCGTCTTAAGACTCCATAGGCGGCAGTGGGACCAGCGATTGGACGGTTATAAACACAGCATCGATTAGAACCCAATCGGCTCAAAGCAGTCGTTGGGAATACCCTCCATACCAGCTTGAGCCACGCTTCGATGAACCTCGGGAAGCTACTGGCTGCTGTTATGCGCCTTAGACCGTAGCAGCCGGCTATGCGAAAAGGGCTCAACCCGGAGCCCACGGGAATTCGGCGCGGGGTACGAGGCATGCTTCAGTGATGACTAATTCCATGCCCAAAAACATCATACTGGCAGCTCTAACCCGCCACAAACGTCCTCCTCTGCATGAAGTACCAACGCACCCGCCCTCTTATAAACTAAAAAAGTAATTCATTTTAAAATCATCTGCTAAGTCCTGCCCGCTCGCGGCAATCCCCCTGTGAAAGTTTTCTCCCCCCATGAATCCATCCTCCCTCTCTCGCCGTCATTTTCTGCGGAGCACCGCAGGTTCCCTCATCGCACTTCCCTTTCTGCCGTCACTGGGCTTCCGCGCTTTCGCGGCTGAAAATTCCACCACGCCGCCAAAACGAATGGTGTTTCTCGGGTTCGGCTGGGGCGTCACGAATGAGACGTGGTTTCCAGATCTCAAACAAACCGGCTCCAGTTACACACTGCCTCCAGGGCTTGCGCCACTCGAACGCCACAAAAAAGACTTCACAGTCGTCCAAGGCTGCACGAACAAGTTCACCAACGAAGCGCATTGGGGGAGCACCTTCTGGCTCACCGGTGCGAATCGTTATGCGGAGCCCGGCCAGAGTTTCCATAACTCCATCTCCGCAGATCAAGTCGCCGCCGGTTTCCTCGGAACCGACACGCGTTACGCGTCCATCCAACTCAACACCCCGGACGTCCAAAATTCGGGCCACGGACCGGGACTCTCTTTGGCTTGGGATCAACGAGGCAAACCCATGGCTGGCCTCGACAATCCTGTCGTCGCCTATCACCGGCTCTTTTCCGACGACACGCTCCCCCTTGAACAACGTCAGGCCGCACTAAAACAAAGGCGCAGTGTCCTTGATACCGTCCTTGAAGATGCCCGGCGCGTCCAACGAGGACTCAGCAAAACAGACACGGACAAACTGGACGAATATTTCCAAAGTATACGCGATATCGAAACCCGCCTGGGCAAAGACGAACAATGGCTCACGGTTCCCAAGGCTAAAGCGCCGATGCCGGAACCCAAGCCAGGTCTCGCCGGGCGTGAGGAAATCAAAGTGATGTACGACCTAATCGTGGCTGCACTTCAGACGGACGCCACACGCGTAATCACCTATCGCCAGCCCGTTCAGACCCTGCTGGCAAGCCTCGGGTCCAAAGTTGCCTCCCACGATATGAGCCACTACACACCCGGCGAGCGAACGGAGGCTTCGCAAAAACGGGACGCGGCACAGAGCGAGTTGTTGGCCGGACTATTCGACAAACTCAAGACGGTTAAGGAAGCCGATGGATCGTCTCTATTTGACCACAGCTGCATCGCCTACGGGAGCAATATTCGTTCAATCCATTATTTGGATAACTGCCCAACCGTACTTGCCGGGGGCGCCGCTCGCCTCAAGCTCGGCCAGCACATTGTACTGCCCAAAAACACTCCCCTCGCCAATGTCTGGCTCACGTTACTCCGAGGCATCGGAGTAACGGCAGAACGCCACGGCGACAGCACCGGAGTCGCCAAGGAAATACTCGCGTAACATCGGCCTATCCCGAATCCCACGAGACAATGAAACGTTATTCGTTATTTGCCGCCGTTTTTCTGACAGCCACAAACGCGCTTCCCGCAAACGAAGCGGTCGTTCCTGAAAAACACCGTCAATTCTTCAATAGCTACTGCACCGAATGTCACAACGCCGATAAACAAAAGGGAAAACTGCGCCTCGATAATGTGTCGATGAAGCTCGACTCCGTAGAAACCGCCGAGCGTTGGCAGAAAATTCTGAACCAGATTAATTCGGGAGAAATGCCTCCGGACGACGCCAAACAGCCGGAGAAAAGGGCCAAAACCGAATTCCTCGATTCCGTTGCCAACACACTCGTGCTCGCCCGCAAAACACTCAGTGACCAGCACGGCAACATTACGATGCGCCGCCTCAACCAGCGTGAATACAAAAACACCATTCGTGAGTTACTCGGTGTGGAGTCCGACGTTCATGATCTGCCCAAGGACGGCGGATCTGGAACATTCGACACGGTGGGTTCAGGACTTTTTATTTCGTCTGATCAATTTGAGCAGTACCTCACGCTGGGCCGCCGAGCGATTGATGATAGCTTTACACAAGCACTGAGGGCGACAGCCCAATCGAAGGATTCATCCGCTCGGAAAATCACAGAACGCCGCGAGGTCGAGTTGCACGCCAATGCAAAAGCAGGTGGGGTCTACAACGGCTACTACAAAGGAGGCTACACTATTGCAAAAGCCTACCTCGACAGCGATCGAAGCAAACCGCCAAGCGCTTTTGGCAAGGGCATTCCTGATGAAACAGAAGCAAAGTTTCGAGTGAAAGTCTTCGAAGAACACGGACCGACTTTTGAGCGGTATCTCAACGATCCGCTCACGCAGACAGGTGCGTACCTTACCATTAAGACCGTTAACACCGAGGAAGTAATTACGTTACCGCCAGACCAACCTTCGGGATGGCTCAAAACCAAACACGAAGTCGAAAAGGTCGAGCCTGGCAGATACAAATTGCGCTTCCGAATCGGCGCAGTGAAGGGCACCCCGCAGGAGAGACACTTTGTGGACCTCGGAAGCCGAGCCTCTGGTGGAGAGGAATTCCGATTGATGCACACCTTTCAGATTAGCGGAACAACCAATGAACCGCAAACCATCGAGGTGCCTGTGAACATCACCGGAAACGGCCCGCGCACCTTCGTGCTCCGTGAAAAGCGCGATGTAAACCTCGACAATGATCTCTACACTGCCGCGCGCAAGGTCAACGGTATGGGCCCTGAACCGGCGCTTTGGATTGATTGGGTGGAATGGGAAGGGCCTCTCGCGGAGCCATCCGCTCCAGCGATAACTGAGTTGTTCGCGGCGCATGATCCAAAGACCCCGGAGAATCAGACCGCACGAACCTTACTCGAGCAATTCAGCATCCGTGCGTTCCGTGGTCTTAAGCCCGAGCCCGTTTATTTAGACCGACTGGTTTCTCTATTTGAGGACCGGCGCAAGGCTGGAGAAACGTTTTACGATGCGTTGAAGGAACCCATGAGCGTTGTGCTCTCATCTCCCGGGTTCCTTTATCTTGCTGAACCGAGTTCAGGCCCAACTCGTCGCCACCTCACACAACGCGAATTCGCAACCCGTCTCGCCTATTTCATCTGGAGTGCTCCGCCGGATACGGAATTGCTGACCCTGAGCCAAACCGGACAACTGAGTAAGCCCGAGGTCATTTCCCAACAGCTCAACCGAATGATCGAGGATCACCGCAGCTCCGGTTTTGTGCACGGGTTTGTTCACCAGTGGCTCGGTTTGGACCGTCTCGACTTCTTTCAGTTCGATACGAAAGTACATCGCACGTTTGATGAAAGTACCAAAGCGGCAGCGCGGACGGAGGTATTTGAGACCTTCGCATCTCTTTTGCAGAAGCGCCAGAGTTTGGCACTTCTGCTCAAGTCCGACTTCGTTGTCATCAACGGATTACTTGCGAACTATTATGGGATCCCAGGTGTCAGTGGGGATGCTTTCCGACCTGTGAAATTGGCCCCGGGCTCCCCTCGTGGTGGCCTTCTAGGAATGGCCGCAGTTCATGCGATGGGAAGCAACGGGAAGGACTCCAGCCCGGTTGAGCGGGGAGCCTGGGTCCTCCGCAAACTACTACACGAGCCCCCACCCCCTGCCCCGCCGAATGTGCCCCAGCTTTCGCGCCTCGAAGGTAAACTCCTCACCACACGTGAGCGCCTCATGGCGCATCAGGAACAACCCCAGTGCGCCTCCTGTCACCGCAAAATCGATCCCATCGGGTTCGGGTTGGAAAATTTCGATGCCACCGGGAAGTGGCGAACCGAAGACGGATACGAGAAGAAAGGTGTAGGAAACAAGAAATGGAATATCGAACCCGCGGGTGCCTTTCACAATGGGCCTGCATTTAAGAATTATTTCGAACTGCGGGATTTGATCGCCGCGAAACCGGAGCGGATCGCCCGAGGGTTTACTGAGGCGTTGATCGAGTACGGTCTGGGACGAGCCTTTGGATTCTCCGACGAAGCCCTCGCTGCGCGGATTTTGGAACAAACACAGAAACAAAATTTCGAGCTCCGATCTTTCCTGCACGCGTTGGTCGGCAGCCCCGATTTCCAAATGAAATAACCCCCCATGAACAAAACAACTCCCCTTCTACTCTCGCTCATCCTGTTCACCACAAACGCATGTGCCCAAAGCAGCGCAAAAGGAAAGGTGCTCGTAAAAGCTGACTTCAACAACGCAACCGTCGACAAGGCGCTGTTCGGTATCACCTCCTGGAACATTCCCGAAACGTGGGAACAGCGGGACGGCGCGATTGCGTGTATCTACGACCCCAAACAGCATCCCGGAAAGGCACACGGCACATCGATTAACCCACGGTTCAAAGCCAGAGACGTCCGCGTGTCCTATCGCGTGAAGTTCGAGGGAGAGGAGGCACGGCTCTCGATGCTGATTAACACCCCTTTCCCTGCGAAGACGGGGATCCCCGTCTGGCACATCGGGGATGTAAACGCCCGACTTCCACGAAATGAAACGGAAGCAGTTGTGTCCATTGTAGAGCGCGATTTCACTTACGATGAAAACGATCCGCGCCTCGTCGGGAAAAAAAAGGACCATGGACCGGCGGACATCTTTAAACCTTACCTCGCGTACTCCGCGCCCGGCATCAGCTGCAAAGCCCCAGCAACCTTAGTCAAAGGACAGTGGCATCAATTTGTGGTCGAAAACAGAGGCACCCAGTGGACGCTATGGATTGATGGAAAAGAGATGCTCACACAGGTGATGAAACATTCGGATGCCGAGAAGGAGACGATTAACTTCATCGCATTTGCGCCTCTGCTTTTGGACGACATTGTCATTGAAGAATTGCCACGTTAGAGGTGGGCAAGTTTCTACGCTGCTCCGAAGCGTTCGGTTTCACGCGCGTTGTTGCTAACCGGTTGTTTTGGCGCTCGGGTATAGGTTCCGAGTGTTTACCGGCTTGGAATTAGACAAGGACTAAACCCGGAGGCGTTCACCGTCGCGGAATGACTCGAAGAACATGGCGACCCGACAATGTCGCATCGGCGAATGATTAATCATGAAATTGGGGGCACTTCACCCACCGACCGTAAGCCCGCGGGTGAAGTGGCAAACCCAGTGCCTCTTTGCTCCATGGAAGAAATGCCAGAGGGCAAGGACAAGAAAACCAAATGATTCTTCGGATCGGTGCCCGGCGGTGACCCTTCCGATTGTTAAAACTAGTTTTTAGTCTTTGCTGGCTCCTTCTTCGGCGCGGGAATCTCAGCTGGTTTGTCCGTCACCTCCGGCGTTGGCTCATTTTTCCCACTGAAATTGTTCGCTGCCTTTTGGATCAATTCAGGCGTCAACGTTTCGCCTTCCGCCACAAGTAAGCGAACTTGAAGTGTCAGAGCGCTGTCCGCAGGAATCGTCGTCCGGAAGAAGCCCCCAAATCGTCCGTAGTTGCGATAGGCTGAAAAGGCTGTGTCTTTCGGGTTCTCCGGGTGATTGATAAGTGCAACCGTGTAACGTTTACCGTCCACAGTCATCTTTTCAGCGACCCATGGATAATCCCGGTCTTTGTGGGGCTCTGCGTTCGCCTTTGGATAAATAAACGCGGTTTGGTTAAGATCGATATTTGACGACGGGCGGAACTGAATCCCAGCGTGTTCAGGGTCACCATCCAGTTTTGTTTCACCCGTGAGCGGTTTGAGTACGCTCTTTAATTCAACCAACACATAGGCCGGTGCAGGCGCAGGCAATAGCGTGATGGTCCTTTCCTCAGCGATCACCGGGGCATCGGTAGAGCCTTGCCAGTGAATCAACGCGGTAAACGATGCAGAATCTTTATCGGCTTTCTGCGAGAGGATTTTCTGGTGAACGATGTTGCCGCCTTTCATATGCCAGCGATCTATCACTCCGGCGGCTGTTGTAAGTTTATTCCAACCGAGAAAAAGCCCGCGATGATGGGGAAATTCTCCCCCAGCACCTTTGGTTAAAACACCCGAGCCATCGGCGTGTAACACGTGCAGGTAAGGTTTATAAGTTTCATTCAGTCGCTCAGGCGTAGAAGCGTCAAAAGCGTATTGGTAACGCACGAGCGGTTTGCCATTCAGCGAGACGTCCAGATGATCACCAGCGGTGTCCTGGAAACTAAACCCTTCCGTTTGGGCAGACGCAGAAGCCACCCACAAAAACGGCATAACAATAGCGGGAACGAGGGGAAGAAGTCGCATAAACAAATGTCTGATGACCGATCATGAAGGGACATCAGATGACGTTTTTCCGAGTCAAAAATCTGCCCGGGAACCACATTTTGTTCCTAAGATATCCCCTTTCTGCGCACTGCACTCGCGTAGTTCAGCGAAGTCCACGCCCTATTAATGCCTCCATCGATCGAGGCACATTAATTTTTCCATAAATTTTCGTTAAATCCGGGGCATGCCGGTAGCTCCTAATTAAAACTCACTCACATCTCCCCCGATGCACCCCGAGAACAGCCATTCCCCAGTGGATCTGAATTCACAGTTTCTGCGACAGTGGATGAAGCATGAGCAGCCCCTACGGGCACTGGTAAGATCCTGTATTCCGAAGACCGCCGAAGTGGATGAGATCATGCAATCCGTCAGTGTGGTGGCCTGGCAAAAATACGGGGCGCTGAATGCGCCGGAAAGTTTCTTTGCCTGGGTGTCGATGATTGCCCGTTACGAAATCCTCATCGCACGACGCAAATTCGCACGCGACCGGTTAATTTTGGACGAGGATATTGTGACTAAACTCACGGAGGAAGGCGGTGAGGAGTTTTCGGTGCGTCATCTTCAATTGGAAGCCTTGGATGGATGTGTGGCGAAATTGCCCGAGGAACGACGAAGGCTTGCAATTGCGGCGTATAGCCCCGGGGTTTCGATGAAGTCTTTGGCCGCCCAATTGGGGCGTACTGAGGGCTCCCTATATCAACTGGTCGCCCGCATCCGCCAGGATCTGTTTCAATGTGTGGAGAAGACGTTAAAGGAGGCTGTGCTGTAAAATGACAACAACGGAACTGCAGCTGTTACACGGCTATTTAAGCGAAACGCTTTCCGAAACAGAGTTTGCGGAGCTTCAGAGCCTGTTGCGGAGCAATGCAGAGGCACGCAAAACACTACGGGTGCTTTCCACCGTAGATACACGTCTTGTCGAGATGGGTGCGGGTGGCGCAGCTTTATCCACCGGACTCGTCCCTATCAGCGCGGGTATAGAATGGGAGCGGCCGAAATCGCAGTTTCCAAAATGGCGTCCCTGGCTGGCGGCTGCAGCCGGCGTGATAGTGGGACTATTTAGTGCAACGATGGTGTTTGCCTACGTGGTACCTCTGGCTTCCAAAACGGTTTGCCTCTTGAACGACAGCTTTGAATCAGGGCCTGTTCCTTTGGCGAAAGGAATGCCAAAATCGCCAGGGGTCTGGAGTGGCGATTATTCTGCCGTTGTTGGAGAACAACAGGGCATCAAGCCCCTGAGCGGGACGAGAATGCTCCGCATTTTGCGAGCCGACTATGAAGGAAAAACACCTCAGTTTAGTTACTCAGGCGATCTGTATCGGATCCTCGATTTGCGGCAGTATCAAGCGGACCTCGTAGATGGCAAAGCACTTGTTTCCGTTGAGGCAAACGTCCAGGCGATCCCACACTCTTCGGCTAACTCATACATGGCTAGCATAGCGATCAATGCGATGGATACGTTACCGTCGGAGGATATCTCGGATTTTGCCAGACTCTATTTGGATCGTCTTTCGCGTGAACAAAACGATGGCGTCGGGGAGTTCATTCCCGCCTCTGCACAACGCGGCTTTAAGTTGAATCCGGAGGGTGGCAAGTGGCAAAAGGGCCGCTTGGAAATGCGTGTTCCTCCAGGCACCAAATTCCTGGTGCTCAGTTTTCATCTCACCGATGCGAAGGCAGGCATTGAAGGACGGGAAGTACACGGTGATACAGCCAGCGAATTTCCCGGCCATTTTATCGACGACGTCCAAGTCTATCTCACACGAAAGGCAGCCGCTCTTTAACACATTTCCCCCCCCCCTATTAGTATGAAGTTCCTCCCTTCTATCCTCGCGGTTTTGTGTCTTGGCAGCTCAATCGCACACGCCGCTGAGACTCAGCCACAAGCCGCCATGAACGAGCGGCATCGGAGTCTATTTAAAGAGCACTGCGTCTCCTGTCACGGAACGGAAAAACAAAAGGGCAAGTTCCGTGTGGATGACCTTCCGTTTTCCATTACGGATGTAGCGACGGCTGAGCGTTGGCAGAAAATTCTGAATGCCATGAATTCGGGGGACATGCCGCCCGAAGATGAAAAGCAGCCCGCAAAGGAAGCAAAGACGGACTTCCTGGACGAACTTGCAAACGTGATGGTGATGGCGCGCCGGAATCTGGGCGATCAAAACGGCGTGATCACGATGCGGCGGCTCAACCGACGTGAGTATCGGAATACCTTGCGTGAATTGTTGGGGGTCGAGATCAACGTCAGCGAGCTGCCTTCGGATACGGGTACGGGCGGTTTTGATACTGCTGGCTCCAACCTTTTCATGTCAGGTAACCAGTTCGAACAATATCAGGCGCTTGGACGGGAAGCTTTAAATGAGGCGTTCGATTGGCAGGCGGCTGCGACTGTAGAAAAAAAGCTGCGATACGAAGCGGAAACAACGACACCCGTTGTCCAAAAGTTTGTCGACTATCAGATCGATGCCAGAGAACGCGCGAAACAGTGGGTGAAAGCCGTGGAAGAAGCCGCCGCAAAACCCGAAAATGCCGAGATTGTTGCCCAGATCCGAAAGGACTCCAAAAGCGACTCCATCTTCCGCCGCTCCTGGGAAAAGATTCCAGGTGCACCGAATCCCAGAACCTTTGGATTCGATAAGAAGGGAGAAAATGACTCCGATTTGGCGAACGAATGTCTCAATGCTCCCTACTTGCCTTACCACCAGTATTACCTTCAACAACCGGCTCTGGACAAAGGCGCCTACCTCGGGATCCAAACGTTACATCCGGCAGTGCTCAATTTGAACTATCTCGAGCTGCTTGTCCCTTTCGACTGGCCCGTGGGTGATTATGTAGTCCGCATCCGAGCGGCTGCGGCTCAGGATTCTCCTCCGGAACGACGGTTTTTAGATTTCGGAATTCATGCCCGCACAGGAAAGGTTTTGTCCACACATGAAATCACGGGAACACTCGAGAATCCTCAGTTGATTGAGATCCCACTGACTCTCACACGAGGCCATTTAACCCGGGACAACCGAACCTTGTTCGTTCGGGAGAAAGGTAGCTGGGATACCAATGAAGAAGGCATTCGTAAACGGACCGCGGCGATTGCGAAAAACAAAATCGGGCCGGAATTAGTGCTCTGGGTGGACTACATCGAGATTGAACGCGTACCCAATGCCGCCAAACCCAAGCCTCCGGGGATCGCAGCACTCGGTATTCCCTTGGATGATAAATCTCCCGCCCCCACGAACACGGATTTGGCCGCTGCCATCGAGAGATTTGCAACCGAGGCATTCCGCGGAACACCGCCGCCTTCCGAATATGTAAAGCGGCTCGTGGATCTCTATGAAGTCCGCCGTAAAGCCGGTGACAAACACAGCGCCGCTCTCAAGGAAACTCTATCCGTCGTCCTGACTACGCCCATGTTCCTCTATCTCGCGGAGCCGTCAGAGGACACCAAACGTCGTCCTCTAAGTGAGGCCGAGCTCGCAACGAGACTCGCCTATTTTCTGTGGTCTGCGCCCCCAGATAAGACGCTGCGCGAACTGGCAGAACGGGGCGAGTTATCGAAGCCGGATATTTTGAAAGCTCAAACAGAGCGGCTTTTAAACGACCCGCGAGCAGAAGGATTCTTGAAGGCGTTTTTTCATCAGTGGCTAGCATTGGATCGAATCGATTTCTTCGAGATTAATCTGAAACTATATCCCCACTTTGATACGGCGACGAAGGTGGCAGCGAAGCGTGAGATCGACGAAACGCTCGAAATCCTTTTGCGCGAAAATTTGAGCCTCCGTGATCTGTTAAAATCAGACTACATCGTCATCAACCGGGTTCTCGGCCAGTATTACGGAATCCCCGGAGTCAAGGGAGAGGGTTTCGAAAAGGTCTCGCTGCCCGAAGGTTCACCAAGGGGTGGATTACTCGGTATGGCGGCGATCCAATTCATGGGTGGCAACGGCGAACGCACGAGCCCAGTTGAACGTGGGGCGTGGGTGTTGCGAAAGCTGCTACACGATCCGCCCCCTCCAGCACCGGCAAACGTACCAGCGATCACCCGACTCGCCGGGAAAGTTCTCACACCGCGTGAGCGTTTGCAGGCACATCAAGAAGATGCCCAGTGTGCTAGCTGCCATCGCAAGATTGATCCCATTGGATTTGGCCTCGAGAATTTTGACGCTGCCGGGCAATGGCGTGAAGAAGACAGTTACACGGCGACAGACGCCACCGGGAAGCCCGACCCTAAGAGCACGAAGAAGTGGACGATCGATCCAGCAGCCGCCTTTCATAAGGGACCTCCTTTCAAAAGCTACTTTGAGCTGCGCGACATTATCGCTTCGAAATCGGACGCGTTTGCGACCGGGTTCAGCGAAGCGTTGATCGAGTACGCACTCGGACGCCCCCTCGGATTCCGCGATGAGCCAGTGGTCAAAGAGATCGTAGGCCAGGCAAAACAAAAACAATTCGCGGTTCGCGAGTTCATTCATGCCCTCGTGAGCAGTAAAGAATTTCACACTAAATAACCCCCCACTCAAAACTCCCCAATGAACACTCCTCTCCCTCGCCGCCAATTTTTGCGTTCCAGTACGGCTCTCATCGCACTGCCTTTTCTGGAGTCGTTTGGGTTCCGTCGTTTCGCCTCCGCAGCAGCACCTGTCGCCCCACCGAAACGGATGATTTTCCTAGGCTTCGGTTGGGGGATTACAACGGAGACTTGGTTTCCGGACATCAAACAGCCCGGAGCGGATTACACACTGCCATTGGGGCTGGAGCCACTTGCACGGCACAAGAAGGACTTCAGCATCGTACAGGGGCTTTGTAATAAATATTCAAACGAAGGACACTGGGGCAGCACCATGTGGCTCACAGGGGCGAACCGTTTTGCTGAGCCTGGGCAGACATTTCATAACAGCATCTCTGCGGATCAAGTGGCAGCGGCGAAGTTCGGTTTAGAAACACGCTTTGCTTCGATGCAATTGAATAGCGGCGAAAATGCAGAGGCATCAGGACACGGTCCTGGCCTGTCGATGGCTTGGGACATCAGCGGCAAACCCATTGGAGGGCACAAGGGCCCGCTGGAAGCGTTTCATCGGCTGTTTTCCAAGGACAACACACCCATTGAACAACAGAAAGCGATGCTCGCACAAAAGCGGAGTGTTCTGGATACCGTTCGGGAAAACGCAAACGTGTTGAAACGTAATCTTGGGAAAAACGACACCGCAAAACTTGAAGAATATTTTCAAGGGATTCGTGAAATCGAGATCCGGCTGAGTAAAGACGAGCAGTGGCTTGGAGTTCCACAGCCCAAGGCTCCGATTGCGGAACCGCCCCCAGGCCTCGCCGGGAAGGATGAGATCAGGCTGATGTACGACGTCATGGTGGCGGCGCTTCAAACCGACAGCACCCGAGTTCTAACTTACCGTCAGCCGGTCAGCACGCTTCTGACGAGTTTGGACATCAAGGTGGCCCCCCACGACATGAGCCATTACCACTCGACGCTTGGTGAAAAGCAGGAGGCTTCCCAGCGGCGCGATCTGGCCCAGAGCGAGTTGCTGTCTGGGTTGCTGGATAAACTCAAAGCGACGAAGGAAGCGGATGGCTCTTCTTTGTTCGATCACGTCGCGCTAGCCTACGGAAGCAACATACGGACGGAGCACAACCTCGACAACTGCCCCACACTCCTGAGCGGAGGAGGAGCCGGGCTAAAGCTCGGGCACAATATTGTGACTCCGAAAGACACCCCGTTATGTAATGTGTGGCTAACTATGCTGAAGCGAACAGGCGTAGACGTGGAGCGCCATGGCGACAGCACTGGAATCTTGAGCGAAATTGTGGCGTAAGATTTTAATACGCTCAAGGGAGCTGACCGGTCGTTAGGGCTCTCAAGCCCTAGGCCGAATCGACTCGAGTTCCGGGTGCTTGTGAATGTCCCACCCGGAACCAGTTCGAAAAATACAACAGGCGTGACCCGGCAGGGAACCACGCTGATTCGTGGACCGCTTCAACTCGAAACAAATCAAGTCTCTCTAAAGGCGACTCTGTTTTCCTGTCTATAAATCAGTCACCGGACACACGGGCGGCGGCTTCCATTTCAGCAAGTCGCCCTTCCAATTTTTGAACTCTCGCCAGGAGCTGAGGTAACCGGGCAACAGCTCCAATCCGACGCCTCTCCTCCCTCGCAGGTACCGCCGGAAACCCGAGCATCGACGTTCCGGGCGCAACATCCTTCGTGACACCAGCCCGCCCTCCTAACGTGCTTTGCGAACCGATCGTGACGTGACCTGCTATGCCAACTTGCGCCGCCATAACCACGTAATCACCCACAACCACACTCCCGGCAATCGCAACTCCAGACACCAAAATACAGTGTTTACCAATCACCGTGTTGTGACCCACCTGCACGAGGTTGTCGATCTTCGTCCCCTCCCCAATCTTCGTCCGACCGATCCGACCACGGTCCACCATACTACCCGCGCCGATCTCGACATCGTTTCCGATTTCAACCGTACCAAGCTGGCGCACTTTCCGGTGGCGGCCATTTTCAAACTCATAACCAAAACCGTCGGCACCAATAACCACGCCGGAATGCAGGATCACCCTCTCGCCGACCACACAGCGATCGTGTAAAACAACCTTGGCAAAAAATCGCGAACCGGCACCAACCTTCGCGCCCTTCCCGAGATAGCATAACGCCCCGATTTCGGCTCCATCGGCGATTTGTACGTCGTCTGAAATAACCGCATAGGCACCGATGGCTACCGCTTCGCGATTAAAGATTGCAGATTCCGAGATCACCGCCGTCGGGTGAATATGTGCACAAAAGGGTTCGGGCTGAATTCCGAATACGTCTACAAGTACGTCAAAAGCTCGCGAAGGTTCAGCGACGCCAACACAGGAAACTCCCTCAGGAAAATCCGTGCATGTGTTGGGTACGAGTACAATGCTGGCGCGAGTTTTGAGTAGTTGAGCGCGATAGCGGTTGTTTGAAAAGAGGCTTAGATCGCCCGCTACTGCTTCTTGGAGGGCAGCGAACCCGTGAACCACGGCATCAGATGCCCCGGACAATAACGTGCCGTTCACCCGGGTCAGAATCTCCGTGAGGGTCAAATTCATGGGGCACCCTGTCAGATCATCTACATAAAGCACGCACTCTCATAGGAATGGTTTCGAACTGGGTGGCATTGTAAGGAGCCTCCATTCGCTTTGGACTCACAGATCGATCGGAATGGTGGAGCCCACTCCGAAAGTGCAGCT
Source organism: Verrucomicrobiota bacterium (assembly GCA_037133875.1). Classification (GTDB taxonomy): domain Bacteria; phylum Verrucomicrobiota; class Verrucomicrobiia; order Chthoniobacterales; family Chthoniobacteraceae; genus Chth-196. The sequence goes on along the minus strand of JBAXNG010000006.1, from coordinate 151,757 downwards.
TACGATTAAAACATACAGCTTCTGTTAGTTACGGAAGAAAACCATTAACCAGAGAGATCTTCACCCGCTGACTTCACGCAATAATCCGCAACCAGACCGTTACCTTTCGTAACCAGAAATTCACCCAATTATGCGATCCCAAAGGCAACTTTACCGTGGTTAGACTCGCGACTCCCCTTACCCCCACTATGCGTCTCGCTTCTCTCACACTCGTCTGTCTGTTCACACACATCGGATTCGCCTCCGCTGCCACCGTCGAAAAAATCTCGGTCGATGGAAAAGAGGTCATCCTGAAAGTACCAGACCACGCTGCCGCTGGCAGTCCCTGGCTTTGGGTCGGTGAATTCGCAGGACACCTCAAATCTCTGGAAGACGGCCTCGTGGAGAAGGGATGGCATGTCGCTTTTGTAAGCGGAGTCAGCAACCGCTTCGGTTCTCAGGGTGCGATGGATGTTTGGGAAAAAGCCTACACCGAACTACGCGAAAAACGCGGTCTTTCCGCCAAGCCCGCCATGCTTGGCATCTCACGAGGCGGCCTCTACGTGAATGCTTGGACCCGGCTGCATCCCGATAGAGTGAGTGTGCTTTATCTGGATAATGGCGTGTGTGATATCCGTTCCTGGCCTGGCGGCTACCAACTCACCGCCAAGGGAAAAGGGAGCCCCGGCGACTGGACCAAATACAAAACGGAATTCCATTTCGATAACGACGAAGATGCGCAGGCAAAATCGCTACGACCTACGGAAGGTATGGCTGCTGCGGTCAAAGCTGGTGTGTTTCTGATTTCGGTCCATGGGACGGCGGACACCGTGGTCCCGTATATCGATAATGCGGAAACCATCGTGAAGTTTTGGGATCAATCCGGAGGCCGCTCCAAAACCTTCGCGAAAGAAGGGGGCGATCACCATCCCCATGGACTGCCTGACCCAAAGCCATTAATCGACCTCCTCTGCGCCGAAGCAAAGTAAAGCTCGGGCTCAGACCCTGCACTTAGGACAGTGACGCCCCCAACACGGCCGCTTTAGTGCGCCAAATCGACACACCTGGGCTCCTATAAAGCCCAATTACCTGGGTCACATCGTCACACAATAACACCAACAATCAACCACACACATTACGTATACCGCTCATGAAACGATAGTTATATCAACCCATAATTCTGGACCGGCAGTTGCCATTCAACAACACGTCAGTGATCAACGAATCCAAATTCATTCCTTATGAAAGTAACCCGATTCAATCCCACTAACGTCAGTCGGCTGGTCGACTTAAACCGTAGAACTCGGTATCCGCTGTCCGGACTACCTGCGTTTGAGCAGATTTTTGAGCATCTGCCCGCATTCTTCTCAACGAATCCGGTCGGCCGAATCGCGGCAGACATCTACGAAGATAAAGATCATTACTACGCCGATTTCGAGGTACCAGGCGTCAAAAAAGAAGACGTAGCGCTAGAGCTCAACAACCAGCTTCTAAGCGTCACCGTCGTGAGAAGAGAAGCCTACAGCGACGGCGGACAGTCCCACTCACTTACACGCTCTGTTTCCGTTCCTCACACAGTCAAAGACGAAGCTATCTCCGCCAAATTGGAAAACGGAATTCTGCACGTCACGCTGCCGAAGCTCGAAGACAGCAAACCCAGAACCATTGAGATCGCCTAAACGAAACCCTCAACCCTCTCGACTATTATGGTCAACAACTGCACTGCCGATTCCTGCAATTCCTCTGCAACTGCAGAGCCGCTCCCGTCCGTGGAACCGCGCTATTACATCCGCTCTGCCAAACACGAAAAACGGGTGATGGTCGACTTACCTCGCGTGACACGTGAAGACATTACCGTCGACATCGAACAAAATGTGCTCTCCATTCATGCGAAAAGAAGCGTCTGGATTCCAAGTGATTGGAAAGCACTTCACCGCGAATTAAGCGATTCCGACTTCCTGCTCCGACTTCGTGTCAGCAACGAAATCGACGTGGAAAACATGAACGCCTCGTTGGCAGATGGAGTTTTAACGGTCGTACTACCCGTGAAAGACACGGCTAAGCCGCGTCGGATTGAGGTGAGTTAAGGATCTGCAGATCAGCCAGAGGGGCTTCACGCCATCTCGTTTACCCCATGAGAGTGGTCGAAACGACGACCTCCAGTTGGGGGCTAAGACCACAGAAGCGGACGGGGACAACTTTCCCTGTCCGCTTCCCTCAATAAACACCAACGATTCCTAACTAGGGTGCCGCCACTAGTGTAGGAATCGTTTCATTTCAGGTTTTTGTCTAATTTGAATTGCGTTTTGAAACTCTTCTTAGTCTCTCAAAGCCTTTTCACACAAAACCACCAATATCATGACTACCTCGTCTTCCGCTTCACCTCAGGATTCCCAGCCGGATCGCCGACTAGTTTTGGTGTGCGGCATTCTCCTCCTCGCAAGCCTCGGTTCCGTCTACGCTTGGAGTTTCTTCACCAAACCCCTCTGCGAAACCTACGGCTGGAGCAAAATGGCCGTCTCCTGGGTTTTCAGTCTCGCTGTCGCAGGCCTCGGACTTTCCGCTGCCTATACCGGACCCCTCGTTTCAAAACTCGGTTCGCGCAGGTTACTCTACCGTTCTGCCGCATTTTTCGCCGGCGGATATCTCGTCGCTGCCTTCGCTCTTTATATCAAGAATCTGCCCCTTCTTTACCTAGGCTACGGGGTCATTGGCGGCATTGGCCTGGGAACGGGTTACGTAACCGGTGTCACCACTATCGCAGGATGGTTCCCCGACAAAAAAGGGTTCGCAACGGGGCTCGTTGTCATGGGCTTCGGAATCGGAGCGCTCTTAATGAGTAAAGTGGTCGCACCCTTCGCATTATCGGCAGCTAATAACTCGCTCCCGCTGACTTTCCTGATCATCGGACTGGCATTTTGTATCATCATGCCGCTGGCCTGCCTTGGCATTCATAACCCCCCTTCCTTCGTGGCTTCCGGAAAAGCCGCTACGGTCGCAGAAACCATCCAACACGGCCCAGAGGTTCAGATTAAACTCTGGCTCGTGTGTTTCCTCTACAGCCTCGCAGGCCTCGGAATCATCGGCCTCCAATCCCCTCTCATGCAGAAAATCGCAGCAGATGCTGATCGTCCCTAGACAAAGCCGCTCTCGCCGCTTTAGGAGCCACCCTGATTGCCTGGACCTCCGTCGGCAACAGCGTCGGACGCCTCTTTTGGGCATCGATCTCCGACAAAATCGGCCGCGTGAACGCCTTCATCGCCCTCCTCATTTCCGCAAGTGTCGTCTTCCTGATCCTGCCCCACGTTACCTCTCCGTTCCTATTCGGCGCCCTACTCGCCTACACCATCGCTTCTTACGGTGGTGGCTTCGGCACTATCCCCTCCCTCATCAGTGACCTTTACGGCCCAAAACGTATGTCCCCAGTTCATGGCAAAGTCCTCACCGGATGGGCTTCCGCTGGACTGATTGCGCCGCCAACCTTCGGTTGGTTAATGGATCATTACCCCAACCAGGCCGCAAACTACGCCTTTTACAGCTGCTCCATCGTGCTCTTCCTAGCCTGCGTTCTTGCGGCAACATTTAAACCCCTTCACCTCAAGACAACCGCTGTTCCCGCCCTGGATCATGCGGCGGAAGATCCCGCGTAGCCCCATTCACCAAGGGGCCGCGCCCCCGCAGACCACAAAAGAGCCCAGCCACACCGCTGGGCTTTCTTTTTGGCTCCATTCCCTCCTTCGCCTTATACTGGCACTCTTTCGCTTTGAACCCGCTCCGTATTCTCCACACCGAAAGCTCCATCAACATGGGCGGCCAAGAACTGCGTATTCTTCAGGAATCCGCTTGGCTCCACTCCCACGGCCACCAGGTATGGATCGCCGCCCGACCAGATTCGAAAATCTTTCATGCCGCTCAAGAACGCGGCCTCGGCGTCGTACCCATTTCCTTCAGAGGCTCCGTAAACCTCAAAGCCATCGGAAACCTCATCCGCTTCTGCCTCAAGCACCACATCCAGATCATCGACTGTCACAGCTCCCGCGACGCCAGTGCAGTGATGTTCCTCAAGCTGCTCCTAAACGCTCCCGTCATCCGCTCGCTTCACATTTGCAAACGCTTACGCGACGACTTTTTCCGGCGCATCGTCTGGAAACTGGGCGCTCACGGTTTTATCGCGTCCTCCGAAAGCCTCCGTCAGCGACTCCTCGACCAACAGCTCGCCCCCGCTGAAAAAATCAATCTCGTGGGTGAATCGGTCAACATGCAGATCTTTCATCCCAACGTCTCCCCCGGAACCGTCCGTGCAGACTTTGGAATCCCAGCCGAAGCCAAAGTCATCACCGTGGTCGGAATGATTCGTAGTAACAAAGGCCAGCAGTATCTGGTTCAAGCCCTCGACCGGATCGTCGAACAATGCCCCGATGCCTGGATCATGCTCGTTGGCGCCGCCACCGAGGCAAAGTTCCAAAAGGCGATCGATGCGTGTCTGGAGAAGGTGAAAAACCGCAACCGCGTTGTCCTGACCGGATTTCAAACAGGCGTGGAACGTTTTATCGCCGCTAGTGACGTCATTTGCCTCCCCTCTCAAGCCGAGGCGCAGTCCAAAATTATCCCCGAAGCCTTTGCGATGAAGAAACCGGTGGTCGCCTCCAATGTCGGAGGGATTCCCGAACTCCTAAAAGACGGCGTCAATGGCACCCTCTTTCCAGTTGGGAACGTCGAAGCGTTAGCCGCCGCAATTATCAAGACCCTCAACTCGGACGTATCCGCCATGGTGGAGAAGGCCTATCTGCTTGCGGTGGACACGCTTTGTTTTGAACGCCAGATGGCAAAAACGCTCGCCGTCTACCGGAAAATCGCGAGATTGGACTGATGCGTTCGGTGCCCGTCGGAATGTTCCATCACGTCAATCACAACGCCGATGATTTCATCACGGTGAGCGTGAAACATTTTGCGGATCAGATGGCCTGCCTCGTCAAAGAAGGCGTCACAACACTCAGCGCCCAGGAATTACTCGAACATCAGCTCGGCCAAAAAGAAGCACCCGCGAAATCATTCGCCATCACCTTCGACGACGCTTGGCTCGATGTTTACGTCCACGCGTTTCCGATTCTCAAACAACACGGGCTCAAGTTCACCATCTTTGTTGTGACCGACTGGAGCGAGGCAGCTTCCAAAAATCCTCCCGCAACACTCCCCTTCGATTTCCCCACACATCACGAATCCGAAAAACTAGTCCGCGCCAATCGAACCGGAGAGGTCATATGCGGCTGGGATCATTTACGCGAGATGATGGCGAGCGGGCTTTGTTCGATTGAGTCACACACCGCCACACATGAGGACGTCACGAAAATGTCGGGAGACTCGCTCCGAGCGGATCTGCGCCGGGCCAGCCAGTCGCTTCAGGCAAATCTCGGAGTAACGAGTCGGCAATTGTGCTGGCCCAAAGGCCGCCACAACAAACAGAGCACAACGCTCGCACAAGAAGAAGGAATCGAGGCGACGTACCTCGTGAAACGCGGGGTGAATCTCGCAGGCAAGGGTGGATTGGATATCAAACGGTTCACGGTGGATGATCGTCCCGGGAGTTGGCTTCTGAAACAAATAGGGATCTTTTCCCGGCCGGTTTACGGGTACCTGTATTCACGAATCAAACCCGACCGGCTCCAGGAAAAACTGCTCAAACGGCTAAGTGGAAAACCGAAGAAATAACCCACTCCGCTTTTGTCCATTCAACGACATCGCCCAGTTCCAATAGACGGCATATTCGCGCCCCCTTGAGCGTCTTTACATCCGCAGAAACCTCACCCAACTTATGCAACTCTCACCATGAAGGCTGTTATCCTGGCAGGCGGTCTCGGGACCCGAATCTCAGAGGAAACTCACCTCAAACCCAAACCGATGATCGAAATCGGCGGGGCGCCCATCCTTTGGCATATTATGAAAATTTACTCCTCCCACGGGGTAAACGAGTTCGTCATCTGTTGCGGATATAAGGGCTACGTAATCAAAGAATACTTCGCCAATTACTTCCTCCATATGTCCGATGTCACCTTCGACATGGAAACCAACCGCATGGAGGTCCACCACCGCAAAGCCGAACCATGGAAAGTCACCCTCGTCGATACCGGTGATGACACACTCACCGGGGGACGTCTCAAACGCGTCGCTCCTTATATCGAAAACGAAGACGCCTTCTGCTTCACCTACGGCGACGGGGTCAGTGACGTCGATATCCGCCAAAGCATCGAGTTCCACAAACAACACGGCAAACTCGCAACCATCACCGCCGTACAACCTCCCGGACGATACGGCGCAATCGAACGCAACAACGATCAAGTCACTGGGTTCACCGAAAAACCCCGGGGTGATGGCGGTGTGATCAACGGCGGTTTTTTTGTCCTGTCCCCCAAAGTCCTGCCACTCATCGACGGCGATCAAACGAGCTGGGAAGCCGAACCCCTGACCCAACTTGCCGCCATGGGCCAAATGATGGCTTTCGAACACAACGGTTTTTGGCAACCCATGGATACCCTTCGCGAAAAGAATCTGCTCGAAGATCTCTGGAGCAGCGGCAAAGCACCTTGGAAAGTTTGGAAATGATTTCCGCCCGCCCAGATCACGCTTTTTGGAAAGGCAAACGCGTTTTGGTGACCGGTCATTCCGGCTTCAAAGGCGCGTGGCTAACACTTTGGCTCAAACACATGGGGGCCGACATCACCGGTATCAGCCTCCCGCCAAACACCGCCCCCAATCTGTTCGATCTCACCCAGCTGGCATCACTTTGTAACAGCCACTTCTGTGATATCCGGGACGCCGCCGCCCTCGCCGCCCTCGTTAAAACCGCGCAACCTGAGATTGTGCTGCACCTCGCTGCACAGCCCCTGGTCCGCCTGAGTTACCGCGAACCGCTCGAAACATTTTCCTCAAACGTGATGGGCACAGCCAACGTTCTCGACGCGTTACGCTGCAGTGAGCAGGTGCGGGTCGCCGTCATGATCACCACGGACAAGGTTTATCGAAACAACGAGTGGAGCTGGCCATACCGCGAAGAGGACGCACTCGGCGGGTACGATCCTTACAGCGCCAGCAAAGCCGCTTGCGAAATCGTCATCGATAGCTACCGCAAATCCTTCCTCAGCGCACAAGGGCTGGCAGTTGCAAGCGCCCGAGCCGGAAATGTCATCGGTGGTGGTGACTGGTCAAACGATCGTCTCATTCCAGATGCGGTCCGCGCCTGGCAAACAGACGCCACCCTCGAAATCAGACGCCCGGATGCCATTCGCCCCTGGCAACACGTTCTTGAGCCGCTCGCCGGTTACTTGGTTTTGGCGCAGCAACTCTGGAAGCGCCCGGAACTCGCGGGTGCTTACAACTTCGGTCCCCAGACTCAGGAAGCCGCAACCGTTCGTAACGTAATCGAAATCGCCCGGGCTTCTTATGGAAGAGGCGAGGTCCAATTCGGAGACGGAACCGAAGGACCTCACGAGGCTGGGTGGCTTTCTTTGGAAATTGCCAAGGCGCGGCAGACGCTCGGGTTCCATCCGCAAATGTCGCTGGAAGCCTCCGTCCGACGCACCATGGAATGGTATCGTGCACAACACAGTGGAGCGGACGCCCGAGAGCTTTGTGCACAGGACATCTCCGCTTACGAGAATCACCCGAATCCCTTGTGAGCCGATTCACCGTCACTTCCTTATCTCTCTCCGGCCTTCGGTGCATTACGCGCCAGCGGCTTGGAGATTCGCGCGGCTTTCTCTCGCGTCTTTTCTGTGGCGAAGAACTGGCCTCAGCCGGTTGGCAACGCCCCATTGCCCAGATCAACCACACTCTCACCGCCCAGCCAGGGACAATCCGCGGGCTTCATTTTCAAAACCCACCCCATGCGGAGATGAAGCTGGTGAGCTGCATCCGAGGTGAGGTTTGGGATGTCGCCGTGGATTTGCGCGCAAACTCACCCACGTACCTCCAATGGCACGCTGAAGTTTTGTCCGCAGAAAATGGCCGCGCCTTGCTCATCCCTGAAGGGTTCGCCCACGGGTTTCAAACACTCTCGGATAACTGCGAACTCCTTTACCTCCACTCCGCCCCGTATGCTCAGGGAGCCGAAGGCGCGTTACGGTTTAACGACCCTAAATTGAATATCACCTGGCCGCGCCCCGTCACCGAACTCTCGGCTCGCGACCAAGCGCATCCCTTTTTGACCCCTGACTTCAAAGGACTCGATCTCGAATGAACTGCCGCCATTGCGCTTCCCCTCTTACTCACACGTTTCTGGACCTCGGCTTTTCGCCCCCCTCCAACGCCTATCTGACGACGGAAGATCTGAGCCGTCCGGAAACGTATTACCCACTTAAAATCAAAGTGTGTGATCAATGCTGGCTCGTCCAGACGGAGGATTACGCAGAAGCCGACGCCTTGTTCAGCCCCGATTACGCGTATTTTTCGAGCACCTCCACGAGTTGGCTCGCACACGCAGCGCGTTATACACAAGCCATCACCACAAAATTGGGGCTTAACGCCCAGAGTCTGGTCATCGAGATCGCCTCCAACGACGGTTATTTGCTCAAGAACTTCGTCACGGCCGGAATCCCCTGCCTTGGCATAGAACCCACCGCCAGCACTGCCGCAGCCGCCGAACAACTCGGCATCCCTGTATTGCGCGAATTTTTCGGTGCCCAACTCGCCGAGCAACTGGTCCAGCAAGGCAAACAAGCCGATTTGATCGCCGGCAACAACGTTTACGCACACGTCCCTGACATTAACGATTTCACGCGTGGCCTAAAGACCACCCTCAAAACGGGGGGAACCATCACGCTGGAGTTTCCTCACGTCATGCAATTGCTCGCGCACACACAGTTCGACACCGTGTACCACGAGCACTTCTCGTATCTCTCGCTTTATACCGTTTCCCGCATTTTTCAGGCAGCGGGCCTGCGCATCTGGGACGTGGATGTCTTGTCGACCCACGGCGGCAGTATCCGTGTCTACGGCTGCCACGAATCCGACGGCCGCGCAACATCACCCCGGGTCGCCGCCTTACTCGCAGAGGAAGCCACAAACGGCCTGCAGTTACTAGGCACCTATCAGAAGTTCCAGCAGCGGGCAGATCACCTCAAGAACGAGTTCCTCGCGTTTCTGGTAGAACAAAAACGGGCGGGAAAAACCGTCGCCGCATACGGTGCCGCAGCCAAGGGAAACACGTTACTGAACTACGCCGGAGTAAAACCCGACCTGTTATCGTTTGTGTGTGACGCAGCCCCGGCAAAACAGGGTAAATTTATGCCCGGAAGCCACATTCCCATTCGCTCTCCGGAAGCCCTCAAAAAAAATCCCCCGAATTCCCTCGTGATCCTCCCCTGGAACATCGCCACTGAAGTCATGGAACAAAACGGCTATCTCCGCGCGTCCGGAACCCGCTTCGTCACAGCGGTGCCGCATCTCCAATTTCTATGACGGGACTGGTTCTGCTCAGCGGCGCGACTGGGTTTGTCGGGAGACAAGTGTTACGGGTCTTACTCGAATACGGTTGTCAGGTCCGTGTGATCGCGCGCACAGCGGAGCACCCAGCGCTCGCAAACGTGGCCGGCCTGGAATCCGTCGTCACCACCCCGGATCTTTTTGCGGAAAGCCCAGAGTGGTTCAGCGCAGTGTGTCAGGGAGTCGATCTCGTCATTCACGCCGCTTGGTACGCGGAGCCCGGCAAATATTTGCAGTCCCCCAAAAACTTGGAGTGTTTGATGGGGACATTACTTTTTGCGAAAATCGCCGCTCAAACCGGTGCACGGCGATTTGTCGGCATTGGCACTTGTTTTGAATACGATCTAACGGTCGGCAAGCTTTCCATTGAGACGCCGCTCAAACCACTCACGCCTTATGCAGGTGCAAAAGCCGCTGCTTATTTTGCGTTATCACAATGGTTCTCAACTCAGGAAACACAGTTTGTCTGGGCGCGCTTATTCTATCTCTACGGTGAAGGCGAAGACGAAAGACGTCTGGTACCCCACATCCGAAAACGACTCGCAGCAAACGAACCCGCTGAACTCACAAGCGGCACACAGATTCGTGACTTCCTCGATATCCGTGAAGCAGGACAACAGATCGTTCAGGCAGCATTAGGCTCCCAATTGGGTGCGGTAAATATCTGCTCCAGTATTCCAATTACCGTCCGTCAATTAGCGGAGAAAGTCGCTGATGAATACGGTCGACGGGACCTGCTTCTCTTCGGTGCACGCCCTGATAATTTCATCGATCCCCCTTGTGTGCTCGGCATCAAGTAAGCGTCTTATCTTCCATACACCCCACACCCATTTACAGCTTCATCACCATGTCACCATACGAATCATTTAAAGCGGAATGCTCCCGAGAAATCACCGAGCAAGGGAATAACCCCGGGGTATTAAAGAGTACCAAGGATTTTATCCAACGCACTAACCCCACTAAATACTGCTACCACTTTGAATGGATGGGGCGTCCTATTATCCAATATCCCCAAGACATCCTGGCAATGCAGGAAATCTTATCCTCGGTAAAACCAGATTTGGTAATCGAAACAGGGATCGCTCATGGAGGCTCCCTTATTTTCTCGGCATCCATTCTCGAACTCAACGCGATCTGTGGCGGCCCGCAAGACGCTGAAGTTTTAGGAATCGATGTCGATATCCGAGCTCATAACCGCGAAGCGATCGAAGCACATCCGATGGCTCGCCGGATTTCTATGATTCAAGGTTCCAGCGTCGCTTCGGACATTGTCGAAGCGGTAAAAGCCAAAGCCGCTGGTAAGAAAAAAGTGTTGGTCTGCCTCGATAGTAATCACACCCACGAGCATGTCTTGGAGGAACTCAAGGCATACGCACCGCTGGTTAGTGTCGGTAGTTATTGCGTGGTTTTCGACACCATTATCGAAGATCTACCGGACGACACTTATCCGGACCGTCCCTGGAGCGTCGGGAATAATCCCAAAACGGCAGTGCACGAATATCTCAAGACGCATAGCGAGTTCGAAATCGATAAAGCGATCCAAGACAAGCTGCTGATTACCGTATCGCCCGACGGATATTTAAAACGGGTCCGTTAATCGGCGCGATCCTATGGGTGTGGTCATTCCCGTGCCAACGGGTGCCCCCTCAACCCATTGGGCACGGTGCCCGAGTCCGAAGAAGATCAGCGTTTCAGATGGTTCGGTGCAAGAGACTCCCTGAAGCGTGCTTTCCTATTGAGGAAGCATGCAAATCAGGCATCATAATATGCATGAGAACGACGCTTAACATTGACGATGCGCTCTTGGCTCAAGCGGGTGAATACACCGGAGAAACGGAAAAAACGGCTCTGGTACGGATGGGACTCGAAGCGCTCGTTCAAAGGGAAGCGGCTCGCAGGCTCGCTTCCCTCGGTGGGCAAATGCCGTCTCTGAATGTTCCCAAAAGACCACGTAACGAAGATTCCGCCCCCAAGTGATTATCGCTGATACTTCCGTCTGGATTCAGCATTTCCGCTCGGGGTTGCCATCATTCGCCGCGGCACTCTCTCAAGGTCTCATTTCTGTTCACCCCGTGGTTCTTGGCGAATTGGCCACTGGAAACCTTCATAAACGCGCTCAAACTCTTGCTGCTCTTCGTTGTCTTCCCATGGCAAAAATCGGGACCGCGAATGAGTGTCTGGAGTTTATCGAGATGCACGAGCTTTATGGGAGGGGTATCGGTTGGAATGACATCCAGCTTCTTGTAGCCGCCCGCCTATCTGGCAATCCCTTGTGGTCTCTGGATAATCGCTTAATTGCCGCAGCCGTAGATCTCGGTGTTGCCTATCGGGAAGAATAGCGCTGGTTCCTCTCAAAAACCAGAAAGCCCAGTTCCGGTTTCTTCCTCCGCTAGAGCCAACGCGTATAAATGTCGTAATCGAGAGCGATAGAAGGATGACCGAAAGGACGGCCTCGGACGATTTACGCCGCCTTCCAAAAGGCTCGCTACGCATCGTTCCTTCCCCGGCCCGCGGCGTCAAAAGAACCTTTAGTCAGCATCCGATCCAGCGTACTTACCAAAGCAGCCCGGTTCACCGGTTTCGCAATAAAACCGTCCATTCCAGCTTTCAGGCACATCGCTTCGTCCTCACTGAACGCATTTGCCGTCAAGGCCACAATAGGCACTCGACGTCTGCCATTCTGATTCTCCCACTCCCGAATATTCCGGGTTGCCTGCAAGCCATCCATCACCGGCATCTGAACATCCATAAAGATCAGATCGTAATTTTCACGCACAGCACATGCCACCGCCTCGTGGCCATCCGAAGCAGTGTCCACACTGCAACCTGATTTCTCGAGGAATGCCCGCGCAATCCCGAGATTTACGGCATTATCTTCCACCAAAAGCACTCTCCAACGCACTCCGTCCGGAGTCGAGTTGCGTTCGGATTGAGCCTCGCCAGCGGAGGTCGATTCCGTCGAAAGACGGCGAGTGATCGCAGCCGTTTTTTCCGCTGAGACCGGAAACGGAATCTCGATAAAAAATGCAGTCCCCACCCCGGGAGCACTCTCCACCCGGATTGTACCTCCCATAAGCTCCACGAGTTGTTTTGAAATGGAAAGACCCAGCCCAGTTCCCCCAAACCTACGCGTCGTAGATGCATCCGCCTGGGTGAACGCCTCAAATAAATGCCCAAGGGTCTCCGCGTTCATTCCGATCCCAGTGTCACGACAGACAATTTGAATCGCGGGTCTATCTGGCACGCCGCCCGTACAAGAGGCACTCAGCAAAACCGTGCCTTTCTCCGTAAATTTCACGGCATTCGACAACAGGTTAAACAACACCTGATTTACGCGAACCGGATCCCCCAAAACCATCATCGGTAGATCGTCGGCAACCTCGCAATGCAACTCCACGTTTTTCTCCGCCGCCACCGCCCGAAACAATCCCACCGCTTCGTCCATGATTTCACACAGGTTCATGGGCACAGACTCAAGAGTCAGGCGACCGGACTCTATTTTCGAAAAATCCAGGATGTCGTTGATAATCGAGAGCAGTGTCTTCCCACAATTTTCAATCACACCCAGACGGCTGCGGACCCCTGGAGAAAGGGGCTCACTCAAGGCCAACTCCACGGACCCTAAAATCCCATTCATAGGAGTCCGAATTTCATGACTCATCGTGGCCAGAAAACGCGCCTTCGCCTGAGTAGCCTCCCTTGCAGTCCTCGCGTTCACCATCGCCACCCCCGCCAACGCAATACTGGAGCCCAACAAAGCCGACAGTAACAAACCCGCGTTTAAGGCAAGCTGCGGTACTATGCTTCCGGTTTGTTCGATAGCAGATGCCATCGGTGTCACTCGCAATTCCAGCGGCTCCCTCAAGCCGGTCACGGTAGCAGTTTTTACAAACCGAACCTCACCCGTGCGCCCCCGACGGTTAGAATACACTACTTGGCCATTCTCGAGAATCTCCAACAGATGGGATTCATCGGACCACAAATGGGTGTTATCTCGAAGAATCTCCACAAAATGCCCCAGCCGAAACACCCCCACCAAAAAACCATCGTTCCGGCCTTGGGCGCTCACCGGCATGTAAGATATAAAACCAGCACCGCCCTGTTTCAAGTTCACCACCGACGTAAATCTCGCACGCCCGTCAGCAACAGCTGCCTCTAATGTGGCGCGTCTAACTGGGTCATCCGAAAGACGCAACCCGAGTGCTACCTCGTTTCCTGCAAACGGCTCAATCCAACGCACCGTTGTGGAAGCATCAATCCACTCCAATGCCTGGAAACAACCGTAATCGCGATAATGACGCTCCGCATCCGCACGCCATGACGATTCCGAAATGACTCCCTGATATTCCTCCCAACGAGAAGCCATCCTTTGAAGTGCCGAAAGCACTTCGGAAAGACGGATCGAAAAGTGACTGGCTATCTCTTCCGCAAAGACTCGATTTTTGTCCCCGATCTGACGCTCGTTCTCCTGCAGCAACGTCGTCCAAATCAGGATGCTCGTAAACACACCAACTGACGCAACCATTAAAGCCGGTAGCATGACCCCAGTGCCAAGAGAGCCGCCTCCACGAATTAACATCCCCGCCACAAACTCCTGAGGTTCCTTCATCCTCCGCCGAAGCAACCCGCCATCCAAAAGTAAAACCACACCCGCACCGAGCAAAACGGCCTGCAGATTTTGCAGCGACAACCCCTCATCTCCAGCGACGAAAGGGCCGATTCCGCGCACCGTATACCACGTCAGGATCAACGTCCCCAATAGAACGGTATCCCAGCACGCCCTTCGCGACCCGAGCGCCAAGCCCAACAAGGGCAGGATCAGTATCGCTTTCAGTGGCCACCCAGAGGCTGGGTTCACAGTCGCTTGAGTCAGGCTCAATCCCACCAACAGCCCCACCGGTAACCATCGCCGGATACGGCCTCCGTCTACTACAGGACACCACCACGCCAAAATTGCGGGAAACACGACCAAAATACCCACGGTATCCCCCAACGCCCACACTTTCAAAATAGCCCCCCACAAGGCCAAAGGTGCGGCACCACCCAAAGTCACCACACTCGTCCCAACCAACGCCGAAGCCATTCCAGCCACAAAAGCCGCACCAAGAATCCGGCACGAATAGCGCAAATCCAAAACAAACCCAGTTTCCGTCCTTGGTTTTCCCGCAAGCAACCAGCCCAGCAGCGCAGCCCACGAATTTCCCAAACCAATTAGTACCGACAACCCGATCGCATTAGGCAAATGGTTAAATCCATTTCCAATAAACGTCAGCAGATTGGCTGCAATCGCCCCCCACAAGATTCCCCAGCCAGCCCGCCCCCCCACGATCACTAGCGCACCAAACGCAATTCCTGCAGGGAACCAAAGAGGACTCGCGTTCGTCTTCTCAAACGCAAACAGAAGAGCGATCCGAGCCAAACAAAAATAGATTAGCGCGATCAAACCGATATCCACCGGCAGTCGGCGAATAAATGTCCGCACCTTCGCATTTAACGATGTGTGTTCAGCCATTTTATAAAGATGGAAAAGCCGTATATCCGGGGCTTTAAAGCCGATTTAACGGTCGCTTATTCGCCCGCCGCGAATTGTAACCGATACAACCGCTCGTAAATCGGACACCGCTCCAACAACTCCGCATGTGTCCCTCGATCCACCACACTTCCCTGATTCATCACCACAATCTGGTCCGCTTCCAAAATTGTGGAAAACCGATGGGCAATCGCAACCACAGTACGTCCCTGACGCAATACTCGTAACGCGTCTTTAAACGCCTGCTCGGTATCCGTATCGAGATTTGAGGTAGCCTCATCCAACAATAGGATCGGTGAATTCCGAAGAAGCGCGCGCGCGATCGTCACACGTTGCAACTGTCCGCCGGAAAGATTGCAGCCCTTATCACCCACCATCGTTTGATATCCCTGCGGCTGGGCCATGATAAACTCGTCCGCACGCGCTACCCTAGCCGCCTCGCGGATCTCGTCCAACGTCGCATTAAGCCGTCCGTATCGAATGTTATTTTCAATCGTGTCGTGAAATAAAAATAGATCCTGATTCACGATAGCAATCTGATCCCTCAGGGATAACTGCTGAATTTCGCGCACATCTCGCCCATCCAATAAAATCCGCCCTTGTTGCGGATCATAAAAACGCATCAGCAGAGAAATAATCGTGCTTTTACCCGCGCCGCTCTCTCCGACCAGCGCATAAAACTTCCCGGGTTTAAATTCCAGATTCAACCCATTCACCGCAGGAGCCGCTCCCGGACGATACTGGTAAGTCACGTTTTCAAACCGTAACTCTCCCGAAGCCCGCTCGACCTTCAACGCATTGGGTACATCCTGAATCTCAGGTTTCTCATCCAACATCTTGAAGACCTGTTCGGAAGACATCGAACAGCGGTGCACCAACATCTGCATCCGACTGAGCGCTTTTACGTCTGGATACAAGGACACCAGCAAAAGCACCCGGAGCGAAAAGTCATCAAAGCCAATCCCGCGTACCCAGCAATAAACCAACCCACCAGCAATTCCCAGAGAAGCCGTGGTTTCCACCAAAGGCCCCACAATTTCGAGCATCCGAAAGACACGGATCGCATTCGAATTCACCTCTTTCGCAGTGGCGGTGAAACGCTCCACTTCATAAGCCTCACGTGCGTGAGATTTCACCACCCGAATCCCGGAGATGGACTCCATCATAATACCCGAGATGTTCGCTGAGAGTTCCTGTTCCCTTCGGCCAATCCGTTTGACCCGTCGTTTGAGGAGAAGTACAGGCAGCAGACAGAGAGGAAACACGACCAAACTGCAAAGCATGAAAATCGGATCTTTGATCGTCAGATAGACCAACGCCGACAACACCGCCGCCGGACGTCGCACGAGATCCTGCGCCAAGGTTGTCGCGGTATTGGCACACACGGATGTCATGCCAAAAGCGGTCTGCATGAGATCCGCCCCACGTTGTTTATTAAAAAACTCCAGGGAACGGCCCATGATTTGACCGAATACCTTACGTCGTAGATCGAGGGTCATCCGTTGCTCGACCCACATCCGTTGGTAATTGGCGAGGAAATCGAGGAACCCCCGGATCCCCATAAAGAGGGGAATCAAGGCGCAAACCGCACTCACACTGGTGAGGGTTCGCCATTCGCCACCGGCAGGTAACCATCCCTGCAAGTAAGGCGTAAAATCCACTGTTCCCAAAAGAGGCACCTTCGCTTCGAGGCTCACTTCTTTTCCGAGTACCAGTTTTGAAACCACGCTCAGAACCGCCATTGTGAGCGTCGAGCTAAATCCCGCAATCAAGGCGGTTACGAGCGCCGCGAAAAAACGCCGTTTATAAGGGAGGAGATAACCAAACAGACGCCGATAAGTCTGTGAGTTTCCATCGGAGGATGTTTGGTTTTGGGGACTGGATTCCATGGAGCGAGATGCGAAGCCTTCGATTGTCTCTGAAAGGTGCCCTAAAGCAAAGCCAGAGACGCAGAGCCCCTCCGAGATGGGCTATCAAGGTAATCCATAAAGGAGCAGTATCAGTCGCGTGCACGCATCCAGAGCCAGACCTGTTCGTATGGGCGCCCTTCGGAGGTGGCTTTCTTTAGAGCCTCAGGACTCAGCGAGTGGACACCTTGTAACGATTGCGAATCTCTTTGTTCCGGCAGTATTTCAACTGAATGACTAAGAGCGAAGCGTCCTTTAAGAACAGCGACATTGTCTGCAACTGTAGCGGTAGCAGTTTCGTGGACTTCGACCAGCACATCCAACTTTGTTAATGTGGGACACTCGACAGGGTTTAGCAGGTCCATTTCGCCCCCCTCAATGTCGCAGATTAGTAAGGATCCGGATATCCCTAGGCTGGCTAGCCCATCGTGATCCAATAGCCCATTAATATGTAAATTTCCCGGAGAACTATTCAATTTCCAGAGCCTATCTAATTGGCACTGCGATTCGGGATCCATGTCGAACGCAAACACCTCCACACCGGGCAGCGCCCGACATAACCCTGCGGCATAATATCCTTCGGCACACCCGACATCGATAACCCGAGAATAGCCGCGTTTGATTATGTC
Organism: Verrucomicrobiota bacterium; assembly: GCA_037133875.1. Lineage (GTDB taxonomy): Bacteria > Verrucomicrobiota > Verrucomicrobiia > Chthoniobacterales > Chthoniobacteraceae > Chth-196. The sequence continues at coordinate 134,235 of JBAXNG010000006.1, read as the reverse complement.
ATTAACAATTGGCCAGAGGGCACGTTCGTAACAACCGATCCACCGCGGTGTAATAGATCCCCAAACCGGCTCATTTAAGTAAAGCATCCCAGCAAACGGGCCGTTAAGTACCCGGGGTGTTTCGTTGCCTGAATAAAGGGCGTTATACACGGACTGTTGATGCGCAGCGTGCCGTTTTGCATGCGTTTTGCGGACACTGCGGATCGCTATGTTACGCAGAAAAGGCACGTTGGAATTCATCATCCAATTACGGAGGTACTTGTTCATTTCGGATGTCCTTAAAGTTCAGCGCCTGTTTATGAGCAAGTCGAGCTGGGTGCGAACTGCGGAAGCAGTGTGGTTGATATGAAATCTGGCCCGGATTTGGGACTGAATTGCAGCGATATCGATCGGCGGCCAGGATTCCCAAAGGAATTCGAGCCGCTCGGTCAACGAAGCGATGTTCCCAGGAGGAAAAGTCCAACTTGAGGGAAGAGAAAGCTCTGCCGCGACCCCCGTAGAGGAAAGCAACGTGGGCGTTCCCGCCAAAATCGCCTCGATTGGAGCCATCCCAAATGTCTCTGCGCGGGATGGATGAATTGCGAAATCGTACTCACGAACCCGGGCTGGGAAGCCTTCAATGCGTCCCAGAAAGTGAAATTGGCTGCGCATTGGTTTTGCCAGAAGCGCATCGATCGCATCTGTGCGCGAGCCGGTTAAATCACAAGTCCAGCCGGGGAAGTCTGGGCGTTGGCGCTCGAAAGCCTGAAGTGCTTCAATAAAATCAGTAAAGCCCTTCCTGGGCGCCTCGGAACCGATCAGCAGGAGGCGTGTTGGGCAGCTTTGAGGCACCGGTTTCCATGGCTGGAATTCAGCCTCTTCGAAGCCCTCTTCAAACAGGGCTATCGATTTTGAGGTCCACTCATTAGTCCTCTCCTGCAATTCTCGGCCCACCACCATGAGACTCTGGGAGACATCACAATCGTATTTTTCGAAGTCGCGTTTAGTCATTCCCGGCGTACGGAGAACGGAGAGGACGGGCAAGTCACCGAGTTCTTTTGCTAAAGCGATGGCCAGAGGACATTCCTGATGGTCATTGGCAACGACACACTGAATTGAGGCGCAAGTTTCGCCCAACGAAACAGCAACCTTCCTAGCCCACGTTGAGAGGCCAAAGATTCGGGTACTGAGGGCACGCGAACTTTTAAACGGGAAAACGGAAAAGGAGGTACCTTGGCGACTCAGTTGGTCAGAGAGCCAACCGTTAGAGTTTAGAAGTACGACTGGGTCTATTGAACGAATAGGTTCGCTATCGACCAAGCGGGCCAGCGAAGTCTGCGCCCCAGCCCTAATGGGGCGATTTTGAACAAACAGAACACTCACGGGCGCGGTCAATCTACATTAATGGGTTTACTCGGGACTTCTGAAATCCATTTAAGGAACTATCTCGCATAACGGATTAAATTTGATGATCTGCTGCTTCTTGGGGTCCATCGCATCCACGTCCGATTTCCGCACGGAAAGTTTTTTAAAGTGACTCTTTGAAACGTAACAGAACGTGAGTGTATCCCGCTGTTCGTTCAGGTTTCGATTTCCGCTGTGCAGACCGTTGGCGTCAAACAGTGCGACCGTACCAGCTGGGCCAATGACTTCGGTGATCCGTGGCATCAATGTAGGATCATTACTGATATCACTTTCGTAACGGGATCCTCCAGCCAGACCACGATAGTGATCGTAGTAGGTGTGCTGGGAACCTTTGAGATAGGTCATTCGCTGGCCTTGGGAAGTGACTGGATTCAACAGAAGCATCAGGTGCACTTGACGTCCACGTGCGTCGTGATGCCACTGAAATGACCCATAGCGTTGGGGTTCATGTGGCAACAAACGCATGGCACTAGAACGCCCTATAGAAAAAGGCTTCTGATAATAGCCCGCTACAATCTCCAGTAAAAAGCTGTCCAACGCAGCCTGCAAAAAGACAGGGGTTTCGCGGAAGTAATCGTTGCTGAGGAAGCAGGCTGGATTGTGTTTACACACCTTGCCTTCGACAACTTTTTCAAATGCCTGCTGAAGCGCTTCCAGTTGTACGCCCTGAAAATACCCGGGCAGTAGGACGATCCCGTCTTCACGCATTGTAGCAGCGATTTTGGCCGCTTCTGATTTACGGGGTTCATCGACGAAGTCGTATTTAAAGTCGGCGGCAGCTTTTCTATGTAAATACTCCTTAGCTATAAAAAGCGGTGTTTTCAGGAAAGAAACGAAGCGGTTTTGACTCATAAATTGGGAAATATGGCTCAGGCTGAGATCACCACGGGCTTGCCTTTTATTAAAACAAAAAGTTATGTGCAGCCTATGGAAATGAATCGATGGATGTTGCGATTTGCTCGCTTTTTAAGAGTTAAGCCAATCTGTAACGCGATCTTTCGGCTGCGTTGGTTTTATTTTGTGAAGATATGTCGCCGAGTCAAAGTTTATGGAGATCAGAGCGAGGTACTTGCATCAGAATACAGCTACAAAAGAATTTTTATCGGCAGGCCGAGTGACCGGATTCTGAAGTTGATTATGCCAATGTCGGTTATTGACCGCCTGACGCCGGAATCGAAAATTCTAGCGATCGGTTGCCGATTCGAAGCAGATTTACTGTATTTGGTAGGTCACGGGTTTCATCCCCAAAATGTCCGCGGATTGGACATGATATCTTATTCACCATGGATAGATTGCGGGAATATGCACGCGATGCCCTATGCCGATAGTGCGTGGGACGGAGTGCTCATAGGCTGGACCCTAGCATATAGTAATGACGAACCCGCCGCCGCCCGCGAAATACTACGAGTGGTGCGATCTGGGGGCGTAATTGCACTTTCGGTAAGTTGGTATCCAGTGGAGACACTGAGAGACCTGAAGGAACGCAAAGCCATGGCTGTCGAAAAAATCGAGGAACGAAACCAGACAGTGGAAAGCATACTAAACCTGTTCGCCCCACATGTGGATCACGTCTATTTCAGCCACGATCCGTCGATTCGCACGAAACAGGGTGCCTGTTTGGTAATCTTTTCGGTGAAAAAATAATTTCGTCGCGGTACCTCGTTAGGAGCTTTGAATTCCATCCTGATATTCAGATCTTAGCAGGCCAAACTCGATCACATCGACGTAGACTCCATTTTTGAATGCAGCCTCGCGCCGCCGCCCTTCTTCCTTCATTCCCAGCTTTTGGGCGATGCGAATCATACCCAAATTCGTGGAAAAAGTACCGAGGTGGATGCGATGGAGATTCAATCGCATAAATCCATGCTCCACCATGAGTCTACAGCATTCAGAACCCACACCTTTGCCGTGGCATGTCGGATCTCCCAATAAAATCGCAAATTCCGCACTCCGATAAACTGGATGGATCGATTGCAGGGATACGTTACCGATGTGCACTCCGGACACCCGATCTTCGATGGCCAACACAATTCGATCTTCGCTCTTATTGGAGGCTTCTATGAAAGCTCGTGCAGCACTAGACGAATAAGGGCGGATCCCATGAGCGTTATGAGCCGTTACAGCTTGCGAATTCAACCAAGAAGGATAGGGGCCATCGGCGTCGCTTTCACGCAGAGGCCGGAGTCGAACAATCTTTCCTTCAAGGAAGATAGACGGCGGATTTAACATGAACTGAAGCTACAGAGTAGGCTTCGGGCTCGGCAACCTGTTTAAAACCAGATCTGCAACCCGACTCGCCGCACCGGCGCGGAAAGGAGAAGTGGTTGCCGGTACTTGTGAGGAATGTGGCCGGCGGCAATCGGGAATCCAAAATGTCACAGCCTCCGTTAAGGCGGATGTGTCTGTCACAACTTGGCCAAGATTGAGGCTAACAAGTGGAAGCGGTCCGGGACCAGTCTGACGAGGCTGTATACTGAGCACTGCGAGCCCAAGCAGGGCGGCTTCCAACAGAAAGTTGCTGGACATGCCGACTACTCCGTCGGCCGCAAGAATCGCACTGATCCGGTCAAACTCGGAAGAAACGATGAGCGGTTCATAAGAGAATCTGGTGAATTTCTCGATCGTCTCGCGAGGATGCGGACGCACCCAGATTTTGGGCCGCATGGAAATGCCTTTTAACGATTCAATGAGCAGATCCAGACACTCCATTTCGTCATAACCAACAGGCGAAATTCCCGATTCGGCAGTGACTTCGCTGAAAGGTTGCGACGCAAAAATCAATAACAGGTCACCCTCGCTGCATCCCAGCTCCGCACGGACACGCTGCCGGATGGCAGCAACATCCCGAGGAAGAAACAACTCATCGAAGGCAGGTTGACCGGTAATCACCAGCCGTGTTTCAGGAAAACCATCCGCAACCATTTCTTCCACGGCGCGAGTATCCATGACAGCTATCCAATCAGGCAACGCATCCAGGCCTCCAGCGGGCGGTTGAGTGGTGAAACGCCCTCGGTAATTGGACCAAAAATCCAAAATACTAATGGAGACAATCCCAAATTGAGCAGCAGCTTGAATAAACGTCTTTTCGAAATCCTGTCCGTTCATCGACGTCGAACACAGGAGTAGATCTACCCCCAATTCATTCAAGTATGCGGCCGCTTTAGATGCCAGCATTTCATCACACACGACAACAGGCAGACCGTGTTCCTGTAAAATCGCTAACCCCTGCCGATACGCAATCAGCTGAACGTCTACGCCTCGTTGGATCAGTTCCGCTATAACTGGGCTTAAGCAACGCGCGCCTCCAGGATCGCCCGCAATACAAGCTGCCTTCATTGATTCAAACGAAACTTCTGAAATTGCTCAACTGCTTCAGCTGCCAGTTCAAGCGCTATTATTGCATCATTCGCGGCACAAGCAGGATAACAGGCAGGGCTGTCTATGCAGTTAATCATATTGTTAATGGCATAAATTATAGCATCGCTCATACAGGCGTCTTTTCGCCCCGATGAAAGAAGTTCGGTATAGCCAGTAAAATAGGGACTCGGCCCGACAGTATACCTCTCCATAAATAGACCGCCCGAGAGCATCCGGATACGTCCCTTTTCAGCCAGAATATCCATCTCAAAAAGCGTGAACGCTTCTGGATTCGATGGCTGCAGAATAGCACTTGCACCGTTTCGTAAGAGAATTGAAATAGCTGGGGTATCTTCGTGGATAACAGGAAGCGGAAGCGCTCTGATATGGGAAATTTCACCACAAAGATACCGTAAAAGGTCTATCCAGTGAGTTCCATTATGAACGAGCCCCTTGCCATAATAACCATGCACTTGTTGGATCTTTCCGAACACACCACTTTCAATTTCGGCGCGTAACTCAGCATACGCCGGGCAATACCTGCGAGAGTAATTCACACCCAAAATTACCCCGCGTGCGTCAGCTGCGGCTTTTACCTCACGAGCCTCCCCGGGAGTCAGCGCAAGGGGTTTTTCTGCGAGAATCGCCCGCAAAGAACGACTAGAACCGAGAACCGTGAGAATGGTCGAGGCATGCAGCGCATCAGGGGTACAAATACTCACGATCTCAGGATCCACGGTCTGTACCATCTTCACCGAATCCGTAAACGCCTGACCCGCATTCCACCGGACCGCCGATCTTTCAGCAACATCGGCACTGGCATCCACAACAGCCGTCAGACTTGTACGCGCGTGGGTTGTATAAGCCTGCGCGTGGGACTGAATACCGACATCCTCCCGATTGGGCGATTCACCTGCACCAATCCACCCGCACCCGATTACCGCAGCTCGGAGACGGCGCCCACCCATGGCCAAATTATCGAACATCGGTACTCATAGCGGCGTCCACCGGGGTGAAGAGTTTCCCTTCAACGGGAATAGCACCTGCGATGTGATTGGCGTTTTCCAACACCTTTATGAGGGCGTTTGCGAAATCATCCATATCCGCGCAAGTTAGTGGTTCACGCACAATGGTCGAGAGAAGCAGCTCTTTCTCATAGAGGCGTTCGGTGACAGGACAGATACCTTTTTCGTAAATCGGCCATCCTTTTGGAGCGAGGTTAAATGGAAACCCTTTTGTACCCATTGCGATACGGTTTTGGTAGATGGGCGTGAGATAAAGCGGTTTCACATATCCCTCGGTGAGCGGCACACTTTCAACTCCCCCAAAGGAAGGCAGCTCGGCCAGAACCGCTCGCAAAAACTGAGACCGGCTCAGACCAGCAACTTCCGCATCGAAAAACATCGGAAGAACGTAACACGCATGGTTACTGCCTTCGGTCGGCGGCGCCTGCAAACGCAAACCTGACACGCCCTGCAAACGCATGCGCAAATGGGCTGTGAGTCGTTCCCGCCACAGAAGATGCCCGGAAAGCTTGGCGAGTTGGGCTGTACCGATCGCGGCCTGGATTTCAGTCAGCCTATAATTATTGCCAAAGCAGTTGGCCATGTCTTCGGCAGCCAAACCTTCAAGCGCATTTTCTCCGTGATTTCGAATCAAACGGCATCGTTGAGCCAATCGATCGTCATTGGTCACAATCATTCCACCTTCACCTGTATGAATGTGTTTGTGAAAATTGAGACTAAAACCACCAATGTCTCCGATAGCCCCAACCGGGCTCCCTTTATAAAATACGCCAGGTGCCTGGGCCGCATCCTCGATTACCTTGAGTCCGTGTTTATGAGCAACGGCCATGATCGAGTCCATGTCGGCCGGATGGCCGAAAAGATGCACCACCATGATTGCCTTCGTGCGTGGTGTGATGCACCGCTCGATGGATGTCGCATCAATGCAACAAGTCTCGGGATTGATATCCGCAAAAACAGGAATACCCCCGTAAAACAAAGCACACGTTGCTGAGGCCGACATCGTGTAAGGGGGACAGATGACTTCGTCTCCGGGTTCGATCCCACACGCTCCGATCGCCGTCACCAATCCAGTCGTCCACGAATTGACGCTAATACCGTGTTTAAAACTGTATTTGTCGCACCACGCTTTTTCGAACTCCCTGACACGGACGCCACCATTAAAATATTGCCCTGCAGAACCAATAAAGGCGGAAAGGACATCGCTATCGAGAACTTGGCGGGCTGCGGCATGTTCTTCCGTGCCCATGGTGACCCTTGGAGTAAAGGGTGTGCTGCGGACAGGGGTGCCGCCGAGAATGGCTGGTTTCATTGCAGAAGGCATGGCTTTAGGGCTCCAATCCTAGCACAGCGGATGGCCCAAAATGAACAGCATTTGGGTCGAATTGGCATATTCCCAAGGTAGAGGGCCTTGCCCTTTTTCGCTTTGGGTTCGCGTTTCCCATAATTACCATGGCTGGACTCGTTCTCACTTATCATGGAGTTAACCTTAACCCTTCCGCAGCTTGCTCGTTATACGGCTACCCAGATAAATACGTTTTTTCCGGACGGAAATCCGGTGAGCCTCGAGCGCATGGAGGAGATTTTGCCACGTGTTTTAGAACGTCTTTCGCATTGTTTGCAGGGGATCGGATCCCCCTATTTCAAACGAGAAGGGAAGCCTTTTTTTAATCATCTACACTCAGATCAATACTCAATGTATTTATATCTGCTGGCTAATGAATCACACATTCAAGCATCCCTCCATCCATCAGACTTGGCAGTGAAAAGCTATTTACTAAACAAAGCACTCCACGGAATTGAGGCTTATTATCAAATAAATCTACCCAACGTTTTTTGGTTTGCACACGCCATGGGCTCCGTATTGGGTCGGGCCTCTTACGGGAATAAACTGGTGGTCATGCAGGGGTGTACAATCGGCAATAAAGACGGCGAATACCCCACTTTAGGAGAACAGGTAGTTCTTTGTGCAAAATCGACTGTCCTCGGAGGTGTTGTGGGCTCCAATGTCTGTATCGGAGCTGGAAGCCTAGTTATCGGGGAAACTATCCCCGATAACAGTACCGTAGTTGGATCAAGCCCAAATTTAAGAATCGTTAATAAACAGTCGAATTTAATCGACCTTTATTTCCACAAAGATAATTCCCATGCCAGACCGTAACGCTGTTATCCTTGTAGATCATAAAAACCGCGACCTTTTAGGTGCGGCCTTGATTGCATACCATCTCGAACAACGTGGTATCCGTTGCCACTTGGAACCCCTCGAGTCCTATCATGGCTGTCTAGCCGCGTTCGCTCCGGATTTAATCCTATTCAATCACATCAATTCAAGCCACCTCGTACGATACTCGCACCGTCTCCACGACTTGGGGGTCTTAACAGCCGTCCTACCCAACGAAGGTATCCTTTATGATGAAGAGGTACTCCGTTATAATTCCGGTCGCTTCCATAAAGGTTCCCACATGGATTTTTATTTCTGCTGGAACGAGGTTCACCAAAAAGCATTGATAGATGAAGGTCCCGGCGGGAAGCATACACGTATTGAAGTTTGTGGGGTTCCTCGGTTTGATTTTTACTTAGACCCGTGGAAAAAATTACACGAGAACGCAACTCCTGCAAAAATAGGGCGTCCAAAAATTCTAGTCTGTACCAATCTTGCAATGGCTCGTTATGTCGGCTTAGCAGACGCAGACGCTGCCCGATTCTTTGAGCCCTTTCAGCGGAATAGTGGATATCAAGATTATCGCACATTAATCGCCTGCCACGCCAGAGCTCGAGAGAAGCTAATACTTCACCTAGAGCGCCTTGCATCAAGCGGGCTCTACGATATTGTTTTACGGCCGCATCCCCGTGAGGTTGCCGATTTTTATATCAAATCCATGAGTCAATGGTCCCACGAAATGCGCAATCGCGTCACGTTGGATAACACGAGCAACATCGCAGATTTAATCCTAAGCTGTGATTTAGAAATTTCGTGTGAAACTTGTACTACAGCCATGGAGACATGGATCGTTGGTAAACCGACCGTGGAACTCGTTTTTGAAAGACACCCCACGTTTTTCCACGAAAATCAGGCCCGCTTAAACGCTCTTTGCGAAGAACCCGAGCAATTGCTTGGTATCGTTGCTGAGGCTCTCGCAAACCCCGAGCAGCCTCAATTTGCTGCAGGCCGCCGCGAACATCTCGCTAAATGGTGCCATAGTCCCGATGGCCGCTCCTCAGAACGATTGGCCGACACCTTGGCTAAAGCCATTCACGCTCAAAAACCATCCAAGCGTAAATACACCGCTAACGAAAAAAGAAAGGCCGCCAAATTACTCGCCCTTCGCAAGCTTGATTTAGCTTATAATTTCGACCCCATGCTCTGGTTAAAACGGCGCATTGCACCCAAAAACTACTCCACAAAGAGCTTTGTCTACAACAAAACTATCCGTCCATCGGACGTCGAACACGCCAAAGCACAAATCTTAAACGTACTCAAAAAATACACTAAATAGCGCCTACCCTTAGGCCATATTTTAGCTCCGCCATACGCCAGTCAGTTTCATTATCAATATCCTGTACCTCCATCTCGTCGACAATCACTGGCATGGACGCGGGCCCGATAATCGTAAACCCCGGCTCAAATATAGCCGCTGTTCGCATCCAGTACCATTGACCTGCATCATGGTAGGATTTTTGAAGATCCTGAGATCGCGTATTGCCGTGTTCCGGCTGAAACATGTGTACCCGCCCATTAGCCTCATACAAGGCTCGTTGAATCGGATAAGAATATTGTACCACGGGAAATGCACAGGCTGCTCCGGGATCACTCAGAAGCTTTGTTTGTCCCGAAATAAGCGATTCCGCCCGACTTAATACTGCGGTCGGATAAATACAGCAGAGCTGCTCAAATACTCGCTGCTGCTTTTGATATTCGCCGATAACCTCCTTAAGTACATTAAGCGTTATCGCTTGATCGTTCGAGTTATCGGCAGAGCGCATAAATGGAATCGTCGCCCCAAAACTGCGTGAAATATCCGCTATTTCCTCGTCATCGGTGGAAACCATCACTTCTTCAAAACAGCCGGAAGCCAGCGCCGTCTCGATCACGTACGCGATTATGGGTTTTCCCATAAACGATTTTACGTTCTTACGAGGAATCCGCTTCGATCCACCGCGAGCCGGAATTATCGCAATCGCACTCATCTCACTCGTTTTTGGATGAGGCTAAACTCCAACGGCGTTCCTGCCTCAATGTCTCTTGTGGCGCACCCCTCCAGGACTTCCTCGAAATGCCGGGGATGCAGTCCGTTTGACGGCCGAATACTCCGGACGTTGTTTTCCGTGAAAGGCTCCCCCTTCTTCACATCTGCCGACACAAACAACGATCTCCGAAACGCCCGGCTTTTGATTTCTTTTTCCGACACCTCGTAGTTTACACGCCCCAACGCCTGCTCCGCCGTCCGAATCGCGTCCACCATCAAACGAAACTCCTCCGGCTCCATCGAAAACGAAGAATCCGGACCGGGAATAGAACGCGAAAGGATGAAGTGTTTCTCCACCACACAAGCCCCAAGCGTCACCGCTGTCACTGGCACGACATGCCCCATCGTGTGATCGCTCAATCCCACCGCCACGCCAAACCGTTCGGCCATGTCGGGAATGGTTCGCAAATCCATATCCGAGGCTGAAGCCGGATACGCACTCGTGCACTTCAGTAACACTACAGGCCCACTCTGCGCCGCCTTCAGGGTTTCCATCGCCTCGCTGATCTCCTCAATCGTCGCCATGCCAGTCGACATGATGATGGGCTTACGAGTCGCCGCAATTTTTCGAAGCAGCGGTAAATCGACGATCTCAAAGGACGCGACCTTGTGCACCGGGACATGAAGCGACTCGAGAAAATCCACGGACGTCGGATCAAACGGCGTCGAAAAGAAATCCATGCCTAACTCTAGGCTGACCTTCTGTAAAATCGGCTGCCACTCCCATGGCATCGAAGCCTCCTGGTACAAGTCATGCAACGTCCTCCCATCCCAAAGTGTCCCTCCCGTAACCACAAAAGGTTCACGACGACACGGCAGCGTTAATGTGTCTGCGGTATACGTCTGAACCTTCACCGCATCCGCCCCGGACTCCTTCATCGCACGAACCGTGGCGATCGCCTGATCCAGACTCCCTCCGTGATTTGCCGACAACTCGGCTACAATGTAACAGGGATGGCCGACGCCTATCTCACGATTTCCTATCTTCATAAAGTTGATTTAAAGGGAGGTTCTAACGGTTTCAACTTCTCGCCGAGCCCAAACACTCAGTTCGAAGAACAAACAAAACAGCCTGATTGGGGTGCTCTTTCTGAATTCCCATTTCCACGAACTCGGCTTTCCGAAACGTATTCATAGAGGCCCCATTCTCAGGTTTCACCCAAGCGTGAACCTCTTCACACCATCCATCTGCAAGCGCTTCAACCGCCGCCAAACGCGCCAACTTGGGCCCATGTCCCTTGCCTCGCTCCGCTGGATCAATCGAAAGACTCAAAACCGCGGTCCCTTCGCTTCGTTCCAACCGCACCTGCCCAGCCGGCTTTCCCTCTTTGTTCAGCCCAATCCGAAGACGGCAATCCGACGATTGAAGCCGCTTTTCAAACCACGCGATGTGCCCCTCCCAAGGAATCGGTTCCGATGAAAAGGACATCTGCCGTGCAACCGGGTCATTCGCCCATTCATACAACAACCGTGCATCCTCCGACTCTGCAGGACGCAACTGTAAGGGATAGGCGGCAAGTCTCTCCACCGCACGCCCCGCGCCTTGTCCATCGACAATCGCACGACCTCGAGACTGCATTTGGGCCCGTTTTTCAACGTCGCCGAATACTTCGAACAGTTCCTCCAACCGGTCAGGCCGCAGCAATTTTTGGGGGTCGCCTAACAACAGCGCCACACCCGCCGACTCAAAACTGGCAGCCACTCCACGCTGATTATCTGCCGCTATCACCAAGGCCATCGGTGTTCCGAGACAAGCCAACTCCAAGGCGCTACCGCCGGCCGCAGATATCGCAAAATCTGATCGCCGAATGAGCTCCGGCATATTTGAAGGATTCACGACCAACTCCACATCGTGCTTTTGCTCCAGTGCAGGCACTACTGCCTCCAAACTCGAAATGTGCGGGTTTGCCGATCCCACCACGATCGTGATTTTCATCCGGCACGACATTTCGCGTTTTGCAAAAATCTCCATCAGGAGGCGTGTGGCATTCTGAGGATCCGCGCCACCCAGCGTCAGCAAGAGTCTTTCCACACGCGCTTTTACAGAAGGCAACGCACCTCTTTGGATCTCCAAAAACTCACGCCTCAAAAGCGCGTAGCGTGTTCCTACCAAGAGATGCGCTAAACCGTCTGTTTTTCCCTCATAAAGGGAAGGCAACGCATAAAAATTGGGATTGAGAACCACATCACAACCGTAAAATTCGAGATCCGCCAAATCGTCTATCGATAATAAACGAAGCCCGCTTTGTTGGATTCCCAAGTGAAACTCGGGCCCAAAAAGGTAACCATCGACCACCACCCAGGAACACCCTGCTGCTTTTGCAATTTGGATAGTTTGAAGTGCATCTTCGTTTTCTCCAATTGGAGAACTAATACGATGCACCTCGATGTTTTCCAGGGACAGCCGCTCCAATACACTCGGGGCATCACTTGTACTGACGAGTAACACACGTCCGCCCCGGTCCTGCCACGCCTGGGCAATTGCCAGACAACGCATCACGTGGCCGATCCCAATACTCGCCCCCCAATCCGCCCGGATACAAAGCGTATCGAAGATCGGTTTTATAGCCACTTTAGGCCTCCAATATCTCCTTAAGTGCTGCGACTACACGATCCTGATCCGCATCCGTTAGATCGTAATACATCGGGAGACTTAGCGCCCTACTGTAGTACGTTTCTGATTGCGGAAAATCACCATACTTAAATCCGAGTTGCTGATACCAAGGCTGCGTATGAACCGGAATATAGTGGACCTGTGGATAAATAGAACGCGCCCGTAATCCCTCGTAGAGCGCTTTTCTTGTCACACTCGTACGTTCCGGATCAGGTTGAATAACGTAAAGATGCCACGCCGATAACGTATCAGGATGTTGCCAAGGTGTAATCAGTGGCAACTCCGCCAGTAACCGATTGTAACGAGCGGCAAGCTCCCTGCGACGTACCAAAAATTGAGGAAGACGACGCATCTGACTCGCACCCAAAGCGGCCTGCAAATCGGTCATCCGGTAATTAAACCCAAGATCGATTTGTTCGTAATACCAAGGGCCATCCGCAATCCCTTTCATGAAGCGCGGATCCCGAGTAATACCATGCGAACGCAACTGGATCAGCTTTTCGTAAAGCTCGGTGTTATCCGTTAGCAACATCCCGCCTTCACCCGTTGTAAGAATCTTAACGGGATGAAAACTAAACACCGTTAGTTCCGAATACGCACCCGTTCCAATTTTCTGCCCTTTGTATTCCGCCCCAATTGCGTGTGAAGCGTCCTCCATGACCCGCACCCCGAACCGACCGCAGAGCGCCGCGATCTCGGCCATCTGGCAGGGTTGCCCCGAGAAATGCACGGGAACGAGTACCTGAGGCAGCGTGTTTGTTTTGGCAGCAGCCTCCAGTTTTTCAGACAACGCAGTCAGACAAATATTGTATGTCCGAGGATCGATATCCACGAAATCGACACTAGCCCCGCAATAAAGCCCGCAGTTGGCAGACGCCACAAACGTGTTGGGCGTCGTCCAAAGCCGTCCCCCTGGCTGCAAACCAAGCGCCAGAGCGCCAATGTGAAGAGCTGCTGTCGCATTACAAACCGCGACCGCATGGCGCGCCCCGGTAAACTTGGCAACCGCTTCTTCGAAACGAACAATCGCCGGGCCTTGCGTGATAAAGTCCGATTTCAGCGCTTCAACAACCGCCTCGATGTCCGAAGCATCAATCGATTGGCGGCCGTAGGGGATACCAGTCATGGGGAGTTAGCTCAACCCAATGTCTCGCCAGCAGGTAAACAATGCTCCGAGATCATTTCCCGTAGTTGTGAAACGCCAAGCCATTCCGTGTTTCTGCCAGACTGATAAGAGAAACCCTTAGGTACTGGGACCCCCTTGTGATGTTCCGCGTAACGCTTTAATAGCGCTGTGGAATCATGTCCGAATAACATCGGTACAATAATGTAGTGCTTCGCGGTATCGATAGTCTGAAGCGCATCCGTCTCAGTAATCATCTCTTCGTGAATTTTTTCGCCGGGACGAATACCAACCACTGGAAACTCGCATTCCGGTCCAATCGCCTGCGCCAGCTCAAGAATTCTATAGGATGGGATCTTGGGGATAAAAATTTCTCCACCCAGCGAATGCTCAAGCGCATGCATGACCAGATCAACGCCCTCTTCGAGCGTGATATTAAACCGAGTCATTTCGACATCGGTAATAGGTAAAACACCTGATTTGCGTCGTTCTAGGAAAAATGGAATTACCGAGCCTCGGGATCCCATCACGTTTCCATACCGAACTACGCTGAAGCGAATATCCAAATCGCCACGAACGTTATTACCAGCAACGAAAAGCTTGTCTGAACAAAGCTTCGTAGCGCCATAAAGGTTAATAGGCGCCGCAGCTTTATCCGTAGAAAGCGCGACAACCTGTTTCACCTTCATATCAATAGAAGCCTGAATCACATTTTCCGCCCCCAAGACATTGGTTTTGATACATTCAAACGGATTGTATTCAGCCGTTGGAACCTGTTTGAGAGCTGCTGCGTGAATTACGGTATCTATCCCTGTCAGTGCATGTGCCAATCGTTCACGATCACGCACATCTCCAATAAAAAATCGTAACCTCTTATCAGTAAATTTCTGCGCCATCTCGAACTGCTTCAGCTCGTCACGAGAATACACAACAACACGCTTAACCTGAGGATCTTTCAACAAGCGAGCAATGCAACGATTACCGAAAGAACCGGTTCCGCCGGTGACGAGAATGGACGATGGTTTCACAGGAAAGACTCAGAAGGCTAAAGATGCACGTGGCCCCGTCAAGACAGGATGCCCATGGAAGACCGCCCGGCAGCGCCCCCACGCTCCCACCTGAGGCCCTTCAGCTCTGAACAACACAGCGCCCCCAAAGACTCAGGGCAGCCTGCGTCACAACCTCCTCCGGTATATAAGAAACTGCCGGCTTCGCTTCCGGCGTAAAATCTTTCGCATCGACCATAGCAGACGTCTCCGAGGCATAGTGCCATCGTGCCGCCGGTGTGGGACCGAACAGCGTCAGTACCGGTCGCCGAAATGCCGCCGCCAGATGAGTCGCTGAACCGTCGATACACAGCACCATACGGGCCTTCGAAACGATCGCCAAATAACTTTCCAAGTTCGTTTTACCAGATAAATCCAGCACTCTTGCCCGCGTCCCCCGTTGAATCGCAGCAACAAACTCGCGTTCCCAATCCGCTGCGCCCCCCGTTAATACAAACGGCCCAAGACCAGCGTCGTGAAGATCGTTCAAAACCGCCGCCCAACGCTCCGACGGCCAGGACTTACGCTTCCAAGCTGAGGTTGCATGGAGCAAGACGTATTCATCTGGCAACCCCTCGGGTAACCACTCGCTCGGTGGTGCCAATAGACGCGGCGGCCGAAATGGCATCGTCGCTGGACAGGGGATGTTATCAAAAAAATGCTCCGCTTGATAAGGAGCCACACGTTTCGCGACGGAACAGCCCGCCCGATACACCAAGTGATGCCAGGGCCGGATATGCGCCTGAACAATCGCGATGAAGCGCTTTTCAGGCGAAAGTGTAATCAAGGCCTTAAAAGCTGCATGAAACCGTTCACTAAAAGAATAAACGGCCGAAGCATAACGCAACGGGTCATACCCAGCCGGCTCTACGTTTTCCATCAATGAAATCATCGGTGCAAACGAAGCCCGAGTGGAAAACCGCACACTACCACCAGTCAAGGCCGCCAACTTCGCAAGCGCCGGTTCAAACATCAGCACATCGCCTAGTTGTTTGTGGTAAATGACCAGCGGCGGATTATTCACAGACATCTCTCCTACTCCTCACGTTCTCCCTCCACACTGGCCTCTGAGCAGTTACCGGTCAACCCTCGGAGTCCGCCCCAAAACGCTTCAGCCTGCCTCCG
The DNA here is from genome assembly GCA_037133875.1 of Verrucomicrobiota bacterium. Lineage (GTDB taxonomy): Bacteria > Verrucomicrobiota > Verrucomicrobiia > Chthoniobacterales > Chthoniobacteraceae > Chth-196. The sequence goes on along the minus strand of JBAXNG010000006.1, from coordinate 118,294 downwards.
TATTCTTGTCGTACTCCCTCAAACAATCTACAGTCCGAGACTAACCGAACTCCTCCGTTGACTGACTCATTCCCGCCCCCAAATGCATCGCCACGCTGGCGGATCGTCCATTCTGAAGCTTCCTTGGGCTGGGGAGGGCAAGAACACCGCACCTTTACAGAGCTTATCGGACTTCAAAAAAGGGGCCACGCTGTAACCCTGATCGCTCCTCCTCATAGTGTCATACTGCAACGTGCAAAAGACGCCGGAATTTCAGTATACCCGTTTATTTTCAACAGGCTGACGCTCCCTTTCGATATCGTCCGTCTTGGGATCTGGTTAAAGTCGCAGGGGATTCAGGTTCTCAATACCCATAGTTCCAAAGATGGCTGGTTACTCGGACTTGCCGGACGTCTCGCACGTATCCCCTTAATTATACGAACTCGTCACATAGACGTAGATTACCCCTCCCCTCGTATAAGCCGGATCGTTTATGGGATCCTAGCGGATCACGTATTAACCACGAGCGACAAAATTACCACGCATTTACAGAGCCTTTTCGGATTTCCCGACGATCAAATTACCACATTACCCACTGGTATCGATCTTGAGAAATTCACACCTCATGGGGAACGCGCCGATTTGGGTAAAGGACCATTAATAGGAATGGTCTCCGTGTTACGCTCGTGGAAAGGGCACACCGATTTCATAAAAGCAGCGGCCCTGCTAAAGGCCTCGGGATTTCAGGCCCGCTTCGTCATCGTCGGGGGCGGCCAAAAACCAACTTGGATCGAGACTGAAATCACCACGCAAGGAGTTACCGATATCGTCACCCTGGCGGGCCATCGCGAGGATGTACCCGCAGTATTACGCGCCCTGGATGTCCTCGCGATCCCATCCACCCGGCATGAGGGAATCCCCCAAATTGGACTTCAAGCACTGGCCACTCAAACCGCTATTGTCGGAAGCAACGTCGGCGGAATTCCCGAGATTGTTCAGGACGGAAAAACAGGCCGGATATTCCCCACCGGCGACCCGGAGAAGTTTGCGGCAGCCATTCATTCCGTTTTTTCGGAACCGGAAAAAACAAAACAACTAAAAGAAGCCGGACGCGCTCTAGTAGAAGAAAAACACAGTGTGGAGCACATGTTAGACCAGCTCGAACACCTCTACAGCCGCTATCTTGTAGGAAAATAGCCCTCCCATCTCCGTATGAAAATCGGGCTCATCCGCAGACAATTTTCGGCTTCTGGAGGGGCGGAACTTTATGTTCAGAGGCTCGTCACCGGACTGATTCAACGCGGTCATGAACCCCATCTCTTCGCACAAAGCTGGGAAGGCCTCGCCGAAGGCGCCGTTTTCCACCAGGTACCAGTACAGGGAAATCGAGCGACCCGAAACCTTCTCTTTGCGGAAGCCGTTCGGGATCAAATCGGTCAGGCTGGTCTCCATTGCGTATTGAGCCTCGAACGTACCCTGCGTCAGGACGTCTACAGAGCCGGGGACGGCTTGCACCGCGTGTGGTTGGAACGCCGGCGTGAATTTTCACCCTGGTGGAAACGCCCGTTTATCGGTTTGGGTGCCTTTCACAGCAACATGCTAAAACTGGAGGCACAAACCCTGGATCCAGCCAATACCGGGCACATCATCGTAAATTCCGAAATGGTCCGTCAGGAAATTCTGGAACATCACAAGTTTCCAAAAGAACGCATTCACCTGATCCGGAATGGAATCAACACGGAAAGAATACGGACCGGGAACCGGATCAATTCCCGAAAGACATTTGGAATAAATCCTGACGAGTTTGTCGTCGCATTTATCGGCTCAGGCTGGGAACGCAAAGGCCTTCATTTTCTCATCAACGCCCTCCAACTTTTACCGCATTCCATGCCCATCCGCCTCTTGGTCGCAGGAAAAGGACGCCGCCCCAGCGACGCACCCCCGAACTCCATCTTTACGGGGCCCATCGCGAACATTGAATCGGCTTACGCTGCTGCCGATCTATTCGTCACACTCCCCATGTACGAACCCTCGGCCAACGTGGTCGCAGAGGCGCTCGTTGCAGGTCTCCCCGTTGTGACCTCCATTCAGAACGGGGCCGCAGAACTCCTTCAGAGCGGTGTAAATGGCACCATTGTCGATAACCCCGCAGACGCCGTTTCGGTCAGCAAAGCGATCCAGGCTTGGTTCCAGCGCAGGAACGAAACGCGACCGGGAGCAATCGACCAAAAATCGCTGAGTATCGAACGCAACGTCGACGAAACGCTTCAGTTACTCGAGTCCGTCGCCCGTTAGCAAAAGCCGCTCTACGGAGCCACACGTCGCATCTGCCTCAGAAGCGAATACTTTAAAAAAACCTCGTAGGCGCAAAAAGCCGCGATCTTTAAGCCTTGCGAACCATCCAGAAAGCCGCCGCGTAATAGGTAGCCACGTATCCAACGAAACACCGCATGAAGCGCGGGTGCGGCGAGGCCCGCTTTACGCCCTTGCTCGAATTTCTCTTCGGCCCAAAGACGCGCATATTTCTGACACCGAGCGAAGTGATCCTCGCTGTCCTTAAACGAGTGATGCTCCAACTCTCCGGAAAGCAGTTGAATGGGGCCCTGAACCTCCAAGCGTTCGTGAATACGACCTCCGGCAAAGGCCGCACGACTCTTTTGGAAAAGCCGCACCAAGCGATCGGGATACCAGTCCCCGTGACGAATCCAGCGTCCTTCGTAAAGCACGCATCGGGGCATCGAATAGCCGCTTATTTCAGAATCCTCGCTTTCAGTGTTTCGAGCCTTCAGAAGGCGAATCTCCTGAAGTAGCTCCGGCGAAAGCGCCTCATCGGCGTCGATACTGAAAACCCACGGATGCGCCGCCAAACGTAACACGTGATTTTTCTGGCGCACATATCCCTCCCAAGGAATCACGTGCCAGCTTACGCCGAACTTGGAAGCGATCTCGCATGTTCCATCGGTGCTTTGAGAATCCACGATCAGGATTTCATCAGCGACTTCGCGGATCGATTCCAGACAGCGCTGAAGATTACTTTCCTCGTTCAGAGTGATAATGCCGAAAGTGATCTTCATAGAAATAGATGCCGTATGGGAACCGGTTCCATTCACAGCTATGACAAACGCCGGAAAAAGAAAACACCCACCAAGCACAATGGCCTGCTGGGTGTTATCACAGTAAAAGGAACTTCTATTTCTGGATCGCTGCCCAATCGGCTTCAGCCATGATCCGAACCAGTTCGCTGAATTTCGTCTGGGGACGCCACCCGAGTTTCACGGCAGCTTTTGCAGGGTTCCCCAACAATTCTTCCACTTCCGTAGGCCGATAATAACGAGGATCAACAGCAACCAGCACCTTACCGGTTGCAGTATCGATACCGACTTCTTGGGCACCCTGTCCTTCGAAGCGAAGCTCTATGCCAAGATGATGAAAGGATAACTGCACAAACTCCCGAACTGTGTGCATTTCGTTTGTAGCCAAAACGTAATCATCTGGTGTTTCCTGCTGTAAAATACGCCACATCCCTTCGGTAAATTCGGGGGCATAACCCCAATCGCGTTGGGCATCCATATTTCCGAGAAGAAGACGGTCCTGCTGGCCAGCCTTAATCTTTGCGGCTGCCATCGTAATTTTGCGCGTTACAAAGGTTTCCCCACGTCGAGGTGATTCATGATTAAACAAAATCCCATTGGATGCATGAATCCCATAGGCCTCGCGGTAATTAATCACCATCCAGTAAGCGTAAATTTTTGCGACTGCATAAGGTGACCGTGGATAAAATGGCGTCTTCTCATCCTGAGGCACCGCCTGTACTTTGCCATAAAGCTCACTTGTCGAAGCCTGATAAAAGCGGGTTTTATCTTTTAAGCCTACTTCCTTGATTGCATCCAGGAAACGCAGTGTTCCTACTCCATCTACTTCGGATGTGTATTCAGGCACGTCAAAGGACACTTTAACATGGCTTTGAGCGGCGAGATTATAAATTTCATCCGGTGCCGTGCGCTCAAGAATCCGGTTTAAATTACTCGAATCGGTTAAATCTCCATAATGAAGAAATAACTTCGTCCCGTGGATGCTAGAATCATTATACAGATGATCAATTCGACCCGTATTAAATGATGAGCTACGGCGAATCATTCCATGGACAGTATATCCCTTCTCAAGGAGTTGTTCTGCGAGATAGGATCCATCCTGCCCCGTAATTCCAGTAATAAGCGCAACTTTCATAAACAATGTATTAAAAATTCAAAACCAACTCCATTTAAATCACCATTAAATACTTATACAACAGACTACCTCCGGAGGGTGCTGTTTCTGACATGCTCGAGAAAATTCGCATACGCAGAACGTAAACCATCCTCCAAGCGAATCCGGGGCCGCCATCCCATCGAGGTAATAAGAGAGGTATCCAACAATTTACGTGGCGTTCCATCCGGTTTGCTTGGGTCTAATATGATAGTCCCCTTATAATCCACCGTCTTCGCAACTAAAGTTGCAAGCTCAAGAATAGATTGATCCTCCCCCCATCCCACATTTACCCAATCGGGCGGATCTGAGAGTTGAAGAAGATGAAAACAGGCTTCAGCCAAGTCATCGACATGCAGAAACTCACGGCGAGGAGTGCCCGTCCCCCAAATCGCAACCTCCGGACTATTTTGCTCTTTAGCCTCGTGGAAGCGGCGAATCATTGCAGGAATCACATGCGAATACTCCGCATGGTAATTATCCCCCGGTCCATAAAGATTCGTAGGCATAGCCGAATGAAACAAACAGCCATGTTGCCTCCGGTAAGCCGCGCAAAGTTTCAATCCCGCAATTTTTGCGATGGCGTATGCCTCGTTCGTTGGTTCAAGCGTACTGGTAAGTAGCGCATCTTCCCGCATCGGTTGCGGTGCAAACTTAGGATAAATACAGGAGCTGCCCAGAAAAAGGACACGATTCACGCCGCTTTGGAAGCTGGCATGTAGAATGTTCGCAGCAATCATCAGATTATCGTAAAGAAAATCCGCTGGAAGCGAGTTGTTTGCATGAATTCCACCAACCCTCGCCGCCGCAATCACAACAGTGTGCGGCTTATGCTCACCAATAAATCGGTGCGTAGATGCCGAATCACACAAATCCAAATCAGAGCGCCCCGCCAATACCGGCTCCCAATTCCCAGAACGGGTAGCATGGCGCAGGAGCGCAGATCCGACCATACCTCGATGGCCGGCTATGAAAAGACGGGGCTTCATTGGGAATCGGATACATTACATAGCCTATTTTCCGACTACAAGAGTGCGCTCGAGTCCAACGCAGCGAGCCACAAAACGAAAGATCCCACTTTTCCCTCCCCTCTCTCCCACATCTGACTTTCAGACCTGCGCTCACATCTGGCCCAACACACAACCATACCAGTCTGTCTGTACGATTCTCATGATGATGGAACGACACCGTACAGCTCAGGCAGTTTTTACGGATGTATTTCGAGGAAAACGCATCCTTGTTACCGGAGGGCTCGGCTTTATTGGCTCAAACCTCGCGCGGCGACTCGTGGAACTAGGTGCCATTATTACCGTAGTCGACAGCCTCATCCCCGAATACGGTGGCCATATCTTCAACCTCGCTGGCCTCGAGAATCACATCCGAATCAACATTTCCGATGTCCGCGATGTGCACTCCTTCGAACATCTCGTGCGAGGCCAAGACATCCTCTTCAATTTAGCAGGCCAGACCAGCCATCTGGATTCCATGCAGCATCCCGCCACGGACTTGGAAATCAATTGCCAAGCCCAGCTCTCAATCCTGGAGACCTGTCGCAAAGTGAACCCGACTCTCAAAATCCTATTTGCGAGTACGCGCCAACTTTACGGAAAGCCAGACACGCTCCCAGTCAATGAACAACACCTGCTCCGTCCCGTTGATGTAAACGGCGTCAATAAAATGGCCGGGGAATGGTATCACATCCTTTATAACAACGTATACGGACTCCGCGCCTGTGCCCTGCGCCTCACCAACACATACGGTCCTCGAATGCGGGTTAAAGACGCCAGGCAAACATTTCTCGGCGTCTGGATCCGGAAAGTTTTAGAAGGACAGCCCTTCGAAATTTGGGAAGGACAGCAGATCCGTGATTTTACGTACGTTGACGATTGCATTGACGCCCTGCTGCTCGCCGCTGCCAGTGAAAGAACAAACGGACAGATCTATAATCTCGGCGGCGACTGTCACATCTCCCTACTTGATTTAGGGCGGATGCTCATCGAAGCCCATGGCTCCGGCGAATTTGAACTCAAATCCTTCCCTCCAGAACGAAAACGCATCGACATTGGGAACTACTACTCGGATTGGTCTCGAATCCAAACGGCCCTCGGCTGGAAGCCGACTGTCACTTTAAAAGACGGTCTCCAAAGGACACTCCATTATTACCACCAGCACCTCACACGCTATTCATAGGATAGAATGAGGGCATTTTTGCGTTCGCATCAGGTCTTCATTGGAGAGTCCCTACACTTCGCGCCATAATGAATACGTGCGTCTTCAAGAATTGCTCACACAGCTCCAATCTCATCCCTGGCTCACCACCGAGACTGGATTCCGTGGGCTCGCCTTATTTGGGCTATGTGCGGCGCTATCGCAGACGATCCTGCTCCCCATCACACCTTTCGCGATCTCAGCCGGCTTTCTCTTCGGGTTTTGGAAATCCGTACTGTTGATGCTCGCAGCAAAAATGCTCGCGGCATCCATCAACTTTGCACTCACCCGTTCGTTCGGACGATCCCCGGCGATCTGGTTAACGAAACGGTTCCCCTTTTTTCATCATCTAAACTATTCCTTGGAAAAAGAAGGCCTACGCTTGGCAATCCTGATGCGCCTGTGCCCATTCCCGTTTGCCATAGCTAGTTACGGATACGGCCTCACCCGATTAGCGTTTCGAAACTATCTCGCCGCCACTTTCGTCGGCATTCTGGCACCTAGCCTGATTTTTGTAGGGGTTGGAGCCTCAGCCAGGACCGGAATTGAGTCTTTTAACCAGGGCAATCCCAGCAAAAGCAGCTGGGAAAACGCTCTATTTCTTGTGGGAATCGCAGCGTCGTTTTTCGTGACCCGCCACATCTCCAAAATCGCCCGGAAAAAAGTAGAGGAAAGCTCAACCCAGACCAGTGAACAGGCGTAAGCGAAAAACCGATGCATCTTACTTCACTGAGTGTGACTAGAGACATCGTTTTTGTTTTACGCTTGCCGGAATACCTAGGCCGTCTCTAACCTGCCCCTCCCTCACGGGAATGGGTAGGTACCGAAGTGGCCAAACGGGGCGGACTGTAAATCCGCTGGCTTACGCCTTCACAGGTTCGAATCCTGTCCTGCCCACCATCCTTAACTCCCGTCGGAGTAAGGAGTTCCCGAGGGGATCACAAATAGCACGATTTTCTTTCGCACTGTATCGCACAAGCCGGAACCGGTCGGGTCTAAATCGGACGGCTATTCAGTCTTTAGCCGGATTAGTGTATAGAATGATATTGTTATGAGCTTTTTTCACGGTCTCAGCCTAAAGAAGAAATTGATTTGCTCCCTGAGTGTAATCATTGGGGTAAATCTGATCTCCACTGGGGTTCTTCTTTACAACGAGGAAGCAAACCTAACCGTCGCGAATTCATTACAATCAGACGAGGAACGGCTCTTAAATGCCACTGAAATGAAGCTGAATGTGGTTCAGGTTCAACAGTTCTTGTCTGATGTTAGCGCCACGCGCGCGCAGGATGGATTGGATGACGGCTTTGAGGAGGCGACCAAATGTGCTGCCGAATTCAAGAGGGGTCTGGAGCGCGCCCGCACCCAAGCACGTGCGATCCAAGACACAGCGACGCTCCAAAAGTTAGACGAAATCCAAAAGCGTTTTGACGACTACTTCCAGGTCGGAAACGTAATGGCCAAGGCATACGTCAAGGGCGGCCCAGAAGAAGGCAACAAATTGATGGAAGGATTTGATAGGAAATCAAAATTACTCCAGGAAACCGTAGACCCGTTTTTGAAGACTGAAACCGAACGCTCAGGCGAATCCGTGAAACGCATGAAAGGGCGGATTCAGTTTCAAACCACTCTCGCCATTGGAGGGACTATCTTTCTCGTTCTTTTTGGAGGCATGATCGTTCTGGTGCTCGTCCGGTCTGTTTCCGCTCCGATTGAAGCAGCGTTGGACACCTTATCCCAGTCGATTGAACAGTCCTCCAAGTCTGCAGACGACATCAGCGAATTAAGTCACTCCCTTGCAGAAGGAGCGGCAAAACAGGCTGCAGAAATTGAGAACTCGAGCTCGTCCATGCAGGAGATCGCAAGCATGGCCAAGAGCAACGCTACGAATACCGGCAACGGCAAGGTGCTTGCAACCGCAGCGCGCAAAACGGCTGAAGATGGACAGATCAAACTGAAGTCTATGACAGGCAGCCTCACCCATATTCAAACGGCCTTTGGTCAAATGAATGAGGCTGTAGACAAAATGCAGAATTCTCAGGTCGAGGTTGCGAAAATCGTGAAGAGCATCGACGAAATTGCGTTCCAAACAAATCTACTCGCCTTGAATGCAGCAGTGGAGGCCGCTCGCGCTGGTGAGGCCGGCGCTGGATTTGCCGTGGTAGCAGATGAAGTCCGGAGCCTTGCCCACCGGAGCGCTTTGGCGGCCAAGGAGACGGCATCCAAAATTGAGGAATCCACACAAACCAGTCTGCTGAGCCTGGAAGCGGCCAAACTGCTTCAAGTAAACATTGAGGAGATTACCACGCAATCTACCGATGTGAATCAAGGGTTCGATCTTATCTTAACAAAGATGGCTGAGGTAGATGCGCTTATTGCTCAAATCGCGGACTCCTCACATGAACAGGAAGCAGGCATTGAGCAAATCAATCAGGCCATCAACACACTCGACAAGACCACTCAGGCGAGTGCGGAACACGCCGAGCAAACAGCTTCAGCCGCCAACGAAATGCAACAGCAGGCGGAGGATTTGCAAGATACGTTGTACGATTTGAGACGTGTCATTCACGGGGACGCATAGGGCGTCCCGCCACCTACTGCGGCCTCCAAAGGCCAAAATCAGCACATATCTGGCGCGGACACCATCCGTCCGCGCCTCCCCGTAGTACCGGAATGAATCCCCATCGCTTTTTACCTCCCCTCTGCTCAAAGCAGATCTCTACTCTTGTAACTTCCGGATCACATCCGCGACCGATTTTGCATCGTGTAACGCATGGGCAGGGATCGGAAACTTCGAGTCAAACACGTGCAGTTGATCCGCGTGTTCAATAGTGACCTTCGACTCGTCAATCGCGCCACTCGCATCTTTTGCCAGGCGTAAATCGAGCCCGAACTTCTCCCCGACAAAAGTGATCATCGCCGCCCGCTTCGACGGTCCGTAATCGTGTCCTTCATCCGCTAAATGCACATTCGAGATTTCCTTCTCTTCACCATAGTAGGAGTAGATTTGTTGCAGGAATGGAAACTCCACCCGAGGCACGTCTTTGGTCCAGTCTTTGCCATCGGAAATAACCAGTTGCGGCCTCGGCGCTGCAAGCGCTGCGATCATTGCGTTATTCACAAAATGATCTGCACTCCGATGGATAGGTAACGCACTTTCACAAAAACAGCCCCCAAAGAAATAGGACGAAACCATCACCACAGGAACGCTCAACGTCACACGCGAATCCAAAGCGGTTAAAAGAAAACTTTGCGTCCCCCCACCCGACTCACCACTGACCCCCACACGTTTCGGGTCCACTCCTTCCAGCGACAACAGGTAATCCACGGCACGAATGGCATTCCAAAGCTGGATCGTCAGCGCCGCTGGATTTTTGTGAGCTGCGTACCCAAACACCTGGATCGAATCGCCGTGCGCAAACATATCCAGCGAAAGCACAATCACTCCCATCCTCGCCAACGTCCCGCAACGCGCCTGCATCCCAGGAGCAAACCGCGCGTGATCATCATAATCCTCGGGCGATTTAACCCCTTTCGAGTGACCGTGCGTCGACAAAAACACGGGACAAGGACCCGTTGGATTCAGCGGACGATACAGATTACCCGTGATGAAATGACCGGGCACAGACTCCAGAATCACATTTTCAACCGTGTATCCGTCATAGGTCCGACGATTACGAACCACCGGATTCAGGGGCGTCCGCTTGGGCCAGGGGCTCAAACCCGCGCCTTCCTGGATTCGCTGCCGCGCATGTTTCGCGTATGCATCCCACGATTCCGGATTCGGAAATTGTTTTAATGCCGCCTCTAAAATCGCCTGCCCTTGCTCGACACTTAAATATCCAGCCAAAGGGGTCCCGGCCGGCGGCGGCGGCGGCAACAGGGACTCCGGAACCCAATGAACACCTTCGGTAAGCGCTGAATGGCTAAGCAACATACCAAAGACCGACGCAAGACTGGTGAGTTTTAGGTTCATGGAAGAATACAGATGCTACAACTACGACCCTTAACCGCCCGATAATCTTGGAAAACTCCCGGCCTATTTTCCAAACAACGGTTTGCCGCAAATAACTTCCATTCGCCTCACCCTATGAAGACAAAGCTCTTTCGGACATTGCGCCATCTCCTTGTCTGCCTCCTAGCGGCTCTACTTCTGTCCGGTTTAGGCTACCTTGGAATCCAATGGTTCCAGTCCCGAATCGATCCCAAGCCTGAATCAGACGTGCAACAGACCGTCACAGACAAAGGTACCTCCTACAAACTGTCCCAAGGCAACCTGTATCAAGTGAGTCGATGGACAGGAAAGTGGAAGTTCGTTAAGCAAATTTACGATCCGGATTTCTACAAAAATAACTACGTTGAACGTGACGGCATTATATTTCGGAAAGCGGATAACAACGACCTGATTCCCGTCAGAAGGAGCTTCTCCGACGGCTTTGAGGAGGCACACAAACTAGCTGATTTAATCGGGCCAAAACGCGGTTGGAGTTGCGTCGAACTACAATCGCCGAAGGCCCCAAGCGTCAGGGATTACGTCGCACTCCGGCACCGAATCCTTAATGGCGAAAGCGACTTTCTCGATAACCGCCTCGAACCCACCACCGAAGTTGTGCACACTGGCCACAGCGCTCTCAAAGCCGTCTCGGTACCTCCCAGCCGTTCGATGGTGACCGCCAAAGCTTCGCTCTCAACGGAGCTCTTACACTTCGTCAAAGGAGACGACGTATGGCTATCAGTCTGGTGTTACGTTCCCAATGGAAGCGGTATGCCTTATACCGTTCTGGATTTTGAAAGCACGTGGCTCGATCAGCATCCCGGACCACGGATCGTCATCACCGATGGCAAATATGCATGTATTCAACTCAAATGGGCGGGACATCGGTTTTACCGGCAGCCGAAAGGAAAAGAGGTCCTATTTCCAACCGGCCAATGGGTTCATTTAGTGGAACACCTCACTTTATCCGAAAAAGAAGACGGCGTGATTCAGCTCTGGCAGGACGGGCAGTTGCTCATCGATTCCCGAGGACAAACATTGATCCTCGCCAATACCATCTACAACAGCTTCGAGATCGGAATCAGCGCCTTCAACGAAAATAAAGAATGCGTCCTATATGTGGACGATGTTTCCATTTCAGACCAAAAAATTGATCCATAAGACCTGCCATTGAAGCACCGCATCAAACCGCTGCGATCCTTCCCTGCTCTGTTCCTGAAAAACTCAAAGCACCTACCCGGCGCCGCGTCCACCTGACGCCACACTCGTACCCCCTGAACCAACCGGATTACTCAACCTGTTGTCTGGCGTGCTGACGAATTTCTTCCAAGGTTAAGCCCCTTGTGTAGACCGCGATCTCCGCCAGGCGTCCGGTAAACGGGCGCTCAATTTTCTCCTCCGTATTCGCAAAATTCCAGCGTAGTGAGCCGAACTGCACCGCACATATCGTCCCCGGTTGGGGAGCGGGTCCTTGGGCGCTCCCGACCGATTCTCCATCTATAAACAATTCGAAGTGAGTCCCCGTTTGTTGCGCAACGAGATGATGCCAGCGATACGAGAAGGATTTCGGTTGAGCAAAAATGCTGATTCCACCTCCACTAGCCGCAGGCCAGCGACTCAGATAACGGGTCATGCCGGGTTGCTGGATTTTTCCGGGGCTGTGTCCGGGAAACTCAATATAGGCAAAGTGATCTCTAAAACGGGGTCCCGTGGTAATTCCCGCGAGCGCGCCGATTGCCATGGGTTGGGAAAAGAACCAGCATTCAAGCGCGTAACTTTCGCCAGGCAGGCTCCATTCATTCGCCGTATACAGAGCGCCTCCTTTGAAGAAAGCACTCGTCCGTCCTCCACCATCGGGTTGTAGTTCGACGTTTCCCTGCATCACCAAAGCAGGTGTTCCCGGTATCTCCGCAGGCAGTAGTTCCTCGATAGCCCGATCAACACGCCAATACAACGCAGGTTGAGAGGTTCGAATCAGTTGGGAATACTCACCCGACAGCCGCAGCGGAGGCTCGGGAATTTCGGAGGCGTCGAGGAACCCTTTTAGCGAAGACGCACGGATTTCGCCGGAATCCGCCCTGAGCTCAGCGCTTTGTTGAGCCTGGAGCAATTCGGTACGCACGCCACCTTGTCCCGGAATGTTCAACGAAGCCTCCGCCTTCCCTTCAAATACCGCCACCCTGGTATTTTGGCCGGGCTTCACAGCGACACCCAACTCCGTGCCCAAGTCCGTAACACCACCACCGGGTGTCTCGATTGCGAAGCCTTCCGCTCCCGGTGGGACACGCATCCGGAGTTGTCCCTCTTTGCAGAACACACGTTGATCATCCAGCAGTTGCAAATCAGCGGGTCCTTGCACATGTAACAACACGCCGGAACGAAAACTGAGGCTGACTCCACCTGAAACGAGCTGGATACGCGATGGAGGCAGACTCTTCCCGAGGCTCAAATTTCCAGACTTCCACACGGCTTGTCTGCTCGCAACGAGCGTTGCAACAGATCGCTCAGCGCCGCCGGATTTTTGAGTGAACCAGAGGCTACACGACAGCGCCAGGACGGCTGCCACCGCGCCACAAGCAGCCCAGCGCCACCACGCTTGAACAAAACGAACCGGCTGACGGCGAATCTCATTCATAAGCGATTCCTCCATCGCGAATGGTTCGGTCCTTTGTGTTTCCAGGCCGATCTCCTCGTACAATGCCAGCCAGCGGGGATCAGGTGCCTGAGCGATTTTGGTTAACGACAGAGCCCAGACTTGAGCGGCGAATTCCTTACGGAAATCCTGGTCGTTTTCCAGCCGATGCAAAAGCCGCTCGATTCGCTCTTCAGGAAACGAGACGCCCTGCCACGCCTGTAAGGCATCATTCAGATCAATTTCCATGGGAAAGCTCCTTGGTTACACACGTCCTGAGCAATTGCAGCGCCCGGTACTGAAGCTGGTAAACAGCACCCGGTGTGGTCTCGAGTTCCTCCGCCAAGCTCCCACTTTTACAGCCCTCAAGGTTCGCATGAATCACACGCCTCAGGCGCTCGGGGAGTCGCGAAATACATTCCAGCATCGCCTGAAGATGATTCGCCTGAGTGCCCTGCGCCGATTCCTCCAATTCAGCCGATAGAATCAGGCTGCTTTGATACCGGAACTCTTCGAGCAAATTTCCCCGCCGATTCGATTGCTCAAAATGACGTTTCAATTTGTTCCGCGCGATGCCTCGCAACCACGCCCCAAAATCTTCGTTTCGCTGGAAGTTGTTCAAACTCCGGTATGCAGCGATCAACGTCTCCTGCGCCATGTCATCCACGGCATCCTGTTGGAAGAGATGACTCGACAGAAAAGCTCTCAGACCAGGCCCGTAAATACGAACGATCCCAAGAAATGCGTCCGCATCTCCCTGAAGGATCGCATCAAGCGTCGAGTCTAAGACATGGCGGTCTGACATACGCCTTCTATTGCAGGGCAACCGGCGTTTCTCACACAAAAAGTGAGGATATTGCAAAGAAGCGAAAAAAATCTGTGAGATTTCCGAAATTAGCGGAAACAAGGGGCATGAGTTGGTTCCCTTCCCCTTTTCGCTCTGCCACGTTCCTTCTGATGCCCCTGTTGGCATCCAACGTCTTAGCCACTCCGGCGACCCTCCCATCCGAGAACATCGGGTTCAACAAACACATCCGGCCCATCCTCTCGGGGAGCTGTTTCTATTGCCACGGACCGGACGAAAAAAATCGCAAGGGGGAACTCCGATTAGACACGCGGGAAGGTGCACTGGCCGAACACGACGGCGTACGTTCCGTCGTTCCCGGAAAACCGGATGAAAGCGAACTCATCAAACGCCTGCTGACCCATGACAAAGACGAGGTCATGCCACCGCCATCTGCGAAAAAACCCAGAATCTCTGACCAGGAGATCGCGATCCTACGCAAATGGATCGAGCAGGGAGCACCCTACGAAGGCCATTGGGCTTTTCTTCCACTCCAAACAGTACCCCCACCCACTCCAAAACTTGCATCCCAGGTCAAAAATCCGATCGACCAATTTATTTTAAGTCGTCTCGAGAAGGAGGGTATTACACCGTCCACGGAAGCCGATCGCGCCACCTTAATTCGACGCGTTTCCCTCGATCTCACAGGGATTCTGCCCTCTCCCGAAGAGGTACTCGCTTTCGTTCGCGACCCGGCTCCCGATGCCTACGAGCGTTTGGTAGACCGGTTGCTTGCAAATCCCCACTACGGCGAGCGTTGGGGAAGGCATTGGCTGGATCAGGCGCGATACGCCGATTCCAACGGATACACGATTGATAGCGAACGTTCCATGTGGCCGTTTCGCGACTGGGTCATTCAGGCGCACAACGAAGACATGCCCTTCGATAAGTTCACGATCGCTCAACTAGCCGGAGACCTTCTGCCAAAGCCATCGAAGCGAGACCTCATCGCTACGGCCTTCCATCGGAATACGGTGATCAATGAAGAAGGCGGCGTAAAACCAGAGCAGTTTCGCGTAGAATCCGTGATCGACCGCGTGAATACCACAGGCTCCGTGTGGTTAGGATTAACGTTGGGTTGTGCGCAATGCCACTCCCATAAGTTCGATCCGATTTCACAGAAAGAGTATTACCAGATGTTCGCTTTTTTTAATCAAAGCGAAGACGTAAACAATAAAGGCCCCACCATCGAGGTCGCTAAAGATGAGGTCTTTGGAACTGGTCTATCGGCCGAGGCGCGTCGCGCCAAAATCCAGGCCGACCTTGCACTCAAACAAAACGAGTGGGAGACACAACAACGCGCTGCCCACCACGATTCCGTCTCTAATGGAAGTGGCGTTTGGTCTAACGCGAAGTACCTCGAATACGATACCGCAAGTAACGCAGGGTTTCGTCTGTTACCCGACAACTCCTTGTTAGCAGATGGTGGCGCGTCGTTTAATGATCGCTACCGAGTTGTCGCTTCAACGGAACTTCCTAAGGTAGGGGCAATCCGTCTACGCGTCTTAACCCACGACTCGCTACCCAAGAAGGGACCGGGACTTGCAGGGAACGGCAACTTTGTCCTGACGCAATTTTCCGTCTCGTTAAACAGACGGGATATTCCGATTCGCAGCGCTTTTGCGGACCATGAACAGCCTGGATATGCCGCCTCGGCAACCATCGACGGGCTCCCCAAAACCGGTTGGGCAATCAATGTCGGTCCCGATTCCAAATCGGCGATGAATAGCGATCACGAGATTGTCTTTGTTCTGGAAGAACCCGTTTCCGCTGGAGAAGGCGCTTTTGAAATCCGGATGCACCATGACCTGAACGAGAACTATTTGATCGGGCGCTTCGCCCTTGAGTTCTCCGAGACCATCCCGGGTCAGCAAAAGAAGAAGCTCGAACCCTGGATCGCAGCGCTTCTGTTGGAATCCAAGAAGAGAACACCCGCAGAGCAAAAACTAGTCAGGGAAGCGTTTGAGAAGGCAAATCCAGCAGCCGCAAAAAAGGACCCGAATATCGTCGAACTTATGATCATGAAAGAGGTCAAAACGGCGCGACCGACTTACCTCTTCAAACGCGGCGATTTTCTGCAACCCGATGAACCCGCCGGCACCTTAACTCCGGGTATTCTGAGTGCAATTCAAGCGGTCATGAAAGACTCACCGAGTGCATTCCGCAATCGGCTGGAGCTGGCGCAATGGCTTGTGAACCCAACGAATCCGTTGACACCGCGTGTCACAGTCAACCGTATCTGGCTGCGTTACTTCGGCCGCGGGATTGTGGAAACCGAAGAGGACTTTGGATCACAAGGAAGTGCACCAGTGCATCCAGAATTATTGGATTGGCTGAGTAGCGAATTCGTAAAATGCGGCTGGAGCATGAAGCAACTACATCGGTTGATTGTAACCTCCGCAACGTATCGTCAGGCATCGGCAGCAAGGCCTGACCTCGTGGACAAAGACCCCAGAAACTTGTTATTGGCGCGACAAGAGCGGCTACGTGTAGACGCTGAGATTTTGCGAGATAGCGCACTGGTCGCCAGCGGGCTTCTCAATCCAGCTCTGGGCGGACCAGGCGTGAAGCCGCCGCAACCGGACGGAGTTTCCTCGTTCACACAAAGTAATCGTCCCTGGGTTGCAGAGACGGGACCGGACCGATATCGGCGGGGTCTATACACGTTGTTTTTGCGAAGTGCTCCGCATCCGCTATTCACCACGTTCGACGCTCCGGATTTTCAATCAGTCTGCACACGGCGCACCCGCTCAAACACACCATTACAGGCGTTGAGTCTGGCAAACGATAAAGCGTTTTTTGAATGCGCTCAGGCGCTTGCCTCACGGATTGTGACCCAAGCCGGGGTGTCTGCCGATCTAAAGGTGTGGCTCCAGCAACTTGGCATGGTGTGTTTTTCACGCGAACTTTCAGCGTCCGAGCTGACCGTGCTGAGTGGCTATTTCGAAAAACAACAAACGCGGTTCGCTAAACAACCCGATGCCGGTGTTCCGTTTTTAACGGAGCAGCTCCGCGCGAGCGGTGTGCCGCTCGAAAAAGCCTCCGCCCTCGTGTGTGTCGCTAGAACCCTTCTGAACACTGATACTTTTGTAACCCGCGAATAATTATGATCCCTCCACGTACCGAATCCCAACGTCTCTGGGCCCACGATATCACTCGACGCCACTTCTTCGAAAAGAGCGCCGTTGGTTTGGGAGCACTCGCGCTTAACGATTTATTAAGTCAGGATGGCTGGGCTGCCGCGAATGCAATCGATCCGGCCAACCCGATGGCGGCTCGCCAACCCCATTTCCCAGCCAAGGCAAAAAGTGTGATCTTCTTGTTTATGGCGGGTGGCCCCAGCCAACTGGAATTGTTTGAGGATAAACCAAAACTCCGCGAACTCCACGGCCAGGCACCCCCTGCCAGCTTCCTTCAAGGCAAACGTTTTGCCTTTCTGAAAGGCAACGAAACTTTGCTCGGAAGTAAGCGCCAGTTCTCTCAAGCCGGTCAGTGCGGGATGACACTCAGTGAACTGTTGCCACATCACCGACAGATTGCCGATGACGTCTGTTGGCTTCGAGGCATGAGCACGGATGTCTTTAACCACGGCCCCGCCAAACTTTTCATGAATACCGGCTTCCAGATCCCGGGACGACCAGGGCTCGGTGCGTGGGTGACTTATGGCCTCGGAAGTCCATCTCGAGATCTCCCCGGCTTTGTCGTCATGCAAAGCGGCCCGCGTGGCCCGCGTGGGGGAAACTCGTTATGGAGTAGCGGCTTTTTGCCAACCTCGTACCAAGGCGTTCCGTTGCGTGGCAGCGGGGATCCCATTCTGAATCTCAAGAGTCCAAATGGCATCAATCCCGAACTGGAGCCAGACTTTTACGGTGCCGTAAATGCGATGAATCGGAGCCGCCTCGACGAGGTCGGGGATCCCGAAATCATGACACGTATCAACGCCTACGAGATGGCTGCGAGAATGCAGACGAGTGCTCCGGAGTTAACGGATCTGACCAAAGAAAGCGCCGCGACCCTTGAAATGTACGGCGCAGATCCCGTGAAACCTAGCTTCGCACGGAATTGTCTGATCGCACGCCGAATGGTCGAAAGAGGAGTGCGATTCGTACAACTGTACCATACGGATTGGGACCATCACGGTGATCAAACGAACAATCTTGATGATTCTCTCGAGAACCGTTGTCGCGAAGTCGACAAGGCGTCCGCTGCATTGGTTTTGGACCTCAAACAGCGTGGTTTACTCGATGATACAATTGTCGTGTGGAGCGGTGAGTTTGGCCGAACTCCAATGGGTGAGGTTCGTAAGAACGTGGGGCGCGATCATCACATTGATGGGTTCACGCTTTGGATGGCCGGAGGTGGTGTAAAACGGGGGTTCATGTTCGGACAAACAGACGATCTTGGCATGGGCGTGGTACAAGACCGGGTCCATGTTCACGACCTGAATGCCACCTTGCTACACCTGCTTGGGCTCGACCATTTGCGTCTGACCTACCGTTTCCAAGGCCGGGATTTCCGACTCACAGACGTACACGGAGAAATCGTGAAGGCGATTTTGAGTTGAACCCAAACGCCGATATTGCAGGTCAAATGCCGTTTATAGATGACACGAGGTTGTTGAGCCACGGGGTCTCGTGATTTTTACTAGAGCCAAAGTTGTCATTTAAGCGCTCTGCCGAGGCCAAGGCCCAAATGCAGACGCCTGGATAGGAGGCTCCGATCGAGGAACCGCTGCGATCAACAACGGAAAGAAAGGTTCTTAGAATGCACTGAACCCGAACCCTTCAACCCCGAAAGATCGTCCAAGAGGAGAAATCCACCCAAAATAAACGATGTTGTCGCTCTAATGGAGAACAACAGTTTCCCAAAACCTCCCCATCTTCGCGGAACACTCTTGTATCTGTTTATTTTAGATGTTGGAAATTGAAGCGCGTCTACACTTCAGACTGCCAGGCGAAATAAAAACACAAATCCAGGGAACAGTCTGGCTCCATCTGGAGCAACATCATTGCAGGAATTTCCATTTTTCGTACGCACGGAGGGGGCTTCATTGCCGCAGCGCGTTAAATCTGGACTCTATGTGCAATGATGTCAGACCATTGGCGCAATCGCGAAATGGAAACCATATGGGCAAACAACGTGTATCTTATCTAGATGTCTGCAAAGGCCTAGGGATTGTCTTGGTGGTTTGGGGCCACGTGTTCACAACTAATCCAATCCGCACTTGGATCTACTCATTCCATATGCCGCTTTTCTTTTTTTTGTCCGGTTATCTTTTCTTCTCCGACAAGAGTGAATCCTTCAAAATATTCGCCGCGAAAAAATTTCGATCGATTCTTATTCCATATTTTTGCTTTGCTTCTATCTCATATGTCTACTGGCTATTGATCGAACGACGATTTCGTCCTGATAGCCTTCTCGTGCCTCCGATCAAACCTTTATTAGGTATTTTCTATGGCGATGGTGTAGATCCCTGGCTGACCTTTAATATAGCACTCTGGTTTCTCCCATGCCTCTTTGCAACAGAGCTAGCATTTTTTTGGATTCGAAAGAACATAGCCTCCACGCTAACTATTGCAGTTTTATTAATTACCTCTTCGGTTTGCGGATTTGCAGTAAGCAATCTCGTCCTATTCAGACTCCCCTTCAGTATGAACGTGGCCTTTACAGGCATCACTTTCTACGGACTCGGATTTATCATTCGTCGTGCTACGCCCGACAAAATACTTAACGACCAAAGACTCTACTTCTTAATCCCCCCACTCGCCGTTACTAATATATTTTTCGCATACAAAAACATCATGATCGACATGAATTGCTTGACACTTGGCAATTATGCTTATTTCTATATTTCCGCAATCACCGGTCTACTCTCCATTTTTCTACTATCGAAACTAATTATGCAGAACAGGCTCATTGAGCTGCTCGGCACAAACACGCTCGTCATTATGTGCATCCACGAGCCTTTGAAACGTATTACAATCAAAGCCTGCTCCATCCTGTTTCACACTAATCCAGACACATGGAGAAACTCACTACACACAAGCCTCGTTTCCCTTATAATAATCATAACCATTGCAGTGTGTATAGCCCAACTCACAACCAACTATTTCCCATTTCTTTTAGGTAGATTCTCCAAGCGTGTAACCACATCAACACCCCAATAATGCCCAATAATGCCCAATAACTATCCAATAGGGCTGTATATACGGTCGACGGAAGGGACAGCACGTGGCAAGGAGAGGACGCGGCCTACTCACTCTATTGGCAACCTCGATTCATGCCCCCAGACCAGCCGACCCATCTAGTTCGGCCCATTTCGCTACCCGGCAGATTCGCAAATCTGTTCGCACACACATTACTTGTTTTTGAAGAGGGCGCTCTGTGCGATTTCATGAATCAGCGAACGCAGTCCGTACTCCGTATTTCTGGACCGCTCCACAATTTGGGCGATCTCTCGTCGATCTGAGTAGTGAGGCTCGCTTCCTGTGGCATACATCAACAGGTGCCTTGTGAAGCTTGCCGCAAGGGAATCTGGATGTCTCACGAGCAGGTCACGAAATTCGGTAATATCCTTGAATGGCTCGCCGCTTGGGAGTTCACCGGCGGCATCCACT
Source organism: Verrucomicrobiota bacterium (assembly GCA_037133875.1). Classification (GTDB taxonomy): domain Bacteria; phylum Verrucomicrobiota; class Verrucomicrobiia; order Chthoniobacterales; family Chthoniobacteraceae; genus Chth-196. Next base: position 97,778 of record JBAXNG010000006.1, on the reverse strand, counting down.
GGCTTCGCCAGTTTGTAGCCCGGTTTCCAACCGGCCGCGAATACCACCTCGTTAGCCTCCCCTTTGCCCAAGGAACGGTAACGGTCGCGAAATCCGCCGATCACATCAAAGCTCTCAAGCGCAAATCCCGGCGGATCAATCTTGGCATGGCACGCCGCACAGGCTGAATCTGAACGATGTTTGTCGAGTTGTTCCCGGATCGTCGAAGTCCCGCGTGTGTCCGGTTCTACAGCAGGTACGCCGGGGGGGGGTGGCGGGATCGGATTTCCCAAGATTCGTTCGTTCATCCAAACACCTCGAGTGACAGGTGACGTTGTCGTCCCGTTTGCGGTGACTTTGAGCACACTTGCTTGGGTTATAAAGCCGCCCCGGGGACTGCCTGGAGGAAGTCCCACGCGACGGATGGCGGAGCCCGTGACACCCGGGATCTGATACAGCTCAGCCAGTCCTTGATTCACCATCACGAAGTCGGATGCTACGAGGTTTGTGACACTCAGGTTTTTGTCGATGAGCTCACGGAAAAAGGCGCGGGTTTCCGCAGGCATACTTTCCCGCAGAGGCGCACGGTACTCCGGGTAAGTCCGCCGATCAGGGCTGGAGGCATCCAGCTTTCTGAGGTCGAGCCACTGATCCAAAAAGTCCTGAATAAACCGATCCGATCTCGGGTCCGCCAGCATTCGTTCGACCTGAGCGCGCAGAATCGATGTCTCATGCAACACGCCTTTTGAAGCGAGAGCGCGGAGTTCATCGTCGGGAATAGTGTTCCATAACCAGAGCGAAAGCCGTTCTGCGAGCGCCCTGTCCGAAAGACGGTTCGGGGATTCTACTTGGGCGGACATCGGCGGCTCACCTACGAAAAGGAAATCCGAGGAACAAAGCGCAGCCTTATATGTCTCCCGCATCGCTTCCTCAAACGTACTCTTAGCCTCGAGGTGCTGTTTTGTAATGGCGACGTACTGCGCAATTTCATTTGTATCGACCGCACGGCGAAAGGCCTTTGGAAGGAACGTAGAAAGCAACTGGGACGCGTCTTCCAGAGGGTGTTCGGTTGATACAGTGACCAAGGGAGGAGAGGTATCTTCTTTCGATATCTCGGCACCGCGAGGCCGCGCGTTCACCGCAATCTGTTTGACGATCTGGCGGTGAGGCGGACGCAGGCCGGACGCTGAGTCGAATGGTTTGAAAGGTAATTCGCCGAAAAGAGCCTTGTGGCTGGCAGGCGGCCATTGCGAAAAGAGAGGACCTTCCACCTCAAACCAGTCGAGGGCGATGCCGGGACCGCTGTAAGTGGTGGCTGAGCCGGGTTCTGAAGAAGGAAATCTGCCCGTTTTGGGAGCGTACCCGGTAGGCGTGCCAATTTCAAAAAGCAGCTCTTCGTCCGGGTCCAGCCAACTTGTGAATTCATGAACACTGGAATCGAGCGACGGAACGTCAAACATCCCGATGCGGCGGGAGGCAGAATGATCAAACCGCGAGCCGGGTTCGGGCAGCCAAACGGACAACATAAAACTCTCGGGACGTATGGGGTTCCGTACCTCGCCACGGTCCCACCAAAAGCTCCATGCGGATGTTTTGATACGATAGAACCCGCCGTGGATTGGTGCAAATTGCAGGCTTCGGCGAAAGTCTTTGTCGACCGGTCCGGAGAAAAAGCCGAGCGCTCCTTCGTATTGTCGAAGTCCGAGACCATCGACCATTTTCATTCGCTCCTGTTGATAGGCGAAATCGATTGCGTTGTTGTCCTGAATCCGCTTTTCGGGATCCGGGAGAGGGCAAAGCGGATCGAATTGTTTATCCTTCAAAAGAACAGCGTCGGCGCGACCGATGGGGAGCCACGTCTCGGTTCCGGAGGCTGGATAAAAGCGTTTGTGATAGACGGGAGGTGGCTGGATTCGGGTAGCGATGGCGGCTCCGAGGGCGGAGTCGACAACGTCGATGATTTTCGCGAGATGGACATTTGAAAGGTCGAGGGCTTCGCCAATTTTGTGATACCCGTGTCTACGTTCATCCTCAGGAAGAGCCTCTTTGACATGGAGGTTCGGAAGACAGAGAAGGTCGCGTAAACTGTTTTCGATCTCCTGTGCTGTGAGCCTCCGCACGCGTGCCCGTCCCAGTTTGGAGATGACGTCGGTATCTGTGGAATGCAGTTTTTCATCAAGAACTCGGAGGATTTTGGCGCGGTCTGCCTCCGGTGGACGTTCTTGTTTTTTCGGAGGCATTTCCCCGTTGGCAATTCGGTCATGGATACGCACCCAAGTCTCGAACTGTTTGCGATCGAGTGAATCGAACTGGAGAGCCTCCAGATTTAGGCCCCCTTTTTTGGTCGAGGAATCATGACATTCGACGCAGTGTTCCTCGAGGAAAGGTCCGATGTCGGCTGCTGGGCTTTGGAATGATAGGAACAGCGTTCCCACGATGGCGATGGGTACGTTACGGCTCATAGAAGGTCGAGGCCGGTCAGGGTTCCCGTGCTGGATGCGAACTTATCGGTTTCGATCCCCATACGCTGGAGCATACTCACGAAGACGTTACACAGGGGCGCGTTTTGCTTGAGATCGAATTGGAGATGTTGTCCGTGTTTAAACCCGCCGCCAGCAAGCAGAATAGGCAGGTTGGTATTGGAGTGAGAGTTGCCACTGGCCATGTTGGAACCGAAGAGCACCATGGTTTGGTCGAGCAAGGTCTGATCACCTTCTTTCACCGACGATAGGCCGCTTAGGAAACTCGAAAGGTTCTGGATACCGGCCTCTTCAATTTTCGCTAGTTGCTCGAGTTTCTCTGGTTCGTTTCCGTGATGCGTGAGTGAATGGGTCCGATCGTGGACGCCTGGGAGTTTTAGAGTCACTTCCAGCGGATTCAGGTAAATGGTAATCAGGCGGGTACTATCACTTTCGAGTGCAAGTCTGGCCATGTCGTACATCAGCGCCGCCCGGTCCTTGTCCTGAGTAATGTCCGAGATGTCTCTGGGCGCAGGTGTGCTGGTTTGGGGTTTCTCGCGTCTTTGCCACTTCTCGGCGTGTTGCAGACGCTGCTCTAATTCGCGAACGGAAGTGAAGTATTGATCAAGGCGGTCGCGATCAGATTGGCCCAATAGTTTTTCGAGACGTTTGGCTTTGTCGTTCACGAAATCCAAAAGACTTGTTTGGTTCCGGATCTCGCGAAGACGCGATTCGCTTTCCTCCTCGGTATCGGCTGTAAAAAGGCGGTTGTAGAGTTTGGATGGGCTAAACTCAGGCGGAATAAATACGCCATCCCGAGTGACAGAAAGGAGGCCGTCGTGTTTCTCGTTTACGCCTAATGCTAGGAACGGAAAGCGGGTGAGATGCCCGATATGTTCCGCGGCTATCTGGTCCAGCGAAATGCTGTTTTTGAAGGAAGGAGACGAAGGGAAGCGGGCACCTGTCAGGAAGCTTTTTTCGACCATATGTCCACCCGAGTTATCCGGATGAGAGACACCGCCGATAACCGTCAGGTTTTTGCGATGTTCCTCGAGATGGGCGAGGTAACGTGTGGTTTCATACTCAAATCCAGTCGCTTTGGGGAAGAAGTTGTCCGGAATGAGTCCGGTATTGGTCATAATACAGACCATCCGGCGTGGGGGACTTGCGGGACTGGAAGCGCGAGCGAAACGGGGTGCAAGGGCTTCAAGAAAGGGGAGCGCGAGAGTCACTCCGGCGCTTCGGAGAAAGGAACGTCGGGTGAGATCGGGGGGAGTTAAGGCGAGGGGAGCCATAGGTGTTACAGGTGGGGATGGGGATCACAGTGACTTTCCGCGGCGACAGGGCAGTGTAACAAAAAAGGTGAATTTTTCTGAAACGAGAGGGATTGCTCGTAGAGCCGGGGGAAACGAAGCCGCGGTTGAATGTGGCTTTAGTGGGCGGTCTTGCGGATAAGATCGAGGCGGATGTCGTCCAAATAGTGCCCGGAAAACTGAGCGATTCCAGAGGTTCGTTTGGGAACGGCTTGAACCATTGCCACGTGAATCAAAACGAAACGAGTTGCCGGTGGGATCAATAACTCCTGAGTGATTTCCTGCCACGTTCCCGTAGTGGTAATGGGCACAATTCGGGAGCCGGTCGCGACACTCGTTTCCCGGACTACCGGCAACGTGAGGTGGTTTTCTGCGGAGGACGGCAGACTATCCAGGGCGTAAAGCGCGACGTTAAACTGGTATTTCTCGTCCGCGGAAAACGGCGCCGCGCAGAAATTTGCGGAAAGTCGGATTGCGGTGCGTTCGGTGATGGGATCCCCAAGCTCCCGGACGTCGACAAGACGATAGACGTCACTCCAGGAGCTTTTGGGGGAATTTTCCCCCGGATAACTCGCACTGACAAAGCGTAGCATCTTGAGACCCGATTTGGGTTTGATGCCATGCTCTGAGCCGACGATTTGCGCATCGTCGCCGGTCCAAACACCGGGTTGAGTTGGCAGGCCGGGAAGCGTGGCCGTGGCCATGCCTTCGAAACTTTCCGCCCAGATTTTGCGTTCGGCAACAAACGCCCAAGTTGCTGGGGAAAACACTGCCCCTATGAGAATCCCGATAGAGGCCGCGAGTGAAATCGGACGCCAATTCTTCCAAAATGAATTTTGCGGATGGGGTGCCGGATCGAGGGCAGAGAGGTGTTCCTCTATAAAAACAGTGGCTGCCTGTTGTTGAGCCTGAGCTTGAACCAGATTTCGAAGCTCCTGAGAGAACATCAATTGTTCGGTAAATTTCCGAAGTTCCTCCGGGTTATCTTTTAACCAGGCGTTAAGCTGCGTACCCTCCTCAGGGGTAATAGTCCCATCGATGTATTTGGAGATGATCGTATCCATCTGTTTATACACTCTGGGGTTGATTCAGCTTCTGGGATACGCAGGCGTGCAGTTGCTCCCGGATTCGTTGGAGCGCCACCCGAATTGCCGCGCCCTTAGATCCAAGGCGCGATGCGATATCCTCCGCAGTCAGCTCCTCGTGGTAACGAAGTGTAACCAGCTGCCTGGATTTTTGAGGCAATCGGTCCAGACACGATTCTAAGAAAATCGCCCGTTCGCTGGAGGTTTGGGCTAAAGCGCTCCAGTTTTCGGTGATTTGATCGAGAACCTCATCGTCAAAGACCACCAGAGAGCGATTTCGGTCCCTGTGATGTCCCAGAGCTTGTAATCGTGCAACACCAAGCGCCCAACCAATAAACGGACGGCTCGAATCGTACTCCTCAAATCGACGAAACAACACGAGCGCAGTTTCTTGCAGAACATCTTTGGCATCCGATGGATTCCGGACAAGACCATGTATGTAGTTGGAAACCGACGCTTGAGCGGCGGTCCAAAGTGCCATGAAACGTTCCTGAGTATCGGTGGGGGACATAGGTTGGGGTACAGGGTATTTCCACGCGGATGCTGTATCGTAACAAAATCTTCCGCGAAGTTTGTGAAAGGGAGTGAATCCCTTTGCTGCCAACAAACACTCGTGCAGTCCAACCTCGTCTCGCAGGGAAAGCGGCACATGGTCCGGCATGGCCGCTTTCGCTTGAGTTTCCTGCGCCTCAGCCCTTCCGGACTACCGTTGGGTCACGGGAGCCAGCAACAGATAGTCCAAAATGTCATCGCTGACGCAGAGTAGATTTACAGCAGCCGATTTCAGGGTGAAAGCAAACGTATGCTGTTGTTCAGTGAGGGTTGTTTGGAGCTTATGGCTTTCGTTTAATGTGCCACTGCCATGCAGCCCTGCTCCCCATACGTACGTAAAATACGAAACACTTATCAGTTCAGTCCCACGCGATATCTCTAACTAATTTGTCATCCGCGTTCCGAAACGGTATGCCCTCCGAAGGCATCTTCAAAATAGGCCCCCCTCAGACCTCTGCCCATGAACCTCTCCATCGTTCGTTCCGCAATGCACCTCTGGGGAACAGCCTCCATAACCCTCGCGCTTCCCTCCTCAGTCTCCGCAGCGGAACCGCCCCCCAATGGGCGCCCCCTACTCTGCACCGCCCCGTGCGCGAAGTCGAACAACAGGCCAAAAAAGACACTGCCGCATTTATTCCGCTGATGACCCGGCCTCAACCGCTCACTACGGAGGCCATTGAAATTTTCGCCATCGCCCGCGCTCTTTATCGCGACGGCTATTTCTCGGAGTGCAAAAAACGGATCACCGATTTTTGGGGGAAGTATCCCCGTCACGCACCCATGTGGGGGCAACAGGCGGAAACCGTGGGCTACAAATTGGGCTACCCCTGCGTGTACCCCGCCCTCGTCCTGCTTGAGCACGCAGTCGATTGGCGCCTCAAAGAAAAAACGTTACCCAAACCGATCGAAGCCGTGGATTGGAACATCACGGTGTTACTTGTGGGGAAATCTTCGGGCTTCATGCCCTCAAACGATGAGGAAGCCAAAGCCGGCACTGGTAAACGCGTAAGCACAACGATTGACCCCGACCTATTGGCTAATGATTCGGCTTACATTCACGAGCTAACGTGGCTCACACGAGAGTATTATCGCGCCGTCACCGAAGGGACGATCAGCCTGCGCCTAAGCGTGTTGCACTTGAAAGACCTGGAGTTTGAAGTCCACCACCAAACGGCTCCCCCGCAACAGAGCAAAGACTTGGGAAAATTATCCTCCGCAATTCCTCTAGAGATTCCACGACAGACAGATTGGTACTGGCTCATGTACCCCGAAATTGATCCACCGAAAGATGCAACCAATTGCTACTCCCTAGCTATGTACGGGCGAATCGGCGGCGCCGCCGGCGGCATGACCAGTATGCCAGGCACCAATCGCCCAATGTTTATATCCCCCGATCACAGTCTCATCCGCCGTACCCCCCACAAAGATCATCCCGCAACCACCCTCTTCTCCCAACAGATCTACATTCCTTACTGGCTCCAACACGAATTCTTCCACGATCACTTCGGCCGAAACACTCATCTCGAACTCGAGGTCACGTCCCACCAATGGTTTAAACGAGAAACTTGGCCCGCCGATTTCGTCGGTCGCTTCGAGCCGGACTACTACGATGAAGCCATGTTCAAACGCCTTCAAACACAGGCAAAACTTTCTTTAGCAGGATATTTCATCCATCGCATCGTGCGCCTAAAACAACAGCTCACCCCTGAAAATGTTGTTGGACGCTACAGCCAAGCCAATCCTCAAAACAGTTGGGGAACCGGCGAAATCAAGATCGTCAAAGGGAAGCTCCAATGGGTGAACGATACCGGCAAATCCTGGGGCCTCACCCTCAAAACAGACGGAATTTTGGAGGCGGACCGGAGCAACCCCTACTTCGATAAAAGTCCAACCTTCGAAATGATATCCGCCCTCGCCCCCGATGGCCTTCCGAGCGGAACTGGAATCGGAGGCTTCATGTTTGGGACCCAACAGTTCTTACGCAAACCATAGGACGTATCCCGTTCCGCCAACCAGAACCCTCCTTTGTTCTCGCGCCGCGGCATGCAGCCCTCCCCCTATCCATACGCAAAATGGAAACACTGATCAGTCGGGCTGCGTTTTGCGTTGGATGATTTAGGCGACAACACTCGGTTGCTTGAGTGACGCCATATCAATGACGAAACGGTACTTCACATCGCTCTTCACGATGCGGTCGTAGGCTTCGTTGACCTGCTGAATCGGGATGAGTTCGATGTCGGAGGTGATGTTGTGCTCGCCGCAGAAGTCGAGCATCTCCTGGGTTTCCTTGAGACCGCCGATGAGCGAGCCGCTAAATGTCCGGCGACCAAAGATAAGGTTGCTGACATCCACGGCGAGCGGTTCGGACGGGACGCCGACCTGAGTCAACGCGCCGTCCCGCCGGAGCAGAACAAGGTAGGCATTGATGTCGTGTTTCGCGGCCACGGTGTCGAGGATGAAGTGGCAACTGTTCAGGTGCTTCTTCATGGCGCCCTCGTCCTTGGAATACACGACCTCGTCTGCGCCCAGGCGTAACGCATCATCCATCTTGTTCAGCGACGTGGTGAAAACCACCACATGCGCTCCCAAGGCTTTGGCCAATTTCACTCCCATGTGGCCAAGTCCGCCCAACCCCACGACGCCCACCTTCTGTCCCTTGGTCACTTTGTGGTGCCTCAAAGGTGAGTAAGTGGTGATGCCGGCGCAGAGCAGTGGAGCGGCACCAGCGTAGTCGAGGTTCTTTGGAACTCTCAGCACAAACGCTTCGTCCACGACGATGCTTTCGGAGTAACCGCCGTAGGTGACACCGCCGGAATGTTTGTCGGGTGAATTGTAGGTGAAGACTGCGCCCGCCTCGCAGAACTGCTCCAGGTTGTCTTTGCAACTCGCGCAGGTTCGACACGAATCCACCAAGCAACCGACACCGACAATTTCGCCCTCTTTGAAATTCTTCACCTGGTTGCCGACTCGGGTCACACGACCGATAATTTCATGCCCGGGAACACAGGGGTAAGTCGTGCCACGCCACTCGTTGCGAACGGTATGCACATCCGAGTGGCAGACACCGCAGAACAGAATGTCCATTTCTACATCGTGAGCCACGGGATCTCGGCGGTGGAGTTGAAATGGTGCGAGTGGAGAGGTGGCGGCCGTGACCGCGTAAGCGTTAGTTTTTATCATTGAGGTTGGCGGCTTGTTTCCAGCAAGAGATCCGCGTTAGTCCACCACGAGCGTGACAGCCGCGTCTCCCCGCAGGGCTTTCGAATACGGGCATGTCTGGTGCGCTGCCTCCATGATGCGCTGAGCTTGGGTGCGGTCAGTTCCGGGAAGCTGCGCAGCAGCTCCACCGCCAGGCGGAAACCGCCCTCATCCCCTTCGATCAAACTGACCAACCCTCGCACCGTGGAATTTTCAACGTGAATACCGAGCTTCTTAGCCGCATTGCCCAACGCCCCGTGGTAGCAAGCGGAATAGGCGCCCGCAAACAACAGCTCCGGATTGGGACCGAGCTTCTCGATTCCCTTCTCCAAGAGATTTCCCAGCGGGAGGTTCAGCAGGCCATCAGGCGACTGAATTGTTCCCGAGCGGGCACCCCTGGAAGTCGATTCGGCGGTAAATAGGGTTTTCATAAAAGGATTGGCTCTTTGCAGGTGTGGTCCGATTTTACGGTTTCAATAATTTGAGCAGGACTTTGGCGGCTTCGCCGGACGAGGCGGGGTTTTGGCCCGTGATCAGTAACCCGTCGGTTTGCACTTAAACGCCCCAAGCCGGTCCTTTGCTGTAAAGTCCGCCCGCTTTTTTCAGGTGATCCTCAAGCAAAGCCGGCACCACTTTCGTCACTAAGTCGCCCGCATTCGCAAGGAAAGTCAGGCTACTTCTGTTCGCGTGTTTCCTTCGCCTTGTTTTCGAGGTCTTTCGCAGCTTGTTCGCCTGATTTACGAACTGTCTCGGCCGTTGCTTCTGCAGCTTTCTTTTCAACTTCCACGTTCGCCTTGGCCGCATTTTTAGTAGCGTCCGCATCCATAGCGGCCTGCTTCGAAAGGTTGGCGGCGTCGGTTTTGGAGTCCTTACGAACGGTGTCGGCCTTATTTTCGAGAGCGTCTGCTTTACTTCCAAGAGCTTCCTTGCGGCTGGATTCTACTTTGGAATCGCACGCAGCGAATCCTAGCAGCACGAAACTGAGGGAAGTGAATGTGATGATTGGTTTCATGAGCATGTGTGTATCGAAATCGCCGCTCGCGAGACCTCCGGCCGTCCACATCTGCCCCAAACTGAAACGCAGCCACGGTACACACACGCCGCGATTCCTAGACAATGAATCCCGAATCGAAGATTACCCGCGAACGCATGATTGAACTCCTCAATGAGGATCTCGCGCGTGAATTCCAGGCGGTCATCGCCTACACTGTTTACAGCCAGACGCTCAAAGGCGCGGCGTTTTCGGACATTGCCCGCGAGCTTGCAGTTCACGCAACCGAGGAACTCAGTCACGCTATGCAAATCGCGAAGCAGGTGGACTATTTCAACGGCACTCCGGTGACGGTGCCAGCGGAAGTGAGAATGTCCGATAATGCGGAAGATATGCTTCGCTTCGATCTCGAAAACGAACGCGTGACGATCCTCAACTACCGCGAGCGCATCCGCCAAGCGGAGGCGATGGGTGAATTCGGCCTGAGCGAAGTGCTGCGCAAAATCATCGCACAGGAGCAGGAACACCTCACAGATTTGGCGGGAGCCCTTGGTATTGATAATCCTACCATCGAGGATCCAAAGGCATAGCGGTCCGCATCTTTGGGGGCCGAATTTCGCGCGACTGAACGTCCTTCCTTCCGGGATCGCCCTGAGCAATCAGGCGACCGAAAATACAACGTCGTGATGAATTTTCATCCCTTACTGCAATGTGCCGCAACAACCCGTGCCCGCTTGCGCGATGATCGTGCGCCACACATTCCACTGACCTATTCAGCAATCAAATCCGATGGATAACATGGAATAGTAGGCGAGTGCGGCGCTGAGCCGGAGCGCACCGTCTTCCATCCAGTCATCGAGGGTAGCTTTGAGCAGATTGACGACCCGATTGCCGGTAATGACGGAAAGGTTCATGCGCACGATTCGCGCTTCGTTCCCGGATTGGCTGCTAGGGTCGCGAAAAGCCTGTGGCCAAGCCGCCGTAAAATCCTCAAGGGATATCCGGCCAATCTTGCTCCCTGGTTCGATGATTTCTAGACGGGACAACCTTCCAGTAAAGAACTGCGGGGCAAGCCTCGGGACATTGGATAAGATATGATACAGCAAGAAGATTCAAAGCCGAAGCAAGCTTCGGGGTATCAGACCCAAAGGGAATAACATGGGCATCATCTCCACCATTCTCATCGGTCTCATTGTGGGAGCCATCGCTAAACTCCTCATGCCGGGCAAAGATCCGGGCGGATGGATTGTCACCATTCTTCTGGGCCTCGCCGGCTCATTTGTAGCCCATTTTATCGGACGAGGTCTCGGATGGTATGGCGAGGCAGATGCCGCCGGCTTTATCGCGTCAGTCGTGGGAGCAATCCTCCTGCTCATCCTCTACCGGCTCCTGGCAAAGAAGAACGCCTAAAACGCGCGCCCCCTTTTACCAGTTACCCATCAAACTCGAATTGCCCAAAGCTCTCACCATTGACGAACCAAAGGACCTAATACAATGACCACCGAAGATCCCGTTTTTACAACGCCTCGCCCGGTTGACAAGATGACAGACACAGCCGCAAAAGCTTGGGAAACCACCAGAGAGAAAGCAGGAGAAGCGATAGAAACCGGGGAACGGTATGTCCGCGACCATCCTGGTACTTCCGCCTTAAGCATTTTTGGCTTCGGAGTTTTACTGGGCGCCCTCGTCGGCTGGAGCATGGCCAAGGAAGACGATTATACGACGTACGTTCGGAAGTTTGCGAAACGCTGGGGCCACAAGCTCAACCTCGACTAAGTATGAGTCCGAAAAAATCTGGGTGTTCCGCCGTGTTGCATAATCCGGAGGACTTTATTCAGGAAAATTTCACCGCTGCCAAAGCGAGCGTGGAAAAGTCGTTAAACGACATAACGGCCTACACGCAACTGTATCCGGAGAAGGCGCTGCTATGGGCCGTGGGAGGAGGGTATCTTTTGCGAATGCTGCCGCTATCCCAAATTCTCGGCGCTCTGATCCGCATCATGCTCGCCTTATTAAAACCCGCAGCCCTACTTTATGGGGCTGCGAAAATCTGGCAGAAAGCGCAACCTGTCGTCGCGCCGCAGAGTCGCTCGGAACAGCGGTAGTGCACGTTCCCTTCGTCGTTCCAATCGACGATCGTTTCACCGGCATCAAAGGTCGTCTGGATAACATGCGGCAACCAACAGTTGCCGTAGACTACGCCTGTTAAATTTGAATGCCGGTGTGTCCATAGCGCGGCAATTAGCCGTGGATTTGTGGAAGCCATGGCAGTGTGGAAACTAGCGGCGCCCGTAAGCCACGTTTTTCACCATCGATGGGAACACCAGACCGTGCATTGGCCAAACCGCCCACCAATAAATGTGGCCGAGGAGCCCGCGCGGCGCGTAGATCGCGCGCTGGGTCACCCGCGTACCTCCGTTGGCGAGCAGCTCCACCTTCCACTCCAACCAGGCCAACCCCGGCATTTTCATCTCGGCACGTAGCCGCAACAACTTCCCACGATCAAGCGCTTCCACCCGCCAGAAGTCGAGCGCATCGCCCTCGATCAAGTGGTCAGGGTCGCGCCGGCCGCGGCGCAAGCCAACTCCACCCACCATTTTGTCGAGCACACCGCGTACGTGCCACGCCCAGTTTGCAATCGAATAACCGTGTTCGCCACCCATGCCTTCCACACGGGCCCAGACCGCCGCTGGGTTGTCGTTCGTCTCACAAGTGCGAACATCCGTGTAAAGCGAACCACCAGCCCAGTTAGGGTCGGTCGGAAGCGGGTCAGACGGCGCTCCCGGCAACGAGGCATTCGACCATGATGTTTCAACGTTGGCTTCTTTGATCTTTTTAAGCGCCAGCTGCACCGCTCGTTTAAACGGTGTGAGACCGCCAGGCGGGTCCGAAATCAGCCTTCGAATGTCGTCGTTGCGAGCAACCACTTCGTTCTTGAGGCTTGCGACCAGGCGCTTTGCCAGGGTGAACGGAACGGGCGTCACGAGCCCGACCCATCCGCTCGAAAGATTCGGGGTCAACAATGGTACTGCAACAATGATGCGCTTTCGCAGCCCAGCGGACTCGGCGTATTGCACCATCATTTGTCGGTAGGTAAAAACCTCAGGCCCGCCAATGTCATAGTCACCAGAAACCTCGGCCGGGATAACAGCGGCACCGACCAGGTAGCGTAAAACATCGCGAATCGCGATCGGTTGAATACGAGTCTCGACCCACCGGGGGGTGATCATGACCGGCAAGCGTTCGGTCAGATAGCGAAGCATCTCAAACGATGCAGAACCCGAGCCGATCACGACGCCGGCCCGCAGTTCAATCGTGGGCACACCGCTGTTCCGCAGAATCTCGCCAGTTGCCATGCGTGATTCCATATGCAGCGACAACGCGCCTTTTACACGCTGGTCGATCATGCCTCCGAGATAAACCATGCGGCGCACGCCAGCTGCCTTTGCGAGTTTTGCAAACTCCTCTGCCATCGCTCGTTCCTGGGCCTCGAAATCACCGGCGCTCATCAGCGAATGCAGCATGTAATAGGCAACGTCCGTACCTTTTAACGCCTTGGCCACAGCAACGGCATCAGCGGCGTCTCCCTCAACCACGTCCACCATTGAAATCCACGGATGATCGCTCAATCTTGTAGCGTTTCGCGCAAACACTCGCACTCGATAGCCATGCTGCAAAAGCTCCCGGACAAGTCGGCCGCCGATGTACCCCGTGGCACCCGTCACAAGACAAAGCGCCGGATCGCCCGAACCTGATAACAAAACAGGCAGGCCCGCAGAAATTTCATCTTGCACGGGATCCTATTTACTAAGGACCGGCTTCAACTGGAATTTCCTTTTTGCCTGCGTGTAAGGGGAGTGCATTCATCACCGCTGCACCTCAATTAGTTTGGCACATCAAGCAAGGCATCAGATTGTACTCGGTCCTTTTTGGAGGTGACCCGCCATCCGGTCTGCGGACGCTCTGGCGGGATGCTGAAGACGCCCTTGGCTCTTTGACCTTCAAACTGCTTAACCATTTCGCGGTAGGCACGCATGGAGGGGAGGGCTGCATTTTCGCTGAGCGCTAAATCGCGCGTTAACCCCTCGCGCCGAGGCTGTTCCGTGTTTGACTTTGGTTTCTGTTTTTCTTTTCCGGCACGGGCACATCCTCCTCATGGCTGTCATCACCTTTGCCGCCGATGAACTGTTCTTTGGCATCGTGGAGATGGCGGTAGACAGGCTCGCCGCCCGCGCTGTGAAGCCGCAATTGGAGGGGGGCTGCCCAATCCTTCCACCGCTGCTCTAGTCGCGCCGCAATCTGTGGTTCCACCTTGGCGAGGTCACGCATCTCGGTTCGATCAGTTGCCAAATTGTATAACTCCCAGGGTCTATTCCAGTCCGAGACGAGTTTGACGTCGCCTTCAATCACAGCTCGGTGATCGAAGAGTTGGAAGTACAGCAAGTCATGTGCGGGACGTTGTTCGCCGGCTAGGATTGGGTGCAGGCTTTTGCCGGGTAACGGCAGGAGCTTTTTGCCCGAGGCTTCGGCCGGCCATTGGCCGCCGCTCACGTCCATGAGAGTCGCCATCAAATCAATGATATGCGCGCGCTGTTCGGTAATCGTACCGGGATTCTTTAGCACGGCAGGCCACTGGGCGATACAGGGGGTGCAGTTCCCACCGTTAAACATATTCCGTTTGTAGTGGCGGAACGGGGTTTCGCTCAGATTGGCCCATCCCACCCCGTACCCCAGATGGCTTTTGCCGCTGAGAACAGACTCGGTTTTGCGTTCATTTATGCTGCCGTGATCGTAGGGGCTTGCACCGTTATCGCTGAGAAAAATCACCAGGGTGTTATCCTCCTGCCCCATCTCCTTAATGCTAGCTAGGACACGTCCGATGCCACGATCCATCCGCTCCACTTGAGCGGCGTAAACCGACATACGCGCATCTTCGAAATCCTTTTCCTCTTCACTTAACGTATCCCAGGCCGGGATCGTTTCGGGTCTGGGCGAGAGCGGCCACTCCTTTTTGGTCACCCCCAACTCAATTTGCCGCTGATACCGTTGTTCTCGGAGTTTATCCCAACCCAGTTTGTATTTACCCCGGTACTTGGCGATGTCCTCCGGCCAGGCCTGAAGTGGGCTGTGCGGCGCATTAAAGGCCAGATACATGAAGAAGGGTTTTTCCGGCTGTTGTTTGTGGGATTCGCCCAGAAACTGGATGGCGTAGTCGGCGTTGGCGTCCGTGGTATAAAACGAGCCGTCGGATTTTGGCCGGAACGGCTGCCCGTCGAGCCGGTGCGAAGGGTCACCCCGAAAATAGTCGCTCGCTCCCGCAAGATGACCAAAATAGTGATCGAAACCGCGATCGAATGGAGAGCCGTCCATGTGCCACTTTCCGATGGCAAAAGTGGCGTACCCGGTAGTTTTCATGGCCTGGCCCATCGTGAGGCCTTCTTTGATACCGAGCCCGCAGTTCTGCCAATACTGTCCGCTCATGAGCGAGGCACGTGTGGGTTCGCATTTTGCTGAATTGTAGAATTGGGTAAACCGCAGCCCGTTGGTTGCGAGTTTATCGAGATTCGGGGTGGCAATTTCGCCTCCATAACAGCCGAGGTCTGAGTACCCGAGATCATCTGCCAGGATGATCAGCACGTTGGGCCGGGTATTTTGTACCGCGTACGTTTGCAGGCACCCCCAAAAAAACAGAGGAAAGAGAAGGGTGGTCGTTTTCATGGAAGTCGTCTTATGGAGTTAAAACCAATGGCAGGGGTGCCGAGGTATCGAGCGTGTCGGCACTCCATTTCTTTAAGGCGCTGAACAGTCGTTCTAATTCGCTGCGGTGCGCGGGCTCGTTCGCGAGATTGTGCATTTCATCCCGGTCATTCAGCAGGTCATACAACTCAAACTCCGGCGGCTTTCCTCCGAGTTTGGCAGGATCCATCTCGGCTAGGATGCGGTATTGTTCGGGAAACTGATCCTTCACACGAATGGTTTCGCGATAACTCCGGTTGCGCCAGGTTTCAAACTGCCAGCTATCTGCGCCGCAGATGCGAGGTTCATTCAACCGCGTGCGCACGATGAGTTGCCAACGGCCGTCGATAACACTGCGCTCCTCCATGCCGACACTGCCTCCCGGAGTACGGCCACTGACTTCTGCAAAAACGTAGTCGTGCGCTTTTTGGTCGGGCTTACCGTCCAAAATGGGGCGCAAGGAAATGCCGTCCAACGGGCTGGGCGACTGAATCTGCAGGTAGTCGAGAAGCGTGGGCAGGATGTCGACCTCGTTGGTCAGAGCATCCGAGGTTAGGCCGCGTGCTCCCCCAGGAACCCGTGCAATGAGGTTGACGTGCAGTCCGAGCTCGTAAGGCGTCATCTTGCCGTGTTGAAACGCGGGGCCATGATCTCCCGCCATTACCAAAACGATCGTGTTCTCCAGCTGGCCACTGGCTTTTAACGCCGCCATCGCGGTTCCCACCTCCGCATCGGCAATCTGAATGCCGTTTAAATATTCAGCCCAATCCTGTCGGCATACGGGTGTGTCAGGAAGGTATGCGGGTAGCACAACTGTGGCTGGGTTGATAGCAATCGGTTCCTTGTCACTGTTAATATAGGGGCGGTGTGGCGAACCGTGCGCGTTATCAAAAAGAAACCAGGGTTTCCCTGTCGTCGTGGCCCGTTCGATAAATGCTCCGACGACATCCTTCTTATGGATAAATTCGTCATACGGAAATTTCTCATTAGGCGAGACGTGTAGCTTGCCGCTGACGCCCGTGAAATAGCCACGTGTATGGAGGACTTCGGCCAATGTACTCACCTCCGGCTTAATCTGGTTTTTCGCGTAAGCGGTATTTTTCCGTTCAGCGTCGGTTAACTCGGAGGCCGGTTTGAAAAGATTGTGCGTGTTGTTGATGAGTCCGTTGCGGTGTGGGTAAAGCCCCGAGTACAGGCAGGCCTTCGACGGAGAGCAGACTGGGTAGCCGACGTAATATTGCCGAAACAACACGCCGTCCTTAGCGAGGGCGTCCATGTAGGTTTGGGGTGCCCAGACACCCCAGATGCGCGCCTTGATCCTCAATTAGGATGAACAGAATGTTGGGGTCCTTCGCTGCAAACGTGGAGCAGGCCAGGACCAGAGAGGAGAGCAGGCCGAGAAAAATCGGCTTCCGGTATTGGGAATGAAACAGAGAAGGATACACCATAGGAACGGTTTCTTTTCTTTAACACTGCTCGCGTGGAAAAGTTGCGAGGAGTTCCGCGCCTTTTCAAAAATTCGCAAATTCTTGCAACAAAGGAGGGAAATCGTGGTGGTATGAAATGCGCCCGTCTACTACGGCAACATTGCGATTCACCAGGTCGTGATAGGAGGCGTCCAGATCGGTTTCACGGTGACGTAGACCCAAAACGTATCGCTGAAAATGGATGCCCGAAGGACATTGCAACTGCGCCGAGGACGTTGCCTTGCCCCTTAAACACCGGACAACCGTCCGGAATTCCTGATATCTCAAAGATTCGAATCGGAAATGGGGCTCACTCAAAAGCAATTCGCCAACCTCTTTCAAGTTAGCGTTCGAACGCTTCAAGGATGGGAGCAAAAAGGGCGAAAGCCAGACGGCCCAGCGCAGGTCCTACTGAAATTGGCAGCAAGAGCTCCAAAGATGGTTCTGGAGACGCTTATTTCTGCGTTTTAGGATCGAGGTTCGCTTCGAGGTCTTCGGGCGTAACCGTGGATTCCACGCCATTGGGAGGGACTGCGGCTTTGGCAGTCCACAGAATCGCATTCAGAACAAGTGTACGTTGGTTGTTGTTGGCCCAGCCTTTATGGAAGTGGCCGCCTGTAAATCCGAAGCCGCGTCCGCCTTCCGGACGTTCCGCGGCCCAAGCGACGTGTTGAGGCACCTTGCAAGGCGTGGCAGTTCCTCAAGGATTTCGGTCGTGCTCATAACCGTGAGTCTACACCTCATTCACCATAGCCGCAAGGCGACTCCATGAAATGAACCAAGACGAACACTTCGGCCCTTCCGGTTCGAATGAACCACAGTCAACGCTCTAAACTCTCTGAACGCTTAAGGTGAAAATCCCGAAATCGCTTAACCCACAAGGCACCCGCGGACAAAAACGGCAATTCTACAAAATAGTAACTCACACTCGCCACCATAACGCTCAGCAATAAAACCAGCCAAACTTTGGCCCAATCAGAAAACAAAGATCTCCCCACTACTTCAATTACGAGCAAATGGACTAAATATACAGAGTAACTAATCCGCCCCAGAAATACAGTAACCCTGTCACTCCAACGAACACGGGAGACCCACACATAAAACACCCCAAGTGCCCCCCAATAAGAAATAACATACCGATACCATCTCTCTCCAAACCCATAGTCTTTATTGTAGGCCAACAAACTCACGGGAACTATCACCAAGGCGATAACAACACCCACCCAGCGCACATTTGTCCAATTAGACTTATCCCCAGCCATCCTACATAACGTCCCCCAATACATCACACTGAGCGCCAACGGCAAGGCTACTGGCAATTTCTTCTCTAACACAAACCGTGCAACCGCCAAAATCAATGCGCCAAATAGAAAACCCAAGGAGATCCAATTTAGTTTACGCAACCACTCTTTCGGCTTCCAGCAGAAGAATGCTAAACAGAGCCCATAAAACACCCATTCTATCTGCAAAGTCCAGTAAACACCCAGAATATCAGGAATTCGAAGAAATCCCTGTAGCATTGTAATATTCGCTACGACAACCCCCGTTGAATGTGGTGTATCATGTAAAACCAATAACCCTAAAAACAACGAAACCCAATACATCGGATACAATCGGAAAAAGCGTCCAATAATAAAACTCCGAACCGGAGCAATACTCTCCGCGCGCAGACTAAATGGAATTACCGCTCCACTGAGCGCAAAAAACAGAAATACACCAAACTTGCCCAAATCAAAATACTCGAAAAACCAAGGCAAGTTGCCGTCTCTGAATGTGAAGATGGCATGATGTAATAACACCGCAATCGCCGCAATCCCTCGAATTGAATCAAGATGCGCAAAGCGTTGGGAATGTTGAGAATTCATAAAACCTATAACCTCACCTTAAGTCCTTTTGGTTTTACCCAAAGATTGGATCGGACTGGAAATCCAATAACTTAACCGTTCACAGCCACGTACGCTTTGCGGCCAATCCCGACCAAAAGGTCAGGCCCTCGTTTAGTGCAAAATCTCGATCCCGTACTTCGGGGCAATCGTGAGCAGCTTCTCAATATCCGCATGCGTCACTGGCACCGGCGCAGAATCAAACGATTCTACCGGCGTCGCAAACTCCGCCATAAAATTCTCGAACCCTGCAGGCATAACTTGAATAAGCATCCGGGCCGGACTGGCGCTTTCGTTTTTGAACGCATGCGGAATATCACGCGGCGCCTGCAAAAACGTCCCGGCACCCGCAACAATCCGCTCTCCGCCGACCGTAAACGTAATCTCACCTTCAAGCACGTAGAACGTCTCGTCTTCCCTACGGTGAATGTGTGGAGGCGGCCCACCTCCGGGATACACCTTGGCCTCCGTCAAAACATACGCCCCTCCGGTCTGCTCTCCAGTGGCCAAATTGCGATAGACATCCCCTACAGCAGAGTACGCCTGAGCTTCGCAAGGCTTAGTGTGAATGATCGGAAGCGATTTCATCCTCAGATACTCACCACGTCTCCCGAGACGAGGCGAGTCAGAAAGGTTCCCCCAACCGCAATCCTACTTCGCTCCGCTAGGGCGTAATTGACGCCAAATACGCGGAAATCGCCAGCATGTCGTCGTTATTCAAATTCATCACCACAGGCTTCATGAACTCCACCTGTTTGCCGTGCCGCCTGCCGGACTTCATATCAAACATCTGCCGGAATAGATAACTCGGCGACCTCCCCGCGATTCCCGGGACCGTCCCAACCCCCGCCAGCATCTGCCCCTGGAGGCCAGGTCCATGACAGGTCACACACCCTATCGTCTTCCCGCCCCCGGTCGTCACTAAAAGCTCCCCTTGTTTCACACTGCCCGTTGGCACATACGCCACAAAACCCACCCGTGGGCTCCGCTGTATTTCGACCAATTCCGGATCTTCCGGCACTTCAATAATCCGATTCCCTATCGCCTCATCCGCGCCCCCCGCTACCGGAAGATACATGCCGGCCGACGTCGTTGTCTGCGGCACTCGTTCCGTCTCCTTCACGCGAATCCACGGAGTCCACTTCATTGAACCATAATACTCAGCCGCAGCCCGCATCTCCACGTCGGTTAATCCCTTCGCGTAGTTCGCCATCATCACGGTATTCGGCTTACGCGGATCCGAACTTTGGCGCTCCCCGTTTTTAAACGCCTGCAATTGCGCAATGAAGTAGTCCACCGGTAGTCCGGCAATGCCCGCATTTTCAGGACGCCCCTTTCCATTCGCATAATGACACCGGGAACAAGCCCATACCGCCGGAGCTTTGCCGCGCGCCACAATCTCCGGCATTACCGGATGGTCCTCGGGATAAAAATCCGCCGGCCCGAAAATATTCGTGATTTGGGCCCGCGTAAATTTCCGGTCCGTTCCAGACAGCCCCCATTCCGTCGGATCGGAAGCCGCAGCCGAAGGAGGAGCGGTTGCCCCGGGCGCTGGAGGCGTCCAATCCGCAGGCACAGGGATTTTGAATCCATAAGCCCACGGTGGCGGCTCTTCAGCGATAGCCGACCGAACCATCAGAGAAGTCAAAACGAGGAGGGAAACGAGTCGGCTCATAAATAGGAAAGAGACCTGAACAACCAAAGCGGCATGAACAAGGCACCCTGTTAATCCATGGAACATCGCATTTGTTGGAACAATTCACACGTGCACGGACTTCACCGAACCTCCTAGGAAACAATCCCTCTTGACCGGCACGCAAAGCTGGTCCTACCATTGGACCAATTGATTCCGGCTAGGCCTCTCTCTTTCACCACCGTTTTCATTCCCCACTCGCCTCCCTCGAACCATCGCGCCTCCTTTCACCGGAATATCCCCTCCTCTTATGGCTCCACATTCATCCTCGGCCATTCTCCGCATTCATCCGGACGATAACCTGCTCGTCGCCCTGCGCGATCTCGCTGCCGGTGAGACTGTAGCCGCCAACGGCACTTCCTGGACCCTCACCGAACCCATCCCCGCTAAACACAAATTCGCCACCCACGTTCTCCAATCAGGCGACCCAGCACGTCTCTTCGGCGCCATCGTAGGCCGCGCCTCCCAACCGATTCCAGCAGGCGCTCTCGTCCACACACACAACCTCACACACGCCGCCGAACCTTTTTCCGTAGCCTCCAAACGCCCTTACCACTGGAACGCCCCTGACACATCCCGCTTCCAGGACCGAACCTTTCTCGGCTATCGTCGCTCCGATGGCCGCGTAGGCACCCGCAACCATTGGTTGGTTGTTCCTCTCGTCTTCTGCGAAAACAACAACCTCCAGGTGATGCGCGAGGTTCTCCTCCGGGAGCTCGGCTACGCAAACAACGACGTTTACACCCAACTCGTCCAATCGCTCCTGAGCGACCCCGATTGCGCCGCGACCACCCACGCACCCTCCCGCACAAACAACAGGCCCTTTCCCAACGTCGACGGCATTAAGTTCCTTTCTCACAACCTCGGTTGCGGTGGACTCGAATCGGACTCCATCACCCTCTGTGAATTACTCGCCGCGTACATCTGCCACCCCAACGTAGCAGGCGCAACGGTCATGTCTCTCGGTTGTCAGAAAGCACAGATCTCTCTGTTGCGTGAGAAAATCGCAGCCATTGATCCCGCGTTTAACAAACCACTCACCATCCTCGAGTCCCAGCAGGTGGGAAAGAAAACCACCATGCTCGAAGACGCCATTCGCGCCACCATGAAGGGTCTGGCGCTTGCCAATAAAAACCAGCGCACCCCTGAACCCCTCTCCCACCTCACCGTCGGTGTCAAATGTGGCGCCTCCGATGGATTCTCGGGGATTTCCGCGAACCCAGCCGTCGGTTTGATGGCAGACAAACTCGTCACACTGGGAGGCTCGGCCGTACTCGCTGAATTCCCTGAGTTAGTCGGGGCAGAACAGGAAATGATCGATCGTTGCGTCACCGATGATCTGGCACAGAAATTCGTCGCCCTCATGGCACGTTACGCTTCTCAGGCAGCCGCTTGCGGAGCGTCCATGGATATGAACCCATCCCCCGGCAATATCCGCGACGGCTTGATCACGGACGCCATCAAGTCCTGTGGTGCCGCACGCAAAGCCGGTTACTCTCCCATCGTGGGTGTCCTCGATTACCCGGAGCAAGTCCGCGCCCCCGGCCTCAATTTGCTCTGCACTCCTGGCAACGACGTCGAGGCTACCACCGGACAGGCCGCCTCCGGATGTAACCTGATCCTTTTTACAACCGGGCTCGGCACCCCAACCGGTAATCCCATTACCCCCACCCTCAAAATCGCCACCAACCACACACTGGCACTCAAAATGCCGGACATTATCGACCACGACTGCGGCGGGATCATCGACGGCACATCCACGCTCGATTCCGAATCCAACGCATTGTTGGAACTCTGTATCGCAGTTGCGTCCGGTGACCGGCTCGCATGCGCCGAAAGTTACAACCAGGACGATTTCATTCCCTGGAAACGCGGAGTCTCTTTGTAAACTCAATACCGTTCATTACTCCGGCTGACCATTCGCTTTCTTCACCCACTAACCCCCATTTATTCTATGTCCCGTTTCCTCCATAAAACCGTTGTCGTAACCGGAGGCGCCTCCGGAATTGGTGAAGCAGTCGCACGCCGCCTAGCCTCGGAAGGGGCTCGCGTTTTTATCGCCGACTACAATCTCGAAGCGGCAAATCGCGTCGCCAACGAACTTCAAGCGACTGCAATCCAGGTCGACGTCGCCGACGCCTCCTCCGTCACCAAAGCTTTCGCACAGATCGAAAAGGTAGATGTTTTAGTGAACTCGGCAGGCGTCGCTCATATCGGCAACCTACAGACCACAGCCGAAGCGGACTTCGATCGGATCTACAACGTAAACGTCAAAGGGGTTTACCTGATGATGCAGGCCGCTGTGTCCAAAATGCTCGAGTCTGGCGGAGGCGTTATTTTGAACGTTGCATCGGTCGCCTCCAAAGTGGGGATTTCCGATCGGTTTGCCTATTCCATGAGCAAAGGCGCCGTACTGACCATGACCCTCTCGGTGGCGAAAGATTTTGTGTCACAAGGAATTCGCGCCAACTGTGTGTGCCCGGCCCGGATCCACACGCCGTTTGTGGATGGGTTTCTTGCAAAGAACTACCCGGATAATCGGGAAGAAATGTTAGGGAAGCTTTCGGCTTATCAACCCATTGGCCGTATGGGCACTCCGGCCGAAGTCGCTTCACTCATCGCCTTTCTCTGCTCGGATGAAGCCTCTTTTATCACCGGCTCCTGCTACGATATCGATGGCGGGGTCACCCTTCTGCGCTAAAACCAATCGACTCTACTCTCCAACACTCAACCCTCCCTAATTTATGAAACTCATCCGTTTTGGTGCCGAAGGCGCTGAACTTCCAGGTGTACAACTCCCAGATGGCACCCGTATCGACGTCTCCGACGCAGGTCTCGGCGACTACAACGAAGCCTTTTTCGGCGGCGACAGCCTTTCCAAACTCGCGACCTGGCTCGAATCCAACGCCGCATCCGCCCCCCGTGTCCCAAACACCACACGTCTCGGCTCCTGCGTTGCTCGCCCATCCAAGATCGTCTGCATCGGACTGAACTACGCCAAACATGCAGCCGAAACGGGAGCCACCCCTCCGACGGAACCCGTTTTGTTTTTTAAATCCACAACCGCTCTCACGGGTCCAAATGACGGTCTGGTGATTCCAAAAGGCTCCGTAAAAACCGACTGGGAAGTCGAACTTGCCATTATTATCGGTAAGAAAGCCTCCTACGTTCCCTTGGAACAAGCCTACGAACACATCGCAGGCTACGCCTTACACAACGATTACTCCG
Source organism: Verrucomicrobiota bacterium (assembly GCA_037133875.1). Lineage (GTDB taxonomy): Bacteria > Verrucomicrobiota > Verrucomicrobiia > Chthoniobacterales > Chthoniobacteraceae > Chth-196. The sequence goes on along the minus strand of JBAXNG010000006.1, from coordinate 74,195 downwards.
AGCGGGAATGGCAAATCGAACGATGCGGCCAATGGGCCAAAGGCAAAAGCGCGGACACGTTTGCGCCGCTGGGACCAGTTTTGGCAACTCGTGACGAAATCCCCAACGAAGGCAACCTGCGTCTCTGGCTCAAGCTCAACGGCAAAATCGTTCAGGACAGCAACACCAACGACTTCATCTTCAACGTGCCACACGTCGTAAGTTACCTCTCCCAGTTCATGACATTGCTGCCAGGGGATGTCATTTCCACCGGCACACCCGCCGGAGTCGGGCTCGGATTCAAACCGCCGGTCTATCTCAAACCGGGCGACGTCGTAGAACTCGGGATCGATGGTTTGGGCGAACAACGCCAGGTTGCCCGCGCCTACGGAGCCTGAGTTCCCCACACCACGCGACGCGGATAACCCGCTGTCGTCCCAAGCAAAAACGAAAATCCCCTGCGCTGTTGTGATCCAATAACGCCGGGGATTTTCTCTTGGTGACCGTAACTCGAAGCCACGCCGGTGCTGGCTCGCTTTCACGACCAGCCAATCATCGATCGGACGCCTTTACTGGAGCGTTTTGAGGTAACGCAAGCTCACCGGCAACTGAGCCTCCACAGCGGGAGATTCATCTTCGATGAAGTAATGCTTCACGCCGACCTTCGCTGCGGTCCGCAAAACGAGGGGCCAATCGACCATTCCATCCCCGAGGGCGACCTGATCTGTTTTGGCGCGTTGCTTGTGAGGAAGACCAACCACAGCTCCTTTCCGGAGATCTTTCAGATGCATCATCACCCAACGCGTAGGATACTTCTCCAACCACTGGACGGGATCCTGGCCGGTTTGGAAAAACCAAAAGACGTCCATTTCAAATGAAACGGCTTCCGGTTTGGTTTCCTTCATCAGGAGATCCAACATTTTCTCGTCCCCGAACGGGAGAAACTCGAATCCGTGCGGGTGGTAGGCGAAAACGATCCCTTCTTTAGCAAAAGCCTCACCCCATTTATTAAAATCCGCGATAGCCTTACGGCATACAGCCTCATCGAACCCAGTTTCGGGATGAGGGATGTAGGGACACGCAGCGTATTTTAATCCCAGCGCTTTGGCCTCTGCCACGATGGCCGCGACGTCTTTGTCCAAGGCGTTGTAGGAATAGTGGGCGCTGACTGGAACCAATCCCCGCTCCTGGAGCATCGCCAAAAACTTCGGGGGTTCGATCGCGTAGGTCGACGCCAACTCCACCTCTTTCAGCCCGAATCCTTTCACTTTATCCAGAGACGCCGCGACGTCCGCCTTGAAGGAATCGCGAAGACTATAAAGCTGGAGACCTGCCTGGCCCGCAAAGTCGCCAGCAAACGCTGACGAAACCGAAAGAATAAGACTGAGGAGGAGTTTTTTCATAAGCAAAGCTGTGAATTGGAACCTCGACGTTATCGCGTCATGGAACCCGTCGCCAGCATTCAGAAATGGTTACTACGGCGCTACGTCGATAAACACTTTTCCGTCTTCAATCTTCACTCCGTAGGTTTTTAGGCAGTATTCTTCGCCGCTCAAACACTGCCCGGACTTCAGAGAAAATGTCTTTTTGTGGAAAGGACACGCCACCTTCGGTTCGCCCGCCTGGCTTCCAATCATACCCCGGCTGATCGCCATTTGTTGACGATGCGGACAAAGGTTTTGGGTCGCGTACCATTCTTGTCGGTTTGTAAATCGGAATAGCGCGATTTGTTCCCCTTGATATTTGACACAAACGCCACCGTCTTCAGGGACATCATCCACCTCGCACGCGTAAAACCAGTCCGCTTTTGTCGCTCCAGATTCAGTCATAGCACTCATTATAATTTAGTTTCTCGAACACTATTTCCACTCGGGCACTCGTTTTTGATCACGCATGCCTACAAATTGTACCGTCGGATCCTTCTCCTGAGGCGCATTCACAAAATGCCTAAAGCGCTTTTGATACTCTGGATTCTCCACAACCTCTTTCCATTCACATTTATAGTTATCCACTAGGAATTGCATTTCCGCCTCCAACTCTGTGGCTATCCCAAGGGAATCCTGCACCACTACATTACGGAGATATTCGATTCCGCCCTCCATTTTATTCAACCAAGTCGCGGTTCGAGTCAACGGATCCGCCGTTTTAATATAGAACATCAAAAAACGGTCAATATATCGAATACATGTCTGGCTATCGATATCCGAAGCCAACAAAAGGGCGTGTTGTGGCTTCGCTCCACCATTACCACACACATATAAGTTCCAACCTTTTTCGGTCGCTATAATCCCGAAGTCTTTCGCCTGCGCTTCTGCGCATTCCCGAATACAGCCGGATACAGCAGACTTCAGCTTATGCGGTGCTCTTAACCCGCGATAACGCTCCTCCACCTGAATTGCAAAGCTGACACTATCGTGTAAGCCAAAGCGACACCACGTCGAACCCACGCAACTCTTAACAGTCCGTAATGCTTTTCCATAAGCATGCCCGCTCTCAAACCCAGCCTCGATTAGCAGCTTCCAAATCGCGGGCAAATCTCCGACATGCGCGCCAAATAAATCAATCCGCTGTCCGCCAGTGATCTTCGTATAAAGATTAAATTGTTTCGCAACCTGCCCCAATACGATGAGTTTATCTGGCGTAATTTCGCCACCTGGGATCCGTGGAACCACCGAATAGGTCCCTCCTTTTTGGAGGTTTGCAAGAAAGCGATCGTTGGAATCTTGCGCCGTATCATTCCCGGATTTCAGAACCATATCGTTCCAGAGACTTGCCAAAATGGAGGACACCACAGGCCGGCACACCTCACATCCGTCTCCGGTTCCATGGGTATGTAATACCGCTTTGTACGTTGTTAACTTCCCGATCTTTACGAGATCGAACAGCTCCTGTCGGCTGTACGCAAAGTGTTCACACACCACATTCCTAATGTATTTGCCCTGCGCTTTGAGGGTATGAAGCAACAAATCCTTCACCAATGGCACACACCCCCCGCAGCCTGTACCGGCCTTCGTCTGACACTTGATTTTATCTACCGTTTCAGCCCCGCATTGAACCGCATTGACAATCGCGCCTTTGGTAATCCCCTCACAACTGCATATCTGCGCGTCATCAGGAAGCCCCGTGACTCCTGCCCCACCTTCTCCCTCTCCTCCGCGCGTACCCAAAATTAAATCTTCCGGGTGCTCCGGAAGAACCACCCGATTTTTACACGTTTGGAGAAGCACATTATACTGTTCCGCATCTCCAATTAATATCCCACCTAACAACGCCTTTCCGTCCTTGGATATATTAATTCTCTTGTAGATCCCCTTATTGGTATCCTCGTAGATAATAATCTGCGCCTGATTACTCGGCACAAACGGATCTCCGAAACTAGCCACATCCACACCAATCAACTTTAGCTTGGTGCTCATATCGAACCCGGTGAATTCTTTTTTCGCACCAGTAAGATTGGAGGCAACGACCTCTGCCATTTCATAACCAGGAGCGATTAACCCATAGATCATCCCTTTATAAAGAGCACATTCTCCTATCGCAAAAATAAACGGGTCCGTTGTATGCAAGTGCTCATTTACCACGATCCCTCCACGTTGCCCAACTTCCAGACCCGATAATTTCGCAATTTCGTCCCGAGGCTTAATACCTGCCGAAATAACCAGCATATCCACATCAATGCTGCTATCATCCGCAAATCGCATTTTCTGGATCGCACCCTCCCCTTCGATTTCCACGGTATTTGTATTCGTCAAAACCGTTAATCCAAGGCTCTCAAGCTTGCCCTGCAAAAGCTTTGAACCCGCCTCGTCAATCTGACGCGGCATCAGCCGAGGCGCAAATTCAATCACATGGGTATCCGTAATACCAAGATCCAACATCGCCTTAGCTGCCTCCAGTCCTAATAAACCTCCGCCAATCACAGCTCCTTTCGTCGCTCGAGAAGCATACTCCCTTATCCGTTCCAGGTCTTCGATGGTTCGGTAAACAAATACCCCTTCTTTTTCGACCCCAGGAATCGATGGAACAAAAGCAGCGGAACCCGTTGCTAAAACAATATAATCATACGACTCCGTTATCCCTTTGTAAGAATGAATCGTTTTATTAGTCCGATCAATTTGTTGAACTGGATCTCCTAAGTGCAACTGAATCCCGTGATTCACATACCATTCAATCCCAGCCATCGACAGATCATCCGCAGACTTACCGGAAAAAAACTCACTCAAGTGTACACGATCGTAAGCTGGCCGTATTTCCTCTCCGAAAACAATCACCTCAAACTGGTCGGGCGCAGCTTTGGCCATTAACTTTTCGCAAAACTTGTAACCAACCATTCCGTTTCCGATAACAACAACCTTCACTTTTTTCATAACCGTTTCTATTTGAGAACTTGGGGGCAAAAGGGGGATTCGAAACTGGGAAAATGCACTCTGCACTCTCCTAAACAGACGCATACTGTAACTATCCACACGTAAGAAACGATTCAAGCCAAGGCTTCCAGCGGCCTCCAATATCCTCATTAACAACTTCTTTTCTTTTCAATTTATAGTCTCCTCTTCCCTCTCCATTCTTCTCCCCCTATGAAACTCTTCCCCCGTCTCATTCCCTGTCTCCTAATCACCGCCTCGGCCTACGCCGTCGACCCCAAACCAGCTGAGCCCGTTGAGCCAAAGAAAAACTGGGACGAACAATACGTCCTGGGGCCGGATTCGCTGGAAAAAGAAGGTGTTCCCAAAGGCAAAGTCACCGAATTCGCACTGGAAGACTCCAAGACGTTCCCCTCTTTTGGACGGAAATGGGCCGTTTATGTGCCTGCTCAGTACGACGGTAAAACTCCAGCCTGCCTGATGGTTTTTCAGGACGGCCTCGGTTATGTCTCCCCCAAGGGCGCTTGGCGTGTACCCACCGTTTTCGACAACCTCATCGCCGAAGGAAAAATGCCGGTCACCATCGGGCTCTTTATCAATCCCGGATTTATTCCCGATAAAGACAACCCCAACGGCAAAGACGCCAAAGGCAAACCTCTCGGCAAATCGAACCGCTCCTTTGAATACGACAGCGTCACCGACAAATACGTAAACTTCCTGATCGAAGAAATGATCCCTCTTGTCGAAGCGCAAGGGTTGAAGATTTCCAAAGACCCACTTCGCCGTGGCATTGCGGGATCTTCCAGTGGCGGCATCTGCGCCTTTAACGCGGCCTGGCAGCGGCCAGACCAATTCAGCAAAGTATTCACCACTATCGGCAGCTTCACCAATATCCGAGGCGTCATCAGCAAAGGCACGGAGACCGGAGGCAACGTTTTCCCCGATCTGATTCTGAAATCGGAAAAGAAAAACATCCGGGTGTTTTCGCAAGACGGCGCAAACGATTTGACCAACGAATTCGGCTCCTGGCCCGAAGCAAACCAGAAGATGGCTGAAGCGTGGAAAGCGAAAGGTTACGATTACCAATTCGTTTTCGGCGAAGGCACTCACAACGCTCGTCACGGTGCCATGCTCCTGCCTGAAGCCCTGAAGTGGCTCTGGCGCGACGTCCGCTAAACGATTCCGAAACGCCCACGGGTCCTCAAAGCGGGAGGGCTCGCGGCCGTTTAGAAGACTTTGTTTTGTTGTGTCGGCTTTCCTCCGCTGGATCCACCCCGGGACATTTCGAAGCACCCATTTTGGGCAATGTCTCGGTAGGCGCACCTTGCCCCGCAGCCCCATTTGCGCAACCCTCGCGGCATGGAACGCAGGTTACTTTGGTTTGGCCTATCGCTCTTACCGATTCTCGTCTGGTCCCTCGTAAATCCTCACGATCTCTTTACCTGGTTCCTCGAGGTCGCGCCTGTTTTGCTGGGCCTGCCTCTCGCTATCGTCCTTCAACGGCGCTTCCCACTTTCCTCGCTTCTCCTGGCACTCCTCTGGATCCACTGCGTCATCTTGATCGTCGGCGGCCACTATACCTACGCCCTGGTCCCACTCGGAGAGTGGATGAAGGAATGGTTCGGTTGGTCTCGCAATAATTACGATAAAATCGGCCACTTCGCGCAAGGGTTCGTCCCAGCCATCCTGGTCAGAGAATTACTCCTGCGAACCTCACCTCTCCGGAATCGCGGAGATGGCTGCCCCAGTCGTTGGCTGGGTTTTCTTGTTGTCGCCACTTGCCTCGCTTTCAGCGCATTTTATGAACTCATCGAGTGGTTCACCGCCATCTCGACTGGCGAGGCTGCAGACGCGTTCCTTGGCACTCAAGGAGACCCTTGGGACACCCAAACCGATATGCTTGCTGCGCTCATTGGTTCGTTATGCGCGCTTTTTCTTCTCTCACGCTGGCACGATCGTTCCCTGGCAAAACTCAGCCTGCCACAGAAACCCTAAAATCCAGTGCGCCTGAGTCCATGAGGCTCACGGCAAAAACGCAACCCGGCGTAGAGGCAGATGGAGGCGCAAAATACCTCCTAATGTTTAACGAGCCAGCCGGTCTAACAAGAAACCTTTCTTTCTCCGATGGCTACATCCTCACTTTCCCTTTCCGATGAGGTGGACCCCCGCTTTTTTTGACCGCTTAAAGAATCCTTTCTTTCCAAGCTTACCACTCGCGATCTCCCGATTTTGTAACGCTCAACCCGCTCGATTACTCAGCAAATTGCTTCGCTTATGAAAAACATTCTCTCCTCCTTGCTCCTCGTTTTGAGCACCTCGCCCATTCTGGCCGACGAGGCGAAAACCGACCCGAAAAACCCAGCCCCCGCGCCCGAAACAGTCTATCCGGAACCCGCCGTGGTGGAACCCCAATACAACGGGCAACCCGTGCCGGCCCCAAATGGGGCGCTGATTCTATTCGATGGGACCGATGTCTCAGGCTGGAAACAGCTGCCAGGCAAAACAGACACCGATATATCGGATGGGTTTCGATGGAAGGTGGAGAACGGTTTTATGGAGGTCGTGCCGCGCACGGGCATGATAGCCACCCGGGAACCGATACTCACCAGTGGTCACCTCCACATCGAGTGGGCGACGCCTGCGGAAGTCAAAGGCAACGGTCAAAGCCGTGGAAACAGCGGCGTCTTCATCGAAGGATTCCCGGAACTTCAAGTCCTAGACTCGTACAATAACAAGACCTACCCCGACGGTCAGGCCGCCGCCTTCTACAAACGTCAACCGCCACTCGTGAATGCCTCGCGAGGCCCCGGCCTCTGGCAATCCTACGACATCTTCATCCAACGCGCCAAAGTCGACAATGGCCGGGTGACACAGCCCGCCATGATTACTGTAAAACATAACAATGTGCTCGTGCAGGACCGGATCGAATTTCCCAGCCCGATCCAGGCGGGGACTCTCAAATTCCAGGATCACCTCAATCCCGTTCGTTTCCGTAACATCTGGTTCCTACCCTCGCCCTAAGTTCATTTGGCTTGTCCATTTTTCATCATGTTTCCCCCCTTCTCCTTTCTTTTTAAATCCGCCCTCACGCTCGCCCTCTTGGCCCGGATGGGCGGGGCGACTTTCGCCGCCGAACACTGGGTTTACCTGGACAACAAACACCTTCGGCTAGGTATCAACATGGATGCCGGTGGCAGTATCGGCTGGCTCAGCCCGTCGCGTTCCTCCGACAACTTGATCAACGCTTTTGATCACGGTCGCTACGTACAGCAATCCTACTACGGCGATAAAGATGGCTCCGACTGGAACGGCAAGCCGTGGTGTTACAATCCCGTGCAGGGCGGAAGCTGGAAAGGCAAACCAGCCACCGTGCTCGAATCAAAGGAAGAAGAACACGCCATCTATGTGCAAACTCGCCCACGCCAATGGGCAAGCGGCGAGGATGTCCCCGACATGATCCTGGAACAATGGATCCGCCTGGAGGGCCGCTTCGCGCACCTGAAGTATCGCATGACCTACACCGGGACTACCGAGCACAAGGCGCGTAAGCACCAGGAGCTGCCCGCCGTATTTGTGGATCCAAAGTGTCACACCCTGGTCTTTTGCGATGCCACACAACCTGCGTGGACAAACGCCGAGCTCATTCGGAAACAACCCGGCCCTCCCGGGACCAAAGGCAACATCTTCCACACAAGCGAACACTGGGCAGCCTGGGTCAACGAACACGATCAGGGCCTTGGTATTTATTTTCCATACACCGACATGGCCACGTCCTACATTGTCACGGGCACCGGCATTGGCAATTGCTCCTACGTGGCACCACTCCAAACCTGGGCGCTCCAACCCGGCATGATCTTTGAATACGAAACCGTGCTGACTATCGGTTCCCTGGAACAAATCCGCTCAGGGTTTTCCAAAATCAGCGCCAAGGAAACCGCCGCTAAACCAGTCGCCCCCAAAAGCGCCCCAACCCCACAACCCGAAGCCCCGGGCACCGAGAAAAAAGCCAACCCCGAACCCAAGCCATGAGGACTCCAATTTTCCCTTCACGAATGCTCATTGTGCTGGCCTTGCTGGCTAGCTTGCTGAGCTTGGCCCATGCGTCAGATGAAGCTGAATTTCAAGTTTGGGAATTCAAACACCAGAGCGCGACATGGAATGGCGGCGGTCCGTTACCTCACGGAGACTGGCCGATTCGGGATAAAGCCATGCGCTTAACCGTGCTAGCGGACGCCAAGCTTCCCCCAACTATCCAGCGGTCTGAAACCATTCTTCCCGCCGACCGCGTTAATGTGATCCAGATCCGGGTCGATGGAGCCTCGGCGACCAAATGCCAGTTGTGGTTTACCACGGGGGCATCGCCCCAGCACAACCCACAGAAGATGGTGGAGTTTGATCTGCATCCCGGCTCGGGCATGCAGGATTACACGCTGGATCTGAAGAGTCTGGCGAGCTGGAGAGATAACGTCGCTTCGTTGCGTTTCACCTTCCTGGGTGCAAGGCCCGGCGAGGAACTGGGTGTGGAAAAGGTGAAAGCTTTCATTGGCGAGAAGATCTCCACCCCCATGATCTACACGCTGTTTCGGCCGGGACAAAAACCGGTGGTTCGCGAATTCCGGTTCAGCGCCCTCTTTAACCACAACATGGTCCTTCAGCGCGACAAGCCGGTGCCGGTTTGGGGCCGCGCAAAACCAGGCGAAACCGTCACGGTAGAATTCGCGGGGCAGACGAAAACAGGCACCGCAGATGGACTCGGTAAATGGACCGTGCGTTTGGACGCCATGGAAGCCTGTGCGCGACCACAAGCGCTCACGGCACGCGGAGACACAGAGGCTCATCGCGTGGAATTAAAGGGCGTGCTTGTCGGGGATGTCTGGCTTTGCGGCGGCCAATCCAACATGGGCGGTAACGCTCAGGAAAACCCTCCGGCCGAGGAGCGCCGCAAAGAGTTGTTGGAAACCGATTATCCCAATCTGCGCTACGTGGCGATGCCTGGAATGCACCGGGACACACCTGCACCCAATGATCTTTCCGAAGATGCCCTCGACTGGCGCAGCGTCCAGGCGAACACCCGAGCGATGTCTGCTGTGGGCTATTATTTGGGGCAGGCCATCCACGTAAGCCAGAAGATCCCGGTGGGCTTATTATTCACGATCAAGGCGGGGTCGCAGGTCGAGCAGTGGCTGGATCAGGAAACGCTCGGCTCCATTTTCAACCCCGAGGAGCTCAAGCAAACCTGCGGCACCAACCGTTTGGCCAGCGGCTTATATAATGGGATGGTCGCCCCGATTCCCCCTTTCCAGATAAAAGGCGCCATGTGGTACCAGGGTGAATCCAATGCCGATAACGACTACAAAACGATGGGTTACTACCGGAGCCTGCCAGCGTTGATCGGCATGTGGCGCAAGCTCTGGGGATCTGATTTGCCCGTTCTACTGGTGCAGCTACCGCGTAACGAAAGTTATCCGCCGGATTCGTGGGCCCATATCCGGGAGGTCCAGTTTCTGTGCGCCACCCAATTACCGAGGGTTGCCACTGTTGTTTCATTTGATGAAGGTGATCCCAAGAACCTTCATCCCAATAACAAATACTTCATTGGAAGCCGTCTGGGTCTGGCCGCCCGAGCGCTGGTTTACGGCGAACCGGTGGACGGCTATTGCCCGCTTTTCAAAGCGGCCACGCACACCGGTAGCGGGATGGAAGTCGTTTTCAATCACGTCAGCAAAGGCCTTCAGGCCCGGGGTGAGCTGCGCGGTTTTGAGTTGCGCGACAAGACCGGCTCCTGGGTTGCCGCCGAAGCCAAAATCGCCGGCAACAACCGCGTGTTGGTTTCCAGCACCTCGGTCACTGCGCCCGAAGCAGTGCGTTATGCCTGGGGCAATTCGGTCCCGGCCACCCTCTTCAATACGGAAGGCCTGCCGGCAAGCCCGTTCCGCTCCGATACACCTGTCGAGCTCCTGAACCACGTAAAAGCCAGCCGCTCCTCTAAATAATCCCTCTACACAACAAGTCTGCACAACGCAGGGCAGTTCCGCTTCCGGGGCTTCGTGCTGACCGGCCAGCACGGAAAATGGCTTTGCTCCCAAAGCCTCCGGAGAGGCCCTCCGGCTCCCGATCCTTTACTCGGTGTCCAACTCCACTCGAATCTGCGTCTCCTTGGTAAAACTGGAGATCTCTGCAGGTGTAAGAATCCCTTGCTGGATCATTAACCGAATTTGCCGAATCGCATTGGTGCGCTTCGGCGTCCCAAACGCAGCCTCGATCGCACGATCTTCCTGCCGCACCAAATCGGAAATCTTCAGATACGCGTCGTGTTTGCTCAGGTGCGGCATCCGTTGAATTTCGGCGATCTGATGAATCGCCTTCTTGCAGAGCCGTTCAATGGCATGGGGACGAATCTGGTGCAACCGCAGCCAATCTTCTTCTGGGAAATCCAGTGACATACCCGTTTGTTTATCGAGCGCCTCGTTCTCTGCGTCACACAGAAGGACGGGGCTTTTTAGGGCTCCTCGGGGCGATTTCGCATCGAATCTGCGACATGTGTGAAGAACTCACCAATTAATGGAGCCTCCGTTTCTGGCACACCCGCCTCGCGCATTGCTTGTCCCATCAATGTCAGCCACCGATCTCGAGCCGCGATATCTATAGGGAACGGAAAATGACGCGCGCGTAATCGGGGATGTCCCCGCTCCTGGATGTAGACCGGCGGCCCTCCAAACCGGAATATGATAAAGTCGGCGAGCCGTTTTTCCGCGCCTTCCCAGTCGTCTTTTGGGTACATGGGCCCGATGAGATCGTCCTCTCGAATACGCCGATAAAACGCGTTTACCATTCGTCGAATCGTCTCTTCGCCAAGAGCCGAATAGAGTTGGGAAATAGGATCCATGTAACCGGAACTGTGCCAATCGACACGGGGGTAGCAAAATCTTTTTGCCGCGCGTTTGAAACAGGCACCGGAATTATTCCGCACCCTATCCCTTGTTTTTTTACAGACATGGTCGACCTTACTGAGGAAGCGACGCCCCCGCTTCAAAAACATGGTCTGAAGAGGATGCTGGGAAACGAGGAAAAGAGGAACGGGAGAAAGGGATGATATGCGGATCAATGATACGGGGGCGGGTACAGTCGATGTAGTCAATGTCGTCAATCCGGTTGGGCCCACCGGAGATGGACGCGGAGACGCAATCGCAGATTCAGGCGACCTTGGAAGCCGAATGCTGCGGCTACTGCAGACGACCGGAGGTATCCTCATTTTGACAGGATGCGGCGTCCTCTTAGGGTGGTCTCTCGGAATCCAATGGCTGACCTCGAACATATTAGGTTCCCCTCCCATCAAGGCCACCGCCGGCTTGGCCTTCGTTCTGGTAGGAAGCGCTCTGTTTCTGCGCTCTCTGCGTTCTCGTCCAGACCGATACTCCAAAACCATAGGCTGGATCTGTATTCTAATCCTAAGCCTCATCGTCGTCCGCAATCTCTTCGCACATCTGTCGGCTATTCCACCAGGAACAGCTGAGGATATTTTGAGCAACCCACTGAATCGGGTCCGCACGGATCCCGGCTGGATCAGTCGCGGTGCCACTGCATGTTTTGGAATCACGACCTTTGTTTTGTTCGCTCTTTGGTATCCCACGCCACGAATCTGGCGGACTCGCACTCTGGCGATAGCTGGCGTCTTGATTTATGCCATCTCACTCCAGGTTCAACTCCGCTACTTCGAATCGCTGACGATACCCTACATCAGCCGCAACAACGATCCCTGGTGGTCGTTAACAGACATGTCGGTGGTTTCTTCTGCACTTTTTATTGTGCTCAGTACCAGTCTGCTGTGGTGCAGTTGGCTCGTATCTGGGAACCAATGGCGCATCACTCGATGGGTAACCGTCATATTTGCATGTGAGCTGATCTTGCTGGTGACGATGACTCTTCAGGCGCTTCAAAACACCTCCGCCTTCATCGACGGCATTCGCACACTTCAAAATCTTTTAGGCGTCGCCACCGCCAAAAATAGCCTCAAACAAATGCTGCTAGGGCTCGAAACCCGTGTTGAACAGGGTGTGCTTTCAGACGATGAGCGAAACGCCACCACTCGTGAAATTCTAACACAATTTGAAACTCTCCAAGAGCGCGTTCGTAATACTCCTGCGTTGATTCAAGATTTCAGCCCGCTTGCTCCACTGCTTCAATCTTGGATCGAACAAACGCGGCTAGTCTTTCCTGAAAATAGGCGAGAACCCGGACTCGACGTTGCGCTCGGAGAAAATGTCCGAACAGAAACGTTTCACCAGCTGCTGGGAGCCTTATTTAGCACCGACCGGGTACTGTTCAGTCAGATGAAATCTGTTCAAGACGGCGCTACCCATGTGAGCCTCTGGACCTCTTCACTCCTGCCTAGCCAAATCCTATTGAGCGCAATTTTTTTGGGCTACGGGCTGCTACTCACCAACAATGAGATTTCATTTCGGAAGAGTGTTGAAAACGCACTTCGCTGGGAAACCCGGACCCTGGAACTCCTGAGTACAAAACACTATTCCGACGAAATTTTGGCCTCGATTCTTCGTGGCATCGAAGAACATGCCCCCGCTGGTTTGTGCGCTTTGTTTCTAGTGGATGAAGATGGCGTCCATCTCCGGAAAGCAGCAGCACCGAGTTTACCGTCGGAATACTTGAACGCCCTTGAGCGACGCGTCATTGGATCCGACAGCGGGGCCTGTGGCGCGGCTGCATTAACCGGAAAACAAGTCATCGTTTCGGATATCGACTCGGATCCTCGCTGTTTGTCTTTTCGAACCTTAGCAGCGGCTCACGGCATCAAAGCCTGTTGCTCTTCTCCGATCCTCGGCAGACACGAGAAAATAATCGGGGTTTTATCGGTCTTCTTGCAAGAAGCCAGGAGCCCCGCTCCTGCGGAACTCGAAATCATCCAGATCGGGATCCACATCACCAGTATCGCGCTTGAGCTCAAACAATCCGAAGACGAAGTCCGAACTCTGAATGCATCGCTTGAAAAGCGGATTCAGGAGCGCACGCAAAAACTCGAAATAGCGATTAAGGAACTCGATACCTTCTCGTACTCCGTATCACACGATTTACGGACACCGCTGCGGGCAATAGACGGTTTTTCGAGAATCATCATAGACGAATACGCGGACCATCTGGACGACAATGGAAAACGGATGCTCGGAATCATTCGAAGTGAAACGGTCCGAATGGGCCGATTGATCGACGATCTACTGAGCTTCTCGAGGCTCGGGCGCCAGGAGATCACGCTGGAACACATTGACATGTATCAGCTGGCATTGAGTGAGTTTAACTCCCTGATCGCATTAGAAAAAGACAGGGTCATCCACCTGAAACTCGATCCCATCCCAGTTGCCTACGGCACACTTTCAATGATCCGGCAGGCGTGGATTAACCTCCTAAGCAATGCGATCAAGTTTACACGCTTCCGAGAGGTGGCTGAGATCGAAATCAGCGCTCAAGTCGGCAAAGACGGGGAAACCATCTACTGTATCAAAGACAACGGTGCAGGCTTTGATATGCGTCATGTCGGGAAGCTATTTGGGGTATTCCAAAGGCTCCATAGTGAACAGGAGTTTGAAGGAACAGGAGTAGGGCTAGCTCTGGTTTCCCGAATTATTACACGCCACGGCGGCCGGATCTGGGCGGAAGGAGAAGTGAATAAAGGAGCGGCTTTTTACTTCACACTGCCACAGCGACTTTTATGAACACACCTGACGAAATACTCCTGGTTGAGGATAACCCTCACGATGCCGAACTCACTATTCGGGCACTCAAGTCACGCAACCTCGTAAACAATGTGGTGCACGTATCGGACGGTCAGGCGGCTATCGACTACCTGTTTGGAAAAAATGACTCCGGCACAACCAGTCCGATTCACAACCCAAAAGTCGTCTTGCTCGATTTAAAACTACCAAAAGTAGATGGAATCGATGTCCTGCGAAAAATTCGGATCACGGACAGAACAAAACTCCTACCAGTGGTGGTACTGACATCTTCTCGGGAAGACAGAGACATCATCGAGACGTACAAACTTGGAGCCAATAGTTACATTGTGAAGCCGGTAGATTTCGAACAATTCACAGAAGCCGTAAGCGCTTTAGGAATGTACTGGCTGCTGCTGAATCAAGCTCCCGTACAGGCCGCATAGTTGACCCAGTCGCACAGGGTCCCTCCCCAAAGCGCACCGCTGCTTCAAACCACATGAGCTCACAGCAAAAACCGATCTTTCGCGTGCTTTCTCTGGAAGATTCGTCAGTGGATGCCGAATTGATACAACACGAGCTCAAACGTGGTGGAGTAGCGGTCTCGTGGCTGAGGGTTCAAACGCGCGGGGACTTTGCTCGCGAAATAGAGGCTTTCCAGCCTGATCTGATACTTGCCGACTATCGATTACCCGACTTCGACGGCGGGGAAGCGCTTCTTCTCGCGCAGAAACAATGCCCGCAAGTACCGTTTATTGTAATCTCGGGAGCCGTGGGCGAAGAAACGGCTGTGGAGTTACTCAAAACAGGGGCAACCGACTTTGTGTTGAAAGACCGGTTGCCGCGATTAATTCCGGTAATCCACCGGGCCCTGCGAGAAGTCGAGGAACGCAAGGCGCGCCAAAAGGCCGAAGCCGATCTTCGATTGATGAATGAACAGCTGGAGCGCCTGGTACAAGAACGCACAATGGAGCTCCGAGCCAAAAATGCGGTCATGGAAGAGGACCTGGCCATGGCGCGGGAGTTTCAAATCGCGATCCTTCCACACCATTATCCGACACTCCCACACGGGGCCTCGGCGCAGTCCAGCGCACTGAAGTTCTGTAATGTGTTTCGGCCGTCCAGTTTTGTAAGTGGCGACTTTTTTAATGTGGTCCGCGTCTCTGACACTGCCGTTGGCATTCTAATATGCGATGTCATGGGGCACGGTGTGCGATCAGCATTAGTGGCTGGAATGATTCGAGCCTTGGAAGAACAACTAAACGAGGCTGCGGATGAACCGGGGCGTCTGCTTACCGAAATTAATCGGGCGATGTGCGCCATTCTTAAGCAGACGGACTGCACTATCTTTGCGACGGCTGTTTATCTCATCATCGACGTGGCTGCTGGCCGTATCTCCTTCGCAAACGCAGCGCATCCCAGTCCTCTTCTCGTTCAACACAATCCCGATCGGGTGCTTCCCATGAGTACACGTACGACCATTGGACCGGCATTGGGGATCTTCGATAATTCGCAGTATTTCACCTACAGCCACACCATCCTCGCGGGTGATCTAATCCTCCTATTCACCGATGGTCTATTTGAGGTGGAGAATGGTGCCGGTGACATATTCAGCGAAGAACGGCTTCGTGACCTGATTTTTAGATACGCAAGCCTCGCCCCTGACACGTTGATGCACACCGTCTTTTCGGAAACCGAAAAATTCGCCAATGGCGAAGCCTTTTCAGATGACGTCTGCCTCGTCGGAATCGAAATTGCACGCCTACTCAAATGAACAAGGCACTTCAAATATCGGAGGCTTCTTTCCGCCCCCAGTATACGTAGCTAGTAGAAACAACCTTCGCCTGCTGAAAATCAGACGCACCAACTGGATTGCGATACAAAGTTTCCAAAAACGAGAAGCCACAAGGTTACCCCAAAACGATTCAGTTATCGTACACAACTAGCCCGAATAGACTACACACACGCAGCGGTGCTTCACTGGGGGGATCAGGGTATGGATGAAGATATTGCTAAACCATTTCAGCTAGTGGTCGCGAAAAATTGGGAGTGCGAAAGTTTCACAACCCGTATTGCGGTCGACAGCCCGATCCCTTTACTAACGTTCACCGTTCCATCGGAAAGGAGCACCAAAACCGCTTACCCGGAAGTTTTGCGAATGCTTCCCCCAGCGCCGCCAAACTTGGCGCTAGCTCACATCGCGCGGATCTACCGCGCCAACGCGATCTCTGCCCACTGCATTCCCGCATTATGGTTTGCGTGCCTCTGTTTTTTCCAGTTGAGCTCACTTTGGATCCCCTCAATTCGGTCCCACAGCCCAACCTTCATTTCAGTCTTTCCAGAACCTTTGAACACCGGGCACCCGCCATTCATGCAAACCACTTTGAATCCATCCTAACCACACTCTAAAGTCCTTGTCCTATGCCTCGTTCTCCTCTACCGCTTGTGGCTCTTGTTGCTGGCTTGTTATCAGCAAACGTCCCTTTCGTTCAGGCCGCTGAAGATCCGCGCGTGGCCGCTCTGGTGACTGCAGATAACACCCGAGTCACCGCCATGTTGTCTCCCACGGAAGAAGGACTTTCCGCCATGCTTTCGGACTCCTTACGGTATGCCCACTCCAATGGTGTGGTAGATACCAAGGCCTCGTTTATGGAATCTCTGCTGCAGAAAAAGCAGCAATACCTCAGTTTGGATTATGAAGAGCGCACCTTTTCATTCCCGGCTCCTGAGGTCGCCCTCATGTCCGGCAAAGTCCATTTCAAAGGCCGAAATCCAGGTGGGGATGTAGACGCCATCCTGATGTTCCTAGCCGTGTGGAAACTCGAAGCCGGTCAATGGCGCTTCTTAGCGTGGCAATCCTGCCGCCTGCCAGCTACCCCGCCAAAGGATCCCGTGAAATAAAAACCTCGGTAGCTGGTTGAATCTACCAGCTACCACCTCGTCAAAACACCCCGCCTAAACACTCGCTGGACGACCGCCCCGCTCGCTTCCCCCTGCTGCGGCCGGAGGACGGCCTTCGCTCCCTTGTAAACAGCAGTTTACCGGGCAAACGTCGTGACACGCCCCGTGCGTACCAACGAAGGGACGCTCCGGCGTTCCACTCGTTCTTTCCAAAATGAGGTCCCGGATCATCCCGACAAACTTGGGATGTGTTCCTGCAGTCCCCGCACGAACCAACGGCATCCCCAATTCCGCAGCGAGATTTTTGGCTTCTACATCGAGATCATAAATCACCTCCATGTGATCGGAAATAAACCCGATCGGAATCACCACAACCGCCTTAGCTCCCTCATCATGGAGTGATTGGATCACCCCTAAAATATCAGGTTCCAACCAGGGCGAATGCGGCGACCCACTGCGGCTCTGATACGCCAGCACCATCCGCTGTCCCGGAAAAGCCTCCGCAACAAGACGCGAGCTCTCCGCAAAGTGATTCTCGTATTGGCAATTCTTCGCCATCGAAAGCGGAATACTATGCGCCGTAAATACAAGCACCGCCTCGTCAGCAATATCACTGGGCAACCCTGCTTTCGCTTCCCGGACCCGCTCCTGCATCACTTCAATAAAGGCCGGGTGATTATAAGACATCCGTACCTTGGAAACTCGAGGTGCCCCTTCCCCCACCTCCTTCTGTGCCGCTTCGATATTTTCCCGATATTGACGGCATCCCGAATACGAACTGAAGACCGAGGTGAAAAACGCGATCGTGTTTTTGCAACCGTCCTCACCCATTTTCCGCAAGGTATCCGGTAAAAGCGGATGCCAGTTTCGGTTCCCGAAATAGATCGGTAATTGAGGGCCCGACTCCGCCAAAACACCCTCCAAAGCCTGAATCAGCGCACGGTTCTGGTCGTTGATCGGACTTTTCCCACCAAATTGTTGGTAGTGTTTAGCGACAACTTCCAGCCTTTCTCTCGGAACATTCCGTCCGCGAAGTACGTTTTCCAAAAATGGAATCACGTCATCGGGACCTTCCGGACCACCAAAGGAAACTATCAGGATCGAATCAATTTCGGATGTCATCGGTAAAAATTGGATCCCCAAGTTTGGAGGGATCTAACCCAAAAGGCGACTGAGTAAACACCGAAACCCGTTGCGCAAAACCTAACTCAAAATGGCAGACACAACTTTCCCATGTACGTCGGTTAGCCGGAATTGACGGCCCTGGAACCGATACGTCAGACGTTCATGATCCACCCCAAGCAGATGCATGATCGTCGCTTGCAAATCGTGCACGTGAACCGGTGAATCCACTGCGTTCACTGCCAGATCATCACTTTCACCATACGTGATCCCTGGTTTCACCCCTCCCCCTGCCATCCAAACCGTAAACGCATACGGATGATGGTCCCGCCCCCACCTCGCCCGATTCGCCAAATCCCCCTGAATAAACGGTGTCCTTCCAAATTCCCCACCCCAGATCACCAACGTATCCTCCAGCAACCCCCGCTCCTTCAGATCCTGAATCAACGCTGCACTGGGCTGATCCGTATCCCGGCACTGTGTATATAGCTCCGTAGTAAGGCTATTGTGTTGATCCCACCCGGCGTGCATCAACTGCACAAAACTCACACCTCGTTCCACCATACGACGTGCCATCAGACAGTTGTGTGCAAACGTACCGGGCTCCAACACCTGGGGACCGTATCGTTCCAAAACGTGTTTGGGTTCGTCTGAGAGGTCCGTCAATTCCGGCACACTCGCCTGCATCCGGTAACTCATCTCGTACTGCGCAATCCGAGTCGCAATTTCAGGATCACCCACCTGTTGCATCTTCAGCTGATTCACCGCCTGAATATCATCCAGCATCTCACGCCGCGTCTCCCGGGTGACCCCATCGGGGTTAGACAAATAGAGCACAGGTTCGCTACTCCCCCGGAACTTCACCCCCTGATATCGCGTCGGCAAAAACCCGCTGCCCCAATAAAAGTCATAGAAAATCTGCCCGCAACTAGTCCCCTTGCTCACCGAAGTCATCACGACATACGACGGCAGATCCTGATTGGCCGAGCCAAGTCCATAACTGAGCCAGGACCCAATCGTCGGCCTGCCCGGAAGCTGTGCGCCACTCAGTAAAAAGGAGATCGCCGGCGCGTGGTTTACCGCATCGGTTTGCATACTTTTTACAAAGCACAAATCATCCGCAATTTGAGCAGTGTAGGGCATCAGATCACTGACCCATGCGCCGCTGTTTCCGCGTTGTTTGAATGGTTCAATATTCCCCAAAACGAGTCGTTCACTGGCTTTTGCACTCATCGTGCTAAGCCGTTTCCCGTTCATATATTCCTCCGGCATCGGCTTCCCGTGCATCGCCTGCAACTTCGGTTTATAATCAAATAACTCGACGTGACTTGGCCCGCCATTCTGGAACAGGTAAATCACCCGTTTAGCTTTCGGAGCAAAATGTGGGAGTCCGGGCAGCCCTTGGGCCCCAGCATTAACCAACCCTCCGGCCGTTTGTCCAATTTTCGTGTCCACAGGCGCCGCAGCCAAACCATCGCGGTTTAACATCCACGAAAGCGCCGCCCCCCCAAGGCCATAAGCGGAGCTTTGTAAGAGGGTGCGTCGGGTAATACCGAGGTGATGTTCAGTGATAGGATCCATGGTTACTCCTTTGTGAGAGCTTCATCGAGGTTGAGAATACTGACGCAGACTGCTGTGTAAGCCGCATGTTCTGGGACGGACAACGCTCCATCGCGCTGCGACTCGCCCACTGCCAGGAGCCGCTCCGCTTCCGCCGGATCGGCACTAAACCGCGCCAGATGCCGTTCCAGTCCAGCCGACCAAAGACGCACTTCGTCCAGTGAAGGGGGCCGAGCCAACACGCGCTGATAAACACTTCGGAGGCGGTCCTCCGGGTTGGGTTTGGCGGTTTGGAGCGCGTATTGCGCCAGCACACGTCCGGCCTCCACAAACGTCGTGTCGTTTAAGGTACTAAGCGCATGTAAGGGTGTATTGGTGCGGAGTGGTTTCACGGAGCAGTTCGTACGGTTCCCCGAATCAAAAAACATCGTGGGACCGACAATCCGCCGCCAGAACGTATAAAGTGAACGACGATACAGGCTTTCGCCCGTGTCCTGAACGTACTTTTTGTTCCCGAAAGTCGCCTCTTCCCACACGCCAGAAGGCTGGTAAGGCCGCACAGGTTTTCCCCCAATTTTGCCAGACATCAGGCCACTCGAGGCCAGCGCCTGATCGCGAATCATCCACGCGGGCATCCGGAACCGAGGCCCTCTGGCCAGAAGCCGGTTTTCCGGATCACGCTCAGCCATTCCCGGCGGCACATGGGAACTTTGCAGATAGGTTTCGCTGGTCACGATCGTTTTGAGAAGCGCCTTCACATTCCAACCGTTCGCGCAGAACTCTGCAGCCAACCAGTCGAGTACGTCTTTTTGGACAGGCATCTCGGCTTGAACCCCGAAATCCTCTGGCGTTTTCACGAGACCAATCCCAAAGAGCATCTGCCAGAAGCGGTTCACCGTCACTCTTGCCATCAACGGGTTCTCAGGCGCACTCAGCCACTTCGCGAGACCGAGGCGATTTCCCGGCAGCCCCTGCGTAGTGCCCGCTAAACTTTCGGGCACACCCGGCAGCACCTTTTCACCGGGTTCGTTATATAGACCGCGGTTTAGGACAAAAGTATCCCGGGGTTTGGGCATGTCCCCCATCACCATGACTCTGGTCAAGGCACTCTCAATGCCCCGGAAATGTTTACGCTTCTCTTCCAGAACATCGTAGACCTTCTTAAAACTCTCGTCCCGGGTAGCCCACGCCTCTTGTACAACCTTGCGTTGAGCGGCATTCCACTTCGCTTCCTCAACCCGAAGAGCCGCCGCGAGTTCCGTGGCTTTCTTGCCTGCATCGCCATCCTTTGCATCGACTTCCGGGCCCGCCTCAATCCATTCAACTCGTTTATCCACGGACGCCTTCCATGCGCTCCCCACCGCTTGCTCCGCCTTCTTGATTTCATCCTTCGTCTTTTCCAAACGGTCCTTTTCGTCCCCCTGAGGAAGCCAAAGGTTCGGCGCAGTGTGCGGATCGCCGCCCCCGCCATTAACGGGTGTCTGGTTAAAGAATCCGTAAAATCGGTAATAATCCGATTGGGTTAACGGGTCATATTTGTGGTCGTGACAACGGCAACAGAGAAACGTGAGCCCCAGCCAAACGGTGCCTGTGGTTTCCGCCATATCCATCGCATAATCGACCCGGTTTTCCTCCGCGATTCGGCCGCCTTCTCCATTGATGGCGTGATTTCGTAGAAATCCAGTCGCCAGGACTTGCTCCTGACTCGCTTTGGGAAGGAGATCACCCGCAATTTGCCACGTCGTAAACTGATCATACGGGAGATTCCGGTTAAAGGCGTTTACCACCCAGTCACGCCACGGCCACATCGTACGTTCGTTATCGCCCTGGTAACCGTTGGAATCAGCGTACCGTGCGGCATCGAGCCAATCCCAGGCCATCCGCTCGCCAAACCTGGGGCTCGCCAGCAACCGATCCACGGTCCTTTCGATTGCGTCCGACGCGGTATCCGCATCGAAATTGGCAACCTCCTCGGCTGTAGGTGGCAAGCCCGTGAGATCGAGGGTCAACCTGCGCAATAACGTCCTTCGAGGGGCCTGTGGCTGTGGAGTGAGACCTTCCTTTGCCAGTCGCTCTCTAACGAAAATATCGATTGGGTTTCCCGAGTGGCTCTCGGAAATCGGTGGCTTTTGGAGGGGAACAAAAGCCCAGTGCGTGCCCCAAGTGGCTCCCTGTTCGATCCAAACTTTGAGTAGATCCCGTTCTTTGGGTGAAAGTTTTCGGTTCGACTTCACCGGGGGCATTAAATCGTCTTTGTCGGTCGTACAAATACGTTCGATAAGTGTGCTCGCTCCGGGATTCCCAGGAACGATTGCGGCGGCACCTTCTTTGTTTTTGAGCAACGCACCCGCTCTGGTATCGAGGCGAAGATCACCTTTGCGGCCTTTAGCGTCGGGTCCGTGGCAGTGAAAACAGTTCTCAGAGAGGATGGGCAGGATCTCCTTACTGAAATCCACCGTGCCTCCGGACGCCGAAGCCAGGCCAAGGACAACCGTGGCAAAACTCAGAGAGAGACACCGAAGGCGTGTATTTGGGGAGTACCGCATGAGTGCAGACTACCCGAGGCTCGCTCCTCCGTGAATTTACGCGACTGCGTAAAGTAGGAAGGGCCATTTTTGTCGATGAACCGATCCCAAGCTTGTTCGCTCAGAACGCTTGGAACCTCGGGAATCCCGCCCCGCAGAAATCAGCTCGCGGGCGCAGGAGCCACCACCGTTGGGCGGGCCTTCACGGATTCCAAATGGGGGGACTGGACACGGACCAACCATTCCAGCAGCAATCCCTTCATCCGGCTGGTCTCCGGGTGAAATTTGGCGCCCCCGGGATTCTTCCCAATCAGGTTGTTCAACTCCTCCGGATCACTTTTTAAATCGTAGAGTGCATCCATGGATTTCGCGTCGGTAGAACGACCGTAAAGAAGTTTCCACCGCCCATCCGTTATCATAAACCCGGGAACCCTTTTACTGTCCCATTCGGACACAGCAACACGACCCTCACCACTTACGCGTCCTTCGATCAGAGGGCGCAGGCTTTGACCATCGGCATGAAAACCTGTTTTACCAAGGTAATCGAGAATGGTTGGAAACAGATCAAGATGCGATGCAGGCGCCGTCACTACCGTGTTTTTTGGAATTACACCGGGAAGCCGCGCCAATAGCGGGACATGCACGGAGCCTTCGTAAAACACAAACTTCCCGTGCATATTGTGGTCTCCAAGCATTTCCCCGTGATCACTCGTAAAGATCACTAGCGTGTTTTGGCTGAGTCCCAGCGTATCGAGTTTTTCCAGAATTTTACCGATCCAATCGTCTACCTCCGACACCATGCC
This sequence comes from Verrucomicrobiota bacterium, assembly GCA_037133875.1. Taxonomy (GTDB): domain Bacteria; phylum Verrucomicrobiota; class Verrucomicrobiia; order Chthoniobacterales; family Chthoniobacteraceae; genus Chth-196. Next base: position 51,219 of record JBAXNG010000006.1, on the reverse strand, counting down.
GTAGTAGATTGAAGTCATCTCCTGAATATTTTTTGCGGAACGATAAGCGTATTCCCCTGGCTGAATCGGATAAGGGGAATTGGTACGCATATCTTCCAGACTCGCAGGTACCGGAATCTGCTTCGGCGGATACATGCTAAAATAGGGCTCGGACACAATCATCGGGGGATGAGGCGGATCGAGCGAGATTGTGAGGGTAAAAGGACCGTCTTTAAGGCGCTCTAATGCCTCCATGCCTTCGCGAGCAGTAAATGCCGCAATACTGTGTTCAGGCGGGACTTCGAGACGCCCATAACAATCGGCCTGGCTGGATTTGCCAGGTGTTGTTTTCCCGTAGTTAATATCGAGCTCAATTGGCGTATAGGTCCCCGCACTCTCACGAAGCTCATTGGATTTGAGCTCCCGCTTCGGAAGGTTCGCCGTTAAGTAGGCGCGAAATGCTTCCGCCTCCGACATCGGAGCTTTGCAACCCACAGGCACCTTCTTTCCATTCAGCCAGCGGACGGGGCGACTGTAATCCACAGCAAGTCCGTAGGGACTGTGATATTTGCCGTGGTATTCGCCGTGATACCCACTCTTTAGAAGGATCTGGTCAAAAGACGGAAATGGAGCGGCATCCGGCCGATCAATGTCATTATTACTAACGACGTGATTCGCTTCGAGACTGCGTCCGGTAAGGATGGCGGTTCGGGCCGGGGCGCACACTGGGCAAGCGGTGTAGAAGCGGGTAAATCGAGCTCCTTCCTGCGCCAATCGGTCCATGTTCGGAGTCTTCAAGACCTTGTTGCCCGCGCAGCTCATGGCATCCCAACGCTGCTGATCGGTGATTATAAAAAGCAAATTGAGCGGCTTATCGACTGGAGCAGCAGTGATAGCTGAAAGCGGAAAAACAACACTCGTACAAAGTAAAATAAGACCGAGAGGTGACTTCATAAGGGGATAAGCGAATTAGAGGGAATAATGAGGTGCGCTTTTACGACGGCATTCCTTCAGTAACCCAAGCGGCTACCGAACGTTGACTGGAACGAAGGTTTACAACCCGGACGCCTTCGCCAGATGACTTGGATTCAAAGAAACTGGATTCTCACTGACTCGGGGGATCTGGATCGGGTCGATCGTGCGTGGGGCAGCTTCGTATAAACGACGGATATCCGATTCACTCAAAGCGTGATGGAAGATAGCAAGTTCATCAATACGCCCCGACCAAAAGCCCGCATTCGAAGAGTCAGGGCGAATTCCTGTAGGATCCAGTTTGACTCCGATGCCAAGCGCCGGAGGGGCCTTTAAAGACAATCCGTCACAGGGAATGGAACCAACTTCCATACCGTTGCGATAGAGGCGCAACGTGGTGCCATCTAACGTAAATGCAACAAACTGCCATTGCCCAATCGGGAGGGGTTCGCTGTCCCGGACCCCAATTTCACGATCTTGCGAATCATGGACGTGAACCTCCAGAGCACCGTCATCCTGCCAAAGACCAAAGTGAAACTGGCCACCAAGCATTGGAGTCCAATTCTTCGCGATACTGGCCCAGCGAGGCCTGCTGTTAGCCTGTACCCAAGCGCATACAGACAGCGTACCGTTGGTTGCTTTGGGGATTTCCGGGACCCGGGCGTAGGTCTCCATACTTGCTCCACCGAAGTTTAAGCTGGCACCAATCCGTCCTGGAGCCCAGGGGTTGCAACTTTTACCCCAAACAATCGTGCCGTCGCAGGAATTGTCGGTCGCGTCTTTGAGGAGGGCTCCGTCCGGAGTGATCTTCATTCGGTAGTAGGCGACCGGCTTTAGACTGTGAGTCAATTTTGGATAGACTTTCGGACTTTCAGTGAGGCGCTGAAGAAACTTATCAGCATCATAATTGATCCCGGCTGGCGTCCCCGAAAGTGTATCGATCCGCGAAGCCTTATGTTCAGTCAGAAGCTGGGGTCCGTCCGCATGGCTTGTCTCCAGCGAAACCGCTCCTTTGAAGACGTGGACCTCGCTATTGTCCGCTCCGGCCTCCACCCCGAACTCAGTGCCGAGATCCACAATGGTGCTCGACGGTGTAATCACTGAGAACCCAGTCGCATTTTCGGGGACTGTCGCACTCACTTTTCCATTGGTGAGGGTGAGCGATGCTGCATCGCGCATTTCAAAGGTCGCAGGCGATTCGAGCAGCGCGACGACTCCGCTCGGATAAGTGATCTCAATCAGACCGCCGACCAATTCAAAACGCCCCTGATGGAGGCTGGTACCCGTCTGCGCTACCACGACACGACCGTTCATTCGAATCCGCGCCCCACTGGTTTGGGAAAGGGTCGCGACCACGTCCCCTACCGGCATCCATCTGGGTGCAAACAACCAGGCTAACCCTGCGATAGCCACAAAGGCTGCCGCCATCGCAATCGCGGCGGCCGTGAATTTCCAGCGGGGCCGGATGATAGTCCGGGACTGAGGCTGCTCCGGTTTATCACCAGCCCAGGCGCTTTCGATGGCTGGATCACTTTCGGCAAGACGCCGCAGTTCCGTATCGAGATGAAGATAACTTCGGAAATAAGCGCGAACCTCAGCCGACTCTTTAAGCGTCTGTTCCAATGCCGCGAAGTCGTCCGGGCTAATCTCACCGGCCCGATAAGCGTCGATTTTTTCTTTGATGGTGTCCCGGTCTTTCATGCGCATTCCTCGTGACGCAGAGCCCCTTCGATACAAATCAGAAGTTCGGCACGGAGCCTGTTCAGAAGTGTATAAACGGCCCCGGGTGATTTACCCGCCGCTTCCGCTAACGTGGTTGTTTTGATTCCAGGGGTGTAGCTCTTCAGTAGGAGTTCTCGACGAGCCGGCGGGAGCTTTTGCAAACACCTCTCCAAAGCTCCGGATTGAGCCTTGCGCAGATCCAACTCAGCTTCCCCCTCTTCGGCAAGTTGCAGCATAAGCTCCTCGCTAAAGACTAATCTGTCCCGCGCCATACTCCGTCGATAATGGAGCGTCTCGAACCGGGCGATGACACAAGCCCAGGGTAAGAACTCGGTCGAAAGATCAAATTGATCAAATTTCTTCCAAATAACCAAACCCACTTGCTGCATCACGTCATCAACGTCGCCCCAACTCGGAAGCAAAGACCGCACAAACGAACGGAGCCTGGCCTCGTTTTTGGTAAAAAGAGACACAAACGCTGTGTAGCTGGCGTTATCTCGATCGCTCATTTGATATATTTACACCCGCCCATCCCAAAACCTTACAAAATTTCTTTGTCTCATTTCGAACAGCACTCTTCCAGGGCAACGGGAGGGTCGGAACGGATCGCTCGTAACAAAGAGGATAGACAGGAGCCGAATGGCTAAAAGAAGGGCCTCCCGCTAATTCAGGTACGAAGCTTCGTTCGAAAACATGAGCGCCTGAACCAGAGCCTCCCAAGGCGTCAGACTCACTCGAGCCACGAGATCCCCGTGGTTGACGATGGCTTTTTTGCCGTCGTCGTTGGCAATGTTTTGGTCCTTTTTAAGCTGCGCCTCCGCTTCTTTTTGTCCCGCAGCCGCAATTGGAGCAATCGCCGCTGCTTCCTCCGCCTGTTTCCTGGCCGTGGACTGCAAAAACTTCATCGCCAGGTCAAACTCAGGTTTGCTCGGGGTGCGCTGTAGTACGATCTGGAAAACAGCGATCACTCCGGAGCGCGCGTCTTTTTGATTCGTAACCGCTTTGATGACCTCCGAGCGTCGCACTACGTTTTTGGCAATCGCAATGGCAAACGGACTGTTCATTAGAAACAACGCTTGTTGAGGCACAATCGTAGTGGAACGCCTGGTGTTCGGTTCCAAAGGGGCCGCCATATCGAATTGGGTCATGAGATCCGGAACATCTAAACGGTCGATATACCCATAAATGGAACGACGAAAGGAGTACGGCTCACTCACCAGATTCACCGGCGGCCCGAACATCACGGGATCCAGAATACCTGCCATACTCAGGAGTGAGTCGCGAAATGACTCGAAGTCCAGACGCCGAACGTTTGTGTGCCAAAGGAGCGTATTACCGGCGTCGATTTGTTGTTGGCGCTGGATGAGCAGGCTACTGCTGCTTTGCTGGTAGGTGCTGGAGAGCATGATTGCCTTGTGTAATGCCTTTAAGGACCAGGCAGGCTTCGTTTCACCGTAATCCTCAGTGAACCAGGAAGTCAGATAATCGAGCAGCTCTGGGTGGCTGGGTTTTCCGGCCTGATTTCCCAAATCATCAGGTGTACGTACAAGTCCCTCCCCGAAATGATACATCCAGACGCGGTTGACCATAACACGAGCCGTGAGTGGGTTCGTTTTGGATGCGATCGCCTGAGCCAGTTCATACCGGCCACTTCCATCTTTGAAAGGGGTTGGGGTGTGGCCCTCGCTCAACACTTCGATAAATCTGCGCGGCACCGTGGCCGGCCTGCTGCCTTTCTCGGGCATATTCCCGCGAGGATAAATGGGCGATTCGATAGGCGTCGGCAAGTCTTCCAAAACCATCGCACGAACCGGACCGCTACCGGACGTCAGCTTCATTTCGTTGATCTGATACATACCCGAACGCTTCACCAGTTCGTTACTATAACGTTGCCCGAATTTACCCTGGAACCCGTTCATTTTGCTCAGACTCACCTCGGAACCGACCACGAGAGGGAACGGGAATACAGCCAGTTCCATAAGCGGCTGTTGAGGCGAGCCCGCAATCGTTTTGGGATTCGCAATGATTTTGTAAATACCACCGTGCTCGAGATCTTTCACAGGATCCGCCACCGAGTTGGCGGGAGTTCCAGCCGCCGGAGTGACTTTTTCGCGCATCATCTTTTCAAATAAAGCCCCGACGGTATCGACCTGGTTCGGGAGCGGGCCAGCAGACCGCAAGAACTCCAAAACAATCGGGTTAAATCTAGCGGCCCCTGTTTTTCCAAAGAGGTTCTCCTGGAGAGCCTGGTCACGGTTCTCTTTGGTGGTTACGAGTTGGATAAATGGCCCAAGGATCGGATCACGAGGATCAATGCGTCTATGGATAACGTCCACGATTAAGTAGTCCTTCAGCTTTTGGGCTGAGGAAATGGACTGGGCGCGTTTTGAGGTCTCTGCGTCGGCTGGTTTAAAAGAAAGATACGAGGCCTCAAAATATGCCGCGGCCTTTTTCCGGAGTTCCTCAGAGCTCTCCCGCTGCATTTGGTAGAAGGCCGAGTATGCCTTCTTTTCGAGAGCCTCGAGTTTCCGACTAAAATCCTGAAACTCCTTCGAGTTGGGATCTCCCGCGATAACAGGACCGTCCTTCGGTTCAGAGGTGCTTTTGAAGATCCCTTTCAGCGCGTAATAATCGGCTTGTTTAATAGGATCAAACTTGTGGTCGTGACAACGTGCGCATCCGAGAGTGAGCCCCAAAAAGCCACGGCCCACCACGTCGATCCGATCATTCAGGACGTCGTCATCGTTCTTAAAGCGTTGTCCAACTGTGAGAAATCCGAGGGCCGCCAGATTCTTCTTTGGGTTTTGCGGGATTTTATCCGCGGCCAACTGATTGAGTATGAACTGATCATAGGGCATGTCGGCGTTGATGGCCGAAATGACCCAGTCCCTATACGAATAGGCGTAAGGGTAACGATATTCTTTGCCCCTCAAATTTGCGGCAACGAGCCCGGTGGTGTCCGAGTAACGTGCAGTATCCAGCCAATGTCTGGCCCAGCGTTCCCCGTACGCGGGAGACTCCAGAAGTGTGTCGACAACCTGTTCGAAAGCATTCGGAGAAACATTATTCACGAATTCCTTAATCTGTTCAGGCTTGGGAGGAACACCGATCAAATCAAAGTACGCACGCCGCAGGAGTGCCTCCTTTTTAGTGCGGCGTTGTTCATCAGTGCCCGTATCTGGAGGCTCAGCTGGCAGCATTTCTTTCTCCTCCAACTTCGCCAAAATAAATTTATCGATGGAGTTTTTGCACCAGGCATTGTTTTTAACCGCCGGAGGAGCGGGGCGTGTAACGGCTTGGAATGCCCAATGATCTGCCTTGGTGAGACGCGACACAGCGGTGCCATCCCTGGGGTCTGGGGCACCGCGTGTGATCCACTCTTTGAGCGTCGTAATTTGAAGTGCAGAGAGCTTTGTCTTTGGGGGCATTTGAAGATCATCCAGCCATTCTACGGCTTTGATCATGCTGCTTCCGGACGGGTCGCCTGCTTTGAAGACCGGACCCTTTTCGCCGCCTTTGAGAAGGCTCTCCCGGTTGTCCATATCAAGTCCCCCTTTGACTTTGCCTTTGAGAGACGAGTGACATTCCTGACAGTGCTCCACCAGAATAGGACGCACTTCGTTTTCAAAAAATTGAAGATCTACATCGGAAATCGGTGGGGTTCCAGCTCCCCAAACCCAGGTACTGACGGAAGCAAAAAAGATCGCGAAGGAACGCACCCAAAAACGAGACGTGTGCATGGCGAGAAACGTGCGCGAATTAGGCAATCAGATCTTTGACGACGGTTCCGAAATTGTCGGTGAGTCGAAAGTCGCGGCCGTTATAGTTGTAAGTGAGCCGGGTGTGATCGAGGCCCATAAGGGCGAGGATCGTGGCGTGCAGATCGTGGACATGCATTTTGTTTTCCACAGCACGTCCCCCAAATTCGTCAGTTGCGCCGTAGGTGATACCACCACGTACACCGCCGCCAGCCATCCATGCACACATGGCCCGGCCATTGTGATCACGTCCCGGACCATTCGTGGAAGCGGCCGCTGTGGGCGTGCGACCAAATTCGCCGCCCCAAATCACGAGAGTGGAATCCAAGAGCCCTCGCTGCTTGAGATCCGTAAGCAGGGCTGCGGCCGGACCGTCGATGGTTTCCGCAGCTTCGCGTATCGTATTAGCGATATCAAAATGGGTGTCCCAGTTGGGAACTGTGACTTGGACGAAACGTACACCGCGTTCAATCAATCGGCGTGCTACGAGTAATTTGGCTCCGGCTTTTCCTTTGCCTCCGCCCTTTTGGTACATATCCCGAATGGACTGCGGTTCCTTGGAAATATCGAAAGCATCCATCGCCTCCTGCTGCATCTTGAATGCGATTTCGAAAGCCTGAATACGGGCTTCGAGCTGTGCGTCTTTTTGGAGCTGAGCCGCATGCATGGAGTTTAACTCCTTAGCGAGATCGATTTGTTCGCGTTGACGGTCTGCCGTACTGAACTGGCTGGTGATATTGGGTAGGATTTGTTTCAGCGGTGCCTGAGGGTCATAGTTCACGTTGCACCCCTGATAGATGCCCGGGAGAAAAGCGGCCTGACGTACCGCAGCGGGTCCTCCCAGGGAAATAAACCCGGGCAAGTTCTGGTTCACGGTTCCGAGTCCATAAACCGACCACGAACCCAGACAGGGTTTGTTCAATTGCGGTGATCCCGTCATCAACACCTTGCTGGCAATATTGTGATCTGGGATTTCAGCATAAAGAGAACGAATGATGGCCATCTCATCCACGTGATTGCCGAGTTCCGCGAAGATCTCGCTGACCTCGACGCCGGACTTACCCTTTTTTTCAAATTTGAAAGGTGACCCGAGTGCCAGGCCCTCATAACCGGGGATCTTTTTACCATCATTTTTGGTGAGCTCCGGTTTCGGATCCCATGTGTCCACGGTGGAAGGTGCTCCTGCCGCAAAGATCTGGATGACGGCTTTGGTTTTCGCGGGAAAATGACCGGCCTTTGGGGACAACATTCCAACTGGTGCACTCCCACCTTGTAGGTCGAATGGGTTGAGACCAAAAAGCGAAGCGAGGCTGAGTCCGCCAAAACCTATGCCGTTGCGAATCAAAAAATCGCGACGGGAAGCGGCGGAAATAGAGCCGGGATGCAGAAGAGGAGAGCTATCGGCGCCAAAAGTGCAGGGATTGCGATCGGAGGGGGTCATAAAGGCACAAAGGAGGTTCTTAGAAATGAGTTTCTGCAGCTTGTTGGCGCGGAGTTGCGCTTTGATGCGAGCCGACTTGCCGTGGGCAAAGGTGATACATGCACGTGAACTCCCGCTGCGTGAGAAACCTTACAAAATTTTCTCCGCTAATTTTCTACGGAGTTTGGCTGCGGGCAAATCTGCGACAGTTTACGGCGTGTCCGTTGGAGCTGTTGAGAACACTTCGTCCTCCTATGGATCGGAACTTTTCGGGGACGCTCCTGACGGAACACTCAGAAAAACATCTAGAAAACACACGGTACGTGTCTCGTCCCCATCTCAGCCGCAAATTCCTAAAGATCGTCAGTCTCACTGAGAACCTTTTCAGCCAGAGAAGCCTCTCAGGAAGAGGTAACCGTTCAGTAAAAAGTAAACCAGTGCTGGCAACGTCTGGAGAAAGCTGTCCCTGATTTTGATTCGAACTCCGACGGCACCCAACATCATCCCCGCAAGGCCGGCTGCCGCCAAACGCCCGATCCACGGTTGATTCAGTCCGGCAAGCAACCCGAGCGCCGCGCTCACCTGCAACGCGCCTACCCACAAACAGTATGACTCCAGCCCATAACGAACGAACTCCCGTTTTAGTCGGACGGAAAAAAAGCAACCCAGCCCGTATACAAGGAAGGAAAGGCCCGAGAAAAAAATCAGAACCACGTTCAAGATAGAAAGCCTACACCATCGAGGCGCGAGCGCATACCAGTTGTTCTGAAACGATTGCCCGCACACTGGCGAGGCTACTCCGGAAACCGCAAAGAACGGCTTCTATGGACAACACGCGCTCAGAACCCGGTAGTTGTTAAACGCGATAATCAACGAAAAGGTAAATAGCCCCAGGGACGGAAGCATTTTGGGTAGCGGATTCCGAACACGAAGATGCGTCGCGAAAGCGCAGGCCATCAACGTGGCAATACCGATTCCGCCAACCACGGCAAACAGTTGGCGTTCGATTCCGATCAGCAAGAGCAAGGCAAACGTGATTTTCAGAATCCCCACGAGATCACGCAACCAATCAGGCAGGCCATAGTGTTTAAATTCCTCAACAATATTTTGATACCGCACCGTCCAAACAAAAAAAATCGAGGCGATCACCAACGCCTGTAATGCGATTGTAAGGTTTTGCATATCTCTATCGGTATCTCAGTTCGCTCCGCATGGTAGCTCCAAATCCCGTAAAACAGGCGCATTGGCTCCTGAAATCCTCCGCACGACCGCTCCCTTCTCAACACAAAGCCTGTTGTAATCTAGCCACCGCAAGCTCCTTTGCTTTGGCTTCCACCTCAACCGTCAAATTCAACCCTCGCCACGCAGAAGGAAAATCATCCGGATCAATATAATCGTGATGCCGTTCTGGTTTGGGACCGTTCCAACCTTCCAAGGGACTCGAAAGATGAAACAACGGTTCGCGTTTCCAAGTCTCCATGGCAGCGACGGTCGCTTCCTCTTCACTTAAGGAATCAGGACAACACCGATGGTGATGGACATCGTAAACCAACGGAACCCCCGTGGCCCGGCACACCGGAAGCAGGTCCAACGGCGTGAAGGTCCGGTCATCATTCTCCACCGTAAGCCGAGTCCGGGCGCGCTCGCCCAGGCGGTCGAGGTTGCGACGGAAACGCTCTAATGCCCCTAGCTTATCTCCATAACCTCCACCCCCGTGAATGTTCACGGTATCGGCGTTGGTCCACTCCGCAATTTCCGCCTGTGACTCGATATCCGCAATCGAACGAGCCACAATATTTTCATCGGGGGAATTTAGGACGACAAATTGGTCAGGATGAAAACCCGTTCGAATGTCGTGTGCTCGCGCAAATTCCCCACAGTCGCGGAACCTTTTTACCACCTCGTTTGCACCGGGTAATTCCTCGACACTGTAACCAACCTCCGGATGCGTCTTAAGCGGCAGGATAGGGCTGATAATCCGGAAAGAGTGAATGCCGTTGCTTGCACAAAACTGCAACGCCGCAAGCAAGGCCTCCGCATTGGATGCGCAGAGGGCCGCGAGTCGCGCCAATTGATTTTGTCTTGTCTGGCGCGCAAGAGCCGTCGCCGTAGTGGTGCTAAATTTGATCGGCTGCGCCGCAAACTGACAGCAGAGCCCCAGTCGTAGCCCGCCAGTGAAGGTGTGCGTGTATTTTGTGGGTGTCGTCACAATCAACTCCTCGCTTGAACGCTTCCAAGCCCCCCGTCTACTCCGAGAACCTGCCCCGTTACCCAACTCTGCTCGGGATCCAAAAGCCAGCAAATGGCCGAAGCCACTTCCGCCGGTTCACCAATCCGACCGAGCGGATGCAGGCCAGCGGATATCTTTGCCACATTCTCATTTTGAGTGAACCCCCGAGTTAAATCGGTGCGCGTAAGACCCGGCGCCACACAGTTCACCCGCACCCCCTGCCTTGCATAACTGGCCGCGGCCGACAGCGCCAATCCTTCGATGCCAGCCTTCGCAGCAGCAATCGCCTCATGATTTATCAAGCCACGTCGTGCAGCCACCGACGAACAAAGCACAATACTACCGCCTCCGCTCTGCCGCATCATCAGCCGGGCGGCAGCCCGAAGAACATGAAACGCCGTGCTAAGATTCACCGTCAACGTATCCGCGAACTCCTGATCACTGATCAAATGGGCGGGCTTGAGTAGGATAGAACCTACACAGTTAACCACACCATCTACCCGACCATGCTGCGACACAACGTTCTGCAGCAAGGTATCCACCGCGGCACTGTCACGAGCGTCACAGACTATGGCCTCACCACCAATCTCGTTGGCGATGGTCTGTAAGGGCTCCATGTTTCGCCCCGCGAGAATCACACGATAGTTTCGAGCCGCCAGACGACGCACCACGGCAGAACCGATGCCGCCCGCGCCGCCAACAACAAGCATCACAGGAGAGGTTTCGCTATTCATGAAAAGAGGATTTGAGGTTGTAGAACCACAGAAGGTCCCGCGAGCACTAAAGTCTTATCTCAGGCTTCAGTGCGCCCCAACCCAGCGCTTTCTTAGAAACCGCTCAAACCCGGCTTTGAGAAGGAACCTTCGGGTGCAGCAGCGATAGCCCGATGGAGCCTCCCAAGATCGCGACAATGATCAAAAGCGACACTCCAGTGTCTATCTTCCACGCTGTGTGGCCGAGAATCATTTTTACCCCTACAAAGCTCAACACCAGGCCCAAGCCTGTCTTCAGGTAATGGAATTTGTCCATCACCCCAGCGAGCGCGAAATAAAGCGACCGCAGTCCAAGTATCGCAAACACATTCGACGTGTAGACGATGAACGGATCCTTCGTGACAGCGAAAATAGCGGGGATCGAGTCTACCGCGAACAGCACATCAGAGAGCTCCACCAGTATCAGTACAACAAATAACGGAGTAGCCATTTTTTGCGTTCCGACAGTCACAAAGAACCGGTCGCCGTGTAGTGTGTTTGAAACAGGGATCCATCGCTGTATCAGCTTCACCAAGGGATTATCCTTCACCTGTATTCCAGCATTTTTCTCCACGAGCATCTTGATGCCGGTCACAATCAAAAAGGCGCCAAATACATAGGTAATCCAAACGAACTTGGTCACCAGAACAGCCCCAACGCCAATCATCGCAGCCCGCATCAGCAAAGCGCTTAGGATGCCCCAAAACAGAACCTTGTGCTGGTAGATTTCAGGAATCGAAAAGTATCCGAACAACAGCGCGAATACGAATACGTTATCAATACTCAGCGATTTCTCGATCACATACCCGGTGAAGAACTCCAGGGCTTTCTGCTCACCCATAAAATGCCAAATACCACCGTTGAAAACGAGCGCCAGGCTTATCCAGACACCTGTCCAAGCCATCGATTCACGAAAGGTGACTTTGTGTGTTTTTCGATGAAATACGCCTAGATCAAGCGCAAGCATCACAAGGATAAACAGATTAAATCCGATCCAATTCCACGGTAAATTTGACATATTCATAAAGCACTGCTTTCTAATCTGTTCCTAATCATTAAGTGTCCATGCACCTCCGTCTGAGGTGCCACGCCGGTGCTCACGGTATCGTCCGATGCCGCGGTAGCGGCGGGCTGCCATTCGAAGCAGACCCCGCCCCTTCAATTAATACCTCGGTGCGTAGTGATTCGTTTAAGCGATGTTCCTGAAAAACTGACGCGCAGGAATCCTGCTACGAGCGATGGAGTGAGGGTTCTTTGTCATCACCTCAGCAACGGGAACCCACTCCCCTCGCTCTCGCAACGCGGCAGATAAGCTCGCTCTGGATAAGATCCCGACAAGCCTACCATCGTGTATCACAGGGAAATGTTTCCGGACTGAGGAACTCAGGTATCGGGCAGCATCGCGGAGCGGTTCAAAAGGCGACAGTGACACTGCGCTGGCCCGCTTCAAAAACGAGCGGACCTTCATCAGTGGCAATGGTGAAACAGCGCCAGACGTCTGCGTTAAGATATCATGTTTCATATTCTACGATGGCTGTACTGATCAAATGACAGAAGGCTCAGAGGGTCTGCCCATGCCCATTTGGGAGGCGATCGTGTCTTGAGCGACGGCGCATCAGATGGGTCTGTAGTTGCTGTAAAACCCGCTCAAAAGCGGCACGGAAGGACGGACCCTCCGAATCAGCGGATAAAGATCCCCCATCTAAATGGAGCTCGGCCGAAATGTTGTAATTTAGGGAATCGGGCGGCCTCCGTTTAATAAGCAAATGTACGGCCTTAATAGGCCGCAGTCTTGCGAGCGCTTTTAAGCGATCATGAACAAGAATATTAATCGCCGTGGAATGCACATCGTGATTTTGGAGGGAAATTTTCATATGGGGGCGAAGCATGCACGCCCCCGATTGATTTGACTAATTGGTATAATCAAACGGTTGATTCGATTTTATGGAATGGTCGCCACAACAAGATCGTAGTCGCGGCTATGCCACTTCGGAACCTATCCATCAACTCACACGTCAACCGTGGGTATCTACCTAACGCGGTAGCGATATTCCGCACGAATCCTTCCAAATTTTTGGGGAGTGCTCTGTCGACACCCCATCTGCCAAAAGAGCTCACATCTTTTTCAATCCGGCTTTGGAAACTTTTGAGGATCGATTCCCCGGCTTGGGTGCCCCTTTCGCGGATCTCTTCGGGTCGCCCACTTTTGTCCGAATCACCTTCTTGTTGTCCTGCCCAATAGGCGCCTTCGTGCCCGCTTTAACCAAGAGGACAACGGACGGATGCTCAATTCGCCTCTCAGGCGTGATGAGAAAAAGTTTCACCACACAGTCTGTTGTACGCCCCACAATCGCGAACCCGTGTCGCTCCACCGCCTCAGCTTCAACAACAGTAGGTACGACGGTAATGCCGTAACCGTCACTCGCCACGATTTTGGCAAGTGCGCCATCCTCAAACTCAGCAACAACATCAGGTTGCACCTCGATCTGCCGGAACCAACTCTCCAGCTCTCGTCGTAATGAAGTGTTCTGCGTCGGCAGTAACATCGAAGCGCCATTGAGGTTTTGGGGAAATTTGCCTCGAAGCGCTTTCGCAACATTCGGCATTGCGCAGAATGTAACGCCACTAACGCCTAACGGGTGACTGAAGGCTTTCACCTGCGTATTCGATCGGGCGGGTTCATCGGCTAGAATTGCGTCCAATCGATGGGCTGCCAATTGTCCCAACAGATCTTCGATTTTACCTTCATGGCAGGATAGGCGGACGGGAGGATCCGATTCGAAAATAGGCCGCAACACATCCAAACTCAGCAGTTTCGGAAACGAGTCAACGATCCCCATACTCAACCGCTGTACTCGCGACGAAACACCCCTCAAAGCCAGCGAGGTTAATTCACGCCCTACCGCAAAGATCTCCTCAGCGTATCCAAGCACTACCTGGCCAAAATCCGTGAGTGCGATGGAACGCCCACTGCGAATGTACAGCCGCTCACCCAGAGCACCCTCAAGCTGCTTCAACTGCGTACAAATCGATGGCTGCGATGTATTCAGCTTTTCGGAAGCCCGGATCAAACTGCCCTCCTTGGCCACAGCATAAAAATACCTCAAATGATGATAGTTAAGCCAATTGATAGGGTCTTTTTGGTCTTCCATAAAATCGAATCTTATCTTCGATAATGCGTATTAGTCGAATGGTTATAACCATGTCATCTTCCGTCCCGTTATGAAATTCACTCTCGAACAACACCTCCACGAATCCTCTCCTTCATTCGCTGCTTTGATCCAAGATAACATCAAAGCCCTCAACAAAGTCCTTCAGATTGATGAGGCGCGAGTCCGGATCGAACGCAACACCGAATCGAGTCCCCCGTTTCGTCTGGCGGCTCACTTGGTGACACCGGGTCCAGATGTTAGCGCCGAAGCAGTAGACCACACTCCACGAGCCGCACTACAGAAGCTAGTCGCCCAGCTTATCTCTCGCATCGACCACCGTAACCAGAAACGGGACCAAAGACTACATGGCCCAGTGAAAACAGCCCGAAAACAGGGCCGCGCCTAATCGCGTGGATGCCTATTGTGGGTGGAGCGCTCAGGCAGTTGTCTCCTCAAAAAGCGCTTCGCCCCTTCACTCCAACTGAAAAATGAAAGAGCGGGAGCCCATAACTGGGTTCCCGCTCTTTCAATTCCAGACGAAAGCAACCTTGTAACAACAAAAGCTTGGACCCGTTGAGGCCCAAGCTTTGCGTTTTGCAAAACACCCGCCCTACTTTACTGGCGACAGGATCACAGATCCGCCTTCCGCTGCACTGGACAGACTTTGTGACGGCGCACTCATAAAGAACCCATACCCCTTGGTATTAGCACCCTTCTGCAGGATCACCCCGAGGAAGGTCGTCTTTTTCGTATCTGTGTGAGTGAAAACCCCACTAAACAGTCCTGTGTCACGGAACACTTCCAGACGAAGGTTGGCATCCGCCGAACGGTTCACAAACACGTCTTTGGCTCCCAAATCGAATAACAACGTCTTCTCAGTCGTGAGTAACCCGCCCTCGAACGCTAACTGCGCGTTCGAATTCTCTGCAGCCAATCCACCCAGTGTCGAGGCGGACGCAGCAGCCGGTGTGAACCTGGTCCCTGTGATGTTCAGGGTCAGCCCAGTTTCCCATCCATTTTTGTACGAGCGATAGGTCTTCAGAACAGGACGTACCCAGACTCCATCAACATCCAAGACGTCCGAGTCAGCATGTGCAGTTGGGCTCAAATCAAACTTTAACTCCGACGCAATCGCTCCTCCGTTGCGATACAGGCTTTGATGGATAGCCGCACTTTGCACACCCGCCTCAGCCTCTGACAACCAACCGCCTGTAGTATAGGACGTGCCATCCGGCAAAACCCCGGCCACGGCAACTGCACCTGTCGATTTCACCGTCATGATGCCTGTCCCGCTGCCATGCGGGTACTCCGAGTCGGCAAGGTCTTCGGGAGCAACTGCCTCAATCGCGAGAACGAATTTCTGTACGGTACCCGAAGCGATCAGACCCGTCGCAGCAGTTGCACGGCGGCGCATCGTGGCAGTGGCCAACACCCCACCATCTTCCTCCGGGTTCAGAGTCGCATTCAGTACCGCTCCCTCAAAGGAGAGTGAAAGACCTCCCAGATAAGCATCCCACTCGGTTTTATCTTCCAAGTGTAACGCCCTACCCAACCCTGGGTCGAAGTAGACCGATCCACTTGCATCCACAATTCCCTTAAATGCCGTCGAGAATCCTCCCAGCCTTAACTGGCCTGTAAGAAGACCCGCTTTGGACACTGTAACGCTTATCAAACCGACCGTATCGTTCGAAACAAGACCACTCGAGACTCCAGACTCCGGCTTCAATACGCCGTCGTAAGTTCCAGCCCGTTGCGCCCCGGTGGAATCCGCAAACGTGATCGATTTGCTCGCGGTGGTCACATTCCCAGCCTTGTCATAAGCCGATAGGGTGAGCTTGTTCGCGCCTGGCTGCAGTTGAACCTTCTGGGTGAACTTACCGTCACCAGCCACGGTCACCGCTGTGACCGTACCTTTGTCGGTTCCATTCACAAGAATGTACTCCAATTTGTTCAGCCCCGAAGCATTAGCACCTGTGTCGCTCACCGTTCCTCCTACCACAACCTCCCCACCTGAAGACGGCGTGCCGAAGTTTACGGTCAGGGTGGGTTTCAAGTCATCACGTTCACCGACTTTGACCGTCATCTGTTGTCTGCTTCCGAGAAGTGCAGCCTTGGGATCCGCTAATCCCAGCACAAAAGCTCCACCATGAGCTTTCGCTTTCAATGGAATCTGCAAGGCCGCGGTGAGTTGACCATCCGCAAACTTCACTACGGCAGAGTCGGATGGCAGAGTGAAATCGGCCGCACTTGTGAGTCTCGTCGTCACCCCATTGGGCAGCGCAGCATCCTTGAGCACACGTACGGAGACTTCCACCGTACCACTCGCAGCCCCCTCCCGGTTTAATACCACAGATACTATCGAGGCACTTCCGCTTTGAGTCACTGGGCTCACCGTGACCTCCGCACTGGCGAAGCTGATACTGCCACCCGTCACTGCGCCCGTTCCATCCGCTGCGTCTGTAATGGTTAATACAACCGGGGTGCCTTCAATCAAACTTCCGGCAGGAACTTCCTTCAGCAAAACACTGAACGTACGGCTGCCTTGCGGTGTTCCCTTCCGGTCCGTGATCGGAACATTCACCGTGGCAGAGGTTCCACCTTCCACAAAGGAGGCTTTTAGCGAAGTCCCAGTGTAGTCCTGACCAGCTTTCGCTGATCCATCCGTGAATCCAACCGTGACATCCGCGGCTGGTAACACTCCGGTTCCACGACGAACTACTGTCAGAACGGCCTTACCAGCAGTCTCACTCACCGTGTTAACGGCAGCCTGCAGTTTATATGCAGACTGGGTCACCGCGCGTTCCACGAATTCGTTATTTCCCAAGCGTTTATCACCGCCTCCGGCGACCTTAATCTTATTAGAGGTTTCGAGTGAAACACCTGCGGCTACGGCTACAGATAGTTTCAACTCAGGGTAACTGGCTCCTGGCTCGAGGACATCCGAGCGCGTCGCATTGATCTTACTTCCAACCCCAGAGATCACGCTCCATCCCGTGCCGCTCAGGGACACCGCCGACAGACCTGTCGGAAGTTCCTCCGAAATCTCGACCAAACTGCCGTCTGTGGGTGCATCCCCGACGTTCCGGACATTAATCACGTATTGCTTGTTTCCGTCTGTCCCGACTCCAGTCGAAGCACTCGATACCACCAGATCCGGGCCACCCGCACCGGAAGCGTGTCTGACTAACACCAGCTGTCCGCCTTCGACTAGCTCCGTGGTGGTAGGGACTCCGTGAGCTTGTTGCACCATCAAATAAGCGCGCTCACCAGCCTTGATGCCGCCAACCCCAAGGTCCGTGACATCAATCACACCAGAAGACTCTTCATCGACCGTGAATGGATAACTAGCCGGTATAACAGAAGTACCAAAACGGGCGGGATCGTGCTGGAGAACCTTGGTGAGCGTTTTGCTGACAGGATCAAATAACCAGACCTTCGCGTTATGCACGGTGTTACCGGGATCTTCCTGCAAGAGTAGTTTTCCATCCGCCGTGACAGTCATATTGTCCCACATCGTTGCGTCGTTCCCGACACCACCTTCGAGCAGCAGATCAATGGTGCCCCCAAAGTCCGGGCTTCCAATATTATCGAACGTTAAGCGCCAGAGACGGGTACGCCCTACATTCGCACCCAGCCCAAGACCGGCTGCGTTCAACTGATCCGTCGTTACAAAGTAAAACTGACGCGGATCAAGCGGGTTCCACGCTCCATCTTCAGGACGCGAGAAGGTCGTGCCCACACCACTCAACGTGAAGCGGGTTCCATTGGTTATAGAAGTCGCCCGCGTGGTGGTATTGGTAATCTCCTTTGGATTTCCAGTAACCGTCACAAATTTGATGGCTCCGTTGGTCAAACCAGCTTTGTCAGCCTCGGACCCTGTATTTGTTTTTGTACCCACATACACCCCAACCGTGTTGGACATCACACTGGTCCCACCATCATTCGTGGCAGCCACTACTGTTTTGTCCTGTGCGTACGGGTTCGCCACAAGGTTCTCCCAGCCTCCAATTGCGGTTCCACCAACCGAGCCATCTGTCGCGAGATTAAATTTCCCGAGGATATACGTGTTCCCCTTCGAAGCTCCTGTCGCCACGGTCGCCAAAGCATAACCCGCCGCCCCGCCTTCCTCACCGTTCAGGAACAACCGGGCCTGCGTCCCTAGACCCGTCGCTGGATTATAGAAGGCACTCACTGCTGCGAGATCCGCCGAGCAGAGACGGTTAAACGCCACCACGGAAGTCGTGGCTTCGGAACGCTGATTCACTTTGTCCCATCCGTATACCTTCCGAATCAAGTCGCTGCCGGAAACCACACGCATCGTACTCTTCCGGATAATCCACTCGGACACAAATGCCCCAGCCGCCCCATGCGCCCGAACGACTCCCTTGTCAGAGCCCAGCTCATGATTCATCAACAGAGTAAAACTACCGTCTCCATTGTCGTATGCACCCAGGCCATCTGGAATTCCAACCATCGTATACGTCTCCCCTGTAGTAGAACCTGTCTTCAGAACAGAATCCCCAACGGTAAGAACAGCGCTGGTCTTCATCGAGCCATCCAGCGGCAAAATGTACGGGGTACTTGTGCTGCTTGGTCCCACTTCCGCGGCAATCTGGTGAACCAATAACAATTGCCCACGCTCCACGATTTCCGTCGGTGTAGTTAACCCAGTCAGATTCTCCGTATGCGCTTGCTGCGCGATCAAGTAGTACCGATCTCCAAAGCCCGTGTTGCCACCGAATAAGCTACTCACCTCGATTACCCCGGAGGATTCTTCGTCCACATTGAACGGACTGCTCGCAGCCAACGTGGTATCGCCAAATCTTGCAGGGTCATGGCGTAATACTTTCGTCAAAGCACGAGTCGCTGGATCAAAGAACCAGACCTTCGCATTATGCACCGCGTTGCCCGGGTCTTCCTGAAGAACCACTTTTCCGTCTGTCGTAACGGTAAGGTTATCCCACATCGTGGCGTCATTGCCGTTTCCACCCTCGGCCATCAAATCAATCGTCCCGCCCAATTCCGGGGAACGAACATCGTCAAACGTCAAACGCCACAGGCGGGTCCGTCCGATCTGTGAGCCGACTCCATCGGCGAGCTGATCGAGGCGGTCAGTTGTTGCAAAATAGAACTCACGAGGATTCGCCGGATTCCACGCGCCGTCCTCAGGACGTGAGAACGTTGTCCCTGCACTCGCACTTAGGGTAAATCGCAAACCATTGGTGATTTCCGTCGCTCTTGTGGTCGTATTCACAATTTCCACCGGATTCCCCGCCACGTTTACAAACCGGGTCACCCCATTCGTAAGACCCGCTTTGTCCACCTCACTGCCGTTGTTTGTCTTCGTTCCCACATAAACCGCCACGGTATTGTTTGCGACCCCGGTACCGCCGTCATTTGTTCCGATAACCACCGTCTTGTCCTGTGCCACGGGATTCGCGACCAGGTTTTCCCAACCACCCACAGCAGATCCGCCGGATCCATCTGTAGCTGGATTGAACTTTCCAAGAATATAGCTGTTCCCCTTAGCCGCCCCGCTCGCGACGTGTGCTAGCGCAAATCCAGTCGCTCCGCCCTCTTCTCCGTTTAAGAAGAGCCGAGCCTGCGTTCCAAGTCCGGACGCTGGATTAAAGAAGGCACTACCAGCCGCAAGATCCGCCGAACACATCCGGTTAAACGCGATCGTAGAAGGCTGACTCTCCGATTTCTGGTTCACCTTATCCCAGCCGTAGACCTTCCGGATCAGATCACTTCCGGAAACCACTTTCAGGGTGCTCTTGTTGATGATCCACTCCGACACAAACGCACCGATGGCGCCGTGGGTACGCACCGTGCCTTTGTTGCTTCCAAGCTCGTGGTTCATCAGAACCGTGATCGTGCCATCTCCATTATCATAAGCTCCAAGGCCGTCCGGAATTCCAACCATGCGATACTTCTGGTTCAACGTTCCACCTGTAAGCGGCACTGCATCCCCCACGGTCAGGAGCGAACTTACCTGCCAGAGATTGTTGAGCGGCTGTAGGTAAGGGGTGTCACTCGAGCTGATTCCCGTGCTCAACCCCGGCGTCTCAGTAAAGACATTGTTGGCCATATTGTTGTCTCCACCACCGGAGATCTTGACCGGTACCGGAACCCCCGCTGCGGGTACATCATCCACGGTATACGTCACAACCAACCTTGGATACGCCGTTCCAGGCCAGAGCACATCGGACCGCCGCACACTAATCACACGTCCACTTGCCGTATTGACTGTCCAACCATCCCCAGTCGCCGCCAACACCGTAAGACCCACGGGCAAATCCAGATTCACGCTCACTGCTGTCCCATCCGTCGGGCCGTTGCCGACGTTCACCACATCCACATTCAGAATACGCGCACCCGTATTTGTGAACCCTTCACGCTTCGAATAAACAGCCAGATCAGCCGCCACCGTCTGCGCCGTTGCGACATTTGTACTTTGGCGCATCAACACGATCTGACCTCGCTCAACCAACTCAGTCGCGGAACCAGAGATTCCAGTAAAGTCCGTCGTATGCGCCTGCTGAGCCAGGAGGTATGTCCTCTCACTTGCCTTCGGCGCACCCACGCCAAGATCGGTGACTTCGATGATGCCAGAGGATTCCTCGTCTACATTAAACGGGGCCGTATGCGCCAGAGTGGCCGAACCGAACCGCGCTGGGTCATGCTGAAGCAGAACCGTCAGCGCCTTGGTCACTGGATCATACATCCACACCTTCGCGTTGTGGGCTGAGTTGCCGGGATCTTCCTGCAGGAGCAACTTGCCATCCCCGTTGACTGTCAGATTGTCCCACATCGTCGCGTTATTCCCTACGCCCCCTTCCACCAACAAATCAATCGAACCACCGGCCGCAGGATTCGTGATGTCATCAAAGGTCAGGCGCCACAAACGAGAACGACCAACGTTTGTACCCAAACCGAGGCCAGCGGCATCCAGTTGATCCGTGGTGACAAAATAGTACTGCCGTGGATTCGTTGGATTCCACGCTCCATCTTCCGGACGCGAAAAGGTCGTTCCAACACCAGTCAGTGTAAAGCGGGTGCCGTTTGCGATGTTGGTTGCACGCGTCGTAGTGTCTGCGAGTTCCGCTGTCTGACCCGCCACCGTCACAAACTTGACGACCCCATTCGTCAAACCGGCCTTATCCACTTCGGATCCCGTGTTCGTTTTTGTTCCCACGTAAACCGCCACCGTGTTGAGCATCACGCCTGTGCCACCGTCATTATTTCCAATCACGACCGTCTTATCCTGGGCAAATGGGTTCGCCAGAAGGTTCTCCCAACCCCCGACGGCTGTGCCATTGGACCCATCTGTCGCGAGATTAAACTTCCCGAGTACGTAGCTCTTTCCTTTGGACGCCCCAGTCGCAACGTGTGCCAGCGCGTATCCGGTGGAACCGCCCTCTTCACCGTTCATAAAGAGACGAGCCTGTGTGCCGAGACCGGACGCTGAATTGTAGAATGCCGTTACGGGAGGCAAATCAGCGGAACAGAATCGATTAAAGGCCACCGTCGATGCCGTACCAGAGGAGACCTGGTTTACGCTATCCCAGGGATAAACACTCTTGATCAGGTCGCTCCCAGAAATAACACGCAGCGTACTCTTCTTCACAATCCATTCGGAAACAAACGCTCCAACCGCTCCATGTGCGCGGACCGCCCCTTTGTTACTCGCCAATTCATGATTCACCAACAGCGTGAATGTCCCGTCGCCGTTATCGTAACTGCCGAGACCATCTGGAATCCCAACCATCTGGTATGTCTCAGTAGAAGAACCGGTCTTTGGCACCACATCTCCTACCGTCAGAATCGCCGCCGTTTTCACGGACGGGTCCACTGGTAACAAATAAGGTGTGGTCGTGGTACTGGGCCCGGATTCCACAGCAAATTGGCGGGCCAACAGCAATTGTCCACGCTCCACTAGCTCCGTGGAGGCTCCCGTGACACCCGTGAAGTCCGTGGTGTGAGCTTGCTCCACAAACAGATAGTAGCGATCTCCGAATCCCGGAGTTGCCGTGTAAATCGGGGTCACGTCGACAATACCCGAACTCTCCTCGTCCACTGTAAAGGGTGCCACGGCATCCACACCCACATCGCCAAACCGAGCTGGGTCATGTTTTAATACCTTCGTCAAAACATGCGTCACAGGGTCAAAAAACCAAATCTTGGCATTGTGCTGCGCATTACCCGGATCTTCCTGAAGTACGACTTTTCCATCCGCGGTTATCGTAAGGTTATCCCACATCGTGGCATCGTTGCCGACACCCCCTTCGAGCATAAGATCGATGAACCCTCCGGACTCCGGTGATTTGATATCATCAAACGTCAAGCGCCAGAGTCGGGTACGGCCGATCTGGGTACCGAGTCCGTCTGCAACCTGATCCAGACGATCCGTTGTTGCGAAGTAGAACTCACGGAAATTCATGGGATTCCACGCACCATCTTCGGGCCGTGAGAAGGTCGTGCTAGCGGTGCTGCTCAGGGTGAACCGTGTACCCGAAGTGATCTCAGTCGTCCGCGTGATCGGATTGACGATCTCCACTGGGTTTCCACTGACATTCACAAACCGGATAGTTCCGTTCGTCAGCCCTGCCTTGTCCGCTTCCGTTCCGCTGTTGGTTTTCGTTCCAACATAAACGGCAACCGTGTTGGACATCACTCCAGTACCGCCGTCATTGTTACCGATCACCACGGTCTTGTCCTGCGCAAAGGGATTCGCGAGCAAATTCTCCCAACCGCCCACAGCCGTTCCATTCGAGCCATCTGTCGCTAGATTGAACTTACCAAGCACGTAACTGCTTCCTTTGGAAGCGCCGGTTGCAACGTGTGCCAAAGCGAATCCTGTCGCCCCGCCTTCTTCACCGTTCAGGAAAAGCCGAGCCTGAGTCCCAAGCCCTGTTGCAGGATTAAAGAATGCACTCACCGGAGCCAGGTCAGCGGAACATAAACGGTTGAATGCCACGGTAGAAGTCGTGCTCTCGGACTTTTGATTGGTTTTGTCCCAGTCGTACACCCGCCGGATCAGATCGCTTCCGGAAAGTACCTGCAGGGTGGACTTGTTGATAATCCACTCAGAAACAAAAGCTCCAACCGCGCCGTGTGCCCGGACGACACCTTTGTTATTCGCAAGTTCATGATTCATCAGCACTGTCATCGTGCCGTTACCGTTGTCGTACACACCCAACCCATCCGGAATCCCAACCATCGTATAAGTCTGGCCCGCAGAGCCCCCCGTCAAAGGCACCGACTCCCCAACGGTCAAAATGGCTTTGGTGTCCCAAGTGTTATCCACAGGAACGACGTACCGGGAAGAAGCACCGGATGTGGCCAGATCGAACTGGGCCTTCGTTGCACCTACTCCGCTCAGGGGAATATCAATGGAGGCCTTTGTGCCAGGAGCACTACTCAACAAATGGAGCACAGCGGATTTCACTCCGGGACCGTTCGGCGCAAAACGCACTGTGATCGAAATGCTTTCACCCCCGTAAATGACCGTCGGCACTGTACTGGTGACGGTGAACTGCGAGGAATCGGCTCCATCGATCTTTGCGGATACACTTGTCAGCACCGAGTTGCCAGGGTTCACCATTGTGAACGTTTGTGTCCCTGAGTTGAGCGCATCCACACTTCCAAAGTTCACCGCAGCGGTCTGTCCCAACTTCACGGGCGCCCGATTTCCAGCCCCACCTGTGTAAACAGCTACATCGGCGGCATTCTCAATACGAACACGATATGCCAACACAATCGTGTCATTCTCGAGCCCAGCATCGTAAGACTGAAGTACGTTGTTTGCGTCCAGAAGTTTGCCGGAAGCGGTCAGGAAGTCGTTGTCGTTTCCGACAAACAAAAAGTAATCATTCGGATTTGCAGGATCCTGTGCGGACACAAGGCCAAGGCCTTCCCATTTCTCTCCCAAAGTATTCAGATCGCCAGGGGCGGTGTTGATGTTCATCCCGAACTTCGCCAGCTCAAGGGCGTTGTCGCCCAGTCCACCAATCAGGTTTACAGCCTGCGTCCATGCCATTGGAGTGATTCCCGCCTTCAACACACCTGCCGTTGCAATCGACGCACCTTCGGCGTCGTAAGTACCATCGATATTGGTCGCCTTCGAGAGATCAGCCAACACGATCGACTTGAAAACCGGAGCCCTACTCGAGCCGCGTCCATTTCCGTCTCGGGTTAGGATCAGAAGCTGAGTGCTATTCAGCGCTACGATAGAACTCTGCGCGGCTGTTTTATCTACGGTTGTGCCGTTTGTCAGAGTTCCGTTCTGATCTAATCGCGGCAACTCCACTACATATTGAGCCACCGGATCACTCGGCGTATCACTCGTGGAAATATCGTAGATGAGAAGACGGGCCGCCGTGGATTTCTGATTGTTCGTAGTCGGATCGGCATCTTGTAAAGTCGCCGACTGCATCAGTGCAAACAGGCGGGTACCGTCTGGGCTTACCGCGAGCCCTTCCATTCCTTGATTCGTACGACGCCCTGTTCCTGTCGTGATATTGCCGTCCGCAACAAACGTGATGTTGCGCGAAGCATCGCGTGGCACCAACACGTCGGGCACTTTTAATAACCCATCGATCTGTTTATTCGCGTTGAAATGGTAGATATTCGGACCGTATTCGTCCGACACCCAACCTGTGCCGCTTCTACCGGGGCGACGATCGAGTGCCAACCCTTCCGCATCCACCGTCAGACGGTTGGTAACGGTTCCATCACTCTGAGTCACTGTCCCGCTCACCACAGGAACCACGCTGTTAAACAACGCGAGTGTGCCCGTGGCTAAAAGCCCCGTGGTATAGACAGGTGCGGTCGCGGAATTGCTGTCGTGGTCGTAGGTGAACCTTGTGGAACCCAGAAAGGTCATCGCTATCTGGTTCTGTTGCGTCGTGGCGCTCGTGCCCGTGTACGGAGTGAATGTGAAACTCACCCGGTTAATTCGGGCGGCATAATTCGAGAAGGTCGTGCCACTGTTGTACCCTCGGTCCGGAAGGAAACTAAACGTTCCGCCCCAAACACCACCACCCTGGTTCACAAAAGATTCGAGCTGCATATCACTGATCGAGCCAAGCGACTCACCAGTGGCTGGATCAATGGAGTTCGCAGGGATGCGTCCCATTCCCTGCAACCCGAGATTTACAAATTTGGTGCCTTCCAAAGTCACGCCGCTGGTAGGCCAGATCGTGGTATTTGCCTTTAGAACATCCCGACTCGAACTCGTATAGATCTCAGGAACTGTGGCGACCGTCGCAGAGTTACTGTCCACCGTGCCGTCGGCGTTAGTGATCCGCGCCCAATAACTCAGCGCCGATGTTCCGCCCGTGACCGTTAATGAGGCGGATGTGCCACCCGTAATCGGATCGGTTGTCGTGCTTTTAGCACCCTTGTACCATTGGTAGCTCATGTCCAATGTACCCGCGCCCACGACACTCAACGTCTGCGTACCGCCGACCAAAATAGTCGCGGAAGTCGGCTGGGTTGTAACTGTCGGAGCAGCGGCGTAGGCCGAATTAAATGCGAGCGACAAACACAGAACGGCGTTTGTGAAGAAGGCGCCACGGGGCAACACTGTGCTTGTACGAGAGTTGCCAACAGGCAGCTTTTGCTGCGAGTCACCAAGGTTGATTTCGGATTTGTGTCTCATAACACGGTCTAAGGCTGCGGCTTAACGAGTCTGATTGAACAAAGACACACGGGGAGTCCCTTAAAATGGGATGTGCTTTTGCGAGCGCCTTCTTTGGCTCTCC
Organism: Verrucomicrobiota bacterium; assembly: GCA_037133875.1. Classification (GTDB taxonomy): domain Bacteria; phylum Verrucomicrobiota; class Verrucomicrobiia; order Chthoniobacterales; family Chthoniobacteraceae; genus Chth-196. The sequence continues at coordinate 25,466 of JBAXNG010000006.1, read as the reverse complement.
GAATACGCAGCCAAAAGCAAAATGAAGCGGCTTATGGAGTTTTCACATGCCCGCAACTCGTTCGAAACAAACCACACAGAACACCAACACAACTGTCACCAGCCCGTGACAAAGAACATCACGGTAAGGAGAAATGAGCAGAACAGCCGGATGGACGAATCACCCTCACGTCTGGACACCTATTAAAAACCCGCCCCCATGAACACGATACCGATAAACGCCGTGTCACTCGCCTGGTTATCGCCCAATCAAACCGTCTTTCATCGCAACGGATACAGCCGCAGACTGACAGTTTACGTGTAGCTTTTTGTAAAGACAGCGCACCACGTAATCGAGTGTATGCAGATTGAGGTTTAAGCGGTCAGCCATCTGTTTCTTCAACAGCCCCTCCGCCATACACTCCAAAACACCCTGCTCTCTCTCGTTCAAACCATAGTCTTTCTTCTCCGGTGCCATCCTCGAGAACATCTCGAGCACTCGGCGGGCAATTCTTGGATTCATCGGCGAACCACCACTCATTGCCTGCGTCACCCCCTCCAGAATACTCGGCATTGGTGCGGATTTGAGCAGATACCCACACGCCCCTGCACACACCGCATTGAAAATTTTTTCGTCCTCTTCGAAAACCGTCAAAACCAGAATGCTGACCTCCGGCGCCAGCGCTTTAATCCTGCGAATCCCTTCAATGCCATCGATTCCAGGTAAGCCAACGTCCATCAGGATCACGTCCGGCAATTCCCCAGTTTTCAGCACACGAAGTGCATCTTCGCACCGGAAAAACGCGTCCACCGAATCCACTCCCGTCAGGGATTTGAGTGCGCGTTCAGTCGCTTTCCGAAAAGCGGGGTTATCTTCAACGAGCCAGAGCTTCGCCATGACAGGACTATACGTTGTTTTCGGTTAAAACTGGTACCACCAATAACACCGTGGTCCCCCGCCCCAAATCACTTCGGATTTCCAACCGCCCCCCCAAAAGCGCAGCGCGTTGTTTCAAACTATCCAAACCCGTGCCTTTGGAAGCTTCACTTTCGAAGCCGCATCCGTTGTCTGAAATTTCCAGCGACATCTGCCCCGCGCTCAGGTCCAGCTGAAGACTGATGTCTGTCGCCTCCGAATGTCGCACGATATTTGCCAGCACCTCCTTGAAGAACAGAAAGACCTGGCGGCGGTTCTCCAACGGCCATTCTTTTGGGATTTCAGGGAATTCGCGGAGCCAGCGGACCTGGCGGCCAGTCAACATACGGTGCGCGGCCTTTTGGAGATGCTGACAGAAGTCAGCCCCCATTTCCTGACGGGCCCCGGAAACCCACAGGACTTCCCGCAAAGCCTCATTACTTTCCTGAGTAATACGGTGAATCTCCTCCCAGTTCTCCTGGTTTTCGGACTCAGACATTGAGCGAGCCAACTGGCTAATCACCGACATCGCCGCCAGATTGCTCCCGATTTCGTCATGTAAATCATGGGCAAACTGCAGACGCAGACGGCGCAATTCGCTTTCGCGACGGCGGCGTGATCGTACTGCAATCGTTGCAGCGCTCGCGATCCCACCGACGATCAAGATTCCAACAAGGCCCAGACCATAACGCCAGAGGTTCTGTTGGAGGAGTTCCTGTTGTTGCGCTAAATGTTCTCGTTGCTCCGAAAGCTTTTTTTCCAGAGCTGTCCGTTTGCTCCACTCGGCCAGCCACTCCGGCAACTCCATCAATTTTCCGTAGCTGGTATAGCCATCCACGAGTTGGGCCAGCGGCCAGTTGCGGCTCATATTTGCTGGGTCCCCTGTCGTCGAGACCGTTTTGCCGAGTGCCACATTCTGGCCTCCGGAATAGACCTCCAGTTCCGAAAAGCCAAAACGCAGCGCCCTCGGGGAAGTCCCATCGAGAGTTGTCACTCGTACATAACGCGCAGGGAACTCGTAGGCACCAAGGGTAAGGGCGTTGTTACCCGGATTCGAAAACTCGAAATCCTCCGGTGAAACCAGATTCTTTGGATTCGAAAACTCAGCTGTGACATCCGCCTCGACCTTCATTTTCCGAGGAAATGAGAACCCTGGAATGTCCGCACCAAACCGGGCATGGATCGGGTGAAGTCTGATTTCCTGGATCGGATACAAGGCACCAAGGTCCACCATGATCCAAGGCGGTGCGCCTGTTGGGTCGGGGCCACTGTACAGACCATCGTAAGGCAGAAACTCTTTGCGAATCGGGGGACCGAGCGCGGTACGACCATCGACCAAATACTGAAGTGCCCATCGAGGGGGGAAGTTTGTCGCTGCTGAAGCTGTTATCTTAGACCCGTTGGCTATATTTCTGTTTCCAGACAAAACCATGATTTCGCCTAGGGCGAAGAAGAACTGCCCGTTTTCCTTGGTTAGTTTGGTGACTGTTAAGCGGACAAAACGAGCCTTAGTAGCCCCAGCATTAACTGAGACCGGAGCGATCCCTGGATCAGCAAGATCTACTTCCTCATACGAGGCAATGGTCGTGAATGTGCCAAACAAAGCGTCATTGGAGACGTCGATACGAAAACGAAGTGGAAATCCGTAGGAAGGACGCTCCACGGACTGCCAGTCGGTTTGAGCCGGGATCAGGGCAATCCAATCGATCGTGGATTCGGCTCCCAAGTCGATTTGAACCCAAGGCGAGACGGGAGGCGGGGCGGACAGGCGCGGATGCACGTAACCAAATTGAGTCACGGTCTGGCCCACCACAGGATTTCCCAAGAGACGCAGTTCTTCTTCGGTTTGAGCGACGGCGGCGTGACTGCGACGCCATTCCGGGCTGAGCCATCCCATCCACGAATTCGTTGAATTTGCGGCAGCCGAATGGATTACGAAGACTGATAATAACGTAGCCGCCCAAGTGTGAAAGCGAAGCGACGGAAACGTGTTGGTCAAACGCAACTGCATGGCGGCTGCTTTAAACCATACTGGTGTATGAAAAGCGGAACAAGCTACTGGGCTGTCCGGATTGCTTTCACCAAAATTTGGGCACTCACCGTTCCTTGATATTCGTTTCGGCTTAACTCGAACGCAATGTCCCACGGGGAAGGAGGAAGCGGTTCGGTAGGTGCATTAAACCAAATAGCTCTGGCTGAGGCGCGACCCTGACGGAGTGAAAACTGAAGGTGTTTTTCCTTCAACATTCGGGGTGGCCCCGAGGATGTCACACCGCGAATCGCAAAGAGTGGCTGCGGATTACCCATCCCAAATGGCGCCAGGGCCTCATATTGGTTGAGCATGCGGGTGTTGATTTCTTCCACTAACAATTCCGCATCGATTTCAAGGGATGGTTCCAGTTTCTCGGCATCTAACACCGATGAAGCATGTTTGCCGAATGCTTCTCGAAATGCTTCGAACTGGTCTCGGTGTACAGAGACACCCGCTGCCATTTCATGCCCGCCGAATTTCAAAAGTAGCGGACTACATACCTGCAACGATTCCACTAACGCCAACCCTCGGATGCTGCGACCGCTCCCCTTCCCCACGCCGTTTTCATCAAAACCCACAACAAATGTGGGCCGGTGATATCGCCGCATAATACGAGAAGCTACGATTCCAACCACTCCGGGATGCCAACCATCCGCCCCAACAATAATAGCGGCATCTCGTTCCGGATTATAGATTTCTGCAATTTGTGCTTCGGCTTCCTGATAAACCTGATCCTCAACAGCGCGGCGGTCGCGATTTTGGAGATCCAAACCTTCCGCGATTTCTTTCGCCTTCTCGAAGTCGTCTGTCAGGAGAAGTTCCAGCGCATCTTGAGCAGTCCCCAAACGCCCTGCGGCGTTCATTCGAGGGCCAAGCTTAAATCCGACATCGGAAGCTTCGAGTGGAGGTTTGACTCCTGCCACATCCATCAGCGCCTTAATTCCGACCCATCGAGTCACACCCAATTGTTCCAAGCCTCGGCGTACCAGAATCCGGTTTTCCGAATGGAGCGGAACAAGATCCGCAAGGGTTCCAAGTGCGACGAGATCCAAATATTCGCGGAGATCGAGGCCCGGCACACGGCGTGTTTTCAGGAGCGCGTGTGCTAATTTAAAAACGATTCCGACACTACACAGATAATGAAACGTGTCGCCGCGTTTGGGATTCACCAAGGCATCACAGTCCGGCAACTCCGAAGGACATTCATGGTGGTCTAACACAACCACATCCACGCCATCGGCCTTAAGAGCAGCGATTTCGTTTACCGAAGAGGTGCCGCAATCTACAGCAATGAGAAGCTGAGGGTTTAATGTCTGACGACAACGAACCACGCCTTCATTACTGAGGCCGTATCCTTCTCCCCCGCGAACTGGGAGAAAACATTGCACGTCTGCCTCAAACTCGGTGAGGATTTTACTTAAAAGCGCCAGCGAACTGACGCCATCCACGTCATAATCACCGTACAAAACGATTCGCTGTTTGGCATCGATAGCCGCAAAAACGCGATCTACCGCTTTCTGCATATCCGGAAGCTGGAAAGGGTCCGTTAACGCAGCGAGTTTCGGACTCAAGTGCGGTTTGGCGCTTTCAGGAGTATCAAAGCCACGCCGAGCCAGCAGTTCAGCGATAGCCACAGGCAACTGTAAAGCATCCGCAAGCTGCTCCGTAGAGCCTGCATCTGCTGCCTGTGGGAAAATCCATCGCATATCTCCAAGTGTTTTCCGTGATTACCGCCCTGCGGTCACTGCCCGAACTTTTTCAACCGCTTGTTTTACAATCTCAATCCCACGTGCAATTTCCGCTTCGGAATTAAATCGGCCAAAGGAGAATCGGAGGCTAGTACGTGCACGATCATCCGAGAAGCCCATCGCTTTGAGGACGTGTGAGGGATTCAGAGAACCCGCAGTACAAGCCGATCCGGCTGAGCAACAAAGACCTTGTTGATCCAGTAGAATCAAAAGGGCGTCTGCATCCGTTTTTTCAAACGAAAGATTGGTCGTATTTGGCAATCGATTTTGAGCATCACCGTTGATCTGAACGCCCGGAACTTGGGCTAGGATGGCGGATTCAAAGGTATCGCGAAGTTTGCGGACAAAAACTTCTTCATCTCCGAGATGTTGGGTCGCCAGTTCACAGGCTTTCCCCAATGCCACAATGGATGCCACGTTTTGTGTGCCTGCTCTGCGCCCGTTTTCCTGGCTTCCACCGGTTAGGAACGGCGTAAAGCGGCTCTTACGGTTGACATACAAGGCGCCAACTCCTTTGGGACAGTGTAATTTATGCCCTGATAAAGAAAGAAACTGGGTTCCTGAGTCTTTAATTTGAACAGGTAATTTTCCGATCACCTGAACTGCGTCGGTGTGGAAAAAGACGTTCTTTTTTCTGACAATTTCCTGAATGGCTTCGATTGGAAACAGTGTCCCAGTTTCGTTATTCGCCCACATGACACTGACTAGAGCGGTATCAGAACGAATGGACTGTTCGAGTTCAGCAAGATCGATCTGGCCATTGGAATCCACTCCCAGCCAAGTGATCTCGTAACCTTTTTTCGCGAGCATTTCGCACGTTTTGAGCGTGGCTGAATGTTCTACGCGTGTAGTGACAATATGCTGGCTGTCTCGATCCACAGCCAAAGCCGAATGAATTGCTGCGTTTGTAGATTCAGTGCCACAGCTCGTGAAAAGGATCTCTACGGGTGAACAGCCTAAGAGGGCAGCAACACGCTCTCTAGCGAGTTCTATGGCCTCTTCTACACGTTTGCCGAAGCTGTATGGACTCGATGGATTGCCATAAAGATTGGTGAGAAACGGCAGCATCTCTTCGACAACAATCGGATCCACCTGAGTGGTTGCGTTGTTATCAAAATAAAGGAGTGAGTCTGGTGCGTTCATTTCAGAAGAGCCCAGAAGTATATTCTACGGTTTGGGTTTGATCCAACCTCTGAGTGCATCGGATTCGATTTACTCGCACGGACCGTTTTTAGACAAAAGGACAGGACACCAGGGGCAAACGCAGAGCGCGATCAGTTGTTCACATCTCTTATAGAGAGAATTTAATAAACGAAAAACCAACTCTTCTTATTAAGGGTGTGAATAAGTCGGAGAAATGGTGTTCCACAGTCTCGCTAGGCGGGTTCCACGGGTTTTGGTGAGTGTGAATAACATGCAAGGAACCGTGAACAGGAAACCAATAACTCGGGAAGAGGGGAAGTTATTGGGGGTTGTTGGCAGTTGTTCGCATGTTGTACCCAAAGTTATACGCGCGGTTTTTGGGCCCAAGAGGGACGCAAAGAGGCGCAGAAAGTGGGGGGGAAACGCCTGAAAAGAGTTCAAACGAGTGAACAAAAGACGGAGCGGAGGCTACTTTTCTTCGGTAGTTTCCCAAATTTTGAGCTCGAGGGCCTTTCGGGCGGCGTGAACTTCAGCGTCTTTCTTACTTCGGCCCGAGCCCCGGCCAAGTTCACGACCTTCCCAAATGATACGTGAAACAAATTCCTTCTGATGTTCAGGTCCCGATTGGTCGATGATTTCGTAAACGGGGCTGATTGGTGTAATTGCCTGAAGAAGCTCCTGCAAACGACCCTTTGGGTTAGCATTGAAGTCTTCCACGACTAACGTCTCCAAATGTTCGCGTGCCTCGGAAAGCACGATCTTACGAACTGTGACGTAATCGGAATCCAGATAGAGAGCACCGATGAGGGCCTCGTAGGCGTCTGACAGGGACGAGGAACGTTGTCGGCCACCGGTGGACTCTTCACCGCGGCCCATCATGAGGTATTTACCGAGTTCCAGAGCCTCGGCGCTTACCTTAAGGCCTTCTCTAGAAACGAGGCGGGCCCGAATTTTAGTGAGATGGCCTTCAGTGAGATCAGGGTAATGATCAAAGAGATATTCGGTGAATATAAGCTGCAACACAGCGTCCCCGAGGAACTCGAGGCGCTGGTTGTCGAAATGATGCCGCTGAGTTTCGTAACCGAGGCTCGGGTGTGTAAGAGCCTCAGCTAAGAGCAAGGAATTCCGGAACTTATACCCGAGCCGTTGTTCAAGCGGATTCATGCTGGCACTTCCTAAGAAAGACTAGTTACCGAGTAACTGCCGAACCTGGGCAAAAGCAGCGTCAACTTTGTTTACGTCTTTTCCGGCACCTCTCGCGTTATCGGGACGTCCCCCACCCTTGCCGCCAAGGGTTCCGGCAACAGCCTGGATGAGTTTTCCAGCCTGGAACCTCGCGGTGAAGTTTGGACTGACTGATGAAACAATAGAGACTTGTTCAGCAGTAGTTCCGAATAGGAATAACACCCCATCGAATTGACTCTTAATGGCATCCGCAATGCCTTGTAGATCGTCGCCAGAAGCTCCGGGAACGATCTGCACAATGGCAGGGGTGCCAGCGACAATCTCAGATTCCGCAAGTAACGCGTTGGCCTTCTGAGCGGCTTCACGTTGAAGGGCGGATTTCAGGGCTTTCTCGAGATCCTTTTGCTGGCTGAGCAGCGCGTCAACTTTGCGTTCTAGTTCCGCGAGTGGAGCGCCCAGTTTTGCAGCAATACCGCGTAAACGGTCTGCTTCAAGCGTGGCATGGGTATATGCACTTAAACCAGCAACCGCTTCAATACGACGTACACCGGCAGCGATGGCGCTTTCCGCTAGAATCCTGAAGGAGCCGATTTCGCCGGTTCCGCGAGTGTGAGTACCGCCGCAGAGTTCCATGGAATAACCATCGAGAGCTCCGGGTTTACCGCCAATTTGAACAACACGAACGAGATCGCCGTATTTATCACCGAAGAATTGGAGAATATCGCCCCGAGGTTTGATGTCGGCATACGGCACTTCAGACCAACTAACAGAGGCATTTTCGACAATACGTTCATTCACGAGACGTTCAACGTCACGGACTTGGGCGGGCGTTAATGCCGCACTCGAAAAGTCAAAAGTGAGTTTTTCGGGTCCGACATAAGAACCTTTTTGGGACGTCTCTTTAGATACCACTTCATGTAAAGCCCAGTGTAAGAGGTGAGTAACAGAATGGTGACGCTCTATTGCACGCCGCCGATCGAGGTCCACGGTCAGGGTTACTTTTTGGCCGATTTGAGGCGTGTCTTCACCATCGACAAAGTGGAGCCATGTAGAGCCACTCTTTTGGGTATTTTGAATACGCCACAGATCGGCTCCTGCGCTGAGTTCTCCGGTGTCACCGAGTTGTCCGCCGAGTTCAGCGTAAGCAGCGGAGGTGTCCAAAACAACGGCTGTCTTATTCTTAAGCGTTACGACTTCAAGGACTTCAGCCTGGTTTGTTAAGGCATCATACCCCACAAAATGAGTGGGTGTGGTGGTTTCTATCTGTGAAAGCTCGATGATTTCCTTTTTCTGGGCTGCGCGTGCGCGTTTACGCTGTTCGTCCATTAGCAACTCGAATCCGGCGGTATCAACAGTAAGCCCACGTTCGCGAGCCATCAACTCGGTGAGATCCAGAGGGAATCCGGAGGTGTCGTAGAGTTGGAAAGCAAATGAGCCGGAAATCTGTTTTTCACTAGCAGCTTCAAGGCGGGCGACTTCATCTGTAAAAAGAGCGATTCCACGATCGAGGGTCTTGTTAAAAGCCTCTTCTTCACGACGTAATACATCCTGTACGAAGGTCTGACGGGTGCGGATTTCAGGGAAAATATCGCCCATGTTACGGGCAAGTACGTCGACCAGTTTGTAAAAGAAAGGCTCACGGAGTCCCAAGAGACGCCCGTAGCGGACAGCACGACGGAGAATCCGGCGCAGAACGTAGTTGCGGTCAGTGTTTCCGGGCTGAATTCCATCGGCTACGGCGAAGGAAAGCGTACGGATGTGATCGGCAATGACGCGGAAAGCGACATCGAGTTGCTCCTGTTCAGTGACGGCGGCGAGCTGGCCTGCGGCGTTCACCTGAGGGAGAGTGCTGGTGTAGCGTTTGCCGCTGAGTTTCTCGAGTTCGTCGAAGATCGGGCGGAAAACGTCGGTCTCGTAGTTCGAGATTTTGGCGTTACTGAATTCGGTGAAGTTCTTGGTTCCCTGAATGATAGAGCAGACTCGCTCGAAGCCCATACCCGTATCCACGTGTTGGGCTGGAAGCGGCGAGAATGAGCCGTCTGGGTTGGCATTGAACTGGATGAAAACGAGATTCCAGATTTCGATACATTCACCGGAGCCCATGTTAACAAGGCGTCCGCCGGTATCACCGGATGGGGTGAGATCGACGTGGAGTTCGGAACACGGGCCACAGGGACCAGTGTCACCCATCATCCAGAAGTTGTCCTTTTTGTTGCCGTTGACGATGTGAACGTCGGGATCGAGACCCACGCTACGGAAAAGGCGTGCCCAAAGTTCCCAGGCTTCCTGGTCGCGTTCTGCGGGATCACCTTTGGAGGCGTCGGGTTGATAAATGGTGGCGTAGAGGCGTTGAGGTGGGAATTTCCAGCGACCTACGACGAGTTCCCAAGCCCATTCAATGGCCTCCTTTTTGAAGTAGTCGCCGAAGGACCAATTCCCCAGCATCTCGAAGAAGGTGTGGTGATAGGTATCGAGTCCAACATCCTCCAAATCGTTGTGTTTTCCACCTGCGCGGATGCATTTTTGGGTATCTGCGGCGCGTGAATTAAGGGAGGGAACGGCGCCAGCCCATTTGGAAACATCAGCGGCTTTTTGGCCCAGGAAGATCGGGACGAATTGGTTCATGCCTGCGTTGGTGAACAGCAGGTTAGGGGAGTCCGGCATGAGGCTGGACGAAGGCACGAGGGTGTGCTGTTTCTCCTGAAAGAACTCGAGGAACGATTGACGGATCTGAACGCTAGTCATCATGGCCGGGGCAAAAACCAAGGAGACTAAAGCGAGCTTTGTTCCACGCAAAGGCGCAAAAATTGGCCAGAGCGTTAGCGAACAGAGAAAACGCTAATTTTCTAGGGCGGCTTTGGCTTTAGCAGCGGCTTCAGCGGCGCGGCGCGAGATTTCTTCCGGGGAAGGAAGCGAAGCGAGCACTTCCGGTGGAATATCGGAAGCCAAACTCGCGAGTTTGGTTAGGCACTTCTGGCGCTCGGCGAGGGCTTTATCAGCGTCGCGTTCCTTCGAGAAACGGGAGCGCGCTTTTTCGGAGCGTTCGCGGAGGAGCGCGTAGACATCTCCGCCCAATAGGGAGGAAATATCGACCTTCATTTTTTCGCGCTGAAGATCGGCGTCACTGACTACATCGCCGTTGATTGGGCCGGCTTTGTATTTTGGGAACATGATAGCGGCTTCCGGACAAACCCGGGAGCACGCGGGACAGTTGGTTTTGCAATTGTCCTGATTCTGAACCTGAAGTTTGCGCTCCGAATCGACTCCGTAAACACCGAATAGACAGAAAGATAAACACTGCATGCAGTTGGTGCAGCGGTCGTAATCTATGACTGGAAACCAGGGTTTCCATTGCCCGGTGGGAGCGGCTTCTTTTTGGGAACGGGTTTGTTCGATTTCAGGCGCGAGATGCTCAGGGTTCCGGTTGATCCGGATTTGAGGTGAGGAGGTGTCTGGCGTTTGGAAATCGCCTACCCAGACGGAAACATTCCCTGGATTGGAGGATCGGCGCACAGAGATGCCTTGGGAGAGCAGGTGTTTAACGGACTCGAAGCGTTCTGTGCCGGAGAGAGGGCGGGCTTCCAGACCTTCGTAGAGTGCAACTCGGAGAGTGGGTTGTGAAAGAGCCATGGTTAGGGGGTGGGTTTGCCAGCGGGCAGATTTGGCTGAATGGTCTGGTCGAGAAGTGCGGTTGTAACGGTGTCAGCGGAGTCGGTGCGGAGGTTACAAACTTGCGTGGATGCAGGGTCCAAAGGGGTTCCCGCAGCTGCAAAAAGCCATTTCACGGCTCTAGGGTAACAGGCCGCGATCTTGATGGGTCCTCCGGAAGCTAATTCCTGGAGGAGTGGGTCGCGTCTTGCGGAAAGTTCACAGAGATCCGCGACGGCTTCGAATTCGGCCCCGGAATTACAAAGGTTTTGCAGGACGGCCTCTTTGACTTCACGAGGAAGGACCTGAGCGTACTGGCAGTGGCAGTAGAGGATCCGGGGGGCGGACATAGGGATAAAGAAAGGGCCCAGCCGGAGAATGAGGACTCCAGCCGGGCCTTTGAAGGGGAGCGATTAAGCGCGGCCGACGCCGTAGTAGGCGAAACCGAGTTCGCGCATAGTTTTTGGGTTAAATAAGTTACGGCCGTCAAAAATGAGCGGCGTATGCATAGCCGCCTTCACCTTGGAGAAATCCTGATTGGCGAATTCCTTCCATTCGGTGGCGAGGATCAGCGCTTCGGCACCTTCCGCTGCTTCGACAGCAGAGTTGGTGAGTTTGACGCTGTTTGGAATGAGGCTGTATTCGCGAGCCTTCTCCATGCCTTTGGGATCGTAGGCTGTGACGTGAGCGCCTTCGGCAACCAATTTGTTGATGAGTTCGATAGCCACGGAGTTGCGAACGTCGTCTGTGTCAGGCTTGAAGGTGAGTCCCCAAACGGTGATGCGTTTTTCACGTAGTACCCAAAGAGCTTCGCGGATTTTTTTGAGGAATCGCTCCAATTGACCTGAATTGATGCGTTCGACCTCTTTCATGAGGTGGAAGGGCACGCCCAACTCGTCTGCAATGGCGATGAAAGCCTTCACGTCTTTCGGGAAGCACGAACCACCGTAGCCGAGTCCTGAATTCAGGAAGTTGCGGCCGATGCGGCGATCCATCCCAATTCCATCGGCGACCATCTCGACATCTGCGCCACTTGCTTCGCAGATGGCGGAGACGGCGTTGATGTAGGAGATTTTGAGGGAAAGGAACGAGTTAGCGGCGTGTTTAATGAGCTCTGCCGAGTTGACGTCTGTAACGAGAATAGGAGCTTGGAAGGGCTCATAAACGCGCTTCATCAAGTCGGTGGCGCGTTGGGAGGACGAACCGATGACGATGCGGTCTGGGTGCATCAGATCGGGTACTGCGCAGCCTTCGCGGAGGAACTCGGGATTGGAAACGACATCGAGTTCGGCGTTGCGGTTGTAGCGCTGGATGGTGGCCTGAACTTTTTCGCCGGTTTTTACGGGGACAGTCGACTTATCCACGACGACGCGGTACTGACCGGGTTTAAGGACGCCAGCTATTTCGCGGGCAACACGTTCGATATAAGTAAGATCGACGCTGCCATCGGATTGAGGAGGGGTAGGGACAGCGATGAAAACGACTTGGCTGTTATCGACGCCGTCTTCGATGGAGTTGGTAAAGCGGAGGCGTTTAGCCGCCACATTACGGTGTACAAGTTCTTCGAGCCCAGGCTCGTAAATTGGAATTTCGCCGCGTTGCAGTTTGTCGACTTTACGTTGGTCGTTGTCGACGCAGATGACAGTGTGGCCGACTTCAGCGAAACAAGCTCCTGATACAAGACCGACGTAGCCTGAGCCAATAATACAAAGTTCCATGGTGAATTGATGTGATAACAGGTTGCTTCTTCCCAAATCGTACGTGAGCACCGGTGCTGGACCCAGATCACTTCAAAAGGGGAGGAAAAAGTTAGAGGAGGGGGTGTGTTGCGGGCAAGCGGGAAGGCAAGGCGGGAAGGAGGGAAGAGGCACTAACGGTTTCTACCGGAGCCTGTGCTGTCCATCGTTCCCGTGTCGTATTTGAAGGGGATAGAGATTTTTGGGATATCTTTCAGGGTAAGGCTTAGAAGAACGGCCACATCTTTTTTGGCGTCTTGTTCGCGGACGACAAGCATTAGGGAGGCTATCCAGGAACGGAGATCTCGATCGATGCTATACTGTTGAGATTCAGCGATGCTCGTGGCGAAGTCGTAACTATTATGGAAGGACAGGGCCCAGTTGTCGTTGACGCGTAGTCGAGCGCCTCCGGAAACTAGATTGGAACTTGCGAAGGTGCGATTTCCCGAGAGGTAACGGTTTCCGAGTTGTAGAGTGAGGTCACGAGTGACTTGGAAGTTGGTGGCGGTGTTTAGCTCGGTAAAGCCCTGATCTAAGAGAGGCAATTGGCCGTCTAAATTGAAGTTCAACCAAGGAAGCGGATTCCAGTGTAAACGGTTGGAGAAGTTCGAGAAGGTTCCGGGATCATCCACGGGTAACTTCGAGAATTGCGGGCGTTCAATATTGGTATCGATGAACGATTCGAGCTCCAGCCAGTTCAACGTTTGGTCGTCGCGGCGGGTTTGAATTCGGTTGCGGACCCCGAGGCGCAGAATTTTCCAATCGGTGATGGAGTCGATGGAATTAAACTGGGGGAAATTGATCGCAGGGAGTTTGGTATTCGGGGTGTAGTGGTCGAAAGGGAGGATACGTGAGGCATCTTGGTTTACCGATACGATGGATAAATCGGTAAAGGGTTGGACGATGTGGCGAAGGCCATCGAGGCCCCACTTGCGGCTTTCGACAGACTCGAATGTGCGAGAGAGTTTGAAGGAAGCTTCAATTCCGGTGTTGAAGGCAAAGCGCGTGAGTGCCCCTCCACGTGCAAAAGTAGGGGCGCCTTCGGCTACAGTTGAGTTGAAAATACTGCTGCTGTAATGAGTTGCACGGACTCCGACACGGGGGACGATACTCAGCCAGCCACCGAGGGTTTTGGGATAAGTCCACTGGTGAAAAGTGTCTTCACGAACGGTATCGAAATCTGTGAGACCAAGGGTTTGCCCATACTTACGGCTCAATTTTGCAACGCTGGATTCACCTTCGTAAAAGACGCCGCTGTCTAGAAATGGCTGGCGTTTAAGATCGAGCGCGAGTTCCGGCAGTTTGCCGCTGCCGTCAAAGTCGCGGTTGATCCGTGCACGGGCCTGAAGGGTCAGAGTGTAATCTTCGTCCCACTTTGTTGCGGCAAAAACGGTGTCCGGGTTTGGATCCTGGCGCACTTCGTGGGGCAGGAAATCCTTCAGAAAATTGATGTCGCTGAGCTTGTTGAAGTTGACGGTCGTATAGACGGTGTCTGAAAGGTATGTCCTGTCCTGTAGGGAGATCCGATAGCGGCCTGGATGGATCTTTTCTTGGGTGGGGCTGGTTGGATTGGTGCCAGGTGCGGAGTCGTTGAGGTAGTAGGAGCGGAAACGTCCCCAGGAAGGAGAAGTTGCGGTTGATTTGGCCTGCCAGGTGGAGTCCAGCCCGATGGCGACGCCGCGTTTGGAAAGTAAGTCGAGGCGGACTTCGCCAAGGGCGGTATCTGAGATGGGGAAGGCGTAGCGGGTGAGCAAAAATGCGCCCCAGGAACCGCGGCTCCCTGGGACAATGGAGAAGCTCTGGGCTTTATCAGCAGGTTGATAGAGGTACGGAAGCCAGAGAACGGGGACCCGCCCCAAGTAGACAGTAACGTTTTCGTATTCTGTACGGTCGTCTTGGAGAAAGCGTACGGTTTTAGCGCGAATACTGAAGCTCGGATCAGCGACGTCGTCGGTTGTGAAAAAGCCTTTGGATGCTTCAAATACCCTGGGCTGCGTGGAGCTCAGGGTATGTGCTTCGGCCATAAACGGTCCGGAGGCTGTGCGAAAATCAGCGCCGGTGAAGTTTTTGGAGTCGAGGTTGTAGATGGCGCGATCGCCCTGGAAGACCGACCCATTGCGGAAGATTCGAACGTTGCCTGAAACGAGGACGTTTCGGGTATCGTGATCGTATTGAGCGAAGTCACAATAAAGGGTGGTTTCGCCCACAGCTACGACGACATCTCCTTGAGCGATAGCGAGATTGCCTTCTCGCCGTGTGTCTTTTGAAGTGATTTGAATCGGAGCGCCGGACGACTCCGCTCGACTTTGGGTCGTAGCGGCGGATGCCATGGCCAAAGCCAGTACGAGGGCAGTGGAAGAAGAGCGGAGAGTCATGGGTGGGCAGGGAGGCTAGCGGACAGTTGAAGCTGTGCCAAAACCAATCCTTTGCTCTGTGAAGAGAGTTTTTGGAATGGTATGGTGAGTTTGCGCGCTTCGTTGAGTGTTTTGTCCCTTGCGTGGAGGCGGAGCGCGTGTTTCACCCAATTTATGCGAATGAACTTACTGCGGCGAGTTTTGTGGGCCGTCCTGCTTGTGGCGGCGTGGTGTTTCTCTGCGGCCTCAAGTTCTGCAGCAGTCAAAGAGTATGCTGTCATTGAGACGAGCAAGGGAACGCTGGAGGTGGAGCTTTGGCCGACGCTGGCTCCGCGGACGGTTCAAAATTTCAAATATTTAGCGGATACACGATTTTACGATGGGACAGCGTTTCACCGTAAAATAGCGGGTTTTATGATTCAGGGGGGGGACCCTTATACGCGGGATACTGCCAATAGTGCATTGTTTGGACAGGGGGGGCCTGGGTTTACGATAGCGGATGAGTTTGATACCTCGAGTGACTTGGGGGCGAGTGTCCGAGCGCATAAACGGGGTGTGATTTCGATGGCGCATTCGGGCACGGCAAATAGTGGGGGAAGTCAGTTTTTTATCATGTTTGGAACGGCCGCCGATTTAGATGGCAAATACGCGTCGTTTGGGAAGGTAACGTCGTTGGATCCTAACGACATCGCTGGGGCCAAGAATAAGGCGACGCTTGAGGCGTTGGAGGCGGAGACAGTAGTGGCACAGAGTGATGCAACTGGTGCTGAAGTCAGTAAACCGGTGAATCGGTTAGAGGTAAAAACCGTGCGGATTCGAAGTGAGGTTAGCCTTCCTGATAAGGCAGCGTTTAAGGCCGTGACGTACAATGGACCGTTGCGTGGAGTGAACCGTTCGTACATGGGCATGTATAACATCTCTGTGACGTCCACAGGATCGTTCAGCGGCACTGTACAGTATTTTGGCCGGACCAATAAGGTGCTCGGACAGTTTGTGATCGGTTCTGGAGGAACCGATGCGACGTATAGTGGGACTTTGAACCGGGGTGCCGTAGTCCCGTTGAGTCTTGAAATGACGTTGCGCCTTGCGTCGGTCACGGGTGAGGGAAACAACGTACTCGCGATTCAGTTAAAAGATGGGAATGCGAACGCAACGGATCGAGCGACCACCATGGCCACCGGGGCGGCGGAACCGGTTCCTGTTGCGCTTTTAAGCGATCGGTACAATTTTTTCCTGATTCGCCCCGAAGCAAACGATGGGAGTGCGGTTTTATCGAATTTGCAGGGGCACGGTTATTTGAGTGGATCTTTGCGGCGAGCTTCCGGATTGGTGACGCTCTTTGGGAGTCTGGCGGATGGCACGAAGTTTACGGCGAGTCGAGGCGTGGTGAACGAGGATGGGCACGCGGTGTTGCCGCTTTATGATTATCAGCTGGAGCGGGATATGGAGGTCTATCGCGCAGATTTCCCCAATATTCCATTGGCGAAATGGCCCACCAAGATGAACAAATTCCGCATGTTTCAACTGAGTGGGACTTTGGAGTTACCGGTGGGTAATACGGCATATGTGATTAGTCGGATTATCTGGCAGCGCGAGGAACTCGTGAGTGGCCTCTTTGACGCGGAGCTAGCCGGCTATTCACGTGTGGTGGCTGCGCGCTGGGTAGCACCTGCTAAAGGTCAGATGTTGGAGCCGTTTAGTGCCTCGGCTGCGAAAGGCCGGATTTTGGTGACTGGACTAGATCCATTTGAATTTGTGCTTTCTGCCAGTAACAAGGTGACCTTTTCGACGAGTGCCAGTTCCTATTCTCCCGTAATGAACATCGATCTCACCACCGGGACGTATATGGGGCGGTTTAAGGAGACGGTGGACGGGATCAAAGTGACGAGGACGTTTGGCGGCGTTTTGATGCCTTTTTCAGATATACGCGGCTTTGGATATTCGCTCGATTCGGCTTCCAGTAAGGTGGTTACACTGGTGCCGGGAGGCATCCCTGCGCCGTAGCGGAGGGGGTGGGGGAGGCCGCTTGGCGCTCCTGTTTTGGGAGCGTGAGCGGACTGTGGTACCGAGTGCGGTATGGGTGATCTAGTTTGTTTCGGGTTGAAGCAGCGGGATGTGGCGCAATTGCGATTCGGGGAGTTTCGGCAGATGCAACCGGAGAACTCCCTGTTCCAAAAGGGCTGTGATGCCGTGGGTGTCGATCGTGGACCCCAACCGGAATTCGCGTGCGAAATCGCTGGCTTGGGTTTCGCAAATGATGGGTTTGCCGAGTGTCTGAGGTGTACGTTTGGCGTTGAGGCGTAGGATGCCGTTTTCAACGGTAATCGTGAGGTTGTCGCGTGTGACGCCGGGCAGCTCAACGATCAGTTCGAAGCCGGCGGTGGTTTCGCACAATTCGGAGCAAGGTACGGAGTGGGCTCGGTCCGCAACGGGTTTCGGGGAGATAGGGTGTTGTGTTTTCGCGGGAAGAGAGGGAGGTGTCGCAAAGGTAAGGTTCATAAAGAATGTAGGTAGAAATGAGCGTGAACATTCGGGGTGGTTGAGTCGGTTGGAATGGTTTGGAGTGGTTTGGAGCGGAAGTGTGCAGGACCCGTTGCGAGCCCGCGACCTGATCGGCCGGAGCCCGCTAGAGCCGCTGCGTTCTGCTTTTTGGCCTAGACCATGGGGACCATGGAACCAGGTGAATTCCGGCGCCGAGTTGTACTCGTTTAGCCGACGGAAACTTCCACTCTGTGAGGTTTGGCTTCTTCGCTTTTTGGCATGATCACAGTCAGGATTCCGTCCTGATAAGAGGCCTGGATTTTGTCGACCTGAATGGGAACCGGAATCGTCAGACTACGCTGGAAGCGACCGCTGAACCGTTCGGTGCGATACGGCTGAGCGTCTTTTGTTGCTGGCTCTTCCTGTTTACGTTCCCCGGTGATTGTGAGGGCGCCTTCCTGGTAGGCGACGTCAATATCTTCCCGTTTGAGCCCCGGTAATTCGACTTTGGCGATAAGCCGATCTTCGGAATCGAACAGGTCTAGAATCGGACACCAACCGGAGAAAAATGCGGTGGTACGTCCGGGGAAAGTGAGCTCCCAGAGACGGTCCATTTCCTGCCGAAGTGTGGAGAGGCGTTCGACGGGACTCCAAGGAGCGGTTTCGGTGCCTGTGTAGCGTGATAGAGTCGTCATAGTGTGTATGTGTTGTGTAACTTAAGTAACTTAATACGTGATTGGACTGCGGACTTCACAGCTGTCTAGCCGGGCTGCCATTGGCTTTGGGATCCCAATCTCTTGGGCCAAGCTTCGTGGCGGCTGCGACGGGGTAGCTGTTCTCTATTTGCTACGGATGAAGAGACCCGTTGGGACGGGTCAGAGGTGGAAATTTTTTCGGCGTACACGTAGAAATGCCGAAATGCTTCACGAACGGTTTATGCGCTCAGCCTTAAGAGAGGCAAAAAAGGGAGTGGGTCTGACGAGCCCGAACCCCGCTGTGGGAGCTGTCTTGGTGCGCAATGGCCGGATCGTCGGCAGGGGATGGCATCACCGGGCCGGATTGCCCCATGCCGAAGTGGAGGCGTTCCGTTCCCTCAGCACGCCTGATCTCGCCATAGGGGCAACGCTTTATGTGACTCTGGAACCCTGCTCGACCCATGGCCGGACACCTCCCTGCACGGATGCGATTTTGAGAGCCGGTGTGAAGCGGGTGGTTATTGGGTCCCTGGATCCGAACCCAGCTCATGCAGGTCGGGCTGTGGAGTTGTTAAGGTCAGCCGGGATTGAGGTGGTGAGCGGAGTGTTGGCTGAAGAGTGCGCGTATTTGAACCGTGCTTTTTTCAAGTGGATCACGACCTCGCGGCCTTGGGTGATTGCGAAGGCTGCGTTATCGTTGGATGGAAGGATCAGCCGGCCGCCCGGAGAAGGGCAGTGGTTGAGTGGTAAGGAATCACGTCAGGACGCGCATCGGCTGCGGGCGGAAGTGGACGCGATTCTGGTCGGAGCAAATACGGTGCGGGTGGATAATCCGCGTCTAACGGTTCGTGGAAAGAATGTGCCTGAGGGTAAGGAGCAGCCTTGGCGCGTGGTTTTGACGCGTGGAGGCGATTTGCCTGAAGATGCGCATCTTTTTAAGGACGAGTACAAGGAGCGAACACTCGTTTTTCGGGACGCCAACCTAGAGGCGCTCCTGGACGAATTGGGGGGGCGTTACAAAGTGAGCTCCCTGCTGGTAGAGGGAGGCGCAGAGGTGTTGGGAGGCTTTGTGGATGCGGGTTTGGTGGATGAGGTCCGTTTCTACATCGCGCCGATTTTATGTGGGGGGCCGAAAGTCGGCGTCGGAGGATTAGGTGCGGGCAGCACGGCGGAATCGCTGCGGATTCACAATCCGGAGTACCGCCGGATGGGGAATGATATCCGGATGAGCGGGTTGGTGGAGAAGCGTGTAGCGGGAGAAGGCGCGTAGGGCCGCTTTAAGTTGCCCTGTCAGGGCAGCCCTACTTTTTACTGTCGTAACCCAGCCTGTCACTCGCAAAGCCTCGTTCTGAGCTGCGCTACGATTGGCCGCGCCGTTGGCGCTTCGGAGGCCGGCGCCTTTCCTAAACACGTTCGATAGGACCTGAACGCAATCCTGAACATGTCCTAGCTTGGGCTGAATCCGGTTTAGGGAAGTTTTCTGAGGAGCGCTTTGTAAATGGGAAGTCCCTGCGCGATGAAACGGGATTCAAAGTTGGTGATCGGATAGAGCGGATCTTCGGGCCAATCGGTGCGTTCCCAACCTTTGGCTCGGGAGATGACCTTTTCCATCCATTGGAAATAGGGGAGGTCGTCTGTTTTGAGGCGTAGTTCTCCGTTGGGGAGTAGGGCGAGGCGCACCTGTTCTACGAATTCGTCTTGGACGAGCCGACGGGACTGGTGGCCGCGTTTGGGCCAGGGGTCAGGGAACGAGACGTAGGCCACGGAGATGGCTTCCCGGGGGAGGATATGAGAGACGGTGTAGAGATTTTCGAGTTGGAGGATGCGTATGTTGTGGAGGCCTTCTCGAGCCGCTTTTTTACAAACGCTTTCGACACGTCCTATGAGGCGTTCGGTGCCCAGGAAGTTTCTTTCAGGAAATCGTTTGGCCATTGCCAAAATAAAGGCGCCTTCACCGCAGCCGAAATCCACTTCCAGAGGTGCGGTACGGCCAAAGATCTGTTCGTTAGTGACCCGGTTCAGGATGGATTCCGGGGTCCAGAGGACTCGAGCGGCGGCTTCCGAAAGAGGGGCGGTATTTTCAGCGGGCATTGGAGAAGTGATAGCAGGAGGAATGGAGTTTGGGGAGGGGGCAGCGTGGCAGGGGTTGTTTTCCAAAAACTACAGTATAAGAAACGATCAAAGCTTTCCCTGGCTTCTTGGTTAATCCTCTGAACCGACTTTATCCCCTATGTCTTTCCGTTCCCTCCTCCCCCTTTCTGTTCTGGCTGTACCTGTGGTTTCGTTTGCAGCGGCACCTTTTGAACTTCACAGCGGCGACCGTGTTTTGGTGATGGGTGACACGCTGCTGGAACGTGAAGGATCTTCTGCGGCGCTTGAATCCAGGATGGTTCAGGGATCATTGGATAAATCGTTTACAGTAAGGAACCTGTCGTTTAGTGCGGATTTGCCTACGGGCGTTTCGCGGGCAAGTTTCGATCCGGCCTCCGCGGGAATGGAACGGATCAAAGAGCAGTTGGCGCTAGTAAAGCCGACGGTGGCGATTCTGGGGTATGGGATGGCGGCCAGCCTTGAAGAGATGACGTATGCTTCTAAAGATCCGAATCTGAACGCGGATCCAGCTCGTTACGGATCTGAGTTTTCAGCGAAGAAATTCAAGGCGGATCTGGCTGCTTTGATGGATGCGATTACGGCCTCCAGTGAAGGCAAACCTGTGCGATTTGTGCTTCTGGCGCCGTTGAAACACGAGGATTTGCGTTCGCAGCGGCCCGCGTTGCCTGATCCAGCCGCACACAACGGACTTTTGGCGGGTTACACAAAGGCCATTCAGGAGCTGGCGAGCGAACGAGGAGCGCGTTTTGTGGATGTGTCGGAGCGGCTCCAGGCAGGTGGCAATTTCCTTACCGAAAATGGGATTCATCCGTCCAACAGTGGGATGGAACGGTGGGCTGATGGCGTGGCTTCGGAGTTGGGCTGGAGCAAGAGTGGGGGTCTTGGGGAGGGAGCCGCGAAGGCCCTGCGGAAAGCGTTGCAGCGTAAGAATGAGCTGTTTTTCCATCGGTGGCGTCCGGCGAATCACACTTACATTTTGGGGTTTCGTAAGCGGGAACAGGGGCGGAATGCGGTGGAGATTGAGCAATTTGATGGGTTGATTGCGAAGGCCGATGAGGTGATCGCGGCGTTAAAGGGTGGGAAACCTGTACCAGAAGAGACGGTTGTTCCGGCGGATCCCGTGAATAAGAGCTCCTTGGCGGCACCTGAGTTTACGTTAGGGGAAGGATTGGAGATCAGCTTATGGGCCGATAATCCGTTGTTATCGAAGCCAGTAGCGATGAATTGGGACGCGAAGGGACGGCTTTGGGTGGCGTCTACACCGATTTATCCGCAGATCCAGCCGGGTGCGTATGCGACGGATCGGATATTTATTTTAGAAGACAGTAAACACAGCGGGAAAGCGGACAAATCCACGGTGTTTACTGAGGATCTGCTCATTCCCACCAGTCTAGAGCCGGAATTGGGGCCAGGCGGGTCTCAGAATGTTTATGTGGGGGCGTCAACCGAGTTGCTGTTGCTTACGGATAAAGACGGCGACGGAAAGGCGGATGAGCGTCGGATCGTGCTGAGTGGGTTTGGGACGGAGGATACGCATCATACGATCCACACGCTGCACTGGGGAGTCGATGGACGGTTGTATTTCAGCCAAAGTATTTACATTCACTCGCATATGGAGACTCCGTGGGGAGTGGTGCGTCTGAATAGTGGTGGGGTGCTTGCGTATGAGCCTCGTTCCGAACGAGTGGAAGTATTCACCAAAGGACTGGTGAATACGTGGGGACACCAGACGAACAATGAAGGACAGTCTTTCCTGACGGATGGTGCGGGGTCGAACGGCATCAGCTGGGGATTTCCCGGTTCGACCCAAGCGCCTTCCGAGGGCTCAACGGCAACCATGCCGAGTATCAGCTCCGGTAGTTATCCGAAGTTTGCTGGGTTAGCCCTGATAAAGAGCCCTCTCTTCCCCTCGGATTGGCAGGGGAACGCGATTACCTGTGATTTTCGGGCGCATCGGATGGTGCGGTTTTCGATTAACGATTTGGAAAAGGCCACCCCAGTCCGGAGTGGTTTCGCGACTACCGATCAGCCTGATGTGATTCGGACGCCGGATGCGAGTTTCCGTCCGATTGACGTGAAGTTCGGACCGGATGGTGCGTTGTATGTGGCGGATTGGACGAATCCGGTGATTAACCACGGGGAGGTGGATTTCCGGGATGTGCGTCGGGACAAGGTGCATGGCCGGATTTGGAGGATCGCAGGGAAGGGGAGTACGGCGGTGAAATGGGAGGCGTTAACGGAGCGTTCCACGGTGCAGCTGCTGGATGGGCTGTTGTCGTCGAATTTGTGGGAACAGGAGCAATCCCGTCGGTTGTTGAGCCAGAAGCTTCGTACCGGAGGAATGGACGAGGTAGCGGCCTGGCAGAAGAAGCAGGGCACGGCGCAAGCGGCGCGTGAGGCTGGATTTGTGCGGTCTGCAGCGCTGGGAGCGGGAGCTGCACTGAACGGACTGGAGGTGAAGGACGCAGCCGGGAAAGCGTGGGAAGCACGTTGGTTGGGTGCAGTGGAACAAAGCGCGGAGCAGAAGGCCCGGCTAGTGGCGTTGTCACAGGATGAATCTCCTCGAGTCCGGTTAGAGGCGATGCGCGCGCTCTCTCGGCGCGGGGATGCTCAAGCTGTGAATGCAGTATTGAAGGCGGCGGTGGCTGAACCGGCCGGAGATGTCTTTTACAAATTTGCGGTGACCCGGACGCTGCGCGAGTTGGGTGGCGCGTGGGTGGCATCGATTGTTTCGGGACAATGGGACTGGAAAGGCCGTGAGACGGAGTTGCTGAGCGGGCTGCGGGTGATGGACCCGACGGTGGCTGGGCCAGCGGTGGCGGCGGTGATGAAAGGAATGACGCTTCCTGCGGATGGTTCCGGTCCGTGGCTTGAGTTAGTGGCGTATGCCGGTGGAGTGTCCGAGGCGGGGCAGGTGTGGGCATTGGTGAAAAAGGACGCGCAGAATCCGAAGGTGATCGTGGATGGATTGGCGGCGTTGAAAGCTGTTGCGGCGCGCGGAGCCAAGCCTGCTGAGGGTGTGGCGGAGGTCGCACAGTTTTTGGATCACAAGGATGTGAGCGTGGTGAAGGCGGCGCTGGCACTGGCAGGATCGTGGAAACGGGAGGAATTGGCGCCTCGTTTGGGCGAGTTGGCAGCGGGAACTGACAAAGGGTTGAGTGACGCTGCGATCGAAGGATTGCGTGAGATGGGCGGAGAAGCGGCGTTAAAGGAAGCGCGTAGTCTGTTGGCGCCTGAACGTTCCATGGAGCTGCGCCGGAAGGCTGTGGTGATTTTGGTCAAGGTGCGTCCGGGAGAGGCGGAGAAAGCCGTGGTGGATCTTGTGTCCACATCCGCGAAGGGCGAAGAAGCAGTGGCAGTGTGGCGTGCCGTCATGAGCGCTAATTTGGGGTTGGCGGAGAAGATCGCGAAAGAGTCGGCAGCGAAGTTGCCGCGTGAAGCGGTGGCTGCCGGAGTGAAGGCGGCTCAGGAACTTGGGAGCAAGGGGAACAAGGCGCTCGGATTTTTCCGTGAAGGCACGGTGGGTGGTGGTGTTGCTGGCGCGAAGGAACGTTCTGTTGAGGAATGGACGAAGCTTGTGCAGTTGAAGGGCAATGCGACGAAAGGGGAGTTGGTCTATCACAGCGTGATGATGAGCTGCGTACAGTGTCACGCGATTGGTGGGGCTGGTGGGAAGTTGGGGCCGGATATGTCCACGTTGGGAGCAAGTGCACCTTTGGATTACATTATTGAGAGTGTGTTGGTCCCGAGTGCGAAGGTGAAGGAAGGGTACCACGGCGTGAACTACACGCTGACGGATGGTGGGGCGGTTGTGGGTATTCCGTTTGAGGAAGCCGGGAACACGATTCGAGTTCGGGTACCGGGAGGCGTGGAGATGGCGATTGAGAAATCGAAGATCAAGTCCAGCGAGGTCCTGGGGTCATTGATGCCGCAGGGGCTGGTGGAAGCGCTTTCTGAAGACGACAAGGTGAACCTGTTTGCGTTCCTCGGGTCCGTGGGGCGGCCTGGGGTGTTTGATGCGAGTAACGGGGGAGTGGCTCGGGCATGGAAGATTGTCGGAAGTGTGGAGAGCGCGAAGACAGGCGAGGGCTTACAGGCTGCACCGATGGCGTACACGCTGACGGATGGGCGTTTGTTGCCGGAACACTTGCAGATGCCGTTGGCGGTGGTGACGGGAAGCGAGATGGTTTATGGGGTGAGCCGGATGGCGGTAGGGGTGGCTGGAAAAGTCCGCTTGGAAGTGGAAGGGGCGGATGAGGTGTGGCTGGACGGACAAAAAATCGGTTCAGGTATCGTGGAAAAGGAGTTGGGAGCGGGGACACATACCTTGAGCGTGGGCTTCAAACGGAACGCCTTGCCTACGGTCTTACGGGCTACGGTTGGGCAGGCACGGTTTGTTTCGTTCTAGAGCGATAAAAATTGGGGGCGGTTCTCCCTTGCCGGACCGCCTTCCGCATGACCTTTTTAAGGAGCCATGCGTTCTCTTGATGTTCTTGGAATTGGTCTGTTGATTTTGATCTCCAACCTCGTGCTGTGCGCGGTGTTGGCGCCGACCTTTTCCTTTGGAAACGGAAGTCCCGGATTACGTCTCCGAAAGACGCTTCGGATTCTGACCTTGGCCTTGGTGCAGATTGGTGCCTGGGCGTTGATGTTTCACGAGGGCGGGGCCTCTCCGACACCTGAGGCAGCGGGGGAGGAAGCGCTGCGGTTATTTACGTTTATGGGGCGCAGCGCGGAGGGGTTGGTGGGGCCGTGGAGCGCGCTGGTTCCTTTTGTCTCTTTAAACGGTTTGTTGTTCCTACCTATTAGCCTCATTTCGGGCTTTACGACGGAAGTGAAGGTGGTGAGTGCGCCGGTGGAGGTGAAGCCCACAGAATCGGCTTCTAAACAGGTTGCGCCTTTAGTGGAAGAGTACGAAGTCGAGCAACAAGCTTTTGAAGAAGAGGCGATTCCCCCGTTGTTGCCGGTGCAAAAAGCGGCAAAAGCAAGTGTAACACACTCAGAACAAGTAGTTAATCTAGATCCACAGATGGCTCCTGCACCGGTTGCTCCTGCGGTTCCTGCAGCACCGGCGCCTCCGTTGCAGGTTGCAAAACCCCAGCCGGCTTCACCACAGACTTCCGTTTCTGCAGCGCCTGCTCCAGCGGCTCCAGCGGCTCCAGCGGCTCCAGCGGCTCCAGCGGCTCCAGCGGTTGCGCATCAAGCGCACCGTCGCGGTGAACCGTTCCGGGGTAGTTTACCGCCGATTCAACTCCATCCGCAGCCGCAGGCCGAGATGGAGGTGCCGACACTTTCGCCGGATCGTCCACTGGAGCGAATCCCACCGACGCCGCCCCCGATCCGTTTTACGTAAACCGGCGAGGGGAGTGGGGGAGTCTTCCTAGTTCATTCGCATTGGGTCTGATACCTCGAAGCTTGCTTCGACTTTTGCACGTTTG